>NZ_JAYRQR010000018.1:0-54915 GCF_041910485.1 Dongia sp.
ATGCCGGGCGACAACATCTCGATGGTGGTCAACCTGATCGCCCCGATCGCCATGGATGAAGGCCTGCGCTTCGCGATCCGCGAAGGTGGCCGCACCGTCGGCGCCGGCGTCGTCGCCAAGATCGTCGAGTAAGGCCCTTAAGGCCAAAGGATCCAGAAGATGGAAAGCCAAAATATCCGCATCCGCCTGAAGGCGTTCGATCATCGTGTGCTCGACCAGTCGACCAACGAGATCGTCTCCACGGCGAAGCGTACCGGTGCCCAGGTCCGCGGTCCCATTCCGCTGCCGACGCGCATTGAGCGTTTCACCGTCAACCGTTCGCCGCACGTCGACAAGAAGAGCCGCGAACAGTTCGAGATCCGCACCCATAAGCGGTTGCTCGATATCGTCGATCCGACCCCGCAGACGGTGGACGCGCTGATGAAGCTCGACCTCGCCGCCGGCGTGGACGTCGAGATCAAGTTGAAGAATTAAGAGGAGGGGCACCTATGCGAACCGGCCTCATTGCCCAGAAGCTGGGCATGACCCGCGTCTTCGCCGAAGATGGCGCGCACGTGCCCGTGACCTTGTTGAAGGTCGCTGGTTGCCAGGTCATCGCGGTCCGTACGGAAGAGTCGAACGGCTACAACGCCGTTCAGCTCGGCCTGGACAAGGCGAAGGTAAAGAACGTCTCGAAAGCCCAGCGTGGGCACTTCGCGAAGGCGAAGGTCGAGCCGAAGCAGAAGATCGCGGAATTCCGCGTGACGAAGGACGCGCTTTTGGAAGTCGGCGCCGAACTTTCGGCCGAGCATTTCGTTGCCGGTCAGTTCGTCGACGTAACCGGCACGACCATCGGCAAGGGTTTTGCCGGCGGCATGAAGCGCTGGAACTTCGGCGGTCTGCGTGCGACCCACGGCGTCTCGGTCTCGCACCGTAGCCTTGGTTCGACCGGTCAGCGTCAGGATCCGGGCCGTACCTTCAAAGGTAAGAAGATGGCCGGCCACATGGGCGACGAGCGTGTCACCACGCAGAACCTCAAGGTCGTCGGCACCGATCCCGCGCTCGGCATCGTCATGGTGAAGGGCAACGTTCCGGGCCACGAGGGCTCCTACGTCCTCATTAAAGACGCCAAGAAGCGGCCGCTGCCCAAGGAGGCGCCGTTCCCGGCCGCCCTCAAGGGCAAGGCCGAAGCGGCGGAGTGAGTGAGGAAATCATGAAACTCAAGGTCATCGACATCAACAACAAGCCGAAGGGCGAGATCGAGTTGGACGACGCAACGTTCAACGACATCTTCGGTCGGGCGGTTCGCAAGGATATCCTCGCCCGCGTGGTGAACTGGCAGCTGGCCAAGCGCCGCTCCGGCAACCACAAGACCAAGGAAATCGGCGACGTCTCCGGCACCACAAAGAAGCCGTATGCCCAGAAGGGCACCGGCCGGGCCCGTCAGGGTTCGCTGCGTTCGCCGCAGTTCCGCGGCGGTGCGACCATTTTCGGCCCCGTCGTGCGCTCCCACGCCCACGATCTGCCGAAGAAGGTCCGTACGCTCGGCCTGAAGACGGCTCTCTCGGCCAAGGCCAAGGAAGGCAAGCTCATCGTCCTCGACAGCGTCGGTTCCGACGCCAAGACCAAGGACGTGGTTGAGAAATTCAACGCGCTCGGCTGGAAGTCAGTTCTTCTCATCGAAGGTCCGGCCGTCACCGAGGGTTTTGCCCGCGCCGCGCGCAACATCCCGCATGTCGACGTACTGCCGCAGCAGGGCGCCAACGTGTATGACATCCTGCGCCGCGACACCCTGGTTCTCACCAAGGACGCCGTGCAACATCTGGTGGAGCGCCTGAAATGAGCCGCGCACGGAAGATGGTCACGCCCAAGCCGAATCTCTCCCAGGCAGCGATGCTTGAGATCATTCGTCGTCCGCACGTGACCGAAAAGTCGACCATGGGGTCGGAGCATAACCAGGTCACCTTCCGGGTGCCCCTCGATGCTAGCAAGCCGGAAATCAAGGCTGCGGTCGAAGGCGTCTTCAAGGTGAAGGTCGATGCCGTCAACACCGTGCGTGTCGAAGGCAAGTCCAAGCTGTGGCGCGGCCGTGCCGGTAAGCGTCCGGATTTCAAGAAAGCGATCGTGACTCTCGCCGAGGGCCACAAGATCGACGTGACGACGGGGATCTAAGCCATGGCTTTGAAGACATTCAAGCCGACCTCCGCGGGTCGCCGCCAGCTGGTGCTGGTCGACCGCACCGAGCTCCACAAGGGCGATCCGGTGAAGGCTCTCACCGAGGGCCTGAAGAAGTCGGGTGGTCGCAACAATTACGGTCGCATCACGGCGTTCCGTACGGGTGGCGGTCACAAGCGCCGCTATCGCATCGTCGATTTCAAGCGCAACAAGTTCGACGTCGCCGCGACGGTCGAGCGTTTGGAGTACGATCCGAACCGCACGGCGTTCATCGCGCTCATCAAGTATCAGGACGGCGAATTGGCCTATATCCTGGCTCCGCAGCGCTTGAAGGCAGGCGACCAGGTCGTCTCCGGTGAGCGCGTCGACGTGAAGCCCGGCAATGCGATGCCGCTGAAGTCGATCCCGGTCGGTACCATCATCCACAATGTCGAGCTGAAGCCCGGCAAGGGTGGCCAGATGGCCCGTTCCGCCGGCACCTTCCTGCAGCTCGTCGGCCGCGACCAGGGCAATGCGCTGCTGCGCATGCCCTCGGGCGAAGTCCGTATGGTGAAGTCGGAGTGCATGGCGACCATCGGTGCGGTCTCCAACCCGGATCAGCAGAATACTTCGATCGGCAAGGCCGGTCGCGCCCGTCATCTCGGCTACCGCCCGACCACGCGCGGTATCGTGATGAACCCGGTCGATCACCCGCACGGTGGTCGTACCAACGGTGGTCGCGCCTGGGTTACCCCCTGGGGCAAGCCGACCAAGGGCAAGAAGACGCGTCACAACAAGAAGACGGATGGCCAGATCCTGCGCCGCCGTCACGCAGCGAAGAAGTAAGGAGGGCGACAGAATATGACTCGCTCCGTTTGGAAAGGTCCGTTCATCGACGGCTATCTGCTGAAGAAGGCAGAGGCGTCGCGTACGTCGGGCCGCAACGAGGTGATCAAGACATGGTCGCGTCGCTCGACCATCTTGCCGCAGTTCGTCGGCCTCACCTTCGGCGTCTATAACGGCCAGAAGTTCCTGCCGGTTCTCGTCACCGAGAACATGATCGGCCACAAGTTCGGCGAATTCTCGCCGACCCGGAACTTCCCTGGCCATGCCGCCGACAAGAAGGCAAAGAGGGCCTAAGAGATGAGCAAACAGAAGAAAGCACGCGCGCTGAAGGACACCGAGGCGAAGGCTGTTGCCTCGGTCGTGCAGACCACGCCGCGCAAGCTTAACCTTGTTGCGCAAATGATCCGCGGCCTCGACGCCCAGCCGGCCCTGGCGGCCCTCACCTTCTCCAAGAAGCGTGCGGCTCAGGACGTCAAGAAGGTGCTGCAGGCGGCGATCGCCAACGCGGAAAACAACCATTCGCTCGACGTCGATCGGTTGTTCGTGGCTGAGGCATATGTCGGTAACAGCTTCCGTCTGAAGCGCTTCCATGCCCGCGCCCGCGGCCGTGGCGTGCGCGTCGTGAAGCTCTGGAGCAACCTGACCGTGGTCGTGCGTGAGCGCGCCGAAGCAGCCGAGGAGGCAAAGTAATGGGTCAGAAAGTCAACCCGATCGGTCTGCGCGTCGGTATCAACCGCACCTGGGATTCGCGCTGGTTCGCCGATAAGGATTACGCCCAGCTGCTTCATGAGGATCTGCGCCTCAAGAAGTACCTGACCGACCGCCTGAATCAGGCCGGTGTCGCCCGCGTCGTCATCGAACGTCCGGCCAAGAAGGCCCGCGTCACGATCCACACCGCCCGTCCGGGCGTCGTGATCGGCAAGAAGGGCGCCGACATCGAAAAGCTGCGCGGCGATCTCTCCAAGATGACCGGTTCCGAGGTCAGCCTGAACATCGTCGAAATCCGCAAGCCGGAAATCGATGCCAAGCTGATCGCCGACAACATCGCCCAGCAGCTGGAGCGCCGCGTCGCGTTCCGCCGCGCCATGAAGCGCGCGGTGCAGTCGGCGATGCGTCTCGGTGCACTCGGCATCCGTATCAACTGCTCGGGCCGTCTGGGTGGCGCTGAAATCGCCCGCCTCGAATGGTACCGCGAAGGCCGCGTTCCGCTGCACACCCTGCGCGCCGAGATCGATTTCGGCGAGGGTACGGCGAAGACCACCTACGGCACCTGCGGCGTCAAAGTCTGGGTGTTCAAGGGTGAGATCATGGCCCATGACCCAATGGCCATGGACAAGCGTGCTCAGGAGCACCAGGCAACCGGCGGCTCCGGCCACCAGGGTGCCGGCGCCGAGCGCCGGTCCTGAGCGAGCGTAAAGGAATAGGAAGATGCTTTCTCCTAAGCGAACGAAATTCCGCAAGGCCCACAAAGGCCGCGTGAAGGGTGTGGCGAAGGGCGGCTTCTCGCTCGACTTCGGTGCCTATGGCATGAAGGCGATGGAGCCCGGCCGTATCACGGCCCGCCAGATCGAAGCGGCCCGCCGCGCCATCACGCGTCACATGAAGCGTGTCGGCAAGGTGTGGATCCGCATTTTCCCGGACGTGCCGGTGAGCCGCAAGCCCGCCGAAGTGCGCATGGGTTCCGGTAAGGGCAGCCCCGAATACTGGGTCTGCCGCGTGAAGCCGGGCCGCATCATGTTCGAGATCGACGGCGTGCAGAAGTCATTGGCGGAAGAGGCGTTCACGCTTGCCTCCGCCAAGTTGCCGATCAAGACGCGCCTCGTCAGCCGTCTCGGCGAAGAATAAGGAACGAGGTACTTGATCATGAAGGCGAAAGACGTCGCCCTGAAGACCGAGGACCAGCTCAAGGCTGACCTCGTCACCCTGAAGAAAGAGGCCTTCAACCTGCGCTTCCAGCGCGCGTCGGGCCAGCTCGAGAACACCGCGCGTGTGCGCGTTGTTCGTCGTGACATCGCCCGTATCGAAACTTCGCTGCGCCAGAAGGCGCTGGCGAAGGCGTAAGGAGAGAGAGAATGCCCAAGCGCGTTCTGCAAGGTACCGTGGTCAGCGACAAGACCGACAAGACCGTCACCGTTCTGGTCGAGCGTCGCATCATGCACCCGGTCTACAAGAAGTTCATCCGCCGTTCGAAGCGCTATGCGGCGCATGACGCGGAAAACAAGTGCAAGGTCGGCGACGTGGTGTTTATCCAGGAATGCCGCCCCTTGTCGAAGACCAAGCATTGGGAAGTGGTCGACGCTGCCACCGCCCAGGCTTAAGGCCCAACTAGCGTAATTGTAACGAGAAGGATCTCGAACCATGATCCAGATGCAAACGAACCTGGATGTTGCCGATAATTCCGGCGCGCGCAGGGTGCAGTGCATCAAAGTGCTGGGCGGCTCACATCGCCGTACAGCCGAGGTCGGCGACGTCATCGTCGTGTCGATCAAAGAAGCCATTCCGCGCGGCAAGGTGAAGAAGGGCGATGTCCATCGCGCCGTCATCGTGCGCACCGCCAAGGAAATCCGCCGCGCCGATGGCAGCGCCATTCGTTTCGACCGCAATGCCGCGGTCCTCATCAACAAGCAGGGTGAGCCCATCGGCACCCGCATCTTCGGCCCGGTGACTCGCGAGCTCCGTGGCAAGAAGTTCATGAAGATCATCTCGCTCGCTCCCGAAGTGTTGTGAGCGCGAGAGGCAAGGTGCTGAAAATGGCAACGAAGCTTAAAGTCAAGAAGGGCGACAAGGTGGTTGTGATCACCGGTCGCGACAAGGGCAAGACCGGCGAGATCATCGAGGTCCTTCCCACCGAAAACCGCGTCAAAGTGCGTGGCGTCAACCTGGTGAAGCGTCACCAGAAGCAGACCATGCAGACCCCGGGCGGCATCATCGAGAAGGAGGCGGCGATCCACGTCTCCAACATCTCGCATGTTGACCCGAAGACGCAGAAGCCGACCCGTGTCGGCTACCGGACCGAAGGCGATGAGAAGGTTCTCTTCGCGCGCGGTTCGGGCGAAAAGATCCGTTAAGGGAGCGCTAGGAAATGGCTCGCACCCGTTTGCAAGATCACTACGACACCGTCGTTCGTCCGGCGCTCATGAAAGAGTTCGCCTATAAGAACGTCATGGAAGTGCCGAAGATCGAAAAGATCGTCATCAACATGGGCGTTGGTGAGGCGACTGCCGACAGCAAGAAGATCAACGTGGCCGTCGAGGAACTCGCCGCCATCTCCGGCCAGAAGCCGGTGGTGACCAAGGCGCGCAAGTCGATTGCGACCTACAAGCTGCGCGAAGGCATGTCGATCGGTACCAAGGTGACGCTTCGTCGCCAGCACATGTACGAATTCCTCGATCGCCTGATCACCATTGCGCTGCCGCGCGTCCGCGACTTCCGCGGCGTCAACGGCAAGAGCTTCGACGGCCGCGGCAACTACGCCCTCGGTCTCAAGGAGCAGTTGGTGTTCCCGGAAATCGACTATGACAAGGTCGACGCGGTCCGCGGTATGGACATCATTATCGTCACAAGCGCCAAGACCGATGCTGAGGCCAAGGCGTTGCTGAAGGGCTTCCAGATGCCCTTCATCAATTAAGCCGGGCCGGAGGAATAGAAATGGCTAAGACAAGCTCTGTCGAAAAGAACAAGAAGCGCGAGAAGATGGCGAAGCAGTACGCTGCCCGCCGCGCCCGCCTGAAGGCCGTTGCCGATAACGAGGCGCTGCCGATGGAAGAGCGCTTCGCTGCGCGCCTCAAGCTCGCCGAACTGCCGCGCAACTCGTCGAAGGTCCGCATTCGCAATCGCTGCGAGCTGACCGGTCGTCCCCGCGCGACGTATCGCAAATTCAAGCTTTCGCGCATTGCGTTGCGCGAGCTCGCTTCGACCGGCCAGATTCCTGGCATGGTCAAGTCGAGCTGGTAAGGAGCAAGAGATCATGGCAATGAACGATCCCTTGGGAGATCTCCTGACGCGCATCCGCAACGGCCAGAAGGCCCGGATGTCGGCAGTGACCAGCCCCGCTTCGCGTCTTCGCGCCAACGTGCTCGATGTGCTGAAGCGTGAAGGCTATATCCGCAACTACAGCGTCGACGGCTCGAAGCCCGGCGGCGAGATCACGGTCGAGCTCAAGTATCACGAGGGTCAGCCCGTGATTCAGGAGATCGCCCGCGTGTCGACCCCGGGTCGCCGGGTCTACTCGCGTATCTCGGACCTGCCGCGCTACTACAATGGCCTCGGCATCTCCATTCTCTCGACGCCCCGTGGCGTCCTCTCGGACAGCGAAGCGCGCACCCAAAACGTGGGTGGCGAAGTGCTGTGCCGGGTGTTCTAAGCGAGGAGATGAACAGTCATGTCTCGCGTTGGTAAAAATCCCGTCGCCCTGCCGCAGGGTGTCAGCATCGACCTCGCCGGTGGCCAGGCCACCGTCAAGGGCAAGCTCGGCACGCTGAAGCTCCCCATCTCGGCTCATGTCGAGGTGAAGGTCGAAGGCGACAAGGTGTGGGTGAAGCCCATCACCGAAACGAAGCAGGCTCGTATGAGCTGGGGCGCAACCCGCGCCAATCTCAAGAACATGGTCGAAGGCGTCTCCAAAGGCTTCACCAAGAATCTCGAGATCAACGGCACCGGTTATCGCGCTGCCGTCCAGGGCAAGAACCTGCAACTCAACCTCGGCTACAGCCACGACGTGAGCTATCCGATCCCGGAAGGCATCACGGTGAAGTGCGAAAAGCCGACGTCGATCTCGATTACCGGGTTCGACAAGCAGAAGGTCGGCCAGGTGGCCTCGGAAATCCGCGCATACCGCAAGCCGGAGCCCTACAAGGGCAAGGGCATCAAGTATTCGGACGAGACCATCCTGCGCAAGGAAGGCAAGAAGAAGTAAGGACTGGACATGTCGAAAGCGAAAGAACTTTTCGAGCGCCGCAGGGCGCGCGTCCGGACCTCGCTCCGGAATAAGTCGATCGGTCGCCCGCGTTTGTCGGTGTTCCGTTCGAGCCTGCACATCTACGTTCAGATCATCGACGACGTGAACGGCAACACGCTTGCCGCCGCCTCGACGGTCGACAAGGAGCTTAAAGGCAAGCTCAAGACCGGTGCCAACATCGATGCCGCCAAGGCCGTGGGTAAGCTCATCGCCGAACGTGCCGTCTCGAAGGGCATCAAGGAAGTCGTGTTTGATCGCGGCGGTTACATCTATCACGGTCGGGTCAAGGCCCTGGCCGACGCTGCCCGCGAAGGCGGGCTGGCGTTCTAAGGAAGGGACCTGAAATCATGGCCAAACCAGCAAAGAGCGAGCGTCGCGACCGCGAGCGCCGTGAGCGGGAGACCGAGGTCGAGCTCATCGAAAAGCTCGTCGGCATCAACCGCGTTGCCAAGGTGGTGAAGGGTGGTAAGCGCTTCGGCTTTGCCGCTATCGTCGTCGTCGGCGACGGCAAGGGCCGCGTCGGCCACGGGTCGGGCAAGGCGCGAGAAGTGCCGGAAGCCATCCGCAAGGCGACCGAACATGCCAAGCGCGGCATGATCCGCGTGGCTCTCCGCGAAGGCCGCACGCTCCATCATGACGTTACCGGCCATTTCGGCGCCGGCCGCGTCGTGCTGCGTGCCGCCGATGCCGGTACCGGCATCATCGCCGGTGGTCCGGTCCGTGCCATCTTCGAAGCGCTCGGCGTCAATGACGTCGTCGCCAAGTCGGTCGGCACCTCGAACCCGCACAACATGATCCGCGCCGCGTTCGACGCGCTCACTCACTGCTCCTCGCCCCGTTCCGTGGCTGCTCGCCGCGGTAAGAAGGTGAGCGACGTGATTGGTCGCAAGGACGCCGCCGCCGAAGCCCGCGAATAACGGGGGGAATGTAATATGGCTGGCAAAGTCAAGATCACCCAGGTCGGCAGCACCATCGGTCGCAAGTTCGACCAGCAGGACACGCTGAAGGCCCTGGGGCTCAACAAGATTAACCGCTCGAAGGTGGTCGAGGACACGCCCTCGATCCGCGGCATGATCCGCAAGGTCCAGCACCTGCTGCTGGTCGAGCCGGTGAAGTAAGGAACAGAAACGATGAAGCTTCATCAGCTTTCCGATAATCCGGGTGCGCGCAAGAAGCGCATCCGCGTCGGCCGCGGTATCGGTTCGACCAAGGGCAAGACCGCCGGCGTCGGCGGCAAGGGCCAGCACGGTCGTTCGGGTGTGGCGATCAATGGTTTCGAAGGCGGCCAGATGCCGCTCTATCGTCGCCTGCCGAAGCGCGGCTTCAACAACATCTTCCGTCTCGATTTCTCGGAAGTGAATATTGGCGCGCTCCAGGATGCGATCGAAGCGAAGCGTCTCGACGCCTCGAAGCCGATCAACGGCAAGGCCCTGAAGGCCGCCGGCCTCATCGGCCGCGTCCGTGACGGCGTCCGCCTCCTCGGCAAGGGCGAACTGAAGGCGAAGATCGACATCACCGTCGTCGGCGCCACCAAGTCGGCGATCGCCGCGGTGGAAAAGGCCGGCGGCAAGGTGACCGTGAAGGCGCCGAAGAAGCCCAAGGTCGAAGAAGCCAAGGCCTAAAGGAACAAAGTTCGGGCTCCCGATGAAAGTCGGGGGCCCGATCCCTATATCTTCCCCAGACTTTCCGGTTTCCGGACATCTTAAGTTCCGGATCTTCCGGTCCCAGATTTCCCAGTACCGACGCGCCGATAGGTAAAGTATGGCCTCCGCTGCTGAACAACTTGCCGCCAATATCAATTTCGGTGCCTTCGCCAAGGCCGAAGAGCTCAAGGCGCGCATCTGGTTCACGCTCGGCGCCCTCGTCGTCGCCCGTATCGGCGCCTATATCCCGCTTCCGGGTATCGATTCGGCGGCCTTTGCCGCCATCTTCCAGCAGCATTCGGGCGGCGTGCTCGGCATGGTCGACATGTTCGCCGGCGGCGCCATCAGCCGCATGACGGTGTTCGCCCTCGGCATCATGCCGTACATCTCGGCCTCGATCATCATGCAGCTCCTCACCTCCGTCTCGCCCCAGCTTGAGGCGTGGAAGAAGGAAGGCGAATCGGGCCGCAAGAAGATCAACCAGTACACCCGCTACGGCACCGTCATTCTCGCCATGGTCCAGGCCTTCGGCATGGCCAACGGCTTGCAGAACATGGCCGGCCCGTCGGGCAGTGCCGTCATCAATCCCGGCATGATGTTCGTCCTCGTCACGGTCTTCACCCTGACCGGCGGTACCATGTTCCTGATGTGGCTCGGCGAGCAGATCACGGCGCGCGGCATCGGCAACGGCATCTCGCTCATCATCTTCGCCGGCATCGTTTCGCGCCTGCCCACATCGCTCGGCCAGCTGCTCGAGCAGCTCTGGGCCGGGTCGATCTCGGGTCTCACCGTGCTCCTCTTCGCCGTGATCGCGGTTGCCGTCATCACCGGCATCGTCTTCTTCGAGCGCGCGCAGCGCCGTCTCATCGTTCAATACCCAAAGCGCCAGGTCGGCAACCGCATGTTCGGTGGCGAATCCTCGCACTTGCCGATGAAGCTCAACGCGTCCGGCGTCATTCCGCCGATCTTCGCCTCGTCGATCCTGCTCCTCCCGCTCACCGTTGCCGGCTTCTACGGCACGGGCGCCGATACGCCGGGCTGGCTGCAGGAAGCGATGGCCTATTTCGGCCACGGCAAGCCGCTCTATATCGTTTCCTACATCCTCCTCATCGTCTTCTTTGCCTTCTTCTACACGGCGATCGTCTTCAACCCGGAAGACACGGCCGAGAATCTGAAGAAGCATGGCGGCTTCCTGCCCGGCATCCGCCCCGGCAAGAACACGGCCGACTATTTCGATTACGTGCTGACGCGCCTTACCGTGCTGGGCGCCGCCTATCTCGCGGTCATCTGCGCGCTGCCGGAAATCCTCATCGCCAATTACGCCATGCCGTTCTATTTCGGCGGCACCAGCCTGCTCATTGTCGTGTCCGTCACTATGGACACGGTCGCCCAGATCCATTCGCATCTGCTGGCGCACCAGTATGAAGGTCTGTTGAAGAAGTCCAAGCTGAAGGGGCGGCGGGGATGAAGCTGATATTGTTGGGCCCGCCGGGCGCGGGAAAGGGGACCCAGGCCAAAAGGCTGTACGATCGTCATCATCTGGTCCAGCTGTCGACCGGCGACATGCTGCGGGCCGAAGTGGCGTCTGGTTCGCCCTTGGGCCTTGAAGCCAAGAAGCTGATGGAAGCGGGCCAGCTGGTTCCCGACGCCATCGTCATCGGCATGATCGAGACGCGGATTGAACAACCCGATTGCAAGGACGGTTTCGTCCTCGACGGCTTCCCGCGGACCGAGGCCCAGGCCGAAGCCCTCGACGCCATGCTGACGCGCCACAAGGCGAAGATCGATGGCGTCATCGAACTCGCGGTCGACGAGAATGCGCTGGTTGAGCGCATCTCCGGTCGCTATGCCTGCGCCAAATGCGGTGCTGGCTATCACGACAAGTTCCAAAAGCCGAAAGTTGCCGGCGTTTGTGATTCCTGCGGTGGGACCGAGTTCACCCGCCGCAAGGATGACAATGCCGAAACCGTCAAAGCCAGGTTGGTCGCCTATCGCCAGCAAACGGCCCCGATTCTCCCCTATTACAAGGGGAAGGGACTGTTGCATCAGGTGGACGGCATGGCCGAACTGGATGTTGTTACCACCCAGATCGAGCAGGTCTTAACGAAGATCAAGGGTTAATTCCTTGAAATCGTTAAAGAAATAGAATCGCCGCAAATGCGGTCGGACGGTTGACGAGCGGGCATTTCACCATATAATGCGCCGCTTCTCGACCCACCCGGCTGAACCCTGGGGTTCGGGCGTTTCGACTTGCGTCAATCGAGGGATTGGCGTTGATCGTATGATTTAAGGAGAGCCGACGTGGCGCGTATTGCTGGCGTGAACATTCCGACGCAAAAGCGGGTGCTCATCGCATTGACCTACATCACCGGTATTGGCCCGAAGAAGGCTGGCGAGATCTGCGCGAAGGTGGGCATCCCCGCCGAACGCCGCGTCCATCAGCTGACCGACGCCGAAGTCGGTAAGATCCGTGAAACCATCGACCAGGATTACATGGTCGAAGGCGATCTGCGTCGCCAGGTGGCGATCAACATTAAGCGCTTGATGGACCTCGGCTGCTATCGCGGCCTGCGTCATCGCAAGGGCCTGCCGGTCCGCGGCCAGCGCACCCACACCAATGCCCGCACCCGCAAGGGCAAGGCGGTTGCCATCGCCGGCAAGAAGCAGGCGACGAAGTAATTAAAGGATCGACGGAAAATGGCCAAAGCAGCAGCCGCCCAGGCGGGTCGCGTTCGTAAGCGCGAGCGTAAGAACATCACGTCGGGCATCGCCCACGTGAACGCGTCGTTCAACAACACCATGATCACCATCACCGACGACCAGGGCAACACGGTTGCCTGGGCCTCGTCCGGCGCGCAGGGCTTCAAGGGTTCGCGTAAGTCGACCCCGTATGCCGCCCAGGTCGCTGCCGACGTCGCCGCGAAGAAGGCGATGGAGCATGGCGTGAAGACCCTCGAGGTCGAAGTGAAGGGTCCGGGTTCGGGCCGCGAGAGCGCGCTGCGCGCCCTGCAGGCCGCCGGCTTCACCATCACCTCGATCCGCGACGTGACGCCGATCCCGCACAATGGCTGCCGCCCGCCGAAGCGTCGCCGCGTCTAAGACCAAATCAGGTTTCGGCGCTTAAAGGCGCCGGTACCAAAGCGACGTGTGCGGGAAGCCATGCTTCCCGCCACATGCGTTTCTAAGCTACCGCTTCATCGGATCGCCGGCGCCTTTACGACAGAATGGTTCAGGGCCGGATTTGAGAAAGGATACGACCCCGTGATTCAGAAGAACTGGACTGAGCTGATCAAGGCGAACAAGAAGTTCGACCCCGGCTTCGACGGCAAGCGCGCCGGCACCCTCGTCATGGAACCTCTTGAGCGCGGCTTCGGCCTGACGCTCGGCAACGCGCTGCGCCGCGTGCTGCTCTCGTCGCTCCAGGGTGCGGCCGTGACCGCGATCCACGTCGACGGCGTCCTTCATGAGTTCAGCTCGATTCCGGGTGTCCGCGAAGACGTGACCGACATCGTCCTCAACGTGAAGCAGATTGGGCTTCGCATGGGCGGCGACGGTCCGAAGCGCATGCGCCTCAAAGCCCAGGGCCCGGGCGAAGTGAAGGCCGGCCAGATCGAAACGGGTCACGACATCGAGGTCCTCAATCCGGATCTCGTGCTCTGCACCCTCGATCAGGGCGCCAACCTGTCGATGGAATTCACGGTCGAAGCCGGCAAGGGCTATGTCCCGGCCGCCAACAACCGTCCGGAAGACGCGCCGATCGGCCTCATCCCGGTCGATGCCATCTTCTCGCCGGTGAAGAAGGTCTCCTACAAGATCGACAACAGCCGCGTCGGCCAGGTCACCGACTATGACCGCCTGTCGCTGTCGATCGAAACCAACGGCGCCGTGACCCCGGAAGATTCGCTGGCGATCGCCGCCCGCATCCTCCAGGACCAGCTGCAGCTCTTCATCAACTTCGAAGAGCCGACCGCCGCCGTTGCCGAAGTCACCGCGTCCGAGCCGCCGTTCA
Organism: Dongia sp.; assembly: GCF_041910485.1. Classification (GTDB taxonomy): domain Bacteria; phylum Pseudomonadota; class Alphaproteobacteria; order Dongiales; family Dongiaceae; genus Dongia. The sequence continues at coordinate 13,589 of NZ_JAYRQR010000018.1, forward strand.
ACCGCAACCTGCTCCGCAAGGTCGACGAGTTGGAACTGTCGGTGCGTTCGGCGAACTGCCTCAAGAACGACAACATCGTCTATATCGGCGATCTCGTTCAGAAGACCGAGGCCGAGATGCTGCGTACGCCGAACTTCGGCCGCAAGTCGCTCAATGAGATCAAGGAAGTCCTCGCCCAGATGGGTCTCCATCTCGGCATGGAAATCCCGAACTGGCCGCCAGAGAATATCGAAGACCTGGCCCGCCGCCTCGACGAGCCGTATTGAGTTTTGAATAAGCATGGGCCGACACGCGGTCGGCCCATGTAACTGGGTCATGGTGACCCGCCCCAGCCGCGCCTGAAGTAAAATACTTTGCGCCGGAATTGGGATTGCCATCGGATCTGCGAGCGCCGCCGATCGAAGATCGCCGGCACCAGCCGCAGGCCAGAAGTGAAGGAGCCAAACCATGCGTCACGGTATGAAGGGCCGTAAGCTCAACCGTACCAGCAGCCACCGCAAGGCGCTGTTCATGAATCTCTCGCAGGCTTTGATCAAGCACGAGCAGATCACCACGACCCTGCCTAAGGCGAAGGACCTGCGTCCGGTTGTCGAGCGTCTGGTGACCGTCGGCAAGAAGGGTGGCCTCGCCGCCCGCCGTCAGCTCATCGCCCAGCTGCAGGACGAAAAGCTGGTCGAAAAGCTCCTCACCACCCTGGCCACCCGCTACAAGAGCCGCGCCGGCGGCTACACCCGCATTCTGAAGGCGGGTTTCCGCCACGGCGACATGGCGCCGATGGCCGTGATCGAGTTCGTCGATCGCGATGTCAGCGCCAAGGGCCAGGATTCGGGCCCGAAGCAGGAAAAGGCCGAGGCCGAAGCGGCGTAAAGCCACCGGTCACAGGTTGAATTGCGGAAAAGGGCGGCCTTGTCGGTCGCCCTTTTTGCTATCATCTGATCAGGGTCGCGACCGTGTCGGGATCGCCAGAAAGAGTGTTCGCCGCATCATGAAAAGCGCTGCAGCCATCCTTGCCAGCTCATTCGTCACCCTCTCGCTCTTGGTGGCGCCTGCCGTCGCCCAGGAGACCGTGCCGACCAGCCAGGGGCAGATCGACCTTACCTTCGCGCCGCTGGTCAAGGCGGCGGCACCGGCGGTCGTCAACATCTATACAAGGACGGTGGTGAAGGAACGGCAGGTAGCCTCCCCCTTCTTCGACGATCCCTTCTTCCGGCAGTTCTTCGGCGACCAGTTCAAATCCGGCCAGCCGAAGGAACGCGTCCAGGGGTCGCTCGGCTCCGGTGTCATCCTCCGGCCGGACGGACTGATCGTCACCAACAACCATGTCATCAACGGCGCCGATCAAATCCGCGTCGTGCTCAACGACAAGCGCGAATTCCCGGCCAAGGTCGTGGCGGCCGAAGAACGGCTGGATCTGGCACTGCTGCGGGTCGATACCAAGGGGGCTGTCCTTCCCACCCTGTCGCTGCGCGATTCGGACGATCTCGACGTGGGCGATCTGGTGCTGGCGATCGGCAACCCCTTCGGCGTCGGCCAGACGGTGACATCGGGCATCGTTTCTGGTGTCGCGCGCACGAATACCGGCATCGGCGATTTCGGCTACTTCATCCAGACGGATGCCGCCATCAATCCCGGCAATTCCGGCGGCGCCCTCATTTCCACCGACGGCAAGCTGATCGGTATCCCGACAGCGATCTTTTCCAAGACCGGCGGCTCGGTCGGCATCGGCTTTGCCATCCCCAGCAACATGGTGGCCGCGGTCGTGAAGGCCGAGGGCGATGGCGGCAAGTTGGTGCGCCCCTGGATCGGCGCTGCGGGGGAGGAAGTCACCAACGACATCGCGCAGAGCCTTGGTCTGCCGCATCCGGGCGGTGTCGTCGTGCAGCAGCTCTATCCCGACGGACCGGCGGAACAGGCTGGCCTCAAGCCTGGCGATATCGTGGTCGGCGTCAATGGCCGTACCGTCGACGATCCCGAAGGATTGCGTTTCCGTTTGGCGACCTTGCCGGTCGGCGAACAGGCCAAGCTCAACATTCTGCGCAAGGGGGCGTCGGTCGATCTTTCCATCGACCTCGTCGCCCCGCCGGAAAAGCCGACCAATGAAGTCCTGCTCGCCGGCCGCCAGCCTCTGTCGGGCGCCTTGATCATCAATCTGTCGCCGGCCAGCGCCGACGAACTCAACATCAGTGCCTGGGATGGCGTCGCCATCGCCAAGCTGAAGCGCAACAGCATTGCCGACCGCGTCGGTTTCGAAGCGGGCGACATCATCGTCAAGGTCAATGATCGCGACATCAAGTCGGCCGCCGATCTGGCCGATATCATGTCGAACACGCCGGCGCCCTGGTCCATCGCGGTCAATCGCGGGGGCAAGGTCAAGACCTTCGATCTCGATTGAGGAAGGGCGGGGTGCCTTGAGCGGTCTCTTCGAATCCCAAGCACCCCGGCCACTCGCCGACCGACTGCGCCCCCAGCAGATCAGCGACATTGTCGGCCAGGACCATCTGATCGGCCCCAACGGCCCGATCACGCGCATGCTGGCAGCCGGCCAGGTTTCGTCGATGATCCTGTGGGGGCCGCCGGGTTGCGGCAAGACGACGCTTGCCAAGCTGTTGGCCGACGGCGTCGATCTGCATTTCGAGCTTCTCTCGGCGGTCTTTTCCGGTGTCGCCGACCTGCGCAAGGTCTTCGAAGCAGCCCGCGAACGGCGGCGCATGGGGCAGGGGACGCTCCTTTTCATCGACGAAATCCACCGCTTCAATCGCGCCCAGCAGGACGGGTTTCTCCCTTACGTCGAGGACGGGACCATCGTACTGGTTGGTGCGACGACCGAAAATCCGTCCTTTGAACTCAACGCTGCCTTGCTCTCCCGGGCGCAGGTCTTCGTGCTCAACCGTCTCGATGCCGCCGCCGAAGAGCTGTTGCTGGCGCGGGCGGAAAATTTGATGGGCTATCGCTTGCCGCTCAATCCGGAAGCGCGCGCGGCCCTTCTCGATATGGCGGATGGCGACGGCCGCTATCTCCTCAATCTCGCCGAGGAGCTGTTCCGCTTGCCGCCGGATGTGGAGCTGGATCTTGCCGGGCTCGGGAAGGCCGTTCAGCGCCGGGCGCCCCTCTACGACAAGGCGCAGGAGGGGCATTACAATCTCATCTCGGCACTTCACAAATCGTTGCGCGGGTCAGACACGGATGCGGCACTCTATTGGTTTGCCCGCATGCTGGACGGTGGCGAGGACCCGCTCTATATCGCCCGCCGCATGGTTCGTTTCGCGGTCGAGGATGTGGGCCTTGCCGACCCGCAGGCGCTTACCCAGGCGCTTGCCGGCTGGGATACTTATAAACGCCTCGGCTCGCCCGAAGGGGAGTTGGCCCTCGCCCAGGTCGTCATCTATCTGGGGACGGCGCCCAAATCGAACGCGGCCTACAAAGCCTATAAGGCGGTGCGCCGGGCGGCGAAGGCCAACGGATCGTTAATGCCGCCCAAGCATATCCTCAATGCGCCCACCAAGCTGATGCAGCAATTGGGCTACAGCGCCGGCTACGAATACGATCACGACGCTGAAGAGGGATTTTCAGGTCAGAATTACTTTCCTGACGGCATGCGGCGCGAGAAATTCTATCGCCCGGTCGAGCGCGGTTTTGAACGCGACTTGCTCAAGCGCCAGGAATATTGGGAAAAGCTGCGCGCCAAGCGGCAGCAGGCCGATCGGCAGGGGGGCGGCAAAACCGAAGACGATGAAGACTGAGGTTCGCAGCCACCTGAACCATCCGGTCTAGTGGCAAGGTACGGATGGCAGCGGCCCGGTGTAAAACCCCCGCGCGCAATTCGTGCCAAAAGGCAAGGGCGAAGGTTTGCATGGGGGGCGGCGTCGCCATGCAAGATGAAGGGCTTGTCGGTCACAGAGGCCTTGGTTAGGGTCCGCGCATAAAGCTCTTCTAAGGGCAATCCCAATGGGGGATGCACCGTGATCGGCAGCAAGCCATAAGGCAAGCCGCGCGGGCATTCGGGGTGGTGGCGGCCAATCCGCTGCAATAAGGCGAGTTGTCGGAATGCAAGATTATCTATCGCCCGAACGCGATCGAGTAGCTCTGATTACCATCGACGCCCAGCGCGATTTCATTCTGCCCAATGGCCCGGCCGCCGTGTCCGGTTCGATGGCCGCTGTGCCGCAGATGCAGCGCTTGACCCAGGCCTTCAGGCAGCTGGGTGCGCCCATCGTGCATATGGTGCGCCTCTACCGGTGCAACGGCTCCAATGTCGATCTTTGCCACCGCGCGCAGATCGAAGCCGGCCAGCGCATCGTCATGCCGGGCACGCTGGGCTGCGAGCTCATTGACGAATTGAAGCCCGAAGTGGCGCAACGCATCGAGCCCGAACTGCTGCTCGACGGCAAGCTCCAGGAAGTGGGCCCGAAGGAATGGATCGGCTACAAGCCGCGCCTTTCCGCCTTCTTCCAGACGCCGGTCGAGGAACATCTGAAGGCGCTCGGCATCAGCACCATCGTCATTTGCGGGACCGATTTCTCGACCTCGCCGCGATCCTCCGTCTATGCCGCCGCCAATCGCGATTTCCGCATGGTGCTGGCGACCGATGCCATTTCCGGCGCCACCGAAAGCGGCCTCAACGAGCTGGCGCAGATCGGTGTCTATCTGATGGCAACCGACCAATTGCTCGATTGGCTGTCGCGCAGCCGGCAAGCTGCCTGATGAAACAAACTCTCGGCCATTCCTCATGAGTGGCGTCAAGCAATTCACCATCACCGCCTCGGACGGTGATCAGCGCCTCGATCGCTGGTTCAAGAAGAAGTTCCCGCACCTCACCCACGGGCGGCTGGAAAAGCTGCTGCGCAAGGGCGAAATCCGCCTCGACGGCAAGCGTGCAAAGGCGGCTGACCGTCTCGAAGCCGGCATGGTGGTGCGCGTGCCGCCTTTGGGCGACGCCAACGAACCGCGCCCCGATCTCGATCTGCCGAAGGGCCCGAAGCCCATCAGCGAAAAGGATGCCGAGGCGCTGCGCAAATCGGTCCTCTTCAAGGATGCCGACGTCATCGTCATCAACAAGCCGGCCGGCCTCGCCGTCCAAGGCGGAACGGGGCTCGACACCAATATCGACGCCATGCTGGATGCGCTGCAGTTCGACGCGCAGGAACGGCCGCGCCTGGTGCACCGGCTCGACCGCGACACGTCGGGCTGCCTCGTGCTGGCGCGCAACCAGGCGGCGGCGCGCAAGCTCACCGACGCCTTCAAGCAGAAGACGACCCGCAAGATCTACTGGGCCGTGACGGTGGGTGCCCCGAAGCTCAACGAAGGCAAGATCGACGCGCCCTTGGCCAAGCAGAGCGTTGCCGCCGTCGGCAGGCGCGCGGCCGAACGCGTGCAGATCGACGAAGAAGACGGCAAGAAGGCCGTCACCTATTTCGCCGTGGTCGAACGGGCCCATGACAAGGCGGCCTGGCTGGCGCTGATGCCGCTCACCGGCCGCACGCACCAGCTCCGCGCCCATTGCGTGGCGCTCGGGACGCCGATCCTGGGCGATGGCAAATATGCCGGCGCCAAGGCCTATTTTGCTCGCGAGTCATTGGACAATCAGCTGCATCTCCACGCCCGCTCGATCCGCATTCCCCATCCGGTGCGGGGCACGATCAATGTGACGGCACCGCTGCCGCCGCACATGCAGAAGACGTGGAAGTTCTTCGAATTCGCCGACGAGCCGGACCATGATCCGTTCGCCGGCCTAGATCTCTGAGATGGGTCCGCTGCCCGCCGGGCGCTATCGCCTGATCCTCTTCGATTGCGACGGCACGCTGGTCGACAGCCAGCACAATATCGTCGCCGCGATGCAGCAAGTCTTTGCCCAAGCCGGGCGCGATCTGCCCTCGCCCGAGGCGATTCGGCGCCAGGTGGGTCTCACCCTTGAGATCGCGATTGCCCGGATTCTGCCCGCCGAGAGCGAGGCCGTCGTTAACGATCTGGCCGAGGGCTACCGCGTCATCGTCCGAGAATTGCGGTCGAAAAGGGAGCTCTCGGAACCCCTTTTCGGGGGGATTCGGGAGGCGATTTTGGCCCTCGATCACCCCGAAATCTTCCTTGGGGTGGCGACGGGGAAGAATCTGGTCGGGCTGGAGCATACGCTCACCCATCACGGTCTCCGCGACCGTTTCCACACGCTGCAGACGGCCGACCGGGCGATTTCCAAGCCGCATCCGGACATGATTCACCGCGCTATGGCCGAAACCGGCTGCGATCTGGCGGAAACGGTCATGATCGGTGACACCAGCTTCGATATCGAAATGGCCCGCGCCGCCGGGGCGACCGCGATCGGGGTCGATTGGGGCTATCACCCGGCCGAGGAACTGACCCAGGCCGGCGCCCATGCGGTGCTCTCGCACCCGGCCGAGCTCATCCCCTGTTTGCAAAGCCTTTCCGCCACCCGCTAAAATCCACCCCGACCCAAGCGGAAGGAACGATTCCATGCGGTTGAAGACGATCCTGGCCGGTCTGGTGATGCTGGTGGTGGCGCTGGCCGCAACGCTCGTCGCCATCGTCAAATCGACCGACTTCAATGCCTACAAGGATCTGATCGCCCAGCAGGTGAAGGCTGCGACCGGGCGCGACCTGGTCTTGGCCGGCAATGTTGAACTCGGCATTTCGCTGAAACCCGTGCTGACCGTGAGCCAGGTGACGTTCCGCAATGCCGATTGGGGCAGCGAGCCCACCATGCTGAAATTCGACCGCCTCAGCGCCGAAATCGAATTGCTGCCGCTCATTTCCAACGAGATCATCATCAACCGCATCACGCTGAGCGATGCGGATGTGCTGCTGGAGACCAACAAGGATGGCGTCGGCAATTGGGTCATGGGTGCCGCCGGCGGGCAAGGCAGTTCCGCGCCATTGCCGCATGTCGGCGAGGTGCAGATCGAGCGCCTGAAGATCCGTTATCGCGACGGCGAGAGCGGTGTCGGCCGCGAGGTCGATATCGACAGTTTGAACGCCAAGACGGCGGCTCCCGGTGCACCGATCCAGCTGGCTTTGAAGGCCGCGATGGGCGGTGAGACGTTGAGTGCCGATGGCGAGATTGGCGCGCTGAGGCAATTCTCGCAAGGGCCGTTTCCGCTCAATCTCAAAGGTTCCGTGGGCGCGGTCGGCTTCAGTGTCGATGGACAGATCGCCGACCCGGCGCAGTTCGAGGGGATCGATGTCGACCTGTCGCTCGCTTCCGACACGGAAGTGGCGTTTGGCGATTTCAAGCTGCCGGGCAAGGGGCCTTATCGCCTGGCCGGGCACCTTACCGGCGAGAAGGGGCAGTACAAGCTCGCCACGGCCAGCGGCCGCGTCGGTGACAGCGATTTTGCGGGCGACCTTGAATACAGCCTCGGCGAGAAGCGGCCCTTGATCGGCCTGCGCTTGGCGTCAACGCATCTCAACAGCAAGGATTTCGGGCTGGAACCGGTTCTCTCAGGCCCCGACAAGGGACCCAAGGATGGCCGCGCTTTTTCGGCCGAACCCTGGGATGTGCCGCAACTCGACATGCTCGATGCCGATGTCACCTGGACCGCGCAGGAATTCGCCCACGGTCCTTATCCGTTGAAGAATGCCAGCATCGAGCTGCACCTGCGCGACGGCAAGCTGACGCTCACCAACGTCACCGGCAATCTGGTCGATGGCCGCTTCTCGGCCGGCGGCACGCTCGACACGCTGCAGGTGCCGCCGCCGCTGGTGGCACGCATCCGCGCCGACGAAGTGGCGGCGGTGCCGCTTCTTGAGACGATGGGCCTTGCCGGCGTGCTGCAGGCCAAGAAAGCCAATCTCGAGGTCGAGATTGCCGGACCGGCCAGCTCGCTGCGCAGCCTCATGGCCGGCGCCGACGGTAATGTGATGTTCGAGACCGGTAGCGGGCGGCTGGAGAACAGCTTCGTGAAGCTGTTCTTTGCCAACCTCTTCAGCGTCATCTCGGTGGGTGGCAGCGGCGATGCGTCGCAGGTCAATTGCCTGGTGACGCGCTTCGATATCAAGAGCGGCATCGCCCAGTCGAAGGGCCTGGTTCTCGACACGCCCGGCGCCACGGTTCTGGGCCAGGGCAATATCGATCTCAGGAACGAGCGGCTCGACCTGCATCTCGACACGCAGTCGAAGCAGGTCAACCTCGCCAACCTCGCCGTGCCGATGAATGTAACGGGGCCGCTTTCCAAACCCAGCGTCACGCCGGACGCTGTGGGCACCGTCGAGAATACGGCGGGGTTTGCGACAAGGGCCGCGAATTTCGCGACCTTCGGTGCGCTGGCCGCTGTCACGGGGTTGGGCGAGTCGAAGGACCTTGGTCCCAATCCGTGCCGTTCGGCGCTCGATGCCGGCGTGAAGGCGGAAAAGTCGGCGACACCGGGCCAGAAGATCATCGAGGGCTCCGGTCAGGTGCTGGAAGGTGTGGGCGAGGGTGCCGGCCAAGTCATCGAAGGTGTCGGCGACGGCGCCAAGAAGCTGGGGAAGGAAACGGGCAAGGCGCTCGAATCGATCGGCGACGGAATCAACAATCTCTTTGGGAATTGATCATGCAGGGTGCGGCGCCACGCCGGTTCTATAAGTCGGTCGATACGGAAAAAGGCGCTGCCGGCTGGTGCGTCGCCCTGGATGGCAAGGTGCTGCGCTCGCCTGCCAAGAATGCGTTTGAACTGCCCGGCCGCGCTCTCGCCCAGGCCATCGCCGCCGAATGGGATGCGCAGGCCGACCAAGTGAAGCCCGCCAGCATGCCGCTCATGCAACTGGCATCGACCGCAATCGACCGTGTCGCGAATGAGCGGGCGAAAATCATCGCCGAACTGGTGGGCTATGCGGCGACCGATCTGGTCTGCTACCGGGCCGACGAGCCGGACGCGCTGGTTGAGAAGGAGGCGCAGGCTTGGGACCCGCTGCTCGATTGGCTGCGCCGGCGCTACGACGTTACGCTGCTGACGACCAGCGGCATCGTCCATGTGGCGCAGCCGCCAGCAACGATGGAAGCGCTTACAAAGGTGGTGGAAGGGCATCAGGACTTTGCCGTGGCGGCCTTGGCGACGGCGGTGCATGCCTCCGGCTCGCTGGTGATCGGCCTCGCCCTGGCGGAAGGTGAAATCACGCCGGAACAGGCAGCCCATGCCGCCCAGATCGACGAGTTACACCAGGCCGAGCGCTGGGGCGAGGATAGCGACGCGGTGGAGCGGCGCCTCGGCCAGCTGGCCGATCTGGTCGCCGCCCGCCGACTGCTTGACCTCCTTAGTCAGGATTAGGCTTAGTCAGGATGAGCGGCGCCAAGGCGGCGCTTTTCCCGTCAAAAGGCAGCCGCTTCTGGCTTGGGTTCGGTAAAGCTTCGTGCTATCCAGACTGCGCTTTTCGCACCTGCGGAAAAAACGTGGGGCGATCGCTTTCGTTCGGGACCCATTGAGATCAGGGGAAAGAGCCGATGCAGGACATCCTGAAACAGCTCGAGGAAAAGCGCGCGGCCGCGCGTGCCGGTGGCGGCAAGAAGCGCGTCGAGGCGCAGCATTCCAAAGGGCGCCTCACGGCGCGCGAACGCATCGAATTGCTGCTCGACCCGGATTCCTTCGAGGAATGGGACATGTTCGTCGAGCATCGCTGCCACGATTTCGGCATGGGCTCGCAGCGCGTCCCCGGTGACGGCGTCGTCACCGGCTACGGCACCATCAACGGCCGCCTCGTCTTCGTCTTCAGCCAGGATTTCACCGTCTTCGGCGGCTCGCTCTCCGAAGCCCATGCCGAGAAGATCTGCAAGGTGATGGAGCAGGCGATGCGCGTCGGCGCCCCCGTCATCGGCATCAACGATTCCGGCGGCGCCCGCATCCAGGAAGGTGTGGCCTCGCTCGCCGGTTATGCCGAAGTGTTCCAGCGCAACATCATGGCCTCGGGCGTCGTGCCGCAGATCAGCGTCATCATGGGCCCCTGCGCCGGCGGTGCCGTCTATTCGCCGGCCATGACCGATTTCATCTTCATGGTGAAGGACAGTTCCTACATGTTCGTCACCGGTCCCGACGTGGTGAAGACCGTGACGCATGAGACCGTGACTTTCGAACAGCTGGGCGGCGCCCTGACGCACAGCCAGAAATCGGGCGTTGCCGATTTGGCCTTCGAGAACGATGTGGAGGCGCTGCTTGAAGTACGCCGCTTCGTCGACATGCTGCCGGCTTCGAACCGTTCGAAGGCGCCGCAGCGTCCGTCTCCCGACCCGATCGACCGGGACGAGATGTCGCTCGACACGCTGATCCCGTCCAATCCGAACAAGCCCTATGACATGAAGGAACTCATCACCAAAGTGGTGGATGAGGGCGACTTCTTCGAACTGCAGCCCAATTATGCGCGCAACATCCTGACGGGCTTTGCCCGTATGGGTGGCGAGACGGTGGGCATCGTCGCCAACCAGCCGATGGTGCTGGCCGGCTGCCTCGACATCGATTCCAGCCGCAAGGCGGCGCGCTTCGTGCGCTTCTGCGATTGCTTCGACATTCCCATCGTCACCTTCGTCGACGTTCCGGGCTTCCTGCCCGGCACCACGCAGGAGCACGGCGCCATCATCAAGCACGGCGCCAAGCTGCTCTTCGCCTATGGCGAGGCGACAGTGCCGAAGGTCACGGTCATCACAAGGAAGGCCTATGGCGGCGCCTATGACGTCATGAGCTCGAAGCATCTCAGGGGTGACGTCAACTTCGCCTGGCCGACGGCGGAAATCGCCGTGATGGGCCCCAAGGGCGCCGTCGAGATCATCTTCCGCGCCGATATCGGCGACGCGGCCAAGATCGCGGAGCGGACCGAGGAATACCGGCAGAAATTCGCGACGCCCTTCGTCGCGGGTGCGCGCGGCTTTATCGACGACGTCATCATGCCGCATTCGACGCGCAAGCGGATCTGCCGCTCGCTTGCCATGCTCAGGGACAAGAAGATCGAGAATCCCTGGAAGAAGCACGACAACATCCCGCTTTGATAAGTCGGGGCGGGAGAAGAGACGCATGTTCAAGAAAATCCTGATTGCCAATCGCGGTGAGATCGCCTGCCGCGTCATCAAGACCGCCAAGCTCATGGGCATCAAGACCGTGGCCGTCTATTCCGAGGCCGATGCCGACGCCCTCCATGTGCGCATGGCGGATGAGGCTGTGGCGATCGGCCCGGCGGCCGCGCGCGACAGCTACCTCGTCATCGAAAAAATCGTCGACGCCTGCAAGGCGACCGGCGCCGAGGCGGTCCATCCCGGTTATGGCTTCCTGTCGGAGAACATGAAGTTCGCCGAGGCGCTGAAGAAGGCAAAGATTGCCTTCATCGGCCCAGACCCCCACGCCATCCACGCGATGGGCGACAAGATCGAGTCGAAGAAGCTCGCCAAGGAAGCCGGCGTCAACATGGTGCCGGGCTTCCTCGACGTCATCAAGGATGCCGACCATGCGGTGAAGATCGCGCGCGAAATCGGCTATCCGGTGATGGTGAAGGCCTCCGCCGGCGGTGGCGGCAAGGGCATGCGGGTCGCCTATAACGACGCCGAGACGAAAGACGGTTTCCGCTCGGCGACAGCGGAAGCCAAGGCAAGTTTTGGCGACGACCGAATCTTCATCGAGAAGTTCATCGAAGAGCCGCGCCATATCGAAATCCAGGTCCTGGCGGACGGCCACGGCAACTGCCTGTACCTCGGCGAGCGCGAATGTTCGATCCAGCGCCGCCACCAGAAGGTGATCGAAGAGGCACCGTCGCCCTTCCTCGACGAAAAGACCCGCGCCGCCATGGGCGAACAGGCGGTGGCTTTGGCGAAGGCCGTCAAATACAAATCGGCCGGCACGGTCGAGTTCATCGTCGACGGCAAGCGCAATTTCTATTTCCTTGAGATGAACACGCGCCTGCAGGTCGAACATCCGGTCACGGAAATGGTGACGGGCCTCGATCTGGTCGAACAGATGATCCGTGTTGCCGCCGGCGAGAAGCTTGGTTTCAAGCAGGCCGACGTGAAGCTCAAGGGCTGGGCGATCGAAGCCCGCGTCTATGCCGAAGATCCCTTGCGCAACTTCCTGCCGTCGACCGGTCGTCTGGTGCGCTACCGCGAGCCGGTGAACGGCAGTTCGGTCCGTGTCGATTCCGGCGTCTATGAAGGCGCCGAGATCAGCATGTTCTACGATCCGATGATCGCCAAGCTGGTCGGTTATGGCGCCGACCGCAAGGCGGCCACCCAGGCGATGCGCGAGGCGCTGGATGCCTTCTATATCCGCGGCCTCAACCACAACATGCCGTTCCTCTCGGCGCTCATGGCGCATGAGCGCTTTGCAGCCGGGCGCCTCACCACCGGCTTCATTGCCGAGGAATTCCCCGACGGGTTCCACGGTGTCGAGCTGAAGGCCGAGGCGCGGTCCGATCTGGTGGCCGTCGCGGCCATCATCCATCATCGCTATGAGCTGCGCGCTCATGAACGCGCGCCCCATTTCCAGGCCAATGGCAGCGCCGTTGCCGGCAAGTGGATTGTGAAGCTGGGGTCGGAAAAGCACGAGGCGACGGTGGCCGAGACGGCGGCGGGTTTTGCCGTGATCGCCGACAAAAAGAGCCATGAGCTGGTCAGCGACTGGAAGCTCGGCGACGTGCTGTGGCGCGGCCGCATCGACGGTCGCAGCATCACGGTGCAGATCGACCGGGTCGGCGTCGGCTATCGCCTGACCTATGCCGGCGCCCAGGCCAATATCCTGGTGCTGACGCCGCGCGCGGCCGAGCTCGACAAGCATATGCTGGTCAAGCAGCCGCCCGACATGTCGAAGTTCCTCCTCTCGCCGATGCCGGGCCTCCTGGTCTCGCTCGCCGTGAAGGAAGGCCAGGAAGTGAAGGCCGGCGAAGAACTGTGCGTGGTCGAAGCCATGAAGATGATGAACATCCTCAAGGCTGAGCGCGACGGCACGGTCGCCAAGATCGCCGCCAAGGCGGGCGACAGCCTCGCCGTCGATCAGGTGATCGTGGAGTTCGCCTGATGGCCGAGGCAACGGCCAAGCTGTGCCGCATCACCGGCACGGTCCAGGGTGTCTGGTACCGGGCCTGGACGGTCGAGCAGGCGGCGGCGCGCGGCCTCAATGGCTGGGTGCGCAATCGGCTCGACGGGTCGGTCGAGGCACTCTTTGCCGGTCCTGAAGACTTGGTCATCGACATGATCGCGGCCTGCAGCCAGGGACCCAAAGCCGCGCGTGTCGCGAATGTGGTGGTCGAGGAATTCGCAGGGGACGTGCCGCAGGGATTCGCGCAAACATCCGACGCTTGAAATCAGCGTCGGAGGGCGGGAAATGGATCTGGGAATTGCTGGCAAACGCGCGCTTGTCCTGGGAGCAAGCCAAGGGCTGGGAGCAGCCTCGGCGGCGGCGCTTGCTGCGGAAGGCGTCAGTGTCACCCTGTTGGCCAGGAATGCTGCGAAGCTCCAGGAAAGGGTCGCCGAAATTGCCGGGGCGGGCGGGGTCGCCACGTCCCTCGTCGCCGATCTTACCCGGGCGGGCGATCTTGCCTCCATTCTCGGCGATCAACTCGGTTACGACATCCTCGTCCTCAATTCACCGCCGCCACCGCCCATCAAGGCCGGCACCGTCGACCGGTCCGTCTGGTCGCAGCAATTCGAGGCGATGTTCCTCAATCAGATCGAGCTTGCCGCGCATCTCGTCAAAGGCATGGCGGCGCGCCGCTGGGGCCGCATCGTCTCCATCGCCTCCACCAGCGTGCAGGAACCGATCCCGGGCCTCGTCTATTCCAATGCGCTTCGCGCCGGCCTGCAGGGCTATCTGAAATCGCTCAGCGACGAAGTGGCGGCGCAGGGCGTCACGGTGAATACGGTGGCGCCGGGGTCGTTTGCGACCGAACGCACCCATTCGCTCGATGCCGCCGCCGCCAAGCGCAGCGGCAAGGCCCTCAGCGAGATCCAGGCGGAAGGTGCCAGCGGCATCCCGCTCGGCCGCTATGGCGAACCGGCGGAATTCGGCGCGATGGTCGCTTTCCTCTGCGCGCGGCAATCCTCCTACACGACCGGCGGCTTCTTCCGGGTCGATGGCGGGTCGAGCCGCTGCGGGATCTAGGGGCGCTTTTTCTTCCGCCGCCGCAGGCTTTCGACCAGGGTCATGGTGTTGGGGCAGAAGCTGTGCCAGGCGTCTTCGCTGCTGCGCGCGCCGGCCATCCAGCTGGCACAGGCGCCGTGCGTGCGGCAGCCAAGGCAATTGCCCATCGCCCCGCGCAGCCGCTCCGCCCCGCATTTCGCGGCGACCGTCTCCGGGGTGAGGTCAAGCAGCACCAGCAAGGCGCCGAGCGAACCGCCCGACGATATGCGCCCGGATGGGATTTTTCGGGTTTCCATTTTGCGCCTCCACCATTGCCTCCCCTCATTGATCGGGGTCCCTTTGAACAGGGGTCGCAAAGTGTGCGCCTGGTCCCACCCGCTGCCGATGCGGCGCAAAGGCGCCGCGACGAAGCGCCGCGCCGATTCGGCCGACTTTTAGTCCCCAAACACTTCCGCAAACGCTGCCTTGAGCGCCATGTCGACCTCCGGCATCGTCACCATCTGTCCGAGCTTCGCGAGCGAGGTGACGCCGAAGGGGGTCACGGCACTGTCGCTGATGCCGCAAGGGACGATGCCGCTGAAATGGTCGAGGTCCGGATCGACATTGATGCTGATGCCGTGAAAGCTCACCCAGTGCCTGAGACGGATGCCGATGGCAGCGATCTTGTCCTCGCGCTTCCCGTCGGCGACCCAGAGGCCGACGCGCCCCTCGCGCCGTTCCGCCGTCACGTTGAAGCGGGCGAGCGTGCGAATGACCCATTCCTCAAGGTCATGGACGAAGCGGCGGACATCGGCGCCGCGCTCTTTGACGTTGAGCATCACATAGACGACGCGCTGCCCCGGGCCGTGATAGGTGAACTGGCCGCCGCGACCGCTCTCGAAGACCGGAAATCGGTCGGGGCTGAGGAGATCGCCCGCCTTGGCACTGGTGCCGGCGGTGTAAAGGGGCGGATGTTCGACCAGCCAGATCGTCTCCGGCGCCGTTCCGGCGCGAATCTCTGCGGCGCGTTTTTCCATGAATTCGACCGCTTCCGGGTAGGGAACGGGCAAATCACTGATCCGCCACGCGACTTTTGCCAAATTCTCCACGGCAAGCCCTTTGAATCTTTGGGTTTTTTGTTTGCTTGATCACTGCGTGCCGATTTGCTATTCCCCGCCGCGCTGTCTGGCAAGGGTTCTCGTGATCCTTCGCCCCATGATTAGTGCGGTCGTGGCGGAATTGGTAGACGCGCAGCGTTGAGGTCGCTGTGGGGCAACCCGTGGAAGTTCGAGTCTTCTCGACCGCACCATCATGTTTCTGGCCGAGGCTTCTGCCTCGCGCCGCTATCTTCCTGAATCGAAACTCAAAAAAGCGGGATTTCCATCCTCTTTGGGTGGCATCGCGATAGCCCTTGGCTATAATCCTCGCCCATTAACGAATGGCGGCCCAAACGGGCGCGCTGAATGGCATTTTTGAGGGCGGGCATGGCGGCGGACGACAGCATCAGAGCAGGGGCCCTCGATTATCACCGGAACCCCAAGCCCGGTAAGATCGCCATTGCCGCCACCAAGCCGCTCGCCAACCAGCGCGACCTGGCACTCGCTTATTCGCCGGGTGTCGCCGCCGCTTCCGAAGCGATCGCCGCCGAGCCGGGCCTCGCCGCCGACTATACCAGCCGCGGCAATCTCATTGCGGTCGTGACGAACGGTACCGCCGTGCTGGGCCTCGGCGCCATCGGTCCCCTGGCCGCGAAGCCCGTGATGGAGGGGAAGGCCGTCCTCTTCAAGAAATTCGCCGATATCGACGTCTTCGATATCGAGATCAACGAGACCGATCCCGAGAAGCTGGTCAACATCATCGCGGCTCTCGAACCGACCTTCGGCGGCATCAACCTTGAAGACATCAAGGCGCCCGAATGTTTCGAGGTCGAAGGCAAGCTCAAGGAGCGGATGAAGATCCCGGTCATGCATGACGACCAGCATGGCACGGCCATCGTCGTCGCAGCCGCCCTCATCAACGCACTTGAAGTTGTCGGCAAGAAGATCGGCGATGTGAAGCTGGTGACGTCAGGCGCCGGTGCTGCGGCCTTGGCCTGCCTCGATCTCCTGGTGGCGCTGGGCCTGTCGCCCGCCAACATCACCGTGACCGATATCGTCGGTGTCGCCTATGCGGGCCGCACCGAACTCATGGACCCGCGCAAGGCCAGGTATGCGCGCAAGACCGATGCGCGGACGCTGGCCGACGCGATCAAAGGCGCCGACGTCTTCCTGGGTCTCTCCGCCCCGCGCGTGCTGAAGCCGGAAATGGTGGCCGAGATGGGCGAACGGCCCATCATCTTCGCGCTCGCCAACCCGACGCCGGAAATTCTGCCCGAGGAAGTAAAAGCCGTGCGGCCGGAAGCGGTCATCGCCACGGGCCGGTCCGACTATCCCAACCAGGTCAACAACGTCCTCTGTTTCCCCTTCATCTTCCGCGGCGCGCTCGATGTGGGGGCGACCCAGATTAACGAGGCGATGAAGGTCGCCTGTGTCTATGCGATCGCCAAGCTCGCCCGCGCCGAAAGCAGCGATATCGTGGCCTCGGCCTATGGCGGGCTTGAGATGCAGTTCGGTCCGGAATTCCTGATCCCGAAGCCATTCGATCCGCGCCTCATCGTCGAACTGGCGCCGGCCGTGGCGCGCGCGGCGATGGACAGCGGTGTCGCCACCCGCCCGATCACGGATTGGGATGCCTATCGCGCCGGGCTCGAGCAGTTCGTGTTCCGCTCAGGCCTCGTCATGAAGCCGGTCTTCGAGCGGGCGCGTGCCGACAAGCGCCGCCTGGTCTATGCCGAAGGCGAAGAAGAACGCGTGTTGCGGGCCGTGCAATCGGTGGTCGATGAGCGCTTGGCCTATCCCATCCTGGTCGGCCGCCGTGCCGTGGTCGAGCGGCGCATCGAGAAGATCGGCCTGCGCCTCACGGAGGGCCGCGATTTCGAACTCTGCGATCCGGAAGGCGATCCCCGCTATAACGATTATTGGAACTTCTATCTGTCGCTGACCGAACGGCGCGGCGTCACCCCGGATTCCGCGCGCACGCTGGTGCGCACGCGCAACACGCTCATCGCCTCGCTGATGGTGCGCCGGGGTGAAGCCGACGCGCTCATCTGCGGCACGGTCGGCCGGTTCGAGCGCCATCTGGGGTACGTCAACGAAGTGATCGGCCGCAAGGCCGGCGTCAAAGCCTATTCGACCCTGACCGCCGTGCTGCTCACCTCCGGCACCTTCTTCATCACCGATACCGAGGTGACGCACAATCCGACCGATGAGGAAGTGGCGGAAAGTGCCGTCATGTCGGCGGCCTGGCTGCGCCGCTTCGGCATCGCGCCCAAGGCGGCGCTCCTCTCGCATTCCAATTTCGGCAGTTCCGATTCCGAATCCGCGCGCAAGATGCGCCGGGCGCTCGGCCTCATCCTGCAGCGTGACCCGGAATTGGAGGTCGAAGGCGAGATGAAGGGCGATTCCGCCGTCTCCGAAGCGATCCGCGAGCGCCTCTTTCCGTCGTCGCGCCTCAAGGGCCGCGCCAATCTCCTGGTCATGCCCAATCTCGATGCCGCCAACATCACGCTCAACCTGCTGCGGTTGTTGGGCGAGGGGCTCTCGATCGGGCCGATCCTGCTCGGGACCAATCTCCCCGCCCATATCGTGTCGCAAAGCATTTCCGTGCGCGGCCTCATCAACATGAGCGCCGTCGCCGCCGTCGAGGCCCAGGACAAGAAGTCCCGCGAGGCGGCAAGTCATGGCCGGCCCTGAGGAGAAGAAGCCAGCCCCGGAAGAGGAAGACCGGCCGACCATCGTCGAGACGGTCGACGAGGAAGAGCTTTACGGCCCGTCCGAAGAATTGCTGGAGAATATCAACGCGGCCTTGAGCGCCGGTGATATTCCCGTTGTCGAATCGCTCATCGAGCCGCTGCACCCGGCCGATGTCGCCGATCTCATCGAACATCTCGAACCCGAGCAGCGCAAACTCTTCCTCGACATCACCCGCCATGCGCTCGAGGCCGAGACCATCTCGCACCTCGACGAGGCGCTGCGCGAGGAAGTGGTCGAGCAGATGGCACCGGCGGAACTCGCCGAAGTCGTCACCGAGCTCGACACCGACGACGCCGTCGACCTTCTCGAAGATCTCGATGCCGACACGCAGCAGCAGGTGCTCGACAGCCTGCCGGCCGAGGAGCGCGTCTATATCGAGCAGGGCCTCACCTTCCCGGAAGACAGCGCAGGCCGCCTGATGCAGCGCGAACTGGTCGCCATCAGCGATCAGTGGAATGTCGGCGAAACGATCGATTACCTGCGCAAATCTGAGGATCTGCCGGACGATTTCTACGATCTCTATATCGTCGACGGCAGCCAGAAGCCGGTGGGTTCCGTGCCGCTGTCGCGCGCCATCCGGTCGGAACGCGACACCAAGATGACCGACATCATGGACGAGGAGCTGCATCTCGTCCCCGCCGACACCGATCAGGAAGCGGTCGCCTATATTTTCCGCCAATATGCCCGCGTCTCGGCACCCGTGGTGGATGGCGACGGACGCCTCATCGGTGTCATCACAGTCGATGACGTGGTCCGCGTCATCGATGAGGAGGCGGAAGAAGACCTCCTCAACATCGTCGGCGTGTCGGATACCGATTTCCATGCCCCCGCTTACAAGACCGCTTTCTTGCGCGTGCGCTGGCTGGTGGTAACGCTCATCAACACGCTCATCGCCAGCTTCGTCATCTCGCGCTTCGAAGGGACGATCGGTCACTATCCGGCCTTGGCCGTCCTCATGCCGATCACGGCGGCGATGGGCGGCAATGCTGGCGTGCAGGTCATCACGGTGACGGTGCGGGCGCTGGCGACCCGCGACATCACGCCCAATTCCAACATCATGCGCCTCATCTCCAAGGAATTGGCGGTGGGCCTCATGAATGCCGTGGTCTTCGCCATCATCCTCGGCGCCGTCGGCGGCTATTGGTTTGGTCATGTCGGTTTGGGTTTCGTGCTGGGCGGCGCCATGATCTTCAACATGGTCTGGGCGGGATTTGCCGGCACCGTCATCCCCCTCGTCATGGACCGGATCGGCCTCGATCCGGCAACAGGGGCAGGGCCGTTCCTCACCACCACCACCGACTGCCTCGGCTTCTTCGCGTTCCTTGGCCTCGCCACCTTGTTCCTGACCTGATTGGGTGGCAGGATGCCGCCCACGTCAGAGCGAGGTGGTGTCATGACTTTCGCGACTCTCGATTTCGATCTCGGCGAAACGGCGGACGCTTTGCGGGAAAGTGTGGCGGCCTTCGCCGCCGCGGAGATTGCGCCGCGCGCCGATGCGATCGACCGCGACAATGATTTCCCGGCCGACCTCTGGCGCAAGTTCGGCGCGATGGGCCTTCTCGGCATCACGGTCGAGCCTGAATATGGCGGCGCCGGCATGGGCTATCTCGAGCATGTCATCGCGATGGAGGAGATCAGCCGGGCCTCGGCCTCCGTGGGCCTTTCCTATGGCGCCCACAGCAATCTCTGCGTCAACCAGATTCGGCGCAACGGCAACGCCGCGCAGAAGCAGAAGTACCTGCCCGGCCTCATCGACGGCAGCAAGGTGGGCGCCCTCGCCATGAGCGAGCCCGAAGCCGGTTCGGATGTCGTCTCGATGCGGCTCAAGGCCGATGCCGTTCCGGGCGGCTTCGTGCTCAACGGTGCCAAGATGTGGATCACCAATGGGCCGGATGCCGACACGCTCATCGTCTACGCCAAGACCGATATCGCGGCTGGCCCCCGCGGCATCAGTGCCTTCATCGTCGAGAAGGGCGACAAGGGCTTCTCCTGTGCCCGGAAGCTCGACAAGTTGGGCATGCGCGGTTCCAACACGGGCGAGTTGGTCTTCGCCGATTGTTTCCTGCCCGAGGAACGGCTGCTGGGCACGCTCAACGGCGGCGTCCGCGTCCTCATGAGCGGCCTCGATTACGAGCGCGCGGTGCTTTCCGGCGGGCCGCTCGGCATCATGCAGGCGGCCCTCGACCTCGTTATCCCCTACGTCCACACACGCCGGCAGTTCGGACAAGCCATCGGCACCTTCCAGCTGATGCAGGCCAAGATCGCCGACATGTATACCGAGATGAACGCCGCCCGCGCCTATGTCTATGCGGTGGCGAAGGCCTGCGACAAGGGTCGGACCTCGCGCAAGGATGCGGCCGGTGCCATCCTCTTTTCGGCAGAAAAGGCGACGAAGCTGGCGCTCGACGCGATTCAGTCCCTTGGCGGCAACGGCTATATCAACGATTATCCGGCCGGCCGCCTGCTGCGCGACGCCAAGCTCTATGAGATCGGCGCCGGTACGTCGGAGATCCGCCGCATGCTGATCGGCCGTGAATTGTTCGAAGAAACCGCCTGACAGAAGCAAGGAAAGTGAAATGCCCCGCCAATTGATTTCTTCCGGTTCCGCCTTCGAAAAGGTCGCCGGCTATTCCCGCGCCGTGGTTGATGGCGACTGGATCTTCGTTTCCGGCACCACCGGCTTCGACTATGCCAAGATGAGCATCTCCGAGGACGTGGTCGAGCAGACCCACCAGACCTTCCGCAATATAGACGCGGCGCTGAAGCAGGCGGGGTCCAGCCTCAAGGACGTGGTGCGGGCCCGCTACATCATCGTCAACCCGGCCGATTGGGAGAAGGTGGCCCCCGTCTTCGGCCAGTATTTCGGCGACGTGCGCCCGGCCTCGACCGCCATCATCTGCGGCCTCGTGGATGCGAAGATGAAGATCGAGATCGAAGTCACCGCCAAGCGCCAGTAAGGGGGCAGCCATGGCGACCGTTCTCATCACTGGTGCCAATCGCGGGATCGGCCTGGAACTGGCCCGGCAATATGCCGCCGCCGGCTGGGATGTCATCGCCTGCTGCCGCAAGCCGAAGGAGGCGGGCGATCTCAAGGCGCTCACGGGCAAGGTCGAGGTGAAGACGCTCGACGTCGCCAAGCCTGCTTCGATCGCCAAGCTCACTGCGGCGCTGAAATGGCGCGGCATCGACGTGCTTCTCAACAATGCCGGCATCCTCGGGCGCCGCGTCGGCTTCGGCAAGGCGGAGACGAAGGAGTTCCTCGCCGTCATGCAGGTCAATGCGCTGGGCCCGCTGCTGATGGCCGAGAGCTTCTGGCCGCTGGTCAAGAAATCGAAGCAGAAGAAGATGGTCGCCATCACTTCCGGCATGGGTTCGATCGCCAGCGGCGCCAACGGCGGCTCCTATGCCTACAGAAGCTCCAAGGCGGCGCTCAATATGGTGATGAAGAATCTGGGCAACGATCTGTCGGCCAAGGGCATCCTCACCGCGGCGATCAGCCCCGGCTGGGTGAAGACCGACATGGGCGGCAAGAGTGCGCCGCTCGCGGTCCAGGACAGTGCCGCCGGGATCATTCAAGTAATTGGTGGGCTCGATGCCGCGAAGTCCGGCGGCTTCTTCAATTACAATGGCGACACGATCCCCTGGTGACAATCATGACCGCCGGACCCATCGAATTCTTCTTCGACTTTTCCTCGCCCTACGGCTATCTCGCCGCGCACCGGATCGAGGAAGTGGGTGAAGCCTTCGGGCGCAAAGTTCTTTGGCGCCCCATTCTGCTGGGTGCCGTCTTCAAGGCGACCGGGCAGACGCCGCTGGTGAGCCAGCCCTTGCGCGGCCCCTATCACAAGCACGATCTCCTCCGCACGGCCCGGCGCCTCAAGCTGCCCTTCTGCTTTCCTGCGGATTTCCCGATGGCGACGATCGCCGCTGCCCGCGCCTTCTATGCGCTGGAAGCGCAAGCACCCCAGGACGCCAAGAAACTGGCCCTCGCCTTGTTCGATGCGGCCTTTGCCCAGGGCATCAATATCAGCACCCGCGAGAGCGTGCTGGATGTCGCCGAGAAAGCCGGTCTCGACCCTGCCGCCGTCGCCGCCGGCATCGAGGACGGAGGCGTGAAGCAGCGCCTCAAGGACGAGACCGACGGCGCCATCGCCCGCAACATTTTCGGTTCCCCCTTCTTCGTCGTCGACGGCGAGATGTTCTGGGGCAATGACCGCATCCCCGACCTCAAGGACTGGCTCGCCACCGGCGGCTGGTAGAAATCACAGGACAGGAAAAGACCATGCTCGACCAATCGCTCGCTGCCGACATCATCGGCGCCGTCAATGCCGGCTTCGATGCCCAGGTGACGGAAACGGCGGCCTTGACCGCACTTCCGTCTCTGCGCGGCCAGGAGGCAACGGCGCAGGATTTCATGGCCGAACGCTATCGTGCGCGCAACCTCGCGGTCGATCACTGGAAGATCAACGTCGCCGATATCGAGCATCTGCCGGGCTTCTCGCCGGTCGCCATCTCCTATGACAATGCCTTCAACGTGGTGGGGACGCACCGCCCGCGCGAGGCGAAGGGCCGCTCGCTCATCCTCAACGGCCATATCGATGTGGTGCCCACGGGGCCGCACGATCTCTGGTCGCGCCCGCCGTTCCAGCCGCATGTCGAAGGTGATTGGCTTTATGGCCGCGGCTCGGGCGACATGAAGGCCGGCCTCTATGCCTGCCTCGCCGCCTTCGATGCGCTCGACCGGCTGGGTCTGCGCCCCGCCGCCCCCGTCCATCTGCAATCGGTCGTCGAGGAGGAATGCACCGGCAATGGTGCACTTGCTTGCCTGCAGCGCGGCTACCGGGCCGAGGCGGCGATCATCCCGGAACCGATGGGCGATGCGGTGCTGAAGGCGCAGCTCGGCGTCATGTGGTTCCAGGTAAAGCTCCGGGGGAAACCCGTGCATGTGGCTTACGCCGGCACCGGCTCCAACGCCATCGAAGCCGCCTATCCTATCATCCAGGCGCTGCACACGCTGGAGGAGCGCTGGAACAAAGACCGCCACGAAATCTGGGGCGAGCACAAGCACCCGATCAATTTCGTCGTCTCCAAGATCGAAGGCGGCGATTGGACCTCAAGCGTCCCCGCCTGGTGCACCTTCGACATGCGCATCTCGTTCTTTCCGGGGATGGAACTTGCCCGCGTGCGGCAGGAAGTCGAGGATACGGTGCGCGCTGCGGCCGCCGGCCATTCCTACCTCGCCAACAACCCGCCGCAGGTGGTCTATCACGGCTTCCAGGCCGAACCCTATGTGCTGAAGAACGGCGATGCCGCCATCGCCTGCCTCGAAGGCGCACACCGCTTGGCCTTCAATGCGGAGCTCCCCAAGATCGCAACGACGGCCACGACCGATGCGCGATTCTTCGGCCTCTATGCCGACACGCCGGCTCTCGTCTATGGCCCGCTCTCGGAAGACATTCACGGTTTCGACGAACGCGTCTCGCTCTCATCCTTGAAGAAGATCACGCAGGGCATCGCCCTCTTCATGGCCGATTGGTGCGGTGTCGAGAAGAGGTGAGGGCGGGAATGCTGCTAAAGTCTCTTCTGGCGCAGGTGCTGGTGTTCATGCTGACAGCCTGTGCCTCTCAGGTGCCGGCGCGTACGACTAAGGCAGATTCTGGACCATGCGGAGCGCTGACGCTGGATGAATGCATGTCGTTAATGGATCGGCAGCAGATGGGAGATGTGCAACGCGTCGGCACATTGATGGCAGCTGGCGCCGCAAACTTGTCAAAAGACAATCCAAGCGCCGCAAAGATATACTTCGACGAGGTTGTCAAACAGGATGCGGACAACGCTGAAGCATATTTCATGCTTGCGAATTCTGAAGCTGCCCTCGCACTAGAAGCGCAGCAGAAGAACAATGCCCTTGACGATGCCCTGGCGTCAGCCAGCTACGCTATCGCAGGCGTAGATTATGTCCGGGCAATCTCGCTTGATCCAAATAATCAAGCTGCATATTTGGGGGCAGTTGCTGTTTTTGCGCAAAGCGGTGGCTGCGACCTTGCCAGGTCCTTGGGGGAGGCACACAGAGCGCGCTTTGGTCAGAATGACAAGCAAGCAAGCCTGAGCGGCATCATCCAAAAGAAATGCAAATAGTCCCGTGCTGGGATTGGAGCACATGAATCCCGCATTACGCCGACACGCCGGCCCTCGTCTATGGCCCGCTCTCGGAAGACATTTACGGCTTCGACGAACGCGTCTCGCTCTCATCCTTGAAGAAGATCACGCAAGGCATCGCCCTCTTCATGGCCGATTGGTGCGGGGTGGAGAAGAGGTGACGTGACTAGATGATTCATTGTCATCCTCCCGACGTCGGCGAATGCCGACATTGGTTGGCTGCGGCGGAGGATCCACGAGTTGCTTTCGTCAGCCGCCCGCAAACTCGTGGATGGTCCGCCTGCGCGGACCATGACAATCGAAGGAATACGTCCTGCCTTACGGCAGCAGGATGTAGGTCTTGCGCACCGTCTCGTGGATCTCCCATACGCCGAGGCTTTCGGCGGGGAAATAGAGCGCGTCGCCGGCGTTGATCTCGATCACCTGGCCATTCTTGGCATGGAAGGTGGCGCGGCCGCTGATGAAGTGAGCGAATTCCGCCTTGCGGATCTGGCGGTTCCATTTCCCGGGCGAGCATTCCCAGATGCCGAAATCAGGTTCTTTGCCCTTCTCGGTCGGCGAGACGCCGCGCAATTGCGCGACCGGTTCACCGAGCGGTTCCGCGACCTTGCCCCAATCTTCGAGGGCCGCCGAGGGAAGGCCGGCGGTGTTGGCAAGGCGCTTGATCATCTTGGGTACTCCTGGGTGCGATTGAATCGATTGAAGTCGGCTGGAATCAGGAAGGCTCCGGTATCAGGGATGTTCCAGGACGGGCTGGAAGGCCATCGCTTCGGCGAGTGCCGCGTTGAGATCGGCGCTCGACATCTCTGCCTTGTACTTGTCCCTGAGGCCGTTGACGTTCTTGATTTCCTTCGGGTCCTTCAATTGCTGCGACGCGATGGTCAGCCAGACGAAGGCGGATTTCTTGTTGACCGGCCCGCCCTGGCCCATCGCATCCATGATGGCGAGGCCCAGCATGGCGTCGGGGGAGCCCTGTTTGGCGGCACGGCCGTACCATTGTCGCGCCAGCCCGAAATTGGCGGGGCTCGCCCAGCCATATTGGTAATAGCCGGCGAGCTTGTATTGCGCGATCGGGTCTCCCTGCGGCGCCAGTTCCTTCAGCTTCAGATAGGCGCCGACCTTGTCGCCCTCGAGCTCCATCTTCATGACCTGCTGGAGATCTTCCGGCGAGGCAGAAGCGAAAGTGGGGGCGAGAAAGAGCGTGGCGGCGCTGATCGCGGCCGCGAGCATGGGGGCGGTGAATCGGTTCCAGGACATGGGGCGGAGAATTGCCGATCTTGGCGCGCGGCGCAACCTGTGGCCAAGCGCCCCCGGTGCCAAACCCAGTATTGCGTGACCGGGGTCACAGCCAAAGCCGATCTCGCGAAGCCGATCACGGCAAGCAGGCGCTGCCGGGCTGGCTCTCTGGCGATTTGGCAATACCGATCACCGCAGGCCAAGCCGGAAGGCTCGCCTGTTCAACCCACGAATGATGCCGTGACAGGTGGGGCGAATGGCCGCCAGCCGGCCGCAAAGGGCCGGCGGAAGGTCAGTTCGCCTTGCGCTGGCGGGTGAATTCGTCGGTTTCGATGCTGGCAACCAGGTCGCGCACGAATTCGGCCGTCGTCTCCTTGCCGTGCTTCGCCACCAGGGCAAACAGCGCGGCCGAGATCGACATGGTCCCGATCGTGTCGAACGGAACGCCCTTGTTGAAGGCGTCTTCCCAGAAATCATTGAACATGTCGAAGCACAGCTTGCGCTGTTCTTCGTCGGTGACGGGGGGCGAAGACGTCCCCTTGGTCTGAGCCACTGCGATCTCCATAGCCATCTCCTTGAACGGTAGATCGGCCGGATACCAGCAAACCCCGTGCCATGACGGGTTCATGACAGCATCTTGGGGGTCCCGGCCGAAAAACCGTCGAGGCGTGGTGTGGATTAAAGAGACTGAGTCATAACAAGTACTTAACGTGCCGCCAGGGCCGGGTGCGGCGGCAAGATTTGCCGGGCGCCTAGGCCAGGGCCCCCGCAACCGTCATTTCAGGAAATCCGACCCCTCATGGATCTCGATGAGCGTCGGCCCGTCCGCCTTGAAGGCGGCCTTGATCGCCTCCTGCATCTCGGCAAGGCTCCCCGGCCGCACGGCGCGGGCGTGGAAGGCGCGGGCCAGCGCCTGATAGTCGGGATTCTTGGGCTTCACCCCCAGCTCGGGGATGTCGAGCGCGATCATGTCCTTGGCGATCTGCCCGAACGCGTCATTGTTCCAGACGATGATGGGGATCGGCAGCGATTGCTCGACCGCCGTGCCCAGATCCTGGACCGTGAACATGAAGCCGCCATCGCCGGCGACCGCGATGACCGGGCGGTCGGGGCAGGCGATCTTGGCACCGATCGCCGCCGGCACGGCATAGCCCAGGGTCCCGAACCCGCAGGGGTGGAACCAGCAGCGGGGCAGTTCGCAGGGAAAGGTGAAATTGGCGGTATAGGCGATCTGCGTCATGTCGGTGACGACGATGGCGTCCGCCGGCAGGGCCGCCCGCATGGCGTCCAGCACCTTCACATGCTTCTGCTGCAGCGGTGACAGGTCCTTGCGCACCGCGCGGCGGTGGGCGTCGGCGGTGGCGAGGTCCGGCTTCCGTCCACCCTTGATGGCGGCCGTGAGGGCGGCGAGCGTCGGGCCGGCATCCGCCAGCAGGCCGACGGCCGGCGTATAGTCCCGGGCCATCGTGGCGGCGTCGAGATCGATGCGGATCAGTTTGCCGTTGATGGTCAGCAGGTCGACCCAGGAATCCGTCTCGGCCATTTCCGTGCCGACCGCCAGGATCACGTCGGCATCGGCCAGCATCTTCTGCGTGGTGGGGAGGAGCAGGGTCGACCCCAGCGATTGCGGATGGCTGTCGGGAAGGACGCCTTTCCCCGCCGTCGTCGTGACGCAGAGGATGCCCGACTTCTCGACAAATTCCTTCACCTCGGCCGCGCAATCGACCGTGCCGCCGCCGACGATGAGCAGCGGCGCCTTGGCACCGTCGAGCAAGGCAGCCGCTGCCTTGATGTCCTCCGCCTTCGCCACGGGGCGCGACGCTTTCTCGCGTTTGGCATGGGCGACATCGGCGCCCGCTGCCAGCATGTCCAGCGGGAATTCGAGCACCACCGGGCGCGGTCGCCCCGTCTCGAACAATTTGAAGGCGTCGGCGACGGCGCCGGGCAATTCGGCCGCATTCTTCACCGTGCGGGCAAAGCCGGTCAGCGGCGCGATCGCCGCGCGCTGGTCGGTGATCTCATGCAGGCGACCGCGACCCTTGCCCAGATCGCCGCTCGCATTGACGCTGCAGATGACCAGCATGGGAACGGAATCGGAAAAAGCCTGGCCGATAGGTGTCGCCGCGTTCATCAAACCGGGGCCGGTGATAAGGCAGGCGACGCCGGGCCGACCAGATGCGCGCGCATAGCCGTCGGCCATGAAACCGGCGCCCTGTTCGTGACGCACACCGATATGCCGCATCTTGCGATCGGCCAGGCCCCGATAAAGATCCAGCGTATGGACACCCGGAATGCCGAAGACGGTGTCGACACCATAGGTTTCCAGCAAAGCGACGGCTGCGTGACCGCCGATCTGGTTGCCCTTCGAATGCGCGTTCATGTGTTCCCCTGCGACGAGTTTGATTTGGTTGATTTTCTTAGGCTGGTCAAATTTTGGGCGGACCCTGCATTACACTCATGGGGCCCTGCAAAAGTGGCGGAACTCTAGCCCATCAAAGCTCTGTGCAGCAATAGAGGCCGGGCGCTAGAACATTCGGCAGAGGTGCGTTTCATGGATCTGCTGCAGCAACTTGCCGCCATCATCCTGCCGGTGCTGGTGGTGCCGGCCATCGGTTTCATCTGGGCCAAATCCGGCAATCCGTTCGACAACCGCTTCGTGACGCAGCTTGTCACCAATATCGGCACGCCGGCACTGGCGGCCGATGCCTTGACGCGCATCCATGTCGAAACCTCGGCCTTGATCGAGATGGCCGGCCTCACCGCGCTCTGTTTCGCGGGCTTCCTTGTCTTGGGGCTTGTCACGCTCAAGGCGATGAAGCTCCCCAGCCATTCCTATCTGCCGGCGCTCATCTTCCCCAACACCGGCAATATGGGCCTGCCGCTGGCGCTCTTTGCCTTCGGCAATGAAGGCTTGGCCTTTGCCGTCGTCTTCTTCGCGATTTCGATCACGGCGCAATTCACCATCGGCATGTCGCTCGCCTCCGGCAGTTTCAGCGTGCGGCGCCTGCTGCGCATGCCGCTCATCTACGCCATCATCTTCGCGCTGGTGGTGCTGTCCTTCGGCTGGAAACTGCCGGCCTATGTCGGCAACACGCTGCAATTGCTGAGCGGCGTCACCATTCCGCTGATGCTGCTGGCGCTCGGCGTGTCGCTGGCGCAATTGCGCGTGACGCGGCTGCCGCGCAATCTGCTGCTGTCGCTGGTGCGGTTGGGCGGCGGGGCGCTGGTCGGTTTCGGCGTCGGCCATTTCATCGGCGCCTCGCCCCTGGCGACCGGCGTGCTGGTCATCCAGAGCACGATGCCGGTGGCCGTCTTCAACTATCTCTTCGCGCAGTACTATAACCGCGAACCGGCCGACGTCGCCTCGATGGTTGTCATCACGACGGCCTTGTCTTTCGTGACCCTGCCGCTGCTGCTCTATTTCATCCTCTAGGGCAGTCTCTATTGCTCCAGGGGAACGGTCACGTCCTTGGCCGTTTCGCCAAGACGGTCCAATAGGGCCGGCAGCATTTCGCGCATGGCCGTCGCCGGATCGATGCTGGCATCCGCGCGCTCGGCGGACCCGCGCCAGATGTAATGGCCGGTCGACCGGTCATAGACGGTGATGTTGATGCGGAAGGCGCGGTCGGTCGTGTTGACCGGATCGCGCGGGTTGAGCAGCGTATTGCCCTCGGTGCTGAAGAGGGCGGCGTTCTTGGGGTCGGTCTTCTTGGCATTGACCTCGCCCACCGATTGGTCGGCGCTGAGGCGCGAGGTCAGCTGCGTCGCCACGGTCAGGACCAGATTTCCCTCGCTGCCGATCGTATAGCCGCGGCCGCTGAGGTCGCTGTCCGCCCGGCGCCAGGCATCGTCATCCATCTGGCTCTGCGTTTCGGGCTGGGTCTCCAGCACCGCTCCCGGCGGTATGGGCTCATAGGAGACGGCATTGATGGTGGCCGAACTCACGACCTTCTCGTCGGACTGCGCGCGGCCCACGCCCGGCACGGCGGCGATAGCGAGTGCCGCGGCCAGGGGCAGCGAAAGCAGGGCAGGGCGCCAGGTGGCAAAAGGCATCGCGCGAATCCTTGTATCGGTCCGGCCGACTGCCGGTTCCTTCCCGTCTCACATAGCGGAAAGCAGGCAACCAGCACAACAAGCGGGAATTGCTTTAGTTGCCGGCAAAGGTCATCATAAACTCGACCGTGGGCGTCTCCCATGCCGGTTTGGCATGGCTCATCGCCCTAAAATGGAAGGGAGTTTGCCGGCATGTCCCCCGTTCAGGCGCGCGTTGAGGCTGAAACCCAGGATGGGCTGCTGGTCAACCGCAAGCATCTGCCCTTCGAACTTGACGGCGGGGTCGCGGCACGGGCGCGGATCGGCCTCATCGTCCTCGCCACCGACCACACACTCGAATACGAGTTCCGCAAGATATTCACCATGCCGGGCGTCGCCCTCTATGGCACGCGCATCCGCAATGCGGCGGAAATAAACCCGACCACCCTTGCCGCGATGGAAGCCGGCCTCTCGGCGGCGGCGGACGTGATCCTCCCCGGCATCCCGCTCGACGTTATCGGCTATGGCTGCACCTCGGCCTCGGTCGTCATCGGCGAGCAGAACGTCTTCAAGCGCATCCACGAGACGCGGCCCGAAGCCAAATGCACGACGCCGATCACTGGCGGCATCCAGGGTTTGAAAGCGCTGGGCGCCAAGCGCATCGCGCTGCTCACCCCCTATATCGACAGCGTCAATGTGCGCTTCAAGACCTATATCGAGGCGCAAGGGCTGGAAGTGCCGGTGATCGGCTCCTTCAACCACGAGGACGATAACGAGGTCGCGCGCATCTCCACCCGCTCGATCTACAACGCCGCCCTTGAGCTCGGCCGGCATCCGTCCGTCGATGGCGTCTTCGTTTCCTGCACCAGCTTGCGCGTCGCCGAAATCGCCGAGAGCCTCGAACGCGAACTCGGCAAGCCCGTCACTTCCTCCAACCACGCCATGGCCTGGCACGCCCTGCGCCTTGCCGGCATCACCGAACCCATCGAAGGCTGGGGCCGCCTGTTCCGGATTTGATGCATGCGGGCGCTGTTGCTGGGGTGTGCGCTTACAATTGCTGTCAGCGGTGCCGCCATTGCACAGGAAATCCTCGTCAAACCTGACGTTGCTTGTCAGGTGACGGCGCAATATGAGCCGGATGTTTATTCCCTCCACCTTCGCTTTTCGGAAACTGCCAACGCGTGCGATGTTCGTGCCGATGATGTTGCAGCGGCGCTTGAGGCCGGCATCGCTGCGCATGACGAATTGGCACTGATCTTCCTCGGCCGCTATCAGGATTATCCGTGGATCGCCGAAAAGATATTGAAGCTCGCGGCGCAAGACGACCGGCCTGGCGGCCGTTGGGACGGTGCGGTGGGGAAGGCGCGGGGCGACGGCAACAACAACACTTACGTGGCGCGCCTCATCTCAGGTGATCGCAAGGTGCCTTTTGCCACGACCGTCGCGGATGGTGATGTCCTGTGGCCGCTGCGCGAGGTCCTGACCCGCCACGGCTACGTTTTGACCGGCGCCTCGGTCGAGAAAGTCATCGTGATGCCGGTCCGCTCGCCGATCGGTGGGGGCAAGCAGCGCCGCCTGCCGGTCGACGCTCTGGTCCATCTGCGGATCGCGAAAAAGGGGTGAAAAGGGTGGCCCGAAAGGGCGTTTCGGGGCCCTTTTCGGCGGTCAATATCGGGTGAAAAGGAAGGGTTCGGCGTCGATCTCCGGCTTCCGGCCCATCATCTGGTCGGTGAGGATCCGGGACGAGCCGCAGGCCATCGTCCAGCCCATGTGACCGTGACCGGCATTGAGCCAGAGGTTGGAGACCGGCGAGGGACCCATGATCGGCGGGCCGTCGGGGGTCATGGGGCGGAGGCACGCCCAATAATCCGGCCGGTCATAGAGGGCGGCTTTCGGGAAAAGCTCCCGCGCCACCCGCAGCATGTGGGCGAAATTCCCCGGTTCGAATTCGGTATCGTAGCCGGCGAAATCGGCGGTGGCAGTGAGGCGCAACCGGTCGCCCAAGCGCGAGAAGGCGACGAGATGCTCTTCATGCACGCCGCCGATGGTGGGGGCGTCGGCGGGATCGGCGACGGGCAGCGTCACCGAATAGCCCTTCACCGGGAAAATCGGCAGGTTGAAGCCGATCTTGCGAGAGAGCAGCGGCGCATAGGAGCCGAGGGCCATGACGTATTGATCGCCGCTCAAACTGCCCTTGTCAGTCGCGATGCCGGTGACGCGGTTGCCCTGAATATCGATGCGTTCGATGGTCTCGGCAAAGCGGAAAGTGACGCCCAGCGCCTTGCAACGTTCGGCGAGGCCCAGCGTGAATTTCCGCGCATCGCCCGATTCATCGCCTGGCGTGTGCATGCCGCCCGCCAGCTTGTCCTTGGCGTATTTCAGGCCGGGTTCCAGCGCCACCAATTGATCCGGATCGAGAAAGTTCATCTCGACGCCCTGATCCATCAGGAAACGCATATTCTCCTTGCCGGCCCGGTAGGCGGCGGGATCGCTGTAGAGATAGATGGCGCCCTTGGCGGTGCGGTCCCACTCAAGCCCTTCCTCGCGCCCGACGCGCAAGGTCTCGGCCTGGCTGTAGACGCAGAGCTTCATCTTGACCCGCGTCGCATGGCGGTTGCGCGCCAACGTGCAATTCCTGAGAAACTGCAGGCTCCACAGCCACATGCGCGGGTCGAGGCGCAGGCGGTAGCGCAGCGACGTGTCGTTGCGCCACAGCGATTTCAGCAGGATGAGCGGCGCCTTGGGGCTGGCCCAGGAACTGGCATGGCCCGGCGTCACCAGACCGGCATTGGCAAAGCTGGTTTCGCGCGCGGGCTCGGGCCGGCGGTCGATGACCGTGACCTCATGCCCCTCCTTGGCGAGATAATAGGCCGCGGTAACGCCCAGAAGGCCCGCGCCCAGAACGATGATTCGCATTCAGCCCCACCCTGTCGATTGTCGGATTGTCGGTTTCTTGTGTGGTCGCAACATTGCCACAAAGCGGCGCTAGAGCATAAGGTCTGAGAATCAGAAGAAAAGATGGAACTCTTGGAATGACCTATCGATTTGCAGCATCCCTCCTCGCCGCCCTCGTCATGACCAGTGGCGCAGCCCTCGCCCAGAATGCCACCAGTGGCCCGGCTCTGTCGGTCGAGGAATTGAAGACCTGCCTGTGCCAGGAACCGCAGCTGGAGGCCGCGCGCAAGGAGATCGCGACCCGGCGCGCCATGCTGGATGAGCGGCAGGCGCAGCTCAATGCGCTGGATGCGCAGATCGCCGACCGGCGCAAGACGCTGGACCCCAATGACGTCATCGGTCAGGAATTGCTGAAGAACAGCATGGCGCAATCGGCGGCCCTGCGCGATCTGATCCAGTCCGACACGCGGCCCGCCCTCAATGAGGCGGTGGGCGATTACAACGATCTTGCCGCGTCATATACGGCGACCTGCGTCAACCGGCCGCGCTATGCCTATGATGTCGATCAGGCGAAGCAGAATCTGGTCTGCCCGCTGCCTTGACGCTGTTGTGAGCAGGGCTGGGCCTCTCAGCGGTGCGCGAGGCCCAGGACGCCCTTGAAGAAAGCCGTGAAGGCCAGTTGCAGGCCGACACAGAGTGAGGTCGAGGCCGGGACCAGCAGGCGCATCATGCTGGCCGTATCGAGATTGCCGAAACCCGCTTCCCGCCAGGTCAAGACGGCGACAACGATGCCGATGAGGCCGGCCACGGTCAGCAGCCCGCCGATCACCAACAGCAATTCCAGTGACAAGCGGTCCGCGAGCGACCGGAAGCGGGCACTTGGCGGCAGCAGCCGGTTGGCGATGCAGAACTGCTTGGCGAGGACGGCGAGGCCCACCGCCTGGGCACCGACGATGACGGCGATACCGGCCAAGAGCAGCGTGTTGATGTCGAAGGTCACGTTGGCGATGCGCAGCGGGCCGAGGGTCAGCGCCACCAGCATGAGGAAGCCGCAGAAGCCGATGATGAGGCCGGGATAGAAGAAGAGCCATTCCGGGCTCAACATCAGCAGGAAGCGCAAATGCCGCCAGCCGTCGCGCCAGCTGCGCAGATGCGGTGGGCGCGAGCGACCGTCGGGCGACAGGGTGGTCGGCACTTCGGCGATCTTGAGGCCGTTCAAGGTCGCTTTGACGATCATCTCGCTGGCGAACTCCATGCCCGTGGTGCGGAGATCGAGGGCGCGGATCGCCTCACGCGAGAAGCCGCGCAGGCCGCAATGGAAATCGCCGAGCGGGCTGTTGAACAGGATCTTGCCGATGCCGGTCAGCACCGGATTGCCAAGATAGCGATGGAGCGGCGGCATGGCGCCGGGCTTGATGCCGCCCTTGAAGCGATTGCCCATGACGAGATCGGCGCCGGCCCGCAGCCGCTCGACGAACGGCATCAGATTGGAGAAGTCGTAGGAATCGTCGGAATCGCCCATGATGACGAAACGCCCGGCCGCCGCCTCGATCCCGCCGATGAGGGCAGCACCATAGCCCTTGACCGGAATGTCGGCGACGCGCGCACCTTCACTGCGCGCAATTTCCTGCGAGCCGTCGGTGCTGCCATTGTCGGCGATGAGCACTTCGCCGGAGACGCCGTAATCGGCCAGGAACTTCCGCGCCTTGCGGATGCAGACAGCCAGCGTCTCCGCCTCGTTGAGGCACGGCATCAGGATGGTGAGTTCGCAGGCACTGGTCATGACGCACTCCGGGCACGGGAAGGCGCTCGGCGCTTGGCGCCAACTCGGTCGAACTCCTCTCCCTTCAGGGGGAGGGTGGGTGGGGGTGATGATTTACGCAGAGCGGCGCTGGTGGCCACCCCCACCCCGGCCCTCCCCTTGAAGGGAGAGGGGGAGGAGACCACCTTCAAACACGCGGCCAGCGTTTCCGCCTCGATGCGCTGCATACCCGGGGCGAGAAGGCCGTAGACCATGAAGGTGGCGGGCTGCAGCAACAGGCCCAGGATCTGCGCCGTGACGAGATCCGGATTGGCAATCTCGATCTCGCCATTCTTTTGCGCGTCGGAGATGAAGCGATGCAGGACCTGGACCGGTGATTGCGCCTTCGATTTCAGTTTCGGCAGTTCCTGGTGCTGGCTCAACAGCAGGAAACGGAAGAGCAGGGGTTCTTCATCGAAGAAGCGGGCGAAACGATGGATCATGGTGGCAAGGCGATCCGCAAACTTGCTTTTCGCCTTCGCGAGGTCGGCAAGTTCCTTGGCGAGGGTCGCGTAATTCTCGGAGAAGAGCTTCCAGGCGAGATCCTCCTTGGACGCATAATGGCGATAGAGCCCGCCTTCGGCGATTTCCGCCGCCGCCGCGATATCGCGTACCGATGTGCCGATGATGCCCTTGGTGACGAAGAGTTCGAGGGCAGCTTCCTTGATCCGGTTCCGGGTGGCCAGTCCGCGCGCCATGCTTTCCCCAAAGCAGCTGTGAACAATTGTTCACGAGCTTGCCCGAACTGCCGCCGCTTGCCAAGCGTCAGCAAGGCTCACCTTCATATTGCGTTGCAAAGAAATTGAAGCGGATTTGCCGCAGCTTTTATCCTTGCCAGCGATGCGGGGGAGGCGAAGACTGAAGCTCTACCGGCCCTCGAAGAAGACCGGACCTCTCAGGCTCAATTTCCCCGCAGCAAAGGAGGTCATGATGGCGACAGTCCCGCAAAATACTGGAACCCCGAACGGCAGAGAACCGATGGCGCCACGTTGCGCCGCCATCGTCGGTCCCTACTTGAGCGGCAAGACCGCTCTTCTCGAAAGTCTCCTCTTCGTCACCGGCGCCATATCGCGCAAGGGTTCAGCCAAGGAAGGCAATACGGTTTCGGACAGTTCGGCGGAAGCGCGGGCGCGCAAGATGTCGGTCGAAGTGACCGCCGCCACCGCAGAGTTTCTCGGCGAGCGCTGGTGTTTCCTCGATTGCCCGGGCTCGGTCGAGCTGGCGCAGGAAACGCGCAACGCGCTGCTGGCGGCCGATGTCGCCATCGTCGTCGCCGAACCGCTCATCGACAAGGCGCTGATGCTGGCGCCGATCCTGAAATTCCTCGACGACCATCAGATCCCGCACCTGCTGTTCATCAATAAGATGGACGTGGGCACGCACCGCGTGCGCGAGGTGCTGGATGCGCTGCAAGGCGTTTCCAGCCGGCCGCTGGTGCTGCGCCAGGTGCCGATCCGCGGCGCAGGCGCCGATGGCGGCGACGTCACCGGCTATGTCGATCTGGTAAGCGAGCGTGCCTACAAATACCATCCGGGACAGGAATCCGACCTGATCCAGATGCCTGAGGAAGTCCTGCCGCGCGAACAGGAAGCGCGCACGCGCATGCTGGAATCGCTCGCCGATTTCGACGACCATCTGATGGAAGAGATTCTCTCCGACGTGGCACCGCCCAGGGAAGAGATCTATCAGCAATTCGCCAAGGATCTGGCAGCCGACCTCATCGTGCCGGTGTTGCTCGGCGAGGCGGAAAAGGATGGCGGCGTGCGGCGATTGCTGAAGGCGCTGCGACATGAGGTGCCGGGACCCGAGGCAGCGGCCCAGCGGCTCGGCATTTCCGGGTTCGATGCCTCGACCCTGGTCTTCAAGACCTATCATCAGCCCCATGCCGGCAAACTGTCGCTGGCGCGCGTCTTCGGCGGCAAAATCGCGGAAGGCTCGGTGCTCAACGGTGCGCGCGTTGCCGGTGTCTTGAAGCCGAAGGGCAACGGCTTCGACAAGGTGAGCGAGGCGAAGACCGGCGAAGTGGTGGCGCTGGCGCGCATGGAAGAAGTGAAGACCGGCGACCTGCTGACGGCTTCGGGGAAGAAGAATCCCGATTTCACCTGGCCCGCACCGCTCGACCCGCTCTTTGCCCTGGCGATCGATGTCGAGAACCGGGCCGATGAGGTGAAGCTCACCGCGGCACTCACCAAACTCATCGAGGAAGACCCGTCGCTTTCCTTCACCCATGACAAGGATACGCATGAACTGTTGCTGTCGGGTCAAGGCGAGATCCACCTCGCCATCGCCGCCGACCGGTTGAAGAGCCGGTTCGGTCTGCCGACCAAGCATCGGCGCCCCCAAGTCTCGTACAAGGAAACGATCCGGCACGGCGTCAAGCAGCACAGCCGCTTCAAACGCCAATCCGGCGGGCACGGCCAGTTCGCCGATATCCATATCGAGATCTGGCCGCTGGAGCGGGGCACGGGTTTCGAATTCCATGACCGTGTGGTGGGGGGTGCCGTGCCGCGCCAGTTCATCGGGTCGGTCGAGGATGGCGCGCGCGAAGCGCTCGTGCGTGGGCCACTCGGCTTCCCGGTCGTCGACGTCGCCGTGGCGTTGTTCGACGGCCAGTATCACGCGGTCGATTCGTCGGACATGGCATTCAAGACGGTGGCGCGGCAGGCGATGCAGGAATCCCTGCCGCAATGCGGACCGGTTCTGCTGGAACCGATTTTCATGGTCGAAGTGTCGGCGCCGGCTGAGTTCACGGCGCGCGTCCATAATCTGGTCACGGGCCGGCGCGGGCAGATCCTCAACTTCCAGGCCAAGGAGGATTGGACCGGGTGGGAAGTGGTCGAGGCGCTGGTGCCGCAATCGGAACTCCATGACATGATCATCGAGCTCAGGTCATTGACGCTGGGGATCGGCCATTTCGCCTGCCGCTTCGACCATCTGCAGGAGCTTTCCGGGCGCCTCGCCGAAAAGGTGATCGAGCAACGGCAGGGATTGCTGCAGAAGGGTGCTGCGTGAACTAAGAACCGTTCTCAGTCGCAGCCGGACAGGAATGGGAATCGGCGGCTATTGCTGCAGCGGGCGGCCTCTGCTAGAACCCGCCCGTCATTGGGGAGTAGCCGCTCTTCGACACTGATCGAAGAGGCCCGCGTCAACACACTTGGCCGATAGGCCATGGCGCTGGCAGTTCCAAGCTTGGCAAGACCTTTGACCATGAGTGCCTCCGAATGGCCGGGGACGCGCTTATGGTCATTCGTCTTTACTGCCGGCCGGAGCTACCCAGATGGAAGCCTTTCTCGTATCGACCGGAATTGTGACGCTCGCCGAAATCGGCGACAAGACGCAGTTGCTCGCCTTTCTCCTTGCCGCGCGCTTCAAGCGCCCCGTGCCGATCATCGCCGGCATTCTCGTCGCCACCTTGTTCAATCACGGCATTGCCGGCGCGCTCGGTACCTGGATCACAACGGTCCTGGGGCCGGATGTCTTGCGCTGGGTGCTGGGGCTCTCGTTCCTCGGCATGGCGGGCTGGACGCTCATCCCCGACAAGATCGAAGAAGAGGAAGCGAAGATTGCCTCGCGCTTCGGCGTCTTCGGGGCGACGCTCGTGACCTTCTTCCTGGCTGAAATGGGAGACAAGACGCAGGTGGCGACGGTCGCGATGGCAGCGCATTACACGTCGCCCCTGCTGGTCGTGGCGGGCACCACGCTCGGCATGCTGATCGCCGACGTGCCGGCGGTGTTCGTCGGCGACAAGCTCGCCAAGAAGATTCCGATGAAGCCGGTGCACATCACGGCGGCCGCCCTCTTTGCGCTTCTCGGCGTGATGACGTTGCTGGGCGCCGGAAAAGGGTTCGGATTCTAGCCGACGAAGGACTCCCAGCCGGCCCTCTCACTGTGCAAGGGGGAGAGGGCCGGCTGGTCTGCTTATGCCTTCAACACATCGAGCTTGTAGAGCGTCCCGCCGATGACGGCGCCGATGGCCGGCGCCACGATGAAGAGCCAGAGCTGCGCCAGTGCCTGACCGCCGACAAGAAGGGCGGGCCCGATGCTGCGCGCCGGGTTGACCGAAACACCGGTCACTTGGATGCCGACGATGTGGATGACGGCCAGCGTGATGCCGATGGCGAGGCCCGCAAATCCGGCATTCGCCTTGGGGCCGGTCGCGCCGAGAATCACGATGACGAAAAGCGCCGTCATGACGATCTCGAACACCAGTGCCTGCACAAGGCCGTATTCACCGAGATAGCCCGGACCCCACCCGTTCTGGCCGAGGCCGTTTGCCGTGCCGCCGGCGATGACCATCAGGATGAAGGCGCCGGCGATGGCGCCGAGAATTTGGGCGATCCAGTACTGCACCATGTCTTTTGCATTCATGCGGCCGGCAATGAAGACGCCGAGGCTGACCGCCGGATTGACGTGACAACCGGAGATCGGACCGATGCCGTAGGCCATCGCGACGATGGCAAATCCAAACGCAAGTGCGATGCCGAGCTGACCGACATGCTCGCCGCCCAAGACGGCGGCGCCGCAGCCGAACAGGACGAGTGACAGCGTTCCGATGAATTCCGCAACAAGCTTGTTCATGACACATCCCCTGGAGCTGTGATCGCGAAGCTTTAGCGATGGGAGGGGATTCTATCAGAAGATGCGAGTCGGGGAGAGCTGGGTTCTGATAAATCGTCACCCCCGGGAAACGGTCCGGGAATGACGCGGTATTCCGGGCGATCAGCGGCCGGCGTCTATTGCGCCTTGACCTTCACATAGGAGCCGGGAGCGTCCTCGATCGCTTTCAACTTGCCGGCACCGGGCTCGCGCGCCGGCACCTCGCCGTCCGCATGGGCAGCGATCCACTTTTCCCAGACCGGCCACCAGGAACCGGCATGTTGCTGGGCACCGGCAAGCCAGTCTTCCGGCTTTTTCGGATAGTTCTTCTGCGTGCCGACCCAATGGCAATATTTGCCCGCAGCAGGTGGATTGACGACGCCGGCAATATGCCCGGAGGCGGCGAGGACGAAGGTCACGTCGCCGGCATAGGTCTGCGTTGCCGCATAGGCGGCGATCCAGGGCGCGATATGGTCCTCGCGCGTTGCCAGCACGAAAGTCGGCTGCTTGATCGTGGTGAGGTCGATCTTGACGCCGTCGAGTTCGACACCGCCCGGTTTGATGAGATCGTTCTTCTGGTACATGTTCCGCAGGTAGAAGCTGTGCATCGCCGCCGGCATGCGCGTGGAATCGGAATTCCAGTAAAGCAGGTCGAAGGGGAAGGGCTCCTTGCCCAGGAGATAATTATTGATGACGAAGGACCAGATGAGATCGTTGGCGCGCAGCATGTTGAAGGTGGCCGCCATCTCGGCCCCCTCCAGATAGCCGCGTTCGTTCATCTTGGTCTCAAGTGCCGTCAGCTGTTCCTCGTCGATGAAGACGGAAAGCTCGCCCGCATCGGCAAAGTCGATCATCGTGGTGAAGAAAGTGGCGCTGGCGATGAGGTGCGATTTCTTCTTCGCCTCGAGATAAGCGAGCGTCGAGGCGAGCAGCGTGCCGCCCAGGCAATAGCCGATGACGTTGACGTCTTTCTCGCCGGTGTCCTTGAGGATGGCATCGATGGCGGCAAGCGGTCCTTCCAGCATGTAATCGCTGAAGGTCTTCTGGGCGAGGCGCTCGTCCGGATTGACCCAGGAAATCATGTAGAGGCTGTGGCCCTGATCGACCGCCCATTTGACGAAGGAATTCTGCGGTTTCAGATCGAGGATATAGAACTTGTTGATCCAGGGCGGAATGACGAGAAGCGGGCGCTTCGCCACTTTCGCTGTGGTCGGCGTGTAGTGGATGAGCTGGATGAGATCGTTCTGGAAGACGACCTTGCCCGGCTGCACGGCGATGTTCCTGCCGATCTCGAAGGCCTGGGCATCGGTCATCGAGATCTTGAGCTTGCCGTTGCCGCGCTCAAGATCCTGCAGCAGGTTCTCGAGGCCCTTCACCAGATTTTCGCCGCCGCTTTCGATCGTGGTGCGCAGCACTTCGGGATTGGTCATCACGAAATTGCTGGGCGCCATCGCATCGACGAATTGGCGCGTGTAGAAATCGACCTTCTTCGCAGTCTTGTCGTCGAGCCCGTCGACCGTGCGCACCGTGTTCTGCAACCAGCGCGCGGTCAGCAGATAGGATTGCTTGATATAGTCGAAGACCTGATTGTCGTTCCAGGCGGCGTCCTTGAAGCGGCGATCATCCTTGGCGGGGGCGATGACCGGTTCCGCCTCCTGGCCCATGAGGCGCGCGGCGGTCGTCTGCCACAGATTCATGTAATCCTGCCACAGCGAGACTTGCGCCTCGATCAGCTTGGCGGGATCGCCCATCATCCGCGTCGTCATTTCCATGAAGGCGCGACCGAGGCTCGTCGCATCCGGACCGATGGTGAAATCCTTGGCGTGGCGGCTCAGGAATTCCTGCATCAGGCGCTGCGATTGCTCGGCGATGCGCGCCACGGAATCGGCCATGACGGTGGAGTCGGTGGCCGCGTCCACATCCTTGGGCACGGCGTCCTTGCGGGCGTCCGCGCCGCCCTTTGGTTCGGAAACGCGATTTGCCTTGCCGCGCTCTCTGGTTTCGTCGGTGCCGGAATCGCCCTTTGGCATCGCTGATCCCCTGACCGTTTCCTTAGAAATTTTAATTATTTCAAACGGTTAACTGTAATCTCTTTTTCGCGTCCATGATCTGGCTTGTTTGTTATAGTAGCGCAGTCTAAAAAAACGGAACTTTTATTTTGCGCCAGTAGTTTGCGCGCTAGGATGAGCGCCGGGGCCGAGGATTTGTTCCTGCGGGCGGCCGGGTGGCCCGTGGCGCATTGGGGAGGTTGTGATGGTTGATTTCTCGGATTTGGCCGCTTCGCGCGGTGTCGCCGTGGCCGATGCGGTCGGTCGCCTGGCGCTGATGTCCGGTTCCGCGCTGCGGCCTTTCCTGCCGCGCAATGGTCAGACGCGCCGCTGGATGGCGGCGGCGGCTTTCGCCACCATCGCCGGCTGTTCGACCTTCGGCGGCGATACCCAGCACCCGGCGCAGGACGCCGCAGCCAAGCAGGCGGCGGCTGATGCCGCCAAGGCCAGCGCCGATGCCGCCCAGGCAGGCGGCGAGCAGGCCGCAACCCAGACTGCCAATGCGGCCGCTTCCTCGGCCAGCGGTGGCGGGGTTCCCGATATCAACAGCGTGCCGAAAGCGGCGCCGGTTCCGGCCGATCTCGAAGCCGGCGTGCAGCCGGGCCTCTCGGCCGATCGCACCAACGCGCAGTACACGGACGAAGCCTTGACCGCGCCCGGCGCGTCGGCTGCCCGCCCGGCGGCTCCTGCGGCGACG
>NZ_JAYRQR010000019.1:0-46108 GCF_041910485.1 Dongia sp.
ACCATCGCCGTCGCCGCCGGCACGGAGCGCTGATCCGTGGCACGCCGCCGCCAACGCCCGATGGAGGCATGGCCGGGCTATGTCGACGTTCTGTCGACCCTGCTCATGGTCATCGTCTTCGTGCTGTTGGTGTTCGTCACCTCGCAGATGTTCCTGAGCCTCGCTCTCTCCGGCAAGGACGACGCACTCGCCAAGCTCAGCGCGCAAATCTCCGAAATCGCCAACATGCTGGCGATGGAAAAGAAGAACGCCGAGGACCTCAAAAGCCAGCTGTCGCAGATGTCGGTCGAGCTGTCGAGTTCGACGGCCGAGCGCGACGAACTGAAGAACCAGCTCAATGTGGTGATCGGCGAGCGCGACGCTGCGAACAAGCAGGCGGCCCTCAACGAGGATCAGGCCAAGAAGCTTGCCGAGGCCTATCAAACCATCGACGCCGATCGCCAGCGCATCACGGCCCTCCTTTCCGATATCGCGGCCCTTGAGAGCCTCAAGGACGATCTGCAGCAGAAAGTCCTGGGCTCGGATGCCGAGAAGAAGAAGATCACCGACGAAGCGCAGATGCAGGTCGAGCTGCTGAACAAACAAATGCTGGCCTTGCGTGAGGAACTGTCGCGCATCACCCAGGCGCTCGACGCTTCGGAGCAGAAGGCCAAGGACCAGGAAGTCCAGATCGTCGACCTCGGCAACCGGCTCAATGCGGCCCTTGCCTCCAAGGTCGAGGAACTGGCGCGCTATCGTTCCGAATTCTTCGGCCGCCTGCGCGAGGTTCTGGGGAATCGCGAGGATATCCGCATCGTCGGCGACCGTTTCGTCTTCCAATCGGAAGTGCTGTTCGACAGCGGCTCCGCCGTTCTGGGCGATGCCGGCAAGGCGCAGCTCGACGATCTGGCGACGACGCTCATCCTGCTCTCGATGGATATCCCGAAGGATCTCGACTGGGTGCTGCGCATCGATGGCCATACCGACAAGCGCCCCATCGCCACGGCACAATTCCCGTCGAACTGGGAGCTCTCCACCGCGCGCGCCGTCGCCGTCGCCAAGTATCTCATCAGCCGTGGCCTTCCCGCCGAGCGGATGGTAACGGCAGGCTATGCCGAGTTCCGCCCGCTCGATCCGGCGGACAATGACGAAGCCTACACCAAGAACCGCCGCATCGAGTTCAAACTGGACCAGCGATGAACAAGGTTCCCGGCACGCAAGGATACGCCGCCGAGGCGGACGAGCTTGCGGTCCGCTATGCGAGCTTCACCTTCGAGGACGCGCACAAGGGTGTTCTGAAGCTGCTGCCGACTTCCGGCAAGGTGCTCGACATCGGCGCCGGCACAGGGCGAGACGCCGGTGGCTTTGCCGCGCGCGGCCACGATGTTCTGGCGGTCGAACCCACGCCGGAGATGCGCGCGCATGGCGAACGGCTTCATCCCGATGCGCGCATCGAATGGATGGACGATGCCCTGCCTGACCTCGCCCGCGTCCGTGCGCGGGGCGAGACGTTCGCCATCGTCATGCTGACCGCCGTCTGGATGCATCTCGATGAGGGTGAACGCCGGGCGGCAATGCCGAATGTTGCAGCACTCGTGGCACCCGGCGGCTATCTTTCGATCTCCCTGCGCCACGGCCCCGTCCCGCCCGGCCGGCGCATGTTCGATATCAGCATCGATGAAACGCTGGCCCTGGCGGCACCGTTCGGCCTCATGGAAGTCTTCCGCCGCGACGGCACGCGCGATGAACTCAACCGCAGCGATATCAGCTGGTCCCGCCTGGTGATGCGCAAGGGCAGTTAGGACTGAGCGGCAAGCCTGTTCGCGGCACCCTCGATACGGCTTTCCAACTCCCGCATGAACGTCTTGCGGTCGAGGCCCGGTTGAATGGGCGGCAGGTATTCGATGGTGATGGTGCCGGGCTTCTTCAGCACCGCTTTGCGCCCCCAGAAGAGGCCGGAATTGAGTGCCACGGGCACGACCGGCACGCCGAGCTGCGCATAGAGCGCGGCAATGCCCGGCTGATAGGGCTTGGCTTGGCCCGGCGCGACGCGGGTCCCTTCGGGAAAGATCACCACGGGCCGGCCTTTGGCGAAGGTCGCCTTGGCGTCTGCCACCATCTTCTTCAAGGCGGCGGCCTTGCCGCTGCGGTCGATGGCGATCATACCGCTGCGTGCCAGAAACCAGCCAAAGACCGGGATCAGCAGCAATTCCTTCTTGAGGATGAAGGCTGGATTGCCCAGTCTTTTCGAGAGATAGAGCGTCTCCCACGCCGATTGGTGCTTGACCGCAAAGAGTACCGGTTCATGGGGCAGGTTTTCCGCCCCGACCTCACGCGCGCCCAGTCCGACGCAGACCTTGAGCAGCCACAGCGCCCCGCCGATCCAG
Source organism: Dongia sp. (assembly GCF_041910485.1). Taxonomy (GTDB): domain Bacteria; phylum Pseudomonadota; class Alphaproteobacteria; order Dongiales; family Dongiaceae; genus Dongia. The sequence continues at coordinate 2,367 of NZ_JAYRQR010000019.1, forward strand.
ATGCGTGCGGCACACAGGATGGCCGATGCCGGTGCCAGCAGCAGCGGCAGGCAAATGATGTGCATGGCCGTCGACCAGGCCAGGTAGAGAATGTTGAAGATCAGCGCGCGGATCGCAATCATGGGCCCGCTCCGTCAGGGCTTTGGCAACCAGTCGGGCCATTTCCAGTCTGGCAGATGAAGATCTGGCCAGCTGATATCCGGCCAATCGATCTGCGGCCACCAATCGGGCCGCTCGCCGACGCCGCTCAGCCAGCGCACGCCGTCCTGGATCACGGCCCGTCCCCAGGCACCGACGAATTTATGATACTCGCCGCCGAGCAGGATCAAAATGCGCGGCTTCACGAACCACCAATTATCCTGGACTTCTTTCGGGAAGACCGGGTGCGGGATAATCGCGATGCCGGGCAGAGCGCGGTGGAATTCAAGCTGGCTGCGCTTCATGTGGTAATTGGCCGTGACGAGGCGAACCGAGCTTACCTTGTTGTCACGCACCCATTGCGCCGTCTCGACCGCGTTGCCGACCGTGTTCCCCGCCTCATAGCCGAGCGTCACACAGCAAGCGAGGTTTTCAGCCGACGGGATGACGCTCTTGTCGCTGCTCATCCCGGCGATCACCTGCTGCAGGCTGACACCCTGGGCGACGCCGGTGATCAGCATGCGCGGGCTCACGCCAGCATCAAGGAGGCGGAAGCCTTCCGCCAAGCGGTCGCCGCCACCAGTCAGCACGACGATGGCATCGGTCTTGGTCTCCCCGTCCGTCACGACACGCGGAATGAAGCCGATGAAGCCGAGGAATCCCACCAGCCACAAAAAGGCAGCCAGCAGCAACAGGTGCACGAGCTTGCGCCCCAGCCCTTCGCGCTGCGCTTGCGGATCGCGGAAATTGATACGGTTAACCCCCATGGCGCGCCCTATCTAGCAGTTTCAGAGGAAGCGCGCCAGCGACCGCAAAACGGTCCAGCGGGCCGTCACCATGGCGATGAGGGCAGTGGCAACCGGCAACAGGGCAAGGACCGCCCATTGCCAGGGAAGGAGCCGCAGATCCAGCACGAGGCTGCCGGCAGCCCCTTCAGCATTGGCAAGGCCCGACGATTCGAGACTCGGCGATGCGAGGCCCAGCAGATGGTCGGCACCGATCAGCGTACCCGCCGCCAGCAGCGTGCCGACAATCCCACCGATGAGCCCCAGCCGCAGCGATTGTGCCTGGAACTGCCCGGCGATATAGGCGTCCGGCGCCCCGATAAGATGCACGATCTCAATGACGTTGCGGTGGATGGAGAGGCCCGTCCGCGTCACGAAGACGATGGTCAGTGCCGTGGCGCCGAGGACGAGCAGCGTCAGCAGCAGCGCCAGCAATTTCAGCCCGCGCAGGAAACCCAGCGCATCGTCGATCCAGTCGGCATGCGTGTCGACCCTGGCCCCCGGCGCCGCCGCGGCCAGATCGGCCTGCAGTTGCGCGGAATCGATCGCCGCATCGTCACGCAGTGTTACGGCGATCATGGCCGGTAGCGGAATATCGAGCTCGCTCGCTTCGGGTCCCAGCCACGGCTCCAAAAGGCGCGCGATCTCACGGTCGTCAAGCAGGGTGGTTCCTGCCACGCCCGGCGTCGCGCTCAAGATGTCGATGACCTTGTCGAGGATCTCCGACCGGGCAGCGACCCCGACATCGTCCGTGAACGGCACCTCGACCGTCAGATTGCCGGTGAGGCCGCTCTGCCATTCGGCCGACAGCCGGTCGACGACCAGGGCGCTGCCGACGGCAAGGGCCGCCAGATAGACCATGAAGCCCAGAATCCAAGGCAGAAATCGGGCCGCGGCATCGCGGTCGAGCGGCAGGTCCGTGCGCAAGCCCAGCATCACTGCACCCCGCCCAGCGGTGCCACTTGAGCGGCGGCAGGATCGAAAATCCGGACGGTTCCTTGTTCAAGCCGCAACTGCCGGTGCGTGAAGCGGCTCACCAGCGCGTCATTGTGCGTGGCGACGACCACGGTGGTGCCGAGCTTGTTGAGCTCTTCAAAGAGGTACATCAGCCTGAGGCCGATCACATCATCGACATTGCCCGTGGGCTCGTCGGCCAAGAGCAGATTGGGTCGCGCGATCACGGCGCGGGCGATGGCGACGCGCTGCTGCTGCCCTCCTGACAAGGTGGCGGGCAGCGCATTGAGCTGATCGGCCAATCCCACCCAGCTCAGCAGTTCGCTGCAATGGCGCCGGATATCGGCTTCCCGCACCCCGGCGACACGCAGCGGCAGAGCCACATTGTCGAGGGCCGAAAGATGCTCGATGAGGCGGAAATCCTGGAACACCACGCCGACCCGGCGCCGGATCGACGGATAGTCGGCCCGCGCCAAGGTGGCGACGTCGCGACCGAACAGGTTGACGATGCCGCTCGTCGGCCGGAGTCCCAGATACATGAGCTTCAGGAGTGACGATTTCCCCGCACCCGACCGGCCGACCAGGAAATGGAACGAGCCCGGCGCCAGGGTGAAGCTGATGTCCTTGAGGACCTGCGGGCCGGTACCGTACTGGACCGAGACCTGATCGAATAATACCACGTGACTAAATCCCAGCTGGCCCCGATTGGCCCGCAGCGCCCGTCAGACAGGCGCTGCCCGACCGCAGCGCAAGACGAGGGTTAACATGGCACACCGGCTTCGGCTTCGTAAAGCTGATGGGCAGGCCGCGACTCGGGGAAAGAAGATCGTTTTTTCAGTCCCTTGCCGGGGCCCCAGCGCAGCCTTTGGGGTCGCATCTACTTGTCGGGCCGCATCCCGGTGACCTATAAGGATTGAGGATATCGATCGAGCGGACGAATCAGTGATTGTCTCCTGCCCGGCCTGTGCCACCCGGTTCTCATTGGACGCAGCTTTGCTCGGCGAAGCCGGGCGCAGTGTGCGCTGTGCGAAATGCGGCCACAAATGGAAGCAATTGCCGCCTAAGCTTGAGAATCCCGAAGGAACACCGGCGGAAATAGCCGAACGGTTCGACGCGGCACCCCAACCTGAACCGTCCCCTTCGGCGCCCGAAGCACCGCCCGCTGCCCCGGCGGCTGCGACCGACGCACCGGCCATCGAGATTCCGTCGGCGCCACCGCGCCCCAGGTCGCCACAACGCCCGACGGGGCCGATCACGGTGCCGCCGAAGCTGCGCCCCATGATGCCAAAGCGCCGCATCAGCATCCGCCCGATCTATATCGTGCTTGCCGGCATGTTGCTGGGCCTCGGCGGTGCTTTCGTCTTCCGGGCCGAAATCGCCCGCGCCGTGCCGGCACTCGACATGGTCTATGGTCTCATGGGCATATCGACCAGCAGCCCGGCTGAAGACCTTGAAACCGCCAATCTGGTCTTCAACCGTCGCGACGAGGACGGCAAGACCGTCTATTCGGTTCAGGCGGACGTCTTCAACAAGTCCGAATTCCCCGTCAAGCTGCCGATCTTTGTGATCAAGGCCCTCGACAAGGACCGCCAGCAGGTGGGTGGCGCCTTCCCGTTCCAGCTGGAGCAGGAAACGATCGAACCGGGCGAGACCATCACGTTCCGCACCTTCATGGATTCGCTGCCCAAGGGCACCAAGACCCTGCGAATCGAGTTTCAGGCCGATTGAGCCAGACGGATCATACGGGACGGTAAGGGTTCATGAACGATTTTGCCCACCGCGCGCGCTCTTGCGGCGGTGTGGCAAGACGCCCTTATCCGGCTGATAAACAGCCATAATTTAGCCACGATCCAGGGCTGAAATCAGGTCGAACGGAACGCTGCCTGTCATACCAAATCTTAACTGTTTTCACCTAGCCTTACCCGGAGACGAGAACATTGCACTGCGCGCGCGATCGATCTTGGGAACCCGGATCGGCAACAAACGTTGAAGCGGCGCAGGATCGACGGGACGCCAGAATGGCCGGACCGATTGTGGGCAAGAGTGAACAATTTTGGTGATTGATGTCTGGCATGTCGGCGCGCGCTTCCTTGAGAACCAGAAGGGTTGAAAACACTGTGTCCGCAATCCTGTTGGCCGAAGATGATGAATCGGTCCGCGCCTTCGTAACCCGTGCCCTCACCCATCGTGGCCATGAAGTGACTGCCGTCGGCGACGGCGATGCGGCAATTGCCGCGCTGAAGGCCCAGACCTACGATTTGATGCTGACCGATATCGTGATGCCCGGCCTTGATGGCCTGGCCCTCGCCGAAACCGCATCGCGTATCAACCCGCGCATGACCGTCCTCATGATGACCGGCTTTGCAGAGGCGCGTGAACGCGCCGACGGCGTGCGCAATCAACAGGGGCCCGTCACCGAGATCATCACCAAGCCGTTCAGCCTGCAGCAGATATGCAGCGCCGTCGACGACGCCCTCTCGTCACAGCGGATGTAATTATCCGCCTTTGACGAGTTGAAGCCGCCCCGCGTAGCGGACTAGGCGGCCGATAAGTGGTAGGCCGATATCCACCTCGAACTCATACAATCCATCAGCCTCGCCCTCCCAGGCCCTGAGCGTTGGCCCGAGGCCACGCGGCAGGCGCAATGGCCCGACATGGGTGGCATCAAGTTCATAGTGAAGCCTGCCCGCCACGGCACTCGGCCGCAATTTGAGCTTGAGGGGCCCCATCATCTCGATCAGATGGTTGCCTTCCAGAACAAACTGGCTCTCTAGACATCTGCCGTCGAATGAACGCCGCCAGATCATCCGATCATTGAGATGATCACCCTGAACGGTCATCGGGCATACTGGGTTGGTAGCAGGCATGCCTAGAATTCCGGCTAGGAACCCACCCAGCCCGTTACCGCGCGCGACGTCGACATGACCACGAAGCTCGATGTGGCCAAGATGTGCCTGCTGCACCAAAGGCAGCAGGCGCGTGAAATCAACACCGAGGCAAGACTGCAGGGCATTCGGGGACATTCTCAGGCCCAAAGCTGGGGTTGCAGTTGCGGCTCGCCGACATCCGCCGCCTCGCGCGATGATCCTGCCACTGCCAAGAACAGTCGCGAATGGCGAAATTTGACGAGCATATGCATGTTGAAGAAGTGCATCCCGCCAAGCACCACAACAACCAGACCGATCTTCGTGCTCAGAAACTCGACAGCGCCGACGACGTCATCGGGCTTCTTGCCGTATCGCAACGCCAGCGAGACGAAGCCGATATTGACCAGATAGAAGCCGATAAGCAGCAAATGATTGATGGAATCGGCCAGCGCCTCGCGCCCCTCGAAATTTTCCAACAGAAAGACTCGGCCGTTGCGGTTCAAAGTGCGGCCCACCCAGACGGTGATCGCCAAACTGACAGCAATATAGACGGCATAGGTCACGATCATCATTGCTTCCTCCATTCCACCATGCTAGATATTTCGTTAATTAGTCAATGAGCTAAATATGAAGCTAACGACACTTCGTTATTTAGTCAACTAGCTAAATCAAAAAAGATTGGCGGTGAGTATGGACAAGGTCTTCGAAGCGCTTTCCTCGCAGGTCCGGCGCAAGGTGCTAGCCTATCTTTCGGCGACTGATCTCACCGCTGGCGAGATCGCGGAACGCTTCGACATTTCAAAGCCATCCATCTCGAAGCATCTCAGCATTCTCGAGAATGCCGGACTCATCCGGTCCGAACGACAAGGCCAGTTCATCCACTACAGCCTTGTCAGTGACAATTTGGTCAACACTCTCGCCGGTTTCGTCCAGGAGATCTGTCCCGTCGGGCGGCCATTGCGCAAGGAGAGCCGCGCAAAGGCCCGGGAAAAGCGCGACACCGCGGGTGGCGGCACCAGATAGCGCCCGACTCAGAACTGCTTCAGCAGGCGGTCGAGATAGTCGCGTTCCGGCTTGGGGCGGCTGGGGTCGTTGCGACGCTGGCGCAGCTCGTCGAAGATTTCACGCGCGCGCTGTTGGGCATCCTTGTCGATGCCCAGATCCAACCTTGAACTGTCGACGGCATTGGCGCCGGGGCCATCATCATCGACCGGTCGGCCCATCGGGTCCATGCGGTCGCGCGAGCCGCGCCCCGGCAACTGCCCGGCTTGACGTTGCATCATTTCTTGCGCGGCCTGCAGACCCTGCTGCAATTGGCTCAATGCGTTGTTCTGGTTTTCAGCGGCGCCGCCGAAATCCTGATCCTTCAGATTGTCGACGGCACCGCGCATCGATTGCTCCGCCTCGCCCAACCCTTGCGGCAGGTCGCCCAGCAGGTTCCCAAAGCGCTGCATGAGATTGCCGAGGTCGCGGCGCAGTTGTTCCTGCCCCATCGCCCCTGAACCGGCCGCCTGCCCGTTGCCGCCATCGCCCGGCATGCCGTCGCCTTGGCCCCCGTCTTGGCCCTGGCCCTGCTGCATCTCGCCCTCGCCCATGCCTTCTTCACCGGGCTGCTGCCCGCGCTGGGCGTTATAGCTTTCCTCCAGCAGCTTCTGTTGGCGCTGCATCAGGCGGCCAAGCTCACTGCTGAGTTCCTGTTGCGCGCGGCCTTCCGGGCTCACCGGCGGCATGACGCCTGCCTGCAGGTTTTCCATCATGCGCTGCAGGTTTTCCAGCATCTGCTTGGCCGAATCCTTGGCGCCCGACCGCATCATGTTGCGGGCGTCTTCCAGCATCTGGTTGAGATCGCGCTGCGACAGCTTGATGCCGTTCTGGGAAAGCTGGCGCATCGGCTGTCCGCTTTCCATCGCCCGCTGCACCTGCTGCTGCAGCTCCTGCATGTAGCGGTTCATCGCCTCCTGCAGCTGATTCATCAGCTGCTCGATCTCCTCGTCCGAGGCGCCGCGATCGATGGCCGCCTGCAACTCCTGCTGCAGTCGGCGGAACTCGCTCAACGCCAATGACGTGCCGCCGTCTTCCAGATCGACCGCCGTGTCCCACATCAGCTGCAGGACCGGCGGCAGATCGGACGGCGCAAAACCGTCGGCCATCAGGCGCCTGGCCGCAAAATCCATGCCCATGAAGGCAACGATGCGATCCTCATAGGTCTCCGGCTGGGCCTTCAGCGCCATCAACTCGCGCGCGACCGAGCCGTGGAATTGCCAGTCGGAGGCGACGCGCTTCCGAAGCTCGATGATGGCCCGTGCGATCGGATGGTAAAACTTCCGCTCCGGCAGCGTGAGGGCGAGCGGCGCCGAAGCGCCGATCTGTCCCATGGCATCGCGGGCAACCAGGCGCAGCTCGACATCGAGCCCCGCCCAGGCATGCGCCGTGAAATCCTGGAAGCTGCCGCCTTGTGCGATGTGCTGACCGCTCTCATCGACACCTGCTTGCGCCAAGGGCAGCTTGAACTCGAAATCCTGCCCATTGCGGCTCATCACGAGGCGCAAATCGTTGACGCCATAATCGTCGCTGGCACTGTAGCCGAGGCGCAACACGCCGCGATCGGTGACGCCGGGATTGCCGCCGAAGGTCGCACTCGGCGCCATATCGGGGACGATTTCGATCGGCCATTCGGCTTCCGTCGACAGGCCCGACTTCACCGCGATCCGATCGCCGATCTTGAGGACCGTTTCCGCCCGCTGGGTCGTCGCGTCCAGCGCCTCGAACGCCTGCTGGTCGTCATTGGCGACAAGGCTTGCCGGGCCGCCGAAACCGCTCGTCGGCAGGCCCTGCGCCTGGACCAGCAACCGCGATCCCATCGGCACTTTGAGCGCGCCCTCGCCAGATGGAGCTTGTGCCCGGCTGAGGCTCGCCGGCGGCAGGCCGGTATAGTCAGGCGGCGTAATCCATGCTTCGATTGTCACCTGGTCGGCATCGCTGACGCCGGAAAAATTGGGGACCAACGCCTGATCGAGGCGCCGCAGCCAAGCCTCGCTTGCGCCGAAAAAGGCGACGATGGCGAGCAGGAGCGCCAGCTGGCGCAGCGCGAACGGATCGCGCGCCGTGAGGCCGCTGTCCGGGAACTTGAGGTCGAGATTGCCGATCGATTGCAGCAGGCGCGCGCGGTGGCGCTGCCACAGGCTGCTCGATGCCGGGTCGATGAGGTTGCTGACCTGGGCATCGTCGATATGGCTGAGCGGGCGGTGCGCCAATCCGCTGTCGCGCTCCAGGCGGCGCAGGGCCTCCCGCCAATTGGGCAAACGGAACGGCCGCCAGCCAACCCACACGGCATAGAGGAAGGAACCGGCGGCAAGGATCAGCAAGGCGACATGGGCCCAGACCCCAGCCGCCCGCGGGAAGCCGGACCAAGCCAGCGCCAAGGCCAGGGCGAAGACAATGAGTGCCGGCGTCAGCGCCGCCCAGACGCGCTCGGCCAACAGCACCAGCCAAGCGGCGACGCCCATCGCCCGGACACGGAGCGGCAGGCCGTCGGGCAGCTTCACCACCGGCACCTTGTCGTCACCGAGAACCGGGCGTCGCGCCATCAATCCTCCGTCTGTACCCGGCCGATTTTACAGCCAGTTGGGGATCCTGTCTTGACCGATGATTGCGTCATAAGTTTGACGCTCCCTAACCACCTCGAATTGATCGCCTTTCACCAGCACTTCGGGCAGCAGCGGCCTCGTATTGTAGGTCGAGGACATGACGGCGCCATAGGCACCGGCTTCGCGGAAGACGACGAGATCGTCGGGCAACAGCGGCGGCAGCGGCCGCTGCTCGGCGAACTGGTCGCCGGTCTCGCAGATCGGCCCCACCACGTCGACGCGCGTCACCGGCGCATCATCCGCCGGCTGGCGCACGGGCTGGATCTGGTGATAGGCGTCATAGAGCGTCGGGCGGATGAGATCGTTCATCGCGGCATCGACGATGACGAAATTGCGGCTCACCCCTTCCTTCACGTTGATCACCCGCGTCACCAGGATGCCGGCATTGCCGACGATGGCGCGGCCCGGCTCCGCTTCGAGCTTCAGGCCGAGATTGCCGAAATTCTCGGCCACGGCATTGGTATAGTCGGCAAAGCCGATGATCTGCTCGTCACGATAGGTGATGCCGACACCGCCGCCCAAATCGACGCGCTCAACCTTGTGCCCTTTGAGGCGCAGCGCCTTCACCAGATCAGCCATCTTCTGGAAGGCATGCTTGAATGGCGCAATGTCGGTGAGCTGCGAGCCGATATGGCAAGCCAGCCCCTTCACCTCGATACCCGGCAGGTTTGCTGCTTCCGCATAGATGTCCGGCGCGTGGTCGATGTCGATGCCGAACTTGTTCTCCGACTTGCCGGTCGAGATCTTGGCATGGGTCTTGGCATCGACGTCCGGGTTGATGCGAAGCGCCACGGGGGCGCGCTTGCCGAGCGACAGCGCCACCTCGTTGAGGAAACGGAGTTCGCCGGGAGATTCGACATTGAACTGATAGATGCCGGCCTTCAGCGCCTCGGCCATTTCATGCTTGGTCTTGCCGACACCCGCAAACACGATCTCACCCGCCGGGATGCCGGCCTTGAGCGCGCGGTACATCTCGCCCACCGACACGACGTCGGCGCCGGCGCCGAGTGCGGCCAGGGTGCGGATCACGGCCTGGTTGGAATTGGCCTTGCACGAATAATAGAGCTTGGCGTTGAGGCCGCCCAAGGCCGCCTCGAAGTTGCGGAAATTGTCGGTGAGCTTGGCGGTTGAATAGCAATAGAACGGGGTGCCGACGGCGGCCGCGATGCGGCTCAAGGGCACGCCTTCGGCATAAAACTCGCCGTTCTCATAGTGGAAATGGCTCATAATCTGCTTTCTGGAGAAAGGCGGTCAGCCGCTGAAGACGCCGGTCTGTGTCTTGGGCGTCTGCGGATACTGGGATGGATACTGGTCCTTGTGGACCTCCTTGGGCAATTGCGGGACACCGTTGCGCCCGCAGGCGGAAACGCCCGCCATCAGCGTCAAGGCCGCAGCCAGGGCCAGGACCGAAATTTTCGACATCTTCATATCAACGCTCTCCCAGAAAACGCGCCCGCGCGGCCTTGGCGGCGGCGCGGACATTGTCCGGCGCGGTGCCGCCCTCGCTTTTGCGGCCGGCCACGGAATTTTCGACCTTGAGGACCGGATAGACCTTGTCGTTGATGCGCGGCTCCACCGCCTGCATCTCAGCAAGGCTGAGGTCGCCGAGACCCTTCCCCTGGTCCTCGGCGCGCTTCACCAGCGTACCGGTGACGTGATGCGCCTCGCGGAAGGGCAGACCCAGTTCCTTCACCAGCCAGTCGGCCAGATCCGTCGCCGTCAGGAAGCCGCGCTCGCAGGCCGCGCGCATCTTTTCGTGGTTGGCTTTCAAGTCGCGGATCATGCCGGTCATGGCAGCGAGCGACAGCAGCACCGTGTCGGTGGCGGCAAAGGTCGGCGCCTTGTCGTCCTGCATGTCCTTGCCGTAGGTGAGCGCCAGGCCCTTCAGGATGATGAGCAGCTGCACCATGAGGCCGATCACCTCGCCGGCCTTGGCGCGCACCAGCTCGGCCGCATCCGGGTTCTTCTTCTGCGGCATGATCGAGGAGCCGGTGGTGAAGGCGTCGGAAAGCGTGATGAAGCGGAAGCCTTCGCTCATCCAGATGACGATCTCCTCAGCGAGGCGCGAGAGATGGACCGACAGAATGGAAAGGGCCGAGAGATATTCCAGCGCGAAATCGCGGTCGGAGACGGAGTCGAGCGAGTTCGCCGTCGGCCGGTCGAAGCCCAAAGCCTTTGCCGTCATCTGCCGGTCGATCGGAAAGGTCGTGCCGGCGAGGGCCGCTGCCCCCAGCGGACATTCGTTGAGGCGCTTCCTGGCGTCCGCTAGGCGCCCCATGTCGCGGCCGAACATCTCGACATAGGCAAGGAGATGGTGGCCGAAGGTCACGGGCTGGGCCGGCTGCAGATGCGTATAGCCCGGCATCACCGTCGCCGCTTCTTGCTCGGCGCGGTCGATGAGGGCCGCGACCAGCGCGCGCGTCTCGGCGGCGACCTCGTCGCAGGCGCGGCGCACCCACAGCTTGAAATCGGTCGCCACCTGGTCGTTGCGCGAGCGCGCGGTATGGAGGCGCCCGGCCGGCTCGCCGATCAGTTCCTTGAGGCGCTGCTCGACATTCATGTGAATGTCCTCAAGCGCCACCTTGAATTCGAAGGTCCCGGCCTCGATCTCGGCTTTCACCTGGCCGAGACCCTGGACGATCGCCGCGGCGTCCGCCTCGGCAATGATGCCCTGCTTCGCCAGCATCGCGGCATGGGCGAGCGAGCCCTGGATATCCTCGCCATATAGGCGCTTGTCGACGCCGATGGAGGCATTAATCTGCTGCATGATCGCTGCCGGGCCGGCGGCAAAGCGGCCGCCCCACATGGCGTTGGCATCAACCTCGGTCGCCGGGCTGGCGGATTTTTTGCTCTGGGTACTCATGTTATTGAAAAAGACCGCCTTTTTGGGCTTGCTGTGCGCGCTGGTTCTGGGAAATGCCGCCCTTGCCGACAGCGTTTCCCCGAAACTGGGCGACTTTAGCCGGTTCGATCCGCCCCTGCCAACGCCCAATGAGGGTTTCGAGGACGCCCTCGGGACCAAGGTGACGCTGGCCGATTTCAAGGGCCGCGTCGTGGTGCTCAATTTCTGGGCGTCCTGGTGCGCCCCCTGCATCGCCGAAATGCCGACCCTCGACGCGCTGCAGGCCGAACTTGGGTCCGAGGGGCTCGACGTGGTGGCGGTGAGCCTCGACCGAGACGGCATCAAGAAGGCGGCGCCCTTCTTCCGCAAGGCCGGGATCAAGCATCTCAAAGTCTATACCGACCGCATGAGCGACCTGTTTCAGGCGCTCAAAGGCTCGGCCCTGCCCACCACCTATGTGCTCGACCGCGACGGCAAGGTGGTCGCGGCCTATATCGGCGCCACCAATTGGGTGACAGACGACATCAAGGCGGAACTGCGGAAATATCTCGACGCCAAGCCCGCAGGCTGACGGCACCCCTATCGGCTCGCCCGCGCGTAGATGACGAGCGCCTTGCCGCCCCAGGGTGCCTGGCCGATTTCCCGATAGTGCGACCATAGTGCCGCGAATTCCGCGTCGCGCGCGAGGAAGCCGAGGATGCTGCTGCCATCGGCGAGCTGCGGCGCCGGATTGACCAGCACGACATCGGGCTTGAATTGCGCCAGATCCGCGACCAGCCCTTGGGTGAGCGATGCCATGTCGGCCTGCGCCGCCGCCTTGAGTGCCGCATCGCCCTGGAGGGCGGCCCGCGACATCGGCCGCAGCAGCCACGGGCATTGCGCCCGATAGGCGATGCGCGTGCCGAAGAATTGCGTGGCATAGATCGCCGGCATGGTGCCGGTATCCAGGACCGCCATGCCGCCGCCCCGATCCTCGGCAAGGATGGTCATGACCACTTCGTTGCGGCGCATGGTATCCGCATTGAAGAACTGCATCGGCCCCCGCGCCGACCAGGCCATGAGGCCCGCCGCCAGTGCCAGCACGATCGACACGACCACAGCAACGCCCGGCTCCCGTCCGCGCCGCAGGATCATGATGGCAATGACCAGGGCCGCCAGTTCCACGCTCATCTCGAACGGCACCAGATGATAGGCAAAGCCCTTCGCCTGCAGAAGATACCCGGCGAGAAGCCCGGGCCATGCCAGCAGCAGCGCCGCGAGCAGCGGACTGAACAGTGCATCCTTGGGCAGGCGCCACCAACCCATCAGTACCAAGACCGACAGGGCAAGAAGCGGCCAGCGCTCCCGCATCAGATCGGCAATGAGCGTGCCGTAGCTGAGATTGAGATAGGCGTAATAGCGCCAGGCCTCGGCGGCGACCCCGAGCCATTCGGGGCAGAGGAGCAGCGCCCCGCCGCCCAGCAGCAATGCAAAGAGGATGGCCGCCCAGATATCCGGGGCGCGCAGCGCCGTGCCCCACCCCTCGCGCCCACAGCGCCACAACCACAGCACCCCCGGCACCAACAGGTAATGCGGCTTGATGCCGAGCGCCAAGGCAGTCGCCAAACCGGTGGCGATCGATCCAAGGCGGCAGGGTGGCTGCCGCCCCGCGCGCGCGGCTTCAAGAACAATCGCCGGCAGCAAAAACAATCCGGCCAGGCAGTCGCGCTGCCCGAATTGGAAGATCTGCAGCATGAAGGCGGCAAACAGCGCCTGCGCGAGCGGCCCCAGCCACAGAACGGCGCGACCGCCGAGGTGCGGCCGCAGCATGGCGCCGCACAGCAAGGCGACAGCAGCAGCCATCAGCGTCACGGCCGCCATGTGCCCGCCCGCCATGGAGAGGCCGAACCAGCGTGTCATGAGCACGGCCGGGGCGTGAATGAGAACGGCGATGGGCGTGTTGACCTCGACCACATCGGCACCGAAGCGGCCGCCGTCGAGGAGGCGGCCGGCGGCCGTCAGGAACCAGACCACATCTTCGTTGAGGATCGAGAGGCTCTGGCGATAGAGCAGGATGCTCCAGCTCACCACAACCAGAAGACTGAGGATGAAGAGCGGCGCGCGGCGGTCCGACCCGGCCGTTTCAGCGCGCCCGGCGCCGTCAGCCATCGTGGGACCGCTCCGCGGCCGTCATGCGGTCAGCGCGTCGGAACCGGCGTCTCGCCGCTGTAATCGTAGAAGCCGCGCCCGGCCTTGCGTCCGTACCAGCCGGCTTCGACATACTTCACCAGCAGCGGGCACGGGCGATACTTGCTGTCGGCGAGCCCCTCATAGAGCACCTGCATGACCGCAAGGCACACGTCGAGGCCGATGAAGTCCGCAAGTTCCAGCGGGCCCATCGGATGATTGGCGCCAAGCCGCATCGCAACGTCGATCGCCTCGACATTGCCGACACCTTCATAAAGCGTATAGACCGCCTCGTTGATCATCGGCAGCAGGATGCGGTTGACGATGAAGGCCGGGAAATCTTCCGAGGTGGCCGTCGTCTTGCCGAGCTTCTCGGCAAGGTCGCGCACCCGGTTGAACGTCTCGTCATCGGTGGCGAGACCCCGGATGAGCTCGACCAGCTTCATCAGCGGCACCGGGTTCATGAAGTGCATGCCGATGAACTTCTGCGGCCGGTCGGTGGCGGCTGCAAGGCGCGTGATGGAGATCGACGAGGTGTTGGAAGCCAGCAGCGTCTCGGCCTTGAGATGCGGGCAGACGGCCCGCATGATTTCCTTCTTGATCTCTTCCTTTTCCGTCGCCGCTTCGATCACGATATCGGCGGGGTTGAGATCGGCGAGATTCTGCGACGTCTTGATGCGCTTGATTGCGCTGTCTTCGTCGGCCTGCGTGATAAGACCGCGCTTGACCTGGCGGTTCATATTGTTGCGGATCGTCGCCAGCGCTTTATCGAGCTGCGCCGGATTGTTGTCGACCAGGATGACGTCGAGCTTTGCCAGCGAACTCACATGGGCGATGCCGTTGCCCATTTGACCTGCACCGATGATGCCGACTGTTTCGATCGTCACGTTCTGACCTCTTCTTTTTCTGTCTCCCGGAACATTGCGGCCCGCTGTTTTGGTGCAGCGGGCCGCGTGTCCGGTTTGTCCTTGGGCTTACTTACCGAGTTCTTTGGCCAGTTCCGGCACTGCCTGGAACAGGTCGGCGACCAGACCGTAATCGGCCACCTGGAAGATCGGCGCGTCTTCGTCCTTGTTGATGGCGACGATGACCTTGCTGTCCTTCATGCCGGCCAGATGCTGGATGGCGCCCGAGATACCGACGGCGACATAAAGCTCCGGCGCCACGATCTTGCCGGTCTGCCCGACCTGGTAATCGTTCGGCACGAAGCCCGCATCGACGGCGGCGCGCGACGCACCGACGGCGGCGCCGAGCTTGTCGGCCACTTCCTCGAGCATCTTGAAATTGTCGCCCGACTGCATGCCGCGGCCACCCGAGACGACGATGCGCGCCGAGGTGAGCTCGGGGCGTTCCGTCTTCTGCACTTCCTGGCCGAGGAACTTGGACAAGCCCGCATCGCCGGCCGAAGCCACCTTTTCGATCGCGGCAGAACCGCCTTCGGCGGCAACGGCGTCGAACGCGGTCGCACGGACCGTGATCACCTTGATCTTGTCCGAGGACTGCACCGTGGTCAGCGCGTTGCCGGCATAGGTCGGACGCGTGAAGGTATCGGCGCTGTCGACGGCCGAGATTTCCGAAATCTGCTGCACGTCGAGGAGAGCCGAAGCGCGCGGCAGGATGTTCTTCCCGTTGACGGTCGCAGCCGCCAGGATGTGGCTGTAGGACGGGGCCAGGCTGACGATCAGCTTGGCGACGTTCTCGGCCAAGGCATGGCCATAGATAGCGTCATCGGCCAGCAGCACTTTGGCGACGCCGGCAACCTTGGCGGCGGCATCGGCGGCACCCTGGGCACCGGCACCGGCGACGAGGATATGGATTTCGCCGCCGATCTTCTGGGCAGCGGTGACGGCATGGAGGGTCGCCGACTTCAGCGACGCGTTGTCATGCTCGGCAAGGACAAGAATGCTCATGGACATGACCCCTTAGATGACTTTGGCTTCGTTCTTCAGCTTGTCGACCAGCTCGGCGACCGAAGCCACCTTGATGCCGGCCGAACGCTTCGGCGGCTCGGTGACCTTGACGGTCTTTAGACGCGGGGTCGGATCGACGCTGAGCTGCTCAGGGGTCAGCACATCAATGGGCTTCTTCTTCGCCTTCATGATGTTCGGCAGCGACGCATAGCGCGGCTCGTTGAGGCGCAGATCGGTGGTCATGACGAAGGGCGTCTTGACCTCGACGGTCTCGAGGCCGCCATCGACTTCGCGCGTCACATTGGCGGTGCCGTTGTCGTTGATCACCAGCTTCGAGGCGAAGGTCGCCTGCGGCCAGCCCAGCAGCGCCGAGAGCATCTGGCCGGTCTGGTTGCTGTCATCGTCGATCGCCTGCTTGCCGACGATCACCAGGCCCGGCTGCTCCTTGTCGATCACGGCCTTGAGGAGTTTCGCCACGGCGAGCGGCTGCAACTCGACATCGGTCTGCACATGGACGCCGCGATCGGCACCCATGGCCAGCGCCGTGCGGATGGTTTCGGCGCACTGCGCGTTGCCGAGCGACACGGCAACGATCTCCGTCGCCTTGCCGGCTTCCTTGAGGCGCACGGCCTCCTCGGTCGCGATTTCGCAGAAGGGGTTCATGGACATCTTGACGTTCTGGGTTTCGACACCCGTGCCGTCCGCTTTGACGCGGACCTTCACATTGGCGTCGATCACCCGCTTAACAGCGACGAGGACTTTCATCTTCAAGGACCCGGATGAGACTGTGGTTACAACGGTCGATGCCCGCGGCGCGCGATCCATTTCGGACCCGCGCCCGGCGCGACACCCCCTGCCCGCGAACACCACATAATGAAGCGATGGCGAGGCAGAAATTTCGCATGCGCAAAATAGGGGCATGGCATCTTTGTGTCAACGAGGCCAGGGAACTCGTCCGTAAACGGCAAACTTGCGCTTAAGTGCGAAATATCAATGACTTCGGGGACGCATGGATGAGCCGCATTAACCGTTCCATGAAGCCAATTGACCGAGCTGGATGCAGCTTGGATAGGCAAACGCTGCGAAGAATTTGGGCAAGGGCCGAGTCATACCGCACCGGCACATCGCCCCAAATTCGGGCTACCGGTTCTTCCCCGGCACCCACAGAACATCGGCCTGTCCCTTGTCGTTGGCATGGCGGGCCATGACGAAAAGCAGGTCGGACAGTCGATTGATGTAACGGAGGGCCGCCGGGTTGATGCTCTCGTGATCCATCAGCGCGGTGATGTCGCGCTCGGCGCGGCGTGCCACCGTGCGGGCAAGGTGCAGATAGGCCGCCGCCGGCGTACCCCCGGACAATACGAAGCTTTTCAGTGGCTCCAGTTCTGCATTCAGCCGGTCGATCTCCTGCTCCAGCCGCTCGACCTGCGCCTCGACCACGCGCAAGGGCGGATAGTCGGTAGGGTCTTCCGGTTGGCAGAGATCTGCCCCGAGATCGAAGAGATCGTTCTGGATGCGGTTCAGCATCGCATCCAGGTCGCCACTGGTATGCAGGCGCGCCACGCCGATCGCGGCATTGGCTTCGTCCACGGTGCCATAGGCGGCCACGCGCAGATCGTGCTTCTTGACCCGTTTGCCCGAGCCCAGCGACGTCGACCCCTTGTCGCCGCCCTTGGTGTAGATGCGGGTCAGTTGGACCATGCCGGCTCTAACCGTTGCGGGTCAGTAGATAGAGCACGAAGCTCACCACGGCGCCGGCCTGGAAGATGACGCGCAGGCGCATCAGCTTGTTGGCGTTGCGCTTGTTGAAATCGCCGCCTTTGCCCATCGAGAACACGCCGACCAGCAGCGAGACCAGGGTAAGGCCCATGAAGATTATGAGGGAGATGAGAAAGATGTTTGGCATGACCGGATGATAGCTGTGGGAGGGAACGCGCGCTAGAGTGAAGCGGAAACGGTCTTCCGGGTTGCCCGAAAGCGCCGCGAACCTTACGAAAACGACAAGGAAAAGCACCATGCGGCGGATCGTCCTCAATGACGGTACAGAAATTCCGGTCATTGGCCAGGGAACCTGGCGGATGGGTGAGCGGGGCGGCGAGCGCGCGACCGAGGTCAAGGCGCTCCAGGCAGGGGTAGATCTCGGCCTCACCCTCATCGACACCGCCGAAATGTATGGCAGCGGCGGCGCCGAGGAAGTGGTGGGCGAGGCCCTCAAGGGCCGGCGCGACCGCGTCTATCTGGTCAGCAAGGTCCTCCCCAGCAATGCCAGCCGTGCCGGAACCGTCAAGGCCTGCGAGCAGAGCCTGAAGCGCCTCGGCACCGATCATATGGATCTCTATCTGTTGCATTGGCGCGGCAGCTACCCGCTCGCAGACACGTTGCAGGCGCTCCTCGACTTGAAGGCACAGGGCAAGATCCGCGCCTTTGGCGTCAGCAATCTCGACGTCAATGACATGCGGGAATGGATGGCCCTCCCCGGCGCCGAGGCGACCGTCGCCAACCAGATCCTCTACAATGTCGGCGTGCGCGGCCCGGAACTCGATCTTGCCCCCGCGATGGCGCGGGCGAAGGTCGCGTTGATGGCATATTGCCCGCTGGCCCAGGGCGATCTGACCGGCTTCAAAAAGCTCGAACCGATCGCCCGGCGCCACAATGCGACGGTGGCGCAGATCATGCTGGCGTGGAGCACCCGCAACCCGCTCTCCTTCGCCGTGCCGAAAAGCAGCAATATCACGCGCCTCAAGGAAAATGCGGCCGCTGGCGACATTGCGCTGACACCGGCAGATCTGTCCGAGATCGACGCCGCCTTCCCGGTGCCTGGACGGCCGGTCCCGTTGGAGATGATTTGACGCAACACGCCTTCACTCTCCGCCCAGCACGATCTGACGAGCGCACCACGCTCGACGACATCTGCTTCCGCGCCAAAGCGCATTGGGGCTACGATGCCGACTTCATGGCTCAGGTCCGCGACCAGATCCGCGTGAATCCGGACTCTGTTTCGGCCGGCCGCGTCTGGGTCGCCGTCGATGCCACGGACCGGCCTTGCGGCATCGTCGAAGTGGACCCGCTCGACGCCACCGTCGCCGATTTGACCCTGCTCTTTGTCGATCCCGCGCATATGCGCAGCGGCATCGGTCGCGCCCTCTACACCAAGGCCCTCGCCCTCGCCGCTGGTCTCGGCGCCCACCACCTCGTCATCGATTCCGATCCCCACGCCGCCGCCTTCTACGCCGCGATGGGCGCCATCCGCACCGGCTCGGAACCGACCGGCTATCAAGGGCGCTTGCTGCCGCGGTTTCGGACCGACCTGCAACGCCGAACGATTTAGATGACCTTCCCCGGATTGAGAATCCCCTTGGGATCGAGCGCGCCCTTGATCCGCCGCATGATCTCGATTTCCTCCGGCGACCGCGAATAGCCCAGATAATCCTTCTTCAGTGTCCCGATGCCATGCTCGGCCGAGACCGAGCCGTTGAAGTCGCGCACTGTCGCATAGATCAGTTCGTCGACATCGTGCATTCCTTCGCTGGGCCGGTACTCGACGCAGGTTGTGATGTGCAAATTGCTGTCGCCGATATGGCCATAGAAGAAGAAGTGCCCGCCCGGCCATTTTGCCTCAAGGCGCGCGCGGCAAGTTTCCGCGAAAGCGCCGATGCGGCCGATGGGCAGGCTGACGTCGAAATTGACGATGTCCTTGAGTGTGTCGAGCGCATAGCCTTCGCGCACCCGCCAGAAGCTCTGCGCTTCCTTTTCGTTCTGCGCGATGACGGCATCGACCAGGGTTTCCGCTTCGAGGGCTTCGCCCAGGAAAGCCTCAAAGCGTGCCGCATCGCCGGCCGCATCGAGCCCCTGTTGTTCAATGAGGACATAGAAAGGATGATCGGGTGACAGCGGCTGCGACTTGGTCATCGGATGCGCGCTCACGAAGCGATAGAAATCGGGCCACATCGCCTCGAACGCAGCGGCACCGCCGAGGTCCCTTTCCGCGCGGCGCAGCAGGTCGAGAACGGCCGCGAAGCTCGGCAGCGCGCAGAAGGCCGAATTGGTGCTTTGCGGCAGCGGTCGCAGGCGGAAGACGATCCGCGTGATGATGCCCAGCGTCCCCTCGCTGCCGATGAAGAGCTGCTTCAGATCGAAGCCGGCATTGTTCTTCAGCATCTTGTTGAGGTTGGTGAGGATCGTGCCGTCGGCCAGCACTGCCTCAAGTCCCAGCACCTGCGCCCGCGCCATGCCATAGCGGATGACGCGGTTGCCGCCGGCATTTGTCGAGAGATTCCCGCCCACTTGCGCCGTGCCGCGGCTCCCCAGATCGAGCGGCAGCAGGAAGCCCGCTTCCGCTGCGGCCGCCTGCGCGCGTTCAAGCGGCGTCCCGGCCAGCACGGTGAGCGTGCCCGCTTCCGCATCCAGCTCTTCGACACCATTGAGGAGATCGAGCGACAAAGCAATGTCTCCTGCCCGTGCATTGGCGCCGCCGGCAAGCCCGGTAAGGCCACCCTGCGGCACGACGCTGGCACCGTGCGCATTGCAGATGCGCAGGGCGGCCGCGACCTCTTCCGTGTTGCGGGGGCGGATGAGCGCCCGCGGCAGCTCCGTTCCCGTCATGCTCATGTCGGAACGATGCTTCGCCCCGATCTCACTGCCGCTCAACACCGCGCCGGCACCCAGTGCCGCGCGCAATTCGCTCATCACATCGCCCATCATGCCGCCCCTTGTTATGCGGGCGGCATGCTAGTCGAGGTCAGCCCGCCTGCACCAGCCTGCGCAGCATGCTGAAATCATGATGGTCCTCGACCCGGGGGCCGCCGCTGCGACCCGGTTCCGGGTTGCCGATGCGCTGCCACACGCGTTCGTGCAGGAAGAAGACCACCGTGTTGACCGCCGGCTCGATCATGGCGACGCCGAGTGCCACCGGCAGCGAGCCGGAGATCAGGTAGGCGACGCCGAAGCCGACGGTGAAATGCAGGCTGGCGAAGGTTGCGGTCTTGATCAGGTCACGGAGCATCTCGGCCTCCAATTGCAAATCATTCTCATGTGCAAAATATGAGGCGGTTGGCGCTCGGATGCCAGTGGCAAATTCCAATTCTAATGATCGACTGGGTCGATTAGTGGCGCGAGATCGATTAATCTAGTCGATCAGTAGAGCGCCGATCTGATCGATGATCTGGGGGTCAAGGCGCATCTCCGCCCCGTCCAGACGGGCGATCGGCACGCATCCGAGCAGGGAGTTGGAAATAAAGAGGGCGGAAACGGTGTCCAAATCGGCCCTTTCCAGGGTGCTTTCGGAGACGTCCAAACCCGCTTTTTTGCCGTTTTTGAGGATCCGGGCCCGGGTAATGCCGTCGAGGACCCCATCCACCAGCGGCGGTGTCACCCACTTCTCCCCGATGAGCGCGAAGAGGTTGCCGCGGGCGAAGCCGGCCACCCGGTCGCGGTTGTTGAGCATCAGGGCTTCATGGGCACCAGCTGCCTGCGCCTGCTGCTGCGCCAACACATTATCCAGATAGTTCAATGACTTGATGCGCGAGAGCGGCGAGCCTTCATTGCGCCGGATCGGCACCGTCGCGGCATCGAGATGGGTTGGGACCGGTGGGAAGGCGCCCGCCGTGATGACGATATTGGGCCTTGGGTCGAGCGGCATCAGCAGCCCGCGCGAGCCAACACCGCGTGAGACGGTCACCCGCAAGGCTGCGCGCCCGCTTGAAAACCCATTCGCCTCAAGCACTTGGCCGATAGCTGTCGCAATCTCGGTGGCCTCGACGGGAAGCGGCAATTCCAGCACCATCGCCCCATGTGCGAGGCGCTCCAAATGCTGCGGCAGATCAATGGGATGCCCATCGAGTGCGACCAGAGTCTCGAAGAGCCCATCACCCAGCGTGAAACCGCGATCCCGCGGATCGATCCGGGCCTGATCGGCAGGGAGCAGCGCGCCGTTCATCCAGAGCATCATGCCGCCGACCCCCCGACCTCTTCCTTCACCGCCCCACCCGAAGCAAGGGTCTCGATCAAGGCCTTCGCCTTGGTGAGGCTTTCCTCAAGTTCCAGCGCGGGGTCGCTGTCGGCGACGATGCCGCCGCCGACCTGGAAGGTGAGGTCATCGCCCTTCACACAGTAAGTGCGGATGACGATGTTGGTATCGAGACTGCCATCGAAGCCGAGATAGCCGATGGCGCCGCAATAGGGACCGCGCGCGGTGGGTTCGAGTTCGGCGATGATCTCCATCGCGCGAATCTTCGGGGCACCCGTGACGGACCCACCGGGGAAAGTCGCGCGCAACAGGTCGACCGCATTCCGATCCTGCAACATCTCGCCCGTCACAACCGAGACCAGATGATGGACGGTGGCGTAGCTCTCCAGCCCCCAGAGCACCGGCACTTTCACGGAGCCCGGGTGGCAGACACGGCTGATATCGTTGCGCAGGAGATCGACGATCATCAAATTCTCGGCGCGGTCCTTTTCACTGGCGCGCAGTTCCACGGCCAAAGCGGCATCTTCGGCACTGGTGCGACCGCGCGGGCGCGTGCCCTTGATCGGCCGCGTCTCGACCTTGCCGTCGCGCAAGCTGAGGAAACGCTCGGGCGATGAGGAAAGGATAGCGGTATCGCCATGCTCGAGAAACGCCGCGAATGTCGCAGGATTGCGACGGCGCAAGGATTGATAGAGATCGAAACGATCGATGCCGGCATGCAGCCGCGCGCGGAAACGCTGCGTGATGTTGGCCTGATAGATGTCGCCGGCCTCGATATACTCGATCGTGCGGCGAACCATGCTTTTGTAATCATCGCCGGCAAGATCGGGCCTGGCGGCGATCGCCCAATGCGACTGAATCGACGGCGTGGACGAGGAAGCGAAGAGTGCCAGCGCCCAATCGATCCGCGCCCGCGCCCGTGCCGCGCGGGCCGCACCTTCGGCCGGCAGGCCGCTGGAGATGAGCCAGCCTTTCCCGGCCACATGGTCGATGGCGACGACAAGATCATAGGCACCCAGAATGAGATCCGGGATCGGCTGATCATCGAGGCGGTGGCGCGGCAGCTTTTCCAGATGATGGCGCAGCCCATAGCCGAAGGAACCGGCAAGCCCACCCTGGAATGGCGGCAGGCCCGTCAAATTCTGCTGTGCATAGCGCGCCATGAGGTCGGCAAGGAGATCGAAGGGATCGCCCGTGACCTCGCGCCCGTCCAGCGCAAGCGCCGTGCCGTTGGCAACCAGACGGTGGAACGGATCCGCCATGACGAACGAATAGCGGCCGAGCTCCCGATGCGACAAAGCGCTGTCGAGGAAACACAGCCCGCCCGCCGGCCGCAGCGCCGCCGCCCAGCGCAAGGCATCGAGCGCGTCGGTCGGCAGTTCATGAACGAGAATTCCAGTCATGGGCGGAACTTAGCATGGCTGCCCGGCCCGGAGCATCCATAAGCGTCAGTGAATTTCCTGATTCGGCCCTGCGGTTTATTCCATGTGATTTGACGTTTTTACGGTACGGGCGCCATGTCGAGATGCCGGCAGAGGGCCTCGCGCACCATCTCGTAGGAGGTCAGATGAGGCATGTGGCCGGTTGCCTCGATGATCTCCAGCCGGCTGCCGCGGATATGGTCGCGCAGAAACATGGCGACCGGCAGCGGCACGGCAGGGTCGATCTGCGTCTGCAGGATCACGGTCGGCACACTGACGCTGGCCATCGCATCGCGATAGTCGCAATAGAGGATCATCTGCGCGGTCGCCAACGTCACATCCTTGCGCATGGCCAGAAGGCAATCCAGGAAACTGCTGGTTGCATCATCGCCCATCGGCCGATCCACGGCATAGGGCGCATAGCCTTCGGCCCAGCTGCGATAATCCATGTCCACGGCGATGAGTAGGTTGCGCAAATCGTCATCACTGAAGCCGCCGTGATATCCCTCGCGATTGAGATAGCAGGGCGATGCGGCGATGGTGATGACCTGATCGAACCGGGCATGATGGCGGATCGAGGCGAGCAGCCCGATCATGCCGCTGACCGAGTGGCCGATGAACCGGCAGGATTTCACTGCCTGATGATCGAGGATCTGCATCAGATCCTCGATATAGCCGCCGATTTCGCGGTGTCGCGACATGTCGAAGAAGGACGGATCCGCACTGTAGGCACAGGCCAGGTCGTAAGTGATGACGCGGTATCTTTGCGCGAGCATGTCGACATAGCGGTCCCATACCGATTGGTTCCAGCCGAAGCCATGCGCGAGGACAAGGACATCGGGACCGTCCCCATACTGCCGCACATTGAGTGCACGCGCTGTTCGTGCCGGCATGTCGACCTCGTTTCCCGGTCAAGTCTCCCGCCGGTTGCAAGCTTAGACCTGGGTCGACGGGAAATTCACCCGGAAAATTCGCTCCGAAAAATGCACGGGAAAAAATCGCGCGACCGCAGGCTGCAATACCTATTTCTGGCGCTGGTTGCGGCGGATGAGGTTGCGCAGGGCCTGCATGTCGGCGGCGATGGCCTGGCGGCAGACCGCTTCCATGTTGCGATAGCGCGTCAGCACTTCGGCGCCGGTTGCGGTGAGCGAGGCACCACCACCCTTGGCGCCGCCGGTCTGGGCTTCGACCACGGGCGCCCCCAGATGCTGGTTGAGTTCGTCGATGAGGAGCCAGGCGCGGCGATAGCTCATGCCGAGCTTGCGGCCCGCCGCTGAGATCGATCCGGTGTCGCGGACGGCTTCGAGAAGATCGGCCTTGCCCGGACCGATGGCGACTTCGGGTTCGATCACCACGCGCAGGCGTGGGCCTGTCGGTGCCGGCTTACGCTCGCTCATTCTGCGGCCCGCGCCAGGGTCACCGGCGCGTCCTTGAGGCTGTAGCGGGTGAAGTCGCGGCAATGAGCAGGCAGCGGTGCCACGTCCATGCTGCCGGCGACCGGATCCATGATGATCATTGCCACGGTGGCGGAAAGATCGCCAGCCGAGTTGGGCAGGACCGGGCGGCAGACGGCAAAGGGGGTGGCGAAATCGTCGAAGAAAGCGGCCTTGAGATCGTCCGGTGAGATCTTGCCGCCACCCAGCAACTGGGCCACGCGCTTGTCGCGATAGAAGCTGTCGCCGAGCAACCCGACATCCTTCAGCTTGGCAAGCGCCACGGGGCTCAGCCAATGATTGGCATGCACGATGAGCCCGTTGTCAGGATAGAGCGGGAAGACTTCATCCGGCGCGCATTCGAAATCGATGCCCCACCCTTCCGCCGTGCTGACCATCATGTTGTTGGAACAGGCCTTGGGCGTCGCCGCCACAATGCGCAGCGCCATCGCGTAATGGCGCTGCTCCAGCACCTTGCGGCGGATGAGGACGAGCGGAATGCCGGATTGCTTGTAGTCGCGCTCCGATTCCAGATAGTTCGCGGTGATGGCGATGCCAGCCGCATTCATGCCGCAGCGCGCGAGGCCACCCGCTTCGACGAAGGTCATGAAATCGGGGCCATCCTCGCGGCTCACCCGCAGGACGATGGCGGTCTCGGCGCATTCGGCGCGCCAGTCCCAATTCTGGCCGTGGATAAGACGCCCGGTGGCGCTGCGTTCGGGCAGGATGATGGCACCGGTACAGCCGTCGACCGCGTCGTCCTCGGCCTCCGGGCGGTTCTTGAGGCGCCGCGCCTCGGCCACGATCTCGGTCCGAGCATTGACGAGAATGATGTCGTCGAGCGCCACGCCGGCACCATCGGCGATCCCACGCATCTCGTCGAGATAATGTTGGCCGAAGGCCGAGATCTCGCGCGCGAATTGACCGATGAGACGCGCTTTTTCGTCGGCGGTGAGTCCCAGTTCATCGAGCGTTCCGGCATAGAGGCCGATGCTGCGCTTCACCCGGTCCGGCACGGCCTTGCCATATTGCTGGCCCCGCTCAAAGGGCGTGCCGCTGACGGCGACGAAGGGAAAGGGCTGCGGGACCGGCGCATTCATTGGGCTTCTCTCCAGAGTGTGCCCCTGAGTCTTAGCCAATGACGGCGACGGTTACAATGCGGGGCCGTGCGCGCGGACGATCATCCGGGACTTCGCGCCGCGATTTCCTCGGCCACCAGCTCCTGGAGACGCCACAGATTGCGATCGTGGATCCCGTGTTCGGAGAGGATGCGGACCGTGTTGTAGAGATAGGCGGCGCCGGAGCCGATATGCCCGCAGGCGCGGGCCAGCAGATAGGCCGTTTCTTCCAGTGTCGGGTGTTGCGGGAAATGGAAGTACTTCGGCTGCGCCCAGAAGGTGAGTGCCCGCACCGTTTCCGTCCCGCTGCGCACCGAGACCCAGCGCGTATAGGTGAGGTCGTCCGGGCCGTCGATCTCGCGCTTCAGGGCCAGAGTCAGTTCGTCGACCAGCCCTCTATCGGGGAGCCGCAGCAACATGCCGGCACATGAACCACCGGGCTCCAAGGCCAGCATGAGGCCCGGCTGCTCGGGTGTTCCCCGCCAGCGCGTGAGCTTCATGGAAAAGCGCCGGTGCCAGCCCAAGGCCGTACCGTGCCGTTCCTCAGCCACGGTGAAGGCCGGTTTCCAGATGAGCGAGCCATAGGCGAAGATCCAGAGCGGCCCGGACCCGGCTTGCGCCGCGAGATCGGCCGCCGCCCGGGCGTAATCGGTGTCGCTGAAATAGACGAAATTCTCGCGCGGGCCGGGTTCGGGCACGAAGCGCTCGCAGCACGCGACCATGTCGGCGGTCAGCGCCATGTGGCGATCATTGCGTGGCGGCATGGGCGGTCGTTCCGGCTGCTTTCTGTGAGGCACAGCTAACAACATGAACGCCGCCCGCGCAATTTGCGGATTTTCAACAGCAGGGGCGATGAATTTTCACAGCTGCCGGTCAATGTTCCTAAAAACCAACGTTTCTAGAACGCGACCTGATCGCCACCCTTCAGTTTCAGCATCAACCGCGCCTCGGCCGGGGTCGCCACCTCGAGCGAGAGGTTTTCGAGGATTGCCCGGATCTTGCGGACCTGGTCGGCATTGCTCTTGGCCAGTTCCCCCGGCCCCAGATAGATGCTGTCTTCCAGCCCCACGCGGACGTTGGCACCCATCGTGGCGCCCATCGTGGCAAGGCCCATCTGGTGCTTGCCGGCCGCGAGGATCGACCATTGATAGTCCGACCCGAACAAGCGGTCAGCCGTGCGGCGCATATGGGCGAGGTCCTCCGGGTGCGGACCGATGCCACCCAGCACGCCGAAGATGGTTTGCACGAAGAGCGGTGGCGTCAACAGCTTGCGGTCGAGGAAATGCGCCAGCGTGTAGAGATGCCCCACATCGTAGCATTCGCATTCGAAACGCGTGCCGCAGCCTTCGCCGAGTTCCCTGATGACGCGCTCGATCTGGGCGAAGGTGTTGCTGACGATGTTGTCGTATGTCTTCTCGACATAGGGTTTTTCCCAATCGTGCTTCCACTGGGTGATCTTGTCCGCGGCATGGAAGATGCCGAAATTCATCGACCCCATGTTGAGCGAGCAGAGTTCCGGCTTGGCCCGCAAGGGGGCCGCCAGCCGATCGTCCATCGACATGCCGAGCGATCCGCCGGTCGTGATGTTGATGACGGCATCGCAATTCTGCTTGATGCGCGGGAGGAACTGCATGAAGACGTCCGGATTGGGGGTCGGCCGACCATCCTTCGGATCGCGGGCGTGGAGATGGATGACGGAGGCACCCGCCTCGGCCGCGGCGATCGATTCGCGCGCGATCTCGTCCGGCGTGATCGGGAGGTAGGGCGTCATTGTCGGCGTATGCACCGAACCGGTAACGGCACAGGTGATGATGACCTTACGGCTCTTGCTTGATTTCTTACTTGTTTCCACGTTCGACATGCCCCTGATCCTCGTTGGTTTCGGTCCCGGTCTTCAATTTTTCATTGCGGCAGCAGCCGGAGAATGACGTCGGCCGCTTCGGAAATATCCTTCTGCACCGCATCGCGCGCGGTGGCGCCGTCGCCGCGGCGCAAGGCGGCGATCATGGCTTCGTGATGATCCATGCCAAGCCCGATGGCAGCGTCGGTCCGCATCATGGAAAGGCAGGGACCAGCCTGCATCCACAGGCTTTCGATGATCGGCAGCAGCAGCGTCGAGCGCGCGGCACGATAAATGGTGAAATGGAAGTCGAGATTGAGGTCCAGATAGCCTTCCGGCGCGCTCTTCTGCGCCAGGTCGTTCATTTGCGCCTGCGTCGCCTCAAGATGCTTCAACTCGCTCTTGGTGATGGTCAGCGCGGCCCAATCCGCCGCCTTGCCCTCGATCTCGCAGCGGATGCGGCGCAGATCCATCAGGCGCGCTGCGGTCATTTCCGGCACGGCGACGCCGCGATTGGGCGTGTTCTCCAGCGCCTGCTCCGCCACCAGCCGGCGCAGGGCTTCCCGAATAGGCATCGGACTGGTGCCGAAATATTTGGCGAGCTTGGCGACCACCAGCCGTTCGCCCGGCACGTAATGGGCCGACATGATGGCGCTCTTCAGCCGCCCATAGATCTCTTCATGAGTGGACCCGTGCGGAACATCCTTGCGCGCCGGCCGCAGGGTGGCCTTGGCACGCAAGCTGGATGTCTTCGCGGGTCCCTGCTTTCGGGGCATGATCAAAGCAACTTAGCGCCGGATCGGCAGAATAGTGCGGTGTTCGGCGAGGAAATCATCAAAAATACCTGTAAACCGATCGATGTCGCCGCGCGTGAACGGCAGCGACAGTGCCATCATACCACGCGGGGTCACATATTGCCCGCGCAACAGCATCTCCATCTGCCACAGATGCAGGTAACGCGGGTCGGCAGCATCGACATCGTGCGGCGAGGATACCTCACCGTCGATGAAATGCAGGTTCATCAGCGAACCGACACCCGTCACCGTGCCGGCGACGCCACGTTGGCGCAACAGATCGTTCATCGTCCCGCGCAGCTGGTCGCCGAGTTCATTCATTTGCGTGAGTGCCGATTCGGTCAAGACCTGGGTAAAGCCGGTAAATCCCGCCGCCATGCTGAAGATGTTGTTGTTAAAGGTGCCGCCATGACCGAAGGCGTTGGGCGACGATGGGTCGAAGCGATCGAGAATGTCCGCCCGGCCGCCGAAGGCGCCGAAGGAGCAGCCGCCGCCGATATATTTCCCCAGGGACACCAGGTCCGGCTTCAGCCCGACCTTGCCGTGATAACCCCGATAAGAAAGGCGCGAGGTCATTACTTCATCGAGAATGAGGAGGATGCCAGCCTTGGCCGTCTCCTCGCGCAGCATGGCGAGGAATTCCGGACGGGCCGGAATGCAGCCGCCCCCGCCCATCATCGGCTCCAGGATCACGGCGGCGAGCTCGCGCGCATGCTGCCGGATGAGCGCAACGGTACCGGCCACATCGTTGTAATGACCGAGGACGAAAGGATAGGGCGCATTGAGCGGCGATCCACCATGCGCGAAAGTGAGGATGCCGCCGTGATAGCCGCCCTCGAAAGCGAGGATGCCGGGGCGCCCGGTGACGGCGCGCGCGGTGGACAGCGCCATCAGATTGGCTTCGGTTCCCGAATTGCAGAAGCGCACGCGCTCGATCGCCGGAAAGCGCGCCACGATCGCCTCGCCAAGGCGCGCCTCGTATGGATTGGGGGCGCCGAGCACCCAGCCTGAATCGGCCACCTTGCGGATGGCGTCGGCAATCAAGCTATTGCGGTGGCCGTAAAGGCCGGCCGTGTATTCGCTGACAAAATCGACATAGGTGTGGCCGTCGAGATCGGTGAGGCGGTTCCCCTCGCCGCCCGTCATCGCCAGCGGAAAGGGCTCGTAATAGAGCACGGCGCGCGTATTGCCGCCGGGCAGCGACTGCTTGGCCGCCTGATGCCGGGCAAGGCTTGCCGGATTGGCGGCGGTGAAGCGCTGGCGCGAGTCCGCGATGGCGGTGTCGAGCTCGATGTTGGCGCCGAGGGAAGCAGCAATCATCTCTCACCTATTTGATCAAACATTCACATGCGCATCTGCCGGCTGCACCACAATCTTGTCCAAGCGCGCAGATATTGCCAATGCAGCGGGCATTGACAGAGCGATATCACCGCCATAGCATTTGATCAAATCAATAATCAAAACACTCAAACAGCAGGAGGCTATCATGACAGAGAAGGCAATCTGGGCAGCGGCCGCAATCGTCGCCGTCGTGGCCGCCGGCACCGGCACGGCGGCTGCTGAAGAGAGTTTCACCGCCGTCGGCTGGGGCGGTTCCTGGAACGAGGCCTATGACAAAGGCGTGTTCCAGCCCTTCACCAAGGAATCCGGCATCAAGGTGGTGCTGGACGAATGGGAAGGCGAGATCGCCAAGCTGCGCGCACAGATCGAAAGCAATTCCATCGTCTATGATCTGGTCAGCACCGAGGCGCCGGGGCTCGAGGTCGGTTGCGCCGAAGGGCTTTTCGAAAAGCTGCCCGAAGCCATCTATGCGCAGAAGGACGAGTATCTTCCCGGCACCATCCACCCGTGCGGCATCGCCTCGGATACCTGGGCGACGGTCATGGTCTATGACGGGAACAAGATCAAGGACGGACCGAAGAGCTGGGCCGAGTTCTGGGACGTGGAGAAGTTCCCCGGCAAGCGCGGCCTCCTCGGGCAGGCACAATACACGCTGGAGAATGCGATGATGGCGGCAGGCGTGGCGCCGGCCGATGTCTATACCGAGCTCAAGAAGCCGGGTGGCGTCGACAAGGCCTTCGCCATGCTGGACAAGATCAAGCCGAATGTCGTCTGGTGGACCAGTTCGACCAAGGCACTGCAAAATCTGTCGGCGGGCGAGGTGGTGATGACCGACCTCTACAATGCCCGGGTCACATCCGAAAATGAGAAGAACAAGACCAACTTCGTTATCGCCTGGGATGCCGGTTTCTTCTACGGCACCGACATGTGGGCCCTGGTGAAGGGTGCCCCGCACGCGGCCGAGGCCACGAAATTCCTGGAGTTCTTTGCCAAGCCGGAAAATCAGGCGGGCTTTCCGCGCTATTACGCCTATGGCGTCGGACACAAGAAAGCGGCCGAATTTCTGACTGAGGCCGAGCAGCAGCGGTTGCCGACATCGGCCGCAAACCTCCCGCATGGAGCGGTCTACGACACCGAGTTCTGGGCAGAGAACAAGGAAGCGCTCGAGCAGCGTTTCCAAGCCTGGCTCGCGCAGTAAACCGTTCGTCGATCATTGTCGGACTATTCAACTTCCCTGAAGAGCCTGGGGCGGGCGCCGCGGTTACGGCGCCCGCTTCTCTCTCGGCTGCTCGGCAGCGCCGATGCACGGCTCTTCATCCTGGTGCTGCCGCTCCTGGTTTTCGTTCTCGTCACCGTGGTCCTGCCCGTGGGACAGTTTCTCGCGCGGGCCATCGATAATTCGGCGATCGCCAAGAACCTGCCGTTGACAGCGGCAAGCCTCGCGGAATGGCAGCCGGGCGCAACACTCCCCGATGGCCCGGCCTTTGCCGCTTTCGCCGCCGACACGCGCGCCGCAGCCGAGCGGCAGACCTTGGGGCAGCTGGCTCAAAGCCTCAACCAGCAACTGACCGGCAGCCGCAATCTCATCATCAAGAGCGGCACGGTAACGCCGATGATGGCTGCCGACATGCCGCCGGAGGTCGTCAAGACGACGCTGCTCGCGAAACTCCCCGGCCTTGCCGACCCGCGCTTGTGGTCGCTGTTCAAGACCGGCCATTCCCAATTCACCGATTTCTATCTGCTGCAATCGCTCGATCTCGAACGCGACGGCGCGGGCGCGATCGTCTCGGTCACGGCGGACCGCGCCATCTTTCGTGCCGCCATCTGGCGCACGATCATCATCAGCCTGAACGTCACGCTGCTCTGTGCCCTTCTCGCCTTGCCGGTCGCGCATGTGCTGGCGGCAGCGAAGCCGCCCTATGCCGGCATCCTGCTGGCGCTGGTTCTTTTTCCACTGTGGACATCGCTGCTGGTGCGCACCGTCTCGTGGATCATCATTCTGCAGGGTGAGGGCCCGGTGAATACGGCGCTGCAGTTCCTCCATGTCATCGACCAGCCGCTGCACCTCGTCTATACGCGCGGCAGCCTCTATATCGCCATGGTCCAGGTTCTGCTGCCGCTGATGATCCTCTCCATCCTCGCTGTGGTGGTGAAGCTGCCCAAGGAGTTGGTGCGCGCGGCCGGTTCGCTCGGTGCCAATTGGTGGCAGACTTACTGGCGCATCCAGCTGCCGCTCATCGCCCCCGGCATCGTCACCGGGGCCGGCATCGTGTTCGTCTTCGCGCTCGGCTACTACATCACGCCGGCATTGATCGGCGGGCCGCAGGATCAGATGCTCAGTTCCTATGTGGCCTCCTTCACCAACAAGACGTTGAACTGGGGCCTCGCCGCGGCGCTCGCGGTGCAGCTCCTCCTCATTCTCGGCGTTGCGATGCTTGCCTGGGTCGCGTTCCAGAGAGTCGGCCGGAGGAAGGCGTGATACATTTCTGGCCGCGTCTGCGCGCACAATTGGCGGCGATCCACACCGGATTGGTGCTTCTGTTCATCCTGGCGCCGATCGCCATCATGGTGCCGATCTCGCTCACCAGCGGCTCGTTGCTGACGCTGCCGGTGCCGGGTTGGTCGGGGCAATGGTATGAGACCGTGTTCACCGATCCGCGCTGGACCGGGGCTTTTCTCAACTCCCTCATCATCGGCGCCGCCTCGACATTGATCGCCACGCTTCTCGGCACGCTGGCGGCGATCGGCCTCACTTGGGGACGGTTCCCCGGCAAGCAGCTGATGCTCGCGCTCATTTCCGTGCCGCTGGTGCTGCCGATTGTCATCATGGGTGTTGCCTGCTTCAGCTTCTACGCGACGATGGGATTGATCGGTTCGCGCCTGGCGCTCATCCTCGCTCATGCGGGGCTGGCGGCACCGGTCGTGGTGACAACGGTGATGGCAAACCTGAAGAGCTTCGATCGCGGGCTGATGCGCGCCGCCGCCTCGATGGGGGCCGGGCCGATCTATGCCTTCCGCCGCATCCTGGTGCCGCTGGTGGCGCCCGGCATCTGCACCGGCGCGCTGGTCGCTTTCCTCATCTCCTTCGACGAGGTGGTGATCGCGAGCTTTCTCACGACCGCCGAGCAGCGCACTTTGCCGCGCCAGATCTTCAGCGGCGTCCGTGAATCGATCAGCCCCGCGATCGCGGCCGCAGCGGTCGTTCTGATCCTCATTTCGGCGCTGGTCCTCGCCCTCACCGCCGAAATGCAACGACGCGCGCGCAACCTCCGAATGACAACCCGATGAAAGCAGATTGCCCCATTCTCGACCTGCGCGGCAGCGCCAGAGCGCGCGGACAAGCGCATGGAGAGACCGCACGCGCCCTCATCGCGCGTCATATCGATCTTTGGCGCAGCGAGACGGAGAAACAGACCAAATTGCCCTATCGCGAGGCACAGCGGCGCCTGTTGGGCGAGACGCAACTTGCCGCCGCTATCCGTCGCTGGACGCCGCATCTATGGGAGGAACTCTGCGGGATCGCCGAGGGTGCTGCGCAAGATTTCGACGACGTCTTCGCGTTGAATCTCACCGACGAGCAATGGTGGTTCTTCGCCGAGAAGCAGGCCGAAGCCTGCACCAGCTTCGCTTTCCGCGACGACAAGGGTGCCGTCTGGTCCGGACAGAATCTGGATATCACCGGCTGGATGGACGGGCTGCAAGTGATTTTGCGCTACGAACAGACAGAGGCGAAGGGCGGATCGGCATTGGTGGCGACGCTCGCCGGGACCATCGGCATGACCGGCATCAACGACCAGGGCCTTTCCATCTGCTGCAACACGTTGTTGCAGTTGCCACACCGCAATGATGGCCTGCCGGCGCTCTGCGTCATTCGCGGCTTTCTCGACGAACCGGACCTCGCCCGGGGCAAGGGATTCCTGCGCCGCATCGCGCATGCCTCCGGTCTGCATTACCTGGTCGCCGACCCGGGCGGTTGGCTCGGGCTCGAATGCGACGCGGATGGCGTGCGCCGTATTGAGAGTTCCGCCACCAGCTACTGCCACACCAACCATCCCAAGCGCGCCCCGCAGCTTGCTTCACCCTCATCGGCAGACAGGTTGAAGGCGATGGAGACGGCGTTGGCCGAAGGAGAGGCGTTGGCCGCTTTGTCATCCCGCCCGATTTGCCGCGACGGCACATCTCCCACCGATCCGATCGGCTTCACCATCTTTTCCGCACAATGGCGAAACGCGCCAAACCCAAGTGCCCGCATCGCCGCCGGACCACCGAGTGAGGCGAGCTATCGCGACATCGCGCCAACGTTCACTTCAGACTGAAATTGAGCGCGATGGTGCGCTGCAGGCGAGAGCCTTCGATTTCCGGCGGGAGGGGTGGCAGGGGCGAGGCGCGCTGGAAGGTGGCGATCGCTTCATCATCCAACACGTCGACGCCCGAGGATCGGGTGACGCGTACCTCGATCACCTCGCCCGAGCGGTCGAAGACGAAGTTCACGACCGGCGAGCCTTCCTGATGCTTGCGCCGGGCGGATTTGGGATAGCGGCGGTACTTTTCGATATGCTTGCGGAAGGCAAGCTCCCAGCGGTTCGTGGCTTCGCTTACGCGCGCGACATCATCGGGTGTGGGGCCCGCTGCCACGGGTGCGGCGGCCGTCACCGGCTGGGGTGCTGATTCGACCTGCGTGGTTGAGGGCGCATCGCTCGCCGTTTTGAATTCCTGCGGGGGAACCGGCGCTTCGACCGGTTTCTCGATCTTCTTCTTTTTCTTTTTTTCCTGCTTCTTCTTTTTCTTCACCGGCTTCGGCTTCTCCGGCACGGCGACAGCCACTTTCACCTCGGGCGGTGCCGGCGGAATGATGTCGAGCTCCGTGATGGGCGGCGGCGGATCGATGACCGGTTCGATCTCCGGCATGTCTTCGACGCGCGGCGGGGGTGGTGGTGCCACGGGGGCCGGGGCCAGTTCAAAGGCGATGATCGTGGCCGGCGGCAGGATCATCTCGGTCGGTGGCCGATGCCAATAAAGGATCCCGGCCGCTGCCGCCCCGACATGGAGGCCGGCCATCAGCATGCCGGCCAGCGCCCAGCGGGGTGCCTCGCGACCGGGTGCCGGGGAAAGCGATTGGACGGCGAGCGACATCGATATTCCCCCCGCTTAGGGTGCCGGCGTTGCCGCCGGCGCCTGTTCGAGGCCGACCAGGGCGATCTTCAGATAGCCCACTTCGCGCAGCATGTTCATGACGACCATGATCTCGCCATAGGCCACCTCCTCATCGGCGCGGAGGAAGATGCGCGTCTCCTTGTCGCCTTTGGTGATCGCTTCGAGGGCATCGGCGAAGGTTTCGCGCGGCACTTTGTTGTTGCCGAGGCTCAAGCCCAATTGCTGATCGATGGTGAGGAAGAGCGGCTTGTCGGGGCGCGGCGCGGGCGTTGCGGTCGAGGCAGGCAGATCGACCTGGACATCGACGGTCGAAAGCGGTGCCGCCACCATGAAGATGATGAGAAGCACCAGGATGACGTCGATGAACGGCGTCACGTTGATGTCGTGATTGACGTCGAGATCGTCGTCGCCGTGGCTGAGCTTGACCGCCATCGCCCGCCCCTATTCCGCCGCGTCGCGATAGGCGGCTGGTTGGCCCGCCCGCGCGCGGTCGAGATCGCGGCTCACCAGGCGCAGCAGTTCGGCCGAAATATCGGCAAGGAGCGCACGGTAGCCCGAGATCGAGCGCGAGAATTTGTTGTAGATGACCACCGCCGGGATGGCGGCGACGAGACCGATGGCGGTCGCGAGCAGCGCCTCGGCAATGCCGGGTGCCACCACGGCGAGGTTGGTGGTCTGCGCCTTCGAGATGCCGATGAAGGCATTCATGATGCCCCAGACCGTGCCGAAGAGGCCGACAAAGGGTGCCGTCGAACCGATGGTGGCAAGGATGCCGGTGCCGCGCGTCGCATAGCGCGCCGCTGCCGCCTCGATCCGCTCGAGGCGCGAGGCGATGCGTTCCTTGATGCCGTCGGCCGGGAGGTCGGCGGAGAGGTCAACCTCGCGGGCGGCGGCCGCCATCAATTCGGCGCCCGCATGCTGGGCGGCCGGGGCGTTACCCAGGGCGGACACCAATGACGGCGCCGCAGCAAGATGCGCGCGCAGATGCCGCGCCCGGCGCTTGGCCGCCATCAGTTCAAGGCTCGTCACCAGCCAGACGGTCCAGGTCACGATCGAGGCCAGGGCCAAACCGATCATGACCCCCTTCACGATCCAATCGGCCTGCATGAACATGCCCCAGGGCGACAGATCGTGAGGCAGGATCGCCGCGGCTTCCGCCGGCAGCGGTTGCCCGTCCGGCCCGAGGAGGATGGGCTCGCCGGCCTGATTCGGCGCGATCTCCGGCGCCGGAGTGGGCACGGCTGCCGCCGTGCCGTCGGCTTGGACCGTCGGCGCTGGGCTGGCCGCCTCCAAGGGAGCCGCTGGCTGAGGCGGCGCCACTTCCTGCGCAGTGGCAGGAAGCGCCGCAAGACTAAGGCCACAGGCGATGAGAAGGCAGGTGATTTTCATATTTTTCAGCACGTTACGTTGCCGGCGCCCAGCTCGGCACCGCTGCTGGGATTTTATGACCGACATGCGAATGATTTTCAATATCATTTAATACCTTACTCCGCCGGCTGGCGGACGGGCATCGCCGCGCGCTTCCGGCGCTGACGCTTCATCCACCACATGGTGATGCCCGTGATCGAGAAGAGCAGCGGCAACAGGCCGGAGAGAAAGACCAGGAACTGCCACACCGGGCCCCAGCCGAAACCGTAATGGAGCGGGCGCTGGTAGAAGGCGAACGTATCGCCGGCCGAAAGTTCGTGCGGATCGCGCACTTCGATCACTTGGCCCGCCCAGGGGTCGACGAAGACAACGATGTTAAAGAGGGCGGAATCCTGCTCGGCCCGCGCATAGCTCAGGCGATAGGGCTGGTCCGGCCGCTGCGGCAGGAAAAAGCTTTGCAGCGTGAGATCCGCCGGCACGGCGGCATCGGCGAGGCCTGTGGCCGCCGTGAGGTCGAGGGGCGTCGCACCGGGCAGCGGTTTCACCGTCACGGCATTGGGCCGCAGATCACGCACTGGCGAAACCAGCCCCACCACCGCGTTGATCGGTTGCGGATAGACGATGTAAAGGCCCGTGAAACTGACGATCACGAAGACGGCCAATCCCCAGAAGCCGAACGTGTTGTGGAGATCGCGGTTGAAGCGCAGCGTCGTCGCGCCGCGCTTGATGGTGAGCTGCTGGCGCCACTGACCCGGACGCGGCCACCAGATGATGAGACCGCTTACGCCCAGGAACAGCATCACCACGCCGAGCCAGCCGACGATGTCGCGCCCGAGGCCCGGGATCATCAATGAGCCGTGCAATTGATGCATGACGCCGAAAAAGCCACCTCCACCGCCGCCGCGATTGCCGCCCTTCTGTACCTCGAGCACGACAAGGCTCACCGGATCGATCTTCACCTGGCCGCCACCCATCATCATGGCCGGTCCCTGATTTGGGGCACCCTGGCTTTGTCCACCCTGATTCTGACCACCCTGATTCTGGCCACCTTGATTCTGGCCACCCTGGTTGGTATTGGCGCGGGCGAAGCGGATGGTAGCTGGTTCATTGCCGCCAGCCGGCAACGTCACCGCCGATGGGCGCACGCCTTCGCCCATCGCAGCGCTCGCTGCGGCAATGAGATCGCCGATCGGTGCCGGTGACCCTTGTGCCAGCGAATAGCGCGGCTCCGCGCTGCCGAACCAGTCCGCGAAATCGTCGTGATAGACCAGGAGAGAACCGGTCAACCCCAGGATCACCAGCGGCAGGAACAGGATCAGGGCCAGCCACAGATGGATTTCCTGCAGCAATTGGCGAAAGCTCATGCGTTTCATGTCGGCGCGTCCCCGGTTAGATCTCGGCCCAGCGGCGGAGGAGGTTGTGATAGATGCCCGTCAGGGGCACGACCGAGGCATGCTCGGGATGATCGGCGCCAAGGCCCTGGATAGCGCGGTCGAGATCGAACAGGAGCGTGCGCTGCGCGTCCTCGCGCACCATGCTCTGCAGCCAGAAGAAGGAGGCATAGCGATAGCCGCGCGTCACATTCGTCACGGCATGAAGGCTGGTCGAGGGATAGAGCACCATGTCGCCCGCCGCGAGCTTCACCCGGTGCGTGCCATATGTATCGTCGATGGCGAGCTCGCCACCGTCATATTCCTCGGGCCCACTGAAAAAGAGCGTGCAGGAGAGATCGGTGCGGATGCGCGTCTCCGCCTCAAGCCCCTGCCGGATCGCATTGTCGACATGGGCGCCGAACCCGTCGCCGGGACCATAGCGATTGAAGAGCGGCGGGAAGACGCGCGACGGCAGAGCCGCGGAGACGAACATCGGGTTGGCTTCAAGCGCGGTCAGGATGAGATCGCCGAGCTCGGTAGCCACCTCGCCTTCTTCCGGCAATTGCGTGTTGCGCTTGACCTTGGCCGAGCCCTGACCCGCCGTGACGCGACCATCGACCCAGTCGGCCGCTTCGAGTCTTTGGCGGCAATGGGCCACCTCGGCCGGTGTCAGGACATTCGGTATTCTCACAAGCATTTTGTCTTCTTCCCTAAACTGGCTTAACCCCGGCCGATTGCTCGGCCGGGGCATTGCTCGACAGTCGATTTTTCGGCGCTCAGAACTTCAGGCTGGTGGTGAAGAGAGCTGTGCGCCCAGCGCCCGGCGTTACGAAGCCGCCGCCGACTTGGTCCACGTAGAATTCATTCGTCAGGTTGTAGAGGTTGAACTGGAACTGGACGTTCTCGGTCAGGCGGTATTGGGCCATCAGGTCGAACAGCCAGTAACTGTCGATGTTCTTCTCGTCGGCATTGCCAAAGGCATATTTGCGGGTACCCATGTAGGTGACGCCGCCGCCGACGGTGACATCGCGGTCCCACCAAGGCAGATCGTATGTCGTCCACAACGAGAAGGCGTGAGCGGGCATGTTGCGGAAGACAGCGGCGTCGTTGGCGCTCGCCTCCTGCAGGATCTTGCCCTTCATGTAAGTGTAGCCGCCGGCGACGTTCCAGCCTTCCATCACCTCGCCGTTGACACCGAGCTCAACCCCGCGCACGCGCTGCTTGCCGGTGACGGCATAGTCCGGGTTGGTCGAATCGCCATTGTTGACGAGCTGACCATCCTTTTCGGTTTGGAAGATCGCTGCCGTGACCGAGAGTTTCTCGTTGAGCAGGTCCCATTTGGTCCCGAACTCGAAGGTTTCGGATTCCAAGGCCTTCGCCTGTTCGGTCGGGATGGTCGTCGAGACCGAGAGGTCGGCATCCTGCGGCGTGAACGAACTGCCATAGCCGAAATAGATGCTGCCATTCTCGACCGGCTTGAAGACAAGGCCGGCCTGCCAGCTCAGATACCCGCCCTTGTTGCTCCGATCGGGGCCAACGGTCTGCACCGTCCGCGCATCCAGCCATTCGTAGCGCAGGCCGCCATTCACCTCGAACATGTCGTCGAGGAAGCTGATCGTGTCGTAGCCGTAAACCGCCTTTGTGTCGCCCGTATAATAGGTGCTGGTCGTCGCCGACAGTTCATAGTCGACGATAAAGTCATTGTCCGGATCGGTGACGCTCACATTGGGCGCGGTCGAATACCAGACGCCGTCCTTGCCCAGCATACGGATCGCATAAGATTGGACGTGGCGCTTTTCGCGGCTGATGTCGAAACCGAGCAGCATCTCATGCGAGAATGGGCCGGTGTCGAAGTCGAGATCCGCCGTGGTCTGATTGTTGTAATATTCGTCTTCGTATTTGCGCGCGCCGTGATTGACGTTGACGAAAGGATAGTAGGTGGTCGTCCCCTGCTCGGCACGGACATGGCCGGCGATGCTGAAGACGTCGCTCCACTGCGCACGCGTCTGGTTGGTGAGCTTCAGCCAGTCTGTCGCCTCGTATTCCAGCTTGAGGCCCACGACGTCAACGTTGCTGTTTTCCTGAACGACATTTTTCTGGTGGTAGAAGTTGCTGCGATCGACATCGAGCACTTCGTTATGGAATGTGGGCAGACCGTAATCCGGTATGTTGTCGGATTCGGCATGCATGTAATTGAGTGTCGCCGTGAAGGGCTCGCCAAGACCCACGGCAATCGAAGGCGCAACACCCCAGCGCTCGCTGGTCGTGATGTCACGCTCCGCCACATCGGAATCATGCCACATGCCGTTGAGGCGCACGGCCGTGCCGGCCAGCCCCGAATATTCCTCGGGAATCTCCTGGTTGAGATCGACCGTGACGCGCTTGGTGTTGTCGGTGCCGAGCGTCCCGTCGAGATCGTAGA
The DNA here is from genome assembly GCF_041910485.1 of Dongia sp. Taxonomy (GTDB): domain Bacteria; phylum Pseudomonadota; class Alphaproteobacteria; order Dongiales; family Dongiaceae; genus Dongia. The sequence goes on from NZ_JAYRQR010000019.1 coordinate 41,905, forward strand.
AAGTTTCCGCCTTGGGCGCCTTGGTAACGGAATTGATCGCACCGGAGGCCGAACCGCGACCGCCCACGGTCGAACTCGGCCCCTTGTTCACCTCGATCTGCTCGTAATTGAACGTGTCCTTGAAGCTGCCCACGGTCGCGTCGCGTACACCATCGACATAATTGTCGCTGCGGTTGCCGTCGAAGCCGCGGATGCGGAAATTGGTGCCGCGTGTGCCGCCTTCGCCCTGGTTCATGGTGACGCCCGGCACGGTGCGCAGCGCCTGCTTCATGTCGGTGATGCCGCGATCCTCGATCTGCTTTTCGGGAATGACGACCACGGTCTTGGGCGTGTCGAGCAGCGGCTGCGTGTTTTTGCTGGTACCGGCGCGTAGCGGCTTGTAGCCGTCGCTGAGCGGTTCCGCCTCGGCACGGTCTTCGATATCGATCGGCGCCAAATCCTGGGTGCCGCCGGCTGCAACCTTCTGCAGCGTCACCGCACTGTTGCCGGTCGGCACATAGCTGATGCCCGTATTCGCCAGCAGCGCGCGCAGCGCGTCGTCGGACGTCATGGAACCGGTGACAGGGGCCGACGTGACCCCCTCGAGCAGAGCCGCGTCGGCGATGACGGCGATACCGGTCTTGTCGGTAAAGGCGGCGAGCGCCTGGCCCAGCGGCTGCGCCGGGATATTGAAATCGGCAACAGTGCCGGCCTGGGCGATCTGGGTGGCGAATGTCTCCATGCGCAAGGCATCGCCGGCGGAAATTTCGGACAGGCGCCGCTGCCAGTTCTGGCCCGGCGTCGCTTCGTCCGCCTGGGCGACACCAGCCCCGGCGACGGCCCCGCCCACCAGCAACGCCACATTGAGATTGAACGCGCGCCGCCGCCTAGGCGCCGGCACCTTTGCCCCGTGATCCATGAAATCCGCCCCATCCACTTACTAGCAAACGCGAGTCATTCGCATTTGCAGACATTGGTAAGACGAATGGGATGAGGCTGACCATTACTGGGAATTTTACGCCTGTGCGGAATATTTTCCGAAAGGCCGACCGTGCGATGCTTGGCCAGGGCGCGGCGACATTGGGCGAGCCCCCTCATCATGTGAACGATGACTGTATTCTTCGATATTCCAAGAGCTTGTGCGATTTCTACATGGCTGAGCCCCTGCTCTTTGTGGAGCAGGAAGACCTGGCGCCCCCGCGGTGGCAAGCGGCTGATGGCGCCGAGCAGCACCTGCCATTCCTCACGGGAAAGCGCGCGCCGCTCGGCCGAAGGACCTGGATCCGGCATGGAAGCCAGGGTCAATTCGGCGCCTTCCCCCGTCACATGGCGGCGGCTTTGGCGCTGGTGGTCGGTGGCGAGATTGGCGGCGATGCGGAAGAGATAGGCCCGCGCGTCAGCCGAATCCGGGGCACCACCGGCGCGCATCAGCCGGTAGAACGCCTCCTGCGCCAGATCGGCGGCCGTGTCCGAACAGGCCAGCCGGCGCCGCAGAAACCTGCGCAAATCCTTGCTGTGGCGCCGAAAAAGCGCCTCGAAATCGTGCATTTGCAGCCCCTTGCCCCACCGCTTGGAGCAAATCCCGCCGCAAACTATCGATAATAAGAATTATTCTCAACAACTCTTTCGGCCGAACCTCACACGTGCTTCATACGGCATCGGCCGGTGTCGGCAGACGCCAGCCACCGCCCAGCGCCTTATATAGGGTGACAATTGCCTGCAGCTGCTGGAGCCGCAGCTGCCCCAGGCTGTCCTCGGCATCGAACAGGGTGCGCTGGGCATCGAGTAGGGTGACGAGATCGTCACTGCCGCCACGATAGCGGGTGCGCACGATGCGGAAGGCAATCTCGGCCTGGTCCACCTGGACCTTCTGCAGGGCGAACTGCCGGTCGAGGGCATGGATCGCCGCCAGCGCATTCTCGACCTCGGAAAAGGCCGTGATGATGACGCTGCGATAGTTGAGGATCAGTTCCTTGCGCTGAGCCTCGGCGAGATCCGCATCGGCGGCGAGCTTGCCGCCATCGAAGATCGTCTGCATGACGCTGCCGGCGACGCTGTAGGCGGCACCGGCCGGGCCGAACAGTGTCGAGAGCACGGCGGTCTCCAGACTGAGCGCCCCAGAGAGATTGACGCTGGGCAGCATCGCCGCCCGCGCCGCAACCACATTGGCGTCCGCCGCGACCAGATCCGCCTCGACCTTGGCGATGTCGGGGCGGCGGGTGAGCAGTTCCGACGGCAGGCCGGTCGCCAGCGGCGGCACCGCGACCTCATCCAGCGAGCGCGCTTTCACGGCGAGGTCCTCGGGATTGCGCCCCAGCAGCAAGGCGAGGGCATAGATATTCTCCCGCTCCTGCTGTTCCAGGGGGGCGAGGGCCGCTTCCTGGGCCGCCACCACGCCCTTCTGCTGGGCAAGGTCCGCCGGCGAGACGGCACCGAGCCGGGCCTTCGCCTCGACCACGCGCAGCACGTCGCGGGCATTGGCGAGATTGTTGTCGGCGATGGCGATGCGGTCGCGCAGCGACAGGATCTGCAGATAGGTGGTGGCGACCGACGTGGTGGCCGTCAGCGCCACCGTCTGTTGGTCGAAGCGCGAGGCCAGCAAGGATGCCTCGGCGGCATTGCGCTGCGAGCGGACCCGGCCCCAGAAATCCACCTCATAGGACGCGGTCAATGAGAGGCCGAAGGAATTGCTGTCGAGCGCCGGCGCGGTTGCGCCACCCCCGCCGCTGCTGTTTTCGGCCGCCACGGCGTCGGCATCGAGCGGACCCCGGCGCGAGGCATCGAAGCCGAGGCCGAGCTGCGGCCACAAGCCGGAGCTGGCCGATCGCTTTTGCGCCTCGGCCTGTTCGATGCGCGCCTCCGCCATCCCGATATCGAGATTGTCGGCCTTGGCAGCGGCGATGAGGCTGTCGAGTTCGGCGTTCTTGAAGCCGTGCCACCAATCGGCGGCCGGCCAGATGTCGGCAGTCGTGACACTGGGCTGCGGAGATACCCAGGTGGCAGGCGACACGATCTTGGGCTCGGTCGGCTCGGCGAGAAGATCGCAGCCGCTGAGGAGCGCGAGGAGCAGAAGCAGAAAGGGTGATGGGCGCATCGGATGATCTCAGTCGCTGGCCAAGGCGGCGACAGGGTTGAGGTGAGCGGCCTTCACCGCCGGCATCAGGCCGAAGATGAGGCCCACGGCGGCGGCACAGGTGAAAGCGAGGATGATGGTGGGAACGGAAAACTGGATGCTCATGCCGAAGGCACCGATGACGAGTGCCGAGACGATGCCGATGCCGACGCCGATGAGCCCGCCCAGCGCCGAGACGATCACCGCCTCGACCAGGAATTGCTGCAGGATGTTGCGCGTGCGGGCACCCGTCGCCATGCGGATGCCGATCTCGCGCGTGCGCTCGGTGACGCTGACCAACATGATGTTCATGACGCCGATCCCGCCCACCACCAGCGAGATGGCGGCAATGGAACCCAGCAGAATGGTCATGGTGCCGGCGGTCTGCGACGCCGCCTCGACGATCGCCGCCATGTTGCGGATCTGGAAATCTTCCAGCCGGTGGCGTTCGATGAGGAGCGCCGAGATCTTGGCCTGCACATCGTTCATCAGGGTCTCGTCGGCAACCGAGACGGTGATCGAGCGCAGATTGCGCTGCCCGAACAGGCGCAGGCTCGCCGTGCTCAAGGGCACGAAGGCGCTGTCGTCCATATCCTGGCCGAAAGAAGCGGCACCCTTTGGCCCCATCACACCGATCACCTCGAACGGCACGTTGCTGACGAGGATCACCTGCCCCACCGGATCGATTCCGGTCGGGAACAGGTTCTTCACCACCGTCTGGCCCAACACGATCACGGCGGAAATGCCGTCGGTATCGGCATCGGTGAAGAACGAACCCTGCGTCACGGCCCAGTCGCGGATGATCGGCAGCCCGTCGGTGGTACCGGTGACCTGGGTCTGATAGTCGGTATTGCCGAAACGCAGCGTGACGCTGCCATTCTGTTCCGGGACGGCCGCCCGCACATTGCCCAGACCCTCGATCGCCGCCGCATCCTCGGCTACCAGCGAGGTGATGCCGCCGGCCGATGGACCGCGCTGGTTGGGCATGCCGGGGCGGATGACCAGCAGATTGCTGCCCATCGCGTTGATGCGCGCCATGACGTCCTTGGTCGCCCCCTCGCCCACCGCCAGCATGGCGACGACGGAGCCGACGCCGATGACGATGCCGAGGAG
>NZ_JAYRQR010000020.1:0-11809 GCF_041910485.1 Dongia sp.
CGTTGCCGCGAAGGTTGCCCGCTTCTCCTTCACCACCCGCCATGTCGGCAACGGTGCGCCCCCGAGCCCGCAAGCCGCGGCGACGTCACGCCACAATCGGGCGGCCAGTTCTTCGGCTGGCAGATCGATGATCGGTTCGGCTGCCGAGGTCGTGGTCGAAAGAATGCCCGGCTTCACGAACACCCATTCAGCGGTTCCACCGACCACGCCGATGAAAGGGTCGGCCGGTGTCGGGCCGTCCCATTTGAAATGCGCGTTGACGATGCCGCGAAAGGCGTTCGGCGCCACCAGATCCGGCAGCAGATCCTGCGCCACCGGCGCGGTCACGGCGAGAACGACCCGGTCTTCCGGCGCCAAGGCGATTTCCGCCTTGCCGAAATCGAGATGCGTCACCCGGTCGTTGGCAAAGCGCACGCTCCGCAGCCGGTGCCCGAACAAAATCTCGGCGCCCTTCGCGCGCAGCTGCGCCAGTGCGGGGTCTACGAGACTCTCCGACAATCCTTCGTGCGGCATCACCGGGTGAAGTGCCGCACCGCCCTGCCCGAACGTGTCGCGGAACAGGCGCCCCAGCAGCTTGGCCGATGCTTCCTCCGGTGCCGTGTTGAGGGCCGCGACACAGAGCGGTGCCCAAAGGCGCCGGAAGGCAAGCTTGCGCTTGTCGACGATGTCGGTGACGACAGCGTTCTCGCTGGCGCGCGCCAGCCGCTCGGCGTCGAGATAGTCGAGGAGCGAGGTGCCCTTGGTGCGCCGGCTCGGCACCAGCAACCACCAGGGCATCAACCCCTCGGTCGGCCGCACGCGCCATGTCTCGTTGGTCCCCAGATCGATGAAGGGGAAGATCGCCTTGTCATGCGCGGTGAAGGTGGCCGTGGCACCGATCTCCGATATATAGGCCATCGCCGCCAGGTTGCCGCTGACGACGAGGTGATTGCCATTGTCGATCCGGCACCCGAGCTCGGCATCTTCATAGGAGCGGCAGCGCCCGCCCGCCTGCTGCGCCGCTTCGTAGAGCGAGACGGCATGCCCGGCGCGCACCAGCCGCGTCGCGGCGGCGAGGCCGGCGAGCCCCGCACCGACGACATGGACACGTCCCGACTTGTTCACGTCAGAGGAAGCCATAACGGATCGCCAGCCAGATCTTGCGCCATTTCGGCACCTTGATCTCGGTCGTCAGGTCGCGCCAATCCCAGGCGATCAGCTTGTCGAGGAGCGCCCCATAGACCGCCCCCATGATGCGCGCGGGGCGCATCGGTTCCTTGGCGCATTGCCGCATGGCCGCATCCGCCTTGGCGAAATGGTCCTTGGCGCGGGCCGCGAGATCGCGGCAGACGCGCGGCAAATTCGGATGCTGCCGGATGACGGCAAGATCCCCGCTGACGATGCCGTGCTTAGCCAAAAGATCGTGCGGCAGATAGAGCCTGCCCCGCCCCGCATCCTCCTCGATATCGCGCAGGATGTTGGTAAGCTGCAAGGCGCGGCCCAGATGATAGGCGACATCGTCCGCCACGGCCTCGGTGGCCCCAAAAGCGCGCACTGACAGCCGCCCCACGGCGGAGGCGACACGGTCGCAATAGAGATCGAGCGTCGCCATATCCGGCGCCTGGATCGTATCGGTTGCGTCCATCTCCATGCCGTCGATGACCGCCAGGAAATCCTCGCGCCGCAGCTTGAATTCTCGCATAGGCGTCAGCAATGCCTGCGATATCGTGCCGGTCGGCTGGCCGGCATAAAGCCGGTCGATCTCCGCCCGCCATTCGGCGAGGCGCTGTTGCTTCTCCGTCTGCGGCGCCTCTTCGTCGGCGATATCGTCGACTTCACGGCAGAAGGCATAGATCGCAAACATGGCATCGCGCCGCGCCGGTGGCAGCAGGCGCATGGCCGAATAGAATGACGTCCCGGACGCTTTCACCTGCGCCGCGATCTGCTGCGTCGCGTCCATCATTTTTCCCTCGCGAACATTGCCCAGGCAATGCCTTCCAGCATGGCCATCAGGAAGAACATCTTGGTCGGCTTCACACGGCCCGCCAACGGATCGTTGGCGCGCAACTGGGCGATCATCTTGTCGGCCAGCCGCACGATCGTCGCCGATTCCGCGCGCAGACGGAAATCCTTGAGCCGGCCCGGCAGCAGGCGCGCCTCGACCATGAGCGCGTCTGTCTTGTTCAAGAGATCGTTGAGGCATTGGCGCAATCCCTGGCTGCTCGTGCGCCCGGTCAGATGCCGAGTCTCGGCGCCGTGCGCCGCTAGATGATCCTGCGGGACATAGACCCGGTCCATCTCCAGATAGTCGACACCGCAATCCTGCAGATGATTGATGACCTGCAACGCAACGCAGAGCGCATCGGACGATGACCGCGCCCGCGCCGGCTCGCCATGCAGATCCAGCAATTGCCGCCCCACCGGTGACGCGGAATAGCGGCAGTAAGTCATCAACTCATCCCAGTTCGCATAACGCTGCTTGGTGGCGTCCATGCGAAAGGCTTTGAGGAGGTCCGTCGAATTGATTGGTGAGACGTTTGTCTCGGCAAGCGACTGCCGCAGCTCTACCGCCTCCGGCACTTCAGCGCGCGCGGGGTCGAGAAGAACGGCTTCCATCAGATCAAGCCTTGCCACCTTCTCTTCCGGCGACAGGGTCGGATTGTCGGCAATGTCATCGCCCATGCGAGCAAAGCGATAGAAGGCATGGACGTGCGGTCGCAGCTCGGCACGAATGAGGGCCGAACCGACCGGAAAATTCTCGTTCGTCGCGTTCTTGCCGGACGGTGTGGCGATGCCGGCCTGGGTCTCGCTCATGTCATGCTCTTCCTGACATGCTCGGCCTGTGCCCGGCCCTTCCACTGCCCGCCCTTGCCGGTCCAATAGCGGATCGCCGAGGCAATGGTTGCCGCCGTGTAAAAGCCAGCGACCAGGGGCAGGAACGGTGCCCACAAGGGCGATCTCTTGTAGTTGGCGAGTGTCGGCAGATAGGCGCCCGCCATCATGGCCCAGGCCAGCATGCCGAAGGGACGGACCCCCGGGTCCGGATTGATGGTCAGCAGCACCGGCGCCGCATAGGTCGCGATCATGCCGAGAACCGAGCCCAGTAACAGCAGCGCCGAATGATTGAGCTGCGTGAAGGCGGACCGCGCGATCAGATTCCAGATATCGCTCCAGCGCGGATAGCCGCGCAGCGACGTGACGTTGCTGGCAAGACCCAGCCAGATCGGTCCGGTTGCCTTGATGGCCCTGCCCAGGGCGCAATCGTCGATGAGTGCGCCGCGAATGGCGGCGATCCCGCCGATCTTCTTCAAGGCAGCGGAACGCACCAGCATGCACCCGCCGGCGGCGGCACCCAGCTTGTGCTTCGGATCGCGCACCCAGTTGAAGGGGTAGAGCTTCTGGAAGAAAAAGATATAGGCGGGGACCAGCGCCTTTTCGGCGAAGGTGTCGGTGCGCAGCTGCGCCATCAGCGACACCATGTGATAGTTGCCCCGCTCCGCCCGCGACACCAGCCGCGTCAGACTGTCGGGCGCATGGAGAATATCGGCATCGGTGAGGAGATAGTATTTGGCACCGATGGCTGCACGCTGGGTCTCGGCAAGGCCCTGGTTCACCGCCCACATCTTTCCGGTCCAACCGGCAGCCAATGGCTTTCCGCTGATGATGTGGAGCGCGCGGTGCTTGTCGCCCTCGGCAATCGCGCCCGCGGCCGCCTTTGCTTCCGCCGCCGTTCCGTCCTCGCTATTGTCGTCCACCAGCACGACTGTCAGCTTGCCGGCATAATCCTGGCGCAGCAATGCCCCGATCACTTCGCCGACGACACCCGCCTCGTTACGAGCCGGGATGACAGCCGCCACTTCCGGCCAGGATTTTTCCCAGGAATTATCTCCGCCTTCGCGCGCACCGGATTCGGGGCGCTCGCGCCAGAAACCGCCGCGGAAAAGCAGCAAATAGAGCCAAATACCGGCCGGCACGCCGGCCAGTGTGATGAGGAATTCGGACATAGCGATCCTATAGCCGGAACGCGCCTGCGGCACCACCCCCTACGGCGCCATCACCCGGCTTGCCTTTCGCCCCACTTGCACCGCCGCCGCTTTGTCGCCAATGTTTACTTCTTGGGGCAACGATTGCCGAGGGCGCGCGGCAATCACGGGTAACCGGTGCAGGCGATTCCTTCGCATCAGCCGGAGGGAGGACACGGATAGTGACCAACCACGGCCCGGCGCAAGCAGGACGGATGGACGATCCCGCCGTACCCTCTCCGCAATCCGACAAAAACCGAGATACCCAAGGGGTCGATCTTGGCCTGTCCCCGGACCCACTGCTTTGCCTATCGCCAGACGGGACAGTCCTCGCCGCCAATGTCCGCGCGACAGAGATGTTCAATTGCCATGCCCGCCTCCTGATCGGTGCCCATGTCGGCGCCTTTCTTGAGGGCCTTGCTGGCGAGGCTGGCGATCCTTCCGCTCAGCGCCTGCTGCGCGTGCTGGAGAGCGACGACGGCTCTCCCATCGAAACGGTGGCGCATCGGCTGACCGGCGAAAGCATCCCAGTCGAAGTCACGGCCATGCGCCAGGATTTTCAAAGCAAGCCCGCGATCATTGTCGCTCTGCGCGACATTACGAACCGCAAGAAAAGCGAACGCGTTCTTACAAATGCCAAGGAGACGGCCGAACGCGCCAATTTCGCCAAGCTGGATTTCCTTAGCCAATTGTCCCACGAGCTGCGCACACCGCTCTCGGCCATCATCGGCTTCGGCGAGGTGATGCGGGACGAGATGTTCGGCCCCCTCGGCGTCAAGATCTACCAGACCTATGCCGCCGACATCTGCAAAAGCGGACGACAACTCGCGGACGTGGTCGAACGCATCATCGATGTTGCCAGCCTCGAAGGTCGGATGGCGGTCGCGCATACGCGGTCGGCGGACCTCGCCGAAATCATGGACCGGATTCTTGCGGCACAGGCTGCCGCAGCGGCAATCCAGGGCGTGCGGCTCAACCATGATCTGCGCCGTGGCTCCATTCCGGTCGTCCTCGATGACGAAACGCTGGAAAAGATGATCGGCCATGTCGTCGAGAACGCGATCAAGTACAACCGCTTCGGCGGCAAGGTCGATATATCTGCGAGGGTCCAGCACAATGCGGAACGCGATCTCGATCAGGTGATCCTCAGGATTGGCGACAATGGAATGGGGTTCTCTACCGACAAGCTGCGGCAACTTCAGAGGTCTATCGACAGCAACCAGCAGCAGACAAATGGTGGATTGTCGCTCTGCGGCGCCTTTCTGCACTTAATAGGTGGCAGCCTCAGCATCAGCAGCGCGCCCAATCTCGGCACTACAGCCACCCTCACCTTTCCACAAAGATATGACGGTCGCTGGCGGCCCTGAATCCGTCGCGTCGGCATTGCCCAAAAGAAAAACCCCGCTGCCGGCGGCAGCGGGGTCTTTTGTTCAGTCATTCGACAGTTGCTTAGGCAACTTCCGCCTTGGCCGACTGGTCGGTGATGGCCGGATTGGCCCCCTCGGCAGCCGCTTGCAACGCCTTGTCGCGCGATGCCGCAACCTGCTTGAGGCGCGCCATGACCGAGCCGGTACCGGCCGGGATCAAGCGACCGACGATGACGTTCTCCTTGAGGCCGATGAGCGAGTCGACACGGCCCGAGACCGAAGCCTCGGTGAGGACGCGCGTGGTCTCCTGGAACGACGCCGCCGAGATGAACGAACGGGTCTGCAGGCTGGCCTTGGTGATACCGAGCAGCACGGGCTTCGCCGTGGCAAGGCGACCGCCTTCCTTGAGGACCTTCTCGTTCTCGATCTCCAGCTCCGTACGGTCGATCTGCTCGCCCGCCAGGAACGTTGTGTCGCCGGGATCGCCCACCTCGACCTTCTGCAGCATCTGGCGAACAATCACCTCGATGTGCTTGTCGTTGATCTTCACGCCCTGCAGACGATAGACCTCCTGGATCTCGTTGATGAGATAGGACGCCAGCGCCTCGATACCCAGCACGTTGAGAATGTCGTGCGGCACGGGGCTGCCATCCATCAGGAGATCGCCCTTCTGGACGTAATCGCCTTCCTGGACCGAGATGTGCTTGCCCTTCGGGATCAAGTACTCGACCGGCTCGACACTCGCATCTTCCGACACGACGACGATGCGGCGCTTGGCCTTGTAGTCCTTGCCGAACTCGACGCGACCGGCGCTCTCGCTGATGATCGCATAATCCTTCGGCTTGCGGGCTTCGAAGAGTTCGGCGACACGCGGCAGACCGCCGGTGATGTCACGCGTCTTCGAGCTCTCGCGCGGGATACGGGCCAGCACGTCACCGGCGCGGACATGGGCGCCGTTCTCGACCGACAGAATGGCGTCGACCGACATGAAGTAGCGGGCCTCGACACCGTTCGGCAGCGTCACGACGTTGCCCTTGTCGTCACGCAGGGTGACGCGCGGACGCAGGTCGGCGCCACGCGGCTGCTGCTTCCAGTCGACGACGACGCGGCTCGATATGCCAGTGGTTTCGTCCAGCACTTCGCGCATCGACAGGCCTTCGACCAGGTCGATGTAGTTAACGATGCCTTCCTTTTCGGTGATGATCGGCAGCGTGTAGGGATCCCACTCGGCGAGCTTCTGGCCCTTCGTGACCTTGGTGCCCTGATCCTGCAGGAGCTTGGCACCATAGGGGACACGGTGACGGGCGCGTTCGCGACCCTGGTCGTCGACCAGGACGATTTCGCAGTTGCGGCCCATCACGACCGGCAAATTGTCGCTGTTGATGACGACGTTGCGGTTCTTGACCTGAACTTCGCCGTTATAGGTCGCTTCGATGGCCGACTGTTCCGCACCACGCTGCGCTGCGCCACCGATGTGGAACGTACGCATCGTCAGCTGCGTGCCCGGCTCACCGATTGACTGCGCGGCGATGACGCCGATCGCTTCGCCGATATTGACCGGCGTACCGCGGGCGAGGTCGCGGCCATAACAGGCGGCGCACACGCTGGTCTTGGTATCGCAGGTCAGCACCGAGCGGATCTTCACGGTGTCGACACCAGCACGCTCGATTTCGTCGGCGAGCGGCTCGTCGATCAGCACGCCGCGCGCGGCGATCGTGCGGCCCGACAGCGGATCCTTCACGTCGGCGGCGACGGTACGGCCGAGGATACGCTCCGAGAGCGAGGCGATGGTTTCGCCGCCCTCGACCACGGCCTTCACGGTGAGGCCGTTCTCGGTACCGCAATCAAGCTCGGTGATGATGGCGTCCTGGGCGACGTCGACCAGACGACGCGTCAGGTAACCGGAGTTTGCCGTCTTCAACGCGGTATCCGCGAGGCCCTTACGAGCGCCGTGGGTCGAGTTGAAGTATTCGAGCACCGACAGGCCTTCTTTGAAGTTGGCGATAATCGGCGTTTCGATGATTTCGCCCGACGGCTTGGCCATCAGGCCGCGCATGCCGGCAAGCTGTTTGATCTGGGCGGCGGAGCCACGAGCACCCGAATGGGCCATCATGAACACCGAATTGATGCCCTTGCCGGTGGATTCCTTGGACATGACTTTCATCATTTCCTCGGCCACGCGCTCGGTGCAGTTCGACCAGACGTCGACGACCTTGTTGTACTTTTCACCCTGGGTGATGAGGCCGTCCTGGTACTGCTGCTCGTATTCCTTCACCTTCTGCTGCGCATCGAGGACGAGCTTCTTCTTCGCCTCGGGGATGATCATGTCATCCTTGCCGAAGGAGATGCCGGCCTTGCAGGCCTGGGCGAAGCCGAGACCCATGATGCGGTCGGCGAAAATGACCGTCTCTTTCTGGCCGCAGTGACGATAGACGGCGTCGATCACGTTGGTGATCTCCTTCTTCGTCAGCACGCGGTTGATGAGCGCGAACGGCAGGTTCGGATGGCGCGGCAGAACCTCGGAGAGGATCATGCGGCCAGGCGTCGTCTGCACGATCTTGATGATCGGGGCGCCGGTCTCGTCGACCGTGCGGAGGCGCGCTTTGATCGGGCTGTGCAGCGTCACGACCTTGGCTTCCAGCGCGTGCTGGATTTCGCCGATGTCGCCGAACGCCATGCCTTCGCCCGGCTCGCCCTTGCCTTCCATCGTCAGGTAATAGAGACCCAGCACGATGTCCTGGCTGGGGACGATGATCGGCTTGCCGTTGGCGGGGCTGAGGATGTTGTTGGTCGACATCATCAGCACGCGGGCTTCAAGCTGGCTTTCCAGCGACAGTGGCACGTGGACGGCCATCTGGTCGCCGTCGAAGTCGGCGTTAAAGGCGGTGCAGACCAGCGGATGCAACTGGATGGCCTTGCCTTCGATGAGGACCGGCTCGAACGCCTGGATGCCAAGGCGGTGCAGCGTCGGCGCGCGGTTCAGCATCACGGGATGCTCGCGGATAACCTCTTCCAGGATGTCCCAGACCTCGGGACGTTCCTTTTCGACCATGCGCTTGGCGGCCTTGATGGTCGAGGCCATGCCGTAGATTTCAAGCTTCGAATAGATGAACGGCTTGAAGAGCTCGAGCGCCATCTTCTTCGGCAGGCCGCACTGGTGCAGCTTCAGCTCCGGACCGACGACGATGACCGAACGGCCGGAATAGTCGACGCGCTTGCCGAGCAAGTTCTGGCGGAAGCGGCCCTGCTTGCCCTTCAGCATGTCGGAGAGCGACTTCAGCGGACGCTTGTTGGCGCCGGTGATGACGCGGCCGCGGCGGCCGTTGTCGAAGAGCGCGTCAACCGCTTCCTGCAGCATGCGCTTTTCGTTGCGCACGATGATGTCCGGCGCCTTCAGTTCGATGAGGCGCTTCAAGCGGTTGTTACGGTTGATGACGCGGCGATAGAGATCGTTCAAGTCCGACGTCGCGAAGCGGCCGCCGTCGAGCGGAACGAGCGGACGAAGTTCCGGCGGAATGACCGGGATGACGTCGAGGATCATCCATTCCGGCTTGGAGCCGGATTCGAGGAAGGCGTCGACCAGCTTCAGGCGCTTCACCAGCTTCTTGCGCTTGGCTTCCGACGAGGTCTCACGCAGGTCGACCTTCATCTGGTCGCGCTCTTCGGTGAGGTCGAGCGAGGAGAGCATGCCCTTCAGGGCCTCGGCGCCGATGCCGGCCTGGAACGCGTCCTGCCCGTATTCATCCTGCGCGTCGAGATACTGCTCTTCCGAGAGCAGCTGATGCTGCTTCAGCGGCGTCAGACCCGGCTCGATGACGACATAGTTTTCGAAATAGAGGATGCGCTCGAGATCCTTCAGGGTCATGTCGAGCAGCAGGCCGATACGGCTCGGCAGCGACTTCAGGAACCAGATATGGGCCACCGGCGAGGCAAGCTCGATATGGCCCATGCGCTCGCGCCGGACCTTCGAGAGCGTCACTTCGACGCCGCACTTTTCGCAGACGATGCCGCGATACTTCATGCGCTTGTACTTGCCGCACAAGCATTCGTAATCCTTGATCGGACCGAAAATGCGGGCGCAGAACAGACCGTCGCGCTCCGGCTTGAAGGTCCGGTAGTTGATGGTTTCCGGCTTCTTGATCTCGCCGAACGACCAGGAGCGGATACGCTCCGGGCTCGCAATCGAGATACGGATGTTGTCGAAGGTCTGCGGGCCCTGGGGCTGACCGAAAACGCTCATCAATTCTTGGTTCATCGCCATCTCCTTCTGCCGACCGAGGGCCCGGCGGCGTGCAACCGCCGGGTCTTCCGTCAGCTATCCGATTAATATTCGTTCGTGGTCAGTTCGACATTGAGGCCGAGCGACCGGAGTTCCTTCACGAGCACGTTGAAGCTCTCCGGAATGCCGGACTCGAAATTGTCGTCGCCGCGAACGATGGCTTCGTAAGTCTTGGTACGGCCGGAAACGTCGTCGGACTTCACCGTCAGCATTTCCTGCAGCGTGTAGGCAGCGCCATAGGCTTCGAGGGCCCAGACTTCCATTTCGCCGAAGCGCTGACCGCCGAACTGCGCCTTGCCGCCCAGCGGCTGCTGGGTGACGAGGCTGTACGGACCGATCGAACGCGCATGGATCTTGTCGTCGACCAGGTGATGGAGCTTCAGCATGTAGATGTAGCCCACGGTCACCTGACGCTCGAACTGCTCGCCGGTACGGCCGTCGATCAGCGTCACCTGGCCGGAGCTGGCAAGCCCCGCTTTGGTGAGCATGTCGACGATGTCCTCCTCGCGCGCACCGTCGAAGACGGGGGTTGCGATATGGACGCCGCCTTTGAGGTTCTGCGCCAGTTCCATCAGTTGGTCGTCGGGCAGTTCCATGATCTCGGCCTTGTAGGTCCGCTCACCATAGATGTCCTTCACGGCCTTGCGCAGTTCGGCATTCTTGCCGTTCTGCTTCACCTGCTCGACCATTTCGCCGATCTGGCGGCCAAGATTGGCGCAAGCCCAGCCAAGATGGGTCTCGAGGATCTGCCCCACGTTCATGCGCGACGGCACGCCCAGCGGGTTGAGGACGATGTCGACCGGACGACCGTCCTCGAGGAACGGCATGTCTTCGGCGGGAACGATACGCGAGACGACACCCTTGTTGCCGTGACGGCCGGCCATCTTGTCGCCCGGCTGCAGCTTGCGCTTGACCGCGACGAACACCTTGACCATCTTCATGACGCCCGGCGACAGTTCGTCGCCGCGCTGCAGCTTCTCGACCTTGTTCTCGAAGCGCTTCTCGAGGGCGGTGATGCTCTCGTTGAACTGCTTCTTCAGGGCCTCGATCTCGGCCATGCGCTTGTCGTTCTTGATGCCGATCTGGCGCCACTGGCCCGGCGTGAACTCCGAGAGCACCTTGTCGGTGATCTTGGTGTCGGCCTTCAGGGTCTTCGGCCCACCGGCCGCGACCTGGTTGACCAGCAATTCCTTCAAGCGGCTGTAGAAGTTGCGCTCAAGGATCGCCTTTTCGTCATCGCGGTCCTTGGCGAGACGCTCGATTTCGGCGCGTTCGATGGCGAGCGCGCGCTCGTCCTTGTCGACGCCGCGACGCGAGAAGACGCGCACTTCAACGATGGTGCCGGAGACTCCCGGCGGCAGGCGCATCGACGTGTCGCGCACGTCCGAGGCCTTTTCGCCGAAGATGGCGCGCAGCAGCTTCTCTTCCGGCGTCATCGGGCTTTCGCCCTTCGGCGTCACCTTGCCGACCAGGATGTCGCCCGGCTTCACCTCGGCACCGATGTAAACGATGCCGGCTTCGTCGAGATTCTTCAGCGCTTCTTCACCCACGTTCGGAATGTCGCGGGTGATTTCTTCCTGGCCCAGCTTCGTGTCGCGGGCCATGCACTCGAATTCCTCGATATGGATCGAGGTGAACACGTCGTCGGAAACGATGCGCTCGGAGATGAGGATCGAATCTTCGAAGTTGTAGCCGTTCCACGGCATGAACGCGACGAGCACGTTGCGGCCGAGGGCGAGTTCGCCAAGCTCGGTCGACGGACCGTCGGCGATGATGTCGCCCTTGTCGATCAGATCGCCGACACGCACCAGCGGACGCTGGTTGATGCAGGTGTTCTGGTTCGAGCGCTGGAACTTGAGGAGGTTGTAGATATCGACGCCGGGGGCGCCGCTATCGGCCTCTTCGGTGGCACGAATGACGATACGCGTCGCATCGATCTGGTCGACGATGCCGGCGCGCTTCGCCGCGATGGCGACGCCTGAATCGCGCGCCACGGTGCCTTCCATGCCGGTGCCGACCAGCGGCGATTCGGCGCGGAGCAACGGCACCGCCTGACGCTGCATGTTCGAACCCAGGAGCGCGCGGTTGGCGTCGTCGTTCTCAAGGAACGGGATGAGCGCCGCGGCGACCGAGACGAGCTGCTTCGGGCTCACGTCGATGAA
>NZ_JAYRQR010000021.1:0-56038 GCF_041910485.1 Dongia sp.
CCGCATCGGGTCCGGCGGGGGCTGGCTTAACCGCCGCAACCCTGGGGGAGCGTCCTGTGACCCGGGACTCGCGGAGGATCGCTCACCCGCTGATCCGGGGGGCCGGGCCTTGTGGCCGCCGACCAAGCCTGCCCCTCTCAAACAGGGGCGGATGCTTTCGGCCTGCGTCCATCGCTGGACTTGCGCCGAGGGACAACCGAGCAATTCCGGCTGGGCGCCGGGGAATTTTTACCGGAGAAACTGTGACCGGGTTGTTGGTACTTCTGAAGATGTGCGCGCAACTCTATTAGTACCAAATTCCCAGATTCTTGTAAAGAACAAAATAGGAACATTTGCATGGAGGAAGCGGCGGGCGATCGCCCGCCCGCCGCCCCCATTTCACCGCCTCGCGTGCCGCCGGAAGAGCGTCCGCAGTTCCAGCGCGGTTGCTTCAAGGTCGGCGGCGACATCGAGATAGGCGCCAGGTGTGCTTGCGCGTCTCGCGAGATCCGTCGCGACCTCGGCTACCAAGTCACGGAGGGCCTGACGAATTTCCGCCTGATTGATGGGGCCACCCAAATGTTCGTTCATGTCGATCCCCTTGAATGCCGGCAACGGGCCGGCGCCACCGTCCGCACGTGCGGGCGGTGGTAAATCGTGGGACGACAACCGGAATAACGGATTGGTTAGTTGCGCGGCGGGGTTGGGTCGGCATTCGCATTCATCGTCGCGACAAATGCCTCAGCCTCGGCAATCGCGGCCATGAGATGCGGCATCCGCTCCAGAATGCCCCCCCATTCCTTCTCGCTTGCCAAGCGTTCCACTTCCTCGCTGTGGCGCACAAGTTCGCGGCCGCCGACGGTCCGCGCCGCGCCTTTCATCCGATGGGCGAACAGCTCTGCTGCTTCCGCGTCCCTTTGGTCCACCGCGCTGTGGATGCCGGCGAAATCCGACTTCAGGCTTTCCACATACATCGACAAGGTCTGGCGGATCGTTACCGGATCGTCGCCGCAGAATTCGGCAATCAGGGCAGGATCCAAAGCGGACTTCCTATCCTGTTCTCCACCGCGACCAGGCGCCGATGGCAAGACGGGTGGCGGCCCCGCACTGCTTGACGGCGACAGCCATCTTTCAATCCGGTCACGCAGCACGCGAAGCTCGACAGGTTTTGAGAGGTAATCATCCATGCCGGCTGCGATACATCGCTGATCCTCGCCTTCCAGCGCATTGGCCGTCAGGGCAATGACCGGCAGATGCGCATGGGGTTTTTCCGCCCGGCGAATGTTCTCCACAAGCTTGAAGCCATCCATCACCGGCATGTTGCAGTCGGTGAGAAGCAGTCCGTACGCGTTCTTTGCCAGTGCCGCCAACGCCTGAGCCCCATCTTCGACGGCATCTGCCGAATAGCCCAGGAAACGGAGCTGGCGAAGAATGACTTCGCGATTGACCGGATGATCCTCCGCCAGCAGGATCAATCTGCCATCCCGGATGGCCTGATCCCGGGATGGCGCCACGGCAGCACCCTGCCTACCATCCAATCCATGCGACATCTCGATTTCTGGGCTTTGCCGCCCGGCCGCAATGGCCACCGCCGTCACGATGCGCGCCCGGGACAGCGCCGTCGTCAAGATCGCATCGCCCGCTTGGAGCTGATCGGCGGCAAGGTCTTCGTGCGTGTAGAAGACGTAGCGCAGGCCCTCGCCCTTCCCCCATTCGCTCGACCCCTCGCCCAAGGCCCCCGCCTCGGTGGCGACTGACGCAGGTGCGAGGACAATGCACAGCGACCCATTCGCCCAATGGCGAAGCCGTTCCTGATCCCTGGGCAAGTCAGAGACGTCGGCGCCCCAATGCGCCAGATAGGCGGTCAAGTAGTTGCGCTCCAGCGCATCGTCGATCATGACGCCAACCTTGATGTCCTGGAGATCGATGTTTGGTTCATCGAGCTCTGCGCGCAGCCGCTTGGCCGGCAGGGTCAAGGCGACTTCAGTCCCGACCCCCTCGGCGCTCTGGAGCTCGATCTTGCCTTCCATCAGATGTGCCAGACGACGGCAGATCGACAGACCCAGGCCAGCCCCGCCGAACTTTCTGGCCGTCGACCCGTCGGCTTGCGTGAATGGCTGGAAGAGCCGAGCCTGTGCCTCCTTGGAGATTCCTATTCCCGTATCGGCCACCGACAGGCGCAGCGATGTCGATCCGTCCCCATCTGGAACGGTATCGGCGATGATCGTGACGCTCCCCCGCGGTGTGAACTTGATCGCATTGCTGACCAGGTTGCTGAGAATCTGCCGCAACCGGACCGGATCGGTGAAATAGGGTCCGCGCACTGTCGGCGAGGTGAAACAGCGAACCGTGATGCCCTTTGCCGCGGCCGCGCCGAGGAAGAGCCGCGCTGTCGTTTCCACGACCTCCGTCACGTCGACCTCGATTTGCTCGATCTTCAGCTGGCCGGCCTCGATCTTGGAGAAGTCGAGGATGTCGTTGATGATTTCCAGCAAGGATTGGGCCGAGCTGTCGATCGTTTGCAGCATCCGCAGCTGATCGGCATCCAAAGCGGTATGGCCGAGAAGTTCGAGCATGCCGATGACGCCGTTCATGGGCGTTCGTATCTCGTGACTCATATTGGCGAGGAATTGGCTCTTGGCCTGGTTTGCCTCCTGCGCCAAGGCCAGCGCATCGGTGAGTTTGCTGTTCAGCGCGCGCAGGCCATCCTCCGCCAGCTGCTGCGCCGTAATGTCGATCGCCAACACAAAGAAGCCGATCACCTCATCGTTCTTGATATCTGGAATATAGTGAACCGACAGATAGCCGGTTTCGCCATTCGGCTTCGCCACCTCCCGCACGAAGTATTGCGGTTCACCACGCAGCACGGCGTCTCTTTGCGACAGCCCTCGTTCCAAATTCTCGGCGCTGGCAATTTCCGGCATCGTGCGGCCGATCAAATCCTCCGGCGCCATGCCGAACCAGGAGATATAGCCCCGATTGGCAAAGCGGCAGCGCAGATCTCGGTCCCAGTAACTGACGATTCCCGGAATATTGTCGGTGACGGCGGTTATCAGCTTCTCACGTTCGAGCAGCTGTGCGGCCGTCTCGGCAATCTTGGCCGTGCGCTGTTCCACCAGCATCTCGAGCTGTTCCTGGTGGCGCAGCAATTCCGCGTGCAGGCGTTTTGCCTCGGAAATATCGCGGACGATCTTTGATGCACCGACGATTCTTTCCGCCGCATCCCTGATCGGCGACACGGTCAATGAGACGTCGATCTGATGGCCGTCCTTGTGATGCCGGACCGTTTCGTAGTGATTGACCGGGATGCCACTTTGAACGCGCGCGATGATATCGGTCTCTTCGAGCAATCTCTCGACGGGGATCAACATCCGTATGTTCTGGCCGATCGCTTCCGATGCGGAATAACCGAACAGCTCCTCGGCCCCGGCATTCCAACTGGTGATCGTGCCGTCCAGTTCCTTGCTGATGATGGCGTCCTGGGAGAACGCGACGATCGCCGCGAGGCGCGCTTGCGTGATCTGGATTTGCTCCAGGGCCGCAACGCGGGCCGACCGTTCCGCGGCGACCGCATCCGCGCGCAAGCGCGATTCACGCGCCTCGCGCTCGCGATAGGATCGGATGGCGACCAGCCAACTCAACGCCGCCAGAATGGCAATGGCGGTTCCGGCGACGGCAACAGTCGGCAGCCAGATTCCCCTTTTCAGCGCGGTCAGGGCCTGTTCGGGGAGACGGGATATGACGATCCAGTGCGGCAGGTTCGGCTGACTGGTTTTGCCGGGGAGGATTTCCTGGAGTGAAACCTCCTGCCACGACCAAAGGCCGCCATCGTCGATATGTTGTCCATTGGGAGCCTGGACGATCTGCTGCCAGATTGCCGGGTCACGCGCCTGCATCGTCACCGGGCGATCGAACATGAAGCCCCATTCGTCCTCCGGAACAGAACTCGACAGCCAATACCCGTCCGCGTTGACCAGCGAAACAAGACGGCCGCTGCCGCTCGTGACTTTGCGGAACCGGTCCAGCAAACCGGCCGCGAGATAATTCACGATCAGAATGCCCCGAGGTTGCCCGGCACTGTCGGCGATGGGCGTCGCAAATCGGATCGTCGGCCTGTAGGGAACGCTGATCTTGCCGTTGTCGATGTTGAGATCGATCTTTGAGATATAGATTTCGCCGAGGGGAAGCTTGACGGATTCCTTGAAGAAATATCGGTCGGATTTGTCTTGCAGCTCTGGCTGCGGAATGACCCGAACGCGCTCTTCATTCTGGCTGCGATCGACACGCACGCGTTCCATGCCGCGTTCGTCGATCCAGCGCGCCTGATCATACTCCGGATTCCGCTGCAGCAGGGTTGAGAGCGATTCCGCCATTCGGTCGATGTCCGCGCCGGATTGCGTATCGATCGCGCGTCGGACGGCCTTTTCACTGCGCAGGGAGTTGAGATGCGCTGGAACCTTCGTCAGATCGCGCAGCAGTTCTTCCGACCCCAGCTCGACACTGGTCGCCTCCCGCACACGAAGATTGTCTATGCCGCTCTCCGTCTCCGATCGCGCGATGAGAAGTGCCGTCGCTGTGGCAAGGGCGGCCAATGGCACGAATACCAGCAGGAAATGCCGCGCCGGTGCCCCTTTGTGCCACGCCAATCGCATGCAGGCCTCCCCTGTCGCGTGCTGGCCGCCCGGCTTTACTCAGCCGGCCTGCCACTCCGCTTGCCCAGCCATGCTCCATACCAAGGCGCCAGTTCTTCCGCCGGCATCGGCTTGGCGATGAAGTAACCTTGGGCAATGTCGCATCCGAGTTGCGCGACAATGTTCCAGTCTTCGTTGGACTCAATGCCTTCCGCCACCGTTTTCAGACCCAATCGGTGGGCCATGCCGATCGTCGTCTCGAGCAAGGCGGCGAGAATGGTTCCCTCCGCCGCGCCGGTCACAAAGACCTGATCGATCTTAAGTTCGCTGAGCGGCAGGCGGGTCAATTGCTGCATCGACGAAAAGCCCGTGCCGTAATCATCGACCGACAGTTCGAAGCCTTTCATGCGGCAGCGGGCCAGGGTTTCGAGCGAATGTCCGACATCGGTCATGGCAACCGTCTCGGTCACCTCGATCGTCAGGCAATTGGGCCTCAGGCCCTCGGCACTGGTCATCGCCTCCAACCGGTCCGGCAGACTGGTGTCGCGCAGGGATTCGACCGAGACATTGATCGCCACCGGGACCGACAGCCCGGCGCTCTGCCATGCCCGGATCTGGGCCAGCACCGTTTTGATCAAATCGAATGTGACCTCGGCGATGAGATGGTTTCTTTCCATAAGGGGAATGAAGGATGCCGGGGGTATGAAGCCGCGTTCCGGGTGGCGCCACCGCATCAGGGCCTCGGCGCCGACCAGCATGCCGGTCTTCACGTCGATCTTCGGCTGATAAAAGGGAAGGAACTGTCGCGCGGCAATGCCGGCGGCAATTTCGGTGAGCGGCATCTGCTCGGCCGCCGCATGCGGCCGGCTGATCTGTCGGGTGAAGTGGCGCAGCAGAAGCGGCATCAGCTTGGCGCGGGAGACCGGCTTGTCGATGGCGCCGACCATGCGAATGCCGTAGCTCTTGGCCATGATCTCGGCGGCGCGCATGATCGATGCATCGACGGCGCTCGCCAGAATGACCGAGCTTGCGCAACCGTGCTCCGCGATATGGCGCAAAAAGGCGAGCCCATCCATGCCCGGCATCTTGAGATCGCAGAGCAACACGTCCGCTGGTGTTGGCGAAGAGCAGACATAGTCGAGCGCCGCGGCACCGTCAGCCGCTTCGTAAACCTCGGTCGCACCACAACTGCGCAAGACCTGGGCACCGACCCGTCGCTGGAAATCGTGATCTTCCAGAATGAGCGCCCGGAATGCCGGCATTTCCACATTTACCATGCTTCACCATGGGTAGAGGAGCGCACACGAAAGCAGCGTAAAAGGCGAGGCATGAAGAATTCGTTTAGCGGGCAGCGGTTTGCAAAGAGGAACCGGATAGGACGGCAATCAATCCTCACTCATTCAGAATGGGAATTCACGCTCGGCTGATGACTGATAGTTGAACAGCGTTGCGCCCAATTTGTTCCACACCCGTGACGGCAAGGACATTTGGGGTGGGGGATTCGCTCTTGCTGGGCACCATCGGTCTCAGGAGCGGGCGGTTGCAAAATGCAACGGCAACCAGAATGATAGGGAGATGGACGGCGCACCTGCCGTCCTCGCCTCGCCCCCCTCAAATGGAATCGCCCACATGTCGCCAAGGATGAAACGCCGCTGGTTGTGGCTGGGGCTCGCCGCGTTGCTGTCCTACGGCGCCGCCTTCGCTGGAATCGCGCTCGACCCCTATTGGGACGATAACGGCGTCACCGCGTTCATCCCGTGGGGCGAGCGCTGGCGCTGGGCCGCGCTCTTCGCACCGGCATTCCTGATCGTGATCGGCCCGGTCCTCTACGCAGTACGCCGACTGATTACACCCGCGCCTGATGCCAGGAGTCGGTGAAGGACGGGCGGCAGGATAGTGTCGGTCCGCAGTCGGCCGGGCGCGCTGCTTGCTGGATCGTTGGCCAAGTGATGACTTGTCGCCTCAGCGGTCGCCAAAACAATCCGCCGCGCTGCCAGCAGATCGGTCGCTTTAGCGGACGCTTGGTGTCATTTGGTAAAAGGAAGAGTCTGCCCCCGATTTATCGAGCATCCAGAATCGGCCGTCAAATAATGACTACTCGGTAGAATGAAGAGCGTTCAGAGCCGCTTCAGCATCTATCGAGCGTGCAACTGAGCGAGACACTTCCCGCAAGACCTCCTGCGTCTTTTCATCGTAAATCATTCCCTTCTTCAAGCGCGGATCGGCCAGTGCCAACAAGACAAGGAGATCGATTTCGGATGGGCTAGTCATGGCAGATTTGATGTCAAAGAGCGTCGGTGACACCGAATAAGTCTCGCTTTCCTGAAAGCCCAGGAGCCCAAAGAGCATCCGATTGGTACAGTTCACCAGCTTTTCGTCCGGTTGTGCGATATTTATGAATGCGAAGGCATACCCGATTTCATAGGGGCCTGACGGTAGTCCCCCCATCGCACAGTCATTTCTCTTTGAAAAGGCGCGCCAAGCGAGCTTGAACTGGAGATCGTATCCGGCAATTGAAGGGTCCAGCACCTTGTAGACCTTCTCCGGCTCGTCCTTGCCGGCGGTAAAGAACACCATTCTCACATTCGCATCAGACACATTGTCGACAACCGACATGTCGTGCCCGAGCGCCGATATCGTTGCTGCGAGTTCGGTTATGTCGTCGGCCACGACCGACCGAGTGCGGTCCATCCCGGCAAGGTTCGTCGCTATGGCGATCGGCGCACCCCAACGAACGATCGGATAGTTTTGTTCGATTTCAGCGGTTGCGCCGACATGTGAAAAATACGTCTCGATAAAGTGAATATATATGGCCTTTGCAAGTCGCTCCGTTGCATCAGCGGCCGCCGAGTTTGGAAATGTTGCCAGTAAAGCCGCGAAGGCAAGGCTGACAAGGCATGTCAGCGAGGCAGACAGCAATCCCTTTGCCCACGGCATCCCCTTAAAGTCTCCCTGCTTCTTCACCAGAATTCGATCAAAGGACATCTATCGCGCAGGACCAGCAGAAAACACACATCTCCGCGGCGAGAATCCGGCGCGGGGTCCGAGTTAAACACAACTTATGATTTCAGGTGGAGAAGGAAAATGGTCGGAGCGACAGGATTTGAACCTGCGACCCCTAGACCCCCAGTCTAGTGCGCTACCAGGCTGCGCCACGCTCCGACGCTGATCGCGGGGTTCCCGCTGGAAGGGGAAGGCCCGGGCATTGGACGATGGGCGGGGATTGCTCCCCGGTCCCCAAGGGGGTGCCGAATGCGCGCCCTATATAGCGGGCGGTTCCTGCCCGTGCAACGTAAAGAAGGCCTGAGGCGGGGAAATAGTTAACGGGACTAGGGTCGCGCCCCAATCCAACGAATTGAGCCCGACAACGAAAAAGCCCGGCCCAGAATGAATCGGGGGCCGGGCTTTCCTATTCAGAACCGAGCGTGGCTGCGTTTCAGCCCAGAACTTTCTTCAGCCGGTCGCGGAGTTCCTCGAGTTCGGCGGTGATCGCCTTCACTTCGCGGATCTGGCGTTCGTCCAGGGACGCGGCCTTGAAGAGCGGCAGGTCGAGCATGGCGCTCGCCTGCCCGAGCTTCGCAGCCAGGGCCGGGTCGGCGATGGTCTCGGCCGGCATTTCGGCCTCGGCGGCATGGCCGTTGGCCCCGTCGGGGGCTAGACCCAGGGCCTCGACCTCCGAAAGGTCGGCGCCGAGGCGCAGGGCGCCCTCGCGGATCAGCTTTTGGACGCCTTTGATCGTATAGCCCTGGTCATAGAGCAGGCCGCGGATGGCGCGCAGCAGATCGACATCCTCCGGGCGGTAATAGCGGCGACCGCCGCCCCGCTTCATCGGCTTGATCTGCGGGAACTTGGTTTCCCAGAAGCGCAGCACATGCTGCGGCACTTCGAGGTCATCCGCCACTTCCGAGATGGTCCGGAAAGCGCCCGCTGCCTTTTCGACGCGGCGCGCATTCGCCCGGCGCTGCGCAGCATCCTGCTTGGCGCTGGTACGGTCCGAACCCGCGACGCGCTCGGCGGCGGGAATGCGTTCAGCGGTCGAGCTCATGATTGCTTGTCAGCCACCAGTTGCTTTTCCATGCCCTTGTTGACGCGGTCCTTGAGGACATGCGAGGCGCGGAAGACGAGGACGCGGCGCGGCTTGATCGGCACTTCTTCGCCGGTCTTCGGATTGCGACCGACGCGCTCGCCCTTCAAGCGCACGAGGAAGCTGCCGAAGGAGGAGATCTTCACGC
This sequence comes from Dongia sp., assembly GCF_041910485.1. GTDB lineage: Bacteria > Pseudomonadota > Alphaproteobacteria > Dongiales > Dongiaceae > Dongia. The sequence goes on from NZ_JAYRQR010000021.1 coordinate 8,843, forward strand.
TCTCGCCGCGCACCAGCGCATGCGAGACTTCGTCGAGCACGGTGTCGACCAGTTCGGCGGATTCGTTTCGCGACAGACCGACTTCCTGATAGACGGCTTCGGCCAGATGCGCACGCGTGATGGTGTTGCCCTTCATCTCCCCCGCCCTTCCTTCAATCAATGCCCGCAAGCTTCAGTATTGCGCTGCGGGCTTCGGCTGTTGAAGGGTGAGCGTATCGTTTACTCTGAAATCAGTCAATTAGAGAGCGACATTGATCTTCGCTCATATGTGTGGGGATTGGTTCAGCAATATCACCAAAGATTCAGTAGCGAATCAGGGCTGAACCCCAGGTGAAGCCACCACCCATAGCTTCCATGAGGACCAATTGGCCGCGCTGGATTCGGCCGTCATTGACCGCCTCGGCCAGGGCCAGGGGAATCGATGCAGCCGATGTATTGGCATGACGGTCGATGGTGACGACGACCTTCTCCGGCGGCAGTTTCAGCTTCTGCCCCATGCTGTCGATGATACGCCGATTCGCCTGGTGCGGGACCAGCCAGTCGACATCCTCGGCCGTGATGCCGGCCGAAGCGATCGCGGCATCCACCGCCGCCGCCAGATTGACGACGGCATGGCGGAAGACTTCCTTGCCTTCCATGTGAACGAAGCCGGTGGTCTGCGTCGCCGACGGGCCACCATCGACATAGAGCTTGTCGTAATAGGCGCCGTCCGAGAAGAGATGGGTGCAGAGGATGCCCCGATCCTTCGCATTGCCCTCGCCCTCACCCGACTCAAGCACCACGGCACCGGCACCGTCGCCGAAGAGGACGCAGGTGTTGCGGTCCTTCCAGTCGAGGATGCGCGAGAAGGTCTCGGCACCGATGACGAGGGCGCGATGCGCCTGGCCGCAGCGGATGAAATTGTCGGCGGTCGCCAGCGCGTAGACAAAGCCGGAGCAGACGGCCTGCACGTCCATCGCGAAACCGCCCTTCATGCCGAGGCGCTGCTGCACCTTGGTGGCGGTCGCCGGAAAGGTATGGTCGGGGGTCGTCGTGGCGACGACCAGCATGTCGATATCGGCCCCGCGGAGCCCTGCATGGTGGAGGGCCTGCTCGGCGGCATGAACGGCCAAGTCCGAGGTCAGCTCGCCGGGGGCGGCGATATGGCGCTGTTTGATCCCGGTGCGCTGGGCGATCCACTCGTCGGAGGTTTCCACCCGCTTGGCGAGTTCTTCATTGGTCAGGATCTCCTTGGGGAGATAGCTGCCGGCGGAGAGGAGGAGTGATCTGCGGACCATTGGAATCTTTGAGAAAAAGTGATCTGGGCGCCGCCAGGAAGAGGTCTTCAGAGAGCCGCGGCGACGGCCTCCGCACCGGGTATCGCCATGAGCTGGGCGAAGTCCTGCTTCATCCGCTCCATAGCGTCGTTCTGCACCATGTTTACCGCAACCCCGATGGCATTGGCAAAGCCATAGGAATCTGTGCCGCCGTGGCTTTTGACGCAGATGCCGTTGAGGCCCATCAGGATCGCGCCATTGTAGCGGCGCGGATCGACCTGGGCCTTCAAGCCGTTGAGCGCCGGCCGGGCGAAGAGGTAGGCGATCTTGGAAAAGAACGAGCTGGTGAAGGTCTGGCGCAGCCAATGGCCATAGAGCTTCACCGTGCCTTCGATCGCCTTCAAGGCGATGTTGCCGGTGAAACCGTCGGTCACAATGACGTCGACAGTGCCCTTGGCGATGTCGTCGCCTTCGACGAAGCCGATGAATTTTCCAGGCAGCGGCACCTCGCGCAGGATCGAGGCCGCGACCTTGACCGCGTCATGACCTTTCAGCTCCTCGGCGCCGACATTGAGGATGCCGGTCGAAGGCTGCTGCACGCCGAGGACAAGGCGCGCGAACACGTTCCCCATCACCGCGAACTGGACCAGATTGTTGGCGTCGCACTGCACGTTGGCGCCGAGATCGAGCATGACGCTTTCCGAACGCATGGTCGGAAAGAAGGACGCAATCGCCGGCCGGTCGATGCCGGGCATCGTCTTCAGCACGAACTTCGCCATCGCCATGAGGGCGCCGGTATTGCCGGCCGAGACGCAGGCCAAAGCATCGCCGTTGTGGACGGCATCGATGGCCAAGCGCATCGAGGATTGCCGGCCGGCACGCAGGGCCTGGCTGGGCTTGTCGTCCATGAGGACGACGGAGTCGGTGTGGTGAATGGTGCTGACTTTGGCGAGCTCCGGCAAAGCATCAAGCATGGGCTTGAGCTTCGCCTCGTCGCCGAACATCAGGAAATGGACGTTGGGAAAACGCTTGCGCGCGATATCGGCGCCCCTGACCACCATGTCAGGCGCGTTGTCGCCACCCATCGCATCCAAAGATATAGCCAGGCTGGTGTTCGCCACCCCGTTACTCCTTCCCGGCCATCATAGCAGCGGGTTCGGAGTTACGCTGCGTCCGCCTCGGTACCCTGCGCGACGACCTCACGGCCATCATAATGACCGCAGGAGCCGCACACATGGTGCGGGCGCTTCAGCTCGCCGCAATTCGGGCACTCGGCCGAAGCCGAAACCGTCAGCGCGTGATGGCTGCGACGCATGTCACGGCGCGACTTGCTGACCTTTTTCTTGGGGACTGCCATGATCCACTCTCTTCACAAAAAAATAGCGGCGGCATACGCCGCCAATGGGCGGGTAGATATCGAAAATCCCCAGCCAACGCAAGTAGGGCAAACGCATGTTGGGGCCTTGGGGCGCCGACTTTGGCCCGGCGCGCCCGGCGGCGGTGCCACCAATAGCGCTATTTCTTCAATTTATCCAGACCGGCGAAGGGCTTACGCGTCGCCGCCGCACCGATCTCAGTGACTTCACCCAATTTAGGCTCATATTCCTGCGGCAGAACCGCCCCTTCCTTGCGCGGATAGGGGTCGAGACCCAGCGACAGCTCCTCCGCCACCACTTGGCCCAAGTCGATCTGCCCATGTTCGATCGGCTCAGGCGGGTCCGAATCGCCGAAATCGATGTCGATCTCCCCCAGCACCGGCTCCGGCTCGACATCGCCGAAGGTCCAGCGGAAGGATTCATGGACCTCGGCCGGGACCGGTTCCAGGGTGACGACACAGCGCTGCACCAGCTTGGCGTCGAGCTCGCCCTTCACCTCGATGAGGCCCGAGGCGAGACGGCGCAAACTGAGCGTCGCCGTCAGCGTGTCGAGCGAGATGAGGTCCAGTACCTCGGCCAGCTGGGCCCGTTCTTCCGCATTGGCCTCGATCTGCCGAGCAGCCGCGCGCGCGGTGACGGTCGATGCCTCGAAGGGCCTCGAAAAAACCGTAATATCAATATCTTGATCTGACATCTTTATTCCAAACCGAAACTCTGTGACCCCCGCGACGGGGCCGGCGGAAACTCGAAAATACCACGCAGGATGCGGTCGACCGGCTGGCTGTCGGCCAGTTCCTTGCCCCGGCGCAGATAGGCTGCAACAGTCCGCACCGCCTCCATGTCGGGGTCGGTGGTGCCGTAAAGATTGCGCCGCAAGGCGCCCTCGAGATCGAGCTGGTTACCGGCCAAAGCGGCTTCATAGGCCCTCACCCGGCCCTGCAGCGCCTCGGTCATGACCCGGATCCGCTTCCCGACGCCGACATCCCCCGCGCCCAATTGCCGGAGCGAGGCCTCGAAATCGTTAATAAGCGTGTCGTAGAGCGCTTGGGAGAGGCTCGCCGCCAGGTCGCCCTGACCGCGCAGGCGCTGGAAAATGAGGAAGGTATGTAGCGCCACCATGTCAAAGCGCCCGTCGACCGTGTCCGGCACCCCCAGCTGCTCATAAAAGACCCGCTGCCGCGCCTGGGCGACGAGACGGTCGAACAGCTTGGCCGCGACCTCCTTCACCGCGCCGGGTCCCTGCAGGATCCTTGCGATCAGACTGCCCAATGGTGATTCAGCCACGCCATTCGCCTTTCATCGACATCCACAACCCTTGAGATCCGCCCCGAAAACTTGACGGCGCCAGCACCCAGTGCGAATTTGCACGCCGCGCGCCGCGCCGTCTCATGCCGGGCCGCCCATCTCGGCGGACCGTACTTTCGGGTCGGAACCAGCGCAACATGTTTGGCACAATACCGGATCCGGCCCATGGCTCGTCTTTTCCACCCCACCCGCTCCCGCCGCGCCGGCTTCGCGGGCGCGATTGCCCTGGGATTGCTGCTGGGCGCCTGCACGCCCAAGATCCTCCAGCACGGCAATGTCCCGGACGAGGAACAGGTTGTCCAGATCCAGCCTGGACAGGATGACAAGACGCGGGTCGAGCAGCTCCTCGGCTCACCCTCGACCACGGGTACCTTCGGCGACGACGTCTGGTATTACGTCTCCAAACGCACCGCCCAGACCGCCTTCTTCGAGCCCGACATCGTCGACCAGGGGGTTCTGGCCATCTCCTTCGATGCCCAGGGCATTGTCCAGGACCTCAAGGTCTACGACAAGGACGACGGGCGCCTGGTGGCGATGGTCGACCGGGTGACACCCACCCACGGCAACGAGCTGACGATCATCCAGCAGATGCTGGGCAATCTCGGCCGCTTCAGCCCGGATGAGAAGGGCCCGAAATCGGGCACGAGCGGCGCCCCTGGCGGCGTCTGATCACCCTTACCTGACGATTCTAAGTACCCTTTTCTTCCCCGCCGCGCCGGGCGCGGACGGTCAGGGTCGTCCCAACTGAAGCCAGAACGACAAGGCCGATCGCCAGCCATTGGCTGGCCGGCAGCATCTCGCGCAGGATGACGAGACCCGAGAGGGCACCGATCGCCGGCTCCATGCTGGTGAGCGTGCCGTAGGCCTGCGGTGGCAAATGGCGCAGCGAGACCATCTCGAAGGCAAAGGGAACGGCGCTGGAGAGGGCGGCGACCGCCAGCGCCAGCAGCAACAGGTGGATATCGGCAAAGACCGTCACCGCTTGCACAGCCCCCAGCGGCAGCGTCACCAGGGCGGCAACGATCATCCCGACCGCCGGCGCCGGCGTCCCGAAGGCGTGGCCGGCCCGCCGGCCCGTGAAGATATAAAGCGCCCAGCCCAACCCGGCGCCCAGCGCATAGATGACACCGAGCGGGTCGAGCGAACTCCCCAATCCTTCGACCGGCAGCAGCAGCGCGATGCCGGCCAGGGCCAAGGCCGCCCACAGCAGATCGAGCTTCGAGCGCGAGGCGAAGATGGCGACAGCGAGCGGCCCAGTGAATTCAAGAGCCGCCGCGATCCCGACCGGGATACGGGCGACGGCCAGGTAATAGAGGAAGTTCATGGCGCCGAGATTGACGCCGTAGATAAGAGCGAGATGCCAATTGCTGCGCCCGATCCGAACCCGCCAGACGCGCAACGCCAGGCCCAGCATCAATGCCGCCAATGAGAGGCGCAGCACCACGGTGCCTTCGGCCCCGATGATCGGAAAGAGCGTTTTGGCAAAGGCGGCACCCGCCTGCACCGAGATCATGGCAATGATCAGGGCGCCGATCGCCCATAGAAGCGATTTCGAAGACGGCATCGGTGCACGCATCGGAATATCCAGCAAAGAGAAACCCCGGCCGGTTTCCCGGCCGGGGTCTTAGGCGCAGGCCCTTTGGGGGCCTTCTTGCTTAGTGGGCGAGTGCCGCGAGGAGCAGCAGCGCCACGATGTTGGTGATCTTGATCATCGGGTTGACGGCCGGACCGGCGGTATCCTTGTAGGGATCGCCGACCGTGTCACCGGTCACCGCGGCCTTGTGGGCATCCGAGCCCTTGCCGCCGTGATGGCCGTCTTCGATGTACTTCTTGGCATTGTCCCAGGCGCCACCACCCGAAGTCATCTGGATGGCGACGAAGAGACCCGTGACGATGGTGCCGAGCAGCATCGCACCCAGCGCGATGAAGCCTTCAGCCTGACCCGCGACGATCGACACCACGAAGTAGAGGACGATCGGCGCCGCGACGGGCAGCAAGGACGGAATGATCATTTCCTTGATCGCCGCGGAGGTCAGGAGGGCGACCGCCTTGCCGTATTCGGGCTTGGCCTTGCCTTCCATGATGCCGGCGATTTCCTTGAACTGACGACGCACTTCGATGACGACCGAACCCGCCGCACGACCCACCGCCATCATGCCCATGGCACCGAACAGGAACGGCAACGCGCCGCCGATGAACAGGCCGATGACCACATAGGGGTTGTTGAGCTCGAACTTGATCGTCTCAACCAGCTGCGGGAAGTAGTGCTTCAGATCCTCGGTATAGGCCGCGAACAGCACCAGTGCCGCGAGGGCCGCCGAACCGATGGCATAGCCCTTGGTCACGGCCTTGGTGGTGTTGCCGACCGCGTCCAGGGCGTCCGTCACCTTGCGCACTTCCGGCGGCAGCTCCGCCATTTCGGCGATGCCACCGGCATTGTCGGTGACCGGACCATAGGCGTCGAGGGCGACGACGATGCCGGCCAGCGACAGCATGGTCGTGGCGGCGATCGAGATGCCGTAGAGACCGCCCAGGCTGAAGGCGGCGACGATGGCGGCCGAGATCACCAACACCGGGAGCGCGCAGGCTTCCATCGAAACCGCGAGACCCTGGATGATGTTGGTGGCATGGCCCGTGGTCGACGCCTGAGCCACCGACTTCACCGGACGGTAGGCCGTCGAGGTGTAGTATTCGGTGATCCAGACCAGGAGGCCGGTCACGGCCAAGCCGATGACGGCGCACCACAGCACGTTCATGCCGGTGAGCGTGCCTTCGATCATGCCGAAGCCGACCACCTGATTGACCAGCACGGCGATGATGACGATCGAAATGACGCTCGCCGCGATGAGGCCCTTGTAAAGGGCGCCCATGATGTTGTTGCTCGATCCCAGCTTGATGAAGAACATGCCGACGACCGAACCGATGACGCTGGCGCCGCAGATGAGAAGCGGCAGCAGCATCAGCTGTTCCTGCGCGGGGCCGGTGAAGAAGATCGAGGCCAGCAGCATGGTGGCGACCACCGTGACCGCGAAGGTCTCGAAGAGGTCGGCGGCCATGCCGGCGCAGTCGCCCACATTGTCACCGACATTGTCGGCGATGACGGCGGGGTTGCGGGGATCATCTTCCGGAATACCGGCTTCGATCTTGCCGACGAGGTCGGCACCCACATCCGCACCCTTGGTGAAGATGCCGCCGCCCAGACGCGCGAAGATCGAAATGAGCGAAGCGCCGAAGGAGAGGCCAACGAGGGCTTCCAGCATGGCGCGCATTTCGACGCCCATGGATTTGAGGAAGATGTAGTAGCCGGCGACGCCGAGGAGGCCGAGGCCCACCACCAGCATGCCGGTGATGCCGCCCGACTTGGCCGCGACCGCGAGCGCCGGGGCAAGGCCCTTGCGCGCCGCTTCCGCGGTGCGGACGTTGGCGCGCACCGAGACGTTCATGCCGACATAGCCGGTGAGGCCCGACAAGACGGCGCCGATGACGAAGCCGAGGGCCGAAAGGCCGGAGAGGAAGAAGAACAGGATGACAGCGACCACGACGCCGACGATGCCGATCGCCGTGTACTGCTTGTTGAGATAGGCGCCGGCGCCTTCCTGTACGGCTGCCGCGATTTCCTGCATGCGGGCCGTGCCGGCGCTTTCAGCGAGGACCGACTTGGTCGCCCACGCGCCGTAGAGCAGCGCCAGGACGCCGCTCGCAATTACTGCCCAAAGCCACGAATCCATTCTTGCATCCCCTAATTTGTGAATCGAGTTCGGCTTGTCGCCGCTTGGGGTTGCTCGATGGGCCGATTGCGGACCTCGAGGTCACCTGCGGCGATCATTTAGAAGTGCCGGGAACATAATGGAATAGGTATGTCCTTGCAACCAAGGGACCCGCTTGCGGCCGGAATTCCGGCTTTCGGGGCGGGGCCCAAGCGCCCGTTTTGCCTGGAAAAATCGACTCGGGCTGCGTTGCTGCGCCGCAGCGAAAAATCAGGCAGCGGGCTTCCGTGCCCAAATCTGCGCCGGGCGCAGTTCGCCCTTGTCGAGGACAACGGTGAGCGACCGCCAATCCTCGATGAAGTGCGCGTTCCCCGCCTCGCCCAGCTCGGCCAGCATCATGCCCTTGAGCTCGCCCTGCATGCGCGCGAGTTCCTCATGGGCATCCCGGCGATACTTGTCGGTGATGTCCTTGAGCGAGACGTCGACGAAGCCCGCTTCGTGAATGTGCCGGCCATATTCGGCGAGTGTCACGAGATGATAGGTGAGCCCCTCCATCTCGAAGAAATAGTCCATGTCCTTGCTGTAAGGCCCCGGCGACTTCATCCAGTCACCGGCGGCGAGCCGCCCGCCTGGCTTCAGGACGCGGAACAGTTCAGCGAAATGCGCCGCCTTGTCGGGGATGTGCAGCCAGGCATCCTTGCCGAAGACGATATCGAAGCTGGCGTCGGGAAAAGGCAGCGGCCCCGGCGCGACCAGCTGGATATCGATCTTGTTGTTGAGGCCCGAGCGGCGGATACGCTCCTTGGCGCCTTCGACGATCAGCGGCGCCACGTCGATGCCCGTCACATGCCCGGCGCCCAGGGTCAGCAGCACCTGGTCCAAGCCACCGAGGCCGCAGCCCACATCCAGCACGCGCTTGCCGTGCAAATCGATGCCGCCCGCAATCTCTCGCACCGCCTGCGGCCCGCCCGGCGACAGAAACCCCTCGCCCCAGATCATCTGCAGGAGCGTCAACATGCGCGGGTCATATTCTTCGTGGGTCTCGGTCATGTTGCGGCTCCGGTCTTCACTCACTCAATATTGTCATGGTCTGCGAAGGCGGACCATGACGGTGGGTCACGCCACCCGCTCCCGCCGCCACCCGACAAAGAGTGCCACGGCGATGAGCGCCACGGGCACGATGGCGCCGCGCAGCACCCAATCCCAGCCGAAGGCCTGCTCGACCATGCCGGCGATGAAGGAACAGAGGGCCACACAGGAAAAGACCATGCAATCGTTGAAGGCCTGGATCTTCGCGCGTTCCGACGGCCGGTAGCATTTGGTGAGCTGCGAGGTGCCGGCGACGTAGAGGAAGTTCCACCCCAGGCCCAGCAACACCAGTGCCAGCCAGAAATGGTGGATGTCGATCCCCGCCATGCCGATGGCCAAACATCCCACATAACAAACGACGCCAGCCGCCATCACCCGGTATTCGCCGAACTTCTTGATGATATGGCCGGTGACGAAGCTCGGCGCGAACATCGCCAATACATGCCCCTGGATGACGAAGGAGATGCCAGTCTTGAGTTCGAACCCGCAGAATGTCATGGCGAGCGGCGTCGCCGTCATGACGAAGGACATGACACCGTAGCCCAGCATCGCCGCGACGATGGCCGAAAGCGCCCGCGGTTGCAGCACGATCTCCAAGAGCTGCCGCGAGGGTTCGCCGGCATGGAGCGACGGTCCGCCCGCCGCGTGCGGCAGGCGGAGCGGCAACAGCAGAATGACGACCAGGATCGAAAGACCGACGATGAAGACGAAGCCGCCGGTGAAGAGGTGTGGCAAGAACAGCTCCTGCCCCACCCGCGCGAGATAGGGCCCCAGGATGGCCGAGACCACGCCCCCCGCCATCACCAGCGAGATGGCCTTGGGCCGGAACGCCTCGTCCGCCACCTCCGCGGCCGCGAAGCGATAGAACAAAGTGAAGGCCGCCGAGACGCCGAAGATCGTGTTGCCGAAGGCGAACAGCCAGAAACTCGCGAGATAGGTGGCGACCGCCATGATGAGGCCACCGACGATGCCGATGAGGGCGCCGGTCATGAAGCCTTGCCGCCGCCCCACCCGCTTCATCAGGAACGAGGCCGGGAAGGTGGTCAGCATCGTGGCGATGAATTGAAAGGCGAGCGGCACCGTCGCCCAGCCCTTCTGCTCGGCCAGCATCTGCCCGGTGAGGCCCGAGGTCACGATCATGATCGAATTGCAGATCATCGCCGTCGCCTGAGCCAGCGCCAGCACGAAGACGGTGCGATGGGCGCTCACGGCCGGTAGGGCGCCAGAGTCGCCGGAGTTGCTGCCGGAACTCATGCCGCCCTCATTTGTAGATCTGCATGTCCTTGATATAGATCTTGTAGACCGTGCCCGCGCCGAAGCGCGCCGCCACGGCCTTGGTCAGCCGTTCTTCGAGATAGGTCCGGTCGAACCCGCCCTGCTCCACCATCTTCCTGGGCAGGATGCCGTGCAGTTCCGAGATCACGGTATCGAAGAGACGCGGCAGGCGCTCCTCGACCTTCTTCTGCTTTTCCGGATCGTCGAAGACGACCGTGATGAGGAAGTCGATGCGCTGCGTCTTCGTGTTGCTTTTTACGATCGCGATCGAGGTCAGCGGCAAATCGATCTGGGTGAGGACCGGCGGCGGCACCTCTTCCACCACGGGCGCTGCATCCTCGGGCGGGCGCAGGAAATACCACCAGACGGCGGCAGCACCGCCGCCCAGCAGCAGCAGAATGACCAGCAGGATGACGAGTTTTTTCATGCCCTAATCGATTTCGCGCCCAAAATTGCCATAATGACCGAGCAAGTTGCGGGCCACTCTACACGACCCCCCTGATTCCTTGAAACAAGACTGATTCCCTGAAACAAGAGGATTTTCATGACCATAGGCGCGGTCATCTTCGATTTCGGCAATGTCCTGGTGGGCTGGGACCCGGAAAATCTCTACCGCCGCCGCATCCCGGATGCCGAGGTGCGGCGCCATTTCCTCACCCATATCTGCTCGCCCGCCTGGAACCTCGAACAGGATCGCGGCCGCCCCTGGGCCGAGGCGATCGACCTCCTCGTAGCTGCGCACCCGCAGCACACGGACCATATCCGCGCCTTCTACGACGAATGGGACGACATGATCACCGGCCCCGTCGCCGAGGGGCACGACATCCTCGAGCGCGTGCTCGATGCCGGCATTCCAGCCTACGGCCTCACCAACTGGTCCGGCGAGACCTACGACACGCGCCAGCACCATCTGCCCTTCACCAAGCGCATGCGCTACGTCGCCGTCTCAGGCCATCTCAAAATGGTGAAGCCGGACCCGGCGATCTATCACCATCTCCTCGAAAAGATCGCCCTCCCACCCGAGCAATGCGTCTTCCTCGACGACAGCGAACGCAACATCGAAGCCGCCGAACAGCTCGGCATCAAGGGCGTTCACTTCAAGAATGACGGCACGACGCTGGCGAAGCTGCGGGAGCTGGGTGTGGGGATATGAGCGACCCACTCCACACTCGAACTTAATCCCCGCCAAAACAATCTTGTCATGCCCCGGCTTGACCGGGGCATCCACTGCCTTGTCTCGCCGGCGATCCCATGGATCCCCTCCTTCGCGGGGATGACATTTGTGCGCCATCGCCCCAATGTCTCACCCGCGAGGGGAGAGGCTGACGCCTCAAAAGCGCCGATAGCTCTTGGCCCCGAGCCCCAGCGGCGCCGGTACGCGCCTTGAACTCGCCCACAACGGTAAGCTAGCTCGTGGAAAGAAATTCACTCTGAGCCCGATTTCTGCGGTCAATGGTTGCAATCAAAGCCCCAAGAATTCGCCATTATGGCGCAAACGCCCCAAAACTGACTTCAATGCATTGATATGTAATCAGAATTCGGTCGAGAAACTTTCCCGATTTTCTCAGACAAGAACCCAGTCTTAAGTTCGATTTCGCCACCTGACAGCAGGCTCGCCGCAGCCAGTTAGGCAGGCTTTCAGGACACTCCAGCACCCGCCTATAGCTTCGCCTTTGCTGCCTCACGGCGACCAGATCATGGCCTCTGACATCGCCAATCTGTCTCGGGTTCCACGTGCGGATGCCAGAAGGCAGCCAAAGAGTAATTGGTGCGACAGCGCCCAACCTAGAGGCGCAATATCTTGGCGCCGTGGTGTCTGAAATCGGCATCGTCAGGTAGATCGGCGAGATCATTTCGGCGGCCGCTACTTCTGAGGCGGCCGATATCGGATGACAGCGAAGGCGGCGGATGCCGCAGCACCCGCCGCCGATGGGCTACTTCGCCATAGCCCTCAGCTTCCTGGCTTCTGCGGCCAGATCAGAGCTGATGTCGAGCAAGACTGCCGGGTCGTTGGCTCGCTTGCTCAGGCTCACGGCGACCTCATGCACTGTGAGGACCAGCTCCTGCCGGACATGGACGATGTCTTCGGAGTTTCGATTTTCTTTGGTTTCCATAGCAGTTCTCCATCTTTGCTTGCGGGATTTCCCCGGCGAGCCGATGCAAGTGCGATCGGCAGGAAGATGGTGGAGAAGACGCCCCCTAAAGTTGTAAGTTGATTGGCCCAACACTTTTGGGATTACTAGCTTGTATGCTTCCAGGTTTGTCAGGCAGGCTTTAGCGATAGGTGCAGCGATAGAGTTAGCCCAGGTCGACCTGGATTCTGATCATCCCAGAAAAAATGATGAGAACTAGCTTGGACGGGATGGAGATATCGGTACAGAAAGAAGCGGCGGGGGATAAGTGATGGCCAAAATAATGGGCGGAGATTTCAAGAAGAATGGGTATGCAAAGGTGAATGTGGGATTCACCGGGAAGTTCAAGAATCTGCAGCTTCAGATCGGCGTGTTCGATATCCCTACAATCTCCCCGTCGAGCATTGCATCAGTTCGGCCCGTCGATGGCGTGGACAAGAAAGCAAGCGTCATTGAGGTAACGTTTAAGGACGGTCGCCGACTTCTGATGTCCGGCACAGCAAAGGAGTTCTCTCCTTTAATCGGATACGCTTTTGATGAGCGCATTCTGGGTGATTCTCAGGGAGGGAGAGAGCAGCCACGAGCGCCCGATTATCTTGAGGTCCCCCTAGCGGACCTGGCAGAGACCAAAAAGCCAGAGCGAACCATTGTATACGAGGATGCTGAAGCTGCGGCCTCCATCTCAAAGAAGGCCGAAAAGCCAAAAAGCATAGGCAAGGCAATTGCGGCTACAATTCTTGCCTTCATTCTGGCTCCCATCACCGTAGCGATCGCTTCAGCGATCAACCCAGACATTCACACCGCTTCTGCTGTGGTCATCGGCTTACTGGGTCTTGCGTTTGCATATCTGAGGCCGGATATGCCGATTTTTCGACACCGGGCGGCCGCAGTTGTGTTTTCCATCTGCGGGTTGGTTCTAGCCATATCGTCGACTGGCCCCGCGACTCAGGCCCCACAGAAACAAGCAGCAACGAATCCCGCTACGGCGGAGCAAGCAGTTACTCAGCCACATGCTGCAGTACCGGATACCTCTCAGGCAGCCATTTCCTCTCTATCTCCCGCACTGCCAGTATTCGCCTGTGGCGACCGTGGAATTGCCACAAAGGAAATCATGGGAGTTGTTGGAGAGGTCCAGTTCCGCGAGAAGCCAGACAAGTCCGCCAAACGCGTTGTGAACGTGAAGGCAACCAATGTCATAGGGGAAACCCAATATCAGCAAATAGATGGCACGACGACTGTACGCGAGCTCTGCAAGCAAGGGGATTGGTCTGAGGTTCAGATCGTCGAACCGGATTGGCTGACTTCCCATCGAGGATGGGTTCCCTCGAAGTATCTCAAGCTCATCGTCAAGGACGCATCGGGAAAGCGCGTATACAGCGAAGAAAACTTCGTCTGGGATGACAAGATTGCAAAACACAAGAAGACGATTATCGCGGGCGTCAACAAGGTGGCCAGGGAAAATGCCCAATGTGTCAAGATCGACCCTGGCAGCGCCTATCTTTCCGGAAGCAAAGGCACCGCCAAGAACCCGGTCTTCTATGTCACTTGCGAGGATTCGGCGGGGAGAGCTTTCAATGTGTTTTTCTCGGCAAGTGATGTGAAAGAGGACAAAACACTGGCGGCGATTCAACCACTCGAACGTGGCCAGGCGATTCAACGCTGCGAGAGCGCTGCTAAGGACGCGGCGGTACATCCATCGACAGTTGACTTTTCCAGGTTCTTGGATGTGGCTATTCAGGAATGGGCGGGAGGGCGTGTTCGGGTGTTGTCGAAGTTCACAGCGAAAAACTCTCTTGGTGTCGAACTCACCTTCGATATTGCCTGCCTTTTCGCAGGCGAGCGCATGCTTGAAGCATTGGTTTCGGAGTCTCGTGATTAGCCGATCTGCGACTTCAAGGAAGGCTCTCGATATCGTACCCAGTCTCGCTGATTTCGACCACCGCGAGGGGAACCGGATGCATGTATATTTGGAGTTGTGATGTAAGCAATATGAGCGCTATCGCAGGTAGGCTGCCAGCTTCAGCCGAATGATATTCTCGTCGTCGTGACAATGCCGTAGGAGCCTTTGCCGACGATGAGCGAGGTCGGCAGCGTGGAGGACAACCAGATGAATTCCATGCTTGGGAAGCACAGTCATCCGGCGCTCATCATAGAGGCGCCTCTGCTCCGACCGAGGCATTCCAGTACCCGTGATGCGACGATCGAAAAATGGCACCGCCTCTGAGTGCTGCCGCTCCATAAACTCCACAACGAGGTTCAAATCGGCGTAGTAGGCGTCTACAGGAAGCCGCGCGCATCTCCCGGACCGGATACTGGGATCACCCAGCAAGAAGTCGAACCGATGCTGTCGTGACGACTTTTGGCCGAGAGCGGCATCACACAAGTCGATCACATAGGCTTCGTCGGATGTTGCCCTGCCTTTCATAGTGATCTTGCCCCTATCTGCTCATCAATTTTGCGCCATTATGGCGAAAACGCCCAGAATCTGCGCCATTATGGCGCAGATTACCTTCAGAAGTACCTCTTCTCTCAACAACTTAGTGCGTGATGGCTAAGCGTAGACGCAGAAGGGAGATGGCGGGTCGAAAGGTAGATATCGTTTACTGATAGAAACGCTTTCCGTTGCTATATGCGAACCGTAATGAAGAGTCGGATGCCGAGCTTCTGCCGCCTTGGCATGGGCTAGATACTCTAGGATCACTGATCCTTGGCCCCTGCCTGTTTTCTGGCAAGAAAGATCAGTCCTCTGCGGCGTCTGCGGGACTTCCCATCATCCACAAGACTTTATCGAGCATCCGCATTCTGTTGCCTGCCAAGTCCCCTGGGACTGCCATGTGGTCAGCGGCAAACAGCGCAGGGAGTTGTTGCAAGCAATCGTCCAATTGATCGGCGCACACGTCGGCAATCTCCGCCACCAGCGGGTAAAACGCTGCGTAATAATCAACAACGGCTTGTGTTCTCGCTGCAGTGCGTCCGTTGGCGGAGTTGGATGGGCAGCCTCGTATCGCGGATACGCATCCCAGATTCGAGAGCATCGTCAGTGCCGCAATGGCCTTGCTGTCGTAAATGGCGATCATTGTCGGCTTAAGCAGCCAGGAAACCTTGGTCGACAAAGAAAAGCAACTGAACACACCGTCATCTATCAACGTTCGGTACACTTGTCCGACGAACGCAGCGGGCGCAGCGGGCGAAGCGATCCACTCAGCGCGATGTTCTGCGATGCGCGCCAGAATGAGTCTCTTGTCCCCGTATGCATATTGATCCTTGAAAACCCGATAGTAGGCCAGCCACGAATACATGCGGTACGAGTCGTATTCTTGAGAGCGCAGCATTTCGATGGTCAAGCTGTCTCCGGCATAAACGGCGCTCTCGCACCAACTGGCTTTCAGGTGTTCCGCTGCGGTCAAGCCTTCCACGGTAACCTGCCCTGCATATCGGGCGACGATGGCTTGTAAGTGATCAGGATTCAATACGGGCACGCCGATGCTCCTCTCTATTGAACGTCGACTGTGGGCAGCCTTTGGCGGCACAGCGACTGATTGATTCAGTCTGGAGAAAATCGTTGTCGAGTTTCGCGAAGTCCATCTCCGGGCGTATCGGCGCCCTTGCGCCAAATCGGAACGATCGTCGCAAGGGCGCTAGATGATGTGACGCCTACTTCAAAAAGAGCGCGAGGCCTCACGCTTCGATCGATTACCTTTCGCATCAGTTTCCCTTGTACTCCCCGGATTCGGTAAACGACCAAGAACATTCGTATCCAAAGGCATTAAAGAAGAGGTCGCAGAGCGGCATGAAATCCTTGTCTGTGATCTTCGTATCCTGCAGCTCCAGTTCCGGAAATAAATACGCATCTCTCCCAAGAGAGCGCATTGGATCTGCATGTCTTTGTCTATTTAGAAGTGAATAGCCACGCACATCCAAGAGCGTTGCAAGGACATAAAATGGTCCTTCCACCCCATCCTTTTTGAGCCTTTGAAGATACAGAGGAACATCCCCAACGATGTAACTCTCGAAATCCCCAGGAACCATGACGCGGTTGCGATTTTCGCCAAACTCAATTCCGGCAACGGCTTCGACAATTCCATTGCGGAACAACAGCCCGTAGGCTCGACATGGACCAGATTGCTCTTCGGGACCGGAATAGCTGCCGATGCCTTCGAACGCATGTCGTTGATTCCACCCGCTCGCACCAGGTGGGCGAATACCCGGATCGCGTCGGTCATTGAATGTCAGTTGGACGGGATTCACAAACGCCGATAATGGAACGACATGAAGCACTAGTTTGGCACCACTCTTGATAGGCACCATTCCTTCATTGGCGGCGATCAGGGCGAGGCGATCTGAGCGGAACTTTCTGATGCGATCAAAGACACCATCCGCAGTGGTGAACGCCTGGTGCAGCTCTGTCACGTCCATCTCGTACTTGCCTTTGCTATTCCTAGCCCAAAACTTTCGACCATTTACGACTCTGTGAGGGCCAATCCAACTCCGGGGTGTTCGGATAACGATCACGCTCCGGCCACTATCAAGCTTGACGGCATGGATTGAAACGCCGGGCAGGCGTGGTTCCACTCCATCTCTGATGATGCCTTCGAGCTTTAGGATTTCGGCGTCTGAATCTTCTAGGTCGAGACCAGCAACATTGGTTGCCTCTCCAGCGACTTCACTAACGCCTAACACCAGGTCCCCGCCCAATGTATTTGCAAACGCACTGACATCGGCAAGAAGCTCCTTCTTGGCATCGTCGTTGATTGCACGTTTGCGGCCATCGTCGCGGCCGTACTCCGTCTTGAAATCGAGCACCCTGCTTTCTGACACCTTGTTCTCGACAAGGTCCTGCAAATCCGAGGCGGATAAGTCTGTCAGTTTCTTGGCCAGCAAGTGGATCTCCAGCAATTAACTCCAGAGGTGGATGTGTAGTGGCAATAATCAACTATTGCATTAGTAAGAGGTCTCGCCAAGGCGAGAATGAGACCGGGGAAGATTGGGAATTACAATCCCTGTCCTTTCTTGCTTCGTGGGATGCGATCCTTGGGATTCTTTCTCAGTGGAGAGGACATTGAGATCATAGAGTTTCGGGTCGAAGTCGATGACAAAAGAACAGGCAGAATGGGTTGAAAGGCGTTCGCGAGTAGTCGGCCAGTGCTATTGGCTGCGGTTAGATTCATGGCCGATGAATAAGTGGGTTGCCTTTCAGCGAGGAGACCAAGGCGACTGGTCTTGGAGAACGTGGAAATTGGACGGTGGACATCCCATCGTTACATGTGACGGCCTCTATGACCCTGCCGATGTGGTTGCTGAGCTCGATCGTGCATCGACGGAGTGGGCATCCGCAGATGGAAGCGACTGCCTCCGCGGAAACGTGGAAGCCATTTCAATGACTATGGCGGTAGACACGATGGATAGCCACATCATCGGAAATGAAAGATTGATCGACGCTCTTTTGATATTGAATGGAGCGAGATCGGCGGGTAGTTCGGACGAGATACTGGCTGCTCAGATGATCTGGCATAGCTCTTCTGCAGTTCAGGCCCGGATCAACTGGCGCACATCACTACCGCTCTCATCAGAGGTCCATCGACTCCCAAATTAGCTAAAATATTGTATTTTGCGCTCTATCTGCATCAATGCTAGTCAGCGTGCTTCAGCAGTTTTGAGCGCGATCCATGCCGACCATTGAAGAAATTGTTGAACGCGTCTTGTCAAAGCACAGGGACAAGGTCGTTCGATTCCATGACGACATACCGTCGAAACACGTCGAAGCTTTCAAATGCGTGTTTGGGAAGACACCGACGGCGCTGCCGCAAAATTGGACCGCATTGGCAAATCGCTATTACGACAGAATTAGGAATGATAATCGATGGCTGGGATGCGACTGTCGCGACTCGTCGAATGGAGATGTACCTCGCCTAACAACGGTCGAAGGCCGCATCGTTCGTCGAATGGAGGGAGCCTCTCATGAACCTCACACAACGACGTGTGCATTCTACCGAGGTGCGACCGATCATGCCTCCTATAGCGCATCTTACTCTGGTGGCCCAGTAACCTACATTTTGCGTTCAAACTTCCGCGAACGAGGAGATGCTCGTGCCGCAGTGGGGGTGAAGCGTTTGAGTAAGCGGAAACCCGCAAATGGCTTGCAAAGGATTATGTGGGATTTGCTTGCCAGAAGCCGTCGTAACGAAATCTACTGCAGCCCATCAGAAGACATACTGATGCCGTCAAGGGAACAAGAGGTTTCGGCCCTGACGCAGGCGATCTCGCAGATAAATCTTGATGGTCCGAATGGCCGCGTACCACTCATCGATGTATTATCGTTCTCCATGTTCTCATCGGATCGATTTTCCCGGAAGATCAGAGAGATGCCTTGGCATAATGACATGCGGCCACAGGGATTCTTGCTTGGCTATGCGACAGGTCATCGACCAGGGTTTGTAGAATTCGGGAAACGAACAATACAAATTGATGGGAAGATCAGTGTGTTCGGCGAACAAGTTGGAGAAACGGTACTTGCCAGACCTCCGTATCTTGCATTGGTAAGTGTCGCACAGCTCACACGAAACAACCCGTGGGTCGGTGGGGTCGCCGCCTACTTGCATCCGATAATGAGCAGCGAGCATTGGTGTCCGGTCGATAGCGACGCGGAACGAGTAACGCTTCGATGCTTGTTCCAAATTCAATATGAGTTGGCGCGGATGGGCATGAAAAGCACCATTCGCAAGCCCCTATTCAATATGAATCCAGTTCACGGGAATGGGGCGGAAGTGCTGATCCCGGATTTCGAAATCAAAATCGTCAGAGTTGCAACTGGCGAACGCGCTTCAGTTCTGATCGAGACCATGGGGTACGCTGATGCCTGGTATCACGACACCAAGGCCGCTATTCATCGAGCGCTTGAGCAAAATAGTTTCGGCAGGGTAATTCCATTCAATGCGTTCGACCGACCGAGAAGCGAAAGAACGGCCACGGAGTTCGACGCTGCTTTTGTGAGCGAGGCGCTGAAGATAATTTCTTTTGAACTTCGATAGGCACCATTCCAGCACCTAGAAAGACATCAAGTCTGTGGCCAACAAGACTACTTGTTGCGAAGGCAGGCAAGATCACCCAACCTTCGAGTACGGATACGACGGCTTGATATAGACATTCAAGAATTGCCCCTTCGACGGCGCTTGCATGAACTGCTCGTACATGGCTTCGTCGACGTTGTAATACTGATAAATTGAGCTATTGGTGAATTCTACTTCGAGCGTCTGTGACGCCGCATCATATCCAACTGATGCCACATTCGTGGAAGCCACTGGATCGCGATTCATTTCACTTCTCCGCCATTATCGGGTCCATCCTGCACGGGGTTGCGTGTAATAGGCACTGTGACCGCAACAGCAGTGGTCCTCTGGGCTCTCCAGGACGCGACCACGCGATCGTATCCCTCCGCAACGCGCTTAGTTGCCCAGGAACCAGACACATCGGGGTCATTGCTCTTTGGTTGATGCTCGGCCGCAGGCAGCGCTACTCGGCATCGGACGGGAAGCCGGGCTGCTTCGCCCGTGACTATGGCTTCCCCGGTTCGAAGAACGGGGAGCAGGTCCATCAAGCCGGACAAGTTATCCGGCAATGCGCCCTTTACGCGGGAACGATCTGCCGGGTTTGAAAGCCTCAAGGCGATAAGAGTTCCTGCCTGAGAGAGCACGGTCTCGTCGATCTCGGCAGGGCGTTGGGAGACAATCATGGCGCCAATGCCGTACTTCCGTCCTTCTTTCGCGATTCTTTTGACGATGTCGGCCGCAACTGTCCCACTTTCCGGTCCGAGATATCTATGTGCTTCTTCCATGACGACGAGCAAAGGACGGAGTATGCCGCCTTCCGTCTTCTCTCGGCTCCAGAATAGTGCCTCGTAGATCAGACGAAGAATCGATCCGATCAGGCGCTCCAGAATGGCACTTGGCACACCAGAAAGATCGAGGATGGTGATCGGTTTGTCATGCCCCAGCCACCCTTTCAGAAGGACATCCAGGTCAGCCCGGACATTGCCATTCAGGTCTGGTTCCCATGGGCCGGGATGCAGGATGAAATCATATCGCTTGTCGAGAAGACGCGATCGAAGCAGGTTGAGTTGACGGCGAATTCCTTTGGCGGCGGTGTTCAGAAACGGTCCTGCATTCCCCATCGCATGTGGTGTGTACCTGGGCTGAGTTAGCGTTTCTGCGTCGCCAGGATCTTGTCTTGCAGGCTGGTCACGTTGTTGTCCGACGAAGGTTGTGACCTCAAAGTCGATAAGGTCGTACCACAGCTTCTTCAATGAAAACGGAATCGGGCTATCGACGGTAACGGACTGGGGATCGATCCCCGGCAGCGCGGGTGGTTGCCCGACACGCGCCACCTTCATTTCCTGAATTTTGTCGGTGAATGCAATTTCCTGATTTTCATTCAGGCCGCCAGCAACGAAGTCTAGGAGTTCGCCAGCTTCAAGTGCCCAGTACGGAACATATAGATTATCCTGATCCGGCTGAGGCAGCGCGCTAAACACTTGGGCGACATCCGATAGAGCCGACGTGTATTCACCGTGGATATCGAGCAGCAGGATGCGCGCCCCAGGCATCTTCTTGTCGCTGCCTGTCGGCTTTACAATTGACCGCAGAAGGCTGGCTATGGTGGTCGATTTGCCGGAACCAGTGGAGCCAAGGACGGCTGAATGACGGGTGACGAGACTATTGAGAGACAGGCGAACCGTGATGTTTTCCGCACTCGATAGCGTCCCGATTGGGATTTGGTCGTCACCTGCAGAATTGTAGATGCGATGAAGGTCACGATCCGTCACGAGATGGACGTTGTCATTTATGTTTGGATGCTGGCTGATACCGCGCTCGAAATGGTCTCCAATAGCCTCGCCAGCCAACTCGACCCGCATCCATCGTGCTGGATCAAGTTGCGCGTCCTGTACCTGTTGAGGAGCTGCTGACGCGCCGACCTCACAGACGACGCCATACAAGTCTTGATAGCCTTGAGGAATTCGAACAAAGCTACCAACTTGGCCGACACGGTAGGTGTGGCCGCCAATGATAGCCAGGCCGGACGCCAAGGACTTAGCCAGACGAACGGTAACTGAAGCACCTGTAACGGTGCTTACGGTTCCGAGAAATGTCGGATCGGTCTTCGACACTATGCTTTGGCCTTCTCGTCGGCAGGAGAATCGGCGTCAGCCTTTGCGTCGAGTGTCGCCGCGAAGTCTTGAGCCTGCGATAAGGCGCAGAATCTGGAGAACATTGAAAAGTCGCCCAGCAGAAAGCTCGGAGCGGCGTCCTTTGTTCTTGGCCCCCAAAAACTGCTACGTATCTCCGCCCAGTTCTTGGGTAGCTCGCCCGGTTGCCATTGCCCTCGCACACCCCCGACTACTGCACCATCCGACGCATACACCGTGAGGTTCGGCCTTTCAAAGGCAAGCTTTGCGGCAGGCTCTTCCTCTTTTAGCGTCTTAAATTGGAATGCCAATGCGGCAGTGTTGGCATTCATTGCAAGAGCTTCATCAAGGATGGCGCAAACGTGTGCGTCACGAAACGAAAACCCGGCGATCAGCAAGAGCGTGTCTGGCGTCAAAAGGAATGTCTTTAAACGCTCGAAAAGTGCGGCGTACGGTTGCTTCTGTGTGAGGTCATACTTGAGGTGATCTGGATAGACCAACTGAGTGGCGTCCTTACCTCGCCCGCGGATGACCCGGTCGAATTCAAGTGCCCAACCGATCGATCCGTGCAGCTTCCATAGTCTCGACCAACGCGGTGGCAAGTCGTCACCTGCTACCGTGACTGGGTCAAAGAAGGGAGCATGGCCTCCCGAGAAGCCATCGAAGTATGGGGCGTGAACGGCTTCAAACGCCTCCTCAAACAGCAGATCGTAATTGGTTGTGAATATCTCGACTGGGTGACTCCTTAGTGTTCCACTGATCCAGCCAACAAGTTCGTTGTAGCCATTACGCTCTTTAGGAAGACTGACTCCGACGATCGCTCCGATGTGCTTGCATATGCTCTTCCCAAGATCTTTGTAACCCTCGCCGTCGAGGCTATGAATCTTGGTCGTTCCGAGCGCGGTTTCCAGCAATCTAATCCGCGATAGAATCGTCTCGATATTCGCGGTTTTGCCAAGGGCGTCCTTAACTGCAACTGCGGCCTTCTGTTCATCGCCTTTCAGCCCGCCAAGAACTTTCGAGGTAAGGTCGTCGACACCTGGAATAAGCGGGGTGCCCTTGGCGTCCAACTTACCGTCCTTATCCACCCGCAATGCCAATGGTGCGCCCGCACCGACAAGCAGCGCGATGCGCTTTCTGCCTTGAGACAGCACTTGCCGGAGGTCGGCCATAAAGCGGTCAGGATTGTGTACGGTGTCCAAGCATTTCTCCGAGTTTGGCAGGGATAATGTTGACAATTTCTACAATTAAATAACGTAGAAATACAGGGTTGCCCAACCAAAATCGGCAGTTAGAGCCGTCTTGACACCTTGAGATTGTTCCTCATATGTTCCAAGTCATGAAATGCTATACCCACATCGCCGCCCCGATGGCTCTTCCCACCCGCACCCTGCGAATACGCCGGGCCGCAGGTGGCGTCGTGGCTCTGTAACCGCTCCATTCCCCGTTCACCTGCATAGCCGCCGCCCTGGGCCGTCCCAGGGCCACCAGAACCCCATTGCAGGTGAAACCGATGAAGTCCCCTTACCAAGGGCGCATGCTCACCGCTGCGCACCAAGAAATCAAAGCTCTCGAAGCTCTCCTCACCGATCTCAAGAAGATCGCCGCCGGAGAAGTCCCGACCGATGACGACCTGAAAGACGCTCCACTGCTGGTCGGATGGCGGGAATCCGCCCGGATGGCCCCATGTTTGCTCGGCACGGTCGTTGAACACCCGTTATTTGGAACTCAGGAAATCACGACCTCGCAAGTCTGGTCGGCTAACCTTCCCGCACGCTGGGCCAGAACCTATTCGCGCTGGTATCGCCTTGGTGCCTCCCACAAGGAGTTGGAGGCAGACCAATGAGCGAAGTAGCCCAAGAAGAAATCATCGCCCGCGCCAGGCGCGCCCGAGCATTCCAACGCCGATCCGCGGCGGCCGAAACAGGCCTCCATCTGCCGTCACTGCAGGAGCTGTTTCAGATGCAGCCCTTCTGCGGTGGCGACATGCAGCATGATGCCAAAATCTTCTCGCAGCGCCTGATGACGCGCCAGAAGCCGCATTGGGGAACGTTCGAACCCACTCGCGATGCCCTCCTGGCTCTCACGCTGGCGATCGATGTCGAGACCTGCCAGACAGCGGCGTCCGCAATGAGATTCACCATCGAGGACGACCAGAAGCACGCGCTGCTCTGGGAGGAAGGCGCTCGGCGATGTGAACTTTATGCCGCCATTCTCGGCAGCGTCGAAATGGCCTGGAAGGTCTCTGGATACTGCTTCGCCCTCGCTGATCACTTGGAAACCCCAGGCGAACAGGCTCTCGACTTCGCCACGGTCGGCGTTGGCTGGATTCTCGTTGCGGCAGGTAAGGCAAACAGCTTCCCACGTTATTGGCGGCCGCGCCATGTCATCGCGCATGAACTCGGTAGCAGAATGGTCGAACGTATTGTCGCGGAGACCGACACGGCGTCGAAGATTCTCGTGCAAACCGCTGCGCAACAGGCACTGGAGGAAAGCAAGTCGACTTCCAGGCTGGCAGAGATCAAGAAGAAAGCGGTCTTCGATGAGGAAGCCGATGAATTCGATGTAGATGCCGTTCCCGCGGTTGTCGTCATGAAGGAAATCGGCAGCCCGGAAACAACCGAGGGAAAGGCCATCGCCAAACAGTTCAAATCAGTTTTGAACACAGCGCTACCGCTGATTCCCGTGCGAGACCTGCCTGCTATTCGGAAGACATTGGTGACAGAATTTCCATACGCTGCACATGTCGTCGAAACTGTCATCAACGATCTGTCAGGGCGTGACCATGTGACCTTCCGGCCGACCATCTTCGTCGGCGAACCAGGTGGCGGCAAGACAGCATTCGGCCGGAGACTGTTCGAGCTGCTGAACGTCCCCTACGAACTCTATGGCTGCGGCGGCGTGAGCGACGCTTCTCTCGCCGGAACAGCCAGGCGTTGGAGCTCTGGAGAGGCAAGCCTGCCAGTCAACCTGCTGAAGCGGCACATGCTGGCATCGCCAGGCATTCTGCTCGATGAGGTCGAGAAGGTCGGCACTAGCAAACACAACGGAAGCCTGCTGGATGCGCTCCTCAGCATGATGGAGCCACAGTCATCTGAGCGGTGGCATGACCCCTATATCCAGGCAGGTGTCGACCTTAGGCATGTGTTGTGGATCGGCACGGCGAACTCGATGAATGGCATTCCGGCACCATTACGTGACCGCTGCAGGCGCATCGTCTTCCCGTCGCCCACGCCTGAACATCTGCTCCCCCTGGCGAACCGCATCCTTGTCTCGCTCTACGAGGAACAAGGACTGGATGCGGTGTGGGCAACACCCTTCGACCAGGTCGAGATCGAGGCGATGCAGTCAGCGTGGTCCGGCGGATCAATCCGGAAACTGCAGCTCCTGGTTCGCGCGATCCATAAAACTCGCGACAAATTCAATGTATGTCATTGAATAACAATGAGAAAAATTCGATTTCGATCGACATTTGCGAAGGGATCTGTTAGGGGAATAGCCATGCTTCAGACCATGCACATAGCCAAGTAACCCCGAACGGCGCTCCGGCGCGGTTCCGCTGTGCATTTCTATTCGGAGTCTGAAGATGATCCCTTCCATCGTCGCCATCATGCCTGTGTCCATCGCGAAGCCCTTCATCGGGGGCTTGGCTATACGCGGCCGTCGCCCAATGCGGACGGTGGCGTTGAGCCATGGGACAGCACTTTCTTCTTTCAACGGCAGCCCGAGAACTGTCTGTTCATGACGTTGCCTGCATGCAGGAGCGGACCGCCTACAACTGGTTCCTGAAGGCGCGTTGGGGCGAGGGCAAACCTGCTTGCCCTGAATGCGGGCGGCCTAACGCCTATAACATGACGCGGCAGCGCTTCCGCTGCTCGGATGTCCATTGCCGTCGGGACTTCACTGCGACCAGTGGGACGGTCTTCGCTTCCCGCAAGCTCTCTTTCAAGAAAATCCTCCTGGCGCTGCTGCTCTCTGCCAATAGCGTGAAGGGCAAGGCTGCGCTCCAGCTTAGCCGAGAAATCGACATCAGCTACAAATCCGCTTGGGTTCTCCTGATGAAGATTCGCGAAGCCATCAGCATGGAGCGTGAATGGATCAAGTTGTCCGGGGTCGTCGAGATCGACGGCATGCACATCAATCCGCATATCCGCAAGGAGAACAAGAAAGAGGACAACGAGACTCCCGAAGCCAAGGAAAAGCGGAAGAATATCCGAGAGCAGCGGCATAGGCTCGTCATGGGTCTTCGCGCCCGTGGCGGACGGACGGTGACGGCCATCACCACTTCAGAAAACGCTCGCGACGCAAGCTCCCTTGTGACGACCTTCGTGGATGAAGACGCGGTGGTCGTGTCCGATCAGAACCGAGCTTACGATAGCCTGGCATTGCTTCGGAAAACTGAACGGACCGATCATTCCAAGCACTACGTCGGCGAGAACAAGGAATCGACCAATCAGATCGAATCCTTCTTCAGTCGCGCCCGGCGCTCGATGAAGGGCATTCATCACCGGATGTCGGACAAGTACAGGGATTGGTACATGGCCGAGCTCGCATGGCGAGAAGACATGCGGCGGAAAACCAACAAGTGGCAAACCAGGAGATTCCTTGAGTCCGTCCTTTGGCTCCCGCAATCGCGCCATATGACGGGGTACTGGCAAGGAAACAAGCTGCCTGGCGAAATCATCTGGAACTCGGGAGGGTAGCGGTCAAGCCGCTACCCTCCACAGAATGGCGCCATCGTTTGCGACGCGCTCCACGACCTTCATCCGATAGAGATGTGACAGCAGAGCGCTCACGTCTCGCCGGAGCAGTATCCTCACGTCGTTCGATGCCTGATCCGTCTTGGCTTCCAGAACGCGGTCGGAGATGACCGATGCTGGCAATGGTTCCGCCGCTTGCCGCAATTGATTCTGCACGGAAGTTAGAACCTCTTTGCGCGCAAACAACTGTTTCAGCGTGGCCCTGGCGCTTGCCGCGGTGCTCTTGTTGAGTTCAACTTCCGGGTCGATCAGCTTGATCGCACTCGACAGCGTCAAAAGACTGGTGTCGATCTCTTTGATGCGAGCCTGCAAATTTGCTCGCTCGTCCTGTAGCTCGCTGTACTTCTGTTTAAGTCCGCTGATTGCGTATGTGGTCATGATCTCTGCTTCCTAGTGGTGTTAGATGACACCTTCTAGGATGCATGAACCTATGCCCCGAGTCTGGGGGCGTTTGCGCCATAATGGCGCAAGAATTGCATCAAACTTTACGGTCGCCATTGTTCATAAACTCCAACTTCAATTCGGACTAACCAATCTATCTAGCGAACACTCAGCTCATTGAGCAGAGCTCGATAACACTGCTGAATCGCGTGCTTCGATTGCGTCAATCGTGCGAGATCCGTCGAGACTGTCGCTTGAGGAAATGCAGTGATACGAAATGAGGCAATTCTGTTCAGGCTAATCTCAAGAACTGCCATCTTGTTATGCTCACCCCACATTATTATCTCGCAATCTACTTGCGAGGCGGTAGCGAGAGTCTTTCTGATCTGACGTCCGCTAGGACTGTGCAACAGGTCTGAGGGGGATGGAATGCCAGACGCCATCGCGCCACTATCAATGTCACCTGTCGATGGGAGGTCCGCTTGCTGATCACTTCGGTAATCTCCTGCTATCGGCAACCGATAGGAGCTTATACGTACTACAGCTCTAAGACCTTTTGCAGGTTGGGCGTCGCTTTGACTTCCTGAGGGCCCGAAAAGCGCAGATTCTTCATATGCTGCAAATTGAATATCAGGGGAGCCAGCCAGCGATGATCTGAGCGCTTGCTCTTCCTCAAGCCAACCAAGAGTTTGGTTGATAGTCTGGCTATCAAGGGCGATGCCATAGGCAGCTACACGCGAACTCTTGAATTTGTCTGGATGTACTTCCGCGGTGCAACCGAAAATCAAAACTACGACTGCAAGCAAAGACAGCATGACGAGCATGCGCCAAAGGGCACGAGGTCCCCTTAAGAAACAGGATACTAACCCCTGACCGTGTTGCGCGACATGCCAAATAGCGAATCCAAGAGCGGTATCTCTTTTGTAAGCATTGTTCTGCTCTAAGGATTGACGACCGACTGTGAGTGATGTCATTGCGCTTTTCCGCAGTTCGTGGGTTTGCATCTAACTTCTCCCGTGCCCTGACAGGAAGGTCATATTGCGCTTCTCGCAGGAGCAGAGATGAAAACCGCTCTCTTCGTGTGGGGAAATCGCATAGAAAACGGGGGCAGAGTGCGATTTTCGTTCGTCAAAGCAGCCTTGCCTCTCTTTGATCTTCCTGCGCGTTGCGCGGGAGCCGGGCGGGAAATTAGGGGCAGAGTGCGATTTTCGTACATCGTTCAACCGAGATGGATGTCCCATTGGTCGTCATCGACCACGACATTGTCTGGCTTTGACGCCAGGTAGTAGAACATCGCCCGACGGATATCTTCAGCCGCCTGCACCATGTCGGCCCGGTTCAGTCCGGTCAACTTTTTGAGCGCCGTATAGTCGGGAGCATCTGGATCCATACCGAGATCTGCAACATGCCAGATTCGGCTGTCATAGGCTCCATTTAACCTCCATGCGCGGAAGCGAAAACGAATTGGACCACGGGAATACTGGATATAAAACCAGATTACGTCGGTTGGCTCACGCTCTTGCCCGCCGCCTCTTATCTCAAAGCCACTCTCATGGACGATCCATTGCCCATCTGGCAGGCGCGGATCATATTTCTGTGCGCCCCCCCATTTAAATCCATTGGCGGGAAGCATCTTGGCCCATTCCACTGCGTATTGATTTTCTTCGACCATTCAATCCACCCTGTCAGTGCGGCGCTTCATGGAAAATCGGGGACTGGAACTCGGGAGCAAAGTGCCATTTCCGATCGTCACGTCATGCCCGGGCGTGACCCGGGCATCAGCCGGCGACTGATAGACATAGCCCAGTCGAACCCGATCCCCGGGTCACGCCCGGGGATGACGATAGAAAGGGCAGCACAAGAGAAATCTAACTCTGACCCCGATTTCGTTGCCCCGATTTCATTGCGGCCCTGGCTCCGATTTCCGGTTAATGCTTCTTGAATGTCTCGTAGATATGCCTTCGCAAACGGAACAGCGTTCTGTTCAAGATATATGAGCCGTTGACACTAAGATGTGCTCTTAGAAAATTAGTCAGTTTTACAGGCAGTTCTTCATGATCTGATAAAGTGCCAACTGACAGCTCCAAGCTTATCCAGATATCATACAGTTCAGCGTCCTCGTATCTCAGCCAGGCCAAGAGTAAGTCGCATTGTTCCGCCGTGATGGTGACATCTGGCTCGTTTTGAATCACTTTCGTGCCCATTCTCATTGCTCCGAAATTGGTCGCTCGAGCAGATCACTCTTCCAAGGAAAATCAGGGTTGGGAAGTTCGGTGGAAATCGTTCGGAGGAGATCGGAGGCAGAGTGAGATTTTCGTTCATCACATAGCCGATGGCTTTCGGGCCGGATTCAAGTTCAAGGGAACATTATGGAATTGCGCCTTGCACAAGCCTATCAGAAGCTGGGACTTCTTCCTGACGACCAACTTGCGCAAAAAGTTGGGATCGAAGGGTTAGAAGCGGGATTGGATACTGAAACGCTCCGTATACTGGCGGGCTTGACGCCAGACGAAGCGTGGGAAGCACGAAAGTACTTCGAAGCTCTATTGGAAGAGTTCGGCTTGCCGGCGTTAAGTACCCCAGATGCTGCCCGTATTTGTGCGAGCGAAATTTCTCGGCTGATCCTAAGTCGTGAGCTAACCCCATATGATGGGGCAAGAGAAATTTGGGAGATATCACGTCGGGTAGACACTCCAGACTTTCATGACTTTGACACGTTTATTTATGCAGCAAGTGAGATGGAAGATCGACCTGACCATACCAAGTTTTTTGTCGATGTGATTCTAAAGGAAGCCACTTGCTGGGCTGGGTTCGAGGATAACGAAAAGTAGACTTTATCGTAGTATATTTGTCTGTCGTCAGAATATTTGAGACACGCGAGGCCGAAATTTGATGGAGAGTTTGGCACATCGCTGAGTCGCTGCATTCAAGAGTGGCAATCTTCGCCGGGCAATGGCGTCGGTCTCAATCCTCATGAAGGAAATCGGCGTCAAAGTGCGATTTTCGTACATCGTTCAACCGAGATGGATGTCCCATTGGTCGTCATCGACCACGACATTGTCTGGCTTTGACGCCAGGTAGTAGAACATCGCCCGACGGATATCTTCAGCCGCCTGCACGACGTCGGCCCGATTCAGGCCGGTCAACTTTTTGAGCGCTGTAAAATCGGAAGCATCTGGATCCATGCCAAGATCTGCAACATGCCAGATTCGGCTGTCATAGGCTCCATTCCATTTCCACGCGCGGAAACGAAAGCGGATTGGGCCACGAGAGTACTGGATATAGAACCAAGTTACGTCGGTCGGTTCACGCTCGTTACCACCGCCCCGTATCTCAAAGCCACTTTCATGGACGATCCACATCGCATCAGGCAAACGTGGGTCATACTCATTTGCCCCACCCCAGTTGAATCCATTGGCAGGAAGCATCTTGGCCCATTCCACTGCGTATTGATTCTCTTCGACCATTCAATCCACCCTGTCAGTGCGGCGCTTCATGGGAGTCGGGGACTGGAACTCGGGAGCAAAGTGCCATTTCCGATCGTCACGTCATGCCCGGGCGTGACCCGGGCATCAGCCGGCAACTGATAGACATAGCCCAGTCGAACCCGATCCCCGGGTCACGCCCGGGGATGACGATAGAAAGGGCAGCACAAGAGAAATCTAACTCTGACCCCGTATTCCCTATCGCTGATTCCTGAATGATCTGTCGTCCTCAAAGCCAACAAATCGGCCGGGACAACTTATCAGAGAGAATGGCGGGGCAACAATACCAGACCGCAACGCATGACGGCATGGTTGGGCCCGGTGGCCCAGCGCATGTCAATGGGGGCGAATGCTTGGGCCAAAACCAAGGCATGACGAGGATGGATGGAAGCAGCGCGCACTTCGGAAGCGCCGCACTTTCCCTCTCCCCTCGCGGGAGAGGGTCAGGGTGAGGGTGAGGGTGAGGGTGGACCGACCGGACTCGTTGAGAGATCCCCCTCACCGCTCGGCTCACGCCTCGCCGCCTCCCCCGCGAGTGGAGAGGCTGACGCTCTTAAAAATGCCGATAGCCCTTGGCGCCGAGTTCGAGGGGGGTGCCGTCGCGGTCGACGATGGTGACGCCGCTGCCCTTTTCGATCTCGCCGATTTCGGTCAAGGGCAGGTCGAGTTCGGCGGCCAAGCCGAGCAGGGCCGGCACGTCGTCGGGCGCGGCCGTCAGCAGCAATTCGTAATCGTCGCCGCCGGTGAGGACGAGGGGCAGCCAGCTCATATCATCGGCGAGGATCGCGGCCGCCGCTTCCGAGACGGGGACGGCGCTGGCGCGCAGGGTGGCTGAGACCTGCGAGGCTTCGGCGATATGGGTAAGGTCGGCGGCGAGGCCGTCGGAAACGTCCATCATCGCCGTCACGCGCCCGCTTTGCATGAGGGCGCGGCCGAGATCCACGCGGGGCTGCGGCAGGTGATAGCGGTTGGCGAGATGGCGGCGATGCGCCTCCTCAAGCCCGAGGAATTCGTGGCGCAGGACCTTCAAGCCGAGCGCCCCGTCGCCAATCGATCCGGAGACGAGCACCTTGTCGCCGGGCCTGGCGCCGTTGCGGCGCGGCGCGCGGCCCTTTGGCACCGTGCCGATCGCGGTCAGCGACAGAGTGAGCGGGCCGGGTGTCGCCACCGTGTCGCCGCCCATGAGGCTGAGGCCGAATTCATCCTGGTCGGCGGCAAGACCTTCGCAGAAGAGCTTCACCCACGTCTCGTCGATCTCCGGCGAAAAGGCGCTGGTCATCAGATAACCGATGGGCGTCGCCCCCTTGGCGGCAAGGTCGGAGAGGTTGACCCGGAGCATCTTGCGCGCGACGAAATCGGCCGGATCGTCGGGGAGGAAATGGATGCCGGCCACCAGCGCATCGGCGGTGAGGACGATCTCCTGATCCGCTTGCGGGCTCCAGGTGCAGACATCGTCTTCGAGGCCGACGGCGCCCGGCATGCGGCGCGCCAGCGGCTTGAAATAGCGGGCGATGAGGTCGAACTCACCCGGCAGCTTTGCCACCGCGCCCCGCTCCCTTGTCGGCTTTCTCCAACCCGCCGGGCCGCAAGGTCTGCGCCAGCTTGTCGAGGACCGCGTTGGTCATGCCGGTCTCCTTCTCGCTGAAGAAGGCGTCGGCGACGGCGAGATATTCGCTGATCACCACCTTGGGCGGCACGTCCTGGCGGTGGGCGAGTTCGAAGGCGCCGCAGCGCATGATGGCGCGCAGGATCGATTCCAGCCGCTCGATGGTCCAATCCTCGGTGAGGACGGCCGAGAGCATGTCGTCGAGTTCCTCGACCCCGGC
Source organism: Dongia sp. (assembly GCF_041910485.1). GTDB lineage: Bacteria > Pseudomonadota > Alphaproteobacteria > Dongiales > Dongiaceae > Dongia. Next base: position 40,613 of record NZ_JAYRQR010000021.1, read on the forward strand.
CGAGACGCCGCGCACCAGCTCGGCAAAGAGCTTGCGGTCGGGGGCCGGCAGGCCCGGCTCCTCGGCATTCTTGCCCAGGCGATGGGTCCCGAATTCCGAGATGATGGCTTCCGGGCGGGTCCCCGTCTGTTCCCATTGATAGAGCGCCTGCACGGCGGCAAGGCGTGCCGCGCGGCGTTCCAGCGCCAGCTGCTGGCTGCGTTCCTTGGGCGTCGGTTGCTTGTCGTCGCTCACGTCAGGCGCCCAGCTTCTTCTTGAGGGCGATGAGGCTGAGCGCCGCGAGGGCCGCCCCGCCGCCCTTGTCGAGTTCGTTGGCCTTGGCGCGGACCCAGGCCTGCTCGTCATTCTCGCAGGTGAGGATGCCGTTGCCGATGCAAAGCCCATGTTCGGTGCCGAGGTTCATGAGGCCGCGGGCGCTCTCGTTGCAGACCGTATCATAATGCGTGGTCTCGCCGCGGATGACGCAGCCCAGGGCGACGTAGCCGTCGAACTTCTTCGGGTCGGCGAGGTGCGCGATCCGCATCGCAATGGGAATCTCCAGGGCGCCCGGCACGGCGACGCGTTCGTACGTTGCGCCGGCCGTTTCGAGGGCGCGCTTGGCGCCTTCCCACAACGCGTCCGAGAGGTCCTCGTAGAAGCGCGCTTCGACGACCATGATATGCGGCTTGTCGGTCATAATTCCTACAGCTCTGTCCAATGATTGCGCCGGGTTTTAGCGGCTTCGGTGCCGGAGGTCGAGGTGCTTAGTTGCCGTCCTGGCCAAGGAGCCGCGCCACATACCGGGCGATGAGGTCGATCTCCAGATTGACGCGCTTGCCCACGACGGCTTTCCCGAGATTGGTCGCTTCCTGTGTAATCGGAATGAGGCAGACGCCGAAGCGGCGGCCGCTCACTTCATTCACCGTCAGTGACACGCCATCGATCGTCACCGAGCCTTTCGAGGCGATATATTTTGCCAGATTTTCAGGGGCTTCGACGGTGAGCCTCAAGCTGCCCTGATCGTCCACCGCCTGCACCACGGTGCCGATGCCATCGACATGGCCGGCGACGATGTGGCCGCCCAGCTCGTCGCCCACTTGCATCGGGCGTTCGAGGTTGATGCGATCGCCGACTTTCCAATCTTTCAAAGTGGTTACGGCCAGTGTTTCCTGCGCCGCCTCAAACGCGAACCAGCCAGCCCCCTTCTCCACCACGGAGAGGCAGCAGCCATTGCAGGCAACCGAGGCGCCGAGAGCGATGTCGTCGGTGTTGAAGGCGGTCGCGATCTCAAGCCGCGTGACGGCGCCGGGCTTCAGCGCGCGCAAGGTGCCGAGGTCGGTCACGATGCCAGTGAACATGCTTTATAATCCGTGAGTTAGATTTGATGCCTCAATCGACGCAGGAATAGAGCCGATAGCTGTCCGGGCCGATCTCTTCGGCGGACAAGAGCTTGAATCGGCTGATCCGGTCAAGCGCGCCCCGCCCCAATTCGCCGATGGCTGCCATGCCGTCATTGCCGATCACGAAGGGAGCCTGGAACCAGGCGATGCGGTCGACGAGGCCTTCCTTGAGAAGGCTGGTGGCGAGGCTGGCGCCCCCTTCGACCAGGACCCGGGTCAGGCCACGTTCGCTCAATTTATTAAGAATGATTCTTAATTTGGCCTCTCCGGAATCACCCCGAAAGGCGCCCAAAAGAGTGGCATTCGAGCGCCGGAATCGCCCCTCGGCGATGCCCAAATTCTCTTCCGACGTCACCAGCCAGGTCGGGAACCGATCCTGATCCGCAAGCAGTTTGGCGGTGGGCGGAGTCCTGAGGCGCGTGTCGAGGACGATCCGGATCGGCGACCGATCTTCGAGACCCGGCAGTCGGCAGGTCAGTTCCGGATCGTCGGCGAGCACCGTCCCCGACCCCACCATGATCGCATCGTGGGTCGCCCGGAGCTGATGTCCGGCGGCCCGCGCCCCCGGCCCGGTGATCCATTTGCTCTCACCCGAGAAGGTCGCGATCCGCCCGTCGAGGGTGGTCGCCAGCTTCAGCGTGACGAGCGGCCGGCCCGATTTGATCCGGGTGAAAAAGCCGGCATTCGCCTCCCGGGCTTGCGCGTCGAGGACACCTTCCGTGATCTCGATACCTGCCGCCTTCAGGATGGCGACGCCGCCCCCGGCAACGCGGGGGTCCGGATCGCCGGTCGCGATGACGCAGCGCTTGATGCCGGCCGCCACCAGCGCCTCGGCGCAAGGCGGGGTCTTGCCGTGATGGGCACAGGGTTCGAGGGTGACGTAAGCGGTGGCGCCGCGCGCCTCGGCGCCGGCTTCTGCCAGCGCTTCCGTTTCAGCATGCGGGCGGCCGCCGGGTTGCGTGAAACCGCGCCCGACGACGCGACCGTCCTTGACGATGACACAGCCGACCGATGGGTTGGGCCAGGTGCGGCCGAGATTGCGAGCGCCAAGCCCCAACGCCGCGCTCATATGAGCGCGGTCGAGGTCGGTATGGGCTTTAATCGTTCTCGCCACCGAGCTTGCCGATGAAGGTCTCGAAATCCTTGGCTTCGCGGAAGTTGCGATAGACCGAGGCGAAGCGCACATAGGCCACCTTGTCGAGGCTGGCGAGAGCGTCCATGACGGCCTCGCCGATCATCGAGGTGGGGACTTCGGTTTCGCCGGAGCTTTCGAGGCGCCGGACGATGCCGTTCACCACCCGCTCCAAGCGCTCGGCATCGACCGGGCGCTTCCTGAGCGAGGTCTGCATCGAGCGCATCAGCTTGTCGCGTTCGAAGGGTTCACGCTGCCCATTGCTTTTCACCACCACCAGCTCGCGCAGCTGCACGCGCTCGAAGGTCGTGAAGCGGGCGCCGCAATTGCCGCACTGGCGACGGCGGCGGATCGCGGCGTTGTCGTCGGTCGGCCGCGAATCCTTCACCTGGGTGTCTTCATTGCCGCAAAATGGGCAGCGCATTTGTCCCCTCTTCCCCCTTTAGGCCCGATTACCGGTTCGGGTAGATCGGGAACTGGCGGCACAAGGCTTGAACTTCCTTGCGCACTTCAGCTTCCGTCGCCGAGTTGTTGTCGGGATTGGCCGCGAGCCCATCCAGCACGCGGCAGATCAGTTTGCCGATCTGACGGAATTCGCCCGTACCGAAGCCGCGCGTCGTGCCCGCGGGCGTACCCAGACGGATACCCGAGGTGATCATCGGCTTTTCGGTGTCGTAGGGAATGCCGTTCTTGTTACAGGTGATGCCGGCGCGGTCGAGCGCATGTTCGGCAGCCTTGCCGGTGAGCTTCTTCGGCCGCAGATCGACCAGCATCAGATGGTTGTCGGTGCCGCCGGTGGTGATGGCGTAGCCGCCTTCGATGATGGTGTCGGCCAGCACCTTGGCATTATCGACGACCTGCTGGGCATAGACCTTGAATTCCGGCTTCAGCGCTTCGCCGAAGGCCACGGCCTTGGCGGCGATGACATGCATCAGCGGACCGCCCTGCAGGCCCGGGAACACGGCCGAATTGATCTTCTTACCAATCTCTTCGTCATCGGCGAGGATCATGCCGCCGCGAGGGCCCCGCAGCGTCTTGTGCGTCGTGGTGGTGACGACATGGGCATGCGGGAACGGGCTTGCGTGCACGCCGGCCGCCACGAGACCGGCAAAGTGCGCCATGTCGACCATGAAGATCGCGCCGATCTGATCGGCGATCTTGCGGAAGCGGGCGAAATCCCAGAAGCGCGGGTAAGCGGAACCGCCGGCGAGGATCAGCTTGGGCTTGTTCTCAAGCGCCAGCTTCTCGACTTCGTCCATGTTGACGGTGAGGGTCGCCGGATCCACCGTGTAGGAAACGACCTTGAACCACTTGCCCGACTGGTTGGCGGGCGAACCGTGGGTCAGGTGACCGCCGGCCGCGAGGTTAAGGCCCATGAAGGTGTCGCCCGGCTGCAGCAGCGCCATGAAGACGCCCTGGTTGGCTTGCGCGCCGGAATGCGGCTGCACGTTGGCGAACTTGCAATTGAACAGCTTCTTGGCGCGGTCGATCGCCAGTTCCTCGGCGATGTCGACATATTCGCAGCCACCGTAGTAACGGCGCGACGGATAGCCTTCGGCGTACTTGTTGGTGAGGACGGACCCTTGCGCTTCCATGACGGCGCGCGAGACGATGTTTTCCGAGGCGATCAGCTCGATCTGGTCGGCCTGACGGGTGAATTCCTTGCCGATCGCGTCGAAGATCGCGGCGTCCTGGTCGGCCAGGGGCTTGTCGAAGAAGCCCGGCATCGGCTTGTAGTTCTTGGTATCCTTGTTCATGTCCTCTAACCTTTCCTGGCCATCACCCGGCGCCTTCAAGCGGCTGCCGATCTTAAAACCTGTCCCAAATCCTAGCTGAACTTGGCGACGCGATTTTGGTGACGCCCCCCTTCGAAATCTGTCTCAAGAAACACCCGCAAACAGTCTTTAGCGACATCGGGACCGGTGGTCCGGCCCCCTAGGCAAAGGACGTTGGCGTTGTTGTGCTGGCGCGAGAGCTTGGCTGTCAGATGATCGTGGCAAAGGGCCGCCCGCACATGCTTATGGCGGTTGGCCGCCATCGAGATGCCGATCCCCGACCCGCAAACCAGCACACCGCGCTGAACCGTGCCGGCCGCCAGAGCTTCGGCCATCTTGCCGGCGAAATCCGGATAGTCGACCGAGGCCGGGCCGTCGGTACCAAGGTCGAGCACATCGAAGCCGAGCTGTCCAAGCTCTTGCTTCAATTGCGTTTTCAGCTCAAACCCAGCATGGTCGCTGGCGATTGCGATCTTTTCCGCCATCTTTCCGGCCCAACATACGAAATACCGGGTCCAGCGGCAGGCCGCGGCTCCGGAAGGGCGCTACCATATAGCCGGGGCGGGGTTTCAGCCAACCACAATCTATGCCGGGAGAGGCCGTTAACCGGGCCTATTGCCGGACGGCAAGGCCGTCCTGCCAGACATACCAGATATAGTTCGGCGCCGTGAGATCGCCCTTCTGGTCCCAGCTGAGGTCGCCGAGCACGGTTTTGACGCTGTTCTGGCGCAGATATTCGGCAAGCTTGGCGGCATCCGTGCCCTTGGTCGCCTCGGCCGCAGCGGCAAAAACCTGGATCGCGGCATAGGCGTTGAGTGAATAGTTCGAGGGCTGAATGCCGGCGGCCTGAAGCTTGGCCACCACATCGGCCGCCTCCGGCCGCTCGATGGCGGGGGCGAAATCACTGAAGCGGACACCGCTGCCCCGCCCTTCCGAGAAGGACCAGAATTCGGTGTTGTTGAGGACATCGGGACCGACCACCTCGGTCTCCAGCTGGGCCACACGCATGCCCCAGGTCAGGCGGCCGATATCGTCGTGATAGGCGGCGACATAGAGCAGGCGCGGCTTCACGTCCTTCATCTTGTTGATGAGGCCGTTATAGCTGGTCTGACCTTGCACGAACTCGCCCTGGATCACCGGTGCGATGCCCTTTGCCTTGAGCCTGGCGATGAGGCGCGCGGCAATGCCCTTGCCATAGATGCTGTTGTCGCTGACGATTCCGATCCGCTCGCCCGCGAAATTGGCGGCAATCCAATCGGCGGCAAAATCGCCCTGGCGATCGTCCCGGCCGACCACGCGCAGCAATGTGGTGATTTTCTTCTGCACGGCGATATCCGTGACCAGATCATTGGTCGATGAGGGCGTTATCTGCAGGACATCGGCCGGGCCGTAGACTTCGCTGCCGCGAATGGTCGAGCCGGAGCAGAAATGACCGTCGACGAAGACGACACCCTTGCGCACCAATTCGGTGGCGGCACGGCTCGCATCCTCGATGCCGCAGCGATCGTCCGCCTCTTCGAGAACCAGCTTGCGACCGAGCACCCCGCCGGCCGCGTTGAGGTCGGCCACCGCCATCTCGGCACCCTGGCGCATCTCGAGGCCATAATCCTTAAGATCGCCGGAGAGCGGCGCCGCGAGCCCTATGGTGATTTGCCCATCGGCATCCGCCGCATTGCGCGCCGACGCCGCGTCGGCGACGACCTTCGCCTTTTCGGCTGCGATTTCCTCCTGCGTCGGGCCGCTGGGGCCGGCGCAGGCCGACAGCAAGAAAGCCGACATCAACGACGCGAGTAAAAGGCGGCCGGCTGTCACAATTTTAGAACCTTCAAGACGTCTCCCCTGCCGCCTACGATTAATGAGCGATCGAGCCGGGCGCAAGAGGCTGCCTGACGAATTGAATGATGATCGGGCTGAGGGATAGGTTGGAAACTGACAATCGCAAATCGATTGATCCAGGTCAGCCCGGCTCCCCTGGCGCCACGCATGATGGGGATGCCCGATGAGTCGTGACGAAAGATTTCTAGAAGGAGAGGCAGATGCCAAAGATGAAAGCCGCCATTTTCGTGGAACCGGGGCGAATCGTACTGGATGAGAAGCCCGTTCCGGACGTTGGCCCGCTGGACGCCCTGATCCGCGTCACCACGACGACCATCTGCGGCACCGACGTCCACATACTCAAAGGTGAGTATCCGGTGCGCAAGGGCCTGACCATCGGCCACGAACCGGTCGGCATCATCGAGAAGTTGGGCTCGGCCGTGCAGGGTTACAAAGAAGGGCAGCGGGTCATCGCCGGCGCGATCACGCCGAGCGGTCACAGCAATGCTTGCCTCTGCGGCTGCCATTCGCAGGATGGCGCCGGCACGGCGCATGGCTGGAAGGCGATCGGCGGCTGGAAATTCGGCAACACGATCGACGGTGCCCAGGCCGAATATCTGCTGGTGCCGGATGCGATGGCGAACCTCGCCCCCGTGCCCGAGGGCCTGAGCGATGAACAGGTGCTGATGTGCCCCGACATCATGTCGACCGGCTTCAGCGGTGCGGAAAGCGGCAAGGTCCGCATCGGCGACACGGTCGCCGTCTTCGCCCAAGGCCCGATCGGCCTCTGCGCCACGGCGGGTGCCAAGCTCTCTGGCGCAACGACCATCATTGCCGTCGACAGCATCGCCAAGCGGCTGGAGATCGCCCGGCATATGGGCGCCGATCACGTGGTCAATTTCCGCGAACAGGATCCAGTCGAAGCGATCATGAAGATCACCAACGGCCGGGGCGTCGATGTGGCGATCGAAGCATTGGGCACGCAGGCGACGTTCCAAGCTGGCTTAAGCGTCATCCGCCCCGGCGGTACGCTTTCCAGCCTCGGCGTCTATTCGAGCGACCTCACCATTCCACTCAGCGCCTTTGCCGCCGGTCTCGGCGACCACAAAATCATCACGACGCTGTGCCCCGGCGGCAAGGAACGCATGCGGCGATTGATGGATGTGGTTGCCGCACAGCGCGTCGATCTGAAGCCATTGGTGACGCACCGCTTCAAGCTCGATGATATCGAGAAGGCCTACGACCTCTTCGCCAACCAGCGCGACGGCGTGCTGAAAGTTGCGATCGTGCCGTAAGGGCACGACTGGCCGAATACCACGCACAAACAAAAAGCCCGGGCATTGAGCCCGGGCTTTCTTCATCAGCTCCTAAGAGCGGATGATCAGTTCAGCGGCTCCTGGATGGCCTTGCCATCGTGCCAGACGTACCAGGCGTAGTTGACCTTGGTCAGGTCGCCCTTGGCGTCGAAGCTGAGGTCGCCGATCGCGGTCGGGACCGGACCCGCACGCAGAGCTTCCGCAACCTTGGCACCGTCGGTCGAGCCGGCCTTGGTCGCCGCAGCGGCCCAAGCCTGGATCGCGGCGTAGGAGTTCAGCGTGTAGCCTTCCGGCTCGTAATTGTCGGCGCGGAACGACGCCACGACATCCTTGGCGGAGTCGAGGTTGACGGCCGAAGCGCCATCCGAGTAACGGAGGCCTTCGCCGGCCGGACCGGAGATCGACCAGAACTCGGCGGTGTTGAGCGCGTCGGCCGAGATGAACGCGGCTTCGAAGCCCTGCTCACGCGCCTGACGAACCATCAAACCCACGTCGTTGTGGTAGCCACCGATGTAGACGGCGTCGATCTTGGCGTCCTTCAGCTTGCTGATGAGCGCCGAGAAGTCCTTTTCCTTGGCAGTGTAGGTATCGCGCACCGCGACCTTGCCGCCGGCGGCTTCGAAGTTCTTCGCCGTTTCATTGGCGAGACCCTGACCGTAGGCCGACTTGTCGTCGAGGATGGCGATGTTCTTGCCGGGATAGGTCTTGGCCAGCCACGGACCGGCGAACACGCCCTGAGCGTCGTCACGACCGCAGGTGCGGAAAATCGTGTTGATGCCCTTGGCAGCGGCGTCTTCGGTCAGCGCCGGGTTGGTCGAGGCAGGGGTGATCTGCACGATGCCTTCTTCGGCATAGACCGCCGAAGCCGGGATCGACGAACCCGAGCAGAAGTGACCGGCGACGAAAGCGACGCCCTTCTTCACGAGGTCGTTGGCAACCTGCACGGCCTGCTTCGGGTCGCACTGGTCGTCGCCGATCTCGAGCTTCAGCTGCTCACCATTCACGCCGCCCTTGGCGTTGATGTCGGCAACCGCCTTTTCAGCGCCGCGCTTCAGCTGTTCGCCGAACGCCGCGAGCTCACCGGTCATCGGACCGGCAACGGCGATGGTGATGTCGGCTTGAGCCGACGACACGCCGCCGAACGCACCGATAGCCAACACGGCGGCAAGCGCCGTCGAGCCAATCAGAGTCTTGAACATAGATCCCTCACATAAAGCCTGAGTTTCACTTACCCCTGCGGTCTTCCGCCGCCCGGTTAAGCTGGCAGCATCTTCCCGCCTTACTACAGCCGGGTCAATCCAATCCGGCTGCAAAACTCCGTGATCCGCCGTAACGACACCTGATTCCGGCGTTTTGCCGCACTTAACCAGCGGTTGTATCCTTGGCACGCCACGTAAAGAGGCCGGCGCGCTCGAACAGCCAGGGATATTGGCTGACCATCTTTCGTACCTGTGTCAGGCGGTAGGCCAGCAAGGCAAAGCCGATGATGACCGCCGCATTGAGCAGGATGGCAAAGGGATTGAAGGGTGGCGCCTGGAAGAGCGCCCAGGCAAAAAACCGCTCGGCCGCGACCAGGGCGACACCATAGACGATATTTTGCCAGATCGGCCGCCAGGTCTCGGCGATGGCCTGCCCCATCAGGAAAGCGGCACCGCCGAAAATGAAGACGGTGACGATCAGGAAGACAAAGATTTCCTTCATCCTTAATGTCCTCCCTCGAGATAGGCGGCGCGGACTTCCGGATTGGCCAGCAACTCGGCGCCGGTGCCGGACAGGGTGATCTGACCGTTCACCATCACATAGGCGCGGTGCGCCAGCTTCAGCGCGTGGTTGGCATTCTGCTCGACCAGGAAAACGGTCATACCCTGCTGCTGGTTGATCTCGCGGATGATGGAGAAGATCTGCCGCACGATGATGGGTGCGAGGCCCAGCGACGGCTCGTCGAGGAGCAGCAGGCGCGGCCGGCTCATCAGCGCGCGGGCGATGGCCAGCATCTGCTGCTCGCCACCCGACAGCGTGCCGCCGCGCTGGCCGGCGCGTTCCTTGAGGCGCGGGAAGATCGCGAAGGCGCGTTCGACATCCTGATCGAAGAATTTCGCCTCGGACGTGATGGCACCCATGCGCAGGTTTTCCATCACCGTCATGCGCGGGAAGATGCGCCGACCTTCGGGCGATTGGGCGATGCCCATCCGCATGATTTCGAAGGTCGGCATCTGAGCGATGTCCTTGCCTTCGAAGATGATGCGGCCGGACCGCGCGCGCGGCGTGCCGCAGATGGTCATGAGCAGGGTCGATTTGCCGGCACCGTTGGCGCCGATGAGGGTCACGATCTCGCCTTGGCGGACGTCAAGGTCGACGCCCTTCAGCGCTTCGATATGACCGTAAAACGTATGAACGCCTGAAATCTTGAGCATCGCGTCCGCCTATTCCGTGTCTTCTTCGCCGAGATAGGCGCGGATGACGGCCGGATCGTTGCGGATCTCGGCCGGCGTGCCGTCGGCGATCTTGCTGCCGTAATCCAGCACGACGATGTGGTCGGAAATGCCCATGACGACGCTCATATCATGTTCAATGAGCAGGATGCCGATACCGAACTCATCGCGGATGGAGAGCAGCAGCGCGTTGAGCTCGGCCGATTCCTTCGGATTGAGGCCGGCCGCCGGCTCGTCGAGGCAGAGCAGAACCGGTTCGGTACACATGGCGCGGGCGATTTCGAGGCGCCGCTGGTCGCCATAGGGAAGGCTCCCCGCCGGATCGTCGGCAACGCGGCGCAGATTGACCCGGTCGAGCCAGCCGATCGCCAAATCGCGCGCCGCCTCTTCCGCATGGCGGAACGCAGGCAGGCCGAGAAGGCCCAGAATGGTCCAGCCGGAAGCACGCATCAGCTTGTTGTGCTGCGCCACCATCAGATTCTCGAGCACCGACATGCCGGGAAAGAGGCGGATGTTCTGGAAGGTACGCGCCACCTTGGCCTTTTGGCCGATGCGGAACCCGTCCATCTGTTCGAGGAGGTAAGGGGCGCCACCATCACCATCACGATTACGCAACGCGATGCGACCGACCGTCGGCTTGTAGAAGCCGGTGATGCAGTTGAAGAGCGTCGTCTTACCGGCACCGTTCGGGCCAATGACGCCGGTGATCTGCCGTTCCTTGGCCTGGAAGCTCACATCGTTGATGGCGACGAGGCCACCGAAGCGCATGGTGAGACGCTCGACCTCAAGCAGCGCGCCCTCATTGAGGCTCTGAAGCGACCGGGCGTTCATTGCGCCGCCCCCGTCTTCTTGGCTTTGCCCGAATTCAGGAGGATCGTCGGGATGCGGAAGGAGAGCAGGCCCTTGGGCCGCAGCAGCATGATCAACACCATGACGCCGCCGAAGACCAGCATGCGGTAGAGCGACAGTTCGCGCAGGGCCTCGGGAAGGCCGATGAGCAGGATCGCCGCCAAGGCAACGCCCACCTGGCTGCCCATGCCGCCGAGAACGACGATGGCGAGGATCACCGCGGATTCGATGAAGGTGAAGCTCTCCGGGCTGACGAAGCCCTGGCGTGTCGCGAAGAACGAACCGGCGAAACCCGCGAACATCGCCCCCAGGGCAAAGGCCGTGAGCTTGGTGTTGGTGGGATTGATGCCAAGCGCGCGGCAGGCGGTTTCATCTTCGCGCAGCGCTTCCCAGGCCCGGCCGATCGGCATCTTGCGCAGGCGGATGGTCACGAAGTTCGTGATCAGGGCCAGTGCGATGATAACGTAATAGAGGAAGTAGATGCGGTGCACGGGGCTGAAATCAAGGCCGAACAGCGTGTGGAAAGCTAGCTCGCCCTCCTTCGGGTTGCGCTCGAACGGCACGCCGAAGAAATCGATCTTGGCGATGTTGCCGATGCCGTTCGGGCCGCCGGTGAAGACCTGCCAGTTGACCAGGATGATACGGATGATCTCGCCGAAGCCCAAGGTCACGATGGCCAGATAGTCGCCCCTCAGCCGCAGGACCGGGAAGCCGAGCAGCACGCCGAAGCTGGCTGCAAAGACGCCGGCCAGGGGCAGGCTTTCCCAGAAATTCAGCCCCAGCGTGGTCGAGAGCTTGGCATAGGTGTAAGCACCGACCGCATAGAAGGCGACGTAGCCGAGATCGAGGAGCCCTGCGAGACCGACGACGATGTTGAGCCCCCAGCCCAGCATCACATAGGTCATCACCAGGATGAGGCTGTCGACCAGCTTGCGATCGCCGAACGGTGTCCAGGGAAGGATTAGTGCCACGATGATGAGGATGGGCCCCAGAATGCCGGAGAGGTTGCGGGCGAAACGTTGCTGCTTCGCTTCGGCCTCTTCGCGTGCCTCAACGGTCTGCAGCCCCAGCGCCTTCTTGCGGCGCGCTTTGGCAGCGGCCGCGAAGACGAAGAACGCACCGAGGCCGAAGATCACATTCACCATCGGCTGCTCGAACGGCAGGAAATCCGGCTGCAGCGGATCGGGCGTCACGAGGAATTCGGTGTAGACCGGGAGTTCGAGCACACCGAGCACGCCGGCGCCGAAGAGATAGAGGAAGCCGATACCGCCCAGGATGATCGCCGGCAGTGTCCGCTCGAAACGCGTCAACGTCAGCAGGAAGCGGCCCGCCGGGATGAGGAGCACCGCCCAGACGACATCGCTGTAGCGCGTGACATAGCTCATCGGCTGGCCCTGCAGGACCTGGGTCTGATAGCCGACCATCAGCCAGCCCAGCAGGAAAACGAGGATCGCGGTGAAGACGGTTTCCTTGGCTGCCTCGACGAGGGGCGACGGTGCCTTGGGTGCTGTGGAAAGGGTCATGTCGGTCATGGCGTCAGACCTTTTCCACTTCAGGCCGGCCGAGGAGTCCGGTCGGGCGGAAGATCAGCACCAAGATAAGAACTCCGAAAGCAGCGACATCCTTGTATTCAGCAGAGAAATAGTTCGACCACATGGCTTCGATCAGACCGATGAGAATGCCACCCAGCATGGCGCCGGGGAGCGAACCGATACCGCCGAGCACCGCCGCAGTGAAGGCTTTGATGCCGGCGACGAAACCCATGTAGAAATCGTTGTTGCCCCAATAGAGCGTCACCATCATGCCGGCGACGGCGGCAAGCCCAGCGCCCATGACGAAGGTGAGCGAGATGGTGCGGTCGACATTGACGCCAAGCAGGGAGGCCATCTTCATGTCTTGTTCACACGCACGCTGGGAACGGCCCAACGCCGTGCGGGAAATCAACAGGGCAAAACCAGCCATCAACACAATCGTCAGCACGAAAATGATGATCTGCATATAGCCCAGCTGGACGACGAAAGAGCCATCCGAACGGGTCATCAATTCGAAGCCGCCACGAATAATCGGTTCGACCGGTTTCGGGCGTGGCCCCTGCAGCAACTGCACATAGTTCTGCAGCACGATCGACATGCCGATGGCGGAAATGAGGGGTGCCAAGCGCGGTGCGCCGCGCAACGGTCGGTAGGCGACACGCTCAACCATCCAGCCATAGGATGCCGTCAAGACAATTGCCACCACCAGCATGATGAGGAGCTGCAGGGGCACCCAGCTGATTCCAAGCGTACCGCACAGCAGCAGCACAATCATCGCTTGGAAGGCACCGATCATATAGACGTCGCCATGGGCGAAATTGACCATGCCGATGATGCCATAGACCATCGTGTAACCGATGGCGATGAGCCCGTAGATGGATCCGAGCGTCAGCCCATTGATCAATTGCTGGACGAAGGGAGGAAATTTATCGTCCAGAAACGGCGATAAAGACAGAAACCAATCCATCTCGCGCGCAGTCTCCTCTGCCCCCGGGGCCAAGGCGGCCCCATCACGTTGCCTTGGGCCAATCGGCCCACCAAGTGCCGTATGCCAGGGAGATGGTCGGAAAGGGCAATGCCCGATACCGGCACGCGGAACCGAGACCCACATCCGGGCTCCGGTCCATTCGTACCGACGTCACGTCAAACGAAAGGCCCCCATTCCGGCCGCTTCTCGCAGGGTCGTTAACCACCCTGTCGGCATGCAGCTCGTCATTTCGGCGGACCCTATCGCGACAATCAGGGGGCTACAAGGTGTTATTTGCGTTCGCCGGCCGTTCCATCGGCGGCTGCGCCGTTTCGCCGGGCCAGCACGAATTTCAGCTTGCGGATCGCCGCCTGGGCCGCCTGATGCTGCGGCAGACTCGCCGGAACGGGAATCGAAACCTCGGTCAGGGTCGCCGGGTCCATGGCCGACACCTTGACGTATGCGCCGACCTGGTGAAATTCGATGATGTAGCCGTCGTCGGACAAGATCGGTGCCCTTTTGGGATCAGGTTCGGCAGCGCCGCGCATGGCTCGCATGCATCGGGGGCGGACCTCACCCCACAGCACATGCGCCCTAGGCGGCCGGCGGGTCTGTCGCCCGCCGAGCCTGCATGATATAGCATCGCCGCCCGCCAGGAAATTAACGCCTTTGGAGTACGAAATATGAGTTCCCGCCAGGCCAAGCCAGAGTTCAAGTGGGAGGATCCCCTCCTCCTCGATCAACAGCTCTCTGAAGAAGAGCGGCTCGTGCGCGATACCGCGCGCGCCTATGCCCAGGACAAGCTGATGCCCCGCATCGTCCAGGCCAACCGGCATGAGCGCTTCGACCGCGAGATCATGAACGAGCTTGGCGAACTCGGCCTTCTCGGTTCGACCATCGATGGCTATGGCTGCGCCGGAACCAACTATGTCTCCTACGGCCTCGTCGCCCGCGAGATCGAGCGCGTCGATTCCGGCTATCGCTCGGCCATGTCGGTTCAGTCGAGCTTGGTCATGCACCCGATCAACGCCTACGGCACCGAGGAACAGCGCCAGAAATGGCTGCCGAAGCTCGCGACCGGTGAGATCGTCGGCTGCTTTGGCCTCACCGAGCCGGATCACGGCTCCGATCCGGGCGGCATGAAGACCCGCGCCAAAAAGGCCGATGGCGGCTATATCGTCACCGGCGCCAAGATGTGGATCACCAATTCGCCGATCGCCGACATCGCCGTCGTCTGGGCCAAGACCGAGGATGATGTCATCCGCGGCTTCGTCCTGGAACGCGGCATGAAAGGCTTCTCGACCCCGAAGATCGAGGGCAAGTTCAGCTTGCGCGCCTCGATCACCGGCGAGATCGTCATGGACAATGTGTTCGTGCCGGAAGCCAATCTTCTGCCCAACGCCAAGGGCCTCGGCGGGCCGTTCGGCTGCCTCAACAATGCGCGCTACGGCATTGCCTGGGGCGCACTGGGTGCAGCCGAATTCTGCTGGCACGCGGCGCGGCAATACACGCTCGATCGCAAGCAATTCGGTCGTCCGCTCGCTGCCAATCAGCTGATCCAGAAGAAGCTTGCCGACATGCAGACCGAGATCGCCCTTGGCCTCCAGGCTTGCCTCCAGGTCGGGCGCCTGAAGGATGGCGGCAATTGCCCGCCGGAAGCCATCTCGCTCATCAAACGGAATTCCTGCGGCAAGTCTCTCGATATCGCCCGGACGGCCCGCGACATGCACGGTGGCAACGGCGTTTCGGACGAGTTCCATGTCATCCGGCACGTCATGAACCTCGAGGCGGTCAACACCTATGAGGGTACCCATGACATCCACGCCCTGATCCTGGGCCGGGCGCAAACCGGATTGCAGGCCTTTACCGGCGCCTGAACCGCCTGGATTTGACCTTCTTTCCGAGGGGCGCGCTTTTGTCGCGCCCCTTTTTCTTTGTCATGGGCCCGCCGGCGCCAGTGCTGATTGACACCACGCCTGCCCGCCGATACGCCCATGACATCCAGTTCCTCCATGAAAGCGGCAACGAGACATGTTTGAGACGGCACTCCCGGATTTGAACGGGAAATCGATTCTTGTGACGGGTGGGACGGGCTCGTTCGGGAAGGCGTTCATCCGGCGCGTGCTGAAGGACTGGAAGCCGAAGCGGCTCATTGTGTTCTCGCGCGACGAGCTGAAGCAGTGGGAGATGCAGCAGGATCTGGCGCCGGAGAAGTATCCGGCGCTGCGC
>NZ_JAYRQR010000022.1:0-12997 GCF_041910485.1 Dongia sp.
CGCATTGTCGCTCCCGACAGGCGACGCGCCTTCACGATCCCCAATAGGTCACCGCCTAGCAGCGTGACTCCCGCGGATTCCATGGCGACATCCGTTCCTCCGCCCATCGCTATGCCGACATCGGCAGCCGCAAGCGCTGGGGCGTCATTCACCCCATCGCCCGCCATGGCGACGATACGGCCTTCCTTGCGAAGACGTGTAACAACCTCGCTCTTGCGTTCTGGAAGCACCTCGGCCTCCACATCGGCGATGCCCAGCTCTTTTGCCACCGCCTGAGCCGTGAGCTTATTGTCACCAGTCATCATGACCACGCGGATGCCGTCCTTTCGGAGGGCTTCCAGCGCTGCCGGCGTAGTGGATCGTATGGGATCGGCCACGCCGATGGCGCCGACGGGCCGGCCGTCGATGGCGACCAAGACGGCGGTGGCCCCGCGTGAGCGAATGACGTCCGCCTCGATCGCCGCTGCGCCCGGCTGAACGCCTTCCAGCTCCAAAAACTTGGCGCTACCGATCAGCACGCGCTGACCGGCGACGGTTCCCAAGACTCCCCGACCGACAGGAGAGTCGACGTCCGAGGGTTCCGACAGTGCGAGCTGCTTCTCCACCGCGGCACGGACAATAGCCTGTGCAATCGGATGTTCGCTCGCACGTTCAAGGCTCGCCGCGGCTTGAAGAAGTTCCGTCTCGCTCCGCCCATCGACCGGAACGATGGCCGTGACGGCCGGTTTCCCCTCCGTAAGCGTGCCGGTCTTGTCGACCACGAGGGTATCGATCTTCTCCAGCCTTTCGAGCGCCTCGGCGTTCTTGATCAGCAATCCGAGATTGGCGCCTTTGCCGACGCCAACCATGATCGACATCGGCGTTGCAAGGCCAAGGGCGCATGGGCAGGCGATGATGAGAACAGAAACAGCCGCAATCAGGCCGTAACTCAACCGGGGTTCCGGGCCAAAAAGGGTCCAGGCCACAAAAGCGATCAAGGCGATAACGATGACCAGTGGAACGAACCAGCCGGACACCTGGTCTGCTAAGCGCTGGATCGGGGCGCGGGACCGCTGCGCCTGCGCCACCATCTGGACGATCTGCGAAAGCATGGTATCGCGACCAATGCGAGCCGCATCCATGACCAGAGCGCCAGATTGATTGATGGTCCCTGCGATGAGCTTTGCACCCGGCTCTTTCGTGACCGGCATCGATTCGCCGGTAATCATCGATTCATCGACGGCCGAACGCCCCTCCAGCACCGTCCCGTCCACCGGAACTTTCTCGCCCATGCGAACACGAAGCTTGTCGCCGACGGCAATATGCTCGACCGCCACCTCCTCGTCGGTGCCATCTGGCCGGATACGTCGGGCTGTCTTCGGAGCCAGGTCAAGAAGCGCGCGTATCGCGCCCGAGGTCTGTTCGCGCGCGCGTAGCTCCAGCACTTGGCCGAGCAGCGCCAGCACCGTGATCACCGCGGCCGCCTCGAAGTAAACCGCAACGGTGTCTCCCATCATCCGCGCCGTTTCCGGGAACAGGTCGGGGGCGAGCGTTGCCACCACGGAGTAAATCCAGGCAACGCCTACGCCCATCGCGATGAGCGTGAACATATTGAGCGATCGGTTCACCACGGACGCCCAGCCGCGCTGAAAGAACGGCCAGCCTGCCCACAGCACCACCGGCGTCGCCAGTATGAGTTGCAGCCAGTTGTTGATCTGGCCAGGAATGTAACGATGCAGGCCGAAAAGTTCGCTGCCCATCCCAAGGAAGACCACCGGAACAGAAAGGGCGGCACCCACCCAGAACCGTCGAGTCATGTTGACCAGTTCCGCACTGGGTCCGGTTTCGGCCGTCGGCATTTCGGGTTCCAGCGCCATCCCGCAGATCGGGCATGATCCTGGACCGACCTGACGGATCTGGGGGTGCATCGGACAGGTAAAGATCGTGCCCTCCGGCACTACCGCTGCCTGGGTCGGTTCCGATGGTCCAACATATTTGCCCGGATCGGCCATGAACTTGGTCTGGCAGTTCTCGGAGCAGAAATAATACGTCGCGCCCTGGTATTGGGCTCGGTGCTTAGCCGTTGTGGGGTCCACGGACATCCCACAAACGGGGTCCTTCACAGTATCGCTTGCCTCCGCAGTCGCGGTGTGATGGCCCGATCCGCCACCGTGCCCCTTGTTATGGGCATGGGCGGCGCCTTGATGATGGTTATGGTCGTGAACCATAGTAAGCCTCCGCTTCCCTTATCTCCCCGCATGCAGGTTGCCACCGCATGCGAACCAAGCCCCGACTAATCGTTCAGCCGGCCAGCAATCGCCTGCATTTGCTCGATCTCGCGACGCTGGGCGACCTCAATCTCTTCACACAACGCCAGAAGCTCGGCGTCCGACAGGTTGGCCTCTCTGCACATCAAGATGGCTCCCGAGTGATGCGGAATCATCGAGTCGATAAACTGGCGGTCATCGATCATGGCTTGGGATCGAGTCGCCCAAAATGATCCCAGGGTAAGGACGACAAAAAGCACATAGAGGACAATATTCACGCTGCGGTTCGGAAACATGCCCGGCATCGTCGCCAGCATGAAGATGCCCATCGGCGCCCACATGGTTATCGCCATGTAAAGCATGTTCAGATTGTTCCGGAAGTCGCCCCAGCCGTCGATCATCGAAAACATCACGACATACATCACGATGAGGCCGAGGATCATGTTGATCCAGAACATCAGATAGGGACGGCCATGGGAGCCGTGGCTATTCCCCGAATGCCCGCCATGAGCCGTGTGGTCGCTCGCCATTTGATCGTCCTTTCGCGGTTGTCAGTGTCCAATGCCCATCGGCTTGAAGATCATCCAGACCGCCATGCCGATCATCATGAGGTTCTCGGTGAGCGACACGAAGCCGAGCGGCACGTTGCTGTCGCCACCGACGCAGGCGCATTTCAGCTCGCGCCTGTCGATATAGACCGCCTTGAACACCGAGACCGCGCCGATGCCGCCGATGAACAGCGCGACGGGGATCGACACCCACATCAGGGCACCGGAGATCATCAGGACGCCGGCGAGCGCCTCCGCGAAGGGATAGATGTAGGCATATCGGACCCATCGCTGCGCCAGAAGGTCGTAGTTCAGGAACATGGTCGCGAAGCCTTCCACGTCCTTCAGTTTCTGAAGGGCAAGAAGGCACATCGCGATGGCGATGAGCCATTCGGCGGCTTGGACCGTCGCGAGGTTCCCGAACGCCGCCCAACTCGCGGCCAAAGCCATTAGGGCAGCCATCGCGAACAGCGCGATCACCGGCTTGTAGGTAACGGCATCCTTGTCCTCGACCTTGCCGCCGAAGAACCGGACGAGATCATCGTAACCGCCGATCCGCTTGCCGCCTATGAAGGTCTGCGGCGTCGATTGAACATCATGCTTTGCCTTGAAGGCGTCCGTCTCCGCGCGGGTCGTCAGATGGTGATCGTCGACCTCGTAGCCTTCCCGCTTG
Source organism: Dongia sp. (assembly GCF_041910485.1). Taxonomy (GTDB): domain Bacteria; phylum Pseudomonadota; class Alphaproteobacteria; order Dongiales; family Dongiaceae; genus Dongia. The sequence continues at coordinate 3,468 of NZ_JAYRQR010000022.1, forward strand.
AGCAGATCGAGCGCTTTCAACCCGTAGGGGCAGGTATGGTTTTCCATCACCATTCTATGAAGTTCGGCGCGTTTGGCTGCATGGGTCGCCATAGTCTGATCCCTTCGATCTAAAGTTTCGCTTTCGCGAACACCTCCACCAGTTCATTGAACTTGGCGCGCTGAAGGTCTGCATCGCCCGATGCGATCGCCTCCTCGACGCAGCAGGCGGCATGCGATCGCAACACCTGGTTCTCCACCTTGGAGAGCGCGGCTTTAACCGCGTGGATCTGGTTGAGAATGTCGATGCAGTATCGCTCGTCCTCGACCATCTGGCCGACACCGCGAACCTGCCCGGCGATCCGGTTGAGCGACGCGATGATCTGCTTGGAATTTTTGTTGCACATCCAGCTACCCCTACCCGGTATGGGTATATATACGTTAGAGCAAAAGTTTGGTTCCCGCAAAACCCAAGAGTTTTGCCGGCATGTCAACGTCGAAGCAAATAATCGTGGGAGGTCCAATGGACGATACGGTAACTGTCCGGCGCAACATCACCGTCCTTACTGCCGCGCAGGCGCTCGGAGGATCGAGCGCGCCGATCGTCATGTCGCTCGGCGGCCTGGTCGGCCAGCAGCTTGCCGACAACCCCGCATGGGTGACGCTGCCGGTCAGTCTCTTCGGTCTCGGCCTCGCAATCGGCACGCTGCCCGCCGCCTTCGTCATGCGCGCCTGGGGGCGCCGTGGCGGTTATCTGTTCGGCGCGTTGTTCGGCCTCGCAGCGGGACTCATCGCGGCGTTTGGCATCTTCGTATCGTCGTTCCTACTGTTCTGCGTCGGCTGCTTTACCGCCGGTCTCTACGGTTCCTACGTCCAAAGCTATCGCTTCGCTGCCGCCGATGCTGCCGAAGGCGCTTTGAAGGCACGAGCAATCTCCTGGGTGATGGTCGGTGGGCTGATCGCGGCTGTAATCGGTCCGCAGCTCGTCATCTGGACACGCGATTCCTTCCCCGGCACCCCCTATGTCGGCAGCTTCCTCAGCCAGGCGGCGCTTCCGTTGTTGTCGATCCCGATTCTGTTGATGCTGCGCACGCCGCAATCCGCTTCGCAATCCGCGTCGGAAAGCTCCGGCCGTTCCCTGATCCAGATCCTGATGATGCCCCGCTACATGCTTGCCGTCGCGGCCGGCGTCGTCTCCTACGGCCTCATGGCTTTCGTCATGACGGCCGCACCGATCGCGATGGTCAATACCGGCCATTCGGTCGACAGCGCAGCACTCGGAATCCAGTGGCATCTACTGGCGATGTTCGCGCCGAGCTTCGTCACCGGCCGCCTCATGACACGCTTCGGCAAGGAGCGTGTGACGGCGGCGGGGATGCTGCTCATCGCCGTCTCGGCCATCGTCGCGCTGGCCGGGCTTGAGCTAATCAATTTCTGGGGGTCTCTGGCCATCATGGGCATCGGCTGGAATTTCAGCTTCATCGGAGCGACGGCGATGGTCACAGACTGCCATACGCCGGGCGAGCGCGCCAAGGCGCAGGGCGCAAACGACTTCATGGTCTTCGGCACGACCGCCGCCGTCTCGTTTCTGGCAGGCAGCGTCCTGCACAACTCGGGCTGGGCGGCAATCAACTGGCTATTGTTTCCGCCGGTCGCCTTGATCCTCGTGCCGTTGCTCTGGCAAGCGGCACGCAAACCGCAAGCCTGAAACGCAATGTCCCCGCCATTTTGGCGGGGACGCACCGGGTCAGGTCCTCGCTCTGCGCCCTCGCAGCCGAAAGGCTGCTTGGGCATGCGGTTATTGCAGCGAGCGATTGACCGCGCCGGACCGAGGCCGGATCGAAAGATCTTCATCGTCCTGATCGGTCTCAAGGCGCTGTAGGATCGGGCAATGCGGCCGATGATCCCCTTGGCAGGCGTTCACCAGCATGGTGAGCGTGTGGGCCATGTCCTGCATATCCGCGATCTTCCTCTCCAGCGCGTCGATATGGCCCTGCGCCAAGCGCTTCACTTCTGCGCTCTGTCGCGTCTCGTCGCGCCAGAGGTTGAGCAGGTCGCCGATCTCGGCCACCGAAAAACCGAGGTCGCGCGCGCGGCGGATGAAGCGCAGCATGTGGACATCGGTAGCCGAATAATCGCGGTAGCCGGAGTCCTTCCGATCAGCAGCCGGGATGAGACCTGTCTGCTCGTAGTAGCGGATCATCTTGGCCGAAACGCCCGATGCCTTTGCTGCCTGTCCGATGTTCATGAACAATCTCCCATATGTAAGGACAGCCGACCCTAAATATAGGATCGGCTGTCTGGTTTCATCAGCCCTGGACCTTGAAGGTCTTGAGCCGGAGCGCATTGCCGAGGACGAAGACGCTCGACAGGGCCATGGCGCCGGCGGCAAAGACCGGCGACAAGAGGATGCCGTAGGCCGGATAGAGCGCACCCGCGGCGACCGGGATCAGGGCCGTGTTGTAGGCGAAGGCCCAGAACAGGTTCTGCCGGATATTGCCGATCGTCGCCTTGGACAAAGCGATGGCGTTCGGCACCCCGGTCAGGCTGCCCGACATCAGCACCACGTCCGCCGCCTCGATGGCGATGTCCGTGCCCGTGCCGATGGCGAGACCCACATCCGCCTCGGCCAGCGCCGGAGCGTCGTTGATGCCGTCGCCGACGAAGGCGACCTTGCCATGCTCGGCCTTGAGCCGGCGGATCGAGTCGACCTTGCCGTCCGGCAGCACCTCCGCCACCACCTCGTCGATGCCCAGGCGAGCCGCGATGGCCTTGGCCGTGCGCTTGTTGTCGCCGGTGATCATCGCGACCTTCAGGCCGAGGTCGTGCAGCGTCTTGATCGCCGCCGGCGTCGTCTCCTTGATCGGGTCGGCCACGGCGATGATCGTCGCCAGCTTGCCGTCGATCGCCGCATAGAGCGGCGACTTGCCCTCGTTGCCCAGACGTTCGGCAACCTGGGCGAAGCCCGCCACGTCATGGCCAAGCTCGACCATGTAGCGATCCGCGCCGATCTCGATGCGCTTGCCGTCGACCACGGCCTTCACGCCGAAGCCGGTCACCGACTCGAAGTCCGACACGGCGGGCAGTGCAATGCCTTCCGCCTCGGCCGCATCCACGATGGCGCGGGCAATCGGGTGTTCCGACTTGGCTTCGACGGCTGCGACCAGGCCCAGCACCGTCGTCCGGTCGAAGCCGGCGGCCAGTTCGAGGTCGGTCAGCGCCGGCTTGCCTTCGGTCAGCGTGCCGGTCTTGTCGACGGCCACCACCTTGGCATCCTTCAGCAGTTGCAACGCTTCACCCTTGCGGAACAGCACGCCCAGCTCCGCGCCCCGGCCGGTGCCGACCATGATCGAGGTCGGCGTTGCCAGACCCATGGCGCAGGGGCAGGCGATGATCAGCACGGCGACGGCATTGACCAGCGCGAAGGTCAACGCAGGCGACGGGCCGAAATAGAGCCATGCAGCGAAGGTGAGGGCGGCGACGGCGAAGACCGCCGGCACGAAATACATCGTCACCTTGTCGACCAGCGCCTGGATCGGCAGCTTCGACCCTTGTGCTTCCTCGACCATGCGGATGATCTGCGACAGCACCGTGTTGCCGCCGACCGCCGTGGCCCGGATCGCGAAGGCGCCCTTCTGGTTCACGGTTCCGGCCACGACCTCGCTGCCGCTCGTCTTGGACACCGGGATCGGTTCGCCGGTGATCATCGACTCGTCGACATAGCTTTCGCCCTCGATGACTTCACCATCGACCGGGATACGGTCGCCGGGGCGGACCTCCACGATGTCGCCGGACAGCACCGAATCGATCGGCAGATCGACCGTCTTGCCGTCGCGGCGGACACGCGCGGTCTTGGCCTGAAGTCCGACCAGCCGCTTGATCGCTTCCGAAGTGCGCCCCTTGGCGCGGGCCTCGAGCAACCGGCCGAGCAGGATCAGGGTGACGATAACCGCGGCGGCTTCATAATAGACGTTCACCGTCCCAGCGGGCAGGAAGCCCGGCGCGAAGGTCGCCACCAGCGAATAGAGGTAGGCGGCCAGCGAGCCGACGGCGACCAGCGAGTTCATGTCGGGAGCCAGCCGCCAGAGCGCCGGGAGGCCCTTGTCGTAGAAGCGGATGCCGGGCACGAACAGCACCAGCGTCGTCAGCACGAACTGAAGATACCAACTGTTCTGCATGCCGATGGTCGCGGCGATCATGTCGTGCGCGCCCGGAATGAGGTGCGACCCCATCTCCAGGATGAAGACCGGCGCGGTCAGAACCGCCGCGATGGTGAAATCGCGGGTCAGCTCACGGCGTTCGGCTTCCTTCTTCTCGGCGCGGTCATCGACCTCGGCCTGGCCCGCCCCGGTCGCCGCCGCGATCACCTTGGCCTCGTAGCCCGCGTTCGCGATTGCCGCGACGATGGCCGCAGCATCGGCGGTTCCCTGGACGGTGGCCTTCTCGGTGGCGAGGTTGACGACGGCGTTGGTGACGCCCGGCACGGCCTTGAGCGCCTTTTCGACACGTCCCACGCAGGAGGCGCAGGTCATGCCCTCGATCGCGACCTCAAGCGAAGCCGCCGCCGGCGCGGTGAAACTTGCCGAAACCGCGTAGCCTGCGTCCTCCACGGCCTTCACGACGACCGCTCGGTCCACCGGGCCGCTCGTCGTGATGCTGGCTTTCTCGGTAGCGAGGTTGACCACGGCATTGGCAACGCCGGGGATGGCCTTGAGGGCCTTTTCCACCCGCCCCACACAAGAAGCGCAGGTCATGCCTTCGATCGGCACTTCAAGGAGGGCAGCTTTCGGCGCACTGAAGCTGGCCGGCACTTCATAGCCAGCATTTTCGACCGCCTTGACGAGCGCTATGCGATCAACCGTGTCGTTCGTCGTGATGCTGGCCTTCTCGGTCGCCAGATTGACGACCGCGTTGGCGACGCCGGGGACGGCCTTCAGGGCTCTCTCGACACGGCCGACGCAGGATGCGCAGGTCATGCCCTCGATAGGCAGGGAAATTGCTGCATTCATCTTGTCCGCAGCTCGAACAGGGGCATCCATTGCCGCCTCCTTTCTAAGTCAGAATTCGAGTTCGGACACTGATATGCTCCTTCCAACGATGGGAAGGTCAAGGGTAAAAATTCCTTTTCGTTTCCTCTTGACCTTACCATCGTTGGAAACCCCAACTTGAGGACCATGAGAACCGAACCCAAAGGAGAAAGCTCATGGAACTCAAGATCGAAGGCATGACCTGCGGCGGTTGCGCCAAGTCCGTCACCAAGGCGATCCAGTCGGTCGATCCGACCGCCAAGATCGATACCAACCCCGCCCAGCGGATGGTCAAGGTCGAGACGACCGCAACCCCGGCAGCCCTTCGGCAGGTTCTCGAAGAGGCTGGCTATCCGGCGACCGTGAAGTGAACAGGAGCAAGATCATGCACAAGCTGACCCCGATTTTCATTGGCGGCGCACTCGCCATCAGCGCCGGCCTCGCCATCGCACAAAGCCAACTGAACACGGATACCACCATGCAAGGCCACGACATGCCGGGGCATTCGATGCCGGCCTCCGACAACCCATCCACGCAGGCTTACATCGAAGCCAATAACCGTATGCACGCCGACATGACAGTCGACTTCACCGGCGACGCCGACATCGACTTCATGCGCGGCATGATCCCGCACCACCAGGGCGCGATCGACATGGCGCGGATCGTGCTGCAATACGGCACTGACCCCGAGGTCCGCAAACTCGCCGAGGAGGTGATCTCGGCCCAAGAAGGTGAGATCGCTATGATGCGGGAATGGCTCGCCGCGCGCGGCCAGTGATTTTGATATGTAGGAACCGCCGCGGTGCGTCAGCAATGATGCGCGGCGGCGGTTGCGACATATAAGATTCATCCAGCCAAGGATGCGCGGAATGTTGTCTGACAAGGAGTTTTGACGCCGATGCGTCGTCTGTTCATCGCAGTGCTGATGATCTTCTCCTTCGTCACGGTGGCGTTGGCTGTGCCGGCGCACGGCGCCCGCATGGCCACCGTCTCCCAAACGATCGCCTCAAAACACGAAGCGCCGCATCGCACCGCATACTCCTCTCCCGAGGCATGTCAGGAAGATCGAATCTGTTCCGGAAGCGATGGCTTCTGCTACTTCGTATGCTCTGGCATGGGCTCTTGGTTCGTGTCTGACCAGCCCGGAAATGCGATTCAGCCTACCTCGGCGCGTTGGGCACTACCGGAGACGACGAACCTCGCCGGTCTCAGCCCCGAACGGAATGAACGCCCTCCCAATCCCAGTCTCGCTGAAAACCAGTGGCTGCATAAGCGCACGCCGATCTGAACTCAGAGGGAGCATAGTTCTCCCAGGAGACCGAAAATGACACTTATTTCACGACGCGGCTTTCTTGCCGCAAGCGCTGCCACGTTGTCCACAGCAGCTCTACCGCGCTTTGCCATGGCGCAAAACGCCATATCGCTCAGCGCCGCGACACGGGTGCTGGACGTCAATGGACGCGCCGCCACAGTCTTCGGCTTGGAAGGCCCGAGTGGACAGGGATTGGTTCTCAATCCAGGCCAACGCTTTCGCGCCAGTCTTACCAATCGCCTGGATGTTCCGACCCTCATCCATTGGCATGGCCAGATCCCGCCCAACGAGCAGGATGGCGTCCCGGATCTGCCACAGCCGATGCTGCAACCCGACGAAACGCGCTCCTATGACTACGAGCCGCTCCCCGGCACATACTGGATGCACGCGCACATCCCGCTCCAGGAGATGAACCTGCTCGCCGCGCCGCTGATCGTGCGCAGCGCCGAAGACGTGGCGGCCGACCGCCAGGAAGTCGTGATGTTTCTCCATGACTTCTCGTTCAAGGCGCCCGAAGAGGTCATGCAGGAGATCACCGGCGGGCACGGCGGCGGCCACGATATGAGCGCCATGGGAGGCCACGCCGCCCCCGGCGCCTCGATGGACCATTCAGGCATGCAGATGGATATGTCCTCGATGCAGGGCATGGCCATGGATCTGAATGACTACAATTGGGACGCCTACCTGACCAACGACCGCACCTTGTCCGACCCGGAGATCATCATGGTCGAGAAGGGCGGACGGGTAAAGCTGCGGGTGATCAACGGCGCCTCGGCCACTGTTTTCTGGATCGATACGGGTGGGCTGTCTGCGAGACTCGTGGCAGTCGACGGCCATGCCATCGCGGGCCTCGAAGGCAGTCGTTTCGGTATCGCCATGGGCCAACGCCTCGATCTGGATCTGGAGCTTGCCGGTGAAGGGGCGTGGCCCGTGCTTGCGTCGCGCGAGGGGTCGAAGGAGCGCACGGGGTTGATCCTCGCCACGCCCGGCGCGACCATTGAGAAGATCCCGGCGCTTGGCGAAGCGGATGCGCCTGCGTTCGACATCGACCTGTCGCAAGAGCTGAAGCTGCGCGCCTCGGACGGCCTTCCCTCGCGTGCGCCACAGCGCAGCCACATGGTTATGCTGGGCGGCTCGATGCAGCCCTATGTCTGGACCATCGACGGCAAGGTCTGGGGAGATCACAAGCCCCTCCTTGCAAAGACGGGCGAGCGGGTCGAGATCATGTTTCACAATATGTCGATGATGGGGCATCCGATGCATCTGCACGGCCATGTCTTCCAGGTCGTGGACATCAACGGCAAGCGCTTCGATGGGGCACGGCGCGACACCGTTTATGTTCCTCCGATGGCCATGGTGACCGTCGCGCTCGACGCCGGAGAGGCGGCGCGCTGGATGCTGCACTGCCATCATATGCCGCATCTCCAGACCGGCATGATGACCGAGCTCAGCATATCCGCCTGAAATGAATGAAAAAAGCCTGCGCCGCGATTCCTCGCAGCGCAGGCTCTCGCCTGATTTCATTGAACGAGGCGACTAGCCTTCCTGCCCTTCGGGCGTGAAGAAAACGTCGGCGTGCATGTCCTCGGGTCGCAGCCCGCGCGCAAATGCCATTGCCATCGCCGCATCAACCATCGGGGGCGGGCCTGCGACATAGGCTTTCCACCCGTCGAAGTCCGCGAGATCCTCGGCCACCGCGTCGGTCACGAACCCGTGCCGATGGGGGGCTACCTGTGTATCGGACAAGACAGCCGTAAAGCTGAGATTGTTGTGGCGGTCCGCCAGGGTCTCGAAATGCTCGACGAGATAGAGATCACGCGCGCCGCGTGCGCCGAAGTAGACATGGATCGGCTGCTTCATGCCGTGCGCAAGGGCTGTTTCCACGATCGACTTGATCGGCGCCAGACCGGAACCGCCGGCGATGCACAGGATCGGGCCGGAATGATGCTGGCGCAGATAGGAGGAGCCTAGTGGAAATTCGAGCGTCAGCTTGTCACCGGCCTTCAGTGCCTCATGGACGTGCTGCGAGGTGACGCCGCCCGGAACCTTGCGAATGTGAAATTCGAGGCTGTCGTCGCCGTGACGATTGGCCATGGAGTAGCTGCGCGCGGGCACACCATCGAATCCGACCTGGGCATACTGTCCGGCCGTGAAGAGCAACGGGGAGCCATCCACAGGCGAGATTCGCACCAGTTTGATGTCGTGGGTAAGGTCATCGAGGCCGGACACGATGGCCTCTGACCTGCCACTGAACTTTCATCCAACGGCGACCTGAGCCGGGTTTTTGTTTACGCCTGTTGGCGCGGGTTGAGCAATCGCCCGGCGCGCGGAGCTTTCATCTCGCGCAGCGGGGCGGGCGATTGCGGGGTTCAGGTTCGCGGCAAACCCTACAGGGGTCTGGTAGCCCAAGGCCGAGTGGGGCCTTTCGGTGTTGTAATCCGTGACCCAGGCAGCGATCAGGTCACGGGCATGGGCGATGTTGCGGAACAGGGCCTCGTTCAGAAGCTCGTCCCGCATCCTGCCGTTGAAGCTTTCGACGAACCCGTTCTGCATCGGCTTGCCCGGCGCAATGTAATGCCATTCGACCTTGTGCTCGGCGCACCACTTCAGGATCGCGTTCGATGTCAGCTCTGTCCCGTTATCGCTGACAATCATTCCAGGCCTGCCGCGGCGTTCGATCAGCGCCGTCAGTTCCCGCGCCACGCGGCGGCCCGAAATCGAGGTGTCCGGGATTGCCGCCAGACATTCGCGGGTGACGTCGTCAACCACGTTCAGCACCCGGAAGCGTCGCCCGCAGGCGAACTGGTCATGGACGAAGTCCAGCGACCACCGTGCATTGGCCCGTGTCTCGATCAGGATCGGTGCCCTCGTTCCGAGGGCCTTGCGGCGCGCTTTGCGTTTACGCACGGTTAAGCCCTCTTCTCGGTAGAGCCGATAGATGCGGTTGATCCCGGATGGCTCTCCCTCGCGCCTGAGCAGCACGAACAGCCGCCGGTAGCCGAACCTTCGCCGCTCGTTGGCCAGATCCCGCAACCGCCCGCGCAGCGCCGTGTCCGGCGCTCGCTGGGACTGGTAGCGCACCATCGTCCGGTCCGCCCCGGCAATCTGGCACGCCCGCCGCTCCGACAGCCCGAGATGGGCCTTCAGGTGCGCGACAGCCTCGCGCTTCACGGCGGGCGTTACCACTTTTTTGACAGCAGTTCTTTCATTGCA
>NZ_JAYRQR010000023.1:0-5222 GCF_041910485.1 Dongia sp.
CCGTCCTGATCTGGGCTGCGCTCAGGGTCTTCGCTTGCTTGCCTGCCAAGGAGCATTTCTCACAACAGTTTCCAGAAGAATGGCAATCGTATTGCCGATTGCTTATCCGTCAACGTGATACTGAATATCACACACAATGATATTGAAGTTTTCACGCAATGATTTGTGGAAACTATTGTGTGTAGTGCTTTCCGAGAACTTCGGAGAGGTCTGGTCAAGGAATGGGCCTGAGAGCCCGCAGGGAGGCCGCTGAGGCCGATAGCGCGGTGATCTGCGAGAAAGGCTCAAGCCAGATGTCGTCGGTCTGGTGAGCGATCTATGGCCGGTGCGCTGCGCGCCCCAGCAGCCGAGTGGCCTGTCTCTCGCTATCGCTCGTTCCTACGGCCATCGGCGAGTTTCCAATTTGTGGGGGAGGAAGAACGACCAGAGGGTCGTCAGCCAGACCATTGGGGCCACCTGATCCAATCATCTGGAACGAAGACGGCTTTCTCCCCCCTCCGACCATCGACGACGTGTCGGTGGCCGGAAGGGAGAAGGATCATCTGTTGACTACGACGGCTCAATCAGCGGCGATCCTGCCTTACGCAGGAAGCAGGCGGTTTCCCGATACCTGCATGTAGCCGCCCTATCTCGGTCGGAACCTCCCGTAGAAATCGAGCTATCGGGGTGTTGGCTGGATGTGACGAGCAGTCTTTTACATCCGCCAGTCCGTGCGCTCTCGGCGTTCCTGTTGACCAAACGGTTATCGGGGAAGCGGACTTCCCCGAAGCTCATGTGCGTCGCTGATCGAGCGAACGACGCACATGCGGGGCGCCGTCAAATCGTGAAGACGGTCGCCCCTCATTGCTGTGGTGCCTTTGCGCGACCAGATGGTCGCCGAGGGGCCGCTGCTTCGACACGCGCTGTTATGCTCTGACCGTTCGAATGTCCGCCTCGACGGCGCCCTGCCTCATAGCTGCCGGTCATGTTCCCAGCCGCCGTTTGGGGGTGGAGTGAACCCCGATACTCCCGAGCTATGTCGTCGCGGATGAACCGCGCCATGTCCTATTTATACCGCGACCAAGGCCCCCTGACCTAAATCATTCGTCAGTCAGATCAGTGGGTTGATCGGTCTGAATAAATACCTGATCGGTCCATCAGCGGGCTGATCAGGAGCCCACAATGGACATCTACGAGACCTGCCTGAAGCGCGGCTACACCCATTCAAAACGCGACTTCTCGACCTACTACGCAGGGAAATCGCCCTCCTATCTGGCCACCACACGCACATTGTCCGAAGGCGCCATGCTGGCCGTCTTTCGCAGGCTGATCGAAGAACGCCGCTGGCTGCTGGCCTTCCGCGTCGCGCGCACCATCCTCTTCGCGCGCCACCATGACGACGAGGTGGCGGCATGAACCACTGGCTCGAATACGACTACCTCATCGTCTCCCAGCCCGACGAATGCGTCTTCGATCTACTGGGCGCCGCCATCATGAGCCGGGTGCAAATGTCGCCCCGAAGCCAGTGGATCGTCATGGCTCAGGCCGACGCTATGCTCGTCGTCCTGAACGATGCGAAGGGCCTACGTCTGACCGATCATCCTGACCGCTACGGCTTCGATGGAAACCGCCCCGACTTCGACGACTGGATGACGGTCCACTTTCCCAAAATCGCCTACCGCTGGCTCGACCAGTGCGTCGTCGCCATTGCCGACCGAGCCGCCCAACTATCGTTTGACCGCGATCTCGGGCAGCGTGTGCTGCGGGCGAAACACATTCCCCACACGGTCCAGATGGTCGAACGAACCGTCCTCGCACCGTTGACCTGATCGCTTCCGAACTCGATGCCTACCGCCCACCATCACACCCGGACGCATCATGCCAGACGACAGCCATCCCCGGACTCGTTCCGGGCGCGCCATTTCTTTCCAAAAAGCTTGATATCCCCGCACTCTGTCGCGGCGCCGCCGGGGCCAATGTCGCGCTGAGGATGAGCGCCAAGTATCTCATTTTCCGGCCTTCCCGTTTGCCCGTCCAGGCGCCGAATAGCGAATTTGCTTTCTTTTGACAAAATAATTGTTATTAAAGACGAGCCAGGTCGCGTCATGCGCCTGGTTTGGGAGGTCAACCGATGCGACGGTTTGTGGAAAAGTGGGCTGTGGCCACGTCTTCGGGTCCGTCGCCTCGGCGCTTCGAGCGCAGGATCGGGGCAACTGTGTTCGGCCGCCTCTGGATCGTCGCGAGCATTGTTTGCGGTGCACACGCGGCCGACGCGCAGACGACTCTCGATCAACCTTACTACGCCAATGGCAAGATTCACTGCCCGGACGGCTCGTCAGGCGCCTACCACTCACAGACAGGCGAGGGGCCGAATGATGACGTGCTTCGCTTTGCCTGCGAGTTCAATGCGCAGCATCCGGCTCAAGAGCCGGCTCCGACGCCTGGCGCGGCGCAGGAGCCCGCCGCCGAGCCTGATGCGAGCGCCACTTCGGCGCCTGCCGGCGTGATCCGCTGTCCCGACGGTACAACGCGCCCGGGGTTCGTCCGAAGCGATGAGATGAGCGGGGTCGCTGAGGCGATGGCTTGCTCAAAACCTGCGGCGTCCAGCGCCGCAATGGAGCGGAAAAACCGCGAGATCGCGATCCGCGATGCTCGCGAGGGCAGGGTCGGTCTCTGGACGGCGCTTAAGACGGCTTGGGAAACCGGCGACGTGCTTCTGATCGCCTATCTGGCCGGCAAGTTGTCGTTCTACGCGGCGATCATCGGGTTGGTCGTGTTCCTGCTGACGCGTCGTCGCGGCGGAGGTCCAGTCAACTCGGGGTCTCGCTCCTCTACGATCTTGGAGCCACATCCTGACGACGTCTCAGGGCGCAGGTCGACCACCGATGAGTCGCAGGCCTCCGACGATCAACATCAACCATAGGATCAACTTGACCCCTTGCCGCGAGCTCGCGGACGCAGGAGCGAACAATGCTGGACAACCTCAAAGACACTGCGATCAAGGTTATCCTGGTCGCCTATCTGGTCATCGCTTTCTTTGTCGGGGTCGAGAGGAGCCGCGAGAGCGGACGCCACGACGGCACGGTGATGACGGTCATCTATGGGGCGGGTTGGCCGATAAGCCTGCTCATCGACGCCGCGCAGAGAAAATGAAGCTGAGTTTCCGTAACAATGTGGTGGGCCTCTCGGCTGAGACGCCCGAGGAGGAGGCGATCTGCGCACAGCTTCGCGCGGCGGATGGTCATGTCTTCAAGCTGCATGCGGCCTCACAGCGCGGTCTGGCTTTCAGCCTGATCGGCCCGGAGGACGATGCCCGCCGCGCACCCCTCAACATCCTGCACAAGATCGAACCCGCCTTCGCGCCGATTTCCAATCTGGCGCATACGCCCTTCACGTTCGATGACGGTGAATACGCCAGCATCGAAGGGTTCTGGCAGGGTCTGAAAGTCGCTGATCCCGATGGCAGGCGGGCCATGGCGCGTCTTTTCGGCGGCGAGGCGAAAGGCCGGGGCGGCGCGCTCGGTTGGTCGCCGACCTTCGACTATGGCGGCGTCACCATCGTCACGGGCTCGCCCGAGCATTGGGCCTTGATGGGCGAAGCATGCTTCGCCAAGTTCACGCAGAACGACAAAGCCCGAAAGGCGTTGCTCGCAACCGGCGAGCGATGGCTGACGCACAAGGTGCGCAAGGACAGCCGCACGATCCCCGGCGCCGTCATGGCTGACATCTGGATGGACATCCGCTCCCGTCTCAAGGAACGAGGGGCGACGGCATGACGACTGGCCTGAAGTTCGATGAACTTGTTCGCACCACCGGCACGACGCCGCGGCAGATCCGCTATCTGATCGCCGAGGGGTTCGTGCCGCCGCCCACCGGCGGGCGAACCTATGCGACCTATGGCGATGTGCATGTCGCCGCAATCCGCCGCTATGACCGACTGCGGAGTCTCGGCTTTCCGCCTGCGGCGATCCGGTTGCTACTCGATGCCAGGGAGGGCATTCCCGTACCGATTGCCAACGGCCTCACGCTGGTGATCGCGCCCGACCTGATCGGCGCCGGCGGTGATGTCACCGGCCTTGCCGCGAAGGCCGCCGCCAAGGTCGAGGAACTCCTGATCGAGGGCGCGTCCAATGAGCGACGCAATGCTGCTGGTTGATCCGCTTGCCGCCCTGCTGAGGCCGGCCTTGGCGGGAATCGCGCCGCTTCGGTTCGAAAAGACGCATGTCGACATTTCCATCGTACCGCCGATGGCCAACATCGCTATCGAGCGGTGTTTCACGAACACGACGGACCAGCTCGTCGAAGCCGTAATGACGTTGCCGCCACTGGCGCCGCACGAAGTCGTCTACCGCCTGTTGATCAGCATCGGCCGTCGCCACCACGTCGAGGCTGTTCCTCAGCCTGCCAGACGCGCGCGTCGCGCGCATGACGCCGCCATTCACGAGGGTCGCGTCGCGATCCTCTACGATCTTCTGGAACACGACGTCCAGCTGATCGCGATCGGCGGGGTCGAGCCCGGCGAAACGGTGCAGGTCCAGATTTGGAGCACAAGGCCGTTGGCGCGGCCGGATAAGGACAGGGCGGCATTGACCGTCAACCTGGCGGCTGGCCCGGACTTTCCCCGTCGCGGGCTTTCCGAAGCCGATGCGCCGGTGATCTCAGGAGAGTATGAAAGCGGGACTCTGGTCGTCCATGCTTCGGAGACCATACGAGCTACTTTCCGCCCCTGGAACGACCTGCCAGAGATATTCCCGAACCACGCGGAGCGCGTGTTCGATTGCGGCGTGCCGATCGTCCTCGACTTCATCGCGCTTGAGGGTGACAACCTCGATCACAGCGAATGGCAGGTCGGTCAGCCGGGCGGCTGGGAAGTCACGGCTGAGCGGAATCTGGAGACATTCCGGCACGCGCTCAATCCCGGCGGCGGCGTAACCAGCGATAGAACCGACTGGATTCACGGCGTCGCAAAAACGGATGACGGGGAAATCCGGGTGACCGCACCGCTCCCGACCGATGAGATCGCGCCTAACGCGCGCGCATTCAGGGCCTTCGCCGCCGCCAATCTTGTGTCATCGGCAACGCCGCAAGACGCTGCAATCGTTCGCCGCACCGCCAACATACTGAGCCGTCAGACCAGCCTGGTTTTCATCGGGCCGCAGGGCGAAACCGCAGACGACCTACCGATGCTGCCTTTGATGCGGAAGCTGGCCCTGCCCGAAATGCGACCCTTCGAAAACCTGGAC
>NZ_JAYRQR010000024.1:0-158055 GCF_041910485.1 Dongia sp.
ACCCTGGGGGAGCGTCCTGTGACCCGGGACTCGCGGAGGATCGCTCACCCGCTGATCCGGGGGGCCGGGCCTTGTGGCCGCCGACCAAGCCTGCCCCTCTCAAACAGGGGCCGATGCTTTCGGCCTGCGTCCATCGCTGGACTTGCGCCGAGGGACAACCGAGCGGCTCCGGATGGGGAGCCAGGGTGATGTGTGTGCACAGCTCTATTAGTACAACATTCCTAGTTCTTTGTCAAGAACAATTTAGGAACATCCGGAAGATCGGGCGCACGCTAAGCCTGGAATTGCTGGCTGGCTTGTTCGATGGCGCCGATCGGGGGCTGCCAGCGGCTTTGCTGGGCGAGGTCGTGGGGATAGGTGTCGGCGACGGTGACTTCGACTTCCAAGCGTTCGGCATGGCCGCCCAGCCTGGCGCCGCGGATGGGGGAGGCGCCGAGATAGTCGAGGCCGGTCGCGACCCTGACATGCGCTTCCGTGGGGCAGATACCGTTCGCCGGATCGAAGCCGACCCAGCCCAAGCCGTCGATATAGGCCTCGGCCCAGGCATGGCCCGCTTCCTGGTGGATATTGTCGTCGGAGCGCATGAGATAGCCGCCGACATAGCGCGCCGGGATGCCGAGATACCGGGCAGCGGCCACGAAGATGTGGGAGAGATCCTGACAAACGCCCTGCTTCATCTGAAAGGCGGCAGCGGCGGTCGTCGCCGTGTCGGTCTGTTCGGTGTCGAAGACGATCTCGCTGTGGATGGCGCCGAGGAGGCCGTGCAGGATTTTGAGCTTGTTGCTGCCCGCCTTGCCGGCAATGTCGCGCGCGAAATCGACGATGGCGGCATCCGCGACCGTGAGGGGCGTTTCGCGCAAATAGAGGTCGGCTGGAAATTTCTCGAGCGCGCCGCGCACGATGCCGTTGGTGTCGAGCATTTCGACTTCGCCTTCGACCGTGATGGTGAGGCTCGACAGTGGCCCGTCGAGGGAGAGCATGTGTAGGACATTGCCGAAGGAATCCTCGCCCGGCCGCAGCGTCCCGTCATGATCGACGTCGATCTGCCAGCGCCGCACATATTGCCCTTCGTGATTGCGGGGAGAGAGGCGCAGGGCCTGGATCATCGACTGGACCGGATGATCGTAGGTATAGCGCGTGCGGTGGCGGACATGGATCAGCATCGGTGGGCTTTCTCCTCAGCTCAAATATTGCGCGGCGACGGCGGCCCCTAGGCGGTTGTTGTTGTTGATGAAGGCGGTGACGAATTCATGCAGGCCCGACTGGAAGACCTGCTCGATGCGGTTGTTCTCCAGCTGCACCAGGATCGAGCGCGCAAGACGCTGCGATTCACCGTGGCGGCCATAGGCGCCGGAGAGCCTTTCCAGATTGGCGACGATCGCGCCGTAGCAGGAGGCGAGCGAGCGCGGCATCTGCTGATTGAGGATGAGGAGATCGGCGATGAGCCAGGGCTGCAGACCCTGGCGATAGACCCAGTGATAGGAGGTCAGCGCCGAAACGGCGCGTAAGATAGCCGCCCATTGCGAATAGTCGATGCCGCCGCCGACCGCCGCATGTTCGGGCAGCAGCACATGATATTTGACGTCGAGGATGCGCGCCGTGTTGTCGGCGCGTTCGATGAAGATGCCGAGGCGCGCGAACCAATAAGCATCGTTGCGGAGCATCGTCCGGTAGCCGGACCCGTCGAAGCGCAGCGAGATTTCCTTCACCCAATCGATGAAGTCCATCAGGCCGTCGGGATCGGTGGCCTTGGCTGCCATCTGCGGCAGTTCCAGCCAGGCGCCGTTGATGGTCTGCCACATCTCGGCCGTAATGGCGGTGCGCACGGCGCGGGCATTGGTGCGGGCGACTTCCAGGCAGCGCTTGATCGAGGAGGGATTGTCCTCGGAAAAGGCCAGGAAATGGACGACATTCGCCGCGTCCGGCGTTTCGTGGAATTTGTGAAAGAGGTCGGTGCAGCTGGCGGTGGCGATGGCGCTTTCCCATTCATTGGTGCCGCTGCCATAGGCCTTGGGGAGGGCCGAGAGGCGCGCCGCCGCTTCGAGCACGCGGGCGAGATAGTCGGCGCGTTCGACGTAGCGCGACAACCAGAAGAGTGAATCGGCGGTGCGGCTCAGCATCTTATTCTTCCACGACCCCAGAATCTTCGACGATCCACGTATCTTTGGTGCCGCCGCCCTGACTCGAATTCACCACCAGCGACCCAGCGCGCAGGGCGACGCGCGTCAGGCCGCCCGGCACGATGCGGATGCCGTCGGCGCCGGTCAGGATGAAGGGCCGGAGATCGACATGGCGCGGCGCGATCCCCTGATCGACGAAGGCGGGGCAGGTCGAGAGCGAGAGCGTGGGCTGCGCGATATAGTTGGTGGGATCGGCTTTGAGCTTTTCGGCAAAGAGTGCGATGTCGGCTCCGGTCGCATGCGGCCCCACCAGCATGCCGTAGCCGCCGGAACCATGCACTTCCTTCACCACCAATTCGGAAAGGTGGTCGAGGACGTAAGCGAGATCCTTGGGGTCGCGGCAGCGCCAGGTGGGCACGTTTTTGAGGAGCGGCTCTTCACCGAGATAGAAGCGCACCATGTCGGGGACATAGGAGTAGACCACCTTGTCGTCGACGGCGCCGGTACCCACCGCATTGGCGAGCGTCACGTTGCCGGCCATGTAGGCGGCAAAGAGGCCGGGGACACCCAGCATGGAATGGGGATCGAAGACGAGCGGATCGATGAAGGCATCGTCGAGACGGCGATAGATGATGTCGACGCGCTTCGGCCCCTCGGTCGTGCGCATGAAGACGACACTGTCGCGCACGAAGAGGTCGGAGCCTTCGACCAGTTCGATCCCCATCTTGTCGGCGAGGAAGGAATGCTCGTAATAGGCCGAGTTGAACTGGCCCGGCGTCAACAGCACCGCCGTCACATCCTTGCTGGCATTGCGCGGCGCCGCCGATTGCAGGGTGGCGAGCAACTCGTTGGGATAATTCTCGACCGGGGCGACGCGGTGGGCGCCGTAGAGTTCCGGCATCAGGCGAATCGAAATCTCGCGCCCGCCCAGCATGTAGGAAACGCCGGAGGGTGTGCGGGCATTGTCTTCCAGCACATAGAAATCGTCGCCGTCGACGCGCACGATGTCGATGCCGGCGATATGGATGTAGATGCCGTGCGGCACGGCGAGCCCCGCCATTTCGGGCCGGTAGGCGGGATTGCGCCAGACCAGATCCGCGGGGACGATGCCGGCCTTCAGGATCTCGCGCGGACCGTATATGTCGGCGAGATAGGCGTTCAAGGCTTTGATACGCTGCTCGAGCCCGGCCTTGAGCCGCGCCCATTCGGCCGCCGACAGGATGCGCGGGATGATGTCGTAGGGAATGATGCGTTCTTCGCCCTGGGCGTCGCCATAGACCGCGAAGGTAATGCCGCCGCGGCGGTAGAAGAGCTCAGCTTCGGCACGCCGCCGTTCTAACTGGGCAGAGGTGACACCTTGCAGCCATTTCGCCACCTCGAGATAGGGCGCGCGGACCGAGCCGTCTTCCAGCCGCATCTCGTCGAAAGGCATGAGCATTCCCCAGCAGACCTGTTTCCGCCGGGCGTTTGGACCGCCGGCGCTTTCAAAGGGAACAGCAAGGGCTGTGCCATGTGCCGGCCGTTGGATTCATTGCTGAAAGGGGCGCGACTTCCGGGAATTTGCCTAAATTTTAGGCAATGGCGCCAAATGCAGCGGCGGAGCCTGCCAGTTCGCCTGCCGGATCAAGAGAGCACTGGCTGGAAGATAACGTTATGTTATAACAATCCCTGCGCACAGATTATGGGAGCGGTCATGGGCTTCGGCATGAGCATGGTGGAACGGTTGTCGGTGGCGGCGGGCCTTGGCCTCGCCCTGCTGGTTCTGCTGCGCTGGGCGCTCTAGACGATGGATCATATTACCGCCCACGCGCACGGCGTCCATTTTCACGGACCCGACAGCACCGACCCGTCGATCCGCCTCGACAATGTCACCATCGCCTATCAGCGCCACCCGGCGGTCCATCATGTGAGCGGCAGTTTCGCCAAAGGGAGCCTCACCGCCCTGGTCGGGCCGAACGGCGCCGGCAAAAGCTCGCTCCTCAAGGCCATCGTCGGCTTGCTGCCCTTGAGTGGCGGCCATATCGATGTGGAAGCGCGGGACAAGCTCGCGTTCCTGCCGCAGGTGACCGATGTCGATCGCAGTTTTCCTATGTCGGTGCGTGAGGTGGTCGATCTGGGGCATTGGCGCAAGATCGGCGCCTTCGGCCGGCTGACGCCCGCGATGCGCGCCGCTTCATCATCCGCGTTGACCAAGGTGGGCCTTGCCGGTTTCGACGCGCGGCCGATCGCGAGCCTGTCGGTGGGGCAGTTCCAGCGCGTGCTGTTCGCGCGCCTCATCGCCGCCGATGCAAGCCTTATCCTGCTCGATGAGCCGTTCAACGCGGTCGACCAGCGCACCATCGCCGATCTGATGGCGTTGATCGACGCCTGGCATCATGAAGGGCGGACGGTGGTGGCGGCACTGCATGATCTCGATTTCGTGCGGCGGCATTTTCCGCACTGCCTGTTGCTGGCGCGCGAGCCGGTTGCCTGGGGTCCGTCGCCTGACGTGCTGACGCCGGACAATCTCGCCAAGGCGCGCATCGCCGCCGAAAGCTGGACCCAGCCCGCCAACATCTGTGCCGCCTGATAGCCTCCCATGCTCGCCGATCTCTTCATTGCGCCCTTCGTCGATTTCGCTTTCATGCGCCGCGCGCTGGTGGCGGTCATTGCCGTCAGCCTCGTCGCCGGTCCCTTGGGCGTCTTCCTGCAGCTCCGCCGCATGAGCCTGATGGGCGATGCGCTGGCGCATGCGATCCTGCCCGGTGTCGCCATCGGCTTCTTTCTCTTCGGGCTCGACCTCTGGGCGATGAGTGTCGGCGGTCTCGTTGCGTGTCTCACCGTGGCGCTGCTCTCCGGCGCCGTCGCGCGGCTGACATCGCTCAAGGAAGATACGAGCCTCGCCGCGCTCTATCTCATCTCGCTCGCGAGCGGCGTTCTCATCGTCAGCTTGCGCGGCAATACGCGGGATCTTCTTCACATCCTGTTCGGCTCGCTGCTCTCTATCGGCGGAGATGCGCTGGTGCTGGTGGTAGCGGTCGCCATCCTGTCGCTCGTCACCTTCGCCATCATCTACCGGACCCTGGTGGTCGAATGTTTCGATCCCCTGTATCTGCGCGCCGTGGGCGGGCACGGTGTGGCGGCGCACATGGCCTTCCTCATCCTCATCGCCGTCAATCTGGTGGCGTCCATCCAGGCGCTGGGGACCCTGATGGCGGTGGGCCTCATGATCCTGCCGGCCGCCGCCGCGCGCTTCTGGGCGGGATCGGTCGCCGGGATGATTGCGCTCTCAAGCGGGCTTGCTCTTCTTTCCGGAATCGCCGGCCTGCTCGGCTCCTATCATTTCGACCTGCCGCCCGGCCCCTCCATCGTGCTGGTGGCGGGGCTTGCCTATGCCCTTTCGGTCATCGCCGGGCGCCAGGGCGGCCTTGTGCGGCGCCTCTTTCCGGGTGCGCATCTGCAGCATTGAAATTGCTCGGCTAAGAATGTTCCCCTGAAAATGTTCCCCTGAAAATGTTCCCCTGAAAATGTTCCCCTGAAAATGTTCCCCTGAAAATGTTCCCCTGAAAATGTTCCCCTGAAAATGTTCTGGGGGCGGGGCCGTTATGCGCGCCGTGCATTGCCCTTCGCTTGTCAGCGACCGTTCGGGACCGCATGATCCCGCCAACGCTTTCGCGAAGAGGAAACGGCTCCATGCGCATCCTGGTCATCCAGAACGAACCCACCTCGCATGTCTCGCTGCTGGGCGAGCATCTCAAGGCCAAGGGGGCCGATTTGGTGACGGTGCAGCCGCATCATGGGGTGGATCTGCCCGAGACGCCCGCCGGCTTCGACGGCGCCGTGATCCTGGGCGGACCGCAGCACGCCCATAACGACAAGGATTTTCCGGCATTCGTGCCGACCTGCGAGCTGCTCAACGCCTTTCATGACGAGGGAAAGCCGCTCCTGGGCCTGTGCCTCGGCGGCCAGTTGCTGGCACGGAGCTTCGGCGCCAAAGTCCGGGTCAACGACTTCTTCGAATATGGTTATCTGCCGATCGACATCACCGAGGATGGCCGCAAGGACCCGTTGCTCGGCGGGCTCAATCCGCGCCAGCACATCATGCAATGGCATGAAGACACGTTCGCGTTGCCCGAGGGTGCCGTGCGGCTGATGACCGGCGCCACCACCGCCAACCAGGCCTTCCGCTATGGCGACACGACCTATGGCTTCCAATGCCATTTCGAAGTCTCGCTCGACCATGCCACCAGCTGGATCGAGGATTTCAACCACGTCATCATCGGCAAGCTCGGCGAGGAAGAGGGCCGCAAGGCGATCGACCGCGCCCGCGGCGAGTTCAAGCAACATGCCCGCGACGCCAACGAATTCTGCCGCGTGGTCGGCGGAAGATGGGCCGAACTGGTGAAGGCACAGAGACAGGCACGGGCGGCGTAAGGTCTCCTCTCGAAACAGGGGTTCTATCCGCCGCGTCTATCGCTCGCCGCAATCTCTGGATCGCACCGAACGATGCGCTTTTCCGCCATCACCTCATCGGCTTCGGCCTGCTACTCCTCGACGGCAGGCTGTTCTGCTTTCGCTGAGGCCTTGCGCTGCATCACGGCGACGAAGAAACCGTCGGTCCCCTGCCGCAGGGGCGTGAGCGACAGGGTGGGCCCATCGGCCGGGCAATCGGTGCCGATGACGTCGCGCCAAACCTCGGCGATGGGTACGCGCTCGAAATCGGGATGGCCCGAGAGGAACGCGTCGATCTGCGCGTCATTCTCTTCTGCCAGCATCGAGCAGGTGGCGTAGACGAGGCGCCCGCCGGGCTTCACCAGGCGCTGCGCAGAATCGAGGATGCTTGCCTGCAATTTGGTGAGGCGCGGCAGATCATCGGGTTGCAGATTCCATTTGGCATCCGGGTTGCGGCGCCAGGTGCCGGTGCCCGAACAGGGCGCATCGACCAGCACGCGGTCGAAGCTCGCGGCATGGCGCTTCACCCAGGGGTCGCGCTCACTCTCGAGCCCACGGCGTTCGACATTGAAGACACCAGCGCGCTTCAGCCGATCGCCGGCGCGTTCGACGCGGCCCTTCAGCGTGTCGCAGGCAACGATCTTGCCCTTATTCATCATGGCGGCGGCAATGGCGAGGGTCTTGCCGCCCGCACCCGCGCAGAAATCGACGACACGGTGGCCGGGCCGGGCATCAACCAGCAGGGCCGCCAATTGCGAGCCTTCGTCCTGCACTTCGATGAGACCATCCTGGAAGCATTTCAAGGCGCCCATCGGCGGACGGCCCTCCAAGCGCAAGCCCAGCGGCGACAGATGCGTCGCCGTCGCGGTCACATTCTCGGCCGCCAAGGCGGCGATGGCTTCCTCGCGCGTGGCCTTCAAGGCATTGGCGCGGATGTCGGTCGCGGCTTCCTCGATCTGGGCCGCCATTTCCTGTTCGAAATGGGGGCCGAAGCGTTTGATGAGGCTCTTCTCGATCCATTCGGGATATTCGAAGCGCACCCATTTCGGCTGCGCGCCGTTGCGGATGTCCTTGCCTTCGAGGGACAGGGCAAAGGAGCGCTCGGTGCGGTTCATCTGCTTGGGGCGGTAATCGCCACCGTCGAAACTGCCGGCGACTTTGTCCGCCGTCCAGCCGTCGATGAGGACGAGCTTGGCGATGAGGCGTGCGCGTTCGAGATGCGGCAGGCCCTGTTCGGATGTGAATTCGCCGATCCACCAATCGAGCTTCGCCATCTGGCGGAGGACCGCATAGGCGTGATCGAGGATCGCACGCCGGTCCGACCCGCCGATATAGCGCCGGTTGCGGAAGAAGGCGGCGGCCGAGCGGTCGGCGGGTGCGGTGCCGCTGTGCATCTCGGTCAACAGATCAATGGCCGCCTGCAGGCGTGCGCCGGGAGTCATGAAGGTCAGTCCTTAAAACGCCGTCATCCCCCGCTTGTGGGCGGGGGATGAAATAGAGAGCAATGAACGCCGTGATGGCTTCTTACATATTCTGCCGGTAGTTCGGCGCTTCGCGGGTGATCTGCACGTCGTGGACGTGGCTTTCCTGGAGACCCGCATTGGTGATGCGCACGAAGCGGCACTTGGTCTGCATGTCGGGGATCGTGCCGTTGCCGGTATAGCCCATCGACGCCTTGAGGCCGCCGACCAGCTGGTGAATGACGGTGCCGGCCGGACCCTTATAGGCGACGCGGCCTTCGATGCCTTCGGGCACGAGCTTCAGCTTGTCCGAGACTTCTTCCTGGAAATAGCGGTCGGCGGAACCCCGTGCCATCGCCCCCAAGGAGCCCATGCCGCGATAGGATTTGTAGGAGCGGCCGTTCAGCAGGAACACTTCGCCCGGCGCCTCGTCGGTGCCGGCGAGAAGCGAACCCACCATGCAGCAATCGGCGCCCGCGGCGATGGCCTTCGCCACATCGCCCGAATATTTGATGCCACCATCGGCGATGACGGGGATGCCCGACCGATGCGCGCGCTCGGCGGCATCCGAAATGGCGGTGAGCTGCGGCACGCCGACGCCGGCGACGATGCGCGTGGTGCAGATCGAGCCCGGGCCGATGCCGATCTTGATTGCATCCGCACCCGCATCGATGAGGGCCTGGGCACCCTCGGCCGTCGCCACATTGCCGGCGATGACCTGGGCATCGTTGGAAAGACGCTTCACCGCGCCGACCGAGGCGAGCACGCCGGCCGAATGGCCGTGCGCCGTGTCGACGACGATGACGTCGACGCCGGCGTCGAGCAACGCTTCGGCGCGGCGCAGGCCGTCGTCGCCCACACCGGTCGCCGCGGCAACGCGCAGGCGCCCGTTCTCATCCTTGCTGGCATGGGGATAGGCTTGCGACTTCTCCATGTCCTTCACAGTGATGAGGCCGATGCAGCGGTAATTCTCGTCGACCACCAGCAGCTTCTCGATGCGGTATTGATGGAGGAGCTTGCGGGCCTCGTCGCTGCTCACCCCTGGCTTCACGGTGACGAGCTTGTCCTTGGTCATCAGATTGGCGACCGGCTCGTCCATCTTGGAGGCAAAGCGCACGTCGCGGTTGGTGAGGATGCCGACCAGCTTGCCGTTGCCGCGCTCGACCACCGGAATGCCGGAGATGGAATGGGCTTCCATCAGGTTGAAGGCATCGGCCAGCGTCTCGTCCGGGTGGATGGTGAGCGGGTTCACCACCATGCCGCTTTCGAAGCGCTTCACGCGGCGGACTTCCTCGGCTTGCCGCGCGATATCGAGATTCTTGTGGATGACGCCCATGCCGCCATTCTGCGCCATGCAGATCGCCATCTTGGCCTCGGTCACCGTATCCATCGCCGAAGAGAGCAGGGGAATATGGAGATTGATGCGGCTGGTGAGCCGTGTGGCCGTGTTGGCCTGGGCCGGCAGCACCTGGGAGTGCGCGGGCTCGAGAAGAACGTCGTCGAATGTGAAAGCGTCGCGGATCTGCATCGCACCAACCTTGCGGATATGAAAAACCGCCCCCTGTGTGGAGGGCGGTGTGGGTTGGCGCCTCATCATACAGATTGGGGGGATTCCCACAAGCCTTTGGGCCCTGCGCCCGACGCTGGGCGGCAATGCGCGCCCGCTTGGTGGCAGAAAGTCACGGCAGGTTCAGGAAATGCTGCCCAAGGAGCTCGAAAATCGTATCGGGATCAGGGGTTTGCAGAAGGATATGGTCCGTCTGGGTGGCGCAGGGTTCGACCAGCAATCGCCCGAGTTCGGGATTATCCCCCGTTACGACACGGAAATGGGCATGGGTCTTCCCGAACAAGTCCGGCTGCAACAGATAAGCGACCACCAGCGGATCGAACAGCGCATCGGCCTTGGATTCGTGGACATAGGCGCGCAAGAGGGCGGCGACGGCCTTGGCGATCCGGGTACCGGCCGCCTCGATCCGCTGGATGCGGGCGGGCGTGGCGCTCACCGGGCGCGCCGTTTCGATGGTGACGAGAGTCATGGGCACGCCGCTCAGGCAGACGATGTCGGCGGCATGCGGATCGAGCCAGAAATTATACTCGGCATGGGGTGTCGCGTTGCCGCCATTCGCGGCAGCGGCGCCACCCATGACGATCATCTCGCGGATGCCTTGCCGCGCCGCCGGATGTTCCTGGAGGAGGCGCGCGATGTTGGTGAGCGGGCCGATGGGCGCCAGGGTGATGCTGCCAGGGGCTGCCTCGGTCAGGGTCTTTGCGAGCCAAGCGACGGCATCGGTTCCATCCGGCTGTCGCGAGGGCTGCGGCAGGCCGATGCCGCCCAAGCCATCGGCCCCGTGCACGCCCCAGCCGGCCCGCGCATAGGATCGCTGCAAAGGCTGATCGGCACCGACATGGACCGGAATGCCACTCTTGCCGGCGGCATCGAGAATGCGCTGGGCGTTCTCGGCGCAAGCCAGCGCGTGACCGTTGCCGAAGACGACGCTCAAGCCACGGACGTCGAGCTCGGGTGCCGCAAGAGCGAGCCAGATGGCTATGGCATCATCGATGCCGGGGTCGGTGTCGAAGATCAGCTTCAAGGGCATGATGATGTCTAGCGGCGGAAGCCTGTCATTGTCGGAAGCCCGTCACTTTCGGAAGCCCTGGGCCACGACATAGATCTCAGCCGAATCCTTGCGGCTGGCATCCGGCTTCACATGCTTCACGCTGGCGAAATGTTTCTTGAGCTGCGTCAGCAATTCGTTGGTGGCGCCGCCCTGCAGCACCTTGGCGATGAAGGTGCCGCCGGGCGCCAGTACTTCGACCGCGAAGGCGAGGGCCGTCTCAGCCAGATCGATGATCTTCAAATGATCGGTCTGCGCATGGCCTGTGGAAGAGGCCGCCATATCGGAGAGCACGACATCGGCTTCGCCTTCCAGCAGTGCCTTCAGCTTGTCGGGTGCCGACGGGTCCATGAAGTCGAGCTGGATGATGGTGGCGCCCGGCATGGGCTCGACCGCCTGCAGATCGATGCCGATCACCTTGCCGCGCCCATCGGCCGAATGCACGCGGTCGACCGCGACCTGGGTCCAGCCGCCGGGGGCTGCACCCAAATCGACGATGCGCCCGCCGATCTTGAAGAAATGGAACTTCTCGTCGAGCTGCAGGATCTTGAAAGCAGCGCGCGAACGATAGCCGCGCTTCTTCGCCTCGGCGACGTAAGGGTCGTTGAGCTGCCGGTCAAGCCAGCGCGCCGATGAGAGCGACCGCTTGGCGGCGGTCTTCACGCGCGTCTTGACGCCGCGACCGGTAAGCGCGCTTTCTTCCCGCGCGCCGCCGCGCTGGCCGCCGCGGCCGCCTGATCCCCGGTTGTTACGCATGTCGAAACTCCAAAATCAAAATTCGCTGGCGGCGACGAGATCGGCCGGTGCATCGGCCGCGCGCAAGTCAGGCACATCCTGCTCGTCGAAATCGCCATAGACGGTGTCCGGCGCGGTGCCGGTCATGAGGCTCATCAGAATGCCTTCGCGCACGCCGCGATCGGCGACGCGGAGCGTACCCACCGGCCACAGCCGGCAGATGGCCGACAGAATGGCGCAGCCGGACAGAACCAAATCCGCCCGCTCGACACCGATGCAGGGAAGGGTTGCGCGGCCGCGGCAATCGCGCCGCGCCAGATCGCTGCTGATGCGCTCGACATCGCCGAAACGCAAATATGATCCATCGACCAGGCTGCGTTCATAGCGCGCGAGGCCCAATTGGATGCCGGCGAGCGTCGTCACGGTGCCGGAGGTCCCCAGCATCTGCACGGCACCCTCGCCGATGAGACGGCCCGCGCCGATGGCGCGGCGGAAGGGATCAAGCTCCCCCACCACCTTGTCGACCATGCGGCGGTAGAAGGCGAGTGGTGCCTCGCCGCCGCTCGCTTCGGCACCGAATTCCTCGGTGAGGCTGACGACGCCGAACGGCATCGAATGCCAGGCGACCATCTGCGGCGGGCGGCCGGGTTTGAGGCGCAGCCAGCCAAGCTCGGTCGAGCCGCCGCCGATATCGAAGACGATGGCATGAGCGACGTTGCGGTCGAGGAGCGGCGTGCAACCCTTGAAGGCGAGGTCGGCTTCCTCGCCCGAGGAAATGATGTCGAGGGCGATGCCGGCCTCGGCTCGGGCGCGCTCGACGAAGCTCAGGCAATTGTCGGCGCGCCGGCAGGCCTCGGTAGCCACGGCCCGGGCAAGGCTCACCCCGCGTCGCTCCATCTTGGCGGCACAGATTTTCAGGGCCTCGATGGTGCGGTCCATCGCCTCGGCGGAGAGGAGGCCGCTCTGCGACACGCCCTCCCCTAAGCGGACGATGCGCGAAAATGCGTCAATGACCTGATAGCCGCCCGACCCCTGCCGCGCGATCAGCAGGCGACAGTTGTTGGTGCCAAGGTCAAGGGCAGCCATGACTTGGCCGGGCTTGGCCGCACGCGTACGCCATAGCGCAGGTGCCGGCGACCCGGATAATGCACCGTTCACGCCTCAATACTCCTATGCCCCGATGGATAACCCATTGAAACAGCGCGGAAAATAACTACCGCAGCCCGTTCGGGCAACCCATGCCGGGTATCGTCGTCACATATCCTACATGGATCGGCGGGCGAGATAAAGTTGGGGGGATTGGGGTGGTTTTCCCGGCTCACCGGCGGCGGCGGCCACGAACGCCACACAAGGCTTGAACTTGACCCATCAGGGCATTATGTTCCGCCCGCTTTCAGCCGCCCGGCCCCATCAGGCCCGGCCGCCCCTGCTGGGGGATCGTCTAACGGTAGGACAGCGGACTCTGACTCCGCCAGTCTAGGTTCGAATCCTAGTCCCCCAGCCACACTCTTTATGAGTGTATATCTCAAAAGATACAATCAGGAATTGTGCCGTACTTCCGGAGGTTAGCTGGTAGATCATCGCCGCGCATAACAGAGATCTCGAGAATATCAGGTTTTTCGGCGCTTTCTCGCGTTCCCATCTCTGAATGCCAAAAATCCGGTTATGGCTGGTGGGCTGATTGGCGATAGATCATGAGCAGAAACGTGCTCTCGTCACGCGACATAAGACCCGCGTCGCGAAAATGTTAGGGGTGAGGGCGAGAACTCAAGTCGACGCGCTGAAGAAATATGCGCCGCTAAATGATCAGCAGAGCCCGCTGTTCATCCCAAGATACCGGCAGCGGGCAAGCGCGCTTCAACGCTTCAGGCGTCAGGCGCATGGGCTGGGTGCCGGTGACGATCATCTCGGTGATGTCCGGCGCCAGGAACGCGAGTGAGATCTTCTTGCTGATATACGGCGCGCTTACGCCGGAGAGTCTTGCAAGGTCCGCGATGCTGGCAACGCGCCGGTTGGCGAGATCATCGAACCATTGACGCGCCTGGACGATCTCCCGCACCAGGCGGCTGTCGACCTTGGTATCCTTTGTTTCGTCCTGACCGATCACGAGCCTGACTTCCTTGCCGCAGCGGATGAACTGACCGAACACGTTGATCTCGATCGGTGGCTGGAATTGCTCGGCCTCACTTACCTGCCCAAGCAAGAGTGATATGAAGCGAGCAGGCTGGGCTTTGATCGTGATGGTCTTCTTCGCCACCACAATGCGATCGATGACGGTGGGAATCAGGCCAGTGCCCTGGGCCAATTCCTTCTCGATCATATTGGCGAGGTTGCCGGCTAATGAGGTGAGACGCTGGAACCTCGTGACGTCGACATGGCCTTTAAATGTTTGGTCCAGCCAATGTTGGTCCCGTAGATGGCGGGCAAGGGATTGGACGACAATCTTTTCCAGATCCGATGCCGGAACACGGAAACCATCCCCGGCCTGGGTGGGGCCGCGCATCTTGCTTGCCGAGACATAGTAACGGTACTTCCGGCCCTTCTTATTGGTATGGCTCACCTGGAGCGGAATTCCGGCTTCATCAAAGACCAGGTCCTTTAGCAAGGAGGTCGACGGTCGCTTTGTGCGTGCAGCCTCCCCAGGCCCCTGGGCATTGAGGGCCGCCTGGACCTCCTGAAACAGATCCTCCGGTACGATCCTGGGGTGTTCACCGGGGTACAGCTCCCCCTTGAACAAGACCAGGCCCCGGTAGACCTGACCCGTCAGGATGTAACCCAGGGCGCCCCGACCGATGACGCAGCCGCCAAATGGGCGGCCATCGGTCCCGATATGGTTCTTTGACCGGATGCCGGCCTGCTTGAGGTCGGTCTGCAGGGCGTTGAGGGATCTGAGTTCCAAATAGCGTCGGTAGATATGCCGGACGGTCTCAGCCTCCGCTTCATTGATGACCAGCTTCCGGTCTTTGACGTCATAGCCGATAGGCGGTCTTCCACCCATCCACATGCCCCGGCGCTTGGAGGCAGCGATCTTGTCCCGGATGCGCTCACCCGCCACTTCCCGTTCGAACTGGGCGAAGGAGAGCAGGACATTAAGTGTCAGCCGGCCCATTGAGGTGGAGGTATTGAACTGCTGGGTCACGGCCACGAAGGAGACCCCGTACTTATCCAGGGTCTCGGTCAGTTTGGCGAAATCCGCCAGGGATCGGGTCAGGCGGTCGATCTTATAGACGACGATGATATCGATGGCGCCATTGACAATATCAGCCAGCAGGGCCTGGAGGGCAGGGCGCTCCAGGGACCCACCGGAGAAACCGCCATCGTCATAGCGGGTCTCAAGAGGGATCCAGCCTTCATGCTTCTGGCTGGTGATGTAGGCGGCACAGGCATCCCGCTGAGCATCCAGAGAGTTATAGGCCTGGTCCAGACCTTCATCGGAGGACTTCCGGGTGTAGATGGCGCAGCGGCGGGGGCGCTCAGCCATGGTCTGACCCCTTGGCATCACCTGGCTTGCGGAGTCCGAAGAAGCGGGGACCGGATTGGTGGGTGCCGGTGATGAGCTTCGCGATCAATGTCAGGCTCTTATAGGTCTTGCCCCGGTAGGCGAACTGGCCGTCCTCCAGGGTCAGGACCTCATGGACCGTTCCCTGCCATTCTCGGATGAACTTGGTGCCGGATTTGGGAAGCGGGGTGGTGCTCACGCGGCCGGGTTTCGATCCGGTCTTGAAAGCGGCGAGGCCAAGTTGTGTTCGGCGGCTGAGGCCGCCGAACACCTGTTCCTGGAGTTTGTAGCCGATCGCCAATCGGAGCAGCTCGCGGCTCATGAGACCTGGAGCCTGGTTGGGGTAGAACTCACGCCACCGCTGGCGGAGAGCTGAGATATCCATGGTCTCCAGTGTCGCGAGTTGCTGATCGATCGAACTCATGACGATTACCGTCAGGCCGGCACCCGGTAATGTCGGGTGCCGTCGATCACTTCGCTGGTCAGTTTGAGGCCGTACCGTTTCTTGACGGTACCGGAGAGGAAACCGCGGACGCTGTGGGGCTGCCAGGTGGTGGCGATGGAGAGTTCATTGATCGTGGCGCCATGCGGTCGGCGCAGCAGTTGCAGGACCTGGGCCGACTTCTTGTCGGGGTTGGCCTTGGTGGCCTGTTTGCCGGCCTTGGAGGCGGGCTTCGGCTTTGCGGCGGTTTTGGGGGTGACGGTCTTCTTGGTGGCTTTAACCATGGTGGTGATCTCCTGATCATCAGGGACCCGGAATTGGGTCCCCCACCACCCAAAGCCCGCTAAGCGGGCTGACATTCGGCGAGGACGGCGATAGCGCCCTTCGAATGCCAATAGCAATGCTCTCGTTGCAAAGGAAGTCCAGTTCGTTTCGACGTTTGAGAGGGTAAAATGCAACGGTTGCGCCTTAACTTGAACGGATTGTTTAGTGCGCTCGGATAATATCGCAGCAGCATTCAGCCTAGACAGTTTATAGCCTAGGTGCAGCTGACGTCGCCGCCATGAGGCCATCTATGAAAAACAGAGATGGTGAGGCAGTGAAGCCATTGCCGCGGCGGTCAGCGTGGCTGAACGAAATCAAATATCGGATTCTTTCGTAGTGCGAGGTGCTACGTGACAAAACTCGGGCGGCAATTGAAGTAGGCGCCAAGATGTTCGCTGATCCTGCTCCGGTGAAGGAATGGCGGTGGATGGTAAGACCGCGCTCAGTTTGGCGCTTCGAGTAAGCCAGCCAATCCGTTTTCCTTAACGAGTGAATACGCGCCATAAACCGCCAGCGCGAACTGGCCCATTTCAACCCCTTCTTTTACCGCTCTCGCCTTCGAATAGATATTCTTGGCCAGGAGCCCCAGCTTTAGCAATAAGGCCTGTGCTACGGGGTCTGCGCCGTCCTGCGGCAAGTTTCGCTCTAGTGCCAGATATGCGCCGACGAGTTTTTGGAGAGAGTCGATTGTGTATCCCCAGCCCAGCCATCCGATTTTCTCTAGTCGGAACCTGAGGGCAGTAAGCCCGTCGATAATCGCTTGCCGGATGAAATCGTTTTCTTTGAGTTGCGCGTCACGCAACCAAGTCAATAAGCCGTCAATCTGCTCGACCAACTCAGCGATCGCTTGATCGTCGAGCTTAGGATAGCTGACGACCTTTTTTACGACAGGTGACAGCATCTTGATCGGTTGGGTATTGTTACTGCCGAGGTACTTGTGCCCCAACTGCTCCCAAGTTCCGATCAAGCAGTCTCGAGAAAACGCGGCTTTCAATTGATCTATGTGTTTGCGCGCATCGGTCTTTATCTCTTGCTCAACATTCATTGTATCGATCAGGTCAGCGAGGAAATTAGCACGATCTACTATGCTGAAAAGAATCAGATAAAACTCGGAGGACCATGCCGGCACGCCGAATTTCTTGGCCAAATGCTCATCGCCTTTATGCTTACTCGCCCCGGAAAGTTTGGCGCAAACTTCCGCCAGTTCCTTTGCTGGATCCGTCTCGCTGCTCATGCACGCCTCCCGCGGATGAAAGAGGGGCCCGGCCTTTGGTAGGCCGAGCCCCAAGCGCAACTAGGGTACCTTGAGATGAAGAAAGCTA
The DNA here is from genome assembly GCF_041910485.1 of Dongia sp. Lineage (GTDB taxonomy): Bacteria > Pseudomonadota > Alphaproteobacteria > Dongiales > Dongiaceae > Dongia. The sequence continues at coordinate 16,949 of NZ_JAYRQR010000024.1, forward strand.
CGCTTCGCGAACCGGCACAGCTGCCGAGCCCTTGACCAGCTGGACGACCGCAAGGCAGTCCGACTTGTTAACGTAACCTTCACCAGAGTTGGCGATCTTACGGTTGTTGGCCGCGAGAAGGTGCCAGCGCCAGTAGCCCTGTTGATCCTTGTAGATAATGTAAACCATTGGGGTAATCCCTATGCATGCACCCGCCCGGCTTCATCTGTTTTCCTACCGGTATCAAGGTGCCGACTACGTCATCGAGATCCCGGCCGACAACGCCGACGATGCAAAAGCACGCATCGCTCAACTGGCCTGGGCCAGATATGACGGCGAAGTGGTGGCGAAGATCCCTGCTATCGCAGGCCCGCTGCCAGCTGTCATCGCATGGCTTCGGAACCTGATTTTCCGGGCTCTGTGACCCTTACGTGACCAACAGCATGCGCACCCCCAGGTGTATGGCGCGCGCTTGACGTCGACGGTTGCGGGAGCGTAGCTTCCCGCTCGCAGAGGGGTGTCAACGGCCTGACGCGCAGTGTCTGGCTTTCGCCCCTGAATTCGGCCCGGCGGTGCTAACGCCGGGCCGAATTGTTCTACAGGGGTTCCAGCTAGGATTTCCTCATAATGGCCCTATCCGTCAAGGGCTATCATGCTTCAGAAAAATGTTGTTTCAGAATCAGTTAGTTGCTCCAACGCTTTCGTGCGGTGGCACAACTCTGAGGTGATCATTTCATCGGTCGACTCGGGACAGTAGTGCTGTCAAGACAGCCCGAAAGCGCCCATTTGCTGCAGCTTTTACTTCATCTCTCGAGGCCCCCGTCCGCGGCGGCCAACTCACCCTTCCAGTGAGTAATTTGTTGTATAAATCACTCTTACATTGAATAATATGATGCATTAATGAATATATGTCTACATCAAATGAATGGGAGAGCAGTGTGGAGTATTTTTCGGTTGTCCAGAGCCTATGCCGAATTGGCTTGGAAAGCCCAACTCCCCAGTTTCGCAAACAGGTCGAGCGTCTGAGAGATCGCTTGGTTGCTGATGGAGATGAAAAATCTGCGGCGGCTCTCAGTCGGCTTCTTGCCGGGGGAGCGTCGGAGCAGACAATGGCTCCTAGCGCAGTAGAAGTATCGCGTTCCCTTGTCACGGGAGATGAATTAACGAGCAACGTGCATCCGCCTTCGGATAGAGAAACAAGTGTCGCGTTGGCGGAAGTGGTTTTAGAGCCAGGAGCGGGAAAGCCGGCTCCGATCTTTACCGAGACACTGCAAATCGCGCTGGATGCAATGCTGAATGAGTGGCGCCAGGCTGCCGCACTGCGTGCTGCCGGCGTTGAGCCTTCACGCTCTTGTTTGATCTATGGTCCTCCGGGCACTGGGAAAACACTATCTGCATTTTGGTTAGCGTCTCAGCTGAGGCTGCCTATCGTAAATGCTCGTATCGATGGCCTTGTGAGTTCCTTTTTGGGGACGACCGCGCGAAACATCGCAAATCTTTTTTCTTTCGCTAATAGATACAGATGCATGTTGGTTCTGGATGAGTTCGATGCGCTGGCCAAAATGCGCGATGATCCTCACGAGGTGGGGGAGATTAAACGTGTAGTTAACACGCTGCTACAGAACCTCGACGGCCGCGCAAACACAGGACTGACTATTGCAATCACGAATCACGATACGCTGCTCGATAGTGCGGTATGGCGACGGTTTCAGAACCATATTCGTATCGACTTACCCGATGAGAGAACGCGCATATCGATGCTGCAGACTTTTCTCACGCCGCTTGAGATTGAGGAGGACGTGGTCAAGGCCCTTGCTTTCATAGTAGGTGGGAGATCGGGTTCGGATCTCAAGAATTTTACTGATGCACTGAAACGCGTTCTGGCTCTTGGGGCGGTGAAAGTATCGTCGGCGGTAGTTATAGAGGCGGCAAAATCGCTCGTGCCACGCATGGGGATAGATACCGGGGAGAGCTCGCCAGGCCGGTTGTTCGTGGAAGATGAGCCCAGTTTTGTTGGGGCGCTATTGTCCTCAGGGCTTGGCATCAAGCAAGAGTCGGTTGCCACAATGCTCGGCCATAGTCAGCCGACAATTTCCCGCTATCGTAAAGAATATGCTGGTAGGCGGGCAAATTAAGGGGGGTTTATGCCAAATAACCCGGTGCAGATTGTCCTAAACGACGACGCCTATCTTCGAGCGCCAGACCCAAAAAGGGGAGGCACGGATAAGGATTTCTTTGAAAAAAGAGACGGTGATTTTGTGCGCCATCGTGACGGGCTTATCGTGAAACTTGACCAAGTTGCGCAGTCTCTCCAAGCGTCCCCTTACGGTCCCCTTAGCTATTTGAGGGTGCGGATGCGAACAGAGGCTATCGCTAAGTCGTACCGCCCCAACCGTGCGGTCTTTATCCCTGATCAGTTTCCTTGCGTTGGAGCCGGAGCGCCGGGAGAGTTGTTTTTTAGAGCGCCCCAAATTCACCTACGTCGACTGCAGTCGAGGATTGCTGAGGCCGAGAGCGAGGCGCAGATCCGTCAGTCTCGCGAGACAGGGAAGCCATATCACTACGTATCGCGAGCACGATCGGAGGTGGGAGCTATTGAGGCGATCGATATTGCGCCTTCTGACAGAAAGCGCAGCTTTTCTGCTGCTGAAGCCGTAAGCGCGATGACTGATCCAAGAGCGGCAAGCGGTTATCTAATCGAGTTGTTTGAGGCGCAACCGCTTGGTGTTGGTCACGATGGCGATGCACTAGGATTTCATAAATCCTTTCTCAGCCTCCAATCAATTTTCCTCAACGCAGGAGATGGATTGGTGGCGACACTACTGCCGAGCCCAGGCGGCACTCCCGCAATCGAAGCGCTTCTAACTTCCACGAAAGAAGCTCCACGTCTCGAGGATCGGCGGCTCGTTCAGACAAACTCGAATGATTTCCGGCATCCGGTGCGTGTCGACCAGGACGTTATGCGGCACGACGAGTTCCTTCGAGCATTGTCGGCGCATCCATTGGTGAGGCGTATCCGTCTTCCCTTGCTGATTCAACCTACCAATGTCGATAGCACTCCTTCAGGCAGTATTTTCTCCATTCCGGCTCGCGTTGTGGAAGGGCGATACCCAAAGGTTGGAGTGATTGACACAGGAATCGCCGGACCGTTGGAGGCTTGGGTCGAAGCACGTCACGATTTCTTGCAGCCAGGTGAATACGACCCAGACCACGGAACGATGGTGGCGGGCGTCCTAGTTGGCGCTCGGGGGGCAAATGGTCCGGCCTTGGCACGAGAGGAGGACGGATGTTCGGTGGTTGATCTCCCTCTACTGCCCTCTGGCCCTTTTCTTGACACCTATGGTCGACGCGGGTTTGAGGCGTTTCTCGAAGAGCTCGAAGTTGCAATTGCGGAGGCTCGTGAAACCTACGGCGTCCGAATTTTCAATATGTCGCTGAATGTCGTGGCTTCCGTTGATCCGGATACATACAGCATTTACGCTGCGCGGCTCGATGATATCCAGGACCGCTTGGGCGTGTTAATCGTCAATTCTGCCGGCAATCTTAGCGGAGCCGACTGGCGCCCCGCATGGCCAGGAAAAGTCAATCAAGTGCTTGCGCAGATTGCTACTAGGACCGTGAACGATACAATTTTCATGCCTTGTGAAAGCGTGAGAACGATTGCTGTTGGAGCCTTGAATCCGCCGGGGTCTGCTCATATGGAGCACGCTCCGGCCACTTATACTCGATGGGGCCCCGGCTTGCGGGTGGGGGTCAAGCCTGATGTTGCTCATTTCGGCGGCACAGGTGATGCGGCAAACCCAACCGTCACTCATCTGATATCATGCGCTCCTACTGGCGAGCAGGTGCAGACCTGTGGCACAAGCTTCGCTGCGCCACTTGTAGCCAAGACCCTTGCAGCATTGGACATTGCCACGGCCGAAAGGCTAGCACCTCGGACATTGCGCGCATTTATGATTCACAACTCGATTGTGCCGGCGCCGCTATCCAACAACCGGCTAAAGGACGTAGCACGACGCTTTGTTGGTTTTGGCCAACCGGCTGACGCTGCCTCAATGTTAGAAACCGGCGATCATGCAATTACTCTTGTATTCGAAAGCCGTCTGTCTGTGGGGGTAAACCGACCCGCTATACTGCGTTTTCCTTTTGCATGGCCGGCACCCCTCGTAGATCAAGCCAGTCGTGCATGTCGCGGTCGTGTCAAGATGACGCTGGTATATGACCCCCCAATTGATCAGGCGTTCGGTGCCGAGTTTATTCGGGTAAATCTCAGCGCACATCTAAAGCAGAGGCAGCCGGCCGATCAGAAGGATGGTACCCCGAGTTTTCACGATCAGGTATCGCAAGCCTTCTTACCGCGAACTGGTAAGTTATCGATACCAGAGAAAAGTCTGATCCAGTATGGGCTGAAGTGGTGGCCGACTAAACGCTATGAAGCAGATTTCTCTGAGGGCGTGGGTAATTCAACCGAGTGGCGAGTTGAGGTCGAAAGCGTGGTGCGTGCGGAGGCTACATTTCCTGCAGAAGGCATTCCGTTTTCACTCGTTGTAACCATTGAAGATGAGCAAGTCGGTGCGCCGATTTTCGACTCGCTCAGACAATCTCTAATCGCCAATCGGGTTCAGATGCAGGATATTCGAACTGCAATTCGCGTGCGGCCTACAAACCGAACTTAGCATGGACCTCTAAGAGGCCGCGTGTGGCGGGGATTGACCCTGTGATCCCTACCATGTGAGCACTGTATCTACGGCGCAATAGTAGTTAGTTACTCTATTTTCCATAATGCATGTTAGGCGGCTACCACCTGACATCAATCAACTGTGTCTATCCGATGCGACCATCACAACTGGAATTTTTCAGCGATCCGTGGCCTAGATTCTGAGGATCGGTCAAATTTAAGCGACCCGCGCCGTGCATATGGCGGCGGTACAGTTGGCGTCCGACAGCTCCGCAGGGGCGTAGCCGCGGCAACTGGGCCGGCGCCTATTCCTCGCCACCGGCCTTTGCCAGCACCTTCACCAATTCCGCCAGCCGCTTCCGCGTCGCCGCTCGTGGAATTCGGTAGTAGGCCCGCACCAGCTCCAGCGTTTCCCGCTTCATCGTCGGATCGGCCTCATATTCGACCGGCGCCGGTGCCTTGACGCCCATGAGCTTGGACGGTGATTTATTCTGCACATCGCCAGGGATATCCTCAAAGAAATAGGATATCGGCACATCGAGAACGCGACTGAGATCGAAGAGACGGCTACCGGAGACCCGGTTGGCGCCGCGTTCGTACTTCTGCACCTGCTGGAAGGTAAGGCCGATGGCATCGCCCAGAACTGTCTGGCTCATACCCAGCAACGTCCGTCGCTGGCGCATACGCTGACCCACGTGAACGTCGATCAGGTTCGGAAAGCCTTTGCTTGCCATGCGGCCGGATGACTTGCGCGGCTTGGTCTTGCCGGCCGTTTTCTTCGCCATTGTCATGTTCTCGCCAGTTACGGCCCCCGATTACCATACTACGGCAATCAACAGCTGTGGAAACCCCCTCGCCGGCGAACGGCAGGCAGCCGCCACGCCACCCGGCGCCCGGATCCGCTATCTACCGGCGCGCCGTGCGAAGTCCTGCCGAAGCGCCCAGGCCTGGGCTTCCAGATCCCCGGCCATGTCGAGCTGCACCCCCGGATTCCGGCTCTTAGTGGCGAAGTCGAGTGTGACCTCCTGCACCAGTTCCCGGATCAGGCGTCGGGTTTCCTCGACGAGCGCGGCTTGGATAGGACGAAGTTTCATGGCGTTTCTCCCCTGCCAGAATGGCCCCGGCAGCACCGCCTGCAACTGCCGGCGGCGTGCCAATGGTCGCGCCGCTACTATCGAGGAGTCGCGCTGCTCTCGACTATGTTCAAAGTCGGTCTGCCTCGGCATTAGATCGGCGAGCTAAAATCTGACTATTGACGCCGCCCACTCTCATCCAACAGTGCAGCCGCCGGCACCTTGAGCGCCTTGGCAATCTTCTGCAACACGATCACCGTCGGGTTCCGGACCCCGCGCTCGACCCCGCTGATATAGGTCCGATGCAGGCCGCATTCGAAGGCGAGCTCCTCCTGGGACCAGCCCCGCTCCTCCCGGTGCTTCCTCATATTGATCCCCACGCGACGGCGAATATCCATGCCCCGAGGGGACCGGATCGTCGCCTATTGATCTACAGCCTAAGAGTCTCATTTCGCTGGACTTGGGTCGGGAAGCAAGCCATCAGAGTGGCGAGGAATAGGAAGGAGATAGGTGGGTGACAAAGCCGGCGCGGGGTACCGATAGCGACATTGCCCAAGGGATGGCCGTCACGATCGCGGCACTCTCGCACCTTCTGGGCGATGCGGTAGAGCATCTGACGGAAGCTCAGGTCTATGTCGAGCAAGGCGAGATGAACGCCGCCGTCGGCACCCTGCTGGACCTTGAAACCCGGCTGACCGACGCAGCCGCCCTGCACCGGAGCATTCTCGTTCTGCATCGACAGCGCTGACCCGGCGCCCAGCAAATCCCCTTCCAGCAACCGCTAGGAGGATGACGCCTGCTTGCAAGTGCCTGAGCGGGCAGGGTCACCTCAATGATGTAGACGATAAGTCTCATGCACGGATCATGCTGCCGGTCGTTACACTGAATGGAGAGACAAGATGACGGTAGGAAAAGCGACGCTCCTGACCAACGGCCAGAGGAGGGGCGTATGACCGAAAAAACGCCCCTTGAGGCCAAGCCGCGCGTGGCACCGTTGACCCTCGCCGAAGCACATGCCCGCTGGCGGCCCCTGACCTTGGGGCGGCAGTACCCGGCCGATCTGGATGCGGCACAGGTGGCAGCAATCGACTGGCTGATCCGCTGCGGCGAGGAACGGCTCGGTCAAGCAAAGATCGGGTCGGACTTTGAGACCGGTGATCCCGCGGCCGAGTCATATCTGAATAACATCGCGGAATTCCCCCATCTTTTTGTTCTGGGCTGTGTCATGGACCGCCAGATCCCCACCTCGCGGGCCTGGCGTATCCCAACCACGGTTGGGGAAGCGCTCGGCGGCATGAGCTTCACCCACTTCTCAAGCTGCGACGCCCAGCATCTCGGGGAGATCTTCGCATCCGGCCGATTGCATCGGTTCCCCGGCAAGATGGCCGCCTACTTTTATGGTGCCATTCGGCTCATCACAGAGAGATACGAAGGCGATGCCGGCAGGATTTGGGCGCCGGGGTCGAGCAGCGCCGGGGTCATTCGCCGCCTGCTGGAATTTGACGGTATCGGCCTCAAAATCGCCAATATGGCGGTCAACATCCTGGCGCGGGATTTTCGGGTACTGCTCACCGAGTACTCCAGCATCGACATCGCGCCCGATAGCCGCGTCGCGGAATTCTTCAAGCATCACCGTATGTTGCGGACCAAGAAGCGGGAAGAGATCATCTATCTCGCACGCGAGCTCTACCCCTGGTATCCGGGCATGTTGGATATCGGGGCGTGGGAATGGCAGAATCCGGCCAGTCGGTCTCGTCGTTCTTAGCCGCCTATAGATTGACCGACAAAAACTCGAGCAGAATTTGACAAACCCAAACTGCGTGGGGCCACGCTAGAGTTGTGGTGTCAACAGCAATGAAACTTTATCGCCCAACTTTATCTTCACCTCATCTGGCCGTGCCGAAGATGAGTGGATTGCGGATCCGATTGTAGCGGCGCAAAGTAACATCTAGCAGGTAACGATTGCCGCCTATGCGCGGATGAGAATTGCATCAAAAAGCCGTGCTCATAGCTCCGAATGACAGCCTATCGACACCAGACCACACAAGGAGAACCGTATGTCACTCAAAACAGCGAAACGCGGTGCGCCAAGAAAGTTTCCCGAAGGAGATGACCGAATCGCGCTCTTCCTTGCGGTATTGGCAAGATTGCTCGGGAACATGTCTCTCAGGAACATTTGCCGGCTTTACTCCAAGGCACCCAAACGTGTTCCACATGGGCCGAGGGCTGTCGCCTACTACTTTATGGTTATGCTTGCCATTCCTGACAAAGAGCTGGAGACCATGCGCCGACTCCGAAACAAACAATTCAATGATATGAGACTGGCTGATCGAACTCACCCCCATGAAGTACTTGCTGGATTGGGTGCCCGCACACAGATTGGGCGCCATCCACTTGACTCATACATGGCGTGGTTCGACTACAAGCTGGCGGCCCTTACTGGTGGGAGCTTGGAAATCGTACCGGTACAACGCCAGCTACAGTTCGGCGGCCCCCGGCGCTATAGCGCATATGTGGCCGCGTAGCCGGCGAGAACTGGTCTGGAATGGCACGGAGAAGAAGAGTGCCATTCCAGATGCCTCCTGCACGCGAATGTTTGCCTGATTTACGCCCAACATTCTTGAGTATTGTGGCAGAGCCTCAAGGAATTGTCTTTTTCTGCCCAACCGGAAGTGGCCATTGTGATCTTCTCAATTGGAAGAATCATCATGGCAAAACAGAACGCATTGCAAAGGGTACCACGAGAAAGATTGTATTGGCGATCGGCCAGCGATCGGCCGGAGAGCCCAAAGTCATGTGGTAAGAAAAGCCCGACTTTCTCCGGACAATCGCAGGCTCTGGAGATTCTCCCGATGCCGGTGAAGGCCCTCCGGCCAGATCCTCGGAATGCGCGCAAGCACAGTGCCAAACAGATCGCCCAGCTCGGTAGGAGCATCGAGGCCTTTGGTTTCAACGTCCCCATTCTCATCGACGGCAATCACAACGTCATCGCCGGCCACGCCCGTCTGCTCGCCTGTCAACGGCTCGGCTGGCAGACTGTACCCACGATCTCCCTCAGACATCTTTCGGAGGCCCAGATCCGCGCCTTCATGATCGCGGACAACCGCCTGGCGGAGATCGCCGAGTGGGATGACCATATCCTGGCGACTGAGCTCCGCGATCTCTCTTTGCTCGATCTGGAGTTTGATCTCGACGTGATCGGGTTCGACATGGGCGAGATCGATATTCGGATCGGACAATTGTCGCAGGTGGAGCCTGAGCCGGATCCAGCCGATGCGCTACCCGAGGCCGGTCCCGCGGTGAGCCGGCCGGGCGATCTCTGGCTGCTTGGCGGCCATCGCCTCTACTGCGGTAGTGCTCTTGAGAAGGCCTCTTTCGAGCGGTTGATGGGGGGTGAGAGGGCGGGTCTCGTGTTCATCGACCCGCCCTACAATGTTCCCATCGACGGACATGCCACGGGCCTTGGCAAGACGCGGCACCGGGAATTCGCCATGGCCGCCGGCGAGATGTCGGAAGCGCAATTTACCGCCTTCCTTTCAAGGGCTTTCTGTCTCCTCGCAGCAGCCAGCCGGTCCGGCTCTCTTCACTACATCTGTATGGACTGGCGCCACATCGGCGAGCTGCATAAAGCTGGCACAGATGTCTATGCCGCACTCCTCAACATGTGCGTCTGGGTCAAGGATAATGCCGGGATGGGCTCCTTCTATCGCAGCCAGCACGAGCTGATCTCCGTGTTCAAGAAGGGCAAAGAAAAACACCACAACAACGTCCAGCTCGGCAAGTACGGGCGCAACCGGACCAATGTCTGGAATTACCCAGGAGCAAACACGCTCGCCAGAACGAGTCGCGAAGGCAGCCCCCTGGCCGTGCATCCCACGGTCAAGCCAACCGCCCTCGTCGCTGATGCCATTCTGGACGGCTCGCGGCGCAACGACATCGTGCTGGACAGCTTTCTCGGCAGCGGGACGACCCTGGTGGCCGCCGAAAGAGTCGGCCGCCGGTGTTTTGGCATGGAGCTCGATCCCCTCTACGTGGATACGGCTATTCGACGCTGGCAAGCCTTGACCAAGGGTGAAGTGAAGTTGGAATCAACCGGAAGAACTTATCAGCAAACTGCGAAGGAGCGAAACAATGGCGAACAATGATGACGACGACATGCGACGTCCGATCAAGCGAGAACGGCTGAACGACCCAGAGGAGCCCAACGAGAATCTACCTGACTCTTGTGAGGTGGGTTACTGCAAACCGCCAAAGCACAGCCAGTTCAAGAAGGGACAGTCGGGCAATCCAAAGGGCCGGCCAAAAAAATCCAGAAATGCCAAGACTATCCTGACTGAAACCTTTGATGAACTTGTCGAGATCAAAACCAATGGCAAGGCCAAGAAGCTCACCGTGAGAGAAATCATGTACCGCGCGCAAGCAGGTAAGGCCGCCCGCGGGGACACGAAGGCGTTTCAAGTACTAGAGGCATTCGCTGTGGAGTGCGGAGTTGGGATCGAACCCGCAACAGAGAATGGCAAGTCAGGCGTTCGGATCTTCATCCCGCACAACTTCCGCGACGAGCCGGTAGGCCCAGTTTACCGGGAAGACCCGACCAAGCCACATGAGGAGTGGGAGGTGATCCCGAACTTCAAGAACCCGAAGAAGGAAGACTAGGTTCATAGGCTGGCCCGCAGTCGTGAGTTTGGGGCCAAAGATGGTAGACGCCTGGTGATTGTCGGGAGGTTGCTTGGTGTCTGGTTGCCACGCCGCTTCAACAGTCCAGCAGGCCCCGGTCGATCAGGGAAGCGTTTTCCTTGGCTGTGCCGGGGTCTGCGGGGTTGCTGGTGCCGCCAGATTGCTTGCCGATCCGATTGCCGTGTCATTGGCACTGTAGTTGACCAGCGTACCGGTCGGGTCGAACTCAAACCAGACCATGCTGGTCTCGACATCGGCGCCGCCGACCAGGGGGCCAATCAGCGGGATGAAGGATTCCGGTCGCGCCTGATAGGCGGTGGAATTCTAGATGAGCATCTGGCTGCCATCGGCGTGCTCTGCCCCTGACCTGAGCCCCTAGACCTCCTCCATTTTTGGGTAGAATCCGTCCCTGAAGAAGGAGACGGACGATGAAGCGATCGCGGTTCACGGAAGAACAGATCATCAGCATCCTGCGAGAGCAGGAAGCAGGGGTGGCAACGGCGAACGTCTGCCGGAAGCACGGCATCTCGACTGCCACTTTCTATAAGTGGAAGTCCAAGTATGGCGGGCTGGATGTCTCGGAGGCCCGGCGCCTGAAGGTGCTGGAAGACGAGAACGCCAAGCTGAAGAAGCTGCTGGCCGAGGCGATGCTGGACAACGCCATGTTGAAGGATCTCACAACAAAAAAATTCTGACGCCCGCCGCAAGGCGTGAAGCGGTGGCCCATCTCTGTCGGAGCTACGAGGTGAGCCAGCGTCGGGCGTGTTCGGTGATCGGAACCGACCGTAGTTCGATCCGCTATCGGTCGTCACGGCCCGACGATGCGGCGCTGCGGACCAGGCTGCGGGAGTTGGCGGCGGTGCGGCGCCGCTTCGGTTATCGACGCCTGCTGGTGCTGCTGCGGCGGGAGGGAATCCAGATGAACCACAAGAAGCTGCGGCGGCTCTATGCCGAGGAGCGGTTGCAGGTGCGCCGCCGGGGCGGCCGCAAGCGCGCCCTGGGGACATGGGCGCCCTTGGCCGTCCCGCAGGGACCGAACCAGCGCTGGTCGCTGGATTTCGTGAGCGATGCCTTCACCGACGGGCGGCGCTTTCGCATCCTGACGGTAGTCGATGACTTCACGCGGGAATGCCTCACCCTGGTCGCCGATACCTCGCTCTCCGGGGCACGGGTGACGCGGGAACTGGAGGCGGTCATGGCCGGGCGCGGGCGACCATTGACCTGCGTCTCCGACAACGTCCTATATTGGGATGCAAGAGGGAAATTCAGTCAGCAAATCCCATCGTCCGGCATGCCGGACGTTCGTAATTTGTAGGTATTCACCAAGTGGCTTCCACCGTTGCAGATAAAGCTCTCTGCCATAGCAAACATAGGGTCCATCGGTCTCGTCGATGCCGCGGCCCTGACCGTCCTTAAAACGAGATACCCAATCCAGGTGGAAGGCCCGAACATTATCTACAGGGTCGCCGGAGCGCCCTCACGGCCACTACAGAGAGGGGTCCTTCCACCTGGCATCGCCCCCACATAGAAGGGACGATAGTCGGCACCGTTCTTGATGACCGCATGTACGACGCGCGCCATCTTGGCGGTGATTGCAGTTACCGCCTTGCGGCGGTGATCGGGGTCATCGGGCATTCGCTGCATATAGCGGCCGAACTTATCCCGAAAGCTGTTGTCCTTCTGGCGGATTGCCACCTGTGCCGCCATCCACAAGGCCCGCCTGAGCCTGGCGTTGCCGAACTTCGACAGCTTGGTACGGCCTCGGAAGGTACCGGATTGATGGGTCGCCAGATCGAGACCACAGAACTTCAGGAACTGGCGATGATGGCTGAAGCGGCGCAGGTCACCGGCCTCGGCGAATATTGTCAGTGCATGGATAGGGCCAATGCCAGGAATTTGTCGGAGGAGCTGATAATCCCGGTCGCCGGCGAGCCTATCGTGCGCCAATCGCTCGATCTGATCGCGCTGCCGGATGAGGCCTCGGGCCTCTGCGAGCACCATCCGGAGCATGGTGATGGCAGCGGAATCGAGCGGGACCGGCAAGGCGACGGAGGAACAGGCGGTCTCGTAGATATCATTGATAAGGCGGGCTTTTGACACCTTCTTGCCAACCACGCCCCAGGCCGCCTTGAGAAAAGCGTCTCGCTCTAGCGCTGTGATACTGGCTGGCGTCGGGAACTGTTCAAGGAAGGCCAGGAACCAGTCGCTGCGCGTATTGCCCCGGAACCGTTCGATCTCGGGAAAATACAGTGGCAAGTAGTGATTGAGCAGCCTGTGCCAGATCTCCGTCTTTGCCTTTGAGATCATCTCATGAGTCTTTGAGAGTTCCTGCAGGTCATTGATTCCGGTGCCCAAGGGATCGCAATAGCGTTGCGTGGCGCCGATCCTCAGCATGTGCAGGATGACCTGCGCATCCTTGGGGTCGTTCTTGTCCCAACCGTTATGCAAGGCCTCCCGGGTGCGCGCCAGAGCGACCGAAGATACCAGGCGTAGCTCGAAGCCTGCCTGTAGCAGGCGATAAGCCAAGGCCCTGTGATAGTTCCCTGTTGCCTCGAAGCCGATCACAACCGGACATCCCAGATCGCCGAGGATAGCGACGAAGCGGTCATGTTCAACACGGCTATTGAGAACGGTCAGCCGTCGACGCCTGCCCATTCCCGGGGCCTCGATCAATACCTCATGGCGATGCTTTGAAACGTCAATTGCTACCAATGCCGCCCTGTCAGGCGTAGACTTCTGCTTGGTCATGGTTGGTCCATCTCCAAAGTGTTGTCGTTGACAACGGCACTTTAGAGATTTGCTGGCTGACCATGACCGCCTGGTTCAGGCGCCGGTCGCTACGCTCTCTACGCCTGAACCAGGCAAGAGCGCTTCCCCCCAAAGTTCACTTCCCAATGTGCTACGGCACGGAGCTGACCTCCATGGCGATCCTCAAATGGTCGCAGGAGACGGGGATAGACTGGCATTACATCGCGCCGGGTAAACCGACCCAGAATGCCTTCATCGAAAGCTTCAACGGGCGGCTCAGGGACGAACTGCTGAACGAAGTGCTGTTCACCTCGCTCGCTCAAGCCAGGCAGGCCCTGCGGGCCTGGAAGGACGACTACAACACGGTCCGGCCGCACAGTGCGATCGGCAACATTCCACCAGCCCTCTACGCCGCCATCAGCGCCCCGGAGAAGCAACGGGCTGGGACGCCTGCGCTGGTTGAGGGCTCCGCGCCCCACCCCGTTGCCCAACAACCCGAACTGGGTTCAAATGTGGAACGGATTCTCCTTCCGAATGGATGAGCCATGGGGCTCACGTCAGGTCGACATTAGATGCAATCCGATCTTGGACGACGCAGGCAATCCGAAAGGCTTTCTGGCGATTGAGTTAGATATTTCGAATGAGCAAAAGGCTTTATCGAATGCCGAGAAAGCAAGAGAAGAGGCAATTGTAGCCAGGGATGCCGCGCGAGCGGCGTCCCGAGCCAAGGATGCCTTTTTAGCGAGCATGAGTCATGAGCTGCGGACGCCGTTAAATGCCATCATTGGATTTGCCGAGCTTCTTATGAGCGGTATCGCCGGTGAAATTGAAAGCGATCAGCAGCGGCAATACATCTCTGATATGCACAGAAGCGGCAAACATCTCTTATCTTTGATCAACGAAATACTCGACTATTCTCGGGTTGAAGCGGGCAAGAGCGACCTCAATCCAGAGAATGTGAATGTGTGCGACACGATCAAAAATGTGCTTGAAATCATGCACCCTCTAATGGCCGCGAGAAAGGTGGTTTATGAATTTCACAGCCAATCAAATAGAGAAGTTGCTCGTGTCGATGAAAAAGCATTGCGGCAGATTTTGATAAATTTGATCGGCAACGCGATTAAATTTTCTCGAGATGGTGGAAAGATCCAAATCGACGTGCGAGATGACGAGGGAAAGATCGTCTTCGAAGTGCTAGACCATGGAATTGGAATCAGCAAGCTTGATATAGCGAAGCTCGGGCAGCCATTCGTTCAAGTGTCGAGCCCATATCTAAGAGGTAAAGAAGGCAGTGGATTTGGTTTGGCAATCGTCACTTCTCTTCTCAAGCAAATGAATGGGCAAATTGAGTTTGGAAGCGAGAAGGGGTCTTGGACCAAGGTAATCGTAAAATTGCCGGCAGCGCTTGAGGAACGGGAAACGTTGGAATATGGCCGCGATAGAAACTGACCTGATGGGATGGACGACCCCCGCACCGGCATCGAGGTGCCATAGTGGCATGAGGTGCCATGGCCACTAACAGGGGAGCCGCCAAGGAAACCGCGTCCAGCCGGCCTTTGCTTTCGAGTGTTCCTGCGCGAATCTTAATACTCGCCCTCGCATATTTCACCACGGGCAGGCTGTCTCTGCTCATGCCGCTGGTGGGCAACAACATCTCAGACATCTGGCTGCCGGCCGGCATCGCGGTTGCAGGGATTCAGCGCTGGGGCTGGCGCTGTTTCCCGGGCGTCCTGTTTGGCTCCTTCTTACTAAACATTTCCAATGAAAACGGATGGGTGGTGTCTTTCGCTATCTCCATCGGCGCCACCCTCAGCACGCTTGTCACCGTCCATCTACTGCGCGGGACGCAAATCGTCCAATCCCTGACAGTTGGCGGCGACCTGCTGCAGCTTTCCGCGCGCTTATCCGCCGGTACCTCCATTTCCGCCATCGTCGGCACGTTATCCCTGTACCTGGGTGGCATTGTGCCAGCGGATGCAATGATCAGCGCTGGACTGAAATGGTGGCTGGGCGACCTTCTTGGCATGCTTGTGATGGCCCCGTTCCTGCTTACCGTAAACGTGCCGGCAGTTCGGGCCATCAAAAGCCGAAGTGTTGAAACCTTTTCATATCTTGGCGTTCTCGGCCTCGTCACGTTCATCACCTTCTTTGCAAATAGCAGCAACCCCATTGCTTTTCTGCCCATACCCATCTTGGTCTGGGCCGCGCTCCGCCTCAGCCCGATGCTGATGTCTGGCGGCGCACTCACCTTGAACGTGGCCGCCCTGGTCGCAACGGCAAGCGGAAAAGGCCCTTTCGGGCATGCCGGGCAATGGACGGAACTAATACTGTCACTCTTCCTGGTCGAGACGACCGCTATTGGATGGCTAACCACCGCAGTCGTTGCCAAAGGTGACCGGGCCCAGAGCCGCTTTAATGAGGTTTACCGCCTGCCGCTCATCGGCATAGCGATCACTTCGCCGCAGCGGATTTTCCTCGATGTCAACGACGCCTTAGCAAAGATGCTGGGTTACATCCAAGCAGACCTCATCGGCAAGTCGTGGACCGACATCACCCATCCCCAAGACGTTGCCGAAAACAACCGGCTGCTAGAGGAAATGGTTGCGAGAAAATCAGTTGGCTACCGGATGGAAAAGCGGTTCATCCGCGCCGATGGATCAGTGATGCATGCCGACGTTTCGGCCCGTTCGGTCCCAAGCGCAAGCGGTGAGATCGATCACCTGGTGAAGGTGGTGCAGGACATCACCGAGCGCAAGGCGGCCGAAATCGCGTTAAGGCGGTCAAACGAGTTCCTGTCGGCGCTGCGCGAACTGACCAACGAGATGCTTGCAAGACGCGAACTGCAGCCCCTGCTCTAACTGGTCGTCGAGCGCATGTGCACACTTTGGAACGCACCGCATTGCGACCTTATGCTATTCGAGGGCGACGACCTCGTGACCAGGGCCTGCACAAGTAATTCCGGCATCAGGGTCGGCGACGTCGCGACAAGAGGGGTTGCAAAACTCGCCTGGCAGGCGATCGATGACGGAAAGCCCGTGGTCATCGACGATTATTCCTCATGGCCGAACCGCAGGTCCGACCTCGCAGATGTTCCGTTCAAAAGCGTCGCGGCGTTCCCCATTATGCAGCAAGGGCGCTGTCTCGGCGTCTTCATGCTGGGCCGACTTGCGGCGGACCAGCCGTTCACCGGGCAGGAACTCGCGCAATGCCATATGCTCTCGGAAACCCTCGTGCTGGTCCTTGCAGATGCGCGGCAGTCCGAGGAGCTGGCCTCCACCGCAGGCTTGCTGGAGCGCACCAGCCTCATCTCCAGGGTCGGGGGCTGGGAACTAAATCTCTCGACACTGCAGTCAATCTGGTCCGACGAAACGTTCCGCATTTACGAGCTTCCGCCGCCGGTGGCACCTGCGACCGAAGCGGCACTGGGCTTCTTCGCACCAGATGCCCAGCCGGTGGCCCGGGCCGCAGCGGAGACCTGCATAGACCATGGCACGCCATGGGACCTTGAACTTCCACTCGTGACCGCGAAGGGGCGCCGCCTGTGGGTACGTTACCAGGGCCAGGCCGAAATGCGCGACGGCAAGGCTGTACGGCTGTTCGGCATCGTGCAGGATATTACGGAGCGGAAAACTGCCGAGCAGGCACTGATAGCAAGCGAAGCCCGGCTTTCTTCCATTCTCGACACTGCCATGGTGGGAATCATCACGGTCAATGAAGAGTTCAAGGTCACCGTGTTCAACGCGGAAGCCGAGGCGATCCTGGGTTATCGCGCCAGCGAGATCCTGGGCCAGCCGATCGACCGGCTGATCCCTCTGCCGAATCGCGCCGACCATGGGCACAAGATGCGGGCTTTTGCTGAGGGCGAGCGATCTCGCCAAAAGATGTCGAACTGGCGCAAGGTCAACGGCCTGCATCGCAGCGGTACCCTCGTCCCCCTGATGGCTGGCATCTCGAAGGTCAGGGTCGGCGACAGTCTTTCCATGACAGTCATTTTCCGCGATATGAGCGAAGTCCTAGAGGCCGAAGCCGGGCTCCGAAAGCTTGCCGAAGAAAGGGAAATCCAGTTAAAGAAGGCGGAAACTGCCAATCGGGCCAAGTCTCAGTTCCTAGCCACCATGAGCCATGAGCTGCGAACACCGCTCAACGCCATTATCGGATTTGCATCGCTGATCGAGAACGAGACTCTTGGGCCGGTTGGCAACGAGAAGTACCGCGAATACATCCATGACGTACATGAAAGCGGCCGGCACCTACTTTCTCTCATCAACGACATCCTTGACCTGTCGCGCATCGAGGCAAGCAGGTACGACTTCGAGATTGTGCCAGTTGACACGACCGTGGCGATGCGCGAGGCGGCAACCCTTATGGAGGCGATCGCCGCTCAGAAAGCCATCAGTTTGGAAATCCAGGAAGGAAGCAGCGGCAGCATGGTCCTCGGCGACCGCCGCGCTATCCATCAAATCCTTACCAACCTGATCGGCAACGCCATAAAATTCACTCACAAGGGGGGCAAGGTCCGGGTTGAAGTGCAACGGGACGGTGGCTGGTTGGCACTCGTCGTCAGCGACAATGGAAGGGGCATACCGGCGGACCGCATCGCTGACTTTGGGCAACCCTTCGTCCAGGTGCAGGGAGCTCATTCTCGTGACCAAGGCGGCTCGGGCCTCGGACTTGCGATCTGCAAGGGTCTAGCGAGGGGCATGGACGGCAACATCAAGATCGACAGCGAAATGGGCAAGGGAACAAGGGTTCACCTTATACTTCCAGTCGCAGCCAACTCGACCAACTGAAGGTCTTTCGTATGTCGCCAACCGTATTTCAGTACGCTCGGGCAGATATCGGCTATGGGTAACCCTTCCTCGCCCTGCTTCAGAATGAACGCTTTCTGCGCGTCCGTGAAACGCGATGCCTTCATGTCTTCCACTCCTCCCAGCCTGGGAATAGGCAGCGGAAAACTCTACCTCAAAACGATCCAGTTTGCCGGGGGCAGAGCAGTGCCGGTTTGCGGTGGCGAGATCATCACCACGCCCAAGGAGATGATCGAGCGCTTAAATGCTGACGTCTATGAGTTCGTGCAGCCGGACGCTTCAGTGATGGGAGGGATTTCAGCCGTTATGGATGTTTTTGCGGCGGCCGGGAAGAAGGGCGTCGATGTGGTGGTTCATGCTTGGGGCGGTGCCGCCGCCATCATGGCGAGCTATCATGCGGCCTTTGCCGGCGGCGGCAAGCTGGTGGAATATCCGATGCTGGCCTTTCCACTGGGGACGGAGATGATCGGCGATCAGGGGCGGATCGAGGGCGGCCGTCTGTTGCGGCCGACGGCGCCAGGTATAGGCATCACGCTGACGTCGGAGATGGAGGCGCGCTATCCCTTTGATGAACAAGCAGTCAATTCCTGCGTCCTTCACGATTGGGGCCCGCCGCCGGATTCTTATTGGACCCGGCCGTGACACATCTTGTGGTGCGACGTAGTGAGATCAGTTCAGACCATGTCATTTCAGGTTTTGCAGAAGCCTTGCGTCAATTGGCTACTTCCTTGTGCCTTTTCCCTGCAGTTCCTAAAAAATTCCCTGTTCGAGCGAATAGGGAAATTTGCACTAACCATCTGCTACTCAGCCAATAAATTGGCTATTAGGAGGATCTAGGGGTCCGATTTTGGTACTATTCCCTGTTTCTTCCCTGAAAAGCAGGGTATCGGGCCAGAGGCTGGTTCGCTGCGGACTGCCACCACAGCCAAAAACCCACCTAACTCATTGATTCTTTGAGTGTAAATCAGCGTGTCTGACGCCAGTCGGCGCTTGACTCAGCGAACCTCATTCCGAGTTATCTGAGTGGGCGGCGACAGGTTAAGCAAGGGCGGCGGAGGTGCGTGCGAGCCACAAGGTGCCATTGTGTTTCAATTCGTCCACATGGCTCGCCCATCGCAGCCCAATCCTGTGCTGATCGACGCCCGTATTGCGCTCTTGGTTGCAGTTGTGCCCGCTGGCGAACAGTTCCCAGCCGAAAATTGAAAATTCGAGGCCCGGCTCCTGGAGCCGTCGAGTAGATGGGCGACGCGCATTCCGGACAGAATTGCTGGTGACTCGTTGCGCCGCCCGAAGTCACTTTGACATAAGTCTTAGGGCTGCCCCCCGTGCCGAGACTTCGCACTCGAGCTTTACCTTTTCCACGCGCGCGAGGCGACGGGAGGGGCTCAGATCAATGGCCTCGTGCTGCCAGCGCTGACGCCCTAGATGCCGATGAAGGGCTGCATCAAACGACCTATCCAGTTGCCAAAGCGCAGGGGCGCATCGGTCACCGCGAGGCAGACGCAGATGTCTTCGCTGCCGGCAATGGGGCGGTGAGAGACACTGCCGTCGGCCATTTCAAGGTCACCACGCCGGAACTCCTCGCCACCAGCCGAATAGCTGCCGCGCAGCACGATGGTAATCTCGTTGCCGGCATGACTGTGCTCAAATACCGATCGGCCGGGAGCGATGCGCAGTAGGCGGGCAGTGGCAGCGCCATCCGTAATGAGCGGCATGTGATGGATGCCGGGACCAAGCGTACGCCATCTTGCGACAGCAAGATCACCGCCCACGTAATACTGCAGCGGCAGCGGGAGGATCGAGGCACCAGCAGTGGGCGCGGCAGACCGCTGCGGCACCGAGATGGCCGTGACCTCGGACCGTGCCTCCCGAATCATGCCAAGCGTACCGGCGAGAGCATCCGGCTTCAGTGTGTCGGCCGAATTCTCATCCATCAATGCGCCACCCAGCGCCTCGAAATCATCGCAAACCGCGCGGCAGGCGGGGCAAAGGGTCAGGTGCGTCACTATTGCAAGCGAGTTAGCTTCGTCGAGCGATCCGGCCGCATAGAGCGCGAGCAGGTCTTCCCCGGGATGATGTGTGATCATGACTCAGGCTCTCCTAGGGCCTTGCGAAAGCGTTGGAAGGCAAGCCGCATGCGCGACTTCACTGTGCCGAGTGGAATGCCCAGTTGTTCGGCAATCACGGCATGAGGCTTGTCCTCGAAGAAGGATAGGTGAACGATGCGCGCCTGTTCGGCGGGCAGGGTTGCCAGGGCTGAAAGCACGGCAGCGGCTTGTTGGCTACGATCCATTTCCCGCTCCGGCGACTCAGGCTCGTCCGGAACGAGGGAGGGGTCGTTCATCAGCACTTCAGGGCGGCGCTGGCGCCGCAAAGCATCAATCCGCAGATTGCGTGCAATAGAGAATATCCACGTCGAGGCGCCAGCCCGCTCGGCATCGAACAAGTGTATTTTGCGCCAAACCATGGCCATTGATTCCTGAGCCAGTTCCTCGGCCTGATCTTCCGGCGCTCCCAGCTTGCGCATGTATGATTTCAGGCGTGGTGCGAAGAAATGGAACAATTCGGCGAACACCGTTTCGTCCTGGTCTTCTTTCAACCGAACAAGCAGGGCTGTCATCCGTTCGGAATCAAGGCTGCGCGCGGCCGCCATCGTCGAGGGTCGGTTAGCTTCAGTCACACTTGAATCCGGCCGCTGGTCGTTTGATCTGCATGCCTTGACACTAGTCTGAGCATGAATTGCCTGCACGACATTCCTTCCCATGAACAATGTGGGGCGGTTTGCCTTGCCAAGATAGCCAAATGCGCCGGGTACGGCGGTGCCTGCCAGAATAGTCATACCCCTTAGTACGCGTCATCTGGGGGTTTGGATCTTCTGCAGCGATAGCCGGCGAGCGGGGTGATCTGTCCAGCGTCCGCCGCCGTAGGAAATCAAAAAATCCCATCCAGCCAGTTAGTTCGTGGAGAGCGACTTGGCGCCCAATTGGACGAGCTCGCAATGACCCCGAACGATCAGGCTAATGTTCCCATACCCACAAACCCTGGGGCGACGACGCCGGATTGCCCCGGTTGGCCGGGCCGCTTACGGATAGCTGTGATTGGAAGTGGTATCGCCGGCATGAGCGCCGCGTGGTCTCTGGCGGCGAGGCATGATGTTGCCCTGTTCGAACGGGACTGCCGGCCGGGCGGTCACAGCAACACGATCGATATAGCCCTGCCAGAGGGCAGGGTCCCGGTTGATACTGGCTTCATTGTTTACAATGAACGGACATATCCCAATCTGACTGCCCTGTTTGCTCATCTTGGAGTGCGGACTCGGGAGACGGAAATGTCCTTCGCCGCTTCCCTCGGCGATGGCGCCTTCGAATATTCGGGCTCCAGCTTAGGTGGTCTGTTTGCTCAGAGGCGCAATCTCATGCGCCCGCGCATGTGGCGAATGCTGGCCGATACAATGCGTTTCTATCGCGAGGCACGCGGTGCTGCTGCTGTCGGTGCCGATGATCTGACATTGGGAGACTATCTGAAGCGAGCCGGCTTTGGTGAGGCCTTTGTCCGCGACCATCTGCTGCCAATGGGTGGAGCGATCTGGTCAAGTTCGATCGATCAGATGCGGGATCATCCGCTGCGCGCCTTTGTTCGGTTCTGCGACAATCATGGCCTGATGCAACTGAGCGATCGTCCAAAATGGCGCACTGTCGTGGGCGGCAGTCGGGCCTATGTGCAGCGTCTGCTGGCGGATCGGCCGCTGGATCTGGCGCTGTCGGCTAAGCTTGCGCGGGTCGAACGCGGCCATCGGGGACCCATATTGGTGATGGAGGACGGAACTCGGCGTAACTTTGATGCCGTGGTCTTGGGAACGCATTCTGACCAAGCGCTGGCTCTGTTGGATATGCCGACCGGAGATGAAAAGGCACTGCTCGGGGCGCTGCGCTATCAACCCAATCGGGCCGTGGTCCATTGTGACGAGAGTTTGATGCCGAAGCGACGGGCCGCTTGGTCGAGTTGGAATGTCATCGGTGGGCCGGAGAATGATGGTGCGCTGATCTGCGTTACCTACTGGATGAATCGATTGCAGCATCTGCCAACCAAACAGCAGGTTTTTGTGACACTCAATCCGAACCGACCGATTGCTGCTGACAAGACACTTGCCAGCTTCAACTATGCCCATCCGATCTTCGACTGCGCCGCGTTGCGCGCCCAGGAGGCTCTCTGGCGCCTGCAGGGTGTTGGAGGTGTGTGGTTTTGTGGTGCCTATTTCGGCGCTGGCTTTCACGAGGATGGGCTGCAATCCGGCCTTGCCGTGGCAGAGGCTCTGGGCAATGTGAGCAGGCCCTGGCAGGTCGCCGGCCAGTCCGGCCGGATAGCGGCCATCGCTGAGACGCAGCCGCTGCGGGTGCCACCAACGGCGATTCCGGTGCCGGCGGAGTAAGCAAATGCAAGGTGCCATAAAATCAGCGATCTACCGCGGCTCAGTCATGCATCGTCGCCTGAGACCGAAAGAGCATTACCTGCGCTATCGCATCTTTTACCTGTTGATAGATCTCGACGAACTGCAGAGCCTCAGGCGCTTGCGCCTGCTGGGGATCGAACGTCGTGCCATCATGGCGTTCCGTGCCAGCGATCACGGCGATGGCAGCGGCAATCTCAAGGGCTGGGTCAGCGGGCAGATTGCCAAGGCGGGGTTGCAGTTCACGCTGGGGCGCGTGCAAGTGCTCACTCTACCAAGGATATTCGGCTTTGTGTTCAATCCGATCTCGGTGTTTTACTGCTACGATGGCAAGGGTGCCCTCCGTGCGACAGTCTACGAGGTGAACAACACTTTCGGTGAGCGACATAGCTATGTCTTGCCAGCTATCGGCAATGACCGGGTCGTGCGCCAGAAATGTGCGAAGGCACTCTTTGTCTCCCCCTTCAATGACATGTCCGGCGGCTATCGTTTCTCGCTGCTGCCGCCGGCTGCGCAAGTGGCTCTATGCATTGATCAATTCGATGCCGGTGGCTCGCTACTGCGTGCCGCGTTCACCGGGCAGCGGGTCGAGCTGAGCGACACCGCACTGCTAAAATTGCTTTTTGTCTATCCATTCCTGACGATTCAGGTCATCGCCGGAATTCATTGGGAAGCTCTTAAACTGTGGTGGAAAAGGGTTCCTTTGCAGCTTGAGAAGCGCCCGAGAAGCTCCAACGCTGCTTTGGGGGAACCGGCTCAGCCCGTTGTGACTCGCCTCGCAGCATTGGAGGGAAAGAACGCGCGCACATGATGACGAGCAGGGCGGGCGAATTCTGGCCGAGCATCTTATTGCTCAGCTTTTGCATCGGTTCGATTGACGTCGTGCATGTGAAGATGGGTTGATGATGCAAGTGGGCCGGCTGCAGCATTGTCTCTACGGTCTGCCGGCTCTAGCCTTGATGGTACCAACACTGCCGGCGCATGTGCTGGTACCGACCTTCTACGCACAGGAATTAGGGCTGGGGCTGGCGGCAACCGGGGCTGCCATATTCTTCGCGCGGACGTTTGACGTATTGACTGATCCCCTGGTCGGCCAAGCCAGCGACCGGGCTGGCCGGCGCAAGCCTTTCATTGCAGTGGGTGCCATACTGGCGGCGATCGCGCTGGTTGCTGTGTTCGATCCACCGACGAATGCCGGTGTCATCTATCTCGGCGTCTGGTGCGCAATTCTCTATGCGGCTTGGTCGCTGGTTATGGTGCCCTATACGGCCTGGGGCGCCGAACTAACGGTGGACTATACCGAGCGCACCAGTATCACGTCCTGGCGTGAAGGGTTCGGTCTGGTCGGCATCGCCATAGCGGCCAGCTTGCCGGCACTGCTGCAGCAGGGCGGGCGATCCTTGTCCGATGCCATGATGATGACCGCGCTGGTGGCCATTGGCCTGGGCGTACCGTCCCTGATCCTCCTACTGCGCTTTGTTCCAGAAGGTCGCCGCCATTCGTCGGCACGGGTGATCGGGTGGTACGAAGCCTGGACAGTGATAGGCCGCAACGCACCGTTCCGCCGCTTGCTGGTTGCCTGGTTCATCAATGGCGTCGCCAATGGACTGCCGGCAGGCCTGTTTCCCTTATTCACTACCATCGTTCTCGGTGCAGAGGTCAGGCAAATGGGGATCATCCTGCTGATCTATTTCGCGGCAGCCCTGCTCAGCTTGCCGGTCTGGCTGAAGCTGCAATCCCGTGTGGACAAACACCGCCTCTGGTGCGGGGCCATGGTAGCGGCCATCCTCGCTTTTCTGGTGGTGCCTCTGCTGTCGGTCGGGGCGATTCCGGCCTTTACTGTGATTTGCATCGTTACAGGCTTCGCCCTCGGCGCCGATCTCGCCCTGCCGCCGGCTCTGCAGGCGGATGTGGTCGATCTCGATCGCTTGCGGCAGGGTGGCGAGCGAGCTGGGTTGTTCTTCGCGCTTTCCAGCATGTCGGCGAAGCTCGCGGCGGCGATTGCGGTCGGTATCGCCTTTCCAATATTGGATCTTTTTGGCCTCGACCTGTCGGCGGCGGTGCCGGGAGCGGATTCGGCGACGATGGCGCTTGCAGTGATCTACGCGTGGATCCCCTGCGTATGTAAGGCCATAGCGGTGTTGGTGATGTGGCGCTATCCACTCGACCGGACAACGCACACTGAGATCGTTCGGGTTCTGAACATTTAAACGAAGAGATCGGCTGGACGAGCATGCGCCGGGTAAACGACTTGGCTTCCAGATTTAGTGCCTTGCGGCTAGGGCTGACCGTGATCTTCGCTGGGCTGGTCGGCGGGTGCAACAACATGAAGATTGACGAGTTTGCGGCAGTGCAGCCAACTTTGAAGATCGAGGAGTATTTCCTCGGCAACCTCAGGGCGTGGGGCATGTTCCACGACCGCTTCGGCAACCTCCGCCGGCAGTTTGTGGTCGACATCAAAGGGACCATTGAGGGAGAAGAACTGGTCCTGCGCGAAGACTTTGTCTATAACGACGGTGAAACGCAGCAGCGGGTCTGGCGCATCCGAGCGTTGGGGGACGGCCGCTATGAAGGGCGAGCTGACGATGTCGTCGGCGTTGCTGCAGGTAGAGCAAAGGGCAATGCCCTCAACTGGACCTACAAGATGGATCTCAAGGTCGGCGACGGCAGTTGGCGCGTGTCGTTCGACGATTGGATGTTCCTGCAATCTGACGGGATGATGCTGAACCATGCGACGGTCAGTCGGTGGGGCTTCGACTTCGGCGTGGTGACGATTGCCTTCCGCAAGCTGCCCGACGCAAACCAGGCTGCATCAACTCTTCAACCTCAGCCTCATTCGCAGGCGGCGGAGTAAGCAGCCGATCAATGGAAAGTGCTCGAACAGGCCGGTTGCGAGATCCCAGTGATCTTCGTGAGACGCAACCAAACCAGAGTCGTCGAAGCGAACGTCGCTCATACCTGTGACTGACCAGTTTCGCAGGTTTAACCTTCTGATCGTGCCTGCATAGCGCCATTTCACGAAGGCGCGGCTCTGATCGACCCAGGCAATCCCGTCTATGCGAACGTCACTGTCGGCCACAGTATGGTGGCTATCGGCAAAGAGCAGTTTAAGGCCGGCGCGACCGTGTACTTCCTGGATCGGATCGCGAAAGATGACATTCTCAGCAGTGAATTTGTCAAGCTGGTCAAGATCGCGGTTGGGCGACGGGTCCATCCAGAGGGCTAGGTAATGTTGCAGCGTTTTCGCGGCATCGTTCTGCATGCCAGTTTCCCCTCTGTCAAAGCATGCGCCGCGTCAGGGCGAAATAGAGTCGATACGGGAGCAGGCGCGCCGCCTTCAGCAGCATGACGAATGGCCAGGGAAAGGCAATTTCGAATACATCCCGCCTAAGCCCAGCCAAGATGTGGCTTGCCGCCCTCTCGGGTGAGATCAGGAATGGCATGGGAAATTGGTTCCCGGCGGTCATTGGCGTTTCGACGAACCCGGGATTGACGACCTGTATGATGACGCCGTCTACCGCAGCGCCAGGCCGTAGGCTTTCAGCCAAATTGATGAGGGCTGCCTTGGTCGGTCCATAGGCAGCTGCTTTCGGCAATCCGCGATAGCCGGCCACCGAGGCAATGAGGACGATACGCCCCTTGCGGCGGCGCCTCATCCTGGCCAGAAGTGGCGCTAGGCAATGCACAGTGCCCATTACATTGGTCTCGATGTGATCGCGAAAACCGGCAGAATCGAAATCTGCGGCGTCCATCGCCTGATATCGAGCGGCATTGAGTATCGCAATGTCGACGGGACCATGTCGCATCTCGATCGCATCTAAGACCGCATCTACTCCAACCGCATCGGTCACATCAAGTATGGCGGGAAAGATGCTTGCGTGATCTCGGCTGGTCTCCTCCAGCGCGTCCTCCCGCCGGCCACTGACCGTGACCAGCATCCCTTCGGCTGCCGCAGCGCGTGCGACCGACCTTCCAATGCCGCTGCCGCCCCCGGTGATCCAGAGATGGGTCTTGCTCACGGTCGATCGCTGGCCAAGGAAGTCATATCGGCGCGACAGTTGCGACAGCGATATTCGATGGTCGAACCGTCCCGCGCCAGGAAGCGCATGCCAAGCCAGCGGCCAACTTCGTCGTACCATGTCTCTAGCTGGATATCGCCAACAATACGGTATCGCGCTGCCGCAGTTATGCCGGTGGCCAAGGGCACATAGGCGGTACCGAGCGGCTCGGCATCGATCCGATTGACGGCACCAGTGATGGTATTGAGTTGTTCCTCTCCGGCAATGAAACGCTGCCACCAATGCTCGGACAGAGGGAGGACGGGTGCAATGGGAGTTTTGCCCGACGGGCCATCGACGACCAGGCTGTCATCCATCGGTATCACGCGCACCACGCTGCGCTCGCCGTTGTCATCCGTCGTCGCCTCAAGATTCAGCAGCTCGCCGTTCCGCCAGCGTGACCTAGCCACATAGGAAAAGTTGTATGCTGTCACGAACAGCAGGCGAACCTCGATATCCGAGCGGCTTTGCACGGCCATGATATCGCCGGTCCGCGTAAAGCTGATGCGATGCGATCCGACCAACTCACCGTCGCGTAAGATATCGTAAGTTGCCGCAGGACCATAGACTCCCAACGGATCGAAACCAGCGTCGGCGCGGAGTGCGGAATCCTCAACAGCGAGGGCGCCCCGGCTGAACCAGGCAACGAACAGGACAGCCAGCACAATGATATGTTGCATCTGCTCCTCCCTCTTTGGTTACGTCGAGGGGGGCGTTGCAGATCATACCCGCCGAAAAATCCGACCGACTGGGAAAGCCCGGCACGGTGTTCTTGCGCCTCGTCCTCGACTGGCCCGCCCCATCTTCTGGAAGGCAGGCCGCCTTTTGATGGCTCGAAGAAAAAGATACGTAGTTGAAATGGCTTAGGCTGGAATTTGCCTGACAGTACTAGCCCCCACCCAAATTTCTCTTATGTGCGCTTCGCAGAGTGACGGCCAGCCAACGCGTCGCTGGTTCGTGCGTTGGCTGACGGGCATTGCTTAGGATTGCGGTCTGTAACCCTCGATCTTCTCCTTCAACTCCATGAACTCGTCGCAATCGCCGCAGGCTTTCTCGAGAACGGCGAGGCGAGCCTTGGCCATCTCCGGCTGTTTGGTCTCGAGATAGAGTTCCCCGAGATACTCGTTGGCACCGAGATGCATCGGATTGAGGGCGAGTGCCTTGTTGTAAAAGACAAGCGCATCGGCGAGCTTGCCGGTCTTGCGCATCGAGAAGCCGATCAGATTGAGGACGTCCGGATTGTCGGGCGATTCCTGATCGAGTTTCTCGAGGGCCGGCAGCGCATTCTCATATTCGCCCGCATCGACCAGGCGACGCAGATCTTCGAAAGTCTGGTTGCCGGCACTCCCGGGCGTTTCATCGGTATCAGCAGCCAATGCGCCGAGTGGCGGCAACGAGAGCGAGAAGAGCAGGAAGGCGGCGAGGCGCAGTTTTATCGATTTCGACATGATCGTGACCATTTCATCTCTGTTTCAGGTGGTGGGGTATTCTTTGAGCGAGAGCGTATCGGCGGACGCGCCGATCTGACGCCAGCCGATGCCGTGATCGGCGGCGGCCGGATCCCAGGGCAACGGCGCCTTCTTCGGCTGGCTGCCGGGTGCCGGCAGCGGATACATCGCGGAGCGCGCGGAGATATGGGCGACGTTTCCGGTCATATGGTGGTTTTCCTGATGGACATGCCCATAGAACACCGTCGCCGCCTGGAAAGGTTTGAGTAGTTCGACGGCTTCCGGGCCATCCTTCGTGAACCAATCCCAATCTGCTTTGAGATCGAAAAGCGGCCGATGCGTGAAGAGAACGACCGGTTGCGTCGGCGGCAGTGCGGCGAGCTCGCGCCTCAGCCAAGTGAGCTGCTCGATGCCGATGATGCCGTCGGGATCGGAGACATTGTCGATGGTCGCGAAATAGACGCCCTTGTGTGTAAAGCTTTGATGCGTTTCGCCGAAGAACTCCTTGAAGGCGGCACCGCGATCCATATCGGCATCGTGCTCACCCGGCAGGAAGTACAGTTTCGGGACTTTAATCCCGCTGACGATTTCCTTGAATTCGGCCATGCGTCTGCGTCGAATGGCAGCATCCTTGGTCTTGTGCGTCAGGTCGCCGGTGAAGACGACGAAATCGGGGGCGGGGCTGACGCCGTTGATGGCCTCTACCGATTTCGCCAAAGTGGCGCGCGGATCAGGGTTAACCGTTGGATCGTCGAAACCCCAATGGGTGTCGCTGATCTGGACGAAGTAGAAATCGTCGTCGGCATGGGCCGCCGACAGGAAACGGTCCGGCACCAGGCGGGAGGCAAACACCACCCCGCCGATGGCCGCGAGTTTGAGGGCGTCGCGTCGTGATAGTTGGGCTTTCATGGCAATCTCTCCAAAATGGGTGACGACCAGGAGACCCTGGGGAAAGGCCGCTTATTCCCGAAATCTTTGCCGGGAATAAATGAGCGGCCAGCGGGGTATAGAGAGACGTGCCCGGCCTGGACCCAGCGGTCCCGCTTGTCGGAATGGGAGTGCTGATCTTGTCGGAACTTGACCGCCGCGCGCATTTCGAGCGACTGGCGATGCCGTTGCTGGATGACGCGGTCAATCTGGCGGTTTGGTTGACAGGCAACCGGACCGATGCGGAGGATATTGTGCAGGAGGCCATGTTGCGTGCCTTTAAGTATTTCGATCGCTTCACCGGGGAGCATTTCCGTCCCTGGCTGCTGGCGATCGTGCGCAACGCGGCGATGACTTGGTTGGCACGGAACCGCTCTACCCGCATGGTCTTCATGGCCGATGCCGAGGCAGCGGAAGCGGCTGCTCCCAGCGATACGGCGCGGGCCGAGAGCCCGGAACAGGAGATGCTGCGTCAGGACCTTGCAGCGGAGATCAACCGCGCCGTGGCGGATCTGCCGGTCGAGTTCCGGGAAGTGATCATCCTGCGGGAGATGCAGGATCTTTCCTATAAGGAGATAGCGGCGGTGATCGACGTGCCGATCGGGACGGTCATGTCGCGTCTTGCCAGGGCGCGCAAGATCTTGATGTCGGCTCTGCCGAGGTATGCGTCATGAGCGAGCGCAAGACAATCGGCTGCGAGGCGCGCGACGCCTATATCGACGGTGAGCTCAGCGTAATCGAAGCTGTCGCCTTCGATCAGCATGTTGCCGAATGCGCGGCTTGCCGGCAGGAATTGGAGCGCGGCTTGGAATTGCGCACCGATCTCCGCAGCCAACTGGCGCGGCATGGAGCGAGTTCCGATTTGCGCCTGCGCATTACGTCGCGCCTGCCGGTGCCTGTCTCGGCAAAGCCAGAGATCCGCCGGGCGCGGTCGGACCGGCGCCAGTGGCTGTCACTCGCGGCGGCCGCTTCGCTGGCGGCGATTCTCGCCAGCAGCGGTACTTTCTATGCCGTGCAGGAATCGCCCCAGGAAATGTGGGATCAGGCCGTGCTCGACTCCCACCTCAGGGCGACGCTGTCGGGCCATGTCTTCGATGTGGAATCGTCCGATCGCCATACCGTCAAGCCCTGGTTCAACGGCAAGACCGCTGTCGCGCCCGTCGTCGTCGATCTCGGCACCGCGGGCTATCCGCTCATCGGCGGCCGCCTCGAAATTCTCGAACGGTCGCCCTTGCCGGTGCTGGTCTATCGGGCGGGGCCTCATGTCATCAGTGTCGTCGTGCGGTCGGGCAACGGTTCCAGCGAGCCGGGCTTGCAGAGGATAGACGGGTTCAGCTTGCTGGATTGGCGGTCACATGGCTTTGCCTTCACCGCAGTGTCGGATGCCGATAGCAGCGAAATCATCGCTTTTCAGAAAGTCTTCGCCGCGGCCGTCGCGCAATTGCCATAACGGTGGGATTCGTCGCAATGCATCTAAACGAAGGCGACGAAGACACTCGTATAGAAATAGATCTGATCGCCGGAAATCTCACCATTCCCGAAGAAACCCGCCAGGGGAATGTCGCCTAGGGTGGCGCGAATGAGATCCACTTCTTCATTCTCGGCGGCGAACAGATTGGGGCCGCGCATGATGCAGCTGAAATACAATCCGCCCCGTACCGGCTTGTCCGTTCGGCGTTTGATGCCTTCCAGCATGCGCTGCAGATCGGCAATGGCATTGGAGGCATCCCGCCGGCAGAATAAAATGCTGTCGCCGGCCGAGATGTTGTAGCCGACCGTCACTGTTTTGTTTTCGATATCGAAGCCAGTGAAGTTGCGGACCAGATATTCACCATCCTCGCCGCCCATCAACTTGAAACCCGGAAACACCTGCCGGGTTATACGGTGCAGGTCGCGCGAAAGGAGTTCACCGATCTCCTCGCGCAACACGTCCGTTGCGGGGCGATCGTCGATCATCGTGATCACATTGCCATGTGCCGCTGTAATCCGGTGCATGGGCCCGATGGGCCGACATCCTTGCGTGAAGCCCGTCACCGTTGTGACCTCCGGCCCGAACATTGCGCCGGAGATACCGCCCTCTGTGACCTCGTCGGCGACCTGCAGCGGTCGTTTCCGCGCCGACGTCACGCCGCCCACCACGAAGTGGGAGTTCTTGCTGCTTATGCTGGCGACGATGCCGCCCAGATCATGGCCGCGCGGGTCGCCATGCACAACGCTGAGCGCAGGTCGATTTTCGTTCAGCCAGGCCCCTGTCTTCGGATCGAAGCCCTGTGTCGGCTCGGCCAGCGGGGAAAACACTTGGAAGCTGCCATCGGGGAGCGTCGCGAGCATGACAGAGACCGCCGGCCGTTCGAAGATTTCGGCGCCGGGGCTGCAGATGCCCAACCCGACACTGCCAACCCAGTGCTGGACGCCTGTTCGCTCCTTCAACGCTTTCAGGATCTTGCCGAGGTCGTCGGCGAGTGCATCGGTGACATAGACAAATCCGAGGCTCGCATTCTTAGGCAGCGGAGTGAGGCGCGCGACGCAGGACTTAACGAGCTCCTGCCAAGTGCCGTCGGCAGCATGAGCCGCAACGAAAGCCCTTTCCGTCGCCCCGCTCACCGGCGGTCTCCATCGTCAGCGGCTGACACCTGATCGCGGCACGCAGGTCCATAGAGGCGGCGTAATGGGCCCGCAGAGTTCGCCATATCCATCGGCCACAGGAGGACGCCGCATTCAGTAGAGGGCGAAAATTTGTGGGATACCATATCGATACTGCGCTCTGACGATTTGCTGGCGTTGACTGATACTGGCGTAGATTGCGGGCTCAGGTTCTTGAACTCGTTCGACAGAAATGACGGCCCAACAGGGCACGCTGAATTTAGCCAAAGCTGCCATCGACCGCATGCGAATGATAGAAAAATGAGTTAACATCGGCGCGTATTTTATTAATGGCCGTGCTGAAGATCATAAAAAACATCTATCGATAGCAATATCCGCTATCAAGCGAGGCACGAGTCGATCGTGACCAGCTGGCAGGCTCCATTTTCAGCGGGCCTCGGCGGCTGCCCAGGCATCCAACTTAACTATAATTGGTGCGTGAGACGATGGTAGGCGCCGGCAATCTGACAGTCGGCCCAACTCATTTCCCGGGCAGTCTCGCCCAGGCAGGCCGTCGCGATCGGCGCCCCAAAATCCGGCCTATTTGGCCTTACGCCGCTTCAACCCAGTCGCCTCTTCGGGCATAGCGGACTGGTTGGCCATGGATTTCGATGCCCAGCCGCCATGCAGGCGCTTATATGCTTCAAGGGCTGGCCAGCTATGGTCGACACAAAGACGCAGCAATTCGCGGCGATTTCCCTTCCGCAAGGCCTCTAGGATCTGACTGTGTTCCTGGCGCGCCCGATCCAGCAATTCCGGGATCGCCATCGCATAGCAGCGGATGGCAAGCGTCATCGTCCAGATTTGCTCGATAAGATCTGACAAGCACTTGTTATTGCTGGCGCCATAGATGACCCGATGAAACTCGATCGTATCGGCACTGACCTGTTCCAGGTCGACGCGGTCGATCGCCGCGCAATAACTGCGGTGAATGCCTTCAAGAATGCGCAAGGTTACCGGTTCGAGCGGAAGCGGAATGCGCTTCACTGCCTCGGCCTGAAGCAAGGCACCGACCTCAAAAAACTGCTCAACTTCCTCGACCGAAAAATCGCGAACGATGACGCCTTTGTTGGGGCGGCGCGTGACGAGACCGATCCGTTCCAGTTCGGTGAAGGCGGCACGAATCTGGTGCCGGTTGGCGCCGAACTTGGTCGCCAACTCATCCTCGACCAGCCTTTCCCGCGGGCGCAGGCGCCCGAACATGATTTCCTGCTTAATCTGGCCGACGACCTCTTCAGGCACTTTGACGTCCAAGATAATTTCCTTTCGTACATCCGCATGCGCTTATGGCCAGCGGGCGGCCTGGCGTGTCGGGGCAAAATGAGCCGATCGAAGCTAGCGCGACGCGGGGAGAATCCGACAGTTCATTCAAAGCATTGCATATAATCGGTCTTAGCCGAAGGATTTTCGACTGTCGACATTTTTGTTCCAACTTCATCGGCATAATTGTTGACAATTTTGTTGCCACATGGAACCGTCGCACAATAAAAAGATCGAATTGGGAAGGACCTCGGCTCGAATGAGGGACGAACACAGACGCGCGAACGGCACGACACTACGGTGCCGCGTGGAAGGCCCCTCCTCGGCGCAAGCGATCCTATTCAGCCACACCTTGGCCGCCGACCTGTCGATGTGGGACGAGCAGGCTGCGTATTTTGCGCGACACTATCGGGTCATTCGATACGACTGTCGCGGCCATGGACAGAGCGGCACGACGGCGCCACCCTTCAGCCTCTCCTTGCTGGTCGAAGACGTGCGTAGCTTGCTGGACGCACTGGGCGTCGAACAGGTGCACTTTGTCGGCCTCTCTCTTGGCGGGATGGTGGGGCAGATCTTCGCCGCGCGCTATCCGCAACGGCTCCTCTCGTTGGCGCTCTGCGATACATCGGCGCGGATGGACATCGACGTTTGGGAAGATCGGATTGCTCTAGCCAGACATGACGGCTTGGCCAAATTGGCAGACCCGACGATTGAGCGATGGTTTACGGAATCGTTCAGGGAGAAGAACAAGGCTCGCGTCAATCAAGCCCGGCAGATGATCTTAGCAACGTCCGTCGAAGGATATATCGGGGCGTCATCAGCCATTCGTGACATGGATAACACGACCGTACTATCACGCATCGCCACGCCGACGCTGGTGATCGTCGGAAGGAACGACCGTTCGACGCCGCCGAGCGATGCCGAGGTCATTTGTTCGAAGATTGCCGGCTCGAGCTTGGTCGTCATTGAAGATGCCGCCCATCTGTCGAACATCGAGCAAGCAGAAGACTTCAACAATGCGCTGGAAAGCTTCCTGCAGCGCCAAACATCTCGCGCCCTTGAGCAGCATTCATAATTTAAGCAGCCGATCCACGTAGGCGCGTGTGGCGCCATGCTTACCGAACCAGAAGATGGAAATGAGCGGCGTCGTCCCATGAAAACGATCCGTTCGCTTCCCTGATCAATTCCGGAAAGTGACCGGGTACAATTCTATCCGCATCCGTCATAATCCGCTGGATGCTGGCTGTTCCGTCTTCGATGGAGCCGAAGGCCATCTCGCAGCGGCAGATGATCGTCTCCTTGACGTATTTGATGGCGTCACCGGCAAGAATGACACTGCCATTGTCTTCTGTCTCAAGCCGAAGCGCATGGCTTCCCGGCGTGTGCCCTGGCGTCGCGAAGTGCGTGATGCAATGGTCGATCTGGCCCTCGCCGTCGATCAGCTCAACGCGCCCCTGGGACAGTTGGTCGAGAATGCCCCACGGCAGCAGGACATCTTTCGGGTGGGGGTTCCTGGCATATTCCCATTCGCGCGCGCTTAAAACAAAGCGCGCATTGGGGAAAAGGTCTATGTTATGGGCGTGATCGAAATGGAGATGGGAGAGGAAGACGGTCTGGATGTCGTTTGGCGCCACACCTCTTTCGCCAAGGGCCTTCAGCAATCCCAATCGAGAGATATAGCCGCCCGTATCGAAGAGCATCGGACCGGAAGCGGCATGAATGAGTGTAACATTCGCTAGGCCAAGGAAATCATCCTGCAGACGCAGGCTGTTGCCGTGGACGATAATTTCATAAGTAGGTTTCATTAGGCCCTCGTCCAAAATGAGACAGTGAAGCATC
This sequence comes from Dongia sp., assembly GCF_041910485.1. GTDB lineage: Bacteria > Pseudomonadota > Alphaproteobacteria > Dongiales > Dongiaceae > Dongia. The sequence continues at coordinate 51,534 of NZ_JAYRQR010000024.1, forward strand.
CCGCCTTCAAGCATTGTATCCGAGCTTCGTCGCGACAAGCTCGGCCAATGCCAGGGACGATGTCAGTCCCGGTGATTCAATGCCGAACAGATTTACCAGTCCGCTTATGCCATGATCTGTGGGGCCCTCGACGATGAAGTCGGCGGATTCCTCGCCTGGACCGCTGATCTTCGGGCGAATTCCGCTATAGGTCCAATGTAACTCCCGGTCCATGACCGATGGCCAATAGAGACGGACGGCGTCGTAGAAGGCACCGACGATGCTGGTGTCGGCGGTGTAGTCGGGCCCATCGACCCAATGCAGGTCCGGGCCGAGCCGCATGCGGCCGGCAAGGTCGAGAGTGACGTGAACGCCGAGTCCGCCGGCAACAGGAAGCGGATAGATGAGATGTTTGAAGGGCGTAGCGCCCGAGACAGACAAATAATTGCCCTTGGCGAAACGTCTTTTGGGAACCCGAGCATTGGGATATCCATTCGTGCTCCCGGCAATCAAAGGCGCATTGAGACCTGCCGCGTTCACCAGGGTTGCACATTTCAGCGTTATTGAATCTGTGCCGGCCGTTGTCACTTCAAATCCGCCGTCCCGGCAGCTAACCGTTTCGACGGGGCTCCGAAAGGCGATTTGGGTGCCGTGTTCTTCCGCCTCTCCCTGCAGAGAGAGCATCAAGGCATGGCTGTCGACAATGCCCGATGAAGGGGAGAACAGGCCCGCCTTGCAGACTACCTCCGGCTCGAGGCGTGCCACGGCCGCTGTATCGAGCCAAGCCAGATCGGTCACGCCGTTGGCAATGGCTTTTGCCTGCAGCGCGTGGAGAGCCGCAATCTCGGCTTCTGTCACGGCAACAATGACTTTGCCGATGGCTTTGGCGGGGACGGCACGATCGGCGCAGTAGCGATAGAGTGCTCCTCGCCCCTCGACACAAAGCCGGGCCTTCAGGCTGCCGCTCGGATAATAAATGCCGGCATGGATCACCTCCGAATTCCGGGAAGAGGTGTGCATGCCGATGTGATCCTCCGCCTCTAAAACGAGAACCTCTTTGCCCGCCACGGCGAGGCGCCGCGCGATCGCAAGGCCCACAACGCCAGCCCCTATTACGATTGTCTCAATATCGAAATTCATCCCCCACCTGTGTGTTTTGGCCATTCCTGACAAAATGATCTACAAAATTGTTGACAACTTTGTCGCCGTGATCTCAGATCATTGCAAGTGTGGAAAACACACATCGAGTTTGTCTGGGGGGAGAGCAGGTTGGGTCAGCTTGTTGCGAATGGCATTTCCGTTCATGTGAACGATGCCGGTCCGCAGGATCGGCCCGCGATCGTCATGAGCAACAGCCTTGCGGCCGACCTCGGCATGTGGGATGCGCAGGCTGAGGCCCTTGCCAAGACATATCGGGTTCTGCGTTTCGATGCCCGCGGCCACGGCCGAACGCAAGCGACCCCGGGCGACTACACACTCGACCTGCTTGTCGACGACGTCATCGCGCTTCTCGACGCCCACGGAATCCAGAAAGCCCATTTCGTCGGGCTGTCATTGGGCGGCATGATTGGGCAACGGATCGCCGAAAGAGCGCCGGACAGGATTGCGAGCCTCGTCCTGTGCGCCACATTTGCCGAAGCGCCGTTCGACCTTTGGGATCAGCGCGTTACAACGGTGCGCAAATCGGGCATTGCCCCGCTTATCGACGGTACGCTGCTAAGGTGGTTTACACCGGCCTTCGCCGAGACATCGCCACATATCGTCGACAAAGCGCGACGCATGATCGCCGCGACGTCGGTCGATGGATATGCCGGCTGTGCGGCAGCCATCCGGGACATGGATCTCAAGACGGCGCCGGAAAGTATCAAGATGCCGACGCTTATTCTTGCGGCGGAGAACGATCCGTCCGCTACCCCGGAAATGATGAAACACCTTCACGCGCGCATATCAGGGGCAGAGTTCCAACTGCTGCCGGCTTGCGCGCATGTCTTCACGATGGAACGACCGACCGACGCAACGGGCGCAATCGGATCATTCCTCGAACGAAATTGGCGTGCCTAAGAAACGGTCGGCAGGGGCCGGCCGTGAAAAGACCCAGAATAGGGTTCGAACGGAGGAGGAAGTCCTACATGAGCGAAGATATTAAGAATGAGACGCCGACAGCGGGTCTCAGCCGTCGCCGGCTCCTGACCGCAACCAGCGGCGCATTGGCAACTGCCGGCGTACTTGGTTCCACTTTCGCGATGCCGCACCTGGCGAGAGCCGAGGGCAAGAAGGTGCGCGTCGGCCTTGGACTGAACTATGGTCCCTTCAATCAGCCCTGGCGGCGTGGATGCTATACGCTGCTCAAGAAAGTCGTCGAAATGGGCGGCGAGCCGGTCACGGTTCGCGGAACGCCCAGCAAGCAGAGCGAGCAGGATTCAGCCCGCACGCTTCTCGACCGGGACATCGATGTTCTCGTACTCGGCATCTATTCGCTTGAGTCGGAAACCGCATTCTTGGTCGATGAGGCGAAGAAGCGCAATATCAAGACCGTCGGCTTTGCCGTTCCGGTCAAGGATTCGCCCTTTGTCACGGAAGATACGTACGGAACCGGTGCGACGCTTTCGTACCACGTTCTTAACGTCACCGGTCGGCAGGGGACATTCGTTCAGACCGCTGAGAGCAAGGGTTTCTATACGCCCTTTGATCAAGAAGCAGACCAATTCGCCCTGATGGCGAGCTATGAGCCGCGCATGAAGGTATTGCCCTTCATGTCCGGCAGCGTCTCGACGCAGGACCAGATTTCGAAGGGTCGCGAAAACGTCCTTTCGTTGCTGCAGGCCAACCCCGAACCGGGTTCGCTCACCGGAATCATCTCGTGGTGGTGGCCACTGACCATCGGCGCCGCACAGGCCCTGCAGCAGATGGGCCGCACGGATGTCCGGATATTCAATCACTATTTCTCCAACCAGCTCCTTGAAGAGATGATCAAGCCGAACTCGCCGGTCGAATTCTCGACCGACGTGCCGTGGCATCTGATGGGCGAACAGGTCGCAGATATTGCGATGAAGCTCGGCCGCGGCGAGGAAGTGCCGAACTATCAGAGCCGGGTCCCGGTGACTGCGATCCTCAAGAGCGAGGCATCGAAGGCCCTGGATGAGGTCAAGAAGATGGATGACGAAGCCATCGCCTTCCTGAAGCAATACAACGGTTAAGCCTCCCTGTGATGACTCTGGGGCGAGCCCTAGGCTCGCCCCTATTGTCACGAAATCAGCGAAGAGCAAGGAAAAAACCATGCCCGTCGTACAGGTCAATTTGAAAAGCGGCAGAACCGTCGAGCAGAAGCGGGAGATCGTGCGACGCATGACCGATGCCCTGGTCGAAGTGTGTGGTGCTGTCGAAGAACGGGTGCATGTCATCATCAACGAAGTCGATGAAGACAGTTGGGGACGCGGCGGAAAGCTGCTGTCGGATCTGAAATAACGACGATTGCAATACGGAGGGCAACGATGACCGGACGTCTCGCGGGTAAGCGCATCATCATTACAGGCGCTGTGAGCAACATCGGAAAAGAGGCGGTGAAAGCCTTTGTGGCTGAGGATGCCAAAGTCGTCATTGGCGACCGGGATGAAGCCGGTGCCGCCACGGCACGTGAATTCGGTGCCGCCGCGCATTTCATCAAGGTCGACGTCACTTCCGAAGAGAGCGTCAGAAACTTGATCGAGCAAGGCGTCGCCTGGCTCGGGGGGCTCGATGTTCTATGTCAGAATGCCGGATTGCAGCATTCCGGCGCAGTGACCGAATTCGAGGCGGCAAAATGGGATGCGCTGTTCAATGTGAATGCGCGCGCTCATTTCTTCGGCGCCAAATATGCCGTGCCGCATCTGCGCAAGGGTAAGACGGGGTCAATCATCAATACCGCCTCGCTGGCTGGCAAACGCGGCGGTTCGGGCATGACGGCCTACTCGGCCTCGAAGGGTGCCGTTATCGCCTTCACGACGGCTTTGGCCATGGAACTGGCGCCCGACAACATTCGCGTCAACGCTATCTGCCCGGGCTGGGTCGATACGGCCTTCAATCAGCCGGCGATTAACTTCATGGGTGGCACAGCGCAGCAGGCCAAAGTCGTCGCAGCCGTCGTTCCTTTGGGCCGGCAAGCCGTCTCAAGTGAGATTGCACCGATGTTCGTCTACTTAGCGTCGGATGAATCCTCATACATGACCGCTCAGGCGATCACGATCGACGGTGGCGTTTACAATTCATGATCTCCCGGTATGCGGCCTGCGTTGAGCGCTCGAGGGAATTCAGATGTCAGCAATAGCGAACGAGAGCAATTCCAAGGAGGCTCGTATGGCGACCAGCAGCAAAGATAAGTCGGCAACCACGCTCGTCAACTTTCTGCGGCGCTGGGGCACGATCGCGGTGATTGTATTGACGGGTGTGGGGTTTGCCTTCGCTTCCCCGTACTTCTTCACATTTTCGAACTTCAACAACATTCTGTTCTCGATGATCGTGAGCTGCCTGGTCTCAGTCGGCCTGACATTCGTCGTCATCGGCGGAAGCTTCGATCTGTCTGTCGGCTTGACTGTGACGGCAAGCTCGATTGTGACGGCCTATCTCATCCCCATTCTGGGGCCTTGGGGAGCCATTGCCGGTGCGCTCTGCGCGGGTGCCTGCATCGGACTTATCAATGGCTTTCTTGTGACCTACGGCCGGCTTTCCGGCATCGTGGTCACACTGGGCATGATGTTTGTCCTGGGTGGCATAAATATCTTTCTGACCGACGGGTATCAGGTTGCGGTCGACTACAGCGAGGCCGCGTTCCTCTTCATCGGTCAGGGGAAGATCGGGATTGTTGCATTCCCCGTGATCATCTTGCTGGTCGTTGTGGCGATCATGCATATCGTCGCTACCCGGACCAAACCCGGTCACTATATCACAGCCGTCGGCGACAATCCGATGGCTGCCTACTACTCGGGCGTCAAAGTCTACAATTGGCTGATCCTGGCCTTCATCCTGGCGGGCATCATGTCGTCGATCGGCGGTGTGATTTTGACATCGGTCTCGACCTCGGCGCAGCCGGTTGGCGGCGAAGGCTATCTGCTGGAAGCATTTGCTGCAGTCTTCCTCGGCGCCACCGTTCTCGGGAAGGGGAAGCCGCACGTTTTCGGCACCATACTCGGTGTGTTCTTTCTGTACATGGTGACGTCCGGCATGAACATGGTCGGCTTCCCCTTTGCCGCGCGTCAGCTTTTCTCTGGCATCATTCTCATTCTGGCGGTTGGCGCCAATGCCATGCTGAACCGCGAAGAAATCCACTTGAAGTTCATCTGACCACGGGAGCGAAGCATGACGGAAGCGCTTCTCGAGGTTCGAGACCTCACCAAGGAATTCAGTGGCACAAAGGTTCTCAAAGGCATTTCGCTCGGATTCAAACGCGGCGAAGTGCATGGCCTTCTCGGTGAGAACGGCGCCGGCAAGAGTACGCTGATCAAGATTCTGACTGGCGTTTACGGAGCCAGCAGCGGGGAGATCCTGCTGGATGGTCACCCCGTTCGTATCCACAATCCGCTGGATGCCCATAGGCTGGGTTTAGGCGCTGTTTACCAGGATGCCGAGCTGATTGGTGGTTTCACAGTAGGGCAGAACGTACTGCTGGGGAATGAACCCGGCGGTGGGTTCATCAGCTACGACAAAACTCATGCCGAAGCACAGGCGATCTTCGATGAGATCGGCATCAAGATAGATGTTAATCGGCAGGCCAAATCTCTCTCAGCCGCCGAAATGCAGTTGGTAACTCTGGGGACCCTGTTCCACAGGAAGTACAAAGTCATCATTCTGGACGAACCGACAGCGCGCCTATCGGCCGCAGAGGTCGAGCTTCTGTTCCAGATCATTCAGAACTTTCTCGCCCAGCACGTAACCATCATCTACATCTCGCATCGGCTAGACGAGATCAAAAGGATTTGCGACCGGGTGACAATTCTGCGTGGCGGGCACGTTTCCGCCACGCTCAATCGGGACGAAATCAGCGAAGAGCGGGTAACGGAACTGATGGTCGATCGCAGCCGCAGCGATCTGGAAACCTATAACACACGGCGGTCGAGCGCCGAAATCGTGCTGGAGACGGAAGACCTGCAAACCGCGAAGCTCAAGCCAATCTCGCTCCGCATACGCGCTGGAGAAGTCCTGGGAATCACGGGGCCGGTCGGCGGCGGTATGGAGCAGATCGAGCTGGCGCTGGGCGGCATTCTCCGCAGTGGCGGAACAGTCAAAATTGATGGCAAGCCGATTGTCATCTCAAGCCCGCCGACGGCGCGGACCGCTGGTGTCGCTGTCATTCCTGAGGACCGTCGCAAGCAGGCCCTGTTTCCGAACCTGACCATGGCGGAAAACGTATGCTTGCCGGTCCTTTCGATACTGTCGCGCCTTGGCCTCATCAGTGGGGCGAAGAAATCGGCCTATGCAGATGCGGTCATGAACCAGCTCAACGTCAATCCGCGTCAGCCGAATACGGCCGCCAAGTTCTTTTCAGGTGGCAATCAGCAAAAGGCCGTCATCGGCAAATGGTTGAAAGCGACCGCGCGGGTCTATGTCTTTGTCGAACCAACATCGGGTGTCGACGTTGGAGCGATCAAGGAAATTTACGACATTATCTTGCGCATGGCGGAAGGCGGCGCTGCCGTCATCGTAATCTCGTCTTCGACCAAGGAAATTCTCTCGCTTGCCGAGCGGGTCCTGGTCATTCGCAACGGAACCGTCGTTCACGACGCCCGCAAGACGGACTGCAACTACGACCAGATCCTGGCGATCTCCATGGGGGGACGCGGGGCAAACATCGCTGCCTAAACAAGGAGGAAAAAATGGCAATTTCTGCAGACAAGATCCAAGCTGGGCTTCAGGCCGGCCTAAAGAAGGCGCGTGAGTTGAACTCGCCGTCAAGCATCGCCATCGTCGATGGCGGCCGCAATCTCGTTGGATTCATTCGCATGGAGGGGGCGCTGCTGGCCAGCATAGAGATATCTCAGGGGAAGGCCTACACCTCTGCCTCGATGAATATGAAGACCGGCGACATCATGGGCTTGGTGCAACCTGGTGGCCCGCTCTATGGAATGGAAACATCGCATCGGCAGCCGTTGATCGTGTTTGCTGGCGGTGTCCCTGTTGCCAATGGTGGCGGTGCCGTGGGGGTTGCGGGCGGTATGCCGCCGGATGACGAAGCCATCGCCGCAGCGGCTGCGGCCGCCATGGCAGGTTGAACGAAGGTATGGCAATCGCCCGGTTTCAAATTGGAACCGGGCGATTTCGTTGCGAGCCGATCGGTCAGGCCCGCACAACGATGACAGCGCCACAGGCGACGAGCGCGGCACCGAACAGACGAAAGACGCTAATCGGATTGCTATTGGCGCCCAGAAGGCCGAAATGGTCGACAAGGAGCGCGCCGGCCATCTGGCCGGCAATGATCAGGCAGATTGCCGTTGTCGTTCCGATATGGCCGACGCTGATGATCGCGCCAACGACATAAACGACGCCGAGAAGTCCGCCAAACCAAGCCCATACAGGGACCGCGGAAAGGCGATCGGCGGCCGGTAACGGTTGCCGAAGGACAAGTTGAATCAGAATGAGGCCAAGGGCAGCGGCGACAAATGAGATGTTGGCCGCCAAGAAAGGACTGCCGACGGCACTTGATAAACGGCCATTTATAAGAGCTTGTATAGGGAGGACAATGCCGGCCGCCAAGGCCAGGATGACGTAGCCTTGCATCGTTCCTACCACTCCGATTTGGCCAGAGGCGCTGCTGGTGGAAAGCCGTAGAGCGTCTCGGCATTGGTCACGAAGATCCTGCGGCGAAGCGCTTCATCTGTTGCCCAACGCAATACCATCTCCGTGAGATCGCCGTCATTGGGCATTGGCACCGGGATTGACGGATGTGGCCAATCGGTGCCCCAAATCACGCGTTCTGGGTTGGCGCTGATCAGGGCCTCCGCAAAGGGAAAGACATCGCTATAGGGCGGCAGACCACGCTCGCGCGTGAAGCGATAACTGCCGCAGAGCTTGGCCCAACCGATACCTTCCGTGACCAATTTGAGGAGGTCGCGGAAGCCGGCATTGCAGATACCTTTGCTGGTTGGAACATGGCCTAGGTGATCGAACACGACGGGAATGCGGAGAGCTTTGACCCGCAAGGCAAGATCTTCGATCGTCGAGACGTCGACCAGGAATTGCAGGTGCCAGCCGATATCGCGGATTCGATCGGCAAGGCGCGTGGCGAGAGCAAAGCTTTCGCCTGGGTTGAAGACGAGATTGATGCGGGCGCCGCGAACGCCTCTCTTGTTCAAGCTGTCCAATTCGGCATCGGTGATATCGGCATCTATAACCACAACTGCCCTCATGGGCAGCGTGGTTTGATCTAGGACCGAAAGGGTCCGCCTGTTGTCGACGCCGTACACACTGGGTTGAACGATGACCGCGCGGTCAAAGCCCAGGACTGAGGCAAGTTCCTCATATGCATCGAGCCCAGCATCCGACGGTGTGTAGGTGCGACCGGGTGCCAACGGGTATCGAGAGGCGGGGCCGAAGACATGAAAGTGAGTGTCGATCGCATGTGCAGGCAACTGCGTGCGCGGCGACCGCGGCTGGAAATCCGGTGGCTCACAGATTGGTATGGTCACGCGGATCCCCGCTGCTATGGCCGGCGTCTTCTCATTCTCCCGGTGTCGGGCGATAGACCGGACCCCTCAGCGACACGCGCTCCAGGAGATGATCGACGAGGTAGTCGGGCACCGCATGCGGGTTGTAGGTCAGGGATTCCTGACCGGGATAGCCGAGCGCTGTTCGCACTTCAGGCGACATGTAGTAGCCACCGGAAGCAGCCAGACTGATGGCACCAAAGGCCTCTGGATCGCTGCGATAGAGATTGTTGAGATCTGCCGACAATGTGTCGGCCCCGATTGTGGCGAGGCCACGGAAGAATGCTTCGACAATGTCGGGGCGAAAAGTCAAGACATCATCAAGCAGCGCGCGATGGACGCCAACAGTTGTGGCGGCCGGGAGATGCTTGTAAGCGGGAATCAGCAGATCGGCGATCTGACCGAAAACGTCCCGCATGGCTGGGGTCAGTTGAGTCGATGCGGACATTATGCGGCCTCCTGATTGCGGCGCTCGGCAATCAGCCGACGCGATTGGCGAAGGGCGACAGTCATGATGGTGGCAGTCGGATTGAGGCCTGCGGAAGTGGGAAAGGTGCTGCCATCGAAAACAAAGAGATTGGGCACGTCGTGGGTTTGACCCCACTCATTGACGACCGAAGCGTTTCGGTCGGTACCCATCACAGTGGTGCCGAGAAGATGCCAGCCCGTATCGCGCATCTGGTGAACCACCGATACTTCGATGGCACCACCTGCCTTGCATGCCTCGACACATTTATCTTCATGGAATTTCAGCATGCGATTGGAATTCTCCGAAACTTTATAGATCAGCTTCGGTGCTGGGATCCCGTCCGTATCGGTTAGATCGGAATCGAGGAGAACCTGGTTCGACTCTTCGGGCAGATCCTCGCCGATAATTCCCCAGACCAATGTGTGACCAAAGCGACGCAGGACCAGATCGTGAAGGTTGGTACCCCACATGTCTTCGACCCGCGCATTGGGATCGGTGAAGACTTTCGACCCGACGAAACTCGTCGCGCCAAGCGGGCCGCCACCCGGCATTGCGCCCCACTTCGCGCCGCGCACGAAGCCGCGACTTTCATCCGTTTCGTAGAATTCGTAGGATGAGATATTCTGACCAAATGGCCCGCGCCAGGATTCCAGATCGTCCTCGAAGGTTGCTTGAATGGCGGAAAAGGGGTGCATCATCAGGCGCTTGCCCACCAAGCCGCTCGAATTCGCCATGCCATTTGGAAATTTGGCCGAGCGCGACAGCAGGAGCAAACGCGGCGTGCCGACGCCATTGGCGCAGAGAATGACGACACTTGCTTTCTGGCGTCGTTCGCGACCGTTCTCGTCAATGTAGATCGCTCCAGTCGCAAGGCCCCGATCGTCGACCGTAATTTCCCGCACGCGCGCACCCGTCACCAGGCGCGCGCCAGCTTTGATCGCATGGGGCCAGTGGGTGATGTCAGTTGTCGATTTGGCACCCTCGGGGCACCCGCTCATGCAGGTCCCACGCCGCACGCAGGCATTCAGCCCATTGTAGGCCACCGACGGTATGGCATTCGTTCCCGGCCACCAATGCCATCCCATCTTGTCCATGCATTCGGCCGCCTTGCGGCCGACCTTGCCGATCGGCAGGGGTGGGGTCGGATAGGGCATCTTGGTCGGATATGCGGGATTTCCAGCCAAGCCGGACACACCGACTTCGCGCTCGATCTCCTCCAGGAACGGTGCCAGATCTTCATATGAAAACGGCCAGTCATCAGCGACGCCGTCGAGTGAGCGCACCTTGAAATCCGATGGTAGGAAAGGGGTCCAATGCCCAGCATAAAGAGTAGCGCTGCCTCCGACGCCGCAAAACATCAATGGGTTGACGTCGGATTCGGTGGTGTTGATCGGGTAGTCGCGCGGCATGTCCCGGAAGTTGGGGTTGGGATGCCATTGCTTTTGCGTCACCAGTTCCCATTCCGGCCGCCGCCCGGGATAGCGATTGGCGTCCGGCATATGACCCTGCTCGAGGCAAACGACCTTGAATCCGGCCTGGGCCAGGTGCTTTGCTGTGACTGACCCCGAGGGACCAGCGCCAATGATCAGAACGTCTGCAGTTTCGTCGCGACCGGGCCGCGAGGCGCCGGTGGGCTGCGTGATTGCCATGACTTCCTCCCAGGAAGAGCTAAGTTTTTATTTTGGTGTGGGCTTAAAGATGGGGCCCCTGTCTATGACCTGCTGCAGCATCCCGTTGCTCACATATTCCGGAACGGCGTCGGGGTTGGCTTCGGGTCGGCTTTGCTGACCGGGATATCCGATCAGCTCGCGAACGCGCGGTGTCATGTAGTATCCGGCTGATGCGATCAGACCGATCGCCGTCAAGGCTGCACCATCCGTCCGATTGAGATGGTTTGCAGCGTCATACGCATCCTTTCCGACAGCGGCGGTCAGCCCACGCAAGAAATTCTCACGCAGGTCCGGGCGCAGGCTGAGAACATGGTCGAGCATTTCGCCATGCACATTCATCTCGCTGGCAGAGGGCATGCCCTCTGCATTCGGGATGAGGATGTCGGCAATTTTCGAGAAAATATCGCGGAGTTGGGGGTCGAGCGAGCTCATGCGGCCACCTTTTGATTACGACGATTGGCGATGAGATGCTTCACTGATCTAAGTGCGATCGCCGAAATTGTCCCCGTCGGATTGAAGCCGGATGACGTGACAAAGACACTGCCGTCATAGATGAATAGATTCGGGACGTCGTGGCTCTGGCCATACTGGTTTACGACAGAACGGGCTGGATCGGTGCCCATGCGGCAAGTGCCCATCAGGTGCCAACCGCAATCTCGCATAAGCGGCGTTGTTGAGATGTCGACAGCTCCGGCCGCCTGCATAGCCTCTTTCGCGCGCGCAAGATGAAAGTCGATCATCTTCTTCGTGTTATCAGAGTTCTTGTAGATGATCTTTGGCGCCGGAATGCCATCGCTGTCTGTTAGCACGGGGTCGAGTACCACGGCGTTCGACTCGTCTGGCAGATCCTCGGCGATAATTCCCCATTCGAAAGAGCGACCGAACACCTTCTTAGTATTGCGATGGAGGTTGGCGCCCCATGCTTCTTCAAGCGGCTTGCCACCATATGCGGCGCGCATCCCAAGGGGGCCACCCGACGGCATGACCTGCCATTTGGCGCCGCGAACGAATCCGCGAGATTTGTCGGTTTCATAGAACTGCATGGATTGAATGGTTTGTCCGGCCGGCCCCAGCCAGCTTTCCAGCGGCTCCGCGAAGTAACCGGTCACGGCCGCATAGGGATGCATCATCAAGTTCTTGCCGACAAGGCCTGACGAGTTGGCGAGGCCGTTCTGGAATTGTCCGGACTTGGACAGCTGCAGGAGCCGAGGTGTACCGACGCCATTGGCGCAGACGATGACGATTCCGGCCTTCTGGTGGCGCTCACGCCCAGTTCGATCGATATAGGTCGCGCCGTTCGCAAGTCCCTGGTCATTGACCGTAACCTCACGGACGCGAGCACCCGTTATCAGGACGACGCCGTTCTTTAGGGCGTCAGGCCAATGCGTGTGGTCGAAGGAAGCTTTGGCCCGTTCGGGGCATCCGGTCAGGCAGGTACCCCAACGAACACATTGATTCCGGCCATTGTAGGGCTTCGAGGGAATGGCATTGGGTGCCGGCCACCAATGCCAGCCAAGCTTGTTCATGCCTTCGGCGGCCTTCATGCCGATCTTGCCGATGGGCAGCGGCGGCAAGGGTGCCGCTGTACCAGCTGGGTAGGCCGGGTCGCCATTCAACGCGGAGACCCCCATTTCCCGATCCATCTGATCGTAGAAGGGTTCGAGGTCTTCGTAGGTGAAGGGCCAATCGTCGGCGACGCCATCGAGAGTCTTCACGCGGAAATCCGACGGCATGAAGCGTTGCCAGTGTGCGGCGTAAAGAATCGTACTGCCACCAACCGCACTGTACATCAACGGATTGACGTCGGAATCCGATGTATCGACGGGATAGTCTTGCTCCAGGTCCCGCACGTTGGGATTGGGGTGCCAGCGTTTCTGCGACATCAATTCCCATTCCGGCTTATTGCCCCAGAATTCGGAATTGTCGACCCGGCCACCTTGCTCGAGACAGACGACGCTGAAGCCATTTTCCGACAGGTGCCTAGCCGCAATAGAGCCAGATGCTCCGGCGCCGATGATCAGTACATCAGCGACCTTGGGCGGCTTGGTGCCACTCGATGTCATGGTGTTTCTCCCCAGAAATGCTCGCCTTTCCGGCGTAGCGATTGGCTTTCCTGAGGTCACACAATGGCACACGAAAAGTCGGCTGACAATATTGTCGACATTATGGTTGACATCTTTGTCCGCGAGCCCTTGTATGGACCTCGGGAGAATATACAAGTCGCAATCGCCGTCGACAGGGCATAAGCCCGCGTTCCAAGAACGAGCGATTGCAAGGGGAGCCAATGCATATCGCTGTCATACTTCGTATTGTACCTGATCTGGCTGAAGAGCTGGAAATAGCCGCCAATGGCTATGAAATTGATCGGGAATGGGTCGGCCTGAAACTCAACGAGTTCGACGACCACGCGCTGGAAGAGGCCGTTCTAATCAAGGAACAGGCGGGAGCCAAAGTGACAGCCATCGCGTTGGCCGGCGATGGGGCCGAGCGGCAATTGCAGACTGCCATTGCCCGCGGTGCAGACGACGCGCTCCTGGTGCAACATGAAATCGAAGGTGTCATCGGCTCGAGAACGGCTGCGCATCTCTTGAAATCCGCGATTCTGGAAATTGGCGCAGATGTGGTTCTCACTGGTGTTCAAACGCCAGAAGATGTCTTTGGGCAGCTTGGGCCGTTCCTGGCCGGTGCCCTCGGCTGGCCGTCGGTCAATGCTGTCAATGGCGTTGCGGCAGCAGGCAGCACACTCACTGTGGCGCAAGAATATAGCGGTGGCTATTCCTCCAAATTCACGGTGAATCTCCCAGCTGTACTAGGCATTCAGACAGCTTCCAAACCGCCGCGATATGTTTCGGGAAGCAAGCTTCGCCAAGCGACCTCGGCAACGATCGCCACAACCAAATCAGCGGTACCGGCAGAGTATATGGCGCAAGCTTCACTTCGATTGAGCATGCCGGAACGTGCGACGACCGTTGAAATGTTGACAGGCAATGCCGAGCAAGTGGCCGAAAAGCTGGTCGATATGCTTGTCGAGCGCGCGTTGCTGGAGGCGTGAGCATGAAAGTTCTCGTATACATCGATCTACTCGACGGCAAACCGACGGCGATTGCCCGCGAGCTGGCAAATGGTGCCAAGCAACTCGCCGGCAGCGATGGAACGGTCGAGCTGGCCTATTTTGGCCAGGATGCAAACGCGGTCAAAGACCTTGGCGCAAACAAGATTCTGCTGGGGCCGGGGGCTGGGCCAATCTACAATCCAACCATTCATGGCGCATACCTCGACGCGGCAATCGACCAAAGCAAGCCGGACTTGGTCCTGCTCGGCTACACGACATCGGGGCTCGATCTCGGGCCTGTCGTGGCGATGCGCCGGAATTTGCCCGTCCTCAGCTATTGCACGGCCGTGCGGGTCGCAGATGGAAGGGTTGAGGTGGACAGTCAGATCTATGGCGGCAAGCTGATATCGACAGCACAGGCTGCACTTCCATCCATTCTGCTCGTCAACGCAGGCGCATTTAGAGAAGCTGACGGAACACCGAACCAATCCGCTGACATCGTCGAATTGCCGCCGATTACTTCGTCCGCAAATGTCGAATTTGTCTCGGCAACCCAGCCGGATCCAAATGCCGTCGATATTACGAAAGCAGCAAGGTTGCTTTGTGTCGGACGTGGTATAGGCGATGAAGATTCCATCGAGGAAGCACGCGAAGTTGCGGGTTTGTTGTCGGGAGAACTCGTCGGCAGTCGCCCCATCATCGACGCTGGCTGGCTGCCCAAGGAGCGGCAGGTGGGTAAATCCGGCCGCAAGGTCAAGCCAAAGCTCTACCTAGCGTTGGGCGTATCCGGTGCGCCTGAACATATCGAGGGCATGGGCAGCGCCGACGTCATCGTTGCAATCAACACCGATGCCAAAGCCCCCATCTTCGACCATGCACATATAGGTGCAAATGTCGATATTGCCGACTTCCTGCCCGCCTTCAAGGAAGCCATTTCCAAGAAAGTAAGCTGAAGTGCCCGTTAGCCAAGTCGCGCTCATCTGTCTTCTGGCAGCGACGCTCGCCATCTCCGGTTTTAGATTCTATCGTGTGCTGGCACCTGTTTTTCGGGCGCCAAAAGTGAACCGGCTGGACAAGCCGCTTGAACGAATCGAAGGCGTTGTTGTCGATGTAGGCATGCATCGGCGTCTCTTTCGCAAGAGATACTCCGGCACCCTTCATGCGCTGATGTTCTGTGGATTCATCGTCCTTTTCACGGCGATCATACAGAGCTTCGGGTCCGGCCTCATTCCGGGTTTCTCCTTGTCGCCCATCGGAGGAGACAGTTGGATCGCCCTTGGACAAGATATCTTTGCCATCCTTGTGGTTGTCGCTCTGAGCATGGCGGCTTATCAGAGGGCTGTTCTGAAACCAGCTAGATTCCAAGGATCGAACGCGACTGACGCTTGGGTGATCTATGGCTTGGTCAGCTGTGTCGTCGGGACGATGTTGCTAGAGAACGCCTTTCATATTGCATCGGTCGGCTACGCGTCGCCTTGGCGACCAGTCAGCAGTGCTATCGCCGGCATGCTCGGCTCATTTCAACTGTCTCAGCCTGCGGCCGAGTTCGGCGCGGAGATCTTTTATTGGGCGCATATCGGGGCGGTCCTGACCTTCTTGATCTATATCCCGGGTTCGAAGCATCGCCATATGTTCATGGCGATACCCAACATCTATCTTCGCAATCTGATGCCCAAGGGTATCATTTCGCCGCTCGCTGCTGGTGATTCCAGCTTGGGAATTTCCGATATCGACCAATTCAATTGGAAACATAAGCTCGATCTCGTTTCCTGCACGGAATGTGGGAGATGCCAAGAAGCTTGCCCGGCTCATGCGGCAGGACTGCCGCTGAGTCCGAAGAAAGTGATCATGGATCTCCGCGATCACATGATTGCCAATGAACAAGGTGGGGCGGAAAAGGTGCCGCTGATCGGCGGCGTCATCAGTCAGGAAACGCTTTGGGCGTGCACTTCATGTCGCGCCTGCATGGAAGCCTGTCCAGTCCGCATTGAGCCGATGACGAAGATCATCGAGATGCGCCGCAGCCTGGTTGAAGATGGCGCTGTTGAGCCGTTGTTGCAGGATTCTCTCTCAAACCTGCAGCGCAATGGCAATTCACTCGGCAAACCTGCCCGTCAGCGCGCCAAATGGACCAAAGATCTTGGTTTTACAATCAAGGACGCGCGAAAAGAGCCCGTCGACATTTTGTGGTTCGTGGGGGATTACGCCTCATACGATCCACGCATACTGCCGATAACGACCAAGGTTGCACGCACGCTTCATGAGTGCGGTGTCGACTTCGGAATCCTATATGATACGGAGCAAAACAGCGGCAACGATGTCAGGCGTGTCGGCGAAGAAGTCATGTTCGAGACACTTGCCCGGCATAATATCGAAGCCATCGACGGGTGTTCGTTCAAGCGAATCATGACGACGGACCCGCATAGCCTGAATGCTCTGCGCCAAGAGTATCGTCTCTTCGGTAAAGAATATGAAGTCGTTCACTACACACAGCTTCTCTTGGAGCTGCTTCAGGCTGGGATATTGGCGCCGACGGCATCGGATGGAGGTGTGGTCACCTATCATGACCCATGCTATCTCGGCCGCTATAACAACGGCTTTGACGCACCTCGCGAGATTATTCGACGCTCCGGCTTCAAGCTTCACGAGATGGGTCGGTGCCGCGAGAACAGCTTCTGTTGCGGCGCGGGTGGCGGGCGCATTTGGCTGGACGACAGCAAATCTGTAGAAAGGCCAAGCGAAAGCCGTATCAAAGAGGCTTTGGCCTTGGGTGACGCGAACGTGTTCGTAGTCGCTTGTCCGAAAGACACGGTGATGTATTCTGCCGCCGTTCAGGCGCTGGGTGTCGGGGATCGGATCGTCGTGCGCGACATGATCGACTTGGTGCGTCCGACGATAGCCAGTTAACAGGCCTGACATGCTGGCTCGTAACCCGCTGATGGGCAGAGCCCGCCGATTTAGTCGCTGCACCGACACTACTGGAATCCGCGCATGAAGACGGCCGATTTGATTGAAAAATTGAAATCCGCTGTGGGGGAAGCCGCAGTACTGGTTGAGCCACGTGACATCGAGCCATATACGCGTGACTGGCGCCGAATGTTTGAAGGGCGGCCGGCTTGCGTGGTTCGCCCTGGAAATACGTCGGAAGTGTCTGCGATCCTGCGAGCATGTCATGATTCCGGTGCAACGATTGTTCCCCACGGCGGCAACACAGGCATGGCAGGGGGGGCCACCCCGGATGCCACGGGCACGCAGGTTGTTCTATCCCTTCAGAGAATGGCAGAAATTCGTTCGCTCGACCCCGTTGGCCTCACCATAGAAGTCGAAGCCGGCGCCGTACTTCAAACGGTGAAGGAAGCGGTTGCCGAGACCGGACGCATTCTGCCGATCAGCCTGGCGTCAGAGGGCAGCGCTACAATAGGCGGGATCATATCCACCAATGCTGGCGGCGTGAATGTAGTCCGCTATGGGATGGCCCGGGGCTTGACGCTGGGGCTTGAGGTGGTTCTGGCTGACGGTACGGTGATCAATGGTCTCCGGCACCTGCGGAAGGATAATGCCGGATACGATCTGAAGCAGCTTTTCATTGGCTCGGAAGGTACGCTAGGCGTGGTGACCGCTGCCGTTCTGCGGTTGATGCCAAACGCCCGGCATCGGGTGACGGCCCTGCTGGGCGTTCCCGATGTCTCTGCAGCAATAAAGCTATTCGATTTGGCGATGACTGAAATAGGCGAAGCGATTTCAGCATTCGAGCTTATATCGACGAGTGCCATGAGTCTGATGACCAAGCATTCCGGTCTGGTGCCGCCAATAGCTCCAGCCGGATGGACGATCCTCCTTGAGGCCACTTCCTCCCTGGCTGGATTGCGACCGGCAGCAGAAGCGTTGTTGGAGCAGGGGTTCGACCGAGGATTGGTGTCTGATGGCGTAATAGCGGAATCGGATTCGCAGGCCGCCGGTCTGTGGGCCATGCGTGAACGCCTCAGTGAAGCGGAAGGTTGCGAGGGACCAAGCGTAAAGCATGATGTCTCCGTACCTCTTCCGGCAATGCCCGCGTTTTTGCGTGAGACCGAAGACCTTCTTGCCACCATTGCTCCCAGCGCACGTTTGAATGTCTTCGGCCATTTGGGGGACGGGAATCTGCATACCAATGTCCTGCTCGGTCCCGGCAGTAATCCGAAAGAGATCAATGCCGCGGTACATGATCTTGTGGCCAAATTTAACGGGTCGATCTCGGCGGAGCACGGTGTGGGGCAGTACCGTGTTGATGAGCTGCAACGGCTGAAGCCAGTCGAAGAGTTGCAGTTGATGGTAAAGATTAAAAAGTGCCTCGATCCTGATCGGCTGCTTAATCCCAGTAAAGTTGTGGCCTGATCGCAAGAGGGCAACCGAAGCAGCAGGCGAGTGAACCGACTCTACCAGAGAAGCGCCTTCTGCTCTTGCTGACTCAAGGTAATTTCAGAATCCGGAGCCGATACCTTCTTCTATCGGATCTATAGATAGTTGGCATTTTCCAGCGGGCAACCAATCCGCGATCCTCTCCATGTCGCCAAGGCTCATGATGCGCCTGGCAATCAAGAGTCACATGGAGAATTAGTCATGATTTCCAATGAGAGAAGCCGCCGGAGTATCTGGCGCAAGATGTCGATGGCGGTCATCGCCGGCGGAATTTCGGTGATGGCTGCAAGTGCCGCCCAGGCAGGTTCCTGCCCTGCCAGTCAGATGGGCATTGACGTCACCAAGCCCGGCCCCATGGAGCCCAAAGGCGTGACCGATACGGTGCTCGCCAACACGGATCTGTCAAAAGAAATGGTGGCGCTAGGCGACCATCAGTTCCGCCTGCGTCGCCTCGAGGTTCAGCCCGGCGGCATTGTGCCCTGGCATGCACATGGCGATCGTCCGGCGATGATCTATGTGGTCAGCGGCACCATGGTCGAACATGCCAGCAATTGCGCCGTGCCGATCGTGCACAAGGCCGGCGACGTCGCGCCGGAAACCCATGTCACGTCTCATTGGTGGGAAAACACCGGCAAGAAGAAGGCCGTGCTGATTTCCGTCGATATCCTGCACGATGCGACCGACATGAACATGTAAATCCCCCGGCATGCAGGTACCCCCGTCCGCCTGCATGAGACGCGTGACGCCGCGACCGTCCCTCTCGGCGTCACGCGTCTTCTTTTCTATTGGAGAAATGCGATGAAGCTGTCGCCTGTTACGTTATTGCCATCGATGGACTGCGACATGTCAGGGAAGTCCGGCATCTATGGCTTGACGGTCATCGGATTGATCGCCTTCCTCACGTTGGTAGATCTGTTCGCAACGCAGGCAATCCTGCCCGCCCTTGCTGATGCCTATCAGGTTACCCCTGCGGCAATGGGCGTCGCCGTCAATGCCAGTACATTTGGTATGGCCATTGCGGGGTTGCTGGTGGCTCTCTTCAGCCGCCACCTCAATCGGCGAAAGTGGGTCGTCTTGAGTCTGCTGGCGTTATCGATGCCCACTTTCTTGCTGGCCTTTGCCCCCAATTTGCCCGTGTTCGCGTTGCTGCGCGTCCTTCAGGGCCTCTGCATGTCCGCGGCCTTCAGCCTGACACTTGCCTACCTCGCAGAGCAATCCGGTCCCAAGGAGATCGCCGCCGCTCTTGCCGCCTATGTGACGGGCAACGTTGCCAGCAATCTCTTCGGCCGATTGATGTCGGCGACGATCGCGGATCATCTGGGCTTGGCGAGCAACTTTTATATTTTCGCCGGTTTGAATTTGCTGGGGGCGGCTATCGCCTATCAAGCCTTGACACGTACTCAACCCATGCCGGCCATGAGCGAAGCCAAGCGCAGCGCTACGGCGATATTGCGCGGTCATCTATTGAATCCGCCCTTGCTGGCCACCTTCTTGCTTGGGTTCCTCATCCTGTTTGCGTTCATCGGAACCTTCACCTATGTCAACTTCGTTTTGGTAAAGCCGCCCTTCAGTGTCCACCAGATGCAGCTGGGGTTGGTCTATTTCGTCTTCGTGCCGTCGATGCTGACAACCCCCCTAGCTGGCTTCGCTGTCGCGCGCTTTGGCACGCGTCTCTCATGCTTTGGGGGGCTCGCTGTCGCCATGTCCGGCCTTCCGCTGCTTCTTACGTCGACGCTCAATCTGGTGCTGGTTGGCCTCTGCCTTGTCGGCGCGGGCACTTTTTTCTCTCAGGCGATCGCGACGGGATTTGTAGGCCGTGCTGCTACAAGCGACCGCGGCGCGGCGGGAGGACTCTATCTCGCCAGTTACTTCCTAGGCGGCCTCGCCGGCAGCTTCATTCTCGGCCAACTGTTCGGTGCATTGGGTTGGATCGCGTGCGTGGTTGGAATTGGCTTTTCGGTCGCGGTGGGCATGATGCTCGCCAGCAAAATGGCTTTGGCACGCGAATAGGCGGGGATCTATTTGCTCATCGCCAGGGCTATGCCAGCCCAAGAGTCCGGCGGGGGTGCCCGGTGATATTCCCGGCATCGCTCCGCGAGGATTGCAGACGGACGATCACCACCCCGACTGTCTGCTGCCATGTGAAAGAGAGCCTCTGCGCGCTGCCAATCGCGTTCAAAGTACGCGTCGAGACCTGACTCATAGAGTCCAATCCAGTCCAAACCAGCGCTATCTTCACTTGCTTCCGCCACAAGCTCATAAACCTCGACGCCTTGTTTACGTCCGTAGACCGCGACGCGATCGAGCTTTCGTAGGATGAAGGCATTGCCAAGTACTCCGACGGTGTCGGCACCGACAAGGATCCCCGTTCCATATTGCTTGTTGAGCGCTTCAAGTCGGCTCGCAAGGTTCACCGTGTCGCCTATAGCGGTATAATTCAGGCGATCATGTGACCCAATATTGCCGACAAGGGCTGGCCCCGTGTTGATGCCGATCCTGAGGCCGGGCGTGGCCACAAGACCCCAGGCATTGTCTTTCAGCATTCTGTTGAAGCGGTCCCGACAAGCGAGAGCTGCGCGGCAAGCCGCCACTTCCGGCGTCTCGTGTGGGGCAGGTGCATTCCAAAAGGCCATGACCGAATCGCCGATGAACTTGTCGATCGTCCCACCCGTCGCATGGATCGCTTGGGACATATCGTCGAGATGAGCGCCCAGGAAAGCCACCATGCGCTCGGGGTCAGATTCGGTCAGTCCGGTGAAGCCGGCAAGATCGCTGAAGAGAAGAGTCAATTGCCTGCGCTGACCACCAAGCTTCGCTTCGATCCCCTCGCTGACGAGGGTTCGCACCAGATCAGCCGGGAGGTATTTTTGGAACGAGCCGAGGCCGGCACTCATTTGCACCAAGCTGCGCGACAGTTGGTCGAACTCCCGCAAAAAGGAATGCTCGTAGTTCACTGCGTGCAAATCGAAGCCGCCGATCAATTTCAGCTGTTTGGCAATGCCGGCAAGGGGGCGTGTGACGAGACGATCAGCCGCGATGAAGGCTCCTGTCGCGACCAAGGCCGCCAGAACGGCCACGATCACATACAATCGTCGGATGGCAGCCGGGATATCGCCCAAAATGTCGGTCGTTGGAATGGCAATGACCAGAGACCAGCCCTGATAGGGCAGGCGAGAGATGTTGAGGTAGTAGTCACGCTCGGTCAGGGGGTCCCGTCCCATGAGGCTGACGGGAGCGACAATATTGGTCAGATGTTCTGGCTGAGCATCCCTGGCGGCCGCGATGGCGCGGCGCCCTGAGTCATGCACGTCATTGAGTGGCTCCCAGCCATGCTCACCCAAAATCTGGCCATCCGGTCCCAGGATGATGGCCTGACCGCGCTGGGTGATCTCCAGGCGATCAATGAACCTCGCCAGACGCGACAAGTCGATGCTGACGGCCAGTACGCCAATATAGCGACCATAGAGAGTCAATTTGCGCGAAATGGTGATTGCGGGATGATCGCCCGTAGGGAATGCTCGACTTTCTGTCCAAACAGTGCCGTCACGCGACTGAGCGGCATCGTACCAAGGCTGCTGGGTCGCGTCGAAACTGCTGGGAGTCTGCGATCGCGATTGAAACAGGATGTCATGGTCTGTCGTGAGATAGTTGTCGATGCGAAAGTTATCGGATTGAGCGGTATCGCGCTTGACCTCGATCATGCGGATATTGTTGTCGGCGTCTTTCCGGGCACCAAAAAAGCTGCCGTCCGGCCAGGCGAAAGAGACCCAAGTGAGGTCCGCATTGCTCTGCAATAGGGACAGGAATACGAACTCTCGCTTGGCCTCATTGTTGATCCGGATCACATCTTGGAAGAATACTGTATGAAGCGACGCCAGGGCCGATTCTGCACTGTCGATCTTGCTTTTGATGTCGCGGGTCACCGAGCTGGTGATGCGGCTATTGATCTGCGTGACAAGTTCGGCTGCGTTTCGGTCCGCACTCCGTTGCCAATTGAAATGCACCAATCCCGCTATCAGGAAGCAGCCCGCGGCCATGAGCAGCCCTAAAGCCAGACGTGCACTCAGGCCCTTTGCTGGCGTCGTTCCGAGCGGGTGCGCGTTGGACATCACACGCCCAACTGCTCAGGCCATTTATGGTGATCAATAGCTTTGACGAATGTTTGCACCGCTGGAGAAAACCGCCGGCCGGCAACATTGATCAGATAAACCTTGCGCGTAACTTCCGGGTCGACCACACGGCGAATGCAAAGGCCAGGGAGGACGGGCGAAAACTCAGGGATGAAACAGATGCCCATGCCCGCCATGACCATTGTCTGGATCCAATCTTCCCGCTCCGATCGGTAGACCTCTTCCAGCATGACCATGCGTTCGGTCAAGATATTGTCGAGCCGCTCATAGTATTCGCAATTGACTCGAGCGAGATAAGACTCGCCGCCGATCTCCTTGATAGGTACGGCCTCGAATTGCTCGTATCGATGGCCGGGCGGAAAGGCGACTGCAAAGTGCTCCTCGTAGAGCAACCTGGTGGTCAGCCGCTCATTCTCACTTTCCGGAGCCGTCATGATCGCGACGTCCAGGGCGCCGGACATCAGCAGCTCCGTGAGTTCTTCCGGGACACCCTCGATCAAGCTTACTTCGACACCAGGATGGTCGGCGCGGAAACGCGACAGAAAACCGATGAATCGCATGGGGCCGATCGTGCACATCACGCCGAGCTTGAGCGGTGCGTCCTTGAGGTGCAGGAAACCTTTGGCGGTCGTCTTTGCCTGCTCACTTTGGGCAAGGACCGCTTCAAGCTGGGGCCGGACCAGATTTCCGAGGTCCGTGAGATGTGTCAGCTTCCTTTCGCGCCGGAACAGTAGCCCGCCCAACTCTTCCTCCAGTTTCTGGACGGCGCGCGTGAGAGCGGGTTGGGTGACGTTGCAGTGTTCCGCCGCGCGCGTGAAATTCAGCGTTGTGCAGACCGCCAGGAAGTAGCGGATTTGGTGCATTTCCATTGCGAGCAATCCCCTGCCAGGTGGCTGTTGGGCACTTGGGAACTATACCCTTTGGGCATGGAAGGGGCGATGCTGATGCGGCATCGAATTCATAGGGACCTGGTATTTCCCGCCTAGCGCGCTTTCCGACAGATTGGCCGCATCCCGATCCCATTCTGAGGAATATCCCATGAATACCATCACCCCCGAAGGTGCGGGGCACCGCGCCGATGCTTCGCTTGTGGCAAACCGGGCCCTTTCCGGCCGTGTCGCCATCGTAACGGGCTCGACCAGCGGCATCGGCCTTGCAATCCTGCAGGAACTTGCCGGAGCTGGCGCCCACGTCGTCATGAATGGATTCGGCGACACCAAGGAACTGACGGCAACGGCCCAACGACTGTCAGCGAGCCATCAGGTTGAGATCGCTTTTCATGGGGCCGACATGAGCCGCCCGGCCGAAATTGTTGACCTGGTTTCGACGACGGAAATGCGATTCGGCCGCGTCGACATCCTCGTTAACAATGCGGGGATCCAGCACGTTGCCTCAATTGATGAATTTCCAGCCGAGAAGTGGGACGCCATTCTGGCCATCAATCTGTCATCTGCCTTCCATGCGACCCAGAGCGTACTGCCGGGAATGAAGAGCCGCCGCTTTGGCCGGATTATCAACATCGCGTCGGCCCACGGGTTGGTTGGATCTCCCTACAAGGTCGCCTATGTCGCTGCCAAGCATGGCGTCTTGGGACTCACAAAAGTGACCGCCCTTGAGACAGCCGAACTTGGGATCACGGCAAACGCCATTTGTCCCGGCTATGTCTGGACACCACTGGTCGAAAAGCAAATCACCGCCCAGGCCATGTCGCACAATATCGATCGGACGGAGGTCATTCGCAATGTCCTCCTGGCGCAGCAACCGAACAAGCAATTCGCAGAAGCGAGCGAGATTGGCGCCCTGGCCGTATTCCTGGCCGGCGACGCGGCAAGGTCCATTACCGGCGCCAGCCTGTCCGTCGATGGCGGCTGGACGGCGCATTGAGAAGGAGATGTCGTGATGAACACCCTATCTTCGACCATCCGTCAGGCCGACGAAGCGACTGTGGCCAGCAACATGGCTTCCCAGGATACCGCGACACGGCGGATCAATCTGGCATTGCAGGGTGGGGGTGCGCACGGTGCCTTCACTTGGGGGGTCTTGGACCGCCTATTGGAAGAAGAACGCCTTGAATTTGATGGAATATCCGCGACATCTGCGGGCGCCATGAACGCCACGGTTCTAGCCTATGGCTATCAGGAGGGCGGTCGCGCTGGGGCCAAAGTTGCGCTGGCCAATTTTTGGCGCCGGATTGCTCACGCCGCGAGTCTTTCACCGTTCCAGGCGACATGGTGGGACAAAATTACTGGCAACCAAGCCCTTGAGAGCTCACCTTCCTTCATGTGGCTGGATTTTGTGTCGCGCGTGATGTCGCCATATCAGCTCAACCCGATGAATTGGAATCCGTTGCGCGAAGTGCTGCTGGCATCGGTCGATTTCAACGCCTTCCGAAACCGACCTCAGCCAATCAAGCTCTTTTTGTCGGCGACAAACGTACGGACTGGAAAAGTCAAAGTGTTTGATGGCACCGAGGTCTCAGCGGAGGCAGTTCTGGCGTCGGGCTGCCTGCCGTTCCTGTTCCAGGCGGTCGAGATCGACGGTGAGCATTATTGGGATGGTGGTTATATGGGAAATCCGGCCATTTTTCCGCTCATTTACAATACCGAAAGCGCGGATATCGTCGTGGTGCATATCAATCCGATGACCAGAAACGATCTTCCGGTTACTGCCAGTGAAATTATCAACCGTATCAATGAAATCAGCTTCAACTCATCACTGATGCGCGAGATGCGTGCCATCAATTTCGTCAGCAAATTGATTGGGGAACATGCGGACCATGATGATGCAACAAGAAATCTCAAAAGGTTGCACATCCACTCGATCTCGGCCGAGCAGGTGATGCAGAAATTGAGTGTTCTCTCAAAATTGAACGCCGATTGGGACTTCCTGCTCGACTTGAAGGAAGCAGGTCGGTCCCATGCTGAAGCTTGGGTGGGCACGAATTTCGATGCCATTGGCGTTAGATCCAGCGTCGATATCGCACAAACCTACTTGTAAGACGTGGAACATCGTCCAGCGCACCCGGCAGACAAACTGCCGGGTGTTCTTTTGGCCAGATCAATGCCTGCTTGTCATCGTTTCCGTGATGAAGCGGCATTTAAGGTTCTTTCCCAATTCGAAAATACTTCTGATGACGGCGAGGTGGTCTCGCCGCTCTTTCAGTCATCAGGAGACAAAGATGAAGATCACCAATGCCACCTTGTTTGCCGCTGCGACCGCGGCCATGAGCCTCATGAGTGTTGCCGCCGCCAATGCGGGTCCGGCAACGCCGCCCTCCTATGAATTCGAGAAGTGCTTCGGCGTTGCTGCCGGCGGCCAGAACGACTGCCAGACTGCGACCAATTCCTGCGCCGGTTCGGTCGCTGCCGGCGGTCAGGGCGACGCCTGGGTGTTCGTTCCGAAGGGTGTCTGCAGCAAGATCAACGGCGGTAGCCTGGAGCCGAAGTAATCCTTCGAAGTGCCAGCGGGGATGCCACTCAGGCATCCCCGTCACCGTCGTTCCACTATGCTTTAGGTGCCGGAATTGTCTCGCTCCCTGCAGTTTCGCCATTGTGTTCATCGCGGTTCTTCGGACGGCGATGTTTCATCTATTGTCGCTGCGATCCGTGGCGATGTCTGCGCGCCGCGACCATTACCGCGTGCTGTCGATGCTGTGATTGTTTTTCGAAACGTTGCACATGTAATCGGCCCCCACCGCTTGGCTGAATTGTGGCAGGTTCATCGCCAGGAGGGGCGTGCCGAAGCGCGAGATCCCCGTGCCTTCGCTTCCTTCCTGGCTGGCGAGGAAGTTGGGCGGATCTATCCAGCATTGCCCGATCTGGCGCGCCTTGATCTCGGACTGTTTTTGGCCGGGATGGAGGACCGCGAACCCAGCATCGGTGCCTGTTGTCTGCCTGCTGATCTCATTGCCGGTCACCCCGATCTGATGCTGCGTCTGCAGCCCAGCTTTCGGTATCTTTCTTTGATATATCCGATTCACGCCTGGACTCCCAACGGGTCGGAGATACCGAACGCGCCAGCCGAACGCCCCGTCCTTCTTCGGCTGGCCCCCGACCGGTTGAGTGCCGCCGGTGTTGTGTCCCGTGAAACGCTGACACCTTCCCGTTTTGCGTTCGAATGCGCGCTCGCGCGCGGCCATAGCTTTGTCGCGGCAACAAAACTGGCACGGCTTCAAGATCCGACCTTCGATGGTTTGGCCGGTATCGCCGCTCTCATTGATGATGGCGCCATCGCCGACGTCATCTTGCACACAAACGTTAGCAAACTCCCGAAAGGAGACTCCTATGACAATGCTGATGCAAACTGACGAATATTCGCATGCATCCAACTTTACGCGAAAGGTGCGGCGCCTCTATGACCGATTGGAAAGCCTGCCGCTTAGCCTTTTGCAGCTCATGGCGCGGGTGAGCATGGCGACGATCTTTTGGCGCGCCGGGCAAAGCAAGCTCGCCAATTGGGACCTCACTCTTCAACTTTTCGCCAGTGAATACAAAGTGCCAATCCTGCCGCCGGAATTTGCGGCGCCCATGGCCGCAGGAGTCGAGCTGACGACACCGGTCTTGCTGATTGTAGGGCTTGCGACACGTATCGCTTGCCTGCCGATGATTGGTATGACGCTGGTCATCCAGACTTTCGTCTATCCGCAAAGCTGGGTTGAGCATCTATCCTGGATGACATTTCTTCTTTTACTGCTCACGCGCGGTCCTGGCGTCGTTTCGCTGGATCATTGGGTGAAGCGTATCTTTGACCATGGAACAAAATAGGCAGAGCACCATGAAAGAGCCCAACCCGGTTGCCGAGGGGAACGCCTTGCCGCATGTGGTCATTCTCGGTGCAGGATTTGCGGGTTTGACGGCTGCGCAGGGGTTGGCCAGGGCCCGTTGTCGGATCACCTTGATTGATCGGCGGAACTATCACCTCTTCCAGCCGTTGCTGTACCAGGTGGCGACAGCAGCGCTCTCGCCGGCCGAAATTGCGGTGCCTATTCGTAGCATTCTGCGCAAACAGAAAAACGTCTCGGTTCTGATGGGGCGCGTGCAGGGAATAGATCGGACGAGGCGACTTGTCATGGTCGACCAAAGTGAGGTCAGCTACGATCAGCTCATCGTCGCGACCGGTGCGCGGCATGGCTATTTCGGTCATGACGATTGGGAGGCTGTGGCGCCAGGTCTTAAGAAGATCGATGACGCAACACAGATTCGACGCCAGTTATTGCTTGCCTTTGAGCAGGCGGAGAGTACGTCGGATCAGGAGTTGCGCAAAGCACTTTTGACGTTTGTCGTAATCGGTGGCGGTCCAACGGGTGTGGAGCTGGCGGGCGCGATAGCTGAGTTGGCGCGTCAAGCCTTGGTCGAAGATTTCCGTGAGATCGACCCCAGTCAGGCCAGGATCGTGCTTGTCGAAGCCGGATCGCGCCTGCTGGCGGCATTTCCCGAGAGTCTGTCGCGAGCGGCTTTCGCAGCACTAACTGAGCTTGGCGTCGAAGTCTTGCTGGGACAGGCTGTCACGAATTGTTCGAGCGAAGGTGTGTGCTTGGGCAGTCTTGAGATTCCCAGCCGTTCGGTGATCTGGGCGGCCGGAGTCGCTGCTTCTCCTGCGGCCCGTTGGCTGGGGTGTGAAAGAGACAGAGCGGGACGTGCAATCGTCGGTGCTGATTTGTCTCTGCCAAACTCGCCGGAGATCTTCGTCATTGGGGACACTGCCAGCGTAATGAGCGACGGTAGGCCCGTGCCTGGGCTCGCCCCAGCGGCGAAGCAAATGGGGGCGTATGTTGCCAAAGTCTTGCTGGCGCGGGTGAATGGCAAAGAGCCGCCGCCAGCATTCCGGTACAAGCATTTGGGGTCGCTCGCGACGATCGGACGTCAAAAGGCCGTTGCCGACTTTGGCCGGCTTCAGCTTCGTGGCCGCCTAGCTTGGTTTCTCTGGGGGATCGTCCATGTCATCTTTCTAATCGGCGTGCGTAGTCGTGTGCAGGTGGCACTGCAATGGCTTTGGGCATACGCGACCTATGAACGCGGCGCCAGGCTGATTACTTCTCCTGGCAGCTCGGGTGATTGACGATGAAGACGCCCTCTACATTTCTGGCAGGAATCGGCTTGCGTGCCCCACATCATCAGGTCTTGCAGGAACAACGGCCTGCCGTTGGATTCCTAGAGGCGCATGCCGAGAACTATATGGGAGGAGGTGCCGCCCGCCAGGCACTCATCCGTGGACGCGACTGCTACCCTGTCTCTTTGCATGGCGTCGGCTTGTCTTTAGGTGGGGCGGAGGCGGTCGATCAAGTGCACCTGGATCGATTGCGCGATCTGGCGGAAATGATTGACCCGTTTCTGGTCTCGGAGCATATCGCTTGGTGCCGATTGGATGGCGTCTGCCTGAACGACTTGCTACCACTGCCTTATACCGAAGAGGCACTTGAGATACTCGTCGACCATGTTGACGAGGTGCAGAATCGCTTGAAGCGGCGGATTCTGATGGAAAACCCGAGCGCCTATGTCGCCTTCTCTCATTCTCCGATCCCGGAAGGTGTGTTCATGGCAGAACTTGCGCGTCGCAGCGGCTGCGGATTGCTGCTTGACGTGAACAACCTCCATGTCAATGCCTACAATCTGAATGTGTCGCCGATAAGTGTGATGACAGCACTAACGGCAGATAGCGTCGCCGAGATTCATTTGGCCGGGCACCATATCGCTGAGCAGAATGGGCGCCGCATTCTGATTGATGATCATGGTAGCCCAGTCGCTGACCCTGTCTGGCGCCTTTACCGAGAGGCGGTACGCCTCTTCCCCGAGGCAGTCACCCTCGTCGAATGGGACAGCCAAATTCCAGATATATCAATCCTGGTTGCGGAGGCGGCAAAAGCCGATGCCACACGCCGGAATATTCTATTGGAGGCCGAGTATGATCGGGCTGATTGATCTGCAGCGGCAGATCGTCAGTGCCATTCGAGAGCACACAGAGATGGCGCCGACCGGTGTGTATCGGCCGGAGCATCTGCCGACGGGCGATTCCCTCAGTGTCTATCGAAATCATCACCAAATCAGTCTGGGTGCGGTTCTTGCAGTCACGTTCCGAACAGTCTCGCTGTTGATTGGCGAGGAGGCCTTTCACGTACTGGCTCGACGCTTCCTGCGCAATCACCCGCCACGCCAACCCTGTGTGCCTGAGTATGGTGCAGAATTTCCCGCATATCTTGACAGCGAGATACTGGTGAAAGACCTGCCCTATCTTTCAGATATCGCCCGGTTGGACTGGGCGCTCAACCGAGCTGCGATCGCCCCGGACGTGGCGTCGGTCGATGCGGCCCTGCTGACCACGTTGTCTCCCGATCAACTGGCTGATCTTTCTCTTGAGGCGCACCCGAGCCTCACTCTCCTCAATTCACACTTTCCACTGCTGAACATTTATCGCTTGGCGCATGGCGCATCCGACGCCGACGCCATTGCGCTGGATCGAGTCGATGCACGTTTTGTCGTATGGCGGTACCTCGGCACCATTCAAAAAAAGCCTGTGTCAGTAAATAATTTCGACGCGTTACAGACACTTATTCGTGGGGAGAGGGTTATGTGTGCCTGCGAGAATCTACCCCAATCTGATCTTACGACATTCTTCAGCGACCTTGTTCTGGCTGGCGGATTTATCCTGCGGGCATAGCGCGCGAATTGGATCGAGACGCGTTGAGAGATTGAAGAGGCCGAGAGCTTATCTGGTCGCCAAATAGGGTTGGGCGCACAATCTCTAAATGGCCCTTTTCCGGAGTCTCCTAGGGCTCTCGTATCGGCATCGCTTTTCTGACGACTTCTCTTTCAACTGTGCGCAGATCCGGAAGTCATCCCCATGCGAGTCGGTTCTTAGTTCGGATATACGTACTCAACGCCCCAGCATATTTGTTTCGACAGTGCGCAGATGGGCGAGCGTTGCGGCCCGGGCTGCTTCCGGATCCCGTTTCAGAATGGCGGCGACAATTGCATCATGTTGGTGGCAGTAGTTTTGCCGTCGCTCTTCCGTGAAAGATCGCTTCTTCATGTCGAACCAGGGTGACTGGTTGCGCAGCACGTGCAACAGATCGTAGATGCTGCGCAACAGTTCGTTGCGGGAGCAGGCGAAGATGCGATGGTGCAGCGCAGAATCCCACTGCTCGAAGGTCATGATCTCCGTGGCGTTGGTGGCCTCCCGATGCGCCTCTTCAATGCCAGCCAATTGCGTGGCGCTGGCGTTGATCGCGGCATTGGCCGAGGCGAGCGGTTCCAACAGCAATCTCAACTCCATCATATCGGCCGGGCTTGCGCCTTCCATTGCCGCAACGATGTTGTTGAGATCCTGCTTGGCGCCGTTTTCGGTCACGAACGTACCGCGTCCGACATGGCGCGAAATGGTACCCGCGTCGCGCAGCATATCCATGGCGCGGCGGATCGTATTGCGCGCCACGCCAAACTCAGCGGCAAGGTCCCGCTCGGGCGGCACCTGCCCACCATCGGTCCATTCTCCAGCGTCGATACGCTGTTTCAAATGGCGAGCAATCTCGGCGGCAATCGGTCTCGGCATGGCTGTCTCATTTGATCCATATGTGAGCCAATTAGCACGATTTGGGTGTTTCGTCTATGCCAAACGCTGAAATCCCTTGATATTGGTTCAATGAAGTAATTAGATTGGCGCAACTAGACGCCGAATGGCTCACTTGCCACAGGGCGCAGCGGCATATCGGGAGGAATTCATGCGCATTGCCACGTTCTCGATCGGTGGCGAACGTCGTGTCGGCATCGTCGACACCGTTGCCGGAGAGGTGAAGCCGTTCGACCTGCCCGTTGATGCGGCCCGGGAAGGCGTCCTGGCGATCATTGATCGGCCGGGCGTGCCGGCCACCCTCTCGCCGATCCCACTCGACCGCGTTGAGATCGAAGCGCCAATCCCGCGACCGCGCCGCAACATCTTCTGCGTTGGCAAGAATTATCACGAGCACGCGCATGAATTCGCCAAAAGCGGCTTCGATTCCAGCGCTGCTGCCGGTGCGGTCCCCAAAGAGCCCATTATCTTTTCCAAGGTACCGGAAACGGTCATCGCCAATCGGGCGAAGGTGAAGATCGACCCGGCCGTTTCATCGGCAATCGACTATGAGGTCGAGCTGGCGGTCATCATTGGCAAGGCCGGGCGCGGCATCGCCAAGGAACAGGCGCTCGACCATGTCTGGGGCTATACCATCGTTAACGACGTCACCGCCCGCGACCTGCAGGGTCGCTATAGCCAGTGGCTGGTCGGCAAGTCGCAGGATACTTTTTGCCCGATGGGTCCCTGGGCGGTTAGCAAGGATGAAATCGATATCACCAACACGGCCATCCGCTGTTTCGTGAATGGCGATTTGCGGCAGAACTCGAATACCGGCCTGTTGATCTTCGACGTACCGACGCTTATCGCCACCATCTCCGCCGGGCTGACGCTTATGCCTGGGGATATCATCGCTACCGGCACGCCGGCGGGCGTCGGCATCGGCTTCAATCCACCGCGCTATTTGCGGGCAGGCGATGTCGTGCGTTGCGAGGTCGACGGTATCGGCGTGCTGGAGAACCAGTTCGAGGAACGCGCCGCATGAGCAGCGTCGATCTGGGTTCCGTGGTCGCCGAGGTGGCCGGCGAAGGACCGCCCGTCGTGATGATCCACGGGTTGGGTGGCACCACCAATACCTTCCAGCCCTTGATGAGTGGCCTTGCCGGATTTCGCATCATCCGCATCGATCTGCCCGGCGCCGGCAGATCCCGTGTCCCGCACGACGACCTCAGCATCGAGAAATTCACGGCGGCCGTGCTTTCGGCAGCCAGGACCCTGGGTGCCGAGAGGGCTCACTTTGTCGGGCATTCGATGGGGACGCTGGTTTGCCAGCAGATCGCAGTCGAACATCCGGAATGCGTTGCGTCGCTTGCCCTTTTCGGGGCGCTGGTCGAACCGCCGGAAGCTGCCAGAACTGGGCTAGCCGGCAGGGCGCGTTTGGCGCGCGAGCAAGGTATGGAGCCGATCGCCGAGCAGATCATCAATGCCACGGTCTCGGCCGAAACCAAAGCCAGCCGACCCGCAGCGGTCGCTTTCGTGCGTGAAACCATCATGCGCCAGGACCCGATCGGCTATGCCAAGCATTGCGAGGCATTGTCGCGGTTCCAAGCCGTTGATCATCAGCGCATCAAGGCGCCGGCTTTGTTCGTTACCGGCGATTCCGACGTCGTAGCCCCACCCAGCATGGCACAGTTCATTGCCGATCGTGTTGCCGGGGCCAGCGTGCATCTGCTCAATCGCTGTGGCCATTGGGCCACAATCGAGAAGCCGGCCGAATGCAGCGAGAAAATTGCTAATTTCCTGAGGCGCATCTAACGCAGTTTGTGCTTAACTTCATAGGTTCGCAGTCGAGCCTGGGAAAAAAGAGCGTCCGGTCGAAAGCCGAGAGCCACCCAGATCGATCCAAAAGTCTGGGAGGACTTCATGGCGGATTACACCAGTTCCAGCAATCGCTGGGGTGCCAACGGCCGGGAATCGGATTCCGTGCTGTTCACTAACGTTCGCATTCTCGATGGGTCGGGTGACTATCCATATACGGGTGAGGTCCTTGTCCAGGGCAATCGCATTCGCCAGGTGACGCGCGGTTCATCGCGCTTTGGCCAGAGTTCGGCCGGCATGGGCGGGGCGACGACGATCGATGGCATGGGTGCGACGCTGATGCCCGGACTCATCGACGCGCATCTTCATCTTTCCTGGAACAACGCGCCCGGTATCGACCCCATCCAGAAGATGCCGGTCGAAGAGCACACGCTGGTGACGGCCGAGATGGCCAAGGTCGTGCTCGATGCCGGCTTCACGGCAGGGCGGGGTGCTGCCGCCGCCAAGCCGCGCCTCGATGTTGCCGTCCGTGACTTCATCAATGCCGGCCGCATTCCGGGGCCGCGCTACACCGCATCGGGTCCGGAAATCACCACCGTGGGCGGACTTGGCGATTTCACGCTGCCGCACATGCCGCATCCGGGCCTTAATCTGGGCATGGTCATTTCGGGGCCGGAAGAGGTGCGTGCGACCGTCCGTATGCTCATCAAATACGGTGTCGACACCATCAAGCTCAATCTCTCGGGTGAGGAAATCACCGGCATGGGCGCTGAGGAAACGCCGATGTCCGAGGAGGAGGTGGCGATGGCAGTACAGGAAGCGCGCGCCCGCAACAAATGGCTGTCAGCGCATGCAAGGTCATCGAAATCGGTCCAGCAATGCGTTCGCCACGGTATTGATATCATCTATCATGCCTCGTTCTGCGACGAGCAGACGCTGGATATGCTGGAAGCCAACAAGGACAAGCATTTCGTGGCGCCGGGCATCGCTTGGCTGATCGGTACCGCGCGCAATGCCGGCGAATACGGCATCAAGCCGGGTTCGGAAATCTCGATGCTCTACGAGCGCGAGCTCGAGCGGGCCATCGACACGATGAAGAAGATGCATCGGCGCGGCATCCGCGTGCTGATCGGCGGCGATTACGGCTTTGCCTGGACGCCGCAAGGCACCAATGCCAAGGATCTTGAATATTTCGTCGACATGCTGGGCTTCTCGCCGATGGAAGCGATCCTTGCCGGCACCAAACTTGGCGGCGAGATCATGGGCCTCGGCAATGAACTGGGCCAGATCAAGGAAGGTTATCTCGCAGATCTGCTGCTGGTCGACGGCGATCCTGTGGCCAACGTCCGAGTCCTCCAAGATAAGGGCCGGCTTCTCGCCATCATGAAGGACGGCAAGTTTCATAAGAAGCCATTGGCGCAGGAACAGCGCCGGCGATTGACCGCCTGATCAAGGCTCGCCCGTGAAACATCCTGTTGCCATTCTCGCCTATGCGGTGCTTGCGGCGCTCGTGCTGTGGCTGTTCTTGGCCTTGTGGCCGGAATGGCTCGTGGCGCTCATCGGGCCGAAGAAGGTCTTCGTCAACACGATCTTCAACGGCATAACCGTGGCCGGTCTCTATTTTCTGGTGGCCAGCGGCTTCACGCTCGTCTTCGGCCTGATGCGAAATGTCAATCTGGCGCATGGCACACTCTATTTGCTGGGTGCTTATATCGGGTATGACATCGCCGACTGGTCAGGATCATGGCTTCTGGGTGTTGCCGGCGGCTTTCTCGGCGCAGCCATCGCCGGGATCCTGATGCAGGTCTTTGTCTTCCGCCGCATGGAAGGCGACGATCTCAGGCAGACTTTGGTCACTATCGGCATATCCATTGTCGGTGCGGATCTCATGCTGGCGATCTGGTCCGGCAATACGTACCAGTTCACCATTCCCAGCTGGATCGATGGCGCCGTGGCGACGCCGATCCTCACGGCCGTGAAGTCCAACGGCACATCCGTCTTCATGATGTACCCGCTTTATCGTCTCATCGTCTTGGCTGCAGCGATTGCTATCGGCGTTTCTTTGTGGCTGCTTCTCAACCGTACCCGCATCGGCATGATGATCCGCGCCGGCGTCGATGACCGCGCCATGCTGGCGGCAAGCGGCGTCAACGTCCACATCGTCTTCGCCATCGTTTTCGCCATCGGCGCCGGGCTCGCCGGTTTCGCTGGCGTGGTCGGCGGCTCGGCCCTCTCCATCGCACCGGGCGAGGACGTGCGCTATCTCCTGGCGTCTCTGGTCGTCGTTATCGTCGGTGGCATGGGATCGATCACGGGCGCCGCCATCGGTGCCCTGCTCATCGGTCTCGCAGAGCAGATCGGGCTTGCCTATTTCCCAACCTACGGCGTGGTTCTCACCTTCGTCATAATGGTCGTGGTGCTCGCGGTTCGCCCGCAGGGCATCATGGGCCGGGCATGAGGGGGGTGAGATGAGCCTCCTGGATGCTCGTGCCGGTTCGACGGCGGTTCCATCCGCCCGCTTCCACCTTGACCCCGGTCATGTACTGCTTGGTATTGCGCTGCTGCTTTATCCAGCTGTCGCATCGCCGTTCTTTACCTTTCAGGTGGGTGCCTACACGTTGATTATGGGCACGATTGCCCTGTCGCTGATGGTCCTCGCCGGGTATGGCGGCATGGTCAGCCTCAGCCAGATGACGGTGGCGGGTATCGCTGGCTACTGCATGGCGATCCTGGGCATAAACTCTTCTGGCGTTATGGGGCTCGGCTGGCCTTGGTGGCTCGCGGCCCCAGTGGCGATCGCCATCGGCGCATTGGTCAGCACGCTCATTGGCATGCTGGCGGTCCGCACCGCTGGCATCTACATGATCATGATCACGCTGGCCATCGCCACGGCCTTCTTCTATTTCGCCCGCCAGAATTATGCGCTCTTCAATGGTTTCAACGGCTTTCACGGTGTGCCCGCACCTGAATTCTGGGGCGTCAACTGGCGTGATCCCCTGCCGTTCTATTATCTCGCGCTGGCTGTCGCGGCCTTCTTCTACACTGCTGTGACTTACGCGCATCGTTCGGCCTTCGGCCTCAGCTTGCAGGCCGTCCGCGACAATCCGCGCCGTGTTCGTGCCATTGGCTTCGACGTTGCCGCGCACCGCATCTTCGCCTTCTTTCTTGCCGGTATCATCGCCGCTACCGCCGGCGTGTTGCTGGTCTGGTTCAACGGGCAGATCACCCCGGGAACACTAGACGTGAACGCCGCGGTCAATGTGCTGGTGATTGCGGTCGTTGGCGGCTTGCGGCGGCCGATCGGTCCCTTTCTCGGCGCGCTTCTCTTCGTGTTGCTGCAGAATTTCGCCATCGATCTGATCGACCCGGAGCGCTTCAACACGGTAATCGGCCTGGTCTTCCTGGTCGTTATCTTCGCGTCGCCCGACGGCATTCTGGGAATCTGGGATCGGCTGAAGGCGGTCGACATCAACAAATCGCTGCGTCCATCCTCCCGGCGCAGCCAAGGCTCCTGAAGCTGGGAGGGCAATAAATGAAAAACGAACCCAAGTGGAGGAAACGAAATGCTTAGCAGAAGACATCTCCTGGGGGCCGCCGTCGCACTCGGCGCCCTGGCCGGCTCGCTGGCGACCGAGGCACGCGCTGAAGACGTCATCAAGATGGGCGGCTTGGCGACACTCGAAGGCGCTTTCACTGTCTTGGGCGAAGACGGCATGCGTGGGCTCAAGCTCGCTTTGCAGGAAGTAAACTATACCGTCGCCGGCAAGAAGATCGAGCTGCAGACCGGCTCGTCCGATGCCTCGCCCGAAAGCGCCCTGAAGGCGGCTCGTAAGCTGGTGGAGCAGGGCGGGGTGCAAGTCCTCGTCGGCCCGCTCTCCGGTTCGGAAGGCATTGCGGTCAAGGACTATGCCAAGACGCAACCGAACGTCACTTTCATCAACGGCTCCTCAGCAGCACAGGACACGACGCTGTTCAATCCGGCTGAGAATTTCTTCCGATTCTCAACGGACGGCGTTCAATGGATGGCCGGGCTCGGTGAGTACGCCTTTAAGGAAAAGGGCTACAAGAACGTCGCCGTTGTTGCCGAAGACTATTCTTTCCCCTACAGCCAAGTCGAAGGCTTCATGCTGCCTTTCTGCAAGGCAGGCGGCAAGGTCACGACGAAGCTATGGGTGCCGATCGGGAACAAGGATTTCTCCTCGGTCATTGCGTCCATCCCCGATGACGTCGATGCGATCTATGTCGCCCTCGGCGGCGCGGACGCGATCAACTTCCTGACGCAATACCAGCAATCGGGCGGGCAATCGCCACTGATCGGTGGCTCGATTACCGTCGACCAGACGGTGCTCGGTTCCAAGGGATCGATCCGCGATGCCGTCGTCGGCACCATCGCCGCCGGCCCGACCGCCGATACCTGGGACGATCCGCGCTGGACGAAGTTCACCGAGGATTACAAGAAGGCCTTTCCCGATGGCTTCCCGGCGCCGTCGCTCTTCGCTCACGCCTACTACATCAACACAAAGGCAGCGTTGCTGGCACTCGACAAGGTCGGTGGCGACCTTTCCGACGGCGGCAAGAAGTTCCGCGAAGCATTAGCCGGCCTCGCCTTCGAGACACCGACCGGACCGGTGAAGCTTGACCACAATCGCAATGCTATCGCTGACATCTTCGTCACCGAAGTGGTGGATGACAACGGTACACTCCGCAACAAGGTGATCAAGATCGCGCAGGGCATCAACCAGACGTTGGGCGAGCCTGAGGAGGAATTCCTCAAGATCGGTCCGGCGACCCGCGACAATCCGGAATGCAAGTAAGCTAAAGGCAAAGGTCAGGGCATCGAAGATGGCGGAAACGGCCGAAAACCTGTTGGGAGAGAGCGGCGCCTATGCGCTGGAGCTCTTCGGCGTTGGCCGCCGCTTCGGTGCTTTGACTGCCTTGGCCGATATCACATTGACCGTCCGCGCCGGCGAGCGCCGTGCGGTGCTCGGCTCCAATGGGGCCGGCAAGACAACACTGTTCAACGTCATTACCGGCGATTTTCCACCAAGCAGCGGGTATATCCGCTTCTTCGGCGAAGACATAACGCGCTTTTCGGCCTTTGAGCGCATTCGACGCGGGCTGCGTCGGACTTATCAAATCTCACTCCTCTTCGGCGGGTTGACCGTTCTCGACAATATCTTCCTAGCATGTCGCGGCGTATCTCGTCGGCGCTTCTCGTTGCTACGGCCCAAGCGTGACGATGCCACCATGGAACAGGCGGAGCGGATCCTCAAGGCGGTGAAGCTTGAAGACAGCCGCAACGCGCAGGTCGCCGCGCTTTCACATGGCCAGCAACGACAGTTGGAAGTGGCGCTGGCATTGGCCGGCGCCCCCCGATTCATCCTATTCGACGAGCCGGCAGCGGGCCTGTCGCCTGCCGAGCGACGCGATCTCGTCAGCATTCTGACATCGCTGCCCAGCCATATCGGTTACATCATCATCGAGCATGATCTTGATGTCGCGCTGCGCGTCTCCGAGCGCGTGACGATGATGCATAATGGCCGTATCTTCAAAGAAGGCACGCCTGAGGAAATCGAAAACGATCCCCAAGTCCAGGAAATCTATCTGGGAGGCGGGCATGGCTAAACCGCCGGCACGCATATCCCAGAACGCCATCCCGCTGCGGATCCGCGATCTCCAGGTCTATTACGGCGAATCGCATGCCATTCAGGGTGTCGACCTGGCCCTCGATGGCCGCATCCTCTCCATCGTCGGCCGCAACGGCATGGGGAAGACCACCCTCTGCAATACCATCATGGGGTTGAAGCGGGCGCGGTCCGGCTCGATCAACGTGATGGGGCGGGAAATCAGCGCTTTGGAGCCGCACGAAATCGCACGGCTCGGTGTTGGGTACGTGCCGCAGGGGCGGCGGGTCTGGCGCAGCCTTTCCGTCGATGAGCATTTGCGCCTCGCGGCACGGGGCGGGCGCGATGCACTTTGGACGGTCGATCGCGTGTATCAGACCT
This sequence comes from Dongia sp., assembly GCF_041910485.1. Taxonomy (GTDB): domain Bacteria; phylum Pseudomonadota; class Alphaproteobacteria; order Dongiales; family Dongiaceae; genus Dongia. The sequence continues at coordinate 90,268 of NZ_JAYRQR010000024.1, forward strand.
TCCCGCGCCTTGCCGAACGCAAGAATAACGGTGGCGGGCAGCTTTCGGGCGGTGAGCAGCAAATGCTGGCCATCTCCCGCGCCCTCCTCGGTAACCCGCATCTCCTGATCATGGACGAGCCAACCGAAGGTCTGGCGCCGGTCATAGTCGACCAGGTTGCAGCCATGCTGATGCAGTTGGCGGAAGAAGGTGACATTGCCGTTCTGCTGATCGAACAGAATATCGGCGTTGCCACTTCGGTTGCCGAGAATGTCGCCATCATGGTGAACGGCCGCGTCAATCGAATCATGCCATCGGCCGAACTGGCGAACGATCGCGACCTGCAGCAGCGGCTCCTAGGTGTCGGTCGCCATGCCGACGAGCCGGTGGAGACTGCCTCTGGGTCGACAAGCGAAACATCGGAACGCGTGGCGGAAGTCTTTCGGGTTGTGCGTCATGGTCAGGCAGCGCCCTTGGCGCCGGCCGAGAGCGGCAGCAATATTCGCACCCTCAGGCGACCGCCCAACCGCTGGTCTCTGTCGGACGCCGATCTCTCCCAAGGTGTACGGCAGATGCCAACTGCACCCGCGCTTGAGGATGCCGCGGAGCCTTCGATCCTGCGGATGCCCCGCGAGGTGCGCATGGGGCGCACGGCGCTGGTCGTCGGCACGTTCGATACCAAGGGCCGAGAGCTCAAATTCTTGCGCGATGAGCTGCGTGCTGTCGGGGTGCGCACACGGATGGTTGATCTTTCGACATCCGGCAAGCCATCGAGCGCCGATGTCAATCCGCAGGAGATCGCGGCCAGCCACCCGCGCGGTCCCAATGCCGTCTTCACCGGCGATCGAGGTCAAGCGGTGGCCGCGATGGCGACGGCGTTTGAGCATTGGATCGTCCGTCAGCGCGACGTTGGCGGCATCATCTCGGCCGGCGGGTCGGGGGGGACTTCACTTGCCACCACCGGCATGCGCCGCTTGCCCGTCGGCATTCCGAAGGTGATGATTTCAACCGTCGCTTCCGGCGAGGTCGGGCATTATGTCGGTGCCAGTGACATTCTGATGTTGCCATCGGTTGCCGACATTCAGGGCCTCAATGTCATTACCGAGCGCATTCTGAAGAATGGGGCGCATGCGCTTGCCGGTATGATGGCTGGAGCGGCGCAAGACGCGGCGCGGGAAGCAGCCGCCGGCGCCAAACCCGCCATCGGCATCACCATGTTCGGGGTCACCACGCCCTGCGTCCAGGCGCTCACGACGGAACTTCAGGGCGATTACGACTGTCTTGTCTTTCACGCGACTGGCGTGGGCGGCCGATCAATGGAGGCGCTGGCCGATTCTGGGCTGCTGGCCGGCGCGGTCGACGTCACCACGACGGAAGTGGCGGATATGCTGGTGGGCGGGGTCTTTCCGGCCACGGCGGACCGGTTCGGCGCCTTCATTCGCCAACGCTTGCCCTATGTCGGCTCGGTAGGCGCGCTCGACATGGTCAATTTCGGTCCGCGCGGGTCAGTGCCGGAGCGCTTTTCTGGCCGAAACTTCGTCATCCACAATCAGAATGTCACCCTGATGCGCACGACGCGCGAGGAGAATGCCACCGCCGGTCGCTGGATCGCTGAGCGTCTCAACCAGATGCAGGGGCCGGTGCGCTTCCTCATCCCGGAGGGCGGTGTTTCGGCCCTCGACGCGCCGGGCAAAGCCTTTTGGGACCCGGAAGCCGATCGGGCGCTCTTTGATGCCATTGAGGGAACATTCGAGCAGACCGGCCAACGGCGCCTCCTTCGCGTCAAGGCACACATCAACGATCCGGATTTCGTCCACGCCCTGGCGCGTGCCTATCGCGAGATCGCCATACCGATGAAGAAGAGGGCTTGAGCATGGCTCGCATCGACCGAGCAAAGATTCTGGAGAAATTCCGCGGCATGATCGCGCGACACGAGCCGATCATCGGCGGTGGCGCCGGGACAGGCCTTTCCGCCAAATGCGAGGAAGCGGGCGGCATCGACCTCATCGTCATCTACAATTCTGGCCGCTATCGCATGGCGGGGCGCGGGTCGCTGGCGGGGCTCCTCGCATATGGCAACGCCAATCAGATCGTCATGGAAATGGCCGCCGAAGTGCTTCCCGTCACCAAGAAAACGCCGGTCCTGGCGGGTGTCAACGGCACAGATCCCTTCTGCCATTTCGACAAGTTCCTCGACGATTTGAAGGCGGTGGGTTTCTCTGGCGTGCAAAATTTCCCGACCGTCGGTCTCATCGACGGTACCTTCCGCGCTAATTTGGAAGAGACCGGCATGTCCTATGGGATGGAAGTCGATCTTATCCGCCTGGCCCATGAGAAGGATATGTTGACGACACCCTACGTCTTCAATGAAGGCGAAGCGGAAGTGATGGCTAAGGCGGGTGCCGACATCATCGTCTGTCATCTGGGCCTTACCACTGGCGGCTCGATCGGCGCCGAGACGGCGCTGAAACTTGCCGATTGTCCGGCTCTCGTCGATCGCTGGGCCGAGGCTGCGCGCAAGATCAGGAACGATGTCATCATTCTGGTTCACGGCGGCCCGGTTGCAGAGCCGGCGGATGCGGAATTTGTCTTGAAGAACACGAAGAATTGCCACGGCTTTTACGGTGCCTCCTCAATGGAGCGCTTGCCGACGGAGCGGGCGCTGGTTGAGCAGACCCGGCGCTTCAAGGCAATTCAACAGAACCGCGGGTAAGGGAGGGGTAATCATGGGTACGCAACTCTTGGGATCGGTCATCCTGTGGCTGATTGCGCTCGCGATCATAGTCGTGATCGGCGTCTATCTGCTGCGCTGGCTTTATCGCCGCTCGACCAAAGAAACAGCCTTCGTCCGCACCGGTTTCGGCGGTGAAAGGGTAATCATCAACGGTGGCGCGTTCGTCATCCCAGTGCTGCACGAAGTAACACCAGTTAACATGAACGTGATGCGCGTCGAGGTGCGCCGCGGTCAGACGAACGCGCTCATTACCCGGGATCGTATGCGCGTCGACCTGATTGCCGAGTTTTTCTTGCGTGTCGAGCCGAGTTTGGCCTCCGTAGCTCTGGCGGCGCAGACCCTCGGTCGCCGCGCCATGGAACCGGATGATATCCGGGCGCTCTTCGAAGGCAAATTCTCGTCAGCCCTGCGCACCATAGCGGCGGAAATGACTCTGGAAGAAATCCATGAGAAGCGCGGTCAATTCATGAACCGCGTGCGCGACCAGGCAGCCGAAGCCTTGTCACAGAATGGCCTTGAGCTTGAAAATGTGGCTCTCGTCGATCTCGATCAGACTAGCCTCGAATTTTTCGACCCGTCCAATGCCTTCGATGCGCAAGGTCTGACGCAACTGACCGAATCGATCGAGATGCGGCGCAAGATGCGCAATCTTATCGAGCAGCAGACGATGATCGAGATCCGCAACCAGAATCTTGATGCCGAGCGCCGCGCTCTCGAAATCGACCGCGAAAGCGAATATGCGCGCATCGAGCAGGAGCGCGAGCTCGAGATTCGCCGTGCGACGCAGCGCGCCGAACTGGCGCGCGAGCGGGCCCAACGCGACCGCGAGGCGGCCGAGGCTCAATTGGCGGCTTCCGAAGCCACGGAGAAGACCCGCATCGCCCAGGAAAGAGCGATTGCTGAGAGCCGTATCGCTTCCGAGGAGGAATTGCAGAAGCGCGAAATCGCCCGCCGTCGCGCCATCCAGGAAACGGAGCTGAAAACCCGCGAGAAGACCGAGCGGGAGGAAATCGCCCTGGAACTCGCCATCGAGCGCGAGCGTATCCAGCGCCAGCGCGAAGCCGAACAGCTCGAAGTGTCGCGTCGCATGGCGGTCGAAATCGCCGAACGGGAGCGGGAGATTGCACTCGCCAGCAAGCAGGCGGAAGTGGTACGGGCCGAAGCCGAGCGGCGCCAGGCCGAAATCGTGACAAATTCAGAGATCGAACGGGAACGCGTGGCGCGCGAACGCACGCTCGATACCGCCCGGGTCGAGCGTGAACAAGCGCTCCAAGCTTTGGAAATTGCCAAGCGTCAAGCCTTCGAGGAAGCAGAGATCGCGGCCGGCGAGGAGGTGGAGCGGGCGCGCATCGCCACAGAGCGCGGCATCGAAGAAGCGCGGGTACTGCGCGATCGCGATATCAAGAAGCTAGTCATTGACCGCGACAAGTCGTTGGAACTGGCCGAGATCGAAAAGTCGATCACCCTGGCCGACAAGGGGCGCGAACGTTCGGCCGCCATTGCCAAGGCGGAAGCTGCGCGGGCTGAAGCAATCCAGGCCGAAGAGCAGGCGTTCACCGCCCGTGAGCGCGAAATCGCCGAGCGTCGCAAGGAGATGGACCTCATTGCTGCGGCCCGCGAAGCCGAACGCGAGCATCTCCGATTGACGGCCAAGGCCGAGGCGGAGAAGGATGCCGCCGAAGGATTTGCCGAGGCCCAGCGCATTGCCGCCAAGGCCGAGGCCGAGGCGATGGCGATCCGAGCCGAAGGTGCTGCCAAGAAATATGCCGTCGATGCGGAAGGCCAGCGCAAGACCAACGAAGCAGAGAATGTCCTTACCGACGCCGCCCGTGCGTCGCGTGCGCGCATGCGTCTCCTCGACAAGATCGAAGGCATTGTGCGCGAAAGCACGCGGCCGATGGAGAAGATCGAGGCCATCAAGATACTTCATGTCGACGGACTCGGCGGCGGTGACGGCAAGGGCAAGAATGTGACGGATGAGGTGATCGATTCGGCGCTTCGCTATCGGGTACAGGCGCCGATGATCGACAGCCTGATGAAAGAGGTCGGCATCGAGGGTGGCTCCATCGGCCGTATGACCGATGTGCTGCGCGATGCAAAGGATATTGATTCGCTCAGCCGCAATCGCAAGAAGGACAAGGCGAAGAACGAAGGCGAAGTGGAGCGTGATCGCGATCGTGACCGCGACGATGATCGCTAAGCAGGGGGAGGCCTGATTGGCCAAGGTCTACGTATCGAGTGTCCTCAACGCACCGGTAGCGGATGTCTGGGCGCGCATCCGCAACTTCAATGGCTTGCCTGACTGGACGCCTTTCGTGGCGGAAAGCCGGATCGAGCAGAACCAGCCCAGTGACAAGGTCGGTTGCATCCGCAATTTCACGCTGAAGGATGGCGGCCGCATACGCGAGCAATTGCTGGCGCTCTCGGACTACGATTTTGCCCAGACCTACTCCATCCTGGAAAGCCCGATGGGTGTCGAGAACTATATTGCTACCTTGCGCCTCTTCCCGATCACGGACGGTAATCGTACTTTTGCAGAATGGTCGGCCGAATTCGATTGCGAGCCGGGCCGCGTATCTTCATTGGTTCAGCATATAGGGCAAAACGTCTTCCAGGCAGCCTTCCGCTCGCTCCAGGCGAAACTCGGTCGCTGAGCCGGGAAATGGGCGTCAAGGTCTTCCGCAGCGCTGTGATCGATGCCCCAGCTGCCGCAGTCTGGCATCTGGTGCGTGATTTCAATGGCCATGACAAATGGCACCCAGCGGTCGCCGCCAGCCAGATGGAAAATGACGAGCTGTCTGACCTGGTGGGTGCCGTTCGCGCTTTCCGGCTGAAGGATGGCGGCTTTCTGCGGGAGCAACTGCTGGCTTTGTCCGACCGGGATATGACGTTCAGCTATTGCATTCTTGATGCGCCGATTCCGCTCCATGATTATGTGGCACATCTGCGCTTGCGGCCAATTACGGACGGTGATCGTTGCTTCATCACCTGGGAATCAAGCTTCGACCCACCCGTTGCCGAGGCGAGATCGTTGACCGAGCTGGTGGCGACCGCCATCTACGAGGCGGGCATCACGGCGCTTCAGAACCATTTCGGCGGCAGCCGGCAACCGACCCGAGCCTTTATTGAAATGCCGCTGCCGATCGCAGCACCCGTGCCAGAGATTATCCCGGCGCCGCGCTCGGATGCGTCAATCCGCAGCCAGGCCATCATCGTTCGCGCCTATGGTGGCCCGGAAGAGCTGCTGGCCGGGGAGGTCGAAGTACCGCCGCCGGGTCCGGGCGAAGTCCGGCTGCATCATCTGGCCATCGGCGTGAACTTTCTCGATATTCATTGCCGGGCAGGCGATTTCCCGATGCTGTCCTTGCCCGGCGTGCCGGGGGCCGAAGGTGTTGGCACCGTCATCGATTGCGGCTCCAATGTCACGCAGTTCAGGCCCGGAGATCGTATTGTCTATGCGGGCGTCCCGCTCGGCGCCTATGCGGGGGTGCGCCTCATTCCTGCCGACATTGCCGTCCGGCTACCGGATGATATCGATCCATCGATGGCAGCCGCGAGCTTCCTCAAGGGGATGATGGCGGATGCCCTGCTGCAGGATGTCTATCAGCCGGGGCCAGGGGCCCGCCTTTTCATCCGAGCGGCCGCTGGCGGTGTGGGGTCCATCCTGGTGCAGATGGCCGCCGCAGCCGGGGCGCATGTCGTCGGCGCTGTGTCGACACCGGACAAAGTCGAAGCAGCGATCGCTGCCGGGTGCCGGGATGTCGTGGTGCCGGGGGGATCTCTCACCGTCGCCGATCTCGCAGGTTCCATGAGTGCGGTCTTCGATGGCGTGGGTCACGATACTTATGATGAATCGCTGGCGCTGCTGGCGCCGCGCGGCCATCTCATCGTCTATGGCCAATCCTCCGGTCCGCTCGGCGTGCGCAATCTTGACCAGCTGGCCGACAGAGCGATAACACTTTCGCGGCCGAATCTTGCGCATTATATGCGTGATGCGGCAGAAATCGGGCAGCGTGCCCAGCGTCTCTTCGACCACTTGCGGCGTGGCGTTATACGCCCTCGCTTCACGGCCTTTCCGCTATTGGCGGCTGCCGAGGCACACCGCCAATTGTCCAACCGCGCGACCATCGGATCGATCATTCTGACGGTTTGAGTGACGTTGATCATTGCGACTTATTCTAGCTGTTTCCAGATGCATGCTCGTTGCCGGAAACACGATAACGACCTTGATGTCGGCATGAAACATCATGTTTCGAGTTTCGTAGCCAGCGAACGTGGCAGGAAGCGCCATAGAGTGCCGCGCCGGATCGTGCGGAGAAGGTGATGTATCACCAGACCACTGCCGGCGCCGCAGACGATGTAGAGGAAGACCTCAATTGGTCCAGCATATCCGGCATCTTTGAGCCACAGGAAATAGGGCCAAGTGTGGAGCAAGTATATGCTGAAACTCGCGGCGGCGACACCGGAAAGGAGTCGCGCCAGTATGCGTGGCAGGGGAATTTCGATCGCCCACAGCATCAGCAGCGATGCGCTGATGAGAAGAATGGCCCTGACCCAAACGATTTGTACGGCCGCTCCTTCTATGAGGGGCAATCCGACAAGAAGTGCCGGGATGATGACGGTCATTGCGGCCTTCCGGCGCGGGGTGTCGGCGCAAGCAATGCACCAACCGAGAACGGCGACATATAGGACACGCGGAGTAAAGAAGTAGCGCATATCACCGAGGTCGATAAACTGATCTGCTACGGGGCGCATCACGACACTGACGGCTAATGCAGTGAGTCCTGTCGCAAACGGTCGCTGTCCCACGACGCGGCGAACGGCGGGCAGAGTGAACAGCGCCGCCAGGAGAACAAGGATCTGAGCGTAGACTTCGACAAACCAGAATGTGATCAACGGTGTCTGCGTCGTCGAATAGCCGTCGATACCGAGATTGCCGACAAGGAGTAGGCTTTGCCATCCGGCGGCACCCCCGCTGGCCAGGTCATAGGCCATGAGCATCGTCAAATAGAGAGCGATCGGCCTTGCGCAGGCGCGCAAGGTGGCGCCGATGGCTCCGCGCGCAAGCCGATCACGATGATGGCGGGCGAGATTGTAGCCGAGGAGCATCAGCAGGATCGCTGCGCCACCGGCAATATTCCAGCGCGTCGCATGATGCAGAACGACTGCGAGGATGGCGATTGCCCGCAAGAAAAGATCGGTGTCGAGATGCACGAATAGCGGCGTCCGTGCTGGGCGGCAATGCCGGGCGGCCAGTTCGGCCAGTCGATCAATCGACAGCCGTTCCCATTCTTGCGGCAACGGTTCAAGCAGGGGCTTCAAAGCCAAGGTCATCTCGATATAGGCGAGCGAGTCGCCGCCGATCGAGGCGAAACTGTCACTGCCGCGCAATCGTCGCGGTGCGAATGTTTCGGCAAAGGCGACCATCACTGCGTTTCCGCTGTTCGCGGACTGACAAGCGCTGCAGCCTTCCGATTTTCCGGTTTCTGCATTGGCGCGCCGAATGAGGGCATAGTCGATCTTGCCATTGGCCCGGCGCGGCAGAGTCTCGACGTGGTGGCAGCGAATGCGGCGCGCCGGCAGACCGGTGAGCCGCAGCACCACGCCGCGCGCAGAATCGCAACTGGCTGCTTCGGTGAGTGTCAGCGCGATTGTGTCATCGTCGCCCGTCACCGCTGCTACGATATTCCGCTTTGCCAGCGCTGCTTCCAGCGCATCGTGGCTGATGCGCAGGCCTGCAATTTTTGAAAACCGGTGCTGCCTCCCCTTCAGGCGATAGAAGCCGGCACTGGTCCGTTCAGCGAGATCGCCCGTTCGCAATTCAAAGAGGTCGTGCCCGCGTCCGAGGTCTCCGATGGTTTCGGCATAGCCCATCATGACGTTCCGGCCGCGATAGACGAGCTCACCGGTCTGGTTGGCAGCTGTGATCTCGGAGCCATTCTCGTTAAGCAGGCGCAGTTCGCCACCGGGGATAGCAATACCGATGCAGTCGGGGTGTTGCTTGGCAGCGGCCGGTGGCAGGTAGGCCATGCGTGCGGTGGCCTCTGTCTGTCCGTACATGACGAAGAACGCGCCGTTGCGTTCCCTCATGTGCTCGGCATAGCGCGTGACTTTGTCCTCGCCAAGCCTGCCCCCCGCAACTGTCAGGAATCGGAGATCCGGCAGATCAGCTTGGCGGAAGCCAATCTCCTCCAGCAACTCGAAGCTGTGCGGCACGCCGGAAAGGTTTGTGCAATGGGTCTCGGCCAGGGCTACAAGAAAGCCAGCGTCGCGGATGGAGGCGTGGCCCAGATAGAGGCTGGCTCCGACACTGAGATGCGCATGAAGCACTGACAGGCCGTAGGAGTAATGCAGCGGCAGAACCAGCGCGCTGCGATCCTCCGGCGTCAGTTCCAGATAGTCTGCAATGGCGCGCGCATTGTCGTCGATGCCGGCGGCCGACAACCGCACCAGTTTGGGGGTTCCGGTACTGCCCGAGGTGGAAAGCAGGAGCGCAAGATCGGGATGCAGCTCCTTGTACTGGCCGGATCGGTCACGCCAATGATCGCCGGCACCATCGATGATAAGGTCCGGTTGATAAATTTCGATCAGGTTTTGGCGAGCCCGGCGCGCTTCATCATTGCACGCCGGACCGAGTGGCAGGATGACATGCCCGCCGACAAGGGCTGCGAGATAGCTTGCTATGCCACTGGGGTCGTTCGATGCCGACCAGAAGATCAATCGGCGTGTCGGACCAAATGCCTCCTGCCTTTGGGTGACCATTTGCGAGAGTGCCGCATAGGTCACAACGTTGCCGTTGCGGCCAGCGAGGGCCACTCTTCCGCCGAAGATCTGCAAATTCGTTACAAAGGAGACGCCCATCTTCTACCCGTTGCCCTGGGGCCCGACTTTGGGTCGGGTCCTCAATGCTTTCTGTCCTGGCTGACGGCAAAGCACTGGGCAATCCGATGGCTATTCCGTCAGATGCGACAAAGCCGGCGCGCCGTCAAGCAGGAGGATTTTGCTCACGCAACTCTGAACGCAACCTGAACAATGGGAAAATACACCCGATAGGGTGAGTCGAGCCGGAAGTTTGGCTGTCGCTTTACGACCCTTTAAGATTTGCGGCGCACTCTCCCCAGTATAGGTCGAAAGGCCTGATACGCCATTTTGGTTGTAGGGATATTGACCGGTGGCTTGCATCGGAGGCCTGTCGTGCAGCGGAGCATCGACATGAGGGGCGTTGAATACATTAAGCCGGACAAGGCGCGATTTGACCTGTTCGCAGATACGTTGCCGGCCTTCCGTTCTGTGCGGACAGAGGCCCTCTATCGCTATTGGCGATCGCGTCGCGCGGACGGTCTGCCGCGGCGCTCGGATATCGACCCGTCTGAAATCAAATCGCTGCTGCCCTATGTTCTCATTGTCGATATCTATCGCGATCCGTTCCGCATTTTCTATCGTCTGGTCGGGACCGCCGTCGCCCATTTCTCCGGCCTCGACTTCACCGGCTTTTTCCTTGATGAACTCAGTTTCGACATCTGCACAAACGAAGATCTGATCAAGGCGTATACGGCAGTCTGCGATAAGAAACAGCCGGGTGTCGGCCTTGCCTTCACGCAACTCAGCCATCATTCAGCGCTGGATGTAGAGTACATCATCTGCCCACTGGTCGATGCGGCTGGACAAGTGAGCCAATGCCTTGTGCTTGAGGATTATGTCGGCAAGAAGGGCATCGAATCGCCGCGCCTGCGCCTGGCGCGACAAGCCTGACCGCGCGGAGAGCGCATATCACCTTCCCATTTTTCGGGGTGCAATCGTCCGCCGGTAGGCGCCATCTCTTTTCCTGAAGGTGAGGAGAGTGGGTATGACGTTTGACAGAAGTCTTTTTCGGGTTTCAGCACTTGGGTCGGCATTCATAGCCTCCTTAACGTTTGCCATTCCGGCTGTCGCCGATAGCGGGCAGCTGCTCAACCCCACGCGTTGCGGGACACGGCCGGCCAATTGCACAAATCTGCCACCGAGCGGTACGGAACGATTGCGCGACAAGCCCTTACCCAGTCACGAATTGCCAAGTCGTCGTCTGGGTGGCGCACCCGGTACAAGCCAGGATAGCCCGCTCCCCAGCGAGCAGTTGCGACGCAGTCGCGACGCGCCGAGTTCGACGGGCCTTGATAAAGGATCGACCGGTATCTCGTTGCCGCCGCTCCGAAAACATATCAATCACTGACCTTTGCTGATCGCCCTGGAACAGGAGGGCCCAGAAAGCTGTTTCTCCACCAGATGCACGAGCTGCTGAGGTGCGAGATGTCGAGAGTCGGATATATTGCCGTAGCCGTTCTTTCGCTTGCCGCTGTTTCCGGCGCTGCCGCGGATGAGAAGGGAATGCTCCTGGCCAGTATCGAGAGTCCGGTTTCACAGCCATCTTTCATGGTGGGCGCAGACGCTGGTGCCGCCAGTGAGGCGGAAGCAAAGCTGTGGGTGCTCAATGCCGGCTATGATCAGGTTTCGGGCCTGCAACGTGACGAGAACAAATTCTACCATGGCACGGCGCTGCTGGACGGTAAGACATTTGCGATTGTGGTCGATACGGCCGGCAATGTGCTGGGCCTCAACGAATAGACTCGCGGTGATCTTGCTGGCCGTCCTTTTGGGGGGCCTGCCGGCAGCCGCGCAAAACAACACCGGCTATCCAAGTGGAACGAAATGCGCGGACCTGATCGAGCCTCGTCGCTCGATTTGCCACGATGCGTTCGATCCACGGCCCAATCCGCGCGAAATTTTGAAAGCACCGAAGCCTGGGGTACTGGCACCTCCCAAGGCGCCAGCTTTGCAGCGCGACGCCACGCCGACCAATCCCAAGGTTCCCCACGCCGTGCCACCACCGATCTTGCGTGGGTTGCAGCCATGATGCGTTTTGGTACGGTGCGTCGTGCGCAGGGGCGCAGGTCGCAGCTTTCATGCCGCCGCAGGTCGCATTGCCAAGGCGATGGTACTTGCGCGGCCGGTTGCATTCGGACGAGATAGGCCTCGGAAGATCTGTTGCGCCTCAGGGGGAAATCGGCATGCGAGCATTCGACGCGGTCTTCATCGGTGGCGGCATCTTTGGCATGGCTGGCGCCTGGGAGTTGGTGCGGCGCGGCCAGCGCGTTGCCGTCATCGACCGGCTCGGCAGCGGCCATCCGGTGACATCCTCGACCGGTGCCTCGCGCTCGATCCGCGTCGCCTATGATCACCCCTTCTATGTCAATTTGGCGCTGGAGGCGATCTCGCTGTGGCGCCTGCTCGAGGAGCAGAGCGGACATCGCATCCTGCATCTGACCGGTCAGATCGACCTCGGGCCTGAGGCCAAGCTGCAATCGCTCCTTGATCAGGTGCAGGCGGCCGGATGCGATATCGATTGGCTGGATGCGTCCGCGCTTGCCGATCGCTTTCCGGAATTGCACTTGCTACCCGGCGAAGGCGCTCTGTTTCATCCCCAAGCCGGTACTGTCTTGGCCGATGTCGGCCTCAACACGCTGGCGCTGGCTGCCGCAGAAGCCGGTGCCGAGATTCATGAGCCGGAGCGTGTGAACGACATCGAGCTCACATCGGTTGGCGTTCGCATCGTCACGAACCGGCGCGTGCTTGAGGCCGGCCGCGCCGTGATGGCGGCCGGTCCTTGGTCCGGGGAGTTGCTGGGGCGGTTGGGCATCAAGCTGCCGCTTGCGCCGGCGGTGGCACAAGTCACCTTTCTCGATACGCCGAACCTCACGGAACGGCCGGGCCTCGCCGAATGGCAGGCAGTCGGGGAGAACGGCGCCGATGGCGGCCTTTATGGGCATCCCGTCCCGGGCATCGGCTACAAGATCGCCTTCGATGCCGGCCAATCCGGCTGGGATGGAGAAGTGACGGATTGGGCACCCGATCTCGATGAGGAGAGGCGTCTCCTAGACTGGTTCCATGCCCGCTTTCCAGCCGTCCCGGCCAAGGTTGCGCGCACCCAGCGTCATCCTTGGACCATGACCCCCGATGCCGATTTCATCGTCGATACCGTGGGCGGTGCCTGGGGCGATCGCCTCATTCTTGCCTGCGGCTGTTCGGGCCATGCCTTCAAGTTCGGCCCGGCCCTGGGCCGGCTTGTAGCCGAAGCAATCGACCTGGGGCGCGGATCGGCCTTACTGCGTCGCGATCGTCCGGGCTTGGGCTCGACCGCCAGCGCCACAGCGCCGATCACGCGATAGGGCACCAGTCGCCCAGGAGTGTGCCGCCCGAATTGACCAGTTCGCGTTATGGTGTAGGATGCCGGGCCATAACCTTTGTTAAATCAAGGAATTGGGGTTGTTAGATGAGTGAGTCGAAGGGCCTGATGGCGGGCAAGCGGGGCTTGGTCATGGGCGTTGCCAATGACCGGTCGATCGCCTGGGGCATCGCCAAGGCCGTGGCAGCGCAGGGGGGCGAAGTTGCCTTTACCTATCAGGGCGAGGCGCTGGAGCGTCGGGTGAAGCCGCTGGCGGCGACCGTTGGCGCCGATATCGTCATTCCGTGCGACGTGACTGATGATGCGAGCCTTGACCAGACCTTTGCGACCATCAAGGAGCGTTGGGGCAGTCTCGATTTTGTCGTTCATGCCATCGCCTTCTCCGACAAGGAGGAGCTCAAAGGGAAATATGTGGCGACGACGCGCGGGAATTTTGCGCGTACCATGGATATCTCCTGCTTCAGCTTCACCGCTGTTGCCGACCGGGCAAAGGACCTGATGCCGAATGGCGGCTCGCTCATTACGCTGACCTATCTCGGCGCCGAGCGCGTGATGCCACATTACAACGTCATGGGTGTCGCCAAGGCGGCGCTGGAATGTTCGGTGCGCTATCTCGCCGCCGACCTTGGCGAGTTCGGAATCCGCGTCAATGCGATCTCGGCCGGTCCGATCAAGACGCTGGCCGCCTCCGGCATCGGTGATTTCCGGCAGATCCTGCGTTGGAATGAACTCAATGCGCCGCTTGTGCGCAATGTAACGATCGAAGATGTCGGCGGCGCCGGTCTCTATTTCGTCTCCGACCTCTCCAAAGGCGTCACCGGCGAGCTGCATCATGTCGACAGCGGCTACAATGTCGTCGGCATGCTGCGTCCGGAATCTGCGCCGGAACTCACCGAAATGCTGCGCAACTTCTCGAAGACCGAATCTTAAGCGTATGTCGTTCAATACCTTCGGGCATCTTTTCCGCTTCACCAGCTGGGGTGAAAGCCACGGACCGGCCCTGGGATGTGTCGTCGACGGCACGCCGCCCGGTATCGCGTTGGAGGCGGCCGAGATCCAACATTGGCTCGACCGTCGCAAGCCGGGCCAGTCGCGCTTCGTGACGCAGCGGCGCGAGCCGGATGCGGTGGAGATTCTCTCCGGCCTGTTCGAAGGCAAGACCACGGGCACGCCGATCTCGCTGATGATCCGCAACGAGGATCAACGCAGCAAGGATTACGGCAAGATCGCGGGGCAGTTCCGCCCCGGCCATGCGGACTATACCTATTGGGCGAAGTACCAGGGTATTCGCGACTATCGCGGTGGCGGCAGGTCGTCGGCGCGCGAGACGGCAGCGCGTGTTGCAGCCGGAGCTGTTGCGCGCAAGGTACTCGATCACATCATCTCGGGTGGTGTCGAGATCAAGGGCGCCCTCATTCAGGTAGGCACTGAGAAGATCGACCGCGCGCAATGGGACTGGGCGGAGATCGAGCGCAACCCCTTCTGGTCGCCCGATGCCAAGACCGCCGCACGCTGGGAGGATTACCTCGACGGTGTGCGCAAGACCGGCTCTTCGGTCGGTGCCGTGGTCGAAGTGGTGGCCCGCAATGTGCCGGTGGGTCTCGGTGCGCCGCTATATGGGAAGCTCGATGCCGATCTGGCCAGCGCGATGATGAGCATTAATGCCGTCAAGGGTGTCGAGATCGGCGCCGGCTTTGAGGCAGCAGCCCTCACCGGCGAGGATAATGCCGATGAGATGCGCATGCAGGGTGGCAAGGTCGCATTCCTTGGCAACAAGGCAGGCGGTATCCTGGGCGGTATCTCGACCGGACAGGATATTGTCGTGCGCTTTGCGGTGAAGCCCACCTCGTCGATCAACACGCCGCGCAAGGGCGTCACGACGACCGGCGATGATGTCGATGTGGTCACCACGGGTCGCCATGATCCCTGTGTGGGTATTCGTGCCGTGCCGGTGGGCGAGGCGATGATGGCCATAGTGCTGGCGGATCATCTGTTGCGCCACCGCGGCCAGATCGGTCTTTAACCATCTTCATCATCTATTAGCTATTCAATCCTAGGCTTTCTCGGTTCCGCGCTTTGCTCCGCGATGGGGAAGGGTCTCGGCGTGCAGCAGCAAATGCATTGGCAGCCAAGAGTGAAAATCGACGATCCGGGGCTGCGCGCGCTGGAAGCCGCTTGGAATGGCTGGGTGCGGCCGGGGGCGTTGCCTTCGCGCGACATGTTCGATCCGATGGATTTTCCGCAGCTCCTGCCGTGGATGGTGTTGGCCGAGATTGTCGACCATGCCGATGCGGTCCGGCCATACGACGTTATGTTTCGCTATCTCGGGCGGGAATTCGAACGCTATTTCAACGCCGCGAACATGGCGCGCGTATATCTCAGTCATGTGGGGCCGCCCTATACCGAGCGTTGGTTCGCGGTCTACGATGAGGCGCTCCGCGATCCCAGGCCGCACTACTACGCCGGTGCGCCGTTCGGCACCGGCTACGAATACCTGCCGCTCGAAATGCTGGCGCTCACCTTTGCCAAAATCGATGCCGATCAACCGGGCTTCGTTCTTTGCACCTTTGCGCGTCTTGAATCGTTGTGACGCCCTAGGGCTTGCCCGCCGATTGGACTCGTTCCTTACCGCTTTTACCCGCCGATGTTCCGAAAGGTGGTCTGTGCGGAACCTGCTACTTGCGCGTAAAGACGGCCACCAATTCGGTATGATGCGACCACAGAAACTGGTCGAGAATAGTGAAATCGCCCAGGTTGAAGCCGGCATCGATGAGGATGCGGGCATCGCGAGCGAAGCTCGCCGGATTGCAGGAAACGGCAACGACGCGCTTAACGATGCTTTTGGCGATCATGCGCGATTGCATTTCGGCCCCCGCGCGCGGCGGGTCATAGACGACGGCATCGAAGGGCTTGAGATCCTGCGGCGGCAACGGCGATTGTTCGAGGTCCCGCGCCAAGGCTTCGACGCGGCCGGACAATTGTGCCCGGTTGACGGCGGCAATCAGCGCAGCAACGGCGGGCTTGTAAGAGTCGACTGACAAGACGCGCGCGAACTTGCCCAGCGGAAAGCTGAACGTGCCGCAGCCGCCGAACAGATCGGCGATGCGCTTGGCTTTGCCGGTGCCGGCGGTCACGGCTTCGACCAGCGCGGCCTCGCCCTCGGCACTCGGCTGCAGGAAGGCGCCGATCGGAAGATCGATCAGGATGTCGGCAAAGCGGACTTGCGGTACCCGTTCCATGACGATGGGTTCCGGCTGGCGCTTGCCATGAGCCCAGGAGACGCGCGCGACATCTGCCGTGCGGGCGGCAGCGATCAGCGGTTGGCGACGGCTCTCGGCCAGATTGTCGCCGGACTGGAACAAAAGATCGAGACCGGTCAGTGTCTCGGTCACTTGTATGTCGGCGGATTGCTTGTTGTTGAGAGCAGCAGCCGCCAGGCGGACGAGGTGCGGCAGGCCCGCGCGCAAGGCGGGCGTCAGCAGCAGGCAATCATCGAGCGGCACGATCTCGTGGCTCATCTCGGCATGGAAGCCAAGGGTCACGTGATCCTTGTCTTTGGTCGCGGCAAAGACGGCGCGCCTGCGCTGGCCCTGCGCCGTGCTGATGAATTTGGCTTTTGCAGGCATGTCGATTCCGCGCGTCGCCAATGTTGCCGCAACCTGGGCCTTCTTCCAGGCTTGATAATCCGGCAGTGCCATATGCTGCATGGCGCAGCCGCCGCAGCGCGTGAAGAGGGGGCAGGGCGGTACCACACGGTTGGGGGCCGGCTGCAGCACCTCGACCAGGCGACCGTTGAAGCTATTGCGCCCCTTCGTCTCCAACCTCGCACGTACCGTCTCGCCGGGCAGGGTATAGGGCACGAAGATTTGGGCGCCTTCGTGCCGGCCGATCCCGTCGCCCTGCGCACCAAGGCTGTCGATCGCGATGTCGACGGTCATGGGTTCTGTCATGCGGGTGAGCCCTTGTTGGCGACGATGAGGAATTCCTTGTTGCCTTCTGGTCCCAGGATCGGGCTTTCGACAATGCCGCGGACGGTCCAGCCGGCAAGATTGTCGAACCAGGTGCGGATGCGGGCACAGACTTCGTCATGCAGCGCAGGATCGCGCACCACGCCGCCCTTGCCGACACGGTCGGGACCGACTTCGAATTGCGGCTTGATGAGCGCTGCACACCAAGCGTTCTCTGCCGTCAGAGCAAGCGGTGCCGGCAGGATGGTCTCCAGGCCGATGAAGCTGGCATCGCAAACCACGATGTCGAGCGCGTCGGGGATCTGCTCCCGGCCGAGATGGCGCGCGTTGGTCTTTTCCAGCACGACGACGCGCGGATCCTGGCGCAGTTTCCAGGCCAACTGTCCGTGGCCGACATCGACCGCATAGACCTTGGCGGCGCCATGATGCAGCAGCACGTCGGTGAAACCGCCGGTCGAGGCGCCGATATCCGCGGCAACGCGGTCGGTGACAGGAAGCTCAAACGCCTCCAGCGCTTTGGCAAGCTTCAAACCACCACGGCTCACCCAGGGATGGTCCTGGCCTTTGATGTTGAGGGGGGCGTCGAGGGCGATCTGGTCGCCGGCCTTGGCGATCCGCTTTGTTTCGCTGTAGACGAGGCCAGCCAAAATCAGGGCCTGCGCCTTGGCGCGGCTTTCCACCAGCCCCCGGTCGACGAGGAGCTTATCGACGCGTTCCTTTGCCATGCGCTTAATCTAGCACGAGGCGATGGCGCGACAGATAGAGGAAGCGCAAAAGCAGCATGGTTCCCGATGCGGCCAGGCCGATCGCCAACCCCCACCACACGCCGGGCCCCTTCACGTCAAGTACGTAGGAAAGCAGGATGCCCCCGCCCACCCCCAGTACCCAATAGCCGACAAAGGCAATGGCCATCGGCACTCTGGTATCCTTGTAGCCGCGTAGGGCGCCAAGGGCCGAGACCTGCAGCCCATCGAAGAACTGGAAGATGGCGGCGATGGGGAATAGCGTCATGGCGACGGCGATCGCCGTCGCATTCGATGCATCGTCCAGGTCCAAATAGAAACCGGTGAGCCAACGCGGTGCCAGCCACATGACGATGGCAGCACAAAGCATCCAGCTGAGACCCAGACCAATCGCTGTGAACCCCGCTTGCCGCGCGTCATGGGGACGCTCGGCCCCCAGCGCGTAACCGACGCGTACTGTGCCGGCCTGACCCAGCGCATAAGGGATCATGAAAGTGATGCTGGTGATGTTAAGCACAATATTGTGCGCCGCCAGCGTGTCGTCGCCGAAGCCGCTCATCGCCGAAGTCGAGGCGAAGAACATGCCGGATTCGAAAAGGTAGGCACCGGCGATAGGTGCGCCGACGATCAGCATCTCTTTCAGCAGCTTGGCGTCGCCCACCAGCAGATGCGCGAAGATGGGATAGGCTGTGAAAGGATGAGCGCGGCGGATGTAGAAAATCCCGAGCCCCAACTGAAGCCAGCAGATGAGTGTGGTGGCAAGGCCGATCGCCGGCACACCCATGCCGCTCCAGCCGCCAAAGCCGAACATCAACAGATAGAGAAGGCCGATGAAGACGGGCAGGATTGCAAGGCCGATCAGTGTGACGGCAACAGGGCGACCCAGGATGGTGACGAAGCTGCGCAGCACCTGGAACCACAGGAACGGCGTTACCGATGGCAGTGCCCACCACATCAATTGCTCGATTGCCGGGATATCGAGGCTGTGATGCGCGGCAAGGAGGCGCAGGACTGGCCCCAGGCCCAGCATGATCAGCATGACCGGTATTGACAGGAACGTAGCCAGCCGCAAGCCCTGGCGCAGGATGCGCAGCAATTCATCTGGCTTGTCGGCGCCGTGTGCGTGCGAACCCATCGCTGCCACGGAATAGAGAGCACCCATGGCGAGAATCTTCGGCACATAGAGGAACTGCGCGCCAAACCCGCCGCTGGCCAGCGCACCGGTTCCCAGCATGCCGGCCATGACGTATTCGGAAACGCCCATGGCCATCTCAACCAGCAAGGCAACGGCGATCGGTGCCGCCAAACCCAAGGTAGCAAGAATATCTCGGACAACGGGCAACCGACTTTCCGCGGCGCCCTTCCGGGGGCCAGCGGAAAGGGTCGTCATTTTTTTCCCAATAGTCTCAGCTCTTGCGGTTGATGACGAAGTCGGTCATCCAGCGCAGCGCTTCGGCCCGCGGGCCGAAGATGTCGAGGTGACGGTTGGCCTGTTCGCCCAGGAGCTTTGCCTGCTGGCGCGCGCGTTCTAGCCCCAGGATCGAAACGAAGGTCGCTTTTCCGGCGGCCGCATCGGCACCCGTCGGCTTGCCGGTCTCGGCGGCATCGCCCTCGGCATCGAGGAGGTCATCGACGATCTGGAAGGCAAGACCCAGATCATGCGCATAGCCGATGAGGGCGTGGCGCTGCTCCTTCGAGGCGTGTCCCAGGATGGCGCCGGCCTCGCACGAAAAGGCGATGATGTCGCCGGTCTTCATGCGCTGCAGGCGCGTGATGGCGCCGATATCGAGATCCTGGTTTTCCGCCCAAAGGTCGATCATCTGGCCGCCGACCATGCCGTTGGCACCGCCCGACACAGCCAGCGCGTGGCACAGTTGCGCGCGCACATCGCCATCGGGATGCGTGTCGGGATGCGCCAGCACCTCGAACGCCATGGTGAGAAGCCCGTCGCCGGCCAGGATCGCCGTTGCCTCGTCGAACTGCTTGTGCGTGGTCGGCTTGCCGCGACGCAGGTCGCTATTGTCCATGGCGGGAAGATCGTCATGGACCAGGCTGTAGCAATGCAGCATTTCGATCGCTGCCGCCGCGCGCAGGGCATATTCGCTGTGCACGTTGAAAATCGCTGCGGAATTCATCAGCAGATAGGGTCGGATGCGCTTGCCGCCGACCATCGTGGCATAGCGCATGGCTTCGATCACGCGCGCCTCGGCCCCTTCAACCGGTTTGATGAGCTCGTTGAGCTTGCGATTGACCGACATGGCGGCATCGTTCAGGGCGGAGTCGATAGACACGTTGACCTCGGGTTGCATGATCTTGATCTGTGGCGTTTGCTTCGGTGTCGGGATTTTTCAGTCGATGTCGGCGGGAACGGCCTGCGGCTTGCCGTCGGCGCCCAGGACGATCTTCTCGACCTTCAGTTGGGCTTCCTTCAGCTTCATCTCGCAATGCTGCTTAAGGGCGGCGCCACGCTCATAGGCGCTGATCGCGTCATCAAGCTTGTTGTCGCCGCGTTCCAGCCGCTTCACCAATTCCTGTAGTTCGGCGAGGGCCTCCTCGAAGCTCATGCCGGCAATGGCGGCAAGCTTCGAATTGTCCGTTTTGTTTTCAGCCATTTGGCGTTTCCCCAAGCCTTCAATTCGGTCGCGGTAAGATTTTCGTCATCGTTTGCATGCCAGCATGGGCGCAAGCGACGGGCCTACCTTCGCCAATCAAAATGGCGCCGACGCGGCCTTCTGTCGCAAGGCGGCCGCGCAAGGCGCCGATGGGGCGCATTCTACTGTTGGGCTGACGCTCGGACAATAGGCGGGAAACGTGTTGATTCAGGGGCTTGCAAAATCCGACCCGGCGAATCGCCACCCCCGACCTTGGTCGCGCCCGATGCTGCGATCGTTGCAATTTGGGACCCGATCTTGCCAAATGGAGCCAACAGGGAAGCTAGAAAAGATTTGATGAACAGCTCGCTCGACCAATTCGCCGCCGCCAGTGCCCCGGCCCGTTCCAAACCTGCCGGTTTTCTGCGGCGCGCCAGCCGCTATGTCCGCTATCGTCTCGTCACGCCCATGCTGCGCGCCCGGCATCCGGCCGAATACAGCGCCCGCTCGGTGCTGGTGGGGGTCGTGTGCGGCTTGATGCCGATCATCGGCCAGTCGAGCGTGGTTCTCGCCATCTGGCTTATTGCCCGGCGCTTCAATTGGGGTTTCAACGTCGTCATCGCGGCGCTTTGGACCTTTATCAGCAATCCCTTGACCACCGCGCCGATGTTCTATGGCTTCTATGTCACCGGGCAGGTGATGATGGGGCATTGGGACGATCTGACCGGCTTCGACCGCTTCGTCTCCTTGTCGCGCGACCTGGTCAATGAGCAGCTCGGCCTTTGGGATCAGATCAAGATGATCTCGCGACTCCTGTTCCTCGACTGGGCGGTTGCCATGTGGGTGGGGTTCATCCCCTGGGCGCTGCTCTGCGGCTGGCTCGGCTATCGCTGGAGCCTCAAAGTGGTCAATGCCTATCGCCACATGCGCGAGAAGCGCATGGAACGCCGCCGTCACCAGCTTGCCGCCGAAGCCGCAAAGGCCTGAAGATCAACCCTTCTGCAGCGCGTAGACATGTGCCGTGGCCGATTCAGCCAGCGCATTGAGGTCGTAGCCGCCTTCCAGGGTCGAGACGATACGGCCGCTGCAGCATTCTGCGGCGAGTTTCACCAATTCATCGGTGATCCAGGCGAAATCCTCGGTTTCCAACTCCAGGCTCGCCAGCGGATCGGCGCGATGGGCGTCGAACCCGGCCGAGATCATGATCAGCTCCGGCCGGAACTTCTCGATGGCCGGCAGAATGATCGTCTCGCAGGCATCGCGAAACTCTTCGGATCCCGCATAGGGGGCGAGAGGGGCATTGACGATGTTTCCCACGCCCTTTTCCGACTTGGCGCCGGTCCCCGGATAGAGCGGGCTCTGATGCGTCGATGCATAGAGCACGCGCGGCTCGGCCGCGAAAATATGCTGCGTGCCGTTGCCGTGGTGGACGTCGAAATCGAAGATGGCGACGCGGGACAGGCCATGTACTGCAATCGCCTGTGCCGCGCCGATGGCGACATTGTTGAAGATGCAGAATCCCATGGCGAGGTCGCGCTCGGCATGATGCCCGGGCGGGCGCACGGCGCAGAAGGCGTTCTTGATGGCGCCGCCGATGACGGCATCGACCGCCGCAGTTACGGCACCGGCCGCGCGCAAGGCGGCTTCACCCGATCCCGGCGACAGCACCGTGTCGCCATCAAGCTCGCCATAGCCGATGCTGGGAATGGCGGCGAAGACTTCGTCGATATAGGCCTCGGTGTGGACGCGGGCCAATTGCTCGCGGCTTGCTGCCGGCGCATCGCGTCGCTCAAGGGTCGCATAGATCGGGTCGTCGAGCAGGCGCAGCACGGCCTGCAAACGCTGGATGCGTTCCGGATGGCCGTGGCCCGTGTCGTGTTCCAGGCAGGCCCTATGCGTGTAAAGCCCGGTCGTCATTCTGCTCTCAAGGTTTCGGGGCGAGACGTTGCAGGCGATAGACCGCGCCGGCATCGGCCACCAGGAGCGAACCATCGGCGCTTGGTACATAGAGTGCGAAGAGGCGACCCAGGCAGAAACCGGCGATGGCGCCCTTTGCGCTGTTTGTGCCGCCGCCGCCGGCAGCATCGGCCTTGGCAAGAAGAGCGGTCTCTTCCTCATCGAGCGGGCGTGCGCGCACTTGGTCAAGCGCTTCCAGCGTCGGTCCCGAACAGCCGGCGCCATCCAGCGTCGCCAGCCCGTGCCGGTCGAGCCGGATGATGCGGCCTTGTTGGCCGACGCCGATCAACGATTTATCGGTGGCTTCGATCACGTCGGCCAATTGCCACATGCCGTCGATCGCCCGGGCGGGGTCGCCTGCCGACCGGATCGGCGCGGCACTGATCGCTGCAATGCGGTCGTTGTACAGGGTCTTCAGGCAATCGATCTGTGTGCTGCTGAAATCCGGCACGTCGTCATCGGCGCCGGGCAGGATAGCGCAGGCGTTGGCACGCTCTTCGGCCCAGGCGCGTTGTTCGGCACGCAATGCCTCGGCATCGCCGGTCCCGAGCGCTTCTGTATAACGGCCGGCGAGATCGGCATCGAGCTTTGACAGTGAAACGTCAGCGCAGATCGCATGTTCGATAGGGGTACTCGCCTTGGCGCAATCGAAGCTCGGCTGCGCATCCTCGGCGACGGCATTGGCTGCCGAGGTGGCAATGAACAAGGTTGCGGCAACCAGAATGCGGTACATCAAAGCGATCCTTTCTTCAGCCCCGCCGCCAGCAGCAGAACCCAACCCAGAATGAGCAGGCCGCCGCCCAGCGGCGTGACATACACGAACGCACTGGGGCCTGCCGTCGGATCGGCCGGAACCAGCGCGAGGAGGTAAAGACTCCCTGAAAATAGCAAAGCCCCCAGGAAAAAGGCGAGGCCGGATATTGTGACAAGGCGCACAGGCTGTCGGGCGGATAGGGCGGCAATGCCGAGGAGTGCCACGGCGTGCCACAATTGGTACGAGGCGCCGGTTTTCACCCACTCCACAGCCTGTGGCGGCAAGGTGGCTGCCGCCCCATGGGCGCTCCAGGCCCCGAAAGCCACCGCAAGGACGCCGTGAAAACCGGCCGCCGCCAGAAATCTGCTCATCGGAACCAGAACCTCGTCAAAGTGGGGCGATCAATCGACCACCAAGCAATTGTTGCACAGAATCTATCGCATCAGGGCGGCGATATGGCATCATCCGGGCGATGCGACGCAATGACCATTTGACGGAAACGTGACAATAAAATGAGCGAAGCTGAAATCCTGATCGCCAAGGACGGGGCCATCCGTCGCCTGACCCTCAATCGGCCGCAGCGCCTCAACGCCTTGACGCGCAGCCTTCTCGGCGCCCTATCCGATGCGCTCGCGGACATCGCCGCTGATGACGAGGCACGCGTTCTCGTGCTAACCGGCGCCGGCCGCGGTTTTTGTGCCGGGCAGGATCTTGCCGACAAGGGCGCCGTGGAAGATGGGCGTGCTGTGCGCGACACCGTCGAACGCTATTACAATCCGGTCGTACGCCAGATCCGCAGCCTGGACATGCCCGTCATCGCTGCCGTCAACGGTATCGCCGCCGGTGCCGGCATGAGCCTTGCCCTTGCTGCCGATATTGCAGTGGCGTCCGAGAGCGCTGCCTTCGATCTTGCCTTCGCGCGTATCGGACTCATTCCCGATGCCGGCGGCACATACCAGCTGCAACGGATCCTGGGGCCGGCGCGCGCCCTGGGTCTCTCTCTCCTCGGCGAAAAACTTGGCGCGCGGGAGGCAGCGGATCTCGGCCTCATCTGGCGCGCGGTGCCGGATGTCGAATTCGGCAAGACGGTCGATACGCTGGCAGCCAAGCTGGCGGCGGCCCCGACCAAGGCGCTGGCCCTCATGAAGAAGGCCTTCCATGCGGGCGGCCATCACAGCTTGGAGCAGCAACTGGCCCTTGAGGCGGAACTGCAGTCGCTTGCCGCCGATACCGAGGATTTTCAGGAGGGTCTCGCCGCTTTCCTGGGCAAGCGCGCGCCGGTCTTCAAAGGCATGTGAGGAAGACACCGTGATACCCGTGGCCGACCGCTGGTTCGAAACGCAACGCATTGACGACGACATTACCCTGTTGTGGGAACCGCATGTCATTCCGCTCATGCGTTGCAATATCTGGCACGTGCGCGGTGCGTCGCGGGATCTGATGATCGATACCGGCATGGGGATCGCCAGCCTGAAGGACGCCGCCCGCCATCTCCTCGACAAACAGGTCACGGCGGTCGCAACGCATACCCATGCCGATCATATCGGCAGTCATTGCGAATTTGAGCATTGCCTGGTGCACAAGGCTGAAGCCGACAATCTCAAGGCGCCGACTGAACGGGGCACCTTGCTCTATTCGGATTTCAGCCAGGACGAGGTCGTGAAGATCCGCGTTGCCGGCTATGATATCGATGGCGATCTCATCACCGCCTTGCCGCATGCTGGTTATGATTTGCGCAGCTACCGCATCCACCCGGCCAATGTCACCGAAATCGTCGACGAGGGCGATGTGGTTGATATCGGCAGCCGGCGCTTCGAAGTGCTGCATCTGCCCGGCCATTCGCCAGGCTCGATCGGCCTTTGGGAAGCGGCCAGCGGCACGCTCTTTTCCGGCGACGCGCTCTATGACGGTCCGCTGCTGGATGAGATCGACGGTGCCGACATCCCGACTTATGTCAAAACGATGAAACGTCTGCGCGATCTGCCTGTGCGGGTCGTTCATGCCGGTCATGATCCGAGCTTCGGTCGAGAGCGCTTGGTCGAACTCTGCAACGCTTACCTGGCCAAGCGCGCCTAGGAACAAGGCCAAGTCAAAATGCCGCACCTGCACAATTCCGGATTGGCAGAGTGGGCTTTACTCAATAGCTGAACTTTATATACTCTTTATCAGATTGCGACGCGTGACCGTGCCAACCTGATTCCACAGGAGAGTCCATGACGGTTCCCCAATCTGCTTCAGGGCCTGCCTCTGTTGAAGCCGATGCCGGCCGCCGTCGGCGCGAATTGTTGAGCTTCACGTTCCTGGCTGTCGTCTTGGCCCCCATCATTTCAGTGGCCTTTGTCGGCAGCTACGGCCTCGTCATCTGGGTCTATCAGATGTTCAACGGACCGCCCGGGCCGGGACATTGACGGAGACTGCGCATGGATCAGTCCGGCTTCGATCCGTCGCGTCGCGCCTTTCTTCTTGGGCGCCAGGGATCCGGCCCTTCCAAACCGAAACCTGTGCGGCCGCCTTGGTCTCTGGTCGAGCGTGATTTCGCGGCGCATTGTTCCGGTTGTGGCGCCTGCATCGATGCTTGCGCCGAAGGGATCGTTTTTCTCGATGCCGATAAGAAGGCGGCGATAGATTTCCGCCGCGGCGCCGGTGCCTGCACCTTTTGTGGTGGATGTGCCGAAGCGTGCAATGACGGCGCATTCATGACCACCGACTTGCGATGTAGCGGCACGCCTTGGTCCTGGCGCGCAGTAATTGCGGACACCTGCCTCGCGCAGCGCGGCATCGCCTGTCAAAGCTGCAAGGACGCCTGTCCGGCCGATGCCATTGCTTTCCGCTATCAGGCCGGCGGTGTCGCGACGCCGGATCTGGCGCTGGCGCGTTGCGATGGGTGCGGCGGCTGTGTGGCGCCCTGTCCGGCCGAAGCGATCTCGCTTGTCGAGTTCGAGGTGGCGCATGCCTGACGGTCATCTCACCCGCCATATTTCCAGCCTGATCGTACAGGTGCGGCCCGAATCACTTGCCGTGATCGAAGCGGGCATCGCAGTTCTGGACGGTGCAGAGATTCACGCCGCGCATGAGGCCGGCAAGCTGGTCGTTGTTCTCGATACCGCTGACGAGGCGGAGATTCTCAGCGCTATCGCCCGCATTCACGACATGCCCGGCGTCATCACCGCTTCGCTTATCTACCACGAAATCGACACCTCCGATGCAGAGGAGATCTGACATGCCGCAACTGACCCGACGCCAGCTGCTGAAAGCCAAGGCCGCCGCGATCGCCGCCAGCGTCGCCGGAATTCCCGCAGCTGAGGCTGCCAACGGCATCATCCCGGGCGATGAGGCACGCCTCACCTGGTCCAAGGCACCCTGCCGGTTCTGCGGCACCGGTTGCAGCGTCATGGTGGCGGTTCGCGACAACAAGGTCGTGGCGACCCACGGCGACATCAATGCTGAGGTCAATCGCGGCCTCAACTGCGTCAAAGGCTATTTCCTTTCCAAGATCATGTATGGCGCCGATCGCCTGACGCAGCCGCTCCTGCGCATGAAAGACGGCAAATACGCCAAGGACGGCGATTTCGCACCCATCACCTGGGAACGCGCCTTCGACGAGATGGCGGCGCAGTGGAAGCGGGTTCTGAAGGAAAAGGGCCCGACCGCCGTCGGCATGTTCGGTTCCGGCCAATGGACGATCTGGGAAGGCTATGCCGCCTTGAAACTCTTCAAGGCCGGCTTCCGCTCCAACAATATCGACCCCAATGCGCGTCATTGCATGGCCTCGGCCGCGGTCGGCTTCATGCGCACCTTCGGCATGGACGAGCCGATGGGCTGCTATGACGATATCGAAGCGGCGGATGCCTTTGTCCTGTGGGGCTC
Organism: Dongia sp.; assembly: GCF_041910485.1. Classification (GTDB taxonomy): domain Bacteria; phylum Pseudomonadota; class Alphaproteobacteria; order Dongiales; family Dongiaceae; genus Dongia. Next base: position 117,079 of record NZ_JAYRQR010000024.1, read on the forward strand.
CAACATGGCCGAAATGCATCCCATCCTGTGGACGCGTGTCGCCGACCGGCGTCTTTCCAATCCCCATGTGAAAGTCTGCGTCATGTCGACCTTCGAGCATCGCAGCTTCGATCTTGCCGACATCCCCATCGTTTTCACGCCGCAGACCGATCTGGCGATCCTCAATTTCATCGCCCACCACATCATCTCCACTGGGCGCGTCAACCGCGCCTTCGTCGATCAGCACACCAATTTCAAGCGCGGCACTGTCGATATCGGCTATGGCCTTCGCCCCAAGCATCCGCGCGAGGCGGCGGCCAAGAATGCGGCGACGGCCAATGATTCGACGCCGATGACCTTTGACGAATTCGCCGCCTTCGTCGCCGACTATCCGCTTGAGAAAGTGGCGGAACTGAGCGGCGTGCCGGCGGAACGATTGATGGCGTTGGCCGAGCTTTATGCCGATCCAGCGGTCAAGGTCACATCCTTCTGGACGATGGGTTTCAACCAGCACACGCGCGGTGTCTGGTGCAACAACATGGTCTACAACATCCATCTTCTGACCGGAAAGATCGCCGAGCCCGGCAATTCGCCCTTCTCGCTGACCGGTCAGCCATCGGCCTGCGGGACGGCGCGCGAGGTCGGCACGTTCAGCCATCGCCTGCCTGCCGACATGGTGGTGACCAACCCGGAGCACCGCAAGCATACCGAGGAAATCTGGGGCATTCCTGAAGGCACGATTCCTGAAAAGCCCGGCTACCATGCCGTGCTGCAGAACCGCATGCTGAAAGACGGCAAGCTCAACGCCTATTGGGTGCAGGTCAACAACAACATGCAGGCCGGCCCCAACATGAACGAGGAAGGCTGGCCCGGCTACCGCAACCCGGAAAATTTCATCACCGTTTCCGATGCCTATCCGACCGTGACGGCCCTTGCTGCCGATCTCATCCTGCCAACGGCGATGTGGGTCGAGAAGGAAGGCGCCTATGGCAATGCCGAACGGCGCACCCATTTCTGGCACCAGCTGGTCCATGCCCCGGGCGAAGCGCAATCGGACGTGTGGCAGGTGATGGAATTTTCAAAACGCTTCACCACGGATGAGGTCTGGACGCCGGAAATGCTGGCGGCCAACCCGCAATTCAAAGGCAAGACGCTCTTTGATGTGCTCTTTGCCAACGGCACCGTCGACAAGTTTCCCGTCTCGGATATCGAGAAGGGCTACGAAAATCACGAATCCGAGCATTTCGGCTTCTATGTACAAAAGGGCTTGTTCGAGGAATACGCCCATTTCGGTCGCGGCCACGGCCACGATCTGGCGCCCTTCGACACCTATCACCAGGTGCGCGGCCTGCGCTGGCCGGTGGTCGACGGCAAGGAAACGCGCTGGCGCTATCGCGAAGGCTACGACCCTTATGTCGAGGCCGGATCCGGCGTGCAGTTTTACGGCAACAAGGACAAGCGCGCGATCATCTTCGCCTTGCCCTACGAACCGCCGGCGGAATCGCCGGACGCAGAATATGACATGTGGCTCTCGACCGGGCGCGTGCTTGAACATTGGCATTCCGGCTCGATGACCCGCCGCGTGCCGGAACTCAACCGCGCGGTGCCCAACGCGCTTTGCTACATGCATCCCGACGATGCGAAGAAGCGCAATCTGCGGCGCGGCGATGAGGTGCGCGTGATCTCGCGGCGTGGTGAAATCCGTGTCCGCGTCGAGACGCGCGGGCGCAACCGCCCGCCCATCGGTCTCGTCTTCGTGCCCTGGTTTGATGAGGGGCGCCTCATCAACAAGGTGACGCTCGACGCCACCGATCCGATTTCGAAACAGACCGATTTCAAGAAATGCGCGGTCAAAATCGAAAAGGTGCAGGCATGAACCGGACATTGCGCCTCAAGCTCGGCCTCGGCGCGCTGGCGCTGACCTTGGGCTTCATCTCTCTCGCCGCTGCACAGGAAGTGACCGATCTCAGGGGTGCCGTCGCTCCCACCGATGAGGTGGCGCCACCACCCATCTATAACGAGATCAACGATGACAAGCGCCGGGCGCGCAATTATCCCGAACAGCCGCCGGTCATCCCGCACAATATCCGCGACTATCCGATCACGCTCAATGCCAACCGCTGCCTTACCTGCCACACGCGCGAATTCACGGCGGAATCGCAGGCGCCGATGATCAGCATCACCCATTTCATGGACCGTGACGGTCAGGTATTGGCCGGCGTGACGCCGCGCCGCTTCTTCTGCACGCAATGCCATGTCACCCAGGCCGATGCCCCCAATCTTGTCGACAGCACCTTCATGCCGATCGAACAGATCCTCCAGCAGGAGAAAGGCAGCGGGGAGCAGACGCCATGATGGCCCTCGTCAAGAAAGGCTGGGCGCTGGCGTGCGACATCTGGTTCGTGCTGCGGCGGCCCAGCGTGCATTTCAGCTTGGGCTTCCTCACCATCGGCGGGTTCCTGGGCGGCATCATGTTCTGGGGCGGTTTCAATACGGCCCTTGAATTGACCAATACCGAGGCGTTCTGCATCTCGTGCCACGAGATGCGGGACAATGTCTATGAAGAGCTGAAGACCACGATCCACTTCACCAATCGTTCCGGCGTGCGCGCGACCTGCCCCGATTGCCATGTGCCGCACAAATGGACCGACAAGATCGCGCGCAAGATGCAGGCCTCGAAGGAAGTCTGGGGCAAGATCTTCGGCACCATCAACACCCGCGACAAGTTCCTCGACAAACGGCGCGAACTGGCCGGTCACGAATGGGCACGCCTCAAGGCCAACGATTCGCTGGAATGCCGCAACTGCCACAATTTCGAATATATGGATTTCACCAAACAGAATGCGCGCGCGGCCAAGGCGCACAGCACCTATCTGGCGTCAGGCGAGAAGACCTGCATCGACTGCCACAAGGGCATCGCCCACCACCTGCCCGATATGCAGGGTGTGCCGGGCTGGGACGCAACCTCGCTGCCGCCGGCCGAGGATGAAAGCGACCGCATCCGCCGCGTCGGCGATGCGTTGCGGCAAATGGACGAAGGGGCGCAATTGGCGGCGCAATAGGGAAGGTTTGTCAGCTCTTCTTCTGTGCTGCGATCCAGGCGGCGATGCGCTCGTCGCACAGCACGATCTCGCGCCGGTCGGGATTGAAGAAGGCGTTGGGACCGCCGCATTCGGTAACCAGAAGCATTCGTCCATAGGGCAGGGCCAGCTCCGCATTCAGCCGCTCGGCCAGATTGTCATAGAGCCGGTTGGATTTGAGGGCGGCGGCGATCGCTTCATTGGCTGCATCGATCACCGGGGCGATCTCGACATAGAGCGGGCCGGCTCCTTCCGGTGGCGTCAGGCCCGGTCCCTTGCGGAAGGGGGCGAGGCGCGCGTTCCAGTCGGCGGCGGCCTTCTCGGCCTCATTGGCACAGGCCTTCGCTGCGGCCGCGTCGATTTTCAAGGTGCTGCCGAGGGCCGCATGGCCGACCGGGTCGGTGCCGATCAGCTGGCAGGCGAATTCCCGCGCCAGCTTGGCAGATAGAGGTGGGTTGCGGGTCGGTTCGAGGGTGGCGGCAAAGGCCAGGAAGGCATCCAGCGCCTTGCCGAGATCGGCCGAATCCGGTCCCTGCGGCGCCTCCGTAACCCCGGTCAGGGCGATGAGCTGCACCGCCCCGGCAACCGCCCCCGCATTGATCGTCCCATCCCCCGTTCCCGCATCCGGCAGCAGAGAGCCGGCGACCGACAGGTGAAACTCCGCCACCAGCGCACCCAGAATGACGTCGTCATCGATCTCGGCAGCATTGGCCGGGCCTTGCCAAAGCTGGGCGGCGGCGATCAAGGCCATCAGCGCCCACAGGCGGCGCCAAGAGGAATGCAACCCAGCCATCGTCTCCGACACGATTGTTGAGGGTGCAGCATGCCATGATTTGCCCCGGGATTGCACGCCCCGCGCCACAAATTCGCCACGCCCGGCCGTCACAAGACCATGCAGCAGCTATGATATATTGATGAAAGCCGGGAAAACCGGCGCCAGAGGTCCCCTTGCCCGAAGATTACGTGACCGATCAGCCCGCCGGCACCTTGGCCCAGGATGAACCGCGCGCCCGTCGTGGTCCCTTCCTGCGCTTCCTTCACACCGCCCTCATCGCCAGCAGCTTGGCGCTGGTTTTTGCGACCTTCCTGCCATTGGTGCACCCATATTGGCCGCTGGCCGATGTGGCCGAGCATTTCGCGCTGCAGATTCTGCTCGCCGCCGGTATCCTGGCCGCCCTGGCCGTTGTGCTGCGTCGCTGGCGCTGGCTCAGCGTCATCGGCGCAATCGCCTTCATCCAGGCCTGGACCATCCATCCCTATTGGCCCCATGCCTCGTCGCTCGCGGAACCGCTTGCCGGCGAGGCGCGGTTGAAGATGGTCTCGCTGAACGTCTGGTACCGCAATGACGAGATGCCGAGGGTGATCGACTATCTGCGATCGACCGGCGCGGATGTCATTGGCCTGGTCGAGGTGCGCGCGCAAATGCTGCCGCAACTTGCAGCGTTGAACGACCTCTATCCTTATCGATTGGAATGCGTCTCCGCGGCGAAGATCTGCCAGGAACTGCTGCTGTCGAAATACCCGTTCCGCAGCTCGGGTAAGGGTCGGATCGACGGCCAGCTTCCGGTGCTGGTGTGGGGCGAGATCAAGCCCCAACCCAACGCACCCCCGGTGACGATTGCTGTGACCCATCTTGCCTGGCCGTTCAAGAAAATCTCGCCCGCCGCCGCACCCGCGCTTGGTCCAAATCGTCAAACGCTGCCACAGGGCATGCCGCGCCTGCTGCAATCCGATCAGGCGGTGCGCCTGACCGGCGCCCTCAATCAATTGGGGGGCGATCTCGTCCTGATGGGGGACTTCAACATGGCGCCCTGGGCGCGAGCGCAAATGTATCTGCGCCAATCAACGGGCCTTGATAACCAGGGCCATCTCGCGCCGAGCTGGCCTGCTTGGGCGCCAGCGGCGCTGCGCCTGCCCATCGATCACATCATGACTCGCGGCGCGCCGCAGATTTTGACCCTTGCTGCAGGCCCGGCGGTCGGTTCGGATCATCGCCCCGTCGAGGCCATTTTGGGTTTTGCGGAACCGTGAAGCCGCCTGCCGTTGGCAGCCCCCCCATTGTGCTCCTCCAGCGCTTCCCCCGGCACTCCCCGGCATGCTGAACCGGCGATTCGCCGGGTCTTACCGCCGCCGCATGGAAGCCATGCGTGCTACCTTTCGCGCTTGCGGGAGGTCGCCTGAATCCCTAGTCTCCGGCGGTTTTTCACTGTTCAAACGCCCGAGAGACAAGATGACCGACAACCGTACCTATGCCCAAGCCGCGCGCGCCTGGCCGTTCGAGGAAGCCCGAAAGCTCGTCGAACGCTACAAATCGGGCGCGCCGAAAAAGGGCTATGTGCTGTTCGAGACCGGTTACGGCCCGTCAGGGCTCCCGCATATCGGCACCTTCGGCGAGGTCGTTCGCTGCACGATGGTGCGTCAGGCCTTCCAGCGCCTTTCCGACATTCCGACCCGGCTCTTCGCCTTCTCGGACGATATGGACGGGTTGCGCAAGGTGCCGACCAACGTCCCCAATCAGGAGATGCTGCAGAAGTTCATCGGCATGCCGCTCACCAAGGTGCCCGATCCCTTCGGCACGCATGAGAGCTTCGGCCACCACAACAACGCCATGCTCCGTGGCTTCCTTGACGGGTTCGGCTTCGAGTACGAGTTCAAATCCTCGACCGAGCTCTATCAGGCCGGTGTCTTCGATCAGGGTCTCCTCGACGTGCTGCGGCACTATCAGGAAATCATGGACGTGATGCTGCCGTCATTGCGAGAAGAACGGGCGGCGAGCTATTCGCCGTTCCTGCCCGTTTGCCGCAAGACTGGCCGCGTTCTCCAGGTGCCGGTTCTCGAAACCAATGCGGATGCCGGAACCATCGTCTATCAGGACGAGGACGGCTCGAAGGTGGAAACGCCCGTGACCGGTGGTCATTGCAAGCTGCAATGGAAGCCAGACTGGGCGATGCGCTGGCACGTGCTCGGCGTCGACTACGAAATGTCGGGCAAGGACCTCATCCCCTCGGTCCAGCTCGGCAACAAGATCTGCAACATCCTCGGCTCCTCGCCGCCGGAAGGCTTCAATTACGAACTCTTCCTCGACGAGAAGGGGCAGAAGATATCAAAGTCGAAGGGCAACGGCCTCTCGGTCGAAGAGTGGCTCGAATATGCGCCGCCCGAAAGCCTCGCCTTGTTCATGTACCAGAAGCCGCGTGCCGCCAAGCGCCTCTATTTCGACGTCATCCCGCGCGCCGTCGACGACTATCTGACCTTCGTCGAGAAGTTCGATGCCGAGACTCCGGCGCAGAAGCTCGAGAACCCGGCTTGGCACATCCACAACGGCAAGCCGCCAAAGACCGCCTCGGCGCTCACCTACGGCATTCTCTTGAACCTGGCCTCGGTCGCCAATGCCGAGACCAAGGACACGCTCTGGGGCTTCATCAGCAAGTATCAGCCGGACGCCAATCCGACCAGCAAGCCGTTCCTCGACAAGCTGGTGGGCTACGCGATCAATTACTATCGCGACCATGTGAAGCCGCATAAGAAGTTCAAGGCGCCGGACGATATGGAACGCGCCGCCTTGACCGATCTCCTCGCGGCGCTCGAAGCGGCCCCGGAATCGGCCGATGCGGCGGAACTGCAGAACATCGTTTTCGAAGTGGGCAAGAAGCATCCGTTCCCGGAGCTCCGCGCCTGGTTCAAAGCGCTCTATGAGACGCTGCTCGGCCAGGAAACTGGCCCGCGCATGGGTTCGTTCTTCGCGCTCTATGGCCGCAACAATTCGATCGGCCTCATCCGCAGCGCCCTCGACGGCAAGCTCGGCTGAATGACAAGAGCTCCCTGCCGTTCGGGCAGGGAGCTCTTTTTAGGTACCCCTAATCCTTGCTGATGCGTTGGCTGGTCTTGTCCGGTTCGGTGCTGCCGAACGCCTGCTGCTCGGCCCGGAAGGCGATGACCGAGGCCTCGACTTCCTCTTGCGTATGGCCGAGGCGAAGCAGCATGGCGCTGCCGAGCCCCAGCCCGATCTCGATATCTTCCGGTACGGCGAGCGCCACGCCCGCCTTGGCCAGGCGCGCCGCATGGCCGCTGTCCCAGGCGCGCGCCAGCACGGGTACCTGCGGTGCGGAATCCCGCAACGCCGACGCCATGCGTTCGGCCTGGGCCGGATTGTCGATGGCAATCACTGCCAGGGACGCCCGATTAATGCCGGCGGCGCGCAAGACATCGAGCCGTCCGGCGTCGCCGAAATAAACCGGCATGCCGCTGGCGCGGGCGCGGATCACCCGCTGCACATTGAGGTCGAGCGCCACATAGGTGATGCCGGCATTGTCGAGCAGCCGGCAGACGGCCTGTCCGACGCGCCCGAAGCCGGCCACCAGCACATGATCGCCAAGGCGTTCCGTCTCTTCGACCAGCGAGCTTCCTTTGCCGCGCCGGTCGCGGATGCGCTTGGCCGTCATCTGGCCGAAAAGCGCGAGGAGCGGCGTCAGTGCGATGCTGATCACGATCGCCGCATTGAGCCGCAGGGTCAGCGTATCGTCGAGAATTGCCGAACCGCTGGCCAGCGAGGTCAGCACGAAGCCGAACTCGCTGCCCTGTGCCAGCAAAAAGGCGGCGCGCCAGGCGGTGTCGGATTTGATTTTGAACAGCCGCGCCACCAATCCCGTAACGGCAATCTTCAACAGGATGAAGCCGGCGGCCAGCAGCAGGATCGGCCCGATATCGCCGATGAGTGCGGCAAGGTCGAAGGTCATGCCGACAGTCACGAAGAAAAGACCCAGCAACAACCCGCGGAACGGGTGGATGTCGGCCTCGATCTGGTGGCGATAGGGGGTGCCGGCCAGCAACATGCCGGCCAGGAACGCGCCGAGGCTCATCGACATGCCGGCTTCGCGCGTGATCCAGCCGAGGCCCAGCAGGATGAAAAGGCTGGCGGCAGTAAAGAGTTCTGCATTGCCGGTGCTGGCGATCTGCTTGAAAAGAGGTCGGATCAGAAAGCGCCCGGCAAAGACGATGAGACCGAGCGCCAGCACCGCCTTGCCCAGCGCCAGGCCCAGCGCATACCAGACCGCACCCCCGGTGCCGGCCCCGAGCAGCGGGATGAGCGCCAGCATCGGCACCACCGCCAGATCCTGCAGCAACAGGATGGCGACGGCGATGCGGCCGAAACGAGCCGCTGCCTCGCCGCGATCGACCAGCAGCTTCAGCACGGTGGCGGTCGAAGAAAGCGCCAGCATGCCGCCGATGACGACGGCCCCGGCTGGCGGTACGCCCAGCAGATAGGCGGCGGCCCCGATGATCAGCATGGTGGCGCCGACCTGGGCCGACCCCAGGCCGAAAACGTAATAGCGCATGGTCTTCAGCCGCTCGAGCGGCAGTTCGAGGCCGATCGCGAACAGCATGAAGACGACGCCGAGCTCGGCAAGCCATGCCGCTTCGTTGGGATCTTTGATCGCCTTGAGGCCGGACGGACCCAGGATGATGCCGACACCGAGATAAGCCAGGATCGGCGACACGCCGAACCGGTGCAGCAGCGGGACCAGCGCCAAGGCGGCCGTCAGCACGATGAGGATGTCGGTAATGGCGTCGCCGTGCAAACTGGCTCGTTCCTGTGTTTTTTCGATCTTCTCCCCACCATATCCGAGGGTGGGTGGCGTTTGCCAAGCATTCCGTGCCCGAAGCGGACCGGGTCGCGTGACTTTGCCACAGCTTCGGCCTAGGTTTCACGCGGTCGCGCAAAGCCCGATCGATAAAAAGAGTGGAGCAGGGGATGAACAAGAATGGCGCCATCGGCGCTGCCGATTTGGTCTGGGATTCTCATGCTGGATTTGCCTTTGTCCAGGCGGGCGATCTTGACGAATTGTCCCGCTGGCGGCAGTCGGGGATCGATTTTGTTTCGGTCAATGTCGGTTATGATGTCGAACCCTGGTCGCGCGCCGTCGAGGCACTGTCCGGCTATCGTCACTGGCTGCGCGCCCATCCCGATCGCTTCGTTTTGGCGGGGACGGTTGACGATGTGATCGCCGCCAAGGGAAGCGGCCGTCTTGCCGTCGCCTTCGATATCGAGGGTGCCGACGCGCTCAATGGCGATCTCGGCATGGTCGACTTCTATTATCGCCTCGGCGTGCGACAGATGCTGCTCGTCTACAACCGCAACAATCTGGTGGGCGGCGGTTGCCACGATGGCGACCAAGGTCTGACTCCGTTCGGCCGCGCCGTCATTGCCGAGATGAACCGCGTCGGCATGATTGTCGATGCCAGCCATTGCAGTCACCGGACCAGCCTGGACATGATGGAATGTTCGACCGCGCCGGTCGTCTTCTCCCATTCCAATGCCCGCGCTCTTCACGATCACGAGCGCAATATCCGGGACGATCAGATCAAGGCCTGCGCCGCGCAAGGCGGCGTCATCGGCGTCAACGGTGTCGGCCTGTTTCTGGGGACGTCCGGCGACCCTGTCGAGCTGCTCCTCGCCCATATCGATCACATGTGCCAGCTGGTGGGGCCACAGCATGTCGGCCTTGGCCTCGACAGCATTCTCGCCTGCCAGCCCGACGATCTTTTGTCCGAAGAGGCCCTCCGCGAGCGTGCCGCCGCATATTGGCCGCCGCGGCAATACCCGGCAGCACCGATGAACTTCGCACCCCCCGAGATCATGACCGATATCGCGGCCGGGCTTGACCGGCGCGGCTACGCGGCGACCGACATCCGCGCCATCCTCGGGGGCAATTTCGCGCGCATTGCCAACCATGTCTGGCGCCCCGTTATTCATTAACGAGGGTTCGGCCACCGGCTGCCATCCGGCCTTAGCTGAGCCTCCCGGCGGGTGGCTCGGCGACGACCCGAGCGAATTGCTGTGCAGCAGTACAGGACGGCGGACTTGCTTTTGTCATCGCTTGGCGGGCTAAATGCACTTATCAGGGGCAACAAAGCGAGTCCGCCGGGCGCATGACTCAAAGCGAACCAAAGTCTCAGCTGCGCCTTCCCGTCGCCGGTACGCCGTGGCGCATTCTCCTTGCCGACGATCATGCCATGGTGCGTGAAGCCCTGGCGCAGATGCTGGAAAGGCTCGATGGCCAATTGAGCGTCGCCCAAGCCCCCGATCTGCCGACGGCCCTGACGATGCTGGACAGGGATCCGGAGTTCGCCTTGCTTCTCCTCGACTACAACATGCCGGGGATGAACGGCGCCGCATCGGTGCAGGAGATCGCCCGGCTCCATTCGGCGATGCCCGTGGGAATCATATCCGGTTATCTCGGCAGTGCCGAGGTCGAGCCCCTGATCGAAGCCGGCGCCATCGGCGTCTTCCCCAAGACCATGACCGGCCCCGCGCTGATGATGGCGCTCAAGCTGGCGCTGTCGGGGCAGACCTATGTGCCCTGGAGCGGTGATCTCGGCCAGCCGGGCACGGTCAACCGGACGGCTGCGGCGACACAGGCGCCGCCACCCGATCTCAGCGCTCGTCAGATCGACGTGCTGCGCTTCCTGGTCAAGGGATCCGCCAATAAGGAAATCGCCTATCGGCTGGGCCTCAGCGAAGTCACCATCAAGGTGCATGTTGCGGCTCTTTGCCGGAAATTCGGCGTCGCCAATCGCACCCAGCTGGCTATGGCGGCGCTGCGCGTGGGTATCGGCGAGGAAGAGAACGGCAGCGCCTAGCGCCCAGTCTTGAGCGCCTTCGTCTCGATGTCACGCGGTGGCAATGGCGTCACTTTGATGGGCGTCGGCAGGGGGATGGGGCCGCGTGCCTCCGCAGCGACACGGGTGATCAATTCCCCCACTTCCCGCAGGGCGAAGGGCTTGGCAATGGTCCAATCGATCCTGACGCGTGCGCGTTCCGCCGCCGAAACGTCCTGCAGGCGACCGCTCGCCAGGATCACAGGCCGGTCGAAGCCTTGCGCGCGCAAGGCGGCGGTCAACTCCAATCCATTCATCTTCGGCATCAGATAGTCGGTGATCACGATGTCGAACAGGCCCGGTTCATCATGGACGATGGCCAGCGCCTCCTCGCCGCTTTCGCAGGTCGCCGTCTCGCAACCCAGCGCTTGCAACGTCAGATCCAGCGCCTCGCGGGCTTGGGCATCGTCATCGACCAGCAGGACATGAAGTCCCGGTGCCGGCAACGCACTCAGAGAGGCCGTGGCAGCCGGGTGCGCCGAAACGCTGGCATTGTCCAAAAGGGGTAGCAGGATATCGAACTGCGTGCCTCTGCCGACGGTGCTCTCGACCGCTATGACGCCCGCATGCGCAGTAACGATGCCCAGCACCGAAGACAGGCCGAGCCCCGTGCCCTCGCCAACTTGCTTAGTGGTGAAGAAAGGCTCGAACATGTGCCGCATGACCTCTTCTGTCATGCCGCTGCCATTGTCTTCGACCCGGATGCGCAGATGATCGGCCGGAGCGTCGCCCAGCACACCCACCAGCAGCCGGGTCCTTCCCGGCGCGATCGATTCGATCAGCACCGGCGCCTCGACCGCGCTGAGACCGATGTTTCCGCGCATGCCGGACAACCGCCCGCCGTCGATATGAACGCGGCGCACATCCAGGCGAACCTTGCCCCGGCCACCGACCAGGGCATCGAGCGCATTGATGCACAGATTGACGATGGCGCTGTCGATCTGCGTCAGGTTGCCCATGATCGGCAGCGGCCCTTCTTCGATCTCGACTTCCAGCGTTGCCGGGCCGTTGGCCGAAACGCCGACCATTGTCGCGGCTTCGCGACATACCTCGCCGGCGTCGATCGGCCGCTGCTCCGCCTGCTCGGCGCGGCTGAAGGTCATGATGCTCTTCACCAGTTCCTTGCCGCGATGGGAAGCGGCACTGATCTGGCGCAGCATGTGCAGCTGTTTCGGTCGATCCTTGAGGTCGATTTCCAGCAGCGTCGAGAATCCGGAAATGGCGGCGAGGATATTGTTGAAATCGTGGGCGACGCCGCCGGCCACGCGCCCGATGGCGCTCATCTTGTCGGACCGGTGCAGCGTCTCCATCATTTCCTCGCGTTGCTGCTCAGCGCGATGCCGATCAGTCAGATCCCGCATCAGCACGATATAGCCGCCTTCGCGGCGCGTCATGACGTGCAGTTCCCAGGCGCGACGTTCGCCGTCAAGCGTGCGACCGATGACCTCGCTGCGCCAGGCATCGCTGTCACGCTTGAAATGCCGGGCAATGCGGGTGATCGACTGCCGCGACAGCAGCGAGCGCCAATCCATCATGGTGAGGTCGCGCGAGAAATCGTCCTTGATGAGCGTGTGGAACGCCTCGTTCGAATAGCGCAGCTTGCCGTTCTGGTCGAAGATGACGATGCCCTCGCCACTGCTTTCGATGGCGGCGAGCTGTGTTGCGCGTTCCTGCTCGGTCAGGCGATTGCGCTCGTAAAGCTGGCTCATGCGGCGGGTCTTGATGACATTGCCCACGATCAGGGCGACACCGGCGATGACAGCCAATGCAAAGGCGCCGATGGTCAGCCACAATCCGCGCGACAATGCGTGGGCGCGATAACGCATCTCGTCCTGCACCAGCAATTGCTGGACCATGTCTTCCAGCGGTTGTTCGACGGTCTTGATGGCGGTGATGAAAGGCGCGACTGATGTCGGATCGCCAACTTGAACAAGCGAGAGTTTCTGTTCGAGCACCGGCAACTGACTGAAGATCCACCGTGTATTGCCCGCGATCGTCGGGATGCTGCGGACACCTGCGCTTTCGCTGGAATCGAGAATGATCGGAATGCGGCTCCAGAAGATATCGAACCGGAGTTTGAGGTCGTCGAGATTGGCTTGGCTGGGTGAAACCTCGAACTGCGCGGCAGAGAGACGCGCCATGTGAAATTCCTCCTGCGCCTCGACGACCGTCCAGGTTCCTGTGCGGTAATTGAGGAGTAGGGTCGACATCGCCTCGAAGGTGCGAACTGCGCTGAACAGGGCAGCAGGCACGAAGACGATGATGGCAATGATCAGCCACAGCTCGCTGACGATCTTCCAGCGGCCGAACATGGCCTATTTGATCTCAAGCTGTTTGAGCTGCCAGATCATCTTGGCATGGGTCTCCTCGGTCTGCAGCTCCGGTTGGTCGCTCAACGGATAGATGATCCACAGCGGCCCCTTGTCCCTGACCGGCATCAACGTCCCGTTCTTGCGGTCGGCAATGATGAGGCCGGCGATGTCCGCATCGCTCATCGGGATCTCGACCGAATATTCGTTGAGTGCGAAGGCGGATATGACCGATCCCTTGGCGCCGGCGAGATCCAGCAATGCCTTGAGCGGGACGCCGCTGAATTCCAGCAGACCTTGGGTCCACGGGGTCTCGGTTTTGACCGTGACATGCGTCAGCCGGTCGAGCGCCGCTTGGTCGAACGCCAATCCCGCTGGCGAATTTGTTTCGGAAATGGCGCCGCTGATGGTCAGGACAACCGGTCCGACGGGCGGGCCGACGGGGGCGTCAATGGCCGTGGCGGGATGGGCGAAGGCCGCCGTGGCCAACAGGAGCCAACTGCCGAATTTCAATTCGCGCAGGACCGTCATCGCGCGGGAACTCCAATCGCCAAACTGCCAGTCGATCGATCGCTGGCATGGTTAATGACGATGGCGCCGCGAGGCCAATCTGCATCGGGCTGAAACCCTCATACTTTCGTATAGAAACCAAGGTTATGTAGCCGCGGCGTCTAACGCTTCTGCAGAATCGAGTATTGCCGCCAGATCGGGCATGAAGGATGCAAGAGAAGAAGATTTTGGGAGGCCGAGATGCCCGCAATCGAAATGACCGTTCCCGAAGCCCACAACGTTTGCCCGCGCGCGCTGGTCATCGATGATGATCCGCTGGTGCGCGATCTCACCGCCGAGATTCTGCGTCGTGCCGGCTACAGCGTCTATCTTGCTGCCGATGGCATCGACGGCATGGCCCAGGCGCGTGCCTTGCGTCCCAGCCTCGTCATTACAGACATCTTCATGCCGCAGCAGGACGGGATCGAGGTCCTGCGGCAGGTGAAGCGGGAAATGCCGGGAACCCGCGTCGTGGCCCTCTCCGGCGGGTCGCCGCTGCTGCCGCGCCTCGATATCCTGACCGTCGCCACCAAGCTCGGTGCAGATGCGGTCCTGGCGAAACCTTTCACGCCGACCGAACTGCTGGCAGTGGCCACGGCCAACGATTGGGGGCCGGACAGCAATGTCCAAGCCTTCTCCGGCCCCTTTCGTCGCAGCGCCTGAGGACGGCGGCGATCAGTAGCCGTCTGCGGTATAGGCGGTCTTGACCGTCGTATAGAATTCGGCCGCATAGCGCCCCTGTTCGCGCGGGCCATAGCTCGACCCCTTCCGGCCGCCGAACGGCACGTGATAATCGACGCCGGCCGTGGGCAGATTGACCATCACCATGCCGGCCTCGACATTGCGCTTGAAGTGGCTCGCATATTTGAGCGAGGTCGTGCAGATGCCGGCGGACAGGCCGAACTCGGTATCGTTCGCCGCCGCCAGTGCCGCTTCGTAATCCTTGACCCGGGTCACGGTGGCGACGGGACCGAAGATCTCCTCGCGCGCGATGCGCATGTTGTTCGAAACCTCGGTGAAGAGCGCCGGCGACAGGTAGAAGCCCGGTGTCGCACGGTTGAGAAGCTCGCCGCCCGCCACCAGCTTCGCCCCCTCATCGCGGCCGATCTTGATGTAGTTCAAATCCTGGTCGAGCTGCGACTGGTCGACGACCGGGCCGATATGCGTGCCGTCTTTGAGCGCATCGTCGATGACCAGGCTCTTCATGCGCTCGGTCATGGCAGCGACGAACTTGTCGTGGATGCCCTCGGTTACGATCATGCGCGAGGACGCCGTGCAACGCTGGCCGGTCGAGAAGAAGGCCCCGTTGACGCAGGCTTCGACCGCGACCTTGAGGTCCGCGTCATCGAGGACCACCATCGGGTTCTTGCCGCCCATTTCCAGCTGGATCTTCTTCATCGGGTCGGCGCCGACGCAGGTCGCGGCGATCTTGCGACCCGTGCCCACCGAACCGGTGAAGGAAATGGCGCTCACATCCTTGTGCTTCAGCATCGCCTCGCCGACGACCGAGCCGCGGCCCATCACCAGGTTGAAGACGCCGGCCGGAAGACCCGCGCGGGCGATGATCTCGGACAGCGCATGGGCCGACCCCGGCACCAGGTCCGCCGGCTTGAAGACCACGCAATTGCCATAGGCCAGGGCCGGGGCGATCTTCCAGGCCGGAATGGCGATCGGAAAGTTCCACGGGGTGATGAGGCCGATGACGCCCAAGGGTTCGCGGGTGATCTCGACATCGACGCCGGGGCGCACCGAGCCCAGCTTCTCACCTGCTTGGCGCAGGCATTCGCCCGCGAAGAACAGGAAGATCTGCCCGGCGCGGACCGTCTCGCCGATGCCCTCGACCAGCGTCTTGCCTTCCTCGCGCGACAGCAGGCGGCCCAACTCGTCCTTTCGCGCGATGATCTCGTCGCCGATCTTCTTCAGCACATCGTGGCGCTGCTGCACGGTCGAGCGCGACCAGCCGGGGAAGGCCGCTTTCGCCGCGGCGATCGCAATCTCGGCATCGGCGGCACTCGCCTGCGGGAATTCGCCCACCACGTCGCCGGTGTTGGAGGGGTTGATGTCTTTCGACGCATTGGCGGCTTTCGTCCAGGCGCCGGCGATGAAATTCTGGGCTTGGATCATGGGGTGAAATCTCCTGGAAATCGAAGGTATTGGCGCGCGGGGGCGCGGTTCGGGCCGGACCTTATCAGGTTCGAATTTGTCGGACAAAACTTATTTCCCGCCCGCAAAACGGGCCTTACTGGACCGGCCAGACGATGAGGAGGGCAGGGACGGCGACGATGATGACGATGAGCGACAGCGGTCCGCCGAGCCGCGCATAATCGCCGAAACGATATCCGCCGGGCCCCATGACCAACGTATTGCATTGATGTCCGATGGGGGTGAGGAAGTCGCAGCCCGCGCCGATTGCCACCGCCATCAGGAAGGCATCTGGCTTGTAGCCGAGCGAGGCCGAGAAGCTCGCGGCGATGGGCGCCATGATGAGGACGGTCGCCGCATTGTTGAGAAAGGGCGTCACCAGCATCGCGGCGGCGAGTATCAATCCCAGCGCGGCATAAGGCGGGAGCCCTTGCGCGATGGTCGACAGTCCGTGCGCCACCAGATCGGTGGCGCCGGTCGTATGCAGCGCCTCGCTCACCGGGATGAGGGCGGCAAGCATCAGGACGATCGGCCACTCGACGATCTGGTAGACTTGGCGCAAGGCGATGGCGCGCACCAGCACCATGGCGACCGCCGCGCCGAAGAAGGCGATGGCGACGGGCACGATCCCGATGGCGGTGAGACCCATCGCCGCGACGAGGATGAGGACCGGCATCAGCGCCGACCGCGCTCGCCCCAGCGAGACTTCGCGCTCGGCGAGCGGCAGGCAGCTGAGTGCCTTCAGCCGCTCCGGCAATTGCGCGAAATTGCCCTGTAGGACGACGATATCGCCCATCTCCAGTTCGATCGTCCCCAGCCGGTCGGTGAGGCGCTGCCCGGTGCGGCTCACCGCCAGCAGATTGACGCCATAGCTTTCGAACAATTGCGAACCTTGCGCAGAGAGGCCGATCAGCGGCGAATGCATGCCGATCACGGCTTCGATGCTGTGGATCTCGGCCTGCGGTTCCGGCGTCTCGGGCACCCGGTGGACGGTTTCGAGGTTCAGCTTGCCGCGCGACACGACCCGCTCGAGTGCCTCTTGGTCGCCTTCCAGGATGACCGATTGCCCAGGTTTCAGGACCGCATCGGGAAGCGGCGCGATGCGCTTGTCATCGGCCTCGATGAGCGCCGTCACCCTGGCCTCGCCGTCGGCAAGGTCCTGCAGGTCGGCAATCGTCTTTCCCACGATCGGCGAGTTTTCCGGAATCTCGGCCTCGGTCACGTAATCCTTGATGCTGACCGCCTCGTCGAGCGACGTGCTCGACCGCGTGCGGATGGGCAGCAGCTTGTGACCCACCATCAGGAACAGGATGCCGGCCGCGGCCAGCACGGCGCCGACCGGCGTGAAGTCGAACATCGAGAAGGCGCCGCCGCCTAGCTGCGCCCGCACTTCCGAGACGATGATGTTGGGCGAGGTGCCGATCTGCGTCATCAGCCCGCCCAGCAGCGCGCCGAAGGACATGGGCATCAGGAAGGAAGAGGGAGAGACGCCCGAGCGGCGCGCCATCTGGAAGGCCACGGGGATCATGATGGCAAGCGCGCCGATGTTCTTCACGAAGGCCGAGAGCAGCGTCACGGTCGCGACCAGCACCAGCAATTGCAGGCGGAAGGAATGGCTGCTGGGGAGGAGCCGCTTCAACCCGGCTTCCAGAATGCCGGTCTGGGCGATGGCGCTGGAGACGACGAGGGCGCTCGCCACGATGATGACGATATCGTTGGAAAAGCCGGAGAAGGCATCTTCCGGCTTGACGAGGCCCAGGGCGATGGCGGTGACCAGGGCCAGGCAGGCCGTGATGTCATAGCGCGGCCGACCCCAGATGAAGAGCGCCATCATGGCGGCGACGACGGCAAAAGCCAGTCCCTGCTCGAATGTCACGTTGATCCTCGCTGTTGCGACCCAGCCGCCCCAACCCCGCAGCGCCCGCCTTGTTCCAGGGAATCTGCCGCCCGGGCCGGCCTGCGGCTTAAAATTCCGCCGGTCCAGCTGGAAGGGACGCTAGACTGGTCGCCTGGGTCGAATCGGGAATATCCGGACTTACATGCCGCGTTCGCTTATCGTTTTCATTTGGCAGGTCAGTGGCCGGCGGCAGATCCTGCTCTGCCTGCTCACCGTCGTTGTGTCGCTCCTCACCACCCTGCCGCTGGAACTGCAGCGGCGCATCGTCGATGACGCCATCCACGGTCATGCGGTGGGCTTGCTGCTGGTGCTTGCGGCGGCCTATCTCGGCGTCCTGCTGGTGCAGGGCGGGCTCAAATATCTGCTCAACGTGCTGCGCGGCTGGCTGGTCGAGGATGTGGCGCGGCTTCTCCGGCACATGATCTTCGACGGCACGCAGAATGCCGACGGCCAGGCGGCGGTGAAAAAGGGTGCCGTCGTCTCAATGGTCGCCTCCGAGGTAGAAGATCTGGCGGGCTTCGTCGGCGACAGCGTCTCCTTTCCGCTGCTGCAGATCGGCACGGCTGTTTCGGCGATGGGTTATCTCATCTGGGTCGAGCCCCGGATCGCAGCCTTTGCCGCACTGCTCTACATGCCGCAGCTTTTCGTCGTGCCGCTCGGCCAGCGGCGCATCAACCGCTGGGGCAACATCCATGCGCGCCTCCTGCGCAAGATGGGCGATACGATCGTCTCCTCGGAAATCGACCGCAAGGGCCGTCCGCGCCATCTGCGCCGCTTTCACCGGCTGGTGCAGGGCGCCTTCCGCACCCGCATCAGCATCTACCGGGTGAAGTTCTTCCTCACCTTCTTCGGCAATTTCCTCGATGCCCTCGCCCCGCTCATCGTCCTCTCGGTCGGCGGCTGGCTGGTGATCCGGGGCGAGGTCGAGGTATCGACCCTGGTCGTCTTCATCACCGGCTTCCAGAAGGTGGCCGATCCCTGGGACCAGCTCCTCACCTTCTACCGTACGGCCTCGAACGCCGGGGTGAAGTATCACCTCATCGCCGACGCGCTGCCGGACACACCCCTCCCGGACAGACATCTGTCCCGCCGGGCATAGATCTGGTCGCGCAACGTCTGCCACCAGCTCCGCTTGGGGGCGCGGATCGGCCGTGCCGGATCCTCGGCCCGCGCCAATTCGCCCAGCGCGGTCCGCGTGAGGCCGATATCGGCCAGCAGCCGCTCTTCGTGCGGTATCTGGTCGGCATGGGGCCGATAGGTGAAAAACAGGCTGTCCCAATCGCTCTGCATGATGGACCTCATTCGCTAGTGTTAAGTTTTTCTATCTTCCAAATCGCTGTCTTCTGCAGCGGATACTGGCTATATTGAGCCAATCTGCCTGGAAGTCAGCTTAGAAGCCGCTCAATGCGGATTAAGTAAAACTTAATTGGAGGGGGATTTGGCCGACCGGTTGCCCATGCTGCCTTCTTTGCGGGCCTTCGAATCCGTGGCGCGGCTCGGCAGTGTCCGCGCGGCGGCGGCCGAGCTCCACGTGACGCCGGCCGCCGTCAGCCAGCAGGTGAAGGCGCTGGAGGCGGAGCTTGGCCTCCAGCTCGTGCGTCGGCGCGGCAACCAGCTGGAGCTGACCGAGGCGGCGCGGGCCGGCAGCGAGACGCTCACCGCCGGCTTCCGCCTCCTGGCCCAATCGGTCCGCGCCATGCGCGAACATCAGGCCCGCCCGCAGATCCGCCTCAGCGTCGATCCCACCTTGGCGGCCAGCTGGCTCATCGGCCGCCTGCCGCGCTACCGGGCGCTGGCGGGCCATGTCGATCTCCTGCTCGATGCCAATCGCCGCTATGCCGATTTCGCCCGCGACGGCGTCGATGCGGCGATCCGCTTCGGCATCGGCCGCTTCCCCGGCCTCGATGCCCATTTCCTGCTCGCGGAAGAACTCTTTCCCGTCTGCAGTCCGCAACTGCTCGACGGTCCCCACGCGCTGCGAAGCCCCGCCGACCTCAGGCATCACACGCTCCTCCACAATGATTGGTCGACGCGTGTCGGGCGTTGGCCCGACTGGCAGGATTGGCTGGATGCCGCCGGCGTCACCGGCATCGAGCCGAAATCAGGTCTTCATTTCAACGACAGTCTGGTGGTGCTCGAAGCGGCGATCGGCGGGCAGGGTGTCTTTCTCGGCAATACGACGGCGGTGCAGGATCTCATCGCCGCCGGCAAATTGGTCGAGCCCTTCGATCTGCGCTTGAAAAGCGATCTCGGCTATTATTTCGTCTGTACCGAGCAGGCGGCGCACCGTCGCGACATCATCGCCTTACGCGACTGGCTGCTCACCGAAGCGAAAGCCGACCGGAAGGAAGCGTGAGTGATGAGCGAACAGGCCACCCTTCAGCATCTCATCGTGCCGCGCGTGCGCGACATCGGCGATTTCTCCGTCATGCGCGTGCTCCCTTCCGCATCGCGGCGCATGGTCGGGCCCTTCATCTTCCTCGACCAGTTCGGACCGGTGACGCTGCCGGCGGGGAAGGGCATGGATGTGCGGCCGCACCCGCATATCGGCCTTTCGACCGTGACCTATTTGCTGAAGGGCAGCATCGTCCATCGCGATTCCCTCGGCTACGAACAATCGATCGAACCCGGCGACGTCAATTGGATGACGGCTGGTCGCGGCATCGTCCATTCCGAACGCTCCTCCACGGCGGCACGGCAACATGCGCAGGATCTCTACGGCCTCCAATCCTGGGTGGCGCTCCCGCGCCAGCATGAGGAGACGGCGCCGAGCTTCACGCATTATGAAGGCAGCCTGCTGCCGGAAACGAGCGGCGAGGGTGTCAGCCTCAAAGTCATCGCCGGTCGCATCGGCGATCTCGTATCGCCGGTCGCAACGCATTCCGAGCTGTTCTACGGCGATCTGACCCTCGCAACTGGTGCGCGCTACCGCCTCGATGGCACCTATGACGAGCGCGCGCTCTATCTCATCGAAGGTGCGCTGGAGGTCGACGGCACGCGCTACGAGCCGGGACGCCTTCTTGCCTTCGGCCCCGGCGAGATCGTCGTCACCGCGCTGGAGCCGGCGCGCTTCGTCATCCTCGGCGGCGCGCCGCTCGGCGAACCGCGCCACATCTTCTGGAATTTCGTCTCATCCTCGCCGGATCGCCTCGAACAGGCGAAAGAGGATTGGCGGCGCAACCAGTTCGGGGTACGGATACCGGGCGAGCATGAATTCATCCCTCTGCCAGAATGAGGGCGGCTCGGGGTGGAATTTGGCTCGAGGTCGGGGTACCGTGCGACAACAGATGCAGTTCGACCCGGACGATCCGGACGGGTTGACAAAGGCGATGGCGGAGATGGGGATGGAATCCCCGCTCATTCCCGCCGGATTCCGTTATTGGAACACGCGCCGTGCCGGCCGCCGCTGGCCCATGCGGGCCGATCTCGATCCGGTCTTCGACATTCCGAAACTTCTCCCCCACATCATCCTGTTCGACGTGCGGCATGAGCCGCTCGATTTCCGCTGCCGTGTCGTCGGCTCCAATGTGCGCGAGAATATGTCGCAGAATTATGTCGGGCGGTGGTTCAGCGACATTCCCAATTACGCCCCGACCAGCACCATCTGGCCGCGCCACCAGCTGGTCGCCGAGACGGGCGTGCCGATCCTCCAGCGCCCCACCTATATCGGCCCGCACCGTGACTTCATCGCGGTCGAGAACATCCTGATGCCGCTCGCCGTGCCCGAACCCGGCTGGTCGATGCAGCTCATGTTCATCGATTTCGTCCGCCGCCGCATCGAGGATGAAATCCGCGAGGCCCACAGAGGGTCGCCGGATTAGGTCGTCGCGACGGTGGCGCACCCCGACGAAGCCGACTTTGCAACGGGCGGAAGGCCCTGATATGGAAGACGGACGCAATTTCTCGGAAAGCTCCCTTCCCATGATCAAGCTCGACGGCCCCTCGCATCCGCCGCTCAACAATGAAAAGCCCGAACAGCTCGTCATCTTCCTGCACGGCTACGGCTCCAACGGCGACGATCTCATCAGCCTCGCCCCCTATCTGGCGCCGGCCCTGCCGGAGGCCGAGTTTCTGTCGCCCAACGCGCCCTATCCGTGCGAGATCAATCCGTTCGGCGGCTATCAATGGTTCGGGCTCGAGGAGCGCAGTGCCGCCAACCGCCTGAAGGGTGTCCGCGACGCGGGGCCGATCCTCGACGCCTATCTCGACGAGCAATTGAAGGCGCGCGGCCTCACCGAGGCGGACCTCGCCCTGGTCGGTTTCAGCCAGGGCACGATGATGGCGCTCCATGTGGGCCTGCGCCGCGCCAATCCAGTGGCTGGCATCGTCGGCTATTCCGGCATGTTGGTGGCGCCGGAACTGCTCGCTGGCGAGATCAAGTCGAAGCCGCCGGTTCTGCTCGTCCACGGCATGGCGGACGAGGTCCTGCCATTCTCGGCGATGGGCGAGGCCGAGACGGCGCTCAAAGATGCGGGCGTCCAGGTCTATGCCGAAGGCCGGCCGGGCCTGCCGCATTCGATCGATCAGCGCGGCCTCGAACTGGGTGCCTCCATGCTGCATCAGCTGATGTGCAAGCACCATGATCACGGCCATCATCACCATTGATGGCCGGTGTTGATCGACAGCATTTTCCGCCGAAACCCGCGCCGAATGACAACATCGTGAAAGATCGGGCAGGCCTTACCGCTACATCTTGAGTTTTTCGCGGCCAGCGGCTATTCCTTGATTGTTGGCGTGCGGATTTCCGCATGAGCGCGGAAACCCGCAAGGCCTTTTGGCAAGGCGGGAGTTGGCATGATGATGGCCTCGCCCGAGGCATGTCCGGCCCTGGTACTCAACGCGGATTTCCGCCCGTTGAGCTACTTCCCGCTGTCTCTGTGGCCCTGGCAGGAAGCGGTCAAGGCCGTCTTCCTCGACCGCGTGAACATCCTTTCCGAATATGACGAGATGGTGCACAGCCCCAGCCTCGCCATGCGCCTCCCTTCGGTCATTTCTCTGAAGGAGTATGTGCCGCAGGAGAGGAAGCCGGCCTTCACCCGGTTCAACGTCTTCCTGCGCGACCGTTTCCGCTGCCAATATTGCGGCCGGCACTCGGCGGCGCACGATCTCACCTTCGACCATGTGGTGCCGCGCGCCCGTGGCGGTCGCACCTCGTGGCAGAATGTCGTCGCGGCCTGCCAGGCCTGCAATTTGAGGAAGGGAAGCAAGCTGCCGCATCAAGTCGGCATGTTTCCCAAAAGGCGGCCGATCCAACCGACCACCTTCGAGCTTCAGGAAAACGGCCGCGCCTTCCCGCCAAACTATCTTCACCAGAGTTGGCGGGATTTTCTTTACTGGGACAGCGAACTCGAAACCGGCTGAAGCTTGTCTTCAGGAAACCGCCGTCAATGGCAGCATGACGGGCTCCCGTATGGTGCAGTGTCCCCGCACCATCAGCAGGTCGTTATCCTCCGGCACATGCGGCACGGGGGTGAAGCTTCCATCGAGCAGGTCGGGTGGAAACAGGATATCGAGCTCATCTTCGCCGAGAAGCGACAGCAATGTCTGCGGTGCCGGAAGGCGGGCACCTGCGATGTCTATCAACCGCCGACGCGTCGCCTTTTCCCAGACGACTAGGACGTCCTCAGCTTGCAGATAGCTGAGGTGCCAATGCGGATGAGCGATGGCGTGGATCAGGAAGATATCAACATTGGCGCAAAGCCCCAGTCGCTCCGATACCGGCCGGCGGCCTGCGAAAAGACGCTGGATCAGCGCCAAATCGGCGATGGGCGTCAATGGTCGCGACGAAGGCTGTTGCCCGCTGGTGCCGGCAAACCGACCGCGGAAGCTATATTCGGGCAGAATTCGGAAGCCGAAAGGTGTGTAGAGATCCGGCGTCTCCGTATACAGAAACTGCAGATCGCAATGCGCATCGCAATGCGCCAGGCATCGACCCATCAGGTCTTGAAACAAGCCGCGTTGCCGATAGGGCGCGCGCGTCGCGACGCCATGAATTTGCCCGGCGGCCACAATGGTGCCGTCCACCGTCAACGGGACGGGTCTGTAGGCGACGTGGGCGGCGAGCGTTCCCCCATCCCAATAGCAAAAGGCACGATGTTCTGCCGACCAGATTCCAAGCTGGTTGAAGGCTGTCAGGTCGATGCCGAAGATGTCGTCGAGCAGATCGAGCCAAGGCCTACGTCGTGCTGGATCGGCGAAATTTTCGACGCGGAAGATAAGGTCACTGTGCACGGGCGTTGCCTTCGGCTGGGTCGACAAAGGCAGGCGGCATCGTCCTCTGTGACGGAAGTCCCAAGAAAGGCGACCGGGCATGCAGACGGATCCGCACTAAGATCTCCCCGTCAAATCCTGCCGTTCCAGTGCCAGCGCCATCTCCAGCAAGCGCCGCCATTCGCTTTCATTCTGTGCCGTGGCAACGATCGCGTTGTGGATGCGGGCCGACCGGCGGCCGATGCCGGCGCGGCGCGGCGGCACGCCCAGCTCGTCGTAAAGTTCCAGCATCGCCTCCAGCACCAAGTCGAACAATTCCTCTTCCGCCCGGGCGATTTCGCGTCCGGTGACAGGTGCTGCCGCGGGGCGCCCCGTGCCGGTGGCCAGCCAGGCGAGATCGCGCCGCAATGCCTCGGCCAGCGCCGTCAGGACCGGCCGTTTCGGCTCCGACCGGCCGGCCAGGTAATTGTTGAGCGTGGTCAGCGGTATGCCGCTTAAGCGCGCCACGCGGGTCGCACCGCCGGCGGCGACCACTGCCGCGCGCAACCGTTCCGGAAAATCCTCGTCCCCCACCATCGTCCCGCCCCGGTCAGTCTTTGCCGACAGCCGCATGCCGGCCGATATGGCGGGGCATCTCCTGACAAGAATCCCAGTACAATTCCATTTTTAAGATTCTTGTCTTGTATTGGTAATCCAATTCTGGAATCATTATCTTGTCGAATGAAGAAATGACGGGGGATCGGGTCGTCATGCGATATGGATTATTTTCGGCTAACACTATGTCATTTATTGACAAATTCTTGAGCCTCCCAGGCTGACCGACATTCTGAGCGACCGGTCGACTTAACAGAAATTGGATAGTCGCTAATCCATTTCTGGAACATCGGCGGGCAATTGGCCGGTCTTGGCCGCCATTCTGTGCCGGCCGGACCCAAAATCGGGCCGGGCACGTCTTTGCATCCTAACACGGGTGCCACGGCCTGCCATTGGCAAAACCTGAATCGCATCAAGGGTGTAGGAGTGTCGGCCTATGGTCGCACCCAACGCTCCCATCCGCAAAAGGGGGGACCTAAGCAATGAATTTGGGCAGTTTCCGTATCGCCACCAAGGTGCTCAGCATCATCGCGCTGCTGGGGCTCGTTGCCGCCGGGATCACCGGGGCCGGCATCTTCAGCCTGCGTCAGCTACATGACGCCACCGCCGAACTTGCCATCGCATCCGACAAATCCGTTCTTTCAGCCCGCATGCGGCAGAACATCATCGCCCTCAACCGCGGCGAGTTTCGGATCACTGTCGATCCGACCGGCAACAACCTTACCGAGGCAGTGGCCTTCATCGACAAGCAGAAGGCCGAGCTTGAAGACCGCTTGAAGCAGGCCGAGGCAGCGGCCGATGCCAGCCAGGCCGAAGTGCTGGGCAGCGTGCGCAGCGCCTATGCGGACTATCTCGCCTCGCTGCAGCAGACGATCGACTTGGCCAAGGCCAGCGGCAGCGCGGTCTCGATCGGCGAGGCGCAGCGCGCGCTTCTCGAACAGACGATGGCCAGCCGCAAGAAGGCCGAGGCGGTCGAACAGGCCCTCGTCGCAAACACCAAGGTCGTGGGCGATCATGCCGACCGCGTGACGGCGGAAGCCAGCGACCTCTATGCCTCAGCCAGTCGCCTCATGATTGTGGGTGCGGCGCTCGGCATCCTGTTGGGGCTGGGTCTCGGCCTCCTTGTTTCCCAGCTAGGCATCGTCAAGCCCATCCGCCGCATGGTCGATTGCCTGAAGGGCCTCGCCGATGGCCGCCTCGAGACCGAGATCTTCGGCACCGAGCGCAAGGACGAGATCGGCGAGATTGCCGCCACCACCCAGGTCTTCAAGGAGAACATGGTGAAGGCCCGCGACTTGGCGGCCGAACAGGAAGCCTTGAAGCAGAAGGCGGCCGAGGATCAGCGCATCGCCATGAACAAACTCGCCGACGATTTCGAATCCTCCGTCTCCGGCATCGTCGGCACGGTCTCGTCATCAGCGACCGAGCTTGAGAAATCGGCGCAAGGCATGTCGGCGACGGCCGAGCAGACCAACCGCCAATCCACCGCCGTAGCCGCCGCCGCCGAACAGGCGACGGCCAACGTGCAGACGGTCGCAGCCGCAGCCGAGGAACTCACCTCCTCGATCACCGAGATCGGCCGCCAGGTGGCGCAATCCGCCGCCGTCGCCAAGAAGGCGGTGGATGAGACGACGCGCACCAACGATGTGGTGGTGAGCCTGTCGTCGGAAGCCGAGGCCATCGGCGATGTGGTGAAACTCATCAGCGAGATTGCCTCTCAGACCAATCTTTTGGCCTTGAACGCGACCATCGAGGCGGCGCGCGCCGGTGACGCCGGCAAGGGTTTCGCCGTGGTGGCGTCGGAGGTGAAGAACCTCGCCACGCAGACGGCGAAGGCCACCGACGATATCAGCGCCAAGATCGGCGCGATCCAGCAGGCGACCGAACAATCGGTCAGCGCCATCCAGACCATCGCCCGCATCATCGACGAGATGAGCCAGATTTCCGGCACCATCGCCGCCGCGGTCGAGGAGCAGGGGGCGGCCACCCAGGAAATCTCGAGGAACGTGCTGCAGGCGAGCCAGGGGACCAGCGAGGTCTCGACCAATATCGCCGGCGTCACCACGGCGGCCGGCGAAACCGGCCATGCCGCAAGCCAGGTGCTCACCGCCGCTGCCGATCTCG
The DNA here is from genome assembly GCF_041910485.1 of Dongia sp. Taxonomy (GTDB): domain Bacteria; phylum Pseudomonadota; class Alphaproteobacteria; order Dongiales; family Dongiaceae; genus Dongia. Next base: position 143,622 of record NZ_JAYRQR010000024.1, read on the forward strand.
GCAAGCAATCTGAGCTGCTGCGCGCCCAGGTCACCAGCTTCATCGCCAATGTTCGCGACGCAGGCTGACGGGCGATGACCGAGCGACTGCATTTTCTGAGCGAGGCACGCCTCGCCCAGACCGCCGAATTCGTCGATGCCTGCAATGCATCCCTGGCGCGGCTCGCCGCGTCGGGGAGTGCCCTGCCCGCACCGGTGCTGCAGCAATTCGCGGCGCTGGAGGAATCGGCAGCGGCGATGCGGACGGAGATGCTCGCCGGCATCGAACCGCTGCGTAACGAGAGCCGCCCGGGAACGCTGCTCTTCCGCGATCCGGCGGCGCGCCGCCTTCTTGGCGCGGCCGAGGAGCTGCTCGTGCGCCTTGACGAGATGATTGCGCGTCTCGCGCGCCTGCCGCTCGATCATCGCATGGGCGAGGCGCCCAAGGCTGGGTAGGGCGCCTCCCAACCGGTCATTGTATCCAGACATCGCGCTCCGCATGCCGGTCATGCGGCGGCGCCCGATTGCCAAGCGGCGCTGGCTCCCCTAAGCAGGGGGTATCTTCGCGCGCCAATTCGGGTTCATCCATGACCGGCCCCGCCACCGATTTCCTGCTGAAGCGGCTCCTCCCGCTCCTCTTCGGTTTCGTCATCTGGGGCTTGGCCGTGGCGCTGCAGGTGCGAGCCGATCTCGGCCTTTCGCCCTGGGACGTCTTCCACCAAGGCCTCGGCAATCATTTAGGCATCGGCATCGGCTGGGCCGGCCTCGTCACCTCAATCGGCGTGCTGCTCCTCTGGATTCCGCTCCGCATGAAGCCCGGCCTCGGCACGCTCCTCAATGCGCTGGTGATCGGTCCGTCGGCAGAGTTCTTCCTGACGATCATCGATGCGCCCGAGAACATCTTCGTGCGCTGGGCCTTCATGCTGTCCGGCATCCTGTTGATGAGCTTGGGAAGCGCCCTCTATCTCCCTGCGCGCCTCGGCGCGGGCCCGCGCGACGGCGTCATGGTGGGCCTCAACAAGAAGTTCGAATTCTCGATCCGCCTCTCGCGCACCATCGTCGAGGTGGCGGCGCTCATCATCGGCTATTTCCTCGGCGGCACCGTCGGCCTCGGCACGCTGGTGATTGCCTTGGGCCTCGGCCCCACCATCCAGGCCATGCTCCACGCCCGCCGCCGCCTCGTCGAACGCATCACGGGCCAGCCGCAAAGCGTGCTCTGATCCCTCAGCTCAGTTCCTTGTAGAACAGCGCGCAATCTTCCAGCACGCCTTGGCTGTTGCGGCCATAGCGCGGGATGATGCCGACTTCCGTGTAGCCGAGGCTGCCATAGAGATCGATCGCCACATCGCCGCGCCGCGCGTCGAGGGTGATGAGAGAGCGGCCCAGCGCGCGGGCCGCTTCTTCCGCCGCCAGCATCAGCGCCCGCCCCAGCCCCTTGCGCCGATGGGCACTGTGGACCAGCAGCTTGGCGATGTCGGCGCGGTGCAATTGGCTCGGCCAGAAGCTCGGCATCATCTGGACGCTGCCCAGGATGCGCCCCGCCTCGTCCCGCGCCACCAGGATGGTACGGTGGGCGATGTCCGCCACCGCCTTGTCCCAGAAGGCCCCGGCCTCGCCTTCGGTGAGCGGCGCCACGAACCCCACCGCCGCACCGCCATCCACGGCATCCACCAGCAACTCAATGAGCGCGAAGCGATCCTTGGCCGAGACGGGCGCGGCGAGGCTGTCGATCTGGTGCATGATCCCCTCCGAGGTTTTGCCCCGGAAGGATGGCAAGGTCGCTCTCTCGACGCAACGTGACGAAACGCCGTCTTTTCGTTACCGGTGATGCGTGCTCAAGGGGTTGGTGGCGAGCGAGGCGAAGGCTGCTGCCGTCACCAGCTCGTTGACCGTGGCGCCCGTCTGCACGATCTGCACCGGCTTCGAGAGGCCGACCAGTACCGGGCCGAACGAGGTGCCGCCCAGTTCCTGCATCAGCTTCGCCGCGATGTTGGCCGAATGCAGCGCCGGCATGATGAGGATGTTGGCGGGGCCCGAAAGCCTGCTGAAGGGATAGAGCTCCTTCATCAGGCCATAGTTCAAAGCCACGTTCGCCTGCATCTCGCCTTCATATTCGAAATCGACGCGGCGCTGGTCGAGCACCAACACGGCCTCGCGGATGCGCACCGCCTTCTCGCGCGGCGGGTTGCCGAAATTGGAGAAGGAGAGGAGGGCGACGCGGGGTTCATGCCCCAGCTGTCTGGCGATGGCTGCCGTCTGCACCGCGAAATCGGCGAGCTGCTCGGCGCTGGGCAGTTCATGGACGTTGGTGTCGGCCAGAAGAACCGTGCGCCCGCCGGCCACCAGGATGGTGAGCCCCATCAGGGTCTGCCCCGGCCTGGGGTCGATCACGCGCAGCGTGTCGTCGAGGCAGACATTGAAGCTCCGCGTAACGCCCGTCACCATCGCGTCGGCATGGCCCGCAGCGACCATGCAGGCGGCAAAGACGTTGCGATCCTGGTTCACCATGCGCTGCACGTCGCGGCTGAGGATGCCTTTGCGCTGCAGGCGTTCATAGAGCATGTCGTGATAATGCTGGCGGTGCGGCGTGATGCCGGCGTTGACGATCTCCAACGAATCCGCGTCATGGAGGCTCTGCGCCTTGATCGTCTCGGCGATGCGCTCGGGACGGCCGACCAGGACCGGCGTGCCGTAACCCGCCGACCGGAAAGCGATGGCGGCGCGGATGACCTTTTCTTCCTCGCCCTCGGCAAAGACGACGCGCTTCGGATTGTGCCGCACGCGCTCGAAAATGAGCTGCAGCGAATTGGCGGCGGGGTCGAGGCGACCGGCGAGCGATGCCACATAGGCATCCATGTCGATGATGGGCTTCCTGGCGACACCGCTGTCCATCGCCGCCTTGGCGACGGCCGGCGGCACGTGGCTGATGAGCCTGGGATCGAACGGCACGGGGATGATATATTCCGGGCCGAAGCGCAGGCGGCGGCCGGAATAGGCGGCGTCGACCTCGTCCGGCACGTCCTCGCGCGCCAGTTCCGCGATGGCATGGGCGGCGGCGATCTTCATCGCATCGTTGATGGTGGACGCGCGCACGTCCAAGGCGCCCCGGAAGATATAGGGGAAGCCCAGCACGTTGTTGACCTGGTTCGCATAGTCGCTGCGTCCGGTGGCGACGATGGCATCGGAGCGGACGGCATAGACTTCTTCCGGCGTGATCTCCGGGTCAGGGTTGGCCATCGCGAAGATGATCGGCTTGTCGGCCATCGACTTCACCATGGCGCCGGTCACGGCACCCTTCACCGAAAGGCCGAAAAAGACATCAGCCCCCGCCATCGCTTCCTCGAGACTCCGCGCCTTGGTCTTCACCGCATGGGCCGACTTCCACTGGTTCATGCCCTCGGTGCGGCCCTGATAGATGACGCCCTTGGTGTCGCACAGGATCGCATTGTCATGCGGCATGCCCATAGCCTTCACCAGTTCCACGCAGGCGATCGAGGCGGCACCGGCCCCGTTCACGACCAGCTTCACGTCCTTGATGTCGCGCCCGGTGAGGTGGATGGCGTTGAGGAGCCCGGCGGCAGCAATGATCGCGGTGCCGTGCTGGTCGTCATGGAAAACGGGGATATCCATCAGCTCGCGCAATTGCTGCTCGATGATGAAGCATTCCGGCGCCTTGATGTCCTCCAGGTTGATGCCGCCGAAGGAGGGGCCGAGATAGCGGACCGAATTGACGAATTCCGAAACTTCCTTGGTATCGACTTCAAGGTCGATGGAATCGATATCGGCAAAGCGCTTGAAGAGGACCGACTTGCCTTCCATCACCGGCTTCGAAGCCAAGGCACCCAGATCACCGAGGCCCAGCACTGCCGTGCCGTTCGAGATGACCGCCACCAGATTTCCCTTGGCCGTGTAGTCATAGGCCGTGTTGGGGTCCTTGGCGATGTGGAGGCAAGGGTAGGCCACACCCGGCGAATAGGCCAGCGACAGGTCGCGCTGGGTGGTGAGCGGCTTCGAGGCGATGATTTCGATCTTGCCGGGGCGGCCATTCACATGGAATTGCAGCGCATCTTCCTCGGTGATCGAGGGCTTCTTCGTACTCATGACCTGGTTAACACTCCCTGACCTATTTCTTGCGAGGCTCGCATGAATTGGTCGGGAGTTAAAGAGGAACGTCGCTGAGAACAAAAATGTGAGCGCTGACAGATAAAATGCCGCGGGGAGGTGACCCCCCGCGGCATTCTGCGATGCGACGAATTTCCCGGCGGCGGGATCAGCTGTGCGCGATGTCCAGCACCATGCGGCCGACGATCTTGCCCTTGCGCATGTCGTTGAAGATCTTGCCGATCTGGCCGAGCGGCGCCTTCTGGATCTTGGCCTTCACCAGACCGTTCAAGGCAAACGCCACCGCTTCGTTGAGATCGAGGCGCGTGCCGACATTCGAGCCGGTGATGGTCAGCTCCCAGGCGCTGATCGCCGCGATCGAGGCGCGGACCTGATCGGCCTTGCCGCCGGGCAGGCCGATATAGGCGACCGTGCCGGCCGGTCGCAGCATGCCGATCGCCTGCTCGAAGGCGGCGGTGGCGACGGCGGTCACGACCGCGCCGTGGCTGCCGCCGATCTTCGCCTGAACCTCGGCGACGGGATCAACCTTCTTCGCATTGATCACGATCTCGGCGCCGAGCTTCTTCGCCAGCTTCAGCTTCACGTCATCGACGTCGACGGCTACCACGCGCATGCCCATCGCCACGGCGTACTGGACGGCGATGTGGCCGAGCCCGCCGATGCCGATCACCGTCATCCACTGGCCGGGGCGCGTCTTGGTACGCTTCAGGCCGCGATAGGTGGTGACACCGGCACAGAGGATCGGCGCGATCTCATAGAGGTTGGCGGTCTTCGGCAGCTTGGCCACGAACTTCGCCTCGGCCACCATGTATTCGGCATAACCGCCGGGCTTGGTATAGCCGCTGGCTTCGCCCGACTTGCAGATCGTTTCCATGCCGGCCTGGCAGAACTCGCATTGGCCGCAGGCGCTGTACATCCACGGCACGCCGACCGCGTCGCCGAGGCGGAAGCCCTTCACCCCGGGACCCACCGCCGCCACATGACCCGCCACTTCATGGCCGGGAATGAGCGGCAGGACGGGGCCGGGATTCCAGTCGCCGTCGACCGCATGGAGGTCGGAATGGCAGACACCGCAGGCCGCGACCTTGATCAGGATCTCGCCGGGACCGGCCACCGGGATCGGCAGCTTTTCGATCTTGAGCGGCGTCCCCGCCTTGCGCTGGATGGCGGCCTTCATGGTCCCTTGCATCTTCCCCTCCGGAATCTTTGCGACAATTGACAGCCCTCCGCGACGCTGGGCATTCTCCCGGCGGCGGCTCGTTTTCGGGCCGAATGAGCGGAGTATAGACCCTGAACAACGCGCGTCCCCATATCTCCAAAGCGATAGATGGCGATCTTGTCGCGGCAAATGCGCCGGCGACGGGTGCCGTCGGGCATCGCCGCGTGCCGATGACGCGCTCCAGCCAGCTGCTCGAACAATGGAACCGGGGCATCGCCGACATGCTCGCCCATCTCGGCGAGGAGGATTTCGGTCCGACCCTGCTGCGCTCGGTAACGCGCCTCATCCATTTCGATTTCCTGATGGTCTTTGCCTATCGCGGCACCGGCCGGCCGATCGCGCTCGGCGATACGCTGCCCAATCCGCAGCGCGAAGTGGTCATCAATGCCTATTGCGCGGCCCCTTATGTGCTCGACCCCTTCTTCCAGAAAGTGGCGGCGGGTGTGCAGGCGGGCTGCTATCGCCTGCGCGATATCGCCCCCGACCGTTTCCGGCAGAGCGAATATTTCCGCACCCATTACAGCCTCACCGGCATCCGCGAAGAGGTCGGCTTCTATTTTCCCTTGGGCGATGCGACCGGTGTCCTCTCGCTCGCGCGGTGGGAGGCGAGCCCCGCCCTCGGCCGCTCCGACATGGATCTTCTCGATGCCCTGGCGCCGGCGATTTCGGGCCTCGCCGCACGGCAATGGGCCAATGTCGCGGCCCCTGCGAGCCTCGTTCGCCCGCGCCACCGCGACGCCGCCCAAGTCAATGCCGCTTATACCGAATTCGGCGCCAAGCAGCTCTCCGACCGGGAGCGCCAGATCGTCTCGCTGATCCTTCAGGGCCATTCCACCGGCTCGGTCGCGCACCTTCTCGACATCTCGGCCGGCACGGTGAAAGTGCACCGCAAGAACATCTACCGTAAGTTGGGTTTGTCGACCCAGGCCGAGCTTTTCGCCGCGTTCCTGAGCTTCGTCGGCTGAGCCTGGCGCTCGCGCTCCCACGCGAATGTGACCGCCCCTATCACCCCGGGGATATCGTCATGCCCGGCGAAAGGGGCCAAGATACGCTTGGCTTCGCGGGGGGCATGAAGACGCATGAGCGCGCAAATTGGACCGGCTGCCCGCACTTCACACAAGGGAGGTTGGGATGTCCTGGTACAGTGATCTACCGAAATTCTATCAGAACCAGATCAAGGCGATGGGCCTTGACGATGAAGGCATGTCGCGCCGCCGTCTGCTGAAGACGGCCGGTGCCGCAGCGGGTGCCGCCGCAATGAGCGGCTTGACCTTCGGGCGGTCCGCCCGCGCTGCCTCGCAGATGAGCTACATGTGCTGGGAAGGCTATAACGACCCGCGCATCATCGATCCGTTCAAGGCCGCCAACGATGTCGATATCGCTTTCGACCTCATCGTCGACTCGCCGGGCGGTTTCGCGAAACTCCAGGCTGGTGCCTCGCGTGAGATCGATATCGTCTCCAGCGACATGCCCTGGGTGACGCGCATGGGTCCGGCCGGCCTCGCCCTGGAACTCAATCCTGACGATTACGCCGACGTCTACGCGACCTTCTACGATCAATTCAAACCGCCCTTCGAGCCCTTGATGAACGAGGGCAAGACCATCGGCGTCGCGACGCGTTGGGGCTGGGTCGGCGGTTGCATCAACACCGACGTTTCCGATCCCGATTTGTGGCGCACCTACGATCCGGTGTTCGATGCCAAGAACAAGGACAAGATCTGCGTCATGGATTGGGGCGATTGGCCGATCCTGCCGATGGCGCTCCATGCCGGCATCGATCCCTATCAGGAACTCGATGCCGCGGCGCTTGAGGAAGTGCGCAAGGTTCTGCGTGCCATGTTCAAGAACACCCGCACGCTGGTGGCCGATCTGACGCAAGCGCAGAAGGGCCTGCTCGACGGCTCGCTCCTGGGCTGCATCGGCGCCGGTTCCTACCTCACCTCGGCCGTACGCAAGCAGGGTCACAAGAACATCATCGCGACCGTGCCCGACCCCAAGAACGGCTTGAAGCAGGGCATCATCTGGGTGGAAGCGACGGCGATCGTCAAGGAAACCGATCAGCCGGAACTCGCGCAGAAGCTCCTGAAGCACGTCGTCTCCAAGGAGGCAGGTCACATCCTGTCGCTGCTCGACACCACCTGCAACGTCGTCACCAACAAGGCGGTGGAAGAGCTCTACACGGACGAGGAAAAGAGCATCCTGCAGACCGATTACATGTGGCACGCCTGGGATAATTCCCAGATGCACCGCATCGCCCCCAACATCGACGAGATGCTGGCGATCTGGCAGGAAGAGCTGGCGGCGGCGCAGTAAGCGACACGTCCGCAACAAGTCTCACCCCCGGATTCAGCCTTTCCCGGCTGGTCCGGGGGTGTTTATCTTTAGGTACCTCTGTTGGCATGGTCCGCCCATTCTTGAGCGCAAGAGGGCGGGGTGTGACAATCCAAGAAACGAAATGGCGACAATGGCTGGCGATACGATCCTTGAAATACGCAACCTCAAGAAAAGCTTCGGCGCCTATCAGGCGCTGAAGGGCGTCTCGCTCAGCGTCCAACAGGGCGAGTTCATCGCGCTGGTCGGCCCCTCCGGTTGCGGCAAGACGACACTCCTCAAGCATATCGCCGGCTTCGAGGAGCCGGACAGCGGCACCCTGGCGATCGGCGGGCAGCCCATGCTGGGTGTTCCCGCGGCGGCGCGGCCGACCTCGATGGTTTTCCAGAAGCTCGCCCTCTTTCCGCACATGACGGTCGCCGACAATATCGGCTTTCCGCTGAAGCTCAGGAAGGTCGACCCGGCGACGATCGCCACGCGCGTCGAAGAGATGATCGAGCTGATGCAGTTGAAGCGCGAATATCTGACGCGCTATCCCCGCCAGCTTTCCGGCGGCGAGCAGCAGCGCGTGGCGCTGGCGCGCTCGATGATCTCGGAGCCGAAGCTTCTCCTCCTCGACGAGCCGTTGTCGGCGCTCGATGTGAAGCTGAAGAAAGTGCTGCAGGCGGAGCTGAAGCGCCTCCATCGCAGCGTCGGCGTCACCTTTGTCCATGTGACGCACGATCTTGAAGAAGCGATCATGTTGGCGGACCGTATCTGCGTCATGCGGTCGGGTGAGATCCTGCAGGTGGGTGGTCCCAACGACATCTATTACCGGCCGGCCGATTCTTTCGTGGCGGGCTTCATCGGCGATACAAATCTTCTGCATGTCGATGTGAAGGGTGGGGCGGTGAGTGCCCCGGGCCTTTCGGCAGCGGACCCCCACGTGCCGGCACCCTATGTGGCGCCGGGCTTGGGCGACGGCCCGGCGCTCCTCATGGTGCGGCCCGAACTCATCACGCCGCTGGGTGCGGGTGAGCGCGCCGACTTCATCCTCGACGTCACCATCACCGAAATCTTCTGCAAGGGTGGCACGGTGCAGTTCAGGAGCAGCCTCGCCAACGGCGCGCCGCTCATCTTCGAACTACCCGGTGCCTCGACGCAGCCGGCCAATATCGGCGACAGCGTGCGGCTTGGCTTCCCCAAGCGCGACATCTATCTCTTCCGTGAACGGGCTGCAGCATGAGCGACGCCATCGACCGCAGCTGGCGCGATCCGGAATTGCTGGTGAAGGCGCTGCCCAGCGTCGTCCTGCAGACGGCGTTCTTTCTGGCGCCGCTCCTCATGACGGTGGCGCTCACCTTCCAGAAGACCAAGAACTTCCAGCTCAACTGGACCTGGTCGCTCGATACCTGGACCGACATTTTCACCAAGCCGCATTACTGGACGATCCTGGGGCACACGCTGTTCATGGCGATCGTCTGTGTCCTCCTCTGCCTCGTCATAGCCTTTCCGGTCGCCTATGCGCTGGCCACAAGGCTGCGCGCCTATCAGGACCATGTGAAGGTGCTGATCACCTTTGCGTTCCTCACCGATGCGACCTTGAAGACGTTCGGCTGGGTGCTGTTCCTCGACAAGAACGGCGCCGCCAATTACCTGCTGCAGGGACTGGGCTTTCCGCCGGCGACCATCGACATTCTCTTCACCGATTGGGCGACGATGCTGGGCATGGTCTACAATCTGCTCTCCTTCGCCATCTTCACCATCTACCTCTCGATCGACGCCATCGATCGCTCATTGATCCTTGCCGCCTATGATGCGGGGGCCAGCAAGTTCCGCGCCTTCTGGGAAGTGACCCTGCCGCTGGCCCGGCCCGGTATCTGGGCGGCCTCGGTGCTCATTTTCCTGCTGGCGGTCGGCGTCTTCCTGGAACCCAAGGTGCTGGGCGGCGGCAAGTCGCCGATGTCGGCAGAACTCATCCGCCAAACCTTCGAGACGCGCGTCAACTGGCCCCTCGGTGCCGCGTTGACGCTGGTCCTGATGACGGTCGCCGTCTTCGTTGTCCTCCTCTTCAACCGCGTCTATTCCCTGAAGCGCCACATGGGACCGGTCTAAGATCATGGCATATCCGACACCCACCCCCTGGATGAATGCCAAGAGCGAAGCGCGGCTCGCCAACCTCCTGCTCTACGGATCGGTCGCGGCGATCCTCATCTTCTTTTATCTGCCGATCTTCACGCTCATCGCCTTCTCGTTCCAGGAAGGCCGCTATCCGACGCTGCCGTTCGAGGGTGTGTCGCTGAAATGGTACGCAGCCCTTTTCGAGAATTCCGGCGCCCGCGATGCCCTGTGGAATTCGACCGTGATCGCGGTCGTGGCGACCATCTTTGCAACCCTCATCGGCACTGCGGCCGCCATTGTCGCGGTGCGCTATCGCTTCCGCTTCCGTCTGCCCTTCACGGGGTTGAGTGCGGCACCGCTCGCCTTCCCGCAATTGCTGCTCGGCATCGTGCTGCTGCTGTGGTTCTCGGTGCTGGGGCGCCAGTTCAATTTCAACACCGGCATCGTCACGGCGATCATCGGGCACATCGTCTATATCACGCCCTTTGCGCTGGTGATCGTCGCGGTGCAGGTCTTCAATTTCGACAGCACGCTTGAGGACGCCGCGCGCGATTGCGGCGCCACCAAGCTCGAAGTCTATCGCTATGTGACCTTGCCGCTGCTGTGGCCGGGCATTTTCTCGGCGGCGATCTTCGCGTTCCTGCTTTCCTGGGGGAACTTCTATCTCACCTACAGCCTCGCCGGCTCGACCCGGACCTTGCCGACCTTCGTCTTCTCCGGCATCGCCACCGGTTCCTCGCCGCTCTATCCGGCGATTGCGACCGTGGTATTCATTCCAGGCATCCTGCTGGTGATCCTCGCCGACCGGATGCGCCGGAAGGCGGCGTGATCAGTACCATTCGATCCTGATCGCTGGGTCGAGATGCTCGCCCTCGTAGATGATGCGGCAATCGCTGCCGCAATCGTCGATGGCGAGTTGCTTGGCTTGGTCTTCGCCGCAGCCTTCGGAAGTCCAGCCGCCCCAGCCGGATTTCTTGATCCTGCAACTGATCGAAAGGCCGAGCCTGTCGCCGCTCGGATTGACGGCAAGGTACCGGTATCTCCCGGTCTGGACCTTGGAGCCCGCGAGATAGTGGTTGATCTCGCTTTTCAGGCTGTTGGAGATACGCTGCGTTTGCTTCGTGTCCGTCGGCGCTGCGCTGGAGACAGTCGTGTCGGGCACATAGGCCGCCCGTTCTTCCAGCTTATAAGGGACCAGGATGTCGCGACCGAAGGCAAAGATCACGCAATCGATGCCGTACCGCTCGCACCCCTTCAGCGCATCGCGCTTATAGGTCGGTCCGCCGGCGCAGAGAACGTCTGCGCACCAGATATAATAGGAGCCGTCCCCGTCTTTCCCGATGGCGAAAGCGCCGGGGTGATTGCTGCCGATGCGGCCGAGATATTCCTGGAATGAGCCCCAGGTCCTGTTGCTGACGGTCATGGTGCCGACAGGCTTCTCATCTGGGGCAACGCAGGCGGAAAGCAGGAGGAGGGCGGCGATCAGAATCTTTTTCATGGTATTTTTGTAGGCCTTCAGCAGATCGCCGGAGAGCGACTTATGTTTGTTGTTAGATTTCTTGATCATTTATTACGAGCAGAGACAAGCTCTGCCCGTCAAGGGCAAAATGGGCTGCTAGCGAATCCCCCGGGCCGGTGGTAAGCCTGCGGCCCATGGACAGTCAGGCCACTTCCGAAGCAACAGCTGCCGAGACCCCGATGTGGGCGCGCGAGTCGGGGGATGCGACGCCGATGATGGCGCAGTATCTCGCGGCCAAACGCGAGCATCAGGACGCGCTGCTGTTTTACCGGATGGGCGACTTCTACGAGATGTTCTTCGAGGATGCGGTCCAGGCCTCCGCCGCCCTCGACATCGCATTGACCAAGCGCGGGCGCCATGCCGGCGAAGAAATTCCGATGTGCGGCGTGCCGGTCCACGCGCACGAAGCCTATATGTCGAAGCTGGTGCGCCAGGGCTTCAAGGTCGCGGTCTGCGAGCAGATCGAGGACCCGGCGGAGGCGAAGAAGCGCGGCTCGAAATCGGTGGTGAAGCGCGCGGTGACGCGCATCGTCACACCGGGGACGCTGACCGAAGATGCGCTGCTCGAAGCGCGGCGGCACAATTTCCTCGCCTCCGTCACGGAAGCGGGCGGTGAGCTGGGCCTCGCCTGGGTCGATATCTCGACGGGCAGCTTCTTCGTGCAGAAGGTCTCGGAGCGCGATCTCGCCGCCGCCATGGCGCGCCTCGATCCCACCGAGATCCTGATCGCCGACCGGCTGCTGGCGCGGCCCGAGCTTTTTGAATTCTTCGCCGACTATAAGAAGCGCCTGTCGCCGCTGCCCTCGGCGCGGTTCGACAGCGACAACGCGCGGAAGCGTCTCACGCAATTCCTTGGCACCGCGACCTTGGATGCCTTCGGTGCCTTCACGCGGGCGGAAGTAGCCGCGGCCGGTGCGGTGCTCGACTATGTCGAACTGACCCAGCAGGGCAAGATCCCGCGCCTTTCGGCCCCGCGCCAGGTGGTCGACGGCACGCTCATGGAAATCGACGCGGCGACGCGGCGCAATCTCGAACTCATCCGCACACTCAATGGCGAGCGGCAGGGCTCGCTGCTCGCCACCATCGACCGCAGCCTGACCGGCGCCGGCGGGCGCTTGCTCGGCGATTGGCTGTCGGCACCCCTGACCGAGGCCGCTGCGATCCTGGCGCGCCTCGATCTCGTCCAATATCTGGTGAGCGAGGATGCGCTCAGGGACCGGCTGCGCGAGGCCTTGCGCCGCGTGCCCGATCTCGAACGCGCGCTGTCGCGCCTTACCGCCGGTCGCGGTGGCCCCCGCGATCTCGCCAGCATTCGCGATGGCCTCAAGGCAACGGCCGATTTCCGCGCCCTCATCGAGGGGAAGGCGGTGGCGGTGCCGGCGTTGCTCGCCGATGCCGCGCGCGATCTTGGCCATCATGCCGAGCTGGTGGACCGCCTGACGCGGTCGCTCGCCGAGGATCTGCCGCTGCTGACGCGGGACGGCGGGTTCATCGCCAAGGGATATCATCCGGAACTCGATGAATACCGGTCCTTGCGGGAAGATTCGCGGACACTGATCCTGGAATTGGAAGCGCGGCTCAAAAACGAGACCGGCATTCCGGCACTCAAAATCCGGCACAACAATGTCATCGGCTATTACATCGAAGTGACGCCGGTTCATGCCGACAAGCTGAAAGGCGACGCACGTTACATCCACCGGCAGAGCATGGCAAATGCCATGCGCTTCTCGACCGGTGAGCTTGCTGAACTCGAGAGCAAGATCGTCCATGCCGGCGACCGCGCGATCGCCTTGGAGCAGCGCCTGTTCGACGATCTGGTGGGCGAGACCATCGGCCGCGCCGAGCCGATCGCGACGGCCGCCGCCGCCTTGGCCTTGATCGATGTCGGCGCGGCGCTCGCGGAACTCGCGCGCGAGGGCGATTGGGTGCGGCCCGAGATCGATGACGGGGCCGAGTTCGTCATCAGCGGCGGGCGGCATCCGGTGGTCGAAGCAGCGCTCGCGAAAACCCAAGGCGGCACCTTCGTCGCCAATGATTGCGACCTCTCGCCGGAAAAGCGGCTGTGGCTGGTGACGGGTCCCAACATGGCCGGTAAGTCGACATTCTTGAGGCAGAACGCGCTCATCGCGATCCTGGCGCAGATGGGGAGTTTCGTGCCGGCTAGGTCCGCCAAGATCGGCGTGGTCGACCGCCTTTTCAGCCGTGTCGGTGCCGCCGACGATCTGGCGCGCGGGCGGTCGACCTTCATGGTCGAGATGGTGGAGACGGCGGCGATCCTCAACCGCGCCACACCGCGCTCGCTGGTGATCCTTGACGAAATCGGCCGGGGTACTGCGACCTTCGACGGTCTCTCCATCGCCTGGGCGTGTCTCGAACATATCCACGAGATCAACGGCTGCCGCGCCCTGTTCGCGACGCACTATCATGAACTGACGCATCTCTCAGGAACCCTTGCCGCGCTGAAGCCGCACACGATGCGGGTGATGGAATGGCAGGGCGAGGTGAAGTTCCTGCACGAGATCGGGCCGGGGGCCGCCGACCGGTCATACGGTATCCATGTGGCGAAGCTTGCGGGGCTTCCGGCCGCAGCACTCCACCGCGCCGAGGAAGTCCTCGCCACTCTGGAAAGGGGTGAGCAGGCGGGGGCGTTGTCACGCCTCGCCGACGATCTGCCACTCTTCTCAGTGCAGGCCCCGGCAGCACCGGCGCTTGCGAAATCGAGCGCGGTCGAGGAGCGCCTGAAAGCGGTCAACCCCGATGAGCTTTCTCCGCGCGCAGCGTTGGAGGAGCTCTACCGGTTGCGGGGGCTTCTTTCCGACACCTGACAGTTGTCAGTTGCACCCCCTCTCCCTAACCCTCCCCCACAGCCGACGAATGTCGGCATGCGCCGACTGTGGGGGGAGGGGACTAGCGCCAGCCTGTCGCTACTGCCGCAGCGAACTCGGCGGGCTCCCTCCCCCCAACGTGGGGGAGGGTCGGGGAGAGGGGGGAAGTGACGGCCCTCACCAACTTCTCTCTTCTCTTCACGTCTCCCCATCCGGACCCGCTCGGGCAGCTATGGCAGCCGTGACGTTGCCGGCTGTGACGTGGATGGCTTCCTGCCATCCAGGAGGGGAACCCGGTCACCGCATCGGGTCCGGCGGGGGCTGGCTTAACCGCCGCAAC
>NZ_JAYRQR010000025.1:0-16628 GCF_041910485.1 Dongia sp.
AACGGACCAGTCGGCAACGGCGATCGCAGCCATCACCCAGACCATCGGCCGCGTGAACGAGATTTCAACCGGCATCGCCTCGGCGGTGGAGGAACAGGGTGCCGCGACCCAGGAGATTTCGCGCAACGTTCAGCAGGCGGCTGCCGGCAGCGCCGAGGTTTCCAGCAACATCGTCGGTGTCACCCAGGCCTCGCAGCAGACCAGCGCCGGCTCGACCCAGGTCCTCAGTTCTGCGAACGAATTGGCGAACAATGGCGAGCGGTTGAAGCGTGAGGTCGACACCTTCCTGCACAAGGTGCGCAGCCTCTAAGGATTTAGCGTAACGTACTTAGCGGCATTTTACCGCAAAAAATGTTTCACGTGAAACATTGCGGTGGCCGGATGGCATGCCCATATCCATTTCCATGACGGATGGTGCCGCTGCCCCCCACGCGGCCCTCCTGGTCGAAATGGCCGATGGCCCGCGGATGCAACCCCGATTGCAGGCGATCATCGGCCCGCCGCCCAACCCTTTCGCCGGATCACGGATGTACTGACCGGCAAAGCGGTGGGCTGGCGATGGCCGCCCCCTTCCGCGATTGCCTACTCCGCCGCGAGCTCGCGCGCCTTCAGCGCATGGGCGATCCATTGGCGCGTCAGCTTCTCCTGGACCGATTGCTGCCCTAGGCGCTGTCGCAGGCCGCCGAAATCGACCCGGTCGAGATCCTGGTCCTGGTTGAAGCAGGAGAAAACGACGCTCTCCTTCCCCGTCACCGGGTCCTTATGGGGCTGCAGGCACTGCGCGCAGATTTCCTTCATCATGCATTGCATCGGCGAGTTGATCGAGCCCACAGCGCAGTGGTTGGGCTTCAGATAGGGCTTCAGTACCGCATGCCGCGCCCGTTGTACCGCCGCCATCATGCCGTCCGAGCCGATGGCGATGATGCGGTCGACATCGCTGAGGGCGATGGAGACCGGCCCGAGGCGCCCGTCGGCATAGGCGAGGATGCTGTCGATGATGTTGCCGACATGGGCTTTATCCTGCGGCCGCGTCGGTAAGAACCCCGGCGCCTCGTCCGACGACCAGATGACGATGTCGGCAGCCGCCTCGATGTCGGCGACCTTGTAGCGATCCTCGAGCATTTTGTAGCCGGCGAAATAGAGCACCTTCGATCCGGCGGCGCGCAGCGCGCGGCCGATCGAGAAAAGAACCGCATTGCCGAGCCCGCCGCCGGCCAAGAGCACGGTTTCGCCGGCGGGGATTTCGGTCGGCGCCCCGGTCGGGCCCATCAGGATGACCGGCTCGCCGGGCTTCAACTCCATGCACAGCGAAGATGAGCCGCCCATCTCCAGCACGATGAGGCCGACCAACCCGTGTTCGACATCGGTCCAGGCGCCGGTCAGCGCCAGCCCTTCCATGGCGAGGAGCGTGTCCGCGCCGCGCGGTGCCAGGCTTTCGAAATTCTGCAGGCGATAGAACTCGCCCGGCTGGAAATTGGCGGCGGCCTGTGGTGCCTCGACCACCACCTCGACGATGGTCGGCGTCAAGCGGTTGACCGTGCGCACCCGGGCGCGGAGACGCTTGTTGAGATCGTCGAGGAATTTGGCGCCATCGTTGCCGCCGGGTCGCCGCTCGAGTGCGGCCGATACGACCGACCAGCCTTGTTTGGCGCTGGCCATCGCCTTCACCACATTGCCGGCAAAGGAGGGATGGAGATCGCCGAAGAAACTGACCGCACGCCCATCCGCATGGGCTTGCGTGATGACGCGCGGCACTTTCGGCTTGGCGAGCTTTTCCGGCGTCACCACGGTGCCCGCCTCGTCGAGGGCGCGGAAATATTGGCCATCGAGCGCAAAATGTTCGGCATCCTCGCGCGCCAGGACCGTATTGGGCCGCGTGCCGGCGGCAACCAGAATCGCCCGCGCCGGCAGAGGGTGCTCAACACCATCCGCATCCTTCATGTGGATACGTTCGGCAAAGCCGTCGGCATCGACGTCGATGCGTGTCGGCGTCAAATTCTCGGCAAAGCGGATATTCTCTTCCAGCGCCTTTTCGACTTCCTCATGGTTGAGCGTATAGGACGGCGCATCAATGAGGCGGCGGCGGTAAGCGAGGGTCACGCCGCCCCACGCCTGCAGCAGTTCCGAAATGCGGGGACTTGTGCCCTCTGCCACCGCGCGCGCGCGTTCGGCGCGGATCGCACGGGCATGGGCGATGAACTCGTCGACGACGACCAACTCGGCCGGCGTCCAGACGGCACGCAGGGCAGCTTCGCCCTTCTCCGCCGCCAGGATCTCGTAGCGGGAGAGGAATTTTTCGACCTGCAGCGGGTAATAGGCCATCGCTTCGGTCGCCGTGTCGATGGCGGTCAGACCGCCGCCGATCACGACCGCCGGCAGGCGCAGTTGCAGATTGGCGATGGAATCGGTCTTGGCGGCGCCCGTGAGTTGCAGCGCCATCAGGAAATCCGATGCCATGCGCACGCCTTTGGCAAGACCGCCCGGCATATCGAGCAATGTCGGCTTGCCGGCGCCCATGGCGAGTGCCACATGGTCGAAGCCCATCTCCCAGGCTTGCTGCAAGGTGATCGTACCGCCGAAACGCACGCCGCCGAACATGGCAAAGGAGCCACGCCGCTCGATCAGAAGACGGATGATCTTGAGGAAGTTCTTGTCCCAGCGCACGGTGATGCCGTACTCGGCGACGCCACCAAAACCGGCCATCGCACGGCTGCCCAGATCTTCGGTCAGTTCGGCAACGTCGCGCACCGGATGGAACGGCATGCGCCGACCATCGGCCGCGACCCCGGAAAGGCTGTCGGGCAAGGGTTCGATCTTCAGCCCGTCGATGGCGACGACAGTATGGCCGTCATTTAGCAAATAATGCGCCAGCGTATAACCGGCCGGCCCCAGCCCAACCACCAGCACCTTCTTGCCGCTGGGCATCTTGGCAAGCGGCCGGCGCAGATTGAGCGGGTTCCAGCGCGTGAGCAGGCTGTAGAGTTCGAAGCCGTAGGGCAGAGCCAGCACATCCTTCAAGGTGCGCGTCTCGGCCTGCGGAATATCGACCGGCTCCTGCTTCTGATAGATACAGGCCTTCATGCAATCGTTGCAGATGCGGTGCCCGGTCGCCGCCACCATCGGATTGTCAATGGCGATGATGGCAAGCGCCCCCAAGGGCTGGCCCGCGACCTTGGCCGCATGCATCTCAGAAATTTTTTCCTCAAGCGGACAGCCGGCCAGCGTCACGCCGAAGGTGCTTTTCTTGAAGCTGCCATCCTTCTCGTGAAGGCCCTTCGAGCAACTGTCCTTTCCCTGATTGTGGCACCAGATGCAGTAATTGGCGTGATCGAGGGCGCCTTTGAGGTCGGTGCCGTGGTCGGTCAGCGCAAAGCCCTCGCGGTTCCGCAGCTTGTCGGCGGCGAGCTTGTAGCTGGTGACGCCGTGGCGCGTTTCGGTTTCCAGATGGAGGAGATGCAGCGGATCGATCTTCCTCGGTGCCTTGAAGAGGATGCCGGCCCGATGCAGCGCCTGCCCTGCTTCGCTCTGCGTTGCCCAGGCGGCGTATTGCAGGGCCTGCTCGATCTCGGTCGCGTGGGCCGCTTCGTCCACGCTCCATGCCTCGACATGCCGCGCGAAAGTCAGTTCATCAAATGCGCCACCCATGCGCGCGGTCAAATCACGGCGCAATGTCTCGGCATCGATCCCGGCGATTTTGTCGGCGCCATACGCCTTGAGCGCCCGCCGCTGCACGAAGAGGCGCTTGCAGGTGTAAAGCGGCGCCAATTCGTTATGCGCCGCCTGCAGCGCGCGGAGCTCCGTGCCGATACCGAAAAGGTCGCTCACGAAATCTTCAAGCGGACCCGAAAGATCGAGAATGAGCTGGGATTCCACCTTGCGGTCGAAGTTCGCATCGGCGCGGGCGGCGGCGAGCCTACCCAGCAACGCGGGATCGCTGTCGCCAAGATGGTCCAGGAACAATTGGTCGAGCCTTGCCAAACCCGCCGGATCGTAGAGATCGGCAAAGCGCAGGCCATGCGCCAGCGTGAGATCCGTGGAAAGATCGTCCATGGGCGGCTTCCTTCGTGTTGCGCTGCAACAACCCCAGCAGCGCGGCATCGGGTGGCTCGGCAACATTATTCGTGTACAAACAATCACGCGCAAGGCCCATCCGGCGCGGCATAAAAGCAGATGTGGCAGATCGGCGAAACAAAACCGGCCCGGTCGCGAATTCGTGGTTGGACATTCCCCGCGCCCGTCCAAATACTTGCCCCCTTGGATGAGGGGGTGGCAGGTACTTGTGAACGGCTTCACAGCGGGGGCGGAACGGGTCAATTAGCTTTTTTGACGAGGCGGCACACGCAGGCCGCCATCGTCAACTCTGAAACGAGCCAGAAAAGAGGAGAGTAGAATATGAACAGCCAGCGCCTTGCCCTCATCGCCGCCGTCGCGGGTCTTAGCTTGGGGCTCGCCAGCCATGCCTTCTCGATGGGGTCGGATTCGACGGCGCCCGCCGCCAAGGCCGACGACTACAAGAAAGCCGTGGACCTGATCGACGACGAGAAATACTCCGCTGCCATTCCGCTGCTGCAGAAATCGATCAAGGAAAAGGGCGAGTATGCCGACGCACTCAACCAGCTGGGCTTTGCCAATCGCAAGATGGGCAATTGGAAGGCTGGCATGGAATATTACCTGAAAGCGCTGGCGCTTGAGCCCAAGCATCTCGGTGCCAATGAATATCTGGGCGAACTCTATCTGGAGCAGAAGGACCTGCCCAATGCCGAGAAGCAGCTCGCCGTCCTCAAGGCTGCCTGCGGCGATTGCGACGAGTTCGACACACTCGAAGAGGCGATCGACGATTACAAGGACGATAACAATATCAATTGATCTGATGGTCGATACGCCCCGCGCTGGATGATCAGTGCGGGGTTAGCGACGCAGAACCAGATAGCCTCGGGCCTTGCCGTCGTCGCAGGGGCGCGCCATCGCCTTCAGCAGGTGATCCGCCGGCGCCCAACTCGGCTCATAGTCGGCCTTGTAGACATCGAGCACCAGCACACGGTCGGTCGCGGCATCGTAGGCACCGAGTGGTGAGAAATGGCCTACATCGGTGCCGTCACCATAGAAATCATCGAGATGAAAGTTGGCGATCAGGAAGAAGCCGGCATCGGCTTCGAGCGCGGTGAGGTCGGCGCGCAGCCGGGCGGCGCTGGTATCGTCAGCCGCAGTGACTTGCCGCGTCTCAACCCGCCAATCCGTCAGGCCATAGTGCTGCAGCGCCTCGTCAAGATGCGCCGCCAGTTCCAAGAGCTTCCGACCGCCACCTTCGGGCGCGATGCCGGCGCGCCAATCGGTATGGTCGAAGAGATCGAGGAGCCGCTTCTCGCTGACCAAGCCGCCGACACGGTTCTGCCCAGCAACGCCGCGCGCGGCGTTGAGGATCATGGTGGCGCTGGCAAGCGAGCAGGAAGAATCCGTGTGCTGATGCAATTGATGCGGCGCCAAGGCCCAGAAGTTCGGCGCCGGATTGCGCCGCACATGGGCGTTGTCTGCCGAAAGCGGCGTCAGAAGATGCGCCTGTTTGCCACCATCCATCAGTCGAGCCTCTCGTAAATCCAGCGCGTCACTGCCGCATAGCCAGGGCCAGTCGTTCCCAACCGGTTTCGCACTAAGCCATTGGCTGCCGGCAAGGCATGAAACGGCAGTGCCGGGTTGGCATGATGCTCGGCATGGAAGGGCATATTCCAGGCGAGGAACCGCACGAACGCGTTGGTATAGGTCGTGCGCGAGCGGGCCAGCATGTCGATCGGCACCTCGGCCGGCGAAAGCGGGCAACCCCAATGTTCGGCAAGGAGATAGAGCCGCAGGAAAGGCTGGCCCAGCAGTGCCGGCAGCAGCCAATAGCGCCAGGCGATATCGCTGCCGCCAAAAATCGACAGCAAGAGGATCACGGCATAGAGCGCCAGAATCAACCGCGACTCCCGCACGACTTTGCGCCTTTGCTGATCGTTCCCATAGAAAGGCTCCGGCGTCCTGCCCAGCGCACGGGTGGCGAGGCCCGCGATCTGCCCGCGCCAATAGGGCAGGCCGCTGACGTAAAGCAGCCATTGTCCCTTCGTCGCGGGTCTTGGCGAGGATAATTCCGGATCGCGCGCCGGATCCTGGGTATGGCGATGATGGGCGAAATGAAAGGCGCGGAAATATTCACGAGGCAGGATCAACAGCGCGCCAATTGCAAACGCCACAGTATCGTTGAGGAAGCGGCTGGCGAAGGCCGTCCGGTGGATGGTCTCGTGCAGTGGCGCAAAGAGAAAGACGAGAGCGACGCCATGCAGAAGCATGGCAGGCCATTGCCAAATCGACCCGCGCGCCCAGAAGATCAGCAGCGCGGTCAGCATGAGAAGCACGACATGACCGGCGAGATGGCGCAGCCCAATCCGATCGCTTCGCGTCAGCAGATGGCGCAGATCCGCCGCCTCTTTCACGACATCGACTGGTTGCGCTGAAATATCGGTCATGCCCCTATTCCGCTGCCTCGGCTGCCGCCTCGATATTCTGCGCCGATTTGATCGCCAAAACACCCAAGGTTTGCTCGCGGCCGCGCACATTGATGCGTTCCAACCGGTCCGCGCCGACGTCAAGCCCTGCATGCCGCACGACTTGCTCCGAAATGACGAGCTGGCAGTCGAATTCCTTGGTCGCCGTCTCCAAGCGGCTGGCCGTGTTGACCGCATCGCCGATCGCCGTCAGATGCTGGCTGGCGCCATAGCCCATATCGCCGACGATGACGGGGCCGAAATGGATGCCGATGCCGATCCGCAACGGCTGCTTGAGATCGGCCATGAGGTGCCGGTTGAGTTCGGCGAGGTTGACCGACATGCGCCGTGCCGCATCGAGGGCTTGCTGGCAGGCACGCTTGCCAGCCTCGCCATTTCCGGCCATGCCGCTTTCGATCCCGAAGAGCGCCATCACCCCGTCACCGATGAACTTGTCGAGATGGCCGCCGGCCTGCGAGACCGCCTCGCCCATTGCCTTGAAATAGCGGTTGAGCAGGAAGACGACATCATAGGGAAGGCGCTGCTCGGAAAGCTGCGTGAAGCCGCGCAGATCGGCAAAGAGGATGGCGATTTCCAGCTCGCGGCCCGAATGATGATCGCCACGCGCCAGTGCCTGTTGCGGCCCGGCTTGTGCTGGGAGTAGCGGCGCCACTGTCACGGGTGCCAAAGGGCGCAATTGGCAGGCAAGCCGCGTATCCGGTGCCGCACCCACGCGCGCCAGCACGCGCCTTTCATCTTCGCTTGCGGCCGGCAACGCATCGGCACCGCTGAGAATCTTCACGCGGCAGGTCGAGCAACGACCACGGCCGCCGCAGACCGAGGCATGGGGGATGTTCGCGATACGGCTCGCCTCCAGCACCGTCATGCCGGCCTGGATCCGCACCTTCGCCCCATTTTCATAGGCGATCTCGATGGCGCGGCGGCGACCGACCCAGTCGCGCCCGACCCGCGCCAGCAGCACGCCGAGGAGCAACCCGCCGCAGATCCAAAGTCCCACGCGCTGCAGCGCATAGACTTCGGTTATCGCCTCGGCGCCCGGCAGATTGTCGTGCGCCTTCAATTGGTCGAACCAGCCATCCTCTTCCAGCCGTTCGGCGACGGCGCGACCGCCATCGGCAAAACCGATGAGGGCCAGCACGGGAAGGACGATGGCGCCTGCAAAAAGATAGGCCCGCCATCGAGGATACCAGGGCTTGAGGCGCAGCCAATAGGCAAGGCCGATGCAGCCGTGGATCCAGGTAGTGACAACGGCCAGTGCCTGCAAGGCGCCATATCCCGGCAGGAACACCCAGAGCGAGAGCAGCACATAGGCATAGGAATCGTTGAAGTCGAAACGGTCATGCGCATAGGCCGTGCCCAGCACATGAAGGAGAAGCAAGGGTGGCGTGGCGAGGCCGAGGACCAGCTGCGCGCCCTCCCAGAAGGGCATCTTCAGCGATCGGCGGCGGTAGAGGGCAATGAGGGCCACCACCACATGCAGGAACAGGGCGGTGAAGAGCGCCAGTTCGACCGGCGGGAATCGCCAGAAGGCCAGAAAGATATGGCGCCCGGCCTCGAGCCATTTCAGCGAGACGATACCCAGCGCGTGATTGAGGTTATGCGTGAGCACATAGGCAAAAAGGATAAGGCCGGAAACAAGGCGCACACGGCCCAGCAGTCGGACGCCCAGCATCCGGCGGAGCGAGCGGGTATCGGATCGGGCTGTGGTGCTGGCAGCAGTCGATGGCAATCTATGCAGCTCCCAGATGGGTCACGCGCGCCGGCGGCGTTTGCGGGGACGCCGGCCGTTTGATAATAGTCGCCACCATGACCAATTGGAAACCGCCTCACCTTCCCGCCCATGTCTTCGTCAACCCCCGCCTGGCCCCGGCCGAGGAGAGCCTCGCCGCTGCGGCCACTGGTGTTGTGGACGAAGCCGGTTTTGCCCGCGCCGCCGCCGAGATCAAGGCCTGGCCCGGCTATCAGCCAACGCCCCTGCGCCGCCTGCCGGGTTTGGCGCACCAATTGGGCGTCGGCGGGATCGCCTATAAGGATGAAGGTGGACGTTTCGGCCTAGGCGCCTTCAAGGCCGTGGGCGGCGCCTATGCCGTGCTGCGCCATCTGCAGGACAAATTGGGCGGCGATGTCTCCGTCGCCGATCTCCTCGCCGGCAAGCATCGCGCGCGGACGCGCGATATCACCGTCTGCACCGCGACCGACGGCAATCACGGCAAATCCGTCGCCTGGGGCGCCCAGATCTTCGGCTGCCGCGCGGTCATCTATATCCACCAGGGCGTCAGCGTCGGCCGAGAGCAAGCTATTGCCGCCTTCGGTGCCGAAATGCGCCGCATCCCGGACAATTACGATGCCTCGGTCCGCGCTTGCGCAGCCGACGCGGCGAAGAACGGCTGGCAGGTCATCTCCGACACGACCTGGGACGGGTATCAGGAGATCCCGCGCCACGTGATGCACGGCTACGGCGTGATGATGGGCGAGGTGATGGATCAGCTGGCTCCGGCCGAGCAGATCAGTCATGTCTTCATCCAGGCCGGTGTCGGCGGCCTGCCGGCGGCGGTTGCCGGCTATCTGTGGCTGGAGCTTGATGCGCTGCGCCCGAAGATCGTCGTGGTTGAGCCGGAAAAGGCTGCCTGCCATTTCGAGAGCGCCAAGGCCGGACGGCCAACGCCGGTTACCGGCAAGCTCGATACGCTGATGGCGGGCCTTGCCTGCGGCGAGGTCTCACCGCTGGCCTGGTCGCTGCTCGACAAAGCGAGCTTTGCCTTCATGACCGTGCCGGACGATGCGGCCGTCTTTGCCATGAAAGTGCTGGCCGAGGGAATCGGCGGGGATGGCAGGATCGTCGGCGGCGAGGCGGGGGTCGGCGGCCTCGCCGGTCTCATCGCCGGCTGCCTCGATGAGCGCGCGCGCCAGGCGCTGCTCCTCGATGCACACGCGAATATTCTCATCATCGGCAGCGAAGGGGCGACGGATCCCGTACTCTATGCCGAACTGGTCGGGCGCAAACCGGAAGAGGTTTTGGCGGCATGAACGACGATCCGCAGCAAAAGGGCATGGATGAAGGACGCCGCCTGATGCAGGATCGGCTGGCCCGGCAGAAGCGCCGCGATGAGCGCATGCGCCTCCTCGCCTCCGGCCCACCTTCGCCTTGCATCAGTGTGTGCCAGATGGATCCGATGACCGGCTATTGCGTCGGCTGCACGCGCACCATCGACGAGATCCGTGACTGGATCATCTCGACACCCGACCAGCGCCACGCCATCCTGACGCGCATCGCCGAACGGCGCGCCAAAGCCGCTGCGACATGAGCGAGCAGGCCAAGACTCTGGGGAGGCCCGCAGCAGGCGAGAATGATGCGACCGGCATCATTCTTCTGGTTCTCATCACCATTTTCTGGGGCATCAACTGGCCGGCGATCAAGCTGTCGGTCAACGAGGTGCCGGTCTGGGCCTTTCGCAGCATCTGCCTTCTGGCCGGTGCCGGTGGTCTTTTCACCATCGCCTCTGCCGCTCGGCTGAAGCTCGGCATACCACGGGCGGATCTGAAGCCGCTTGCCATCGCCGCCCTCGGCAATATCACCGGCTGGCATCTTTTCTCGGCGCTCGGTGTCACCCTGATGCAACCGGGCCGCGCCTCGATCCTGGCCTTCACCATGCCGTTATGGGCGGCACCCATCGCCGCCATCTGGCTCCGTGAGAAGATCGACGGGTTGCGCCTCATCGGCCTTGGTGTCGGCATGCTGGGTCTCGCCGTGCTGGTGGTGCCGGATTGGGGCAACTTGAGCGCCCATCCCTGGGGGCCGATCTTCATGCTGCTCGCCGCCATTGCCTGGGCGTTCGGCACGGTCGCCTTGAAGACGCACCGCTATCAGATGCCGACCACATCGCTTGTCGCCTGGCAGATGCTGCTGGGCGGTATTCCGATCTTCCTCGGCGCCGTCCTCTTCGATCATGAATTCGATCCGTCAGCCGTCAGCGGCATCGGCTGGGGTGCCGTCGCCTATGCCGCCCTCATCCCGATGATCTTCTGCCACTGGGCCTGGTTCCGTGTGGTGGCGATCTATCCGGCGGTGGTGGCCGCCATCGGCACGCTCGCCATTCCCGTGGTCGGCATCATCTCGTCGGCCATGATCACGGGCGATGCGGTCGGCTGGGACGAGATCCTGTCACTGAGCCTGGTCGTGCTGGCCCTGTTCCTGGTGCTGGTGGCGCCGCAATTGCGGGCACGGCGCGCCTAGGGCTTCACCGCCACACAATTGAGCAGCGTCTCCTCACGGTCCTTGGGCGGGCGGATACCGAACCAGCGTTCCAGCAGTCCCAGATCGTTGCGGCTCCACCACAGATAGGGGAGCGAGATCGCGCTGTCGGCGACCTCGAAACCTGCGCCACGGATCATAGCGAGATATTCCTCGGCCGAGCGCTGGACATCCATCGGATGGCGGAACAGCAGGCGGATCATCGGCGAGTGGATATATTTGCGGGTCGATTCCGCGAACAGCAGCAATCCGCCCGGCTTCAGCACGCGGCGGAACTCAGCGAGCGCCGCCCCCTGGTCCATCAGGTGATGGAACGTCTGATGGCAAAAGAGCATATCGACGGATTCGTCCGCGAGCATCATGCGCGAGGATGTCGTCTGCTGGAACTCGACCGACATTCCCTCTGCCGCCGTCTCACGGGCCGCAATCTCCAGCATCGCGCCATCGACATCGATGCCGATCATGCGTTCGGGCTGAAAGCGCGTGCGCAGGAGGCGAAACGAACGGCCGCGGCCGCAACCTACATCGACAATGACCGGATAGGCGGCGCGGCGCGCGGGGATCAGGCGCTCAAGATCCTTGAGCGCACGTTCCAGCACATGGACAGCCCAGGTCTCGGTCTTCAGGAACCAGATGCCGAAACGGGATTCCGGCACGTACATGTTCGGTGCCAGCGCTTGATTGCGCCGGAAGGCAAGCGATGTCATCAATCAACCCGGTCAGCATCGAGGGCGTCACGCCTTGATGCCACTGCAAGTTGCCGATGGCAAGAGAAGCTCTGCAGATGCGAAGAAGCGGGGCTTTACGCCGCAGTGCCGCCCACCGTCAGCGCATCGATGCGCAAGGTCGGCTGGCCGACACCCACCGGCACGCCCTGGCCTTCCTTGCCGCAGGTGCCGACACCGGTATCCAGCTTCATGTCGTTGCCGATCATACCGACCTTGGTGAGAACGTCCGGGCCGTTGCCGATAAGGGTCGCCCCCTTCACCGCCGGACCGATCTTGCCGTCCTCGATGAGATAGGCTTCCGACGCCGAGAAGACGAACTTGCCGGAGGTGATGTCGACCTGGCCACCGCCGAAATTGACGGCGTAGAGCCCCTTCTTCACTGACGCCAGAACTTCGGCCGGATCGTGCTTGCCGCCCAGCATGATCGTGTTGGTCATGCGCGGCATGGGGTTGTGGGCAAAGCTCTGCCGGCGACCGTTGCCCGTCGGCTTCATGCCCATGAGGCGCGCGTTCTGCCGATCCTGGATATAGCCTTTGAGGATACCGTCCTCGATGAGGGTCGTGCATTGCGTCGGCGTTCCCTCGTCATCGATCGTGAGGGAGCCGCGCCGGTCGGTGAGCGTCCCATCATCGACCACGGTGACGCCCGGAGCCGCGATGCGGCTGCCCAGCAGGCCGGCAAAGGCCGACGTCTTCTTGCGATTGAAATCCCCCTCGAGCCCGTGCCCGATCGCTTCGTGGAGCAGGATGCCCGGCCAGCCCGGCCCCAGGACCACCGGCATCTCACCGGCAGGTGCGGGAATAGAGGAAAGATTGACGATGGCCTGGCGCAGAGCCTCGTCGGCACCTTGCTGCCAATGCCCGGCCTCGATCACGCCATCATAAGTGACACGGCCGCCCGCGCCGAACGAACCCGTTTCCATGCGGCCATTTTCTTCCACCATCACCGAAATGTTGAGGCGCACCAGCGGCCGGATGTCGGCCATACGCTCACCATCGCCGCGAATGATCTGGATGGCCGACCAGGAGCCGGTTAACGAGCACATGACCTGCCGCACCCGCGCGTCCTTGCCGCGCACATAGGCGTTGATTTCCTCGAGCAGTTTCACCTTGCGCTCGAAGGGCAGCAACCCCAGGGGATTGTCCGGCGCATAGAGCTGGCGGTTGGTACCGACCGGCCCAACATCGAGCGTCCCCTGATGGCCGGCATGGACGGCCTTCACCGTCTGGGCGGCACGCGCCAGGGCACCTTCGGAAAGGTCGCTGGCATGGGCGTAGCCCGATATTTCGCCACTGATGGCACGCAGGCCGAAGCCCTGGGTGGTGTCGAAACTGGCACTCTTCAACTTGCCATCGTCGAAGGAAAGGGCTTCCGATTGCTGGTATTCGAGATAGAGTTCGCCATCGTCGGCGCCGTTCAGCGCGTCCTTGACCACTGCCTCGGTCTTGTCGCGATCGAGACCGGCGCGCTCGAAAAACAGCTGGTCGGTGGTGGCAATGTTGGACATGGCATCGGCTCCGATAGGCGTCTGGGCGCGTTTCCCGCAGGATCTAGCCAATGATATAGGCGCTTGGCGGCCCGAATGCCACTGCCGACACGGCCTGAAAGAGTAGAAGCCCCTTGTCACGGCAGGGACTAGCCGTGGGTCGCGAGGCGACGCTCTATCTCGCTGAGCAGGCGGGGAATATCGATTCCCTCTCCACCACCGCTCACGCGCTCATGAGCCAGATTGGCACCGAGATCGAGGACCGGGATGTTGCGCTGACTGGCGATGGCGACCAGCCGGCGGCGGGAATCCTGACGCACGGGATCAGGATCGCCGAGATCGACGAGGATCAGATTGGGCGACAGCGTCCGCATCGCCACCAGCGCCAGTTCCGCCGTATGGACGGGGGTCATCGCCACATGCGGAATCTGCCCCAATGCCCGTTCGACCAGACGCACATGGGCCGGATTGTCCTCAACGAAAAGGATATTGCGCCGGATTTCGCCAGCCGGTGGCGGCAACGAACCGCTGAGTGGCGTTTGCACCGGCGAAGAATTTTCGGGCGGCGGCGCCAGATTGCCAACGCCGGCGATCGGCAGTTCGACCCAGAATGAGCTGCCTTCATCGACAACGCTTTGGAAACCTATTTGACCTGACATCAGCTCGGTGAGCTTCTTGGTCAAAGACAAGCCGATGCCTGTTCCCTCGATCGCCAGCGTCTCAGCCCCCAGCCGGCTGAACGGCACGAAGAGTTCGGATTGGCGTTCGGGCTGCACGCCGAAACCCGTGTCGCGGACGGAGATGCGCAAAAATCCTGGCCGCATCTCAGCGCAGGTGACATCGACGCGACCGCCGACCCTGTTATATTTGACGGCATTGCTGAGCAGATTGAGAATGACTTGGCGCAGCCTTACGCGATCGGCCAGCAGCGGTGGCAAGGGCTGCAGCGGCGACGCAATGTTGAGTGTGATGGCGCGGTCCGCCGCCATGCTTTCAATGAGAGGCAGGGCATCACCGATCACCGCCAGCGCATCAATCGGCTCTATCTTCAGGCCGATGCGACCGGCGTCAATCTTGGCTAGCTCCAGAATGTCCTGGATGAGTTCCAGAAGATGCCGGCCACCGGCCATGATGTCGCGCAAATATTCCCGCTGTTTTACCTCCAGCGGACCGGCGCGCTCAGATTCCAGCAGCTGGGCATAGCCGAGAATGGCGTTGAGCGGTGTCCGCAGCTCGTGGCTCATATTGGCCAGGAAATCCATCTTGGCGCGGTTGGCGCTTTCGGCGGCTTCCTTGGCCTGGCGCAACGCGATTTCCGCCTGCTTGCGGCTGGTGACGTCCTGGACTGTGCCGAAGGACCTGAGCGGCGTACCGTCTTCGGCGTAGGTCGTGATGCCGCGAACTTCGACATATTTAATGCGACCATCCGGCATGACCAGACGATGCGTCAGATAATACGGCGCGCGATTGGCAATCGCCTCGGCATTGGTCTTGCGAATAAGCGCACGGTCCTGCGGATGGACGCGCTGCTCGAACAGTTCGAAAGTCGGCCTGTCGCTTGTCGCCTCGACTTCCAGAATTGAGTAGAGCTCGTTCGACCAATTGCGCGATTCATCGCAATGGTCGATTTCGTAGGAAGCGAGGTGGGCGATGCGCTGCGCTTCGCGCAGGCGGGCCTCGCTGCCACGCAGCGCCTGTTCGGTCAGCATCATGTGGTTGATGTCTTCGATGACGCCCACCAGGCGATGCGGCGCACCGTTGGGCGTCCGCGCCAGGGTCACCGTGAGGCGCACCCAAACGATCTCGCCGGATTTGCGAAGATAGCGCTTCTCCAGCGTGTAAGGCCCGCGCGTACCGGCGATCAGTTCATCGCCCAGCCGGGCATCAATCGCCACATCGTCCGGGTGCGTGATCGCCGCAAAGCTGCGCCCTACCAGTTCGTCGGCCCCATACCCGGTCAGTTCGCAAAAGCGCGGATTGACCCGAATGAAAACGCCGTCGAAATCGGAATAGCAGATGCCCACAGCGGATTGTTCGAACACGGCGCGGAACAGCGATTCCGATTCCTCGCTGGCACCCAATGGTTCGACATGTGGATACTGATTCCGGTCGGCCTGCTGCATCGCTTCACAATGGGCGGTCAGCCCGCCCCGAAAATCTTGACCACTACGCCATGTCGCAATCGAGAAACGATGCTAGGGCCTCAGTTCCTAAGGATTTGTTATCCAAACCCCAGGGGCCGCGACATTCGATCGGCGGCCCCTGGGGATGAGGCGAGATATAGGAATATTATCTGATAAACATCTAAATTGCTACGGATCAGTCGGCGCTGGCAGTCCATTGGATGTTGAAATCATCGTAGGTAATTGCCTTGTTATAGTCGACGCCAACCAGCGTTACCGAGCCGCCGCCACCAAAGGTGAACTTCACATCGCCGCTGGAATCTTCGGTCAGCGTGACGCCTTCGCTGATGCCGTCGAAGAACTGGAGGGTATCGCTCTCCATATCGAAATCGAAAATCAGCGCTTTGCCGTGATAGTGCGCGGCATCAAACGACGCGATGTCCGCACCCGATCCGGTATAGATAAGATCCAGTGCGCCCTCAGCAACGACGATATCGTCGCCGGCGCCAGCATAGGTGATATTGTTGCCATATCCGGTGAAGATGAAATCATTGCCGGCGCCACCCCAAAGGCCGTTGCTGTCGCCTTCGCCATACAGATGGTCGTTGCCGTCGCCGCCATAGAGTTCGTCGGCGCCATTGCCCCCGTCTAGATAGTCATCGCCATTTTCGCCATACAGCTTATCGGCGCCATCTTCGCCATGCATATGGTCGTTGCCTTCACCACCCCATAATTCGTCATTTCCGCCTTCACCCCGCATGTAATAGTCGTCGCCATTGCCGCCATAGAGCTTGTCGTCGCCTTCACCGCCCCAGAGCAAATCATTGTCCTCTCCGCCAAAGATCAGATCGTTTCCTTCGGCCCCATAGAGCTTGTCGCTGTCTTCGTCGCCGTAGATTTTATCATTGCCTTGGCCACCCTCGATCGTGTCGTCGCCGGCATCGCCGAACAGCCAGTCATTGCCTTCACCGCCGACGAGCTTGTCATTGCCATCGCCGCCCGAGAGCGTGTCGTGGCCGAGACCACCGTCCAGCTCGTCATTGCCGTCATTGCCATAGAGGGCATCATTGCCTTCATCGCCGAAGACCTTATCGTGGCCGTCGCCGCCGATCAGATCATCATCGCCAGCGCCGCCTTCGATGAAATCGTTGCCGCCATTGCCGCGGATCGTGTCATTGCCGCCCCAGCCTTGGATCCAATCGGCCTTGTCGAAACCAGTCAGCGAATTGGCCCAATTGTTGCCTTCGATGTGATTGGCATAGATCTGCAGCGAAGCGAGCTTTTTCTTCAGCAAATCGGCATTGAAATTGACATCCACGGGCATGATCCAGTTCCTTCCGGCTTCAAGGGTTGACTTCAGACTTGCAGATCTGTCGCTGCCCAAGCCGGACGGGTTTTGAACGTCGCCCTTCTATTCCCGTAATGTACGTCACGATGCGGAATTAAGGTCTATTCGCGATGAATGTATGTCTTTTGCACAAACAAAAACGCCCGGGACCTCT
>NZ_JAYRQR010000026.1:0-195496 GCF_041910485.1 Dongia sp.
AACGCCCGGGACCTCTTGCATCGGTCCCGGGCGTGGCGCCTGCAACTTTTCTGGCTGGGCTTCAGTTCCACTCGATGTTGAAATCGCTGAGTGTCATGCCCGCCTGATAATCGACATTGGTCAGAATGACGACGCCGCCTTTGTCGAAGGTGAACTGCACGTCGCCCGATGCCGAGGCGCCAACCGACACATCACCCGACCAGCCATTGAAGACCAGCGTATCGTCCCAGAGATCGAAATCATTGATCGACGCCTTGCCGTCATAGCCGTCGACATCGAATGCGAGCTTGTCATGGCCGGTACCGCTCCAGGCATAGTCGAGGATTCCATCGAAGGTCAGGTAATCGTCGCCATCTTCGCCGAACATGGCGTTCACACCATCCCCGCCGGTGATGTAGTCATTGCCCGACCCACCCCAGATGTTGTCGTTGCCATTGTTTCCGTTGATGATATCGGTGCCGCCGTCGCCATAGAGCTTGTCATTGCCCTCGCCGCCGGTCAGAGTGTCGTAACCGTCGCCGCCATGCAGCTCATCGTCTCCGGCATCACCGAAAAGGCCATCATTGCCTTCGCCGCCGAACAGCTTGTCGTGTCCATCGCCACCTTCAAGCCGGTCATTGCCGGTGCCACCCTGCAGTTCGTCATTGCCGCCAGAGCCATAGATCGTGTCGTTGCCGGCATCTCCCCAGGCTATGTCATTGCCGTCACCACCGTGAATGCCATCATTGCCATCGCCGCCGAACAGCTTGTCGTTGCCCTCGTCGCCGACCAGGCTGTCATCACCACCCTCGCCGAACAGCCAGTCGTTGCCCTGGCCGCCATAGAGCTGGTCGAAATGATCACCACCGGTCAGGGCATCGTCGCCAATGCCGCCATCCAGAACATCGTTGCCGGTGCCGCCAT
Source organism: Dongia sp. (assembly GCF_041910485.1). GTDB lineage: Bacteria > Pseudomonadota > Alphaproteobacteria > Dongiales > Dongiaceae > Dongia. The sequence continues at coordinate 904 of NZ_JAYRQR010000026.1, forward strand.
AGAGTCCGTCATTGCCGGCTTCACCCCAGACGACATCATCACCGCCGTCGCCATAGAGCGTGTCGTTCCCCTCGCCGCCCTCGATCCGGTCGTTGCCACCCAGGCCATGAACAGTGTCATTGCCCCCAAAGCTCTGAATCCAATCGGATTTATCGGTCCCGCTGAAGGCATTATCGGCGTTGGTGCCGCCAATGTAGTTGTAGAAATAGTAGGGGTAGAACTTCTTCAGGACTTCAGGGTCGATGGTGATCGGCATGATGGATCTCCTTCCAGGACGGGCGCGATGGCCTGTTGGGAGATCCGTCGATGGCGACATCTTGGGCGTTCGACCCTGAGCGGTGACAGCCGTCACCCTGCTGAAATAAGATGCATTTCCAATGAATAAATTACCGACCACCAACTGCCCGCTCTGCGACCGGCCCTTGCCGGGGGGCAGCGCTGTGGATCGCCACCACCTGATCCCGCGCAGCCTGGGCGGGACGACACAGGTCGACTTGCACAAGATCTGCCATCAGGCGATCCATGCCATGTTGAGCGAGGCGGAGCTCGCCCGCGACTTCAGCTCGATTGACGCCCTGAAGGCGCATCCGGACCTTGCCCGGTTCATTGCCTGGGTCAGAAAGCGGCCGCCCGACTATCAGGACCGCAGCAAATGGACCCGGGCGAGGCGGCGGAAATAGGCCCATTGCGGGGCCGGGCACAGGCCTGTAGGTTCCGCCCGATTTCAACGAAGGATCAAAGCCATGCGCCCCTCCGGCCGCCCCGTCGACCAGCTCCGCACCGTCGAATTCATCGTCGGCTTCAACCGCCATGCCGAAGGTTCGTGCCTGGTGAAATTCGGCGACACCCATGTCATCTGCACCGCCTCGCTCGATGAGAAAGTGCCGCCTTTCCTGAAAGGCACCGGCAAGGGCTGGGTCACGGCGGAATACGGCATGCTGCCGCGCGCCACGCATACGCGCGGCGACCGCGAGGCGGCAAAAGGCAAGCAATCGGGCCGTACCCAGGAAATCCAGCGCCTCATCGGCCGCGCCTTGCGCGCCGTCACCGATTTGAAGGCCTTCGGTGAAAAGCAGATCAAGATCGACTGCGATGTCATCCAGGCGGATGGCGGCACGCGGACGGCGGCGATTACCGGCTCCTACATCGCCCTCCATGAGTGCTTTCGCCTGATGAAGAACATGGGCATCGTGAAGACCATCCCCCTGATCGACCAGGTGGCGGCGATCTCCTGCGGACTCTATGAGAATCAGGCGGCCCTCGACCTCGACTATGCCGAGGATTCGAATGCCGAGGCCGATGCCAATTTCGTCCTCACCGCCAAGGGCGGCATGGTTGAGGTTCAGGCGACGGCCGAGAAGGAAGCCTTCACCGACGCCCAGTTCGCGAGCCTCCTGACACTTGCGCGCAAGGGCACCAGCGAATTGTTCGAGATGCAGCGCGCGGCCCTTGCCGCCGCTGCCGAAAAGAAGAAGTGATGGCGCGGACCTTCACTGGCGGCAAGCTGGTCCTCGCCAGCCACAATCCAGGCAAGCTCAAGGAGATTGCCGAGCTGCTGGCGCCTTACCAAGTCGAAATCGTCTCGGCCGGTGCTCTCGGCTTGCCGGAGCCGGAGGAGACGGAGACGACCTTCATCGGCAATGCACGTCTCAAGGCCGTGGCGGCAGCGACCGCCAGCGGCTTGCCGGCCCTCGCGGACGATTCCGGGCTCGAAGTGATGGCTTTAGGGCGCGATCCGGGTATCTATTCGGCACGCTGGGCGGGGCCGAACAAGGATTTCGGCTACGCGATGGGCCGCGTGCTCGACCTTCTCAAGGAGAAGACCGACCGTTCGGCCCGCTTCGTCTCGGCGCTGGCGCTCGCCTGGCCTGACGGCCATTGCGACGAGTTCGAAGGCGATGTCTGGGGCGAGATCGTGGATGCGCCCCGCGGCGCGCGCGGCTTCGGCTATGACCCGATCTTCCGGCCGACCGGCTATGACGTCACGTTTGGCGAGATGGAGCCCACGAAGAAGCACGAGATGAGCCACCGCGCCGTGGCCTTCCGCCTCTTCGTCGATTCCTGCTTCCGGAGATAGATTTCAGACGGCGCGGCTGTGCCGCTTGGCTTCCGGCACCAGATAGGCGTCGAAGGCCGCCGCGACCACGCGCTGGAACGGCAGGCCACGCTCGGTCACCGTCAACACCGTCCCGTTGAGATGGGCGAGGCCATCATCGATGAGCGGCATCAGGCCTGCCAATGCATCGGCGGGATCGAAAGAAAAGTCCGCAAGGTCGACACGGCCGAAGCACATGATCTGTTCGATGATCGCGCGCCGACGCTGGTCTTCATCCGTGATGGCCACACCCTTGCAGGCGGCAAGCCGACCCTCGCCGATGGCCCGTGCCCAAGGGGCATGGTCCGGCGCATTCTGGATATAGCCTTGGGGAAAAGCTGAAATCGCCGACGGTCCGAAGCCAATCAGCGTATCGGCCCGGTCGACCGTATAGCCCTGGAAGTTCCGCTTCAGCGTGCGATTGTCGCGCGCGACGCGCAAGGCGTCGCCGGGCTTGGCAAAATGGTCGAGACCGATTCGGGCATAGTCCGCAGCGAGAAGCGCCTGCGCCGCTGCTTCGAACTGGCGGAAGCGAGCGTAGGAATCGGGCAATGAGGCATCGTCGATGAGGCGCTGGTGCGGCTTCATCCACGGCACATGGGCATAGCCGAAAAGAGCGATACGGTCCGGCGCCAGTTCGACTGCCTGCGACACGGTGCGGCGCAGGCCGGAGACACTCTGGAACGGCAATCCGTAAATGAGGTCGAGATTGAGCGAGCGGATGCCCGCGTCGCGCAGGCTTTCGACGCAGCCGCGCACCATGTCGAAGGGCTGCACGCGGTTGACCGCCGCCTGCACGACGGGGTCGAAGTCCTGAACACCCAATGAGGCGCGGTTGACACCCACGCGGCGCATTGCTGCCAGGAAACCGGCATCGACCGTGCGGGGATCGAGCTCGATCGCCAGATCGAGATCGGCACCGAGCGCAAAGTGATGGCCGAGCGCTGCCATGATGCGCTCGAACTCGTCCGGCGCCAGGCTGTTGGGCGTGCCGCCGCCGAAATGGACCGAGCTGACCTGGCATTTGTGGCCGCTCGCCTTGAGAATGTCGCCGATGCGCGCAATTTCAGCGAGCAGGGTCTCGGTAAATTCGGCCACGGGCTGGTGGCGGGCGACGATCTGTGTATTGCAGCCGCAATACCAGCACATCTTCTTGCAGAACGGCACGTGGATATAAAGCGACAACGGCGCATCGGCCGGCAGGGCAATGAGCCATTCGGTCATGGCGTCCGGGCCGATGCCGCCGTGGAAGTGCGGCGCCGTCGGATAGGACGTATAGCGCGGGACCGGTCGGTCGTAGACCGCGATCAAATGGTCGGTGATCATCATGCGGCCAAGGCTAAGAGTTGACCCGCCCGGGGTTCTTGATTCAAATCAACCCAGCATCGGAAGAACGGGAAAAGGCTGAAATGAGTGCGACAAAATTGACCATTCCGGCCCGAAAGGGCCTCGCCGTGCGGGTCGAGAAGGGCCGCACCTTCAAAATCGTGAATACCCACGGCAGCCAAGTGGTCGATAGCTGGGCCTTCAACGCCGACGATATGAGCGAGTTCATGTCCATGGAACACAGCCGGGCCGGGTTCCGCCGGCTGGTCAGCCAGATCGGCGATTCCTACCTCACCAACCGGCGGCGGCCGATCCTGACCGTCACCGACGATACTTCGCCGGGACGCCACGACACCCTGATCGCCGCCTGCGATATTTATCGCTATCAAGGGCTGGGGCATCAGGGCCATCACGACAATTGCACCGACAATCTGCGCGATGCGCTGGCCTCCCTCAACCTCAAGGCGCCGGAAACCCCCTCGCCGCTCAACCTCTTCATGAACATTCCGTGGGAGCCCAATGGCGAGCTTTATTGGAACGAGCCGATGAGCTTGCCTGGCGACGCCATCACCTTCCGTGCCGAAATGAATGTTGTCGCCGTCTTTTCCACCTGCCCCATGGATCTGATGCCCATCAACGGCAAGGACTGCATCATTCATGATGCGGAAGTCGTGATCGGCTCATAAATCAGTTCGACAGCGCCGCAACAATCGCGCGATGCGCGGCGTAGCTGGCGCATTCAAGGTCCAGTTCCTCGTCGTGCGACATGGTGCTGAACTGGACAATGACGATGTGCTCGCGCGGAAAGACATGGAGCATCTGGCCACGAATGCCCAGGCCAAGGAAGCCGGATGCTGGGTTGAGAAACGGCCACCACTGATATCCGTAATCGAGGTTGAAATTGCGACAGTGGGTGGCAGCAAGATCCGTGACGCCACCCTGCATCTGCAATGCCTTCGCCATCCACCCATGCAGCGGCGCAGAATCGGAATCGGCGGGCGCTACGACATTGTCGAGAATGAACTGGCCAAACTTGGCCAGATCTCGTGCACGCATTGAAAGACAGCAGAATGGTGCCGGCGTTCGATCGGAATCGGTTTTCCATTCGGCATTGCCCTTCATCGCAAGCGGCTGCCAAATCCAGTGCGTCAAAGCATCATCAAGGTGCCATCCGCGTGTCTCGTGATTTCGTTGCAGAATGGCTTCGACGACAAGGCCAGCCAAAGTCGTGTCCAGACCGGAATAATTGAAGGCAGATGGACCGGGGATGCGCTTGGCCAATTCGCCGGCGGCGGCCGCGAATGGCACGCCGCGATGTTCTGAGTCGAGCACTGTTCTTTCGTAGAGAAGGTTGTCGCGGTCGTCCCACGCAAACCCGCTGCGCATTCTCAACACCTGTTCGAGGGTCGGTTGCCCGGCGGCATCGGTCAGTCCCGGTACGTAATGGCCGACCGGCTTTGCCAGATCGATTTCACCCCACGGATGTGCCGGGTCTGCTTCGTTGCGCGCAATCAACAAACCCAGCAAAGTCGATGTGATCGACTTCGTGATCGACGCCAAGCCATAGTGCCGGTCGCGCCCATTCGGCCCGTCACCTGCTTCTCGCTTGCACCGGGTCGATTGATCCGGTGCATAACGCTCGTAGACGATTGTGCCGTCCTTGACGACGACCAAAGCGCACAGGCGTGATCGCCACATGAATTCGCGCAGCGGGCAAGCGTGCCAACGCCCGCAATCGTAATCTCCGGCGATCACGGCATTGGGAATTTGGGTCGGAAGATCTGCGCCACCTGGAATCGCTGTGAAGATTGTTTTTTTCTGCGCTACTTCCCCGGTTGGTGCAGCGCATGCAACAAGAAAGCCGGCAGCTAGAATGTTCAGAACGCATGCGACCGCATATGAGGCAGATAGCCGGATGCGGGGGGCTTCTTCAGGATTTCGGGCAGATTTCGGCGCCATCCGCTACCTCACTGCATATGCATTATCGGTAACAAGATCATGAGAACTTACACTCATTACGGGCTTTGAGCCAGCCTCACCCATTGCTGGGGTCGTTTGAGGTCCGATGTCTTTCTGGAAAGGCGGGTATCAGGAGATTTCGCAATGCAGCAGACCGAGCTAGGATCGCTGGGAGATGGGTGCGTGTTCTCTGACAATGGCAGAGGCAACTTATTGAAAGGATGAGCTTATGCAACTCAATGGTAAAGTCGCTCTCGTCACCGGTGCCGCCAGCGGCATCGGCAAGGCCATCGCCGAGATCTATGCCAAGGCAGGCGCCGCCGTCGCCATTGCGGATCTCAATCAGGCTGGCGCCGACGCGGCCGCGGCCGAGATCAACGCGAAGGGCGGGAAGGCGCTGGGGATTGCGATGGACGTCACCAGCGAAAAGGCCGTGGATGACGGCACAGCGCTCTGCATCGACAAACTGGGCGGGCTCGACATCCTCGTTTCCAATGCCGGCATCCAGATCGTGAAACCGATCGTCGAGTTCGAGTATCGCGACTGGCAGAAGATGCTGGCGATCCACATGGACGGTGCGTTCCTCACCACCCGTGCCGCCATGCGGCACATGTACAAGGACAAGCGCGGCGGGACCGTCATCTATATGGGCTCGGTCCACTCGCACCTCGCCTCGAAGCTGAAGGCGCCCTATGTGGCGGCGAAACACGGGCTCCTCGGCCTCGCGCGCGTCGCCGCCAAGGAAGGCGCCGAATACAATGTCCGCGTCAACGTCATCTGTCCGGGCTTCGTGCGCACGCCGCTCGTCGACAAGCAGATCCCCGAACAGGCGAAGGAGTTCGGGATCAGCGAGCAGGAAGTCATCAAGACCATCATGCTGAAGGACACGGTCGACGGCGTTTTCACAACCGTCGAGGATGTGGCCGAGACGGCACTATTCCTTGCCACCTTCCCGTCGGCCGCCCTCACCGGCCAGTCGATCACGGTGAGCCACGGCTGGCACATGCAGTAGCTGGCGCATACCGCGATGAACGCGCCGAAGATCGAACTGCCGCCCTATGAAACCGTCGCCCTTGTCCTGCAGGGCGGCGGTGCGCTGGGCAGCTACCAGGCCGGCGTCTATCAGGGCCTCCACGAGGCCGGCATCGCCCCCAACTGGTTCGCGGGCATTTCCATCGGCGCGCTCAATGCCGCGATCCTGGGCGGCAATCCGCCGGAGAAGCGGCTGGAGCGCCTGACCGAATTCTGGGAAACGATCTGCCAATCGGCGCTGCTGCCGGCTTTCACCCTGGGCTCGGAAGTCGCAAGCCTGCTGGGCGACGGCGACATGCGCACCCTGGCCGGTGCCTGGTCGTCGATGCGGGCCATCCTCGAGGGGCAACGCGGCTTCTTCGTGCCGCGCGTACCGCCGCCCTTCCTCAACTGGCCGGGCGGGCCTGAGGCCACCAGCTATTACGACACCAAGCCGCTGAAAGAAACGCTGGAGCGATTGGTCGATTTCGACCGCATCAACGCGCGCATCGAACGAGTCTCGGTCGGTGCCGTTGATATCGAAACCGGCAATTTCGAATATTTCGACAATGCCAACCGGAAATTGGGGCCGGAGCATTTCATGGCCTCGGGCGCGCTGCCGCCCGGCTTCCCGGCGATTGAGATCGACGGCCGGCATTATTGGGATGGCGGCCTTGTCTCCAACACGCCACTCATGGAAGTGCTGTCACGGCCGCCGCGGCGCGACACGCTCGCTTTCCAGGTCGATTTGTGGTCGTCAAAGGGGCCGCTGCCGAAAAATCTGCTCGATGTCGACGAGCGCAGGAAGGACATCGTCTATTCCAGCCGCACGCGGCTGGTCACCGATGTTGCCGGCTATACACAGCATCTGCGGCACGCGCTCAAAAAGGCGCTCGACAGAATTCCCGCCGACCAGCAGAACGACCCGGAAGTCGCCAAGCTGCGCGAGCTTTCATGTTCGAAGGTCTACAACACGGTCCAGCTTATCTATCGCGACAAGCAGTACGAGACCCACAGCAAGGATTACGAGTTCAGCATCCTCAATATGCGTGAGCACTGGCGCCAGGGGTTGGACGATATCAAGAACACCCTCACTCACCCCGAGTTCCTGGCTAGGCCCACCGGCGGCCACGCGGTCGTGACGCACGACGTGCATCGGGTGGAAGAGTAGATCACGCGCCGGGCGGTCTATTTCCTCATCCCCGGGCTTGACGGTTCAGGAAATCACCGTAGCGCCGCCTGAACCTCGCCAGCGCGGGTGACCCAATATTCTTCCTCTTCGGTCATGGCGAAGAGCTTGCCATGCTTGATGACTTCGGCGAGCTGGGCGAGCGAGCGATCCTTCATTCCTTGCTTCCACAGGAACTCGGCATAGTAATAGCGGGCTTCCAGGCGGCGGGCTTCAAGACTGTCCTTGCGGTCGAGCAGCGCCTCCAGTTCGGCAATGGCGGTCGCGAAATCGCCGGCACCGGCCAGTGCCCGCGCGGTGAGGATGATGCGTTCCTGGGCGAATGAACCGGGATGCGCCTCGGCCAGTTCGCGCAAGGTCTGCCGGCAGGGAACGAATTCGCCGTTTTCAAGCTGGGCACGGGCAAGTCCCAACAGAACGTCGGCCGCGTTGACAAAGAAACCTTCCCGCGCACTTTCATAGAGGCGGATCGCGTCGGCATAGCGGTCGCGCTTCATGCATTCGTCAGCAAGCGACAGCTTGTCATTGATCGAGCCGGAATTGACGACGTCGTTGATGTTGCGCCCCCGAACCTCCCGCTCGCGCACGCGTGAATCCTGCGCCTGCTTCCAGCGCGCCCGCTGCATACTGACAACCCTGGGCTGGGGTTTGAGATCGAGGGTCGGGAAAATCTCGACGAAGAAATAGACCAGGCTGCCGATCAACGGAAAGACCAGGATGATGCTGATCCACCAGCAGGTCTTGCCGTTGCGAATGACATGGACCGCCATGAAGATATCAAGGGCCAGAATGAGCAGCGGAAGAAGGGGCATGGGAGGATCCGGAGCGGCAGGTTTGGTCGGTCGATGGGTCTTTGTCGGTCGCGGCGATCGATCGGTTCAGATCATTCGATCCGCTCTTATTAGAAGAATAGAACATAACGAATACAACCCGTCAAGCCGCAACAGCAGCGGGCAAACAAAAAACCCCGCGGCATTGCTGCCGCGGGGTCTTCGTTAGACTTGAACCTGGTTGGCTTGGACTTAGAAGTCCATGCCGCCCATGCCGCCCATGTCCGGAGCGCCGCCCATCGGGGGGGCCTTCTTTTCCGGACGGTCGGCGATCATGGCTTCCGTGGTGATCAGCAGCGAGGCGACCGAGGCCGCATCCTGCAGGGCGCAGCGCACGACCTTCGCCGGGTCGATGACGCCGTCCTTCACCAGATCGGTGAACTCACCGGTCTGCGCGTTGTAGCCCCAGTTGGCACCCTTGCCTTCCAGGAGCTTGCCGGCGATCACGGCACCGTCGACGCCGGCGTTCTCGGCGATCTGACGAACCGGGGCCTGCAGCGCGCGGCGGACGATGTCGACGCCGACCTTCTGGTCGTCGTTGTCCACCTTCACCTTGTCGAGCGCCTTGATCGAATAGAGGAGAGCAACGCCGCCGCCGGCGACGATGCCTTCTTCGACCGCCGCACGGGTGGCGTGCATGGCGTCGTCAACGCGATCCTTGCGCTCCTTCACTTCGACTTCGGTCGCACCGCCGACGCGGATGACCGCGACGCCGCCAGCGAGCTTCGCCAGACGCTCGGCGAGCTTTTCCTTGTCGTATTCCGACGAGGTCTCTTCGATCTGGGCGCGGATCTGGGCGCAACGACCTTCGATCTCTTTCTTCTTGCCGGCGCCGTCGACGATGGTGGTGTTTTCCTTCTCGATCACGACCTTCTTGGCCTTGCCGAGCATGTCGAGGGTGACGGTCTCGAGCTTAATGCCGAGGTCTTCCGAGATGACCTGACCACCGGTGAGGATGGCGATGTCTTCCAGCATGGCCTTGCGGCGATCGCCGAAGCCCGGAGCCTTCACGGCCGCGACCTTGAGGCCGCCGCGCAGCTTGTTGACGACGAGGGTCGCGAGAGCCTCACCTTCGACGTCTTCCGAGATGATGAGGAGCGGACGGCCCGACTGCACCACGGCTTCGAGGACCGGCAGCATCGACTGCAGGTTCGAGAGCTTCTTCTCGTGGAGAAGGATGTAGGGGTTGTCGAGGTCGGTGATCATCTTCTCGGCGTTGGTGATGAAGTACGGCGAGAGATAGCCACGGTCGAACTGCATGCCTTCGACGACTTCAAGCTCGGTGTCGAGGCCCTTGGCTTCTTCAACCGTGATGACGCCTTCGTTGCCGACCTTCTGCATCGCCTTGGCGATCATGGCGCCGATTTCTTTTTCGCCGTTGGCGGAAATCGTGCCGACCTGGGCGATCTCTTCCGAAGTCGAGACCTTCTTGGCGCGCTTCTTGACGTCTTCGACGACGGCTTCGACGGCGAGGTCGATGCCGCGCTTCAGGTCCATCGGGTTCATGCCGGCGGCCACAGCCTTGGCGCCTTCACGAACGATCGACTGGGCGAGCACGGTCGCGGTGGTGGTGCCGTCACCGGCGAGGTCGTTGGTCTTCGAAGCGACTTCGCGGACCATCTGAGCGCCCATGTTCTCGAACTTGTCAGCAAGCTCGATTTCCTTGGCGACGGTGACGCCGTCCTTGGTGATGCGCGGGGCGCCGAAGGCCTTGTCGATGACGACGTTGCGGCCCTTCGGGCCCAAGGTCACCTTCACGGCGTTGGCGAGAATGTCGACGCCGCGGAGCATGCGGTCACGGGCGTCGGCGGAGAAACGTACGTCTTTAGCAGCCATATGGAATAACTCCTGTTAGGTTTTCGAGGAAAGCGGCGCCAGCCGGAACGGCTTAGGCGACCTTCTTCTTCGAACCGGAAGCGGTGCCCTCGATGATGCCGAGGATGTCGCTTTCCTTCATGATGAGGAGGTCCTCACCGTCGACCTTCACTTCCGTGCCCGACCACTTGCCGAACAGGATGCGGTCGCCAGCCTTCACGTCGAGCGGGGTGACCTTGCCGTCCTCGGACTTGGCGCCAGCGCCAGCCGCGATGACTTCGCCTTCTTGCGGCTTTTCCTTGGCAGTGTCCGGGATGATGATGCCGCCGGCGGTCTTCTCGATGCCCTCGATACGACGCACGAGAACGCGGTCGTGGAGCGGACGGAACTTCATGGTGATCCTCCGTAAGAGTATGAAATAGTGAGTTTCCCTTGCGCGCCACCCCCGGGACCAGCGCCGCTTGGCGCGGCTGTTAGCACTCGAGGTAAGCGAGTGCCAGCCATTTAGGAGCAATGCCGGCCCCCGTCAAGGGGTTGAGCCAATCTGTCCCGGCCTAATGACCGGTCGAATTTGCGAATCCCGTCAGGTACTTGGCCCGGTCCGAAGCGCTGGCGGCTGGCAGCAATCTTCCTAAATGAGTGCTAACTTATTGTAAATACGCATATTTTTATTCTTTATTAGCTTCCGTTGCGGCATCATGTCGTTAACGAATCGGCCATCAAACGATCAGCAAAGGTTCACCGACCATCCGAAGCCGCCCCCCAGAATGGGAAGATTTAGAGGAGGACATATGGGTCAATCCGCGCTCCATTTGCAGCTCAATGACTACCGGCTGGTGACGGCCGAGATCCTCTATCACATGCCGGATCATCCGGGCCTGCTGCAGAGCTATCTCTGGCAGGATTACGACCTCGCCCCGCGCCTCCCCGTCCTTCGCAAATTCCTCGATTTCTGGAGTCGCAACCTAGAGGGCAAGCTGCATTCGGTGAAAGTGGCGAAGGCCAGCATCATCACCCCCGGCGAATGGCGCCACAGCGAGGCTCTCCTCACCCTGCACTGATCAGGCGGGCTGGGAGCGCCGCGCCGCCTGCCGCCAGGCGGCCGGCGGCAAGCCGAAGGCGCGTGCGAAGGCACGGTTGAAAGCCGCTTCTGTTCCATAGCCGGCTTCGAAGGCAATCGCCGAGACGCCCTTGTTGCCGCTGCGCAGGGCCGAGCGGGCGAGCGACAGGCGCCACGCGCGCACATAGCGCATCGGTGCAATCCCCAGGACCGCGTCGAACCGATCGGCAAGGGCCGAGCGCGACAGCCCGCTCTGTGCCGCGAGCTTCTCGACCGACCAATCAAATGTCGGGTCCTCGTGGATGAGGGTGAGGCAGCGGCCAAGCGCCGGGTCTGCAAGAGCTGCCAGCCAGCCGGTGTCGGTGCTCGCCGCTACCTGCATCTGGTGACGCAACAGTTCGATGAAGGTTACCTCGGTGAGACGTTCGAGGATCACCGCGCCGCCGCTTCTCGGTTGATCGAATTCGGCCACGATCTGCGCGATGGCGGCTCGAAGCCAGGCCGCATCGGCATCCGCGCGCGTGCGCACATGGAGAAGGCTCGGCAAAGCCTGGCGCAGCGGGTCAAAGCTCATCGCATCGCATTGCAGATAGCCGCACAGGATGCGCACGCCCGGCCCACCGGATCCGTACTGCAGCGTCGGCATGTCGCGCCAGGGTTTGGGCGGCAGATCGGCAACCGGCGTGATCATCGGACAATCGTCGCCGCCGTCATCGCTCCCCGCACCCAATTGATGGCCGGTGCCAAAGGGGAAGGCCACGACATCGCCGGCCATGAGATCGATATGACGACCTTCCAGCTTCATCCAGCATTGGCCGTCGACCAGGATGTGAAACGGAATTGTGCCGATGGCGCCGGCCGCCTTCGCCGCGACGCTTTTCTGGGCCATGTTGCTGAGCGATGGCTTGTCGTCCGTCTTCCAGGCACCGCTCGCAAAGAAGCAAAATTGCAGTGAACCGGTCAGGCGGACATGGCGCAACACATCCGAGAGCACGTCGGCACCGGTGCCCGCACCCATGCCGGGCTGCGGTTTTTCGATCAAGCCATTCAGCGATCCGGCCAAAGACGGCGCTCCTCTGCCACGGCTACAAAGCGGGCCTCACAAACGCTCGCTTCGGTGGAGGATATTCATGAGCCAAGGTACTGACAAACTCGTAATTCTGGTCACGCGCGGCATCGATTCCGAATTGTCGTCGGTAGCATTTACGATTGCTAACGGCGGCATCACGGCCGGCCTCAAGGTGTCGATCTTTCTGACCAGCACGGCGATCGACCTGGTGCGGAAGCGCGGCCAAGCCCTGACCCATGTCCCGCCGCTCTCGCCACTCCTCGCCCTCATCGAGGATTTCCAGAAGCGGGGCGGTGTCATTTGGGCCTGCCCGCCCTGCGTTGAAGCCCGTGGTTATGCCCAAGCCGACCTTCTCGAGGGTGTGGTCATCGTGGGCGCCAGTGCCATGCATGCCGAAATCAAGCAGGGCGCTGCGACCCTGTCTTTCTAAGGGGCGAATCCAGGGATATTGCGGGGCCTTCGCGGCGGCGCGGAAAGGTGCGGTTGTGAAGGTCCCGGCGACCTGATAGGAGGTTGGGCACTGATTTCTTTGGATCCGGTGTCCTTTGCTGCGTCGCCTTTACGATTGGATCATGCGCCTGGCGGATAGCCCCAAGGCTCTCTGGGCGCTGTTCCTGGTCGCTTTCGCCGAAAGCTCGTTCTTTCCCATTCCGCCCGACCCGATGCTGGTGCCGATGGTGCTTGCCAACCGGCGCCGCGCCTTCACCTTTGCTGCCGTCTGTACGCTGGCCTCCGTCCTCGGTGGCATCTGCGGCTATTACATCGGCTATGCGCTGGAGGGTCTCGGCGCTTCGATCCTCTCCTTCTACGGCCATCCGGACGCGATGGGCGAATTCCAGAAGATGTTCGCCGAATGGGGCCTCTGGATCATCCTCATCAAGGGCATGACGCCGATCCCCTATAAATTCGTCACCATCGCCAGCGGCATGGCGGAATTCGACCTGAAGGTCTTCATCGTCGCGTCGATCGTGACCCGCGGCGGCCGCTTCTTCCTGGTGACGGGCCTCCTCTATCTGTTCGGCGAACCGATCCGCGCCTTCATTGAAAAGCGCCTCACCCTGGTCACGACGCTGTTCGTGGTCCTTGTCGTGGGCGGGTTTGTGGCGCTCAAATATCTCTTCTGATCCAGCAAGGGCTTCGCGATGGCTTCACGCCCGAGTTTCATTGAACCCAACCATGTCCCCTGGCTGACCGCCGGGATGAGCCTTGCCGCCCTTTGCGCCGCCTGGCTGGCGCAGTACGGGTTCGGCCTGGCACCCTGTCATCTCTGCCTGTGGCAACGCGGTGCCTATTGGGCGGCGATCGCCGTTTCGATCGGCGCCATCGCCGTCGGTACCCGGTCGAAGCTGCGCCCCTGGCTGGTCGCCCTCATCGGCCTCATCTTCCTGGCCGGGGCCGGCATCGCGCTTTTCCATGTCGGGGTCGAGCAGCAATGGTGGCAGGGGTCAGAGGCCTGCGTCGGCGGCACAGCCGGCCTATCGGGCGCCGATCTCGAGGCGGCGATCATGAACGCACCGGTGACGCGCTGCGACGAGATCGCCTTTGAATTGTTCGGCGTTTCGATGGCAGGTTACAATTTCATGCTCTATCTGGCGCTGGCGGCCTTTTCTTTCTGGGGCGCCGCCCGGGCGAGGCAATAATTCCTTAAGGCGAATGAACGATGTCGCAGCCAACCCATCCGACCGAATCCGATCTGCAGCGGCGCCTGCCGGGTGATCTTGCGCCCGAGGCGCTGGTCGAACGGGTGATCCGAGTCGACCATGCCGGCGAGTATGGCGCCAAGCGCATCTATGAGGGCCAGCTCGCCGTGCTGGGCCGCAAGGCCGAAGGTCACGTCATTCGTCATATGCTGGACCAGGAGCTCAAACATCTCGATGCGTTCGAGAAGCTGATGGTCGAGCGCCGCGCGCGTCCCTCGGTCCTGTTCCCGATCTGGCATGTCGCGGGCTTTGCGCTCGGTGCCGCCACGGCCTTGATGGGACCGAAGGCGGCGATGGCCTGCACCGTCGCGGTCGAGGAAGTGATCGACGAGCATTACCGCCAGCAGATGCGGGACCTGGGCGAGAACGAGCCGGCACTGACTGAAAAGATCGAGGTGTTCCGCGCCGAGGAAGTCGAGCATCGCGACACGGGACTTGCCCACGGAGCCGAGCAGGCGCCGGGCTATGAAATGCTCTCGGGCGCCATCAAGGCCGGATCGCGCCTTGCCATCTGGCTGGCTGAGCGGTTCTAGCCGCTTCTAGCGAATGAGATCGTCGGCTTCGGGTTGGGGTTCCGGCCCCAGCAGCTCCACCACCATGCCTTCGAGCTTTTCGGAAAGCTTGGCACCGAGCGGGCCGCCATCGCCGCGGATATTCTGCGCCAGGACCAGACGCATGGCGTCGAGATGGGCCTGGACGATGTTGAGGTCCCCATCTCCAAACGGCCGCTTGGCGCGCGTCAGGCGGCACAGCGAATTGCCGATCCGGGTCATCAGCGGAAAGCCGAAGGACGAGCCCTGTCCCTTGATGTTGTGGGCGACCGCATAGAGATCCCGAACGGCACTGGCGCGCCCATCGGTGTCGGCACGCGCCACGGCCAGATGCTCGGCGCACTTCTCCACATCGGCGCTGGCCCAGGTCACATAGCTTTTGGCGAGATCGGCAACCGCCGCCTCGGCGCGCGCCAAGCGCCGCGCCATCTCGCCTTCTTTGCTGTCATCACTCATCAAACTACGCCATTTGCCCGCTGGAGGCGTTATCCATCACAACAGAATCAACAGCTTATCATAGCGGCAGGCGGGCCGGTCGCCTAGGGGCAAGCGATAATCTCCCCCCAAGCCCACTTAGAGCCGCCCCCTCACAGTCGCCGGGGCAGATAGCGCGCGAAATACCCCACCACCAGCATCAGCACGCCATAGGCGATATAGACCACCCGCTGGTCGAAGAACTGCAGCAGGGCGGTGAAGACGGCGAAGGGCAGCAAATTGCCGATATCGATATAGGTGCGGAACACCGACATCATCTGCGGTCGTTCCAGGGGGCGCACCGCGCGCAGGAAGGGAATGTTGCCGAGCGAGTCCAGCATCACGACGAAGAAGGCCGCGATCAACAGCAGGGTGCCCACCGCGAGGGGCGAGCCGAAGGCCAGGGGTACGATGAGGGTGGTGATACCCGCCCCGAAGAAGGCCACCATGATCGGCAGACGCACGCCGACCCGACGCGCCACCCAGCCGAAGATGGGTGCCAGGATCAGCAGCACATTGGCCGCCCCGGTCACGAAACCGGACCAGAAATCGTCGATCTTCATGTCCCGAAAATAGAGCGCCGGATAGACGAAGAAGAGTGACCACCAGCCGGAACGACCGAAAGCAATGACCCAGGCGAGGCGCAGCCGGGGCTGCCCGAAGAAACGGCCAATGGAGTCGAGCGGGTTGGGAGGCGGCTTGGTTGCGGCCGCCACGGCCGGGTTTTCCGTCAAGCGCAGATAAGCGAAGAGACTGACGGCAATCAACGCCACGCCCATGCCGGTCGCCGCCACTGACCAAGTGCCGAAATGATTGTAGAGAAAGACTCCAAGCATCGGCCCCAGACCCCAGGGGATGCAACCGAGCAGCAGTTTCAGCGGCTCATAGCGCACCAGATCCTCGCGCGGGATGAAATCAAGCACGTAAAGCGTCAGCGCCACGATGCAGGCGGTGCCGGACAGGGTGCGCAGAACCTGGCCCGTGAACTGGCCGATCGGATCATCGAAGGCGAGCGCCACCACGGAAAGGCCGCCGATGATGAGGCCCATCGAATAGACCCAGCGCCGCCGATAGCGGTGAATGAGCAGCGGTACGGCGAAACCGGCAATAAGACCAAAGATGGTGACGCAGAGGTATATCGCCGTCACTTTCGCGTCGGTGACGAAGATCTCCTTCGCCTGCAGCGGCATGACGGCGAGGACCAGCGCCCGCGTCATCGATTCCAGCATGTAGAGCACGGCAAACACCATCGCGCCGGGCTTGCGGCCCGATAGCGGCGCGTTGGGGGATTCGAAGGCCATGAGTCGGATCGGCGGGATCTGTGGTGGGTGTGTCGGCAGAGTTCATCCATAGCATGACGGATTCGTGACGACATGAGCGGAAGCGTCATGGCCTGATTCCAATTCGGCATGGCGCTGGCAAGTGCCGTTGGGCCGCAACCCGGGATTGTGCAGTGCGGGGAAATCCGCCGGTCCCGAAACAACCTTGCCTTCCGCCAGCAAAAAGGCGACAAGAAATAAACTTACCGGCACTTCGACGGATGAAATGGCGAAACGCAGCCTCGACGATATCGATCGCAAACTCCTCTCGCTCCTGCGCAACAACGCGCGCACGCCGACGGCGGCGCTGGGACGGCAATTGTCCCTGTCGCGCAGCGCGGTACAGGAAAGATTGAAGCGGCTAGAACGCGACGGGATCATCGCCGGCTATACGCTGGTCGTCGGCAAGGATGGCGAGGCACCGGGCGTCGGTGCCCATGTCCTCCTCTCCGTCGACCCCAAGGCGCACGATCAGGCGATCGGCGCCCTGAAGAAGCTGCCGGAGGTGCAATCGGCCTATACCGTCTCCGGCTCGTACGATGCCATCGCTATCGTCAGCGCCAGCAATGCCGCGCATCTTGACGAAATCCTGACCCGCATCGGGCACCTGCCGGGTGTCCAGCGCACCACCTCCTCGATCCTGCTGTCGACGGTGGTCGAGCGACGCTCTTGAGCGTTTCACCGGAAGATATCGAGCAGGCCGCCGGGCGCCTCCACGGCCATGTTCGTCGCACGCCGATCCTGCCCCTGGAGCTCGGCGCCTTCGGCAGCCATGCGCAGCTGACGCTGAAACTGGAATTGCTGCAGCATAGCGGATCGTTCAAGGCGCGCGGCGCCTTCAACTCGCTCCTCTCCATGACTGTCCCAAAGGCCGGCGTCGTCGCAGCTTCCGGCGGCAATCATGGCGCGGCCGTGGCCTTTGCCGCCCATAGCCTCGGCCACCGCGCCGAGATCTTCGTGCCCAGCCTGGCAGCCAAGGCCAAAATCGCCCGCATCGAATCCTTGGGCGCCAATGTCCACGTCATTCCCGGCGCCTATGCCGATGCGCTGGCGGCCGCTGAAGCCCATCAGCGTGAGACTGGCGCTATCGGCATCCACGCCTATGACGCACCGGCGACGGTTGCCGGCCAGGGGACGCTGGCGCGCGAGCTTGATGCGCAGATGACGCAAGTCGACACCGTCCTGGTCGCAGTCGGCGGCGGCGGATTGATCGGCGGCATCGCCGCCTGGTTCGAGGGCCGGGTCAATGTGGTTGGCGTCGAGCCCAAGGCTTGTCCGACCTTGGAAAGCGCATTCCGCGCCAAGGCGCCGGTCGATGTCGAGGTCGGCGGCATTGCCGCGGATTCGCTGGGGGCGCGCCGGATCGGCGCCCTGCCCTTCTCCATCGCCAAGCAGTTCGTCGAAGGCGTGGTGCTGGTCGATGACGAGGCGATCCGCGCCGCGCAAACCGCTTTGTGGCGGGAATTGCGCCTGGCCGCGGAACCGGGCGGCGCCACGGCGCTCGCCGCACTCCTCTCCGGCGCCTACAAGCCGGCGGTGGGGGAGAAGGTCGCCGTCATCCTGTGCGGCGGCAATGTGGATCCGTCGAGCCTCGCTTAGCTGTCGCGCCTAACGCGGCGAAGGCCCCATCAATCGAAAGCGAGCCCGGCCTGCAGCTTGGCGATCTTGCTGTTGTCACTGGGTTGCGCCTTCAATTCGGCGCCCAGGGCCATTTTACCAATGACAACCGACTGACCGGCAGCCAGCAGCATCGCCTTGTCTTGCTCGGCGCTCGACAGGCTGCGGAAGCCAAGCGCGGATTCGGCGACATCGACCTTGCCTTCAAGGACGAAGACGGATGTCTCGGCCTTGTCCGCATTGACGATCCAATCGGTCGAGCGCGTGGCGGCCACGGCATTCCGGGTACGGATGACAAAGCTCGATCCCGGCGCCGCCTTGGCGGTGATCGCCTGCAGCAGGCCACCCTTCAGATCGAAGGCGCCCTTTCTTTCCATCGTCTCCGCGCTGAACTCGAACTCGGCAATGGTCATGCGCGTCAGTTCGCCGAGATTGAGCGTCGATCCGTCCTTGAGTGCAATGCGGACGCGACTGTCGGCGAGCGTCGTGATCACGTCACGGGCTGCGACTTCCTCGCCGCCTTCAAGGACGATCTGCTGCCCGTCGCGCAGCAGAGAAGCACCGCCGCGCACCTTGACAATACTGCCGACAATAATCTGCGCGGCCGAGGCGTGGCGCGCGAGCGGCGACAGAACGGAAAGGCCAATGGCACCGAGCAAGAGGTGCTTCGCCCGCAGCAGGAACGAGCGCCGATCGATTGTCATATCCGTCCTCGAACAACTGGGCGTGCGGCAGGGCATGCGCGGTACATGCCCCAGCATATTGGGCCGAGGGTTCGGTCGCGGCAATGACAGATATCACAGAGCCAAGGGTCGCGAGTATAAGGGGGCGTGGTGCCTAAGGCCCTACTCCGGCTACGCTATATTTTCTATATCTGCGTCGGTGAGGTTGCCGGGCACGACGGTGATCGGGATGCGCAGTTTGCCGATCGCCTTGCCGGTCAGGCTGGAAATGAGCGGCCCCGGCCCCTTGGCACCCGTCGCCGCCCCCAGCACCAGAATCGAGATAGTCGGCTCTTCGGCGATGAGCTTCATCACCTCTTCCTGCCGTTCGCCCTCGCGGAAATAGAGGATCGGAAAATTGCCGGACAGCTTTTGCACTTCGCCCGCCATCTTCTGCATTGTGGCTTCGGCCTGCTGGCGGGCTTCGTCGCGGATCAGGTTCGAGACGCCGACCCATTCCTGATAGTCGGTGGGCTCCATGACATAGCACATGGCGACCCGACCGCCCGATTTCTGGGCGCGCCGGCAGGCATAACGCAGCGCCACCTTCAGTTCGGGCGATTCGTCGACAACGACCAGGAAGACGCGTCCCAATGTCGGCTTCTGCTCGGCTGCGTCCGTCATCCCATCACTCCCTTCACCCAGTTCCCGGCCCGATCAGCGGCGGCGGAAGGCAAGATGCGCCATCCAGCCTGCGAACAAGGCCACGAGCACGGCAATGACACCATAGGAAGAACTATGCCGATGCGCAAAGTCGTAAATATCGGCACCGAAACCGACCTTGCTGATGACCAAGGGCGTCGTCTGCGCGCCCACCACCTTCTGGTCGCGCACGAGATAGACTTCGGCCAGGTAGGTGCCGGTGGGCACGGTCGACGGCACGCGCAAGTTCACGCGGAACAGGCGGTCGCCGATGAAGAGGATGCGTGCCGGCAGATCGGAAAAGAGGCCGTTGCGCTGCTTGGCGCGGACCAGCGCCTCGGTGAAGGTCTTGACGTCCGTATCATCTGGCGAGACCGGCACCATGCGGACATTGCCGATGCCCATCTGGTAGTAGCTGCGCTGATCTTCCGGCAACAGTTCTTCCAGCGGCTTCGACGCGGCCAACATGTAGACGGCGGGAACGTTTTGGAAGCTCAGCCCCTTGCGGTTGATCCAGATGCCGCCCACGCGCTCCTTGCGCAGTACATCGACATCGCTGGTGGGGCCGCGCACCACGACGATGACATCGCCTGGCCCGTCCGTCGTTCCAAACAGCAGCACGTCGGCACCGGCAAAGCCTGTCGTGATGGCGATGAGATGGTCGTCGAGATCGGCGATGAGCGGCGCCTGGGCCACGGCCGGGCGAAGTCCCGCGAGTCCAAGCAGGGCCAGGGCAAGAATGAGGCCCAGTGATTTCAACGCCTGAAATCCAAAAAGCTGCAACCTCAATGTCCACCCCCGGCAATGACGATGGAATAGAGATCGTGCGGATGGGCAACGAGCTGATAGAGCAGCCCGCCGGCGGTCACCAGGATGACCAGGGCCATGAGGAAGCGCAATTGTTCGCCCGGCAGCTTGGCGCCGAGCCGACCGCCGATCTGGGCACCCACCACGCCGCCGATGGTGAGGATCAGCGCCAGCAGAATGTCGACGGTCTGGTTGGTGTTGGCCTGCCAGAAGGTGACCCAGGCCTGAACGAAGATGATCTGGAAAAGCGACGTGCCGATGACGGCACCGGTCGCCATGCCGAGCAGATAGATCATGGCCGGGACCAGCAGGAAGGCGCCGCCGACACCCATGATCGCCGACATGATGCCGACGATGAAGCCGATCAAGGCCGGCAGCAGCGCGCTGATATAGAGGCGCGACTTGCGGAACCGCATCTTCAGGGGCAGCCCTTGCGCCCAATTGTGCTGGTGCAGCTTTTTGGGTGCCATGGAGCGGCGCACGCGGCGCAGTGCCCGGATCGATTCCACCGCCATCATGATGCCGATGCCGGACAGGGTAATCACATAGGCGATGGCGATCACGAGGTCGATCTGCCCCAGCGTCTTCAACAAGGTGAAGAGCAGAACACCGATACTTGAGCCCAGCATGCCGCCGACCAGCATCACGGCGCCCATTTTCACATCGACATTGCCGCGCGCCCAATGCGCCAGCACGCCGGAGACCGAGGAGGCGACAACCTGATTCGACTGGGTAGCGACGGCGACTGCCGGCGGCACGCCGACAAAAATGAGGAGCGGCGTGAGGAGGAAACCACCGCCGACGCCGAACAGTCCGGAAAGGACGCCGACCCCGGCACCGAGCCCCAAAAGCAGGAAGACGTTGAGCGCAACCTCGGCGATCGGCAGATAGATCTGCAGACCCAGAAACCAGTCGAGGATGGCTGTCGCCCAGGTCACCTATTGTCCCTTCATGGACGGGAGCGTGACCGAAAGGCTGATCTATCTACGCCGCCGCCGCTTGGCTTGCTTGGAAACGCCGCGCGACTCGGGGCTTTGCAGCGTTCCGGTCACTCTAAATCACAGCGATTCCGAGGGAAAGTGACGGATCGTACAAATCCGTCTGGACCAACAAATTCCCGCGCCCGGCAGCGGCCGCCGGGCCAGGGGCTGATTTTCCGGTCGCCGCTACTTCTGCAGGATGTCGGTGATCTCTTCCAGCTGGGCGCGGGCGCGCAGCAGATAGAAACCTTGCTCGGCAAGGTGGTTGGGTTGCGCCAGGGAGGCGGGCCGGCCGTTGATGACGATCCAGGGCTCGAGTGCCGCGCCCTCCATCATGGAGCCGACCATGCGGTCCCAGATATTGCTTGCGCCCTTTTCGGCGAGCACGGATTTGAAATCCTGCCCCAGGGCCCGCAGCAGCAGGCCATAAGCGTAGAGCTCGCCCTTGTTGCGATAGAAGATGTCGTCGGCGTTGAGATCGAACCAGGCACCGGATTGCTCGTCGATCTCCTTGTCGATGTCGTTCGATGCGGCGCCGAGGTCTTTGCCGATCCGATCCAGCGTCGACAGGAGATTGTCAGCCCGGCGCTCGAACACGGCATCGCCCCGGGTCAGGCGCCCGTTGAAGTCGTTCAGCGCCTTGATGGCATCATTGTAATAGCTTTCCGACGGTTTCATCGGCGCCCAGGAACGGCTGAGGTCGATGTACCAGATGTCCGGTTGGTTGTTGAGGTAGGCGGCCGCATCCTGCAGCGCACGGTCCGTGCTGCTGGTGCCGCGGGCACGGCCGATCTGATCGCGGAACTCCGTCACCACGCGCTGCAGCGCCTGGATTTCGCCGGATTGGAAGTTCGGCATGTTGTCGAGAATGGCGCCGGGGAAGAACCAGGGCGAATTGGCGGGCCACGTCGTCCCGTTCACTTCGCGATCGAGAAGGGCCGAAGCCATAGCCACGGTCTGGCTCGCCTCTGGCGGAATGGCCGGCGGCCGGAAGTTCGGATCGTCGTTGATCTTGTGGGAGATGAAGGCGCCCACCGGGTAATAAAGCAGCAGGATCGCCAGCAAGGCGCCGCCACCCCATTTCGCCCCGGAAAGCCACCGGGAACCACCCGTTTCCGACCCCGAATCATCATCGAGATCGGCACTGGTTCGGCTGGGCCAGCTCGGGAGGAATCGGCGCCAGCCGGTCTTGGCTTGCGGCTCCAGATCGAAATCGTCGCTCATCGGCTTAAATCTTCCCGGACTGGCTGGCTGACTGGCTTCTGGGAGGGAAATAAGCAATCTCGGCCGGCAAAACAATGACTCCGGCGTCGCAGCTGACTTTTAGGCCGACAGGAACCCGACGGCGTGCTCGATTTCCTTGAGGATCGGCTCGGAAATGGCGCGGGCCTTGGCGGCCCCCTTGGCGAGGACCGCGTCGACCTCGTCCGGATGGGCGAGGAGGCGCTTCATTTCCGACCCGATCGGCCCCAGGACCGAAACGGCAAGATCGGTCAGATCGCGCTTGAAGGCGGAGAACTCCTTGCCGGCATTGGCGGCGATGACAGCGCCGATTTCCTGGTCCGAAAGGGCCGCGTAAATCGCCAGGAGGTTATAAGCCTCGGGCCGCTTGGCCTCTTCCTCGGCCTTCACATGGCCCTTTTCATCGAGCACATCGGCGCCCGGCAGAGGTTCGGGGTCGGTCTTCGCTTTCCGCAGCTTCAGGGCGATCGTGTCCGCATCGTCGGTCATGTTGATGCGGGCATAGTCGCTGGGATCGGACTTCGACATCTTTTTGCTGCCGTCGCGCAAGGACATGACGCGCGCCGCCGGACCGCCGATGACGGGATTCGGCGTCACCAGGCACTCGACCCCGAAATCATTGTTGAACTTCTGCGCGATGTCGCGCGCCAGCTCCAGATGCTGCTTCTGATCCTCGCCCACCGGCACATGGGTGGCGCGATAGGCCAGAATGTCGGCCGCCATCAGCACCGGGTAGGTGTAGAGACCGACCGAGGCGTTTTCACGATCCTTCCCGGCCTTTTCCTTGAACTGGGTCATGCGGTTGAGCCAGCCCACACGTGCGACGCAGTTGAGGATCCAGGCGAGCTGGGCGTGCACCCGGTTCTGGCTTTGGGCGAAGATGATCGAATGGCCGACATCGATCCCCGAGGCCATGAAGGCGGCGGTCACTTCGCGCGTGTTCTTGGTCAGTTCCTTGGGATCCTGAAACAGGGTGATCGCATGCATGTCGACGACGCAGAAGATGCACTCGAACTCCTTCTGCATGCGCACCCAGTTGCGGACCGCGCCCAGATAATTGCCCAGATGCAACGTGTGGGTCGGCTGAACGCCGGAGAAAATGCGGCCCTTCATGATCCTAAACTTCCTCGCAACGGTGATCGGCCCGGTTTATGGCCGCTAAAAGCCCGATCCGCAATGGGTTTCCCCGGCGGATTCCCATGCCGGCGGTATTGAAAAGCGCCCGCTTTGTCCTAAATTCTCAGCCATCCGCGACACGCGGACACGAATTCTTAGAACGGGGAGTGAACAGATGGTCGACAGACCCAATTTTGGCCGCACAATCCAGCGCGGCTACGCCCAGGCCCAATCGGCCGAGATCGATGCCGGCCTCCGCGCCCACATGCAGAAGGTCTATGCCTATATGGCGGGTGGCCTCGGCATCACCGGTGGTGTCGCCTACGGTGTCTATCGCAGCGCTGAATTCGCACCTGCCCTGTTCGAGGGCATCATCCGCAACAACCTCATTCTCATGCTGGTGGCGCTTGGTGTCGCCTTCTTCATGAGCTTCCGCATCCATGCCATCCAGGTCGGCACCGCCAAGGCGCTGTTCTGGACCTACGCCTTTATCCTTGGCTTGGGCCTGGCGCCGATCTTCATGGTCTATACCGGTGAATCCATCGCCCGGACCTTCTTCATCTCGGCAGGCACTTTCGCCGCGATGAGCCTTTGGGGTTACACGACCAAGCGTGACCTCACCGGCATGGGCAATTTCCTCATCATGGGCCTCTTCGGCATCATCCTGGCCTCGGTCGTGAACATCTTCCTCGGCTCCAGCGGCCTGGGCTTTGCGATTTCGGTCCTGGGCGTCCTGATCTTCACCGGCCTTACCGCCTACGACACCCAGAAGATCAAGGAAATGTATTGGGATGCCGATGGCGCCGATATCGCTGCCAAGAAGTCGATCATGGGTGCCTTCACACTCTATCTCGACTTCATCAACCTGTTCCTGATGCTGCTGCGCTTCGTCGGCGACCGCCGTTAAGCAACCGATCTACTGAGTTCATCCAACCAACGGCGGCATCCTTCGTGATGCCGCCGCTTCTTTTTGTGCCGATCCTAGAATGAAAATTAGATCGGTCCTTTTCATTGCGAACCAAACGCAGTAAGACTCGCTGTTAAGGCGGCAGCGGTGACCCCCTGAGGTGACCGGACACGACCGCCACGGGAACAGGGAGTGCGGCGATCTTGGTGGCAAACGCGTCCGAGAAGGCCTTCGACGTCGAATTTCGTTCGGTCGTCAAACATTTCGCCGACGTCAAGGCGGTCGATGACGTCAGCTTCGGCCTCAAGCGAGGCTCGTTCCATTCCTTCCTCGGCCCATCGGGTTGCGGCAAGACCACGTCCTTGCGCCTCATCGCCGGGTTCGAGCAGCCCGACAGCGGTAGCGTGGAGATCGCCGGTCAATCGGTCGTCGGCGTCCCGGCGCACAAGCGGCCGGTCAACATGGTTTTCCAGCACTACGCCCTGTTCCCGCACATGGATGTGGCAGCCAATGTCGGCTACGGCCTGCGGCAGCGGCAGCCCCGCCCCGACAAGGCCGAGATCGACAAGCGTGTCGCCGAGGCACTGGAGCTGGTGCGCCTGCCGCACCTCGGCAAACGGCGCATTTGGGAATTGTCGGGCGGCCAGCAGCAGCGCGTCGCCTTGGCCCGCGCCCTCATCAACCGGCCGACCGTTCTGCTGCTCGACGAGCCGCTGGCGGCCCTCGATCGCAAGCTGCGCCGCGAGATGCAGATCGAACTGCAGAACCTGCAGCGCGAAGTCGGCATCACCTTCGTCCTGGTGACGCACGACCAGGAAGAGGCCCTCTCCATGTCCGACACGATCGGCATCATGAAGGACGGCAAGATCGTCCAGTTCGGCTCGCCCGAGGACCTTTATGATGCGCCGGTCAATCGCTATGTCGCGGATTTCGTCGGCGAATCGAACTTCTTCAGCGGCGCGGTTGCCAGCTGCGACGAAAGCGGTGCCGCCATCACGACGGCGAGCGGACTGACCTTGCGGGCACCGCTCAGCAAGCTGGGCAGCAGATTGCAACCGGGTGCACGCGGCACCATCGCGGTGCGGCCGGAAGTGATCGGCCTGTGGCCGGCCAATGCTGCCCCAGCGGGGCTCGACGTCGCGCGTCCGGCCCGACTGCTCAACCGCATCTATCTTGGGGACCACAGCGAATTCCAGGTCGAAGCTGAAGGATTGGGCGCCGTTCTGGTGCGCCTGCCCAAGCAGGCCACGGAAAGCCGTTCGCTGGAACCTGGTGATGCCGTCATCATGGGCTGGGACCAGACCAAGGCCTTGGCGCTCGCCGAGATCTGACAGTTAATTCAAAGGCTGCTTCCGCCGGCGGTGACGGCGGCAGCCAAAGACAACGACAAGCGCCGCCACAAACAGGTTTGGCACAACGTCATAGGGAGAGTGCAATGACCGATCCACGCAAGGAATTCATGGCCCAACTGCGGCGCTATCAGATGGGCTCCATCTCACGCCGTCATTTCCTCGGCGTCACCGGCCTCGGCACGGCGATGGCCGTCATGGCCTCGGCGGTTCCGGGCCTGCGCCCACGCCCGGCATATGCGGGCAATATCGGCGACAAGGTGTCGTTGGCGACGTGGCCCAACTATCATGATCCCAAGGATTTCGAGAAGTTCAAGGAACTGACCGGCGCCGATGTCGAAGTCAGCGTGTTCGGCTCGAACGAGGAATTCCTCGCCAAGCTGCAGGCCGGCGGCACCGGCTGGGACGTGTTCGTTCCCACCAATTACACCGTGTCGACCCATGCCGACCTCGGCCTGATCGAGCCCTTGGATCTTGCGAAGATCCCCAACTACGACATCGCGGCACAGGATGCCCGCCTCATCGGCGAGGGCACGGTGAAGGGGACAGTCTACGGCGCCGCCAAGGACTGGGGCACGACCGGCTTTGCCGTCAACACCGCGAAGGTCAAAGAGAACCCGACCACCTGGAAGGAATTCTGGGATTTGACGCGCAGCACCTATAGCGGTCGCGTCACCGTCCATGACTACCAGCTGACCACCATCGGCAATGCGCTCAAATATTTCGGCTATTCGTTCAATTCGAACGACGAGAAGGAATTGGCCGACGCCGAGAAGCTGTTGCTCGATTCGAAGCCGCATCTCTTCGCCATCACGTCCGACTACCAGCCCGCTTTCCGCAACGGCGACGCCTGGCTCGGCATTTGCTGGACCGGCGACGGCAAGCAGCTGCATCGCGACCTGCCCGAGATCATCTATGTCCTGGGCAAGGAGGGCGGCGAGATCTGGACCGATTTCTACGCCGTGCCGAAATCCGCGCCGAACCGCGAAGGCGGCTATGCGCTCATCAACTTCCTGCTCGACCCGGCCGTCAATGCGACGGAAGTCCAGTTCCACGGGCAGCCTTCGACCGACAGCCGCACCAACAAGCTGCTGCCGCCGGAACTGCTCAACGATCCGATCATGTATCCGGCAGCGGACCTGCTCTCGCCGCTGGAATTCGGGTCGGCGGCCACTTTCACCAACCCGGCGCGCGCTGAAATCCTGGCGCGCTTCAAGGCCGCGTAACTGAACGCCAACTGGAATCGACGGCACATGGCACGGGCAAGAAAATGGGACTGGACGGCAATTCTTCTGATGTCGCCTTCCTTCGCCATTTTTCTTGCCCTGCTGGTGCTGCCGATCGTCGTTGTTTTGGTCCTGAGCTTCGGTGAGCGCGCCGACGCCGGGGGCTATGAGCCCGCCTTTACCTTGGCCCAGTATGCCAACCTGCCGGCGCGCTGGGCGGCCTTCCGCAACACACTGTCACTGGCGCCGACCGGCACGATCCTGTGTCTCCTCGCCGCCTATCCGCTGGCCTATTTCCTGGCCGTGAAGGCGAGCCGACGCAGCAAGCTGCTGCTGCTCATCCTCGTCATCGTGCCGTTCTGGACCAGCTTTCTCATCCGCACCTATGCCTGGATCTTCATTCTGGGGGGCAAGGGTATTCCCGCTTTGCTCGATTGGGCCGGCATACCGGATGTGAGGCTGATCAACACGCCCTTCGCCGTGCTGCTCGGCATCGTCTATGCCTATCTGCCGCTGATGGTGTTCCCGATTTTCGTGAGCCTTGAGAAGCTCGACAAGCGCCTCCTCGAAGCGTCGGAAGATCTTGGTGCCTCGCCCTGGGCCACCTTCCGTCAGGTGACGCTGCCGCTTTCGGCGCCCGGCGTTGCCACCGGCTGCATGCTGGTTTTCATCCTGCTGATGGGCGAGTATCTGATCCCGGCCCTGCTTGGCGGCGGCAAGGTCTTCTTCATCGGCAATGCGCTGGTCGATCTGTTCCTGCAATCGCGCAACTGGCCGTTCGGCTCGGCCGTTGCCGTGAGCCTCGTCGCCATCATGCTGATCACGGTGACACTCTATTTGCGCCTGACCCTCAACCGTCGCGGCTTCCGCGACCAATCCTTGGTCTAGAGGGGTCGGTACGCCATGCGGCTCTACGCGCTCTGCGTCTACATCTTTCTCTACACGCCCCTTGCCATCATCGCGCTGTTCAGCTTCAGCGCCGGGAGGAGTGCCAGCGATTTCCACGGCTTCTCGCTGCAATGGTACGAGACCGCCTTGAATAATCGGCTGGTCAAGGAAGCGTTGATGAATTCGCTGCTGGTCGCTTTTACCTCATCGGCGCTGGCGACGATCTTTGGCACGGCAGCCGCGTTGATGCTGCCGCGCGTCAAGGGTGCGGCGCGAATCCTCTTCGACGGCCTCACCTATGTCGCCATCATGGTGCCCGGCATCGTCATCGGCATCTCGACCTTGATTGCTCTGGTCACCGCCTTCAACGTCATCAACCCGCAGATCCTCGCCTTCTGGCCGGGCGATCCGGCGACGGCGCCGCAACTGGGTCTCGGCTTCGGCTCGCTCATCTGCGCGCATTCGCTGTTCGCCATGGCGCTCATCATCGTCATCGTGCGCGCGCGACTGATGGGCATGGACCGCAGCCTGATCGAAGCGTCGATGGATCTTTATGCTGATCCGTGGGGGACTTTCCGGCAGATCACTTTTCCGCAGATCTTGCCCGCCATTCTCGCGGGCTTTCTGCTGTCCTTCACCTTCAGCCTCGACGATTACGTCATTGCGTCCTTCGTGGCCGGAAGCCGCGTTACCCTGCCGATCTATGTCTTCGCCTCGATCCGCCGCGGTGTCACGCCGGAGATCAACGCCATCGGTACGGCGGTGTTGGTGGTTTCCCTGATCATGCTGATCGGATCGCAGTTCCTGCTGCGCCGTGGCCAGAATCCCGCGAACTGACCTTCGCGTCCGGATACGCCGATGCATCGCGACGATGCGCGCCGTGCATTGGTCAATCAGACCGGCGCGGTCTATAAAAGCGCCTGGAAATGGCATCCGAGAATGCCGACGCAAAACCGGGGGAACTTCATGTACACGCTCTATTGGTCACACAATTCGGCATCCATCGCCGCGCATTATTGCCTGGAAGAGGCCGGTGCCGCCTATGATGTCGTTCTTGTCGACATGGCGAAGAATGCGCACAAGGGCGCAGACTTTCTGAAGATCAACCCGGCCGGCAAACTGCCGGCCATGAAGCTTCCTGACGGCAGCGTCATCAGCGAATGCGCCGCGATCTCGCTGCTGATCGCCGATCGTTTCCCGAAATCGGGCTTGGCCCCGGCGGCGGACGATCCCAAGCGTGGGCCATTCCTGATGTGGCTCTTCCACCTCAACAACACGCTGCAGCCGGCAATGCTGCGCTATTACTATCCCGACCGCATCACGACCGAAGCCGGCGGCATTGCCGGTGTCCAGGAGAAGGCAAAGGAAGAAATCGCCGCCCTCTGGTCGCGCGTCGATGCGCATCTGGCCAAGAGCGGTCCCTATCTGCTCGGCGATCAATTTTCCGCCGCCGATGCACTCCTTTACATGCTTTCCACCTGGCAGGAATGCTGCCCGGATCTCTACAAGCGCTTCCCCAGCGTGCGGCGTCTTGCTGAAAAGGTCCGTGCGCGTCCGGCCATCGCCCGCGTCGCCGAGATGAACGATGTGGGGCCGGTCGCTGCGTGACCGACCCGCGCGCCGTCCTCGATTTCTGGTTCTCCGCCCGATCGCAGCCGCTTTGGTTCGAGAAGGACCGCGCCTTCGACGAAGAGATCCGGCACCGCTTCGGCGCGGCCGTACATGAAGCGCAGATGGGTGGCTTTGAAGGCTGGAGCGAGAGCCCGACCGGGTGCCTCGCCCTCCTCATCCTGCTCGATCAGATGTCGCGCAATATATATAGGGACGAAGCCAAGGCGTTCCTGGGCGATGTGCGCGCCCGAGCCGTTGCCGAGAAAGCGATTGCCCGTGGCTTCGATCGCACCTTTCCCTTCCAACAGCGGCGCTTCTTCTATCTGCCCTTCGAGCATGCCGAGGAATTGGCCATCCAAGATCGCTCGATCGAACTATTCACGCGGCTGCGCGACGAAACGGATGGGCCCGATCGGGAAGATGCGGAGGAGCAGCTCGACTATGCCCACCGTCACCGCGACATCATCAAGCGCTTCGGCCGCTATCCACATCGCAACGGCGCGCTCGGCCGAACCTCGACCGAGGACGAAATCGACTTTCTGAAAGGTCCGGGGAGCTCGTTCTAAGAGCCAACCGGTGGCGCCGGCACGCGGGCGATGATCTTGCGCCGGATCGCCTTGGGCCGTTCCAGCAGCTTGGTCTGGCCGTCCGGGCTTGCGACATAGAGCCGCGTCAATTCGAGGAGGCTGTCCGCATCGGTCGCCGGCTCGATTTCGGCCAGCATATAGGTGGCCTTGCCGGGCGCCGCGAGAGCGACGCTCAAAGGCCTCGCGCAGTTCGACATGCAGGCGATGCCGGCCACCGCGACATCGTCCGGCAAGCCCGCACGGTCGAGTTCATCCACGAAGCCCGCGCCGAGCGGCGCTTCGCCAGCGCGCTTGCAGGTGGTGCAGATGAAGAGTGTGTGGCGCGCGGCCATGTGGGCTCCGGTCCGGTGAGGCAGCGCAAGTTCGGGCCCAAGCTGGCAATTTTCAAGCTCTTTCTGTAGATTGCCGGCCGGATCCACCCGCTTGATGAGCCCATGATGCGTCGCCTGCTGCTTTCGACCGCTGCCCTTCTGATCGTTTCGGCACCGATCTATCTGAGCGTTCCGGCCCAGGCCGATTACGCGGCGGCCGAGGCGGCGCTGCAGTCGGGGAATGTCGCCGGGGCGGTGCCTCTGCTGGCTGAGGAAGCCAAGCTCGGCAATCCGGTCGCAGCCTTCAATTTGGGAAAGATCTATGAGGACGGCGCCATCGGCGCCCCGGATTTTCAACAGGCCGCCACCTATTACCGCATCGCCGCCGAGATCGACACGGCGCCGCGCTATAACGGCGCTGCCCTGGGCGCCCAGGGACCGCAGCTCATTTCCGCCGCCCAGATGTACGGCCAGTATGCGCTCGGTCGGCTCTATGAAACCGGCCGCGGCGTGCCGCAGGACTATCAAGAAGCCGTGGGCTGGTACACGCGGTCGGCCGATCTCGGCAACATCAAGGCGATGCTGAAGCTGGCGATCGTTCATCGTGAAGGCCTGCCCGGCATCAACCCCGACCTTGCCGCCTCAACGACCTGGCTGCAGCGTGCCGCCGAAGCGGGCTCCATTCCCGGCGCCCTGGAACTGGGCCGTGCCTATCAAAGCGGTCTCGGCATCGTGCCCAATGGGCAGGAAGCCTTGAAGTGGCTGGAGATCGCGGTTGCCGGCGGCAGCATCGGCGCCGAATACAATATTGGTACGCTCTATCGGAACGGTGTCGGCGGACAGCCGGATTTCGTCCGTGCCGTCGAGCATTTCGAACGCGGCGCCAATGGGAAGGACGCGGCCTCCATGATGGCCCTGGGCGATCTTTATGCCAGCGGCCAAGGGGTTCCCGCCGACAAGGTGCAGGCCTACACTTGGTACAGTCTCGCTGCCGATCGGGGTGTCGCCGACGGTTCGGCCAAGGCAGCGGCC
Source organism: Dongia sp. (assembly GCF_041910485.1). Classification (GTDB taxonomy): domain Bacteria; phylum Pseudomonadota; class Alphaproteobacteria; order Dongiales; family Dongiaceae; genus Dongia. The sequence continues at coordinate 32,339 of NZ_JAYRQR010000026.1, forward strand.
CTTGCCCAGTCGATGACGCCACAGGAACTCGCCTCGGCCCAGACCCTCCACGACAATTGGCAGCCGAAGGCCAAGGAACAATCCGTGCCGGGCGCTGCTGAACCCGCACCGGCACCGGTCGCAGCGCCCATGCCTGCAACGGCCATGCCGGAACCAGCGGCGACCGATCCGGCTGCAGCACCCGCCGCCACGGCGGCGCCGGACCTGCCGCCCTTGTTCGAGGAATCTGCGCCTAGTGCGCCGGCAACAGCACCGGTCGCACAACCCGCTACGGATCAGCCGGCACTGGTCGTGACACCCGCTCCGGTCACGCAAGACCCGGCCACGCAGCCGGTTCTGGTTGCCCCAGGATTGGAGACAACACCGGCAGCGACTGCCCCCGCGGCGGCAACACCGCAACCGCTGCCCAAATCGACGCCATCAACGTTGCCGCAGGATCCGCTGGTGCCGGTGATTCCCGGTGCGCCGCAACCCGGTGCCAAGCCGTTCGTACCGACGCCGTGACGGCAACCCGGCGCGGCATCATGGCCATGCGGCGCTGTGCGAAACATCACACAAACGTCAGCGGCAGCAGACCGCCGGATGCTTTATCTGCTATAGGCGGCGCGATTTGACGCAATGAGGGTCGGCCGAGGCCGCGATGATCGCTGGCTGCGGATCCGACCGATATCATCCAAGGAGTGAGAAAGATGGGGCGTTGGTGGAATGCGGACCGTATGGGTTCTTTCGGTCTGGCCTGCAAGACTTCGCTGGCGGCTGGCAGCGTCGTAGCTCTGCTTCTGGTCGCGGCTTGTGGCGACAAGGAAGAACAGGCGGCCGGCGGGCAGTCGAACAGCACCGAAACCGCAGCCCCCGCTGCTGCCATCGATGCGGCGAAGGCCCCGATCATCCAGAAGGCGATCGATGATTACCTGCTGCTGGCCGAAGGGCCGGAAGCGACCCGCATCCTGCGGCATGGCGCCGTCAAGGTAACACCCGGCACCGATGCGTTCGACGTCTCGATCGAGGGCGTCACCCTGGGCACGGCCGACGATACGAAGCTCGATATCGGTACGGTTTCCTACAAGCTGACGCCCAAGGGCGACGACGCCTATATCGCCAGCGATCTCCGCCACGCCAATGTCATTACCGCCAAGGACAAGAACAATGCGGCGGTGGGATCGCTGGCCGTCACGACCAAATCCTTTACCGGTGAATGGTCCAGCAGCCTGGAAACCTTCCTGTCGTTCGACTGGCAGGCGACCGATCTCTCCGCCAAGGACGACAAGCCCGAAGGCGGCAACGTTGCCGCCAAGACGCTGAACGTCACTCTCAGCAGCACCGACAAGGGCGGCGGTCTCTTCGATCAGAACGGCAAGCTGCAATTGACCGGCTTCAGCGCGCTGGACAATACCGGCGGCACGCTCAACATCGGCGAGCTCAACTTCACCGGCATCATGAGCGCCGTGAAGCTCAAGGAATATGTCGCCAAGACGCGCGAAATGCAGACCTTGATGGCCGAAATCGCCGAAGCGGCGGCCAAGGCGCAGGCGAATGCCGAAGGACAGCAGGGCGATGCGACGGCGGCACCGACCGAGGCTTCCGGCATGTCGCCGGAACAGGCCACCAAATTCGGGACCCTCATCAAGGGCGTCTCGGGCCTGCTCGGCGGCGTCAAGTACGACATCACTGTCAATGATGCCGGCTTCAAGGAGAAGGATGGCAGCGAGCCCTTCCGCCTCGGCCAGGGCGGCTTGACCATGGCCTTCGACGGGCTCGACAAGGAAAAGGCCGTCGTCAATCTGGGCATCTCCCACGACAAGCTCTCCATCAACGACCCGGAACTGACCGCCGATCCGCTCTTTACGAAGTTGCTGCCGGCATCCGGCAAGCTCGACCTCAACCTCAGCGAGGTTCCCTCGAAGGAGCTGTGGCAGCTGATCGGCGACAACTTCCCGAACCTCGTCGCGGCCGACGCCGCGCACTCCGACGCCGCTGCCGGCATCATGTTCATCGCCATGCAGCAATTGCTGCAGAAGGCGCCGATGAAGCTCACCGTCGCGCCGTCGGGCCTCAATTCAGAGGTGCTGCAGCTCGATGCCACGGGCAATTTCGACGTCAAGCCGGATGCCACTCTGGGTCTGGTCGGTGCGCTCGATGTCGGGCTGCATGGGCTCGATGAGGCGCTCAACCTGGTCAAGGAAGCAGCGCAGAGCTCACCCAACGCGGCCCAGATCATGGGTGGCCTGTCGATGATCCAGTCGATGGCCAAGCGCGAAACCGGCGGCGACGGCAAGCCCGTCGACAAGCTGAAGCTGGAGGTCGATGCCGCCGGCGATGCCAAGGTCAACGGCATGTCGCTCTCCGGCATGTAATCGAAGATGTGAACGCTTTATTCATCTTCGCGATGCTAAACCGCGTCGGTCAGCAATGACCGGCGCGGTTTCTTTTTGGTGCGCGTCGCAGACGCGGATGAGGTCCATGCGATGCACTGCGTGACGTTCAAACTGTTGCCGCGATGACTCAGTCCGGACGAAATCTGTGGTCGCTTGGACACGCGCGAATCACTTCTCGGTGGATAAGCGCAAAAAAATATGTTGTGATATGCGAGACATGCATATTGACCGAGTCGCGATTTCAGCAACGACCGATGTGTTGGTCGCATCCATGAGTGATGACGGGCCACTCCCCGCCTATCGCGCGATGCAGCGTGGCGGTCGCTTGCACCATGATCCGGCGCAGGAGCTCGCAGCCGAGAAGCTGCAGTCGCTCTACAATGCGCTCAATGACTATCGCCCCGAAGCCGACAATAGCGGCGCGCTCCGTTCCTGGGCTGCGCGCCTGGGCCTCGCACGTCGCCGCGATGAAGAAGCACCGCAAGGCCTCTACCTCTATGGCGGGGTCGGTCGCGGCAAATCGATGCTGATGGATCTCTTCTTCGCCCATGTTCAGGTGGAGAAGAAGCGCCGGGTCCATTTTCATGCCTTCATGCTGGAAGTGCACGACCAGCTGCATAAGTGGCGGCAGGAGAAACCCAAGCAGGTCGACCTCATTCCCGCTTTGGCCGAGAAGCTCGCCGCCGAGGTGACGCTGATCTGTTTCGACGAATTCCATGTCACCAACATCGCCGACGCGATGATCCTGGGGCGGCTCTTCAGTGCCCTGTTCGAGCGCGGCGTGGTCATGGTGGCGACGTCGAACTGGGCGCCGGACGATCTCTACAAGGGTGGCCTGCAGCGCGACCAGTTCCTGCCCTTCATCGCCCTCCTCAAGGAGAAGCTCGACGTGCTCGAGCTCGATGGCGGGCGCGATTACCGGATGGCGCGGCTCAAGGATATGAGCGTCTATCACTATCCGCTGACGGACCTCAGCGCCCGACAGATGCGCGATGCCTTCGCCCGCATGACCGACAACGAGCCGCCGATCGCAGCCCATCTCACGGTCCAGGGCCGTCGCCTCGATATTCTGCGCCAGGTTGCCAATGCCCACGGCCGGGTCGCCTGGTTCGACTTTGACGAGCTGTGCGCCAAGCCCCTCGGCGCCGCCGACTATCTCGCCATCGCCACGCATTATGACGTCGTGCTGCTGGACGGCGTGCCGACGCTCAACGCCGATCGACGCAACGAAGCCCGGCGTTTCATGACGCTGATCGATGAACTCTACGAACATAAGGTGACGACGATCATCGCCGCCGCCGACAAACCGGAACGTCTTTATCCCGCCGGCGACGGCGCGTTCGAATTCGAACGCACGGTGAGCCGGCTCAACGAAATGCAGTCGGTCGACTATCTGACGCGACCGCATTTGACGTGAGGTGAGGGAGAATTTTCGCGCGAAGAGTTAATGCCTCTTGCCCTTGTGGCAAATTCAGGTTATTAACTCAACATCTAGAGGAGTGCGCTTAAAGCGCAGGTGCATTGCCTAAAGCGAATCGTGGCAATGCGTAAGGGACATCAGGATTACAGAATGGCACGGAATAAGATAGCCCTCATTGGTGCGGGTCAGATCGGCGGCACGTTGGCACTGCTCGCTGGCCTCAAGGAACTCGGTGACATCGTTCTTTTCGACGTTGTCGATGGCGTTCCCCAGGGCAAGGCACTCGACATCGCGGAAGCCTCGCCGGTCGAAGGTTTCGACGCCAATTATGCTGGCGCGTCCGATTATAAGGCGATCAAGGGCGCCGACGTCGTCATCGTCACCGCCGGCATCCCGCGCAAGCCGGGCATGAGCCGCGACGATCTCATCGCCACCAACGCAAAGGTGATGGAATCGGTCGGCAAGGGCATCAAGAAATATGCCCCGAAGGCCTTCGTCATCTGCATCACCAATCCGCTCGACGTCATGGTCTATGTCCTGCAGCAGGCGTCCGGCCTGCCGGAGAACCGGGTCGTCGGCATGGCTGGCGTGCTCGATTCTGCGCGCTTCCGTTATTTCCTGTCCGAGGAATTCAAGGTCTCGGTCGAAGACGTGACTGCCTTCGTGCTGGGTGGTCATGGCGACACGATGGTGCCGCTGGTCCGCTATTCCACGATCGCCGGCATTCCGCTGCCGGATCTGGTGAAGAAGGGCTGGACCACGCAGGCCAAGCTCGACCAGATCGTCCAGCGCACCCGCGATGGCGGCGCTGAAATCGTCAATCTTCTGAAGACGGGTTCCGCTTTCTATGCGCCGGCGGCTTCCGCCATCGCGATGGCCGAATCCTATCTCAAGGACAAGAAACGCGTGCTTCCCTGCGCGGCCTATTTGTCGGGCCAGTACGGGGTGAAGGGACTCTATGTCGGCGTGCCGGTCGTGATCGGCGCGGGCGGGGTAGAGAGAGTGGTCGAGATCGACCTCAACAAGGCTGAAAAAGCCATGTTCGACAAGTCGGTCACGGCCGTAAGGGGCCTCATCGATGTGGTGAGGAAGCTTCAAAGAGGAGAGAAGCAATGAAGAAGACCATCGAACTGGCGGCCAAGAAGGTTGCCAAGAAGGCTGCCAAGAAGCCGGCTGCCAAGAAGAAGACCACGAAGAAGGCCGCTGCCAAGAAGCCGGCAGCGAAGAAGACCGCCAAGAAGACCGCCAAGAAGGCCGCGAAGAAGAAGTAACTTCCGGTCTGGTCTTTTTTGACCAAACGGCCTGCGACGGCGACAGTCCTATTGCTTTGCACCGGCGGGTTTCAGTTCAATTGGCTTGAACCCGCCCGGCATGGTGATAGAGTACGATCTGCTGCACCACAGCAAATCGTCGGCTGTCGCTGTCGCCCGCTTTTTTTCTAAGAATTCCTAAAGACTTCCTAGGAATAATCGCGCGGCCCGGTGGCTGCCGAATGACCGCCGGGGTGCAGCCCTTCGCAACGCAGCAAGCGGGTCATCCTGGATGAACATCCATGAATATCAGGCTAAAGCCCTGATCCGGAAGTTTGGCGTCGCCGTTCCAGACGGCCACGTCGCCTATTCCGCCGACGAGGCGGTCGATGCAGCCAAGAAACTGGGCGGTGGTCTCTGTGTCGTGAAGGCGCAGATTCATGCCGGTGGCCGCGGCAAGGCCGGCGGCGTCAAGGTTGCCAAGACCTTGGACGACGTCAAAAGCCTATCGACCTCGATGCTCGGCATGACGCTGGTGACGCACCAGACCGGCCCCGTGGGCAAGGTCGTGAAGCGCGTCTACATCGAAGCCGGCTGCGACATCAAACGCGAACTGTATCTGGGTATGCTGGTTGACCGCGCTACATCGCGCATCACCATCATGGCCTCCGAAGAAGGCGGCATGGAGATCGAAGAGGTCGCCGCCAAGAACCCGGAAAAGATCCTCAAAGTGGCGGTCGACCCGGTGACGGGCGTGCAGGCGTTCCATTGCCGCCAGATCGCTTTCTTCCTGAAGCTCACCGGCAACCAGATCGCATCCGCGACCAAGTTCATCATGGCCCTATACAAGGCCTTCGTCGATCTCGATTGCTCGATCGTCGAGATCAACCCGCTGGTCGTCACCGGTGCCGGCGACGTGCTGGCACTCGATGCCAAGATCAACTTCGACGACAACGCGCTCTTCCGTCACAAGGACGTCGAAGAGCTGCGCGATCCGGATGAAGAAGATCCGGCCGAGCTCGAAGCGGCCAAGCACAGCCTCAACTACATCAAGCTCGACGGGTCGATCGGCTGCATGGTCAACGGCGCCGGCCTTGCCATGGCGACGATGGACATCATCAAGCTCTACGGCGGATCGCCGGCGAACTTCCTCGATGTCGGCGGTGGTGCCACGAAGGAACGCGTCACCGCGGCCTTCAAGATCATCCTTTCCGATCCCAATGTCGAAGGCATCCTGGTCAACATCTTCGGCGGCATCATGCGTTGCGATGTCATCGCCGAGGGTGTCGTCGCCGCCGCGCGTGAGGTCAGCCTCCACGTGCCGCTGGTCGTGCGCCTCGAAGGCACCAATGTCGAATTGGGCAAGAAGATCCTGGCGCAGTCCGGGCTGCCCATCCTGTCCGCCGACAACCTTGCGGATGCGGCCGAAAAGGTCGTCAAGGCCGTGAAGGAGGCTTGAGCAACCATGTCCGTTCTCGTCAATAAAAACACCAAAGTCATCTGTCAGGGCTTCACCGGCGCGCAAGGCACCTTCCACTCGGAGCAGGCCATCGCCTATGGCACCAAGATGGTGGGCGGCGTCACCCCGGGTAAGGGCGGCACCAAGCATCTCGACCTGCCCGTCTTCGACACGGTGGCCGAAGCGGTCGCCAAGACCGGCGCCAACGCCAGCGTCATCTATGTGCCGCCGCCCTTCGCGGCAGACGCGATCCTTGAGGCGATCGACGCCAAGATCGCGCTCGCCGTCTGCATCACCGAAGGCATTCCGGTCCTCGACATGGTGAAGGTGAAGCGCGCCCTCCAGGGTTCCGCAACCCGCCTCATCGGTCCGAACTGCCCCGGCATCATCACGCCGGAGGAGTGCAAGATCGGCATCATGCCGGGCCATATTCACCGGAAGGGCAAGATCGGCATCGTGTCGCGTTCCGGCACGCTGACCTATGAAGCCGTCGCCCAGACCACGGCGGCCGGCCTCGGCCAGACCACCTGCATCGGCATCGGTGGCGATCCCGTCAACGGCACCAACTTCGTCGACTGCCTGGACATGTTCCTGGCCGACGACGAAACCCAGGGCATCGTCATGATCGGCGAAATCGGCGGCAATGCCGAGGAAGACGCCGCCGCCTTCTACAAGGCGGCCAAGAAGAAAAAGCCCATCGTCGGCTTCATCGCCGGCGTCACGGCCCCTCCGGGCCGCCGCATGGGCCATGCCGGCGCCATCATCAGCGGTGGCAAGGGCGGTTCGGGCGACAAGATCGAGGCCATGAAGTCGGCCGGTTTCGTCGTGGCCGATTCCCCCGCGGCGCTTGGGTCCTCCATGCTGAAAGCGATGGGCAAGTAACGGTGACCGGCTCCCGGCACCGGGTTCGTCTTTCCGCCATAAATTACCCTGCCGGGTTCCGGGTTGATATCCCGGGACCCGGTTGCTATCTCCCCAAAGTCCTTCCCCGGCACAGTTCTGTGGGAAGCGGTAACCATTGGGTAACCATCCCATGCGCAAATGACGGCAGCGGGATTTGTCGGAGAAGCCGCCCCCGGGCCAACATGGCCACCGCCGGGCGATTTCCCCGACATATCCGCTCCAACTCCATCGACGGCCGCCTTCGGCCTGGCGCCATGCTAGACCTTTTGGTGGCTTGATCTCTTGCGGGCATCGGCCCAAACGGGTGAACCATGAACCAGCCAAATCCCAATCTCCAAGCGGTCCCCAACTTCCTTTCCGGCCCCAACGCGCCGTTCATCGAAGAGCTCTATGCCAAATATCTGACCGACCCCAATTCGGTCGATGAATCCTGGCAGAGCTTCTTTGCCGACCTGAAGGAAGAGGCCGCCGCGGCCTTGAAGGATCTCCACGGTGCTAGTTGGGCCCCGCGCGAGCGCGATATCGAAATCGGCAACGGTGTTGCCGAAGCGATCAATCTCACCACCAGCGATGCCGGCCGCCGCGCCTTCATCAGCAGCCATGTCGGTGCCGCCGAACAGCGCGCCGCCGCCCGCGATTCGCTGCGCGCCATCATGCTGGTCCGCGTCTACCGCGTGCGCGGCCATCTCGAGGCCAATCTCGATCCGCTGGAGCTCAAACCCCGCGCTCGCCATCCCGAACTCGACTACCGCACCCACGGCTTCAACGATGCCGATCTCGACCGCGAGATCTTCCTCGACGGCGCGATGGGCTTCGAGACGGCGACGCTCCGCCAACTCATCCACGCGCTGCGCCAGACCTATTGCGGCTCGATCGGCGTCGAGTACATGCACATCCAGGATTCCGACCAGCGCAAATGGCTGCAGCAGCGCATGGAAGGCAGCCGCAACCACCGCGACTTCACCGAACGCGGCAAGCAGGCCATCCTCGAGCGCCTCACCGAGGCGCAGATGTTCGAGAACTTCCTCGACAAGAAATATACCGGCACCAAGCGCTTCGGCCTTGATGGCGGCGAGACGCTCATTCCGGCGCTTGAACAGATCATCAAGCGCGGCAGCCAGCTTGGCCTCAAGGAAGTGGTGATCGGCATGGCGCATCGCGGGCGCCTCTCCGTGCTCGCCAACTTCATGAACAAGCCCTACGCCGCGATCTTCTCGGAATTCCAGGGCAACGCCTCGAACCCCGAGGACGTGCAGGGTTCCGCCGACGTCAAATACCATCTCGGCACCTCGGCCGACCGCGAGTTCGACGGCCGCACCGTGCATCTGTCGCTGACCGCCAACCCGTCGCATCTCGAATGCGTCAACACGGTCGTTCTCGGCAAGGTCCGCGCCAAGCAGGACCAGCGCAAGGACAAGACGCGCGAGCAGGTCATGGGCCTGCTGCTGCACGGCGATGCGGCCTTTGCCGGCCAGGGTCTGGTGCCGGAATGCCTCGATCTGTCGCAGCTCTTCGACTACGAAGTGGGCGGCACGATCCACTTCATCATCAACAACCAGATCGGCTTCACCACGAGCCCCACGGCCTCGCGCTCCGGGCCCTATTGCTCGGACATCGCCAAGGCCATTCAGGCGCCGATCTTCCACGTCAATGCCGACGACCCGGAAGCCGTGCTGCACGTCGCCCGGACCGCGATGGACTTCCGTCAGGAGTTCAAGCACGACGTCATCATCGACATGTTCTGCTATCGCCGCTATGGCCACAATGAAAGCGACGAGCCGGCCTTCACCCAGCCGCTGATGTACAAGAAGATCGCGACGCATCCGACGACGCGCACGATCTATGCCCAGCGCCTGGTCGAAGAAGGCAGCATGAGCCAGGACGAAGTCGACCGCATCATGAACGACTTCCAGGCGCGGCTCGATGCCGAGTTCGAGGCGTCGATGTCCTACAAGCCCAACAAGGCCGATTGGCTGGAAGGCGCCTGGGCGGGCCTCGGCACCGCGACGGCGGATGAACGCCGCGGCGACACGGCCGTCCCTGAGGACAAGCTGCAGTTGGTCGGCAAGGCGATGACGACGGTGCCCGGCACCTTCAACTTGAACCGCAAGATCGCCCGCCAGCTCGCCCAGAAGGAAGAGATGTTCAAATCGGGCGAAGGCATCGACTGGGCGACCGGCGAAGCCCTGGCCTTCGGCACGCTGCTCGACGAAGGTTTCGGCGTCCGCCTTTCCGGCCAGGATTGCAAGCGCGGCACCTTCAGCCAGCGCCACGCCGTCTTCACCGACCAGGAATCGGAAGAGGAATACACGCCCCTCAACCACATCCGCGACGGCCAGGCCTTTTTCGAAGTGATCAACTCGCCGCTTTCCGAAGCCGGCGTGCTCGGCTTCGATTACGGCTACAGCCTCGCCGAACCGAAGACCCTGGTCCTCTGGGAAGCGCAGTTCGGCGATTTCGCCAACGGCGCCCAGGTCATCATCGACCAGTTCATTTCCTCGGGCGAATCGAAATGGCTGCGCATGTCGGGCCTCGTCATGCTGCTGCCCCACGGCTATGAAGGCCAGGGTCCGGAGCACAGCTCGGCCCGGCTTGAGCGTTATCTGCAGCTCTGCGCCGAAGACAATATGCAGGTGGCGAACCTCACCACCCCGGCCAATTACTATCACGCGCTACGCCGGCAACTGCACCGGAGCTTCCGCAAGCCGCTCATCCTGATGACGCCGAAATCGCTGCTGCGTCACAAGCTGGCGGTTTCGAAGCTCGCCGAGTTCGGCCCCGGCACGACCTTCCACCGCCTGCTCTGGGACGACAACCCCAAGCTCCAGGACAAGAAGATCAAGCGCGTCGTGCTGTGCACCGGCAAGGTCTATTACGACCTCTTCGAGGAGCGCGAGAAGCGCGGGCTCGAGGATGTCTACATCATGCGCGTCGAGCAGCTCTATCCGTTCCCGGACAAGGCCCTTGCAGCCGAGCTGAAGCGTTTCCCCGGCGCCGAAATCGTCTGGTGCCAGGAAGAGCCCAAGAACATGGGCGCCTGGTTCTTCGTCTCGCCGGAAATCGACACAGTCATGGAAAGCCTGGAGACCAAACAGCGCCGCGTCCGCTATGTCGGCCGCCCGGCTTCGGCCTCGCCGGCCACCGGCCTCTACAAGCGACACATCAAGGAACAAGCCAAGCTGGTCGACGAAGCGCTCAGCCTCAGCTGAGCCCGGCCAACCAGCAAAGCAACATCATCGGCATTGGGAGAGAAAAGAATGTCAACACCGATCACGGTTCCAGCCTTGGGCGAATCGGTCAGCGAAGCGACCGTCGCCAAGTGGATGAAGAATATCGGCGACCCCGTGAAGAAGGACGAGGCGCTGGTCGAGCTGGAAACCGACAAGGTAACCGTCGAAGTCTTCGCCAGCGCGGCTGGCACGCTGGGTGAGATTTCGGCCCCGGCCGGCACCACCGTCAATGTCGGCACCGTGATCGGCTCGATCGTCACCGGTGGCGCTGCAGCTGCCCCGGCCGCCAAGCCCACGGTGGCCGCCGCCGCACCCGCGCCAGCCGTCAAGGCGGCTGCTGCTGCCCCTGCCGCCGACGACCGCCTGTCCCCGGCCGTGAAGAAGCTGGTCGATGAAAGCGGCGTCAACCCATCGGCCATTGCCGGCACCGGCAAGGATGGGCGCCTGACCAAGGGCGACGTGCTCGATCATCTGGAAAAGCAGAAGGCGGCACCCGCTGCTGCCCCGGCCGCCGCGCGCCCGGCGCCGGCCCCGGCTCCCGTCGTGCCGCATGTGCCGCGCAACCTCACCGAGCGCGAGGAACGCGTGCCGATGTCGCGCCTGCGCCGCCGCATCGCCGAACGCCTGAAGCAGGCCCAGAACAATGCCGCCATTCTCACCACCTTCAACGAGGTGGACATGACGGCCGTGATGGCGCTGCGCGACAAGTACAAGGACAGCTTCGAGAAGAAGCACAAGGTGAAGCTCGGCTTCATGTCCTTCTTCGTGAAGGCCTCGCTGCAGGCGCTCAAGGAAATTCCGGCCGTCAATGCCGAGATCGACGGCGACGACATCATCTACAAGAACCATTACGATGTCGGCGTCGCGGTCGGCACCGAGCAGGGCCTGGTCGTGCCGGTCCTCAGGAATGTCGATGCCTTGAGCTTCGCCGAGATCGAATCCTCCATCGCCGAGCTCGGCAAGCGCGCCCGCGACGGCAAGCTCTCCATCGAAGACCTGACCGGCGGCACCTTCACCATCTCGAACGGCGGCACCTATGGCTCGCTGATGTCGACGCCGATCATCAACCCGCCGCAATCCGGCATCCTTGGCATGCACAAGATCCAGCAGCGGCCGATGGTGGTCGATGGCAAGATCGAGGGGCGCCCGATGATGTATCTGGCGCTCTCTTACGATCACCGCATCATCGACGGGCGCGAGGCAGTGACCTTCCTGGTCCGCATCAAGGAATGCCTCGAAGATCCGCAGCGCCTGCTGATCGAGCTCTGACGCCAAATGGCCTTGGCCAAGAAGGCATCGGCCCGCAAAGCACCAGGCCCTAAGGCACTGGGGCGCAAGACCGGGAAAGGCAAAGCTGCCGCGAAGAGAACGCGGCAGCGCCTTCCCTATTACAACCAGACGACCGACTTTTCCTGTGGTGCCGCGTCGCTGCTGATGGCGATGAAGGGCCTCGACAGCTCGACCGATTTCGATCGCGTCCACGAGCTGCAGGTCTGGCGCGAAGCCAACACGGTCTATATGGGGGCAGGCCATGCCGGCTCGTCACCCTATGGCATCGCCCTTGCCGCCTGGCGGCGCGGGTTTCTGCCGGAAATCTGGCTCAGCCACAAAGGCGCCGTTCTGCTCGACTATCAGAAGAAGCCGGAATGGCGGAAAGCGGGCAAGCTGGTGCAGGAGACGGACGAAGCCTCCGTCCGCGAACTGGGCCTGCCCATCACCGTCCGCAAATGGGATATCGCCGACCTTGCCAAGGCACGGGCCGAAGGCGCCATTCCGATCGTGCTGGTGTCGACCAAGGCCTTTCATGGCGACAACACACCGCATTGGCTGGTCTTTGCCGATTGCGACGACAAGCACGTCTACCTCAACGATCCGTGGATTTCGCGCAACAAGGGGCAGACAGCCCGGTCGCAGACCGGCCGCGCTGCCACCCATGCGTCATTCATGGAGATGGCGAAGTATGGACCTCGCCAGGAACGCGCGGTGATCCTGATCCGCGCCCAGCAATTCTGACAACCCAACAGATCTGATATTGGCGGGCCGCGCGGCCCGAAAGGGAGTGAGTATCATGGCCGAAGAAACATTCGATGTCGTCGTCATCGGCGGTGGGCCGGGCGGCTATGTCTGCGCCATCAAGGCGGCGCAACTGGGTCTCAAGGTCGCCTGTGTTGAAAAGCGCGGCGTGCTCGGCGGGACCTGCCTCAATGTCGGCTGCATTCCGTCGAAGGCGCTCCTCGCCTCGTCCGAGAAGTTCGAGGAGGCCGCTCATCACCTAGCCGCCCACGGCGTCGAGGTGAAAGGCGTCTCGCTCGACCTGAAGACCATGTTGGCCCGCAAGGACAAGGTGGTGGGCGATCTCACCAAGGGCATCGAATTTCTCTTCAAGAAGAACAAGGTCACCTACCTCAAAGGCAGCGGCGCGCTGCTGGGCGGCGGCAAGGTGCAGGTGACGGGCGAGGCCAATCAGACGGTCGTTGCGAAGAACATCGTCATTGCGACGGGTTCGGACTCGACGCCCCTTCCCGGCCTCACCATCGACGAGAAGAAGATCGTCACCTCGACCGGCGCGCTGACCCTGGAAAAGGTGCCCGAGCACATGGTCGTCATCGGCGGCGGCGTCATCGGTCTGGAACTCGGCTCCGTCTGGCGGCGCCTCGGTGCCAAAGTGACGGTCATCGAGTTTCTCGATCGCATCATCCCGACGACGGACGGCGAGATCGCGACCCAGTTCCAGAAGATCCTCGCCAAGCAGGGGATCGAGTTCCGCCTCGGCCAGAAAGTGACCGGCGCGAAATCGAAAGGCGCCAAGATCGATCTTTCCGTCGAGCCCGCGAAAGGTGGCACGGCGGAAACCGTCACTGCCGACGTGGTCCTGGTTTCGGTCGGCCGCCGCCCCTATACCGAAGGCCTCGGCCTCGACAAAGCCGGCGTGAAGCTGGACGAGCGCGGCCGCGTCGCGGTCGATCATCACTTCCAGACCAATGTCCCCGGCATCTATGCGATCGGCGACGTGATCGTCGGCCCGATGCTCGCCCACAAGGCCGAGGAAGAAGGCGTGGCGATCGCCGAAACGCTCGCTGGGCAGAGGGGCCATATCAATTACGAGACCTGCCCCAGCATCGTCTACACCAACCCGGAACTGGCCTCGGTCGGCAAGACAGAGGAAGAACTGAAGGCGGCAGGCATCGCCTACAAGGTCGGCAAGTTCCCCTTCACGGTGAATTCGCGTGCCAAGGCGGCGGGCGAAACCGACGGTCAGGTCAAGCTGCTGGCCGACGCCAAGAGCGACCGCCTGCTCGGCGCCCACATTCTGGGGCCGGGTGCCGGCACGCTCATCCATGAATGCGTCATGGCGATGGAATTCCAGGGCTCGTCTGAGGATGTGGCGCGGGCCTTCCACGGCCATCCAACCCATAACGAAGCCATCAAGGAAGCGGCGATGGCGATCACCATGAAGCCTATCCACATGTAAACAGCTTGCTATCTCGCGCGCCGGCTTTCAGCCGGCGTGCAGATGGCGTTTCAGGAAAGCGCCCCAGGGTGTCAGCGCTCTGCCGTCCGATTTGCGCAAAGTCGGGCCATAGTCGACGTTCCAGCACCAGCCGGTATAGGACAGTTTGTTGGCATCGAGCAGCGCCGCAAAGGGCTCGCCGAAGCCCTTGGCCGTGCCGCCCCAATGTTCCTTGGCGCCGGGCTCGAAGCCCCATTCGGTGACAACGATCGTCTGCTCCTCCGCCAACTTTTCGACGGTAGCCGCATAGGCGCGGAAATCGGCGCTGGGATAGGCATGCCAGACATAAGCCGTGTTCGGATCCGGCAGCGGATAGTCGGCAATGCCGTCGAGCGCGAAGGCCCATTGCGAACCGGCCGCCAGGATGACATTGCGGTTCCCCTGTCCGCGGATGAGATGCGTCAATTGCTGCCAGATCGGTGCCAACTTCCGCCAGCGTTCGGCGGCACCGCGCATGTTCTCATCGGCAGACGAGACGGGCTCGTTCCACAGTTCAAAAAGGATATCGTCGTCCTTGAACGTGGCGGCGACGGCGCGCCAGAAATCCAGCGCCAGGCTGAGACGCGTGTCGTACCAATCCGTCGTATTCGTATCGCCGTCGACGAACACATTCTGTCGATAGCCGTCCGGCCAGCCGATGGCGTGATAGTCGATGATGACATAGAGTCCGGCCGCACGGGCCCACTCGACATGCTGGGTCAGGCGTGCCAATGCCCCCACGGAATCGTCGCGCCAAAAGCCGGGGTGGATCGAGAGGCGAACAATGTTCGCGTGCCAATCGCCGGCAATCTCGGGATAGGGATTCTGATCCGCCGGCAGATCGCCGACATCGCCCATGGCGATCCCCTTAAGGCGCACGACGCTGCCATGATCGACGAAGAACCGCCCCTTCACGTCGATGGCTGACGCCGGGAAACTTGTCGCAAGGATCAGAAGGAGCCCGATTGAAAGGCAGTGGAACAGAGCGTTGATCATGGCTGCTTCCCTCTCCTTTCCAATCTTGCTCAGACCGTCTTGTCGCCGGCCTCCGCCGTCTCGTGCGGCAGGATCAGCGATGCCAACATGCCGCCTTCCACCCGCCGCTCCAATGACAATGAACCGCCCATGCACTCGGCAAGCCGCTTCGACAAAGGCAGGCCGATACCGAAGCCGCCTTGAAACTGTGTCAGAATCTGCGCCCGTTGTCCAAACGGGACGAAGACACCGCCCAGATCTTCTTCCGATATGCCGATGCCGTCATCTTCGACCGTGAAAAGGATCTGCGTATCATTGATGAGCCGGGCACCGAGGCGGACATGCCCGTTGGCTTTGCTGTAACGCACCGCATTGTCCACCAAATTGCGCAGGATCTGGCGCAGGCACTTGGCATCAACGACAATATAGGGAAGTTCCTGCACGACCTCGATATCCAAGACAACCTTGGCCGCTTCAGCCACAGGTCTCAGCTCGCGCACAATGGCCGACAGGATGTCGCGCGGATCTGCCAAGTCAGGGTGGAGAACCAGCTTGCCGCTGTCGACCCGGACATATTCAAGAATGTTGTCGATGCCTTTCAGCAGACCCTTGCCGGATTCCAGAATGTCGCCAGCATAGCGGACATACCGACGATCGCCGATGGGGCCCAGCCGCTCACCTTCGATCATCTCCGAAAAGCCGATGATGGCATTGAGCGGTGTCTTCAGATGATGACTCATGGACGTGAACAGCTTGGTCTTGGCATCAGCCGCAGCGCTCAGGGAGGCAACCTGCGCTGCCATCTTCAACCCATCCCGATGAGCTCGGTCCAGGCTGCGCGCCCCCATCACAACAGCCATCAGCAGGCCGGCATAGCCGAGCCCGACGACGACGACGGTCAGGGTCATTTCAAGAAAGATCTCATTCTTGAAGGATTGCATCCGGTCGGTGACGTCGGAGTAAATCTCGAAAAGCCCCAGGAACGTCTTTCGCTCCCTATCCGCAAAAATCGGCACATAGCTGGCGACGACATGACGATCTGATCGCATGCCTTCCAAAGTCGCCATATTGCGCCGGAACGTCAAATCGCTCTTGGTGGTTTTCTCGCGCATCGCCCAGGCAAAGGCGTTGTCCTCGTCGTCCCCCTCCTCGCCTTCCTCATCGGCCGCGGTCGAATAGATGAGATGCCCGGTCTCGTCGAACAGCTTCACCTTGAGCAGCTTGGAGCTTTGCGCCAACTCCCCGAAGGCCGTGTTGAACACCGTTTGCACACCGCGCATCGCCTTGGGGTCAGGGGCATGGTCATGACTGAGAAGAACGGTCACAATATCGTCGCGCACCATCAGCACGAGGCTGTGCGCCATGCTTTCATTATATGCTTCCGCCGTATGCCGGATGTCTTCGCTTTCCGTGCGATAGCGGATAGGCGCTACAAGCAGTGCTGAAAACAGCATGACGATGGCGCTGACGACAGCGACCCGGCGGACGAATTTGAGGCTTTGAGCACGCGAATGGGGCAAGATGTCTCTCCATCTGCACCCTAACCTTCACAAGATTAACGACCGGTTAGGCGATATCTTGGCTGTCTTGGCTCAATTCTCCAACGGCAGATACATCCAGTCCAGGTCGGCGACCATCTTCCCACCGATGGCCAGATAGAAATCGCGCGCCAGTTCATTGGGACGATATACCGCCCACAGCAATTGACCTGCACCTTTCTGCCGTGCTTCAGCGGCTGCCCGCTGCATCAGCAGGCGGCCAGCCCCGCTCCTGCGCACGTGCGCCCGGACCCAAAGATCGATGACGATCTCGATGCGCATGCCTTGATCGACGTCGTAATTGGGCGCCATCAGGATATAGCCTAGGGCCATGCCGTCGCGTTCCGCAATAAAGCCGCGGAAGGCCTGGTGTGGGCCGAAGCCGTCACGCAGGTATTTCTCGGCCGTGAAATTGTGCTGCCAATTGTCGCCGAGATTGCGGAGATAGGCACCGAACTCCAGCACCATTTCCTGCACGATATCGACATCGGCGACCGTCAGAGGCCGCACACTCGTCATTGGCGCAGTCCGGCAAACTTGTCGCGCGGCACCGCATCCCAATCTGCCGCATGGCCAGCGCCCGAAAATAGATCGTGTGACAAGATATCGAGATCCTTCTGCCAGGCCGCCACGGCATCACAGGGCGGATTGCGATCGGCACCTTGGCAGAGGAACGGTTCGCCCGCAGCATTGAGGCCGACCACATGGCCGGGCAGCGGCCGCAGGGCCAGACCCGCCGGTGGGGCGGCAAGATCCGCGATCGCCTTATGCTCGGCGCCCACCAGATCAAGAAGCAATGAAGGCAACCGGTACATGGGCAGGGCTCCCAGGCGCAGCGGCCCCTTTTCACCGTCGATGACGACAAGCGGCGTCTCGGTGCTCTTGGCCTGGACCGGCGGCGAGACATGATCGTCGGCACCGCCCAGAAAGCCCGACTCCGCATAGCCGGCCAAATTCTGGCCAAGAAGCGGCAGATGGTCGCCGAAGACGACGATGACCGAATCCGGATCCTCGCGGCGCCAGCGCTCGATCGCGTCCATCATCTCGCGCGACTTCCAATGTACGACGCTGACATAGCGGTTCACTTCATCGACATGGCTGGCCGAGCCCGCGATGAGCGGGCGCTTGGCGTCGACATCATACATCCAGTGACCGTAATAGGTCACTGTGTAGTCGAAGACCGGGCGCGGATCGTCGCTTGCCTTCAGCTTCCCGGCGACCTGCCGGTGCAGCGACGCGTCCGACAGAAAGATCGATGTCATGTCGTCCTGAACGAAGTCACCGATCGACCAGAAGGTTTCGAAGCCCAACCGGTCATAGCTTGCTTGCCTGTTCCAGAAACCGGGCGTGTTGGGATGGCTTGCGACCGTCCGGTAGCCGCTCTCGGCCAGCACACGCGGCAGGCAGGGGAGATCGTCATTGAGCGGCTGCTCGAAACGCACGGCCCCTTGCGCCAGCGGAAAGCCGCACAGCACTTCGAACTCGGCATTGGCGGTCTGACCGCCGAAGGCCGGCGACATGGCGGTCGAGCGGCCGGCCGCACCCCACAGCGCCACGAAGCGTGGGTCGAGCGGCGATTGCGTCAACCCCGTGGCGGTCAGCGGCGACGGGTCCCAGAAGCTCTCCTCCAGCACGACATGAAGATTGCGGCGATGCCCGGCGCGGGGCGCCACGTCTGCGGCGGCGAGACGCCGGTCGATCGCTTCCTTCACCGCATCCGCCTTGGGTGCTGGTGTGGCCAGCGCCACGACCCGCACCAATTCTTGCAGCATGTGGATGGTGCCGCCGCGCCAGACGAAATTCTCGCGCTGGTCCCAGGGCTTGTCGCCCCAGAAATGATCCATCCAGTCGACCAGCCCGATCGACCCCGCGCCGGCACTGAGGAAGAGGCCGGTCGCGGTCGCCAGGACCGCCCGACGCAGGCGCCCTTCGAATTTGAGATTGCCGAAGAAGAGCACCAGGATGAGAAGGCACGGAATGCCGGCGACCAGCCAGCCGAGCGGCCCCATCAGGCGGATGAACGCATCGAGACTGTAGATATCTTCCGGCATCAGGGGCCGGCCGGTCATCGCGTTCTTCGCGGCACTCCCGAGATAGAGGGTCGCGACGAGGAGACCCTGCAGCATGAGGAAAAGGCTCACCCGCCGCGACAGGGCAAAGAGCAGCAGCGAGAGGAGGAGCAGCGCCAGAAGATCAGCCGGCACACGGCGCGGCACGATGGCGACATTGAAGAAGTGGGACGAAGCGAGATAGGCCAGGGCGTAATAGACAGAGGTCGAAAGCACCGGCAGAAGCCAGGGATGACGCGCGAGCTGGGCCTTCATTGCAGGCTGGCCGCGACCGGATGGCGGTGCCGTTCCAGGAGCGTCAGCGCATGCCCGGCGCCGTCGAAGATATCGCGCGCCACCAGCTTCACATCCTCAAGCCAGGCCGCGGCAGTCGCACAATCGCCGCTCACGACACCGGGGTTGCAGAGGAAGGGCATATTGGCCGCGTCATAGCCGATGATCGTGTCGGGGACCGGGCGCACGGTGATCCTTTCCGGCGGCGGCACCAGCGCGCCGATATTCGGCGCGTCGATGCCGAGCCGATCGAGGACCAGCTGGTTGAGACGGTAGAGCGGCTGCGAGCCCAGCTTCAGGGGACCGTTCTCGCCATCGATGACAATGAGCGGCGTGGTGCGCGAACGGGCATACATGGCCGGCGAGAAATCGCCCCATCCGCCCTTGAAGAAGTCGTTATTCTTATATTCGCCCCAATTGTAGCCCAGATTGGGAAGATGATCGCCGAAGGCGATGATGAGTGAATCCGGATCCTCGCGCCGCAGCCGTTCGATCTCGTCCATGAGTTCGATCGACTTGTAATGCATCGCCGTCGCATATTGGCCGAGCTCCGTCTGTTCCGGATTGACCGGCACCACGGCGGGCCGTTCCGGCACCATGTCATAGGTCCAGTGGCCATAGAGCGTCACGATGAAGTCGAGCACCGGGCGCGGGTCGGCGGCCTTCTCCGCCGCGATCTTCTCGGCCACCTGCCGGTAGAGCGAGCGGTCGGAAAGCATCCAGACGATCATCTCGTCCATCTTGAAATCGCCCTGCGACCAGAAGGTCTCGAACCCCAAGCGCCGATAGGCGTTGATGCGGTTCCAGAAGCCCGGCGCATTGGGATGACTTGCCACCGTCCGATAGCCTTCTTCCCCCAGCAAGGAGGGCAGGCACGGCGCGGTATTGAACCCCTGTTCGAACTTCACCGCCCAGCTGTCGATCGGGAAGCCGCACAGCACTTCGAACTCGGCATTCGCGGTGCCGCCGCTGAAGGTGGGGGACATGGCGGTGGAGCGCCCCGTCTCGTCCCACAGCTTGGTGAAGCGCGGATCGAGGAGCGGCTTGCCGTCGAGGGTCGGATGGTCCTTGGGCAGAAGCGGCGTCGGATCCCAGAAGCTTTCCAGCAGCAGGATATGCACATTGCGCGGCTTCGAGTTGCCAAGGCCGGCCGGGGTGACATTCGCATCCAGATAGGCGGTGCTGGGCTGGTCCCCGGCTTCGCTGTCGATCCGGTCGAGTGCGGCAGCCACCTCCGTCTCGCTGGGGGCGGGCTTGCGCGTTGCGAAGGCGCGCAACGTCTCCTGGAGGATGTGGAAGGTGGGCCCGCGCATGGTGAAATTCTCGCGCTGGTCCCAGGGATGGTTGCCGACCAGGATGTCGGCACCGCGCAGGGCCTGCTCGCTGATGGCACCGATTCCGATCGGCAAGGCGACCAGGGTCGCGAACGAAGCCTTGGCCGCACGCCCGCGGAACTTCAGATTGCCGATGAAGAGCCCCGCCATCACCATGAGCGGCAACGCCACGACGATCCAGCCTGCCCACCCCATGATGCGCACCAGCGCCACCACGCTGTAGATGTCGTCCGGCATGACCGGCCGGCCCAGCATGGCGATCTTGGCACTGGAACCGATGAAAAAAGCGGCGATGAGCAGGCTCATCAGGGCGGCAAACGCCCAGACCTTGCGCGAGAAGGTGAGGACCAGGCGCGCCAGGAGCACGAGCAGGGCCAGGTCGATGAGTGCCCGGTGCGGTTCCACCCAGACGCCGAAGGCAAGACCGGACACCAAATAGGAAACCAGATAGGCGGGGGCGACCACCATCAGCGGCAATTGCCAGCGATGCTTCAAATGCGCGCGCACGGCGCCCCAGTTCTTTCCCGCCCACATCATTTCTGTCCGGCCGCCCGTCGCCTTTTGCTGCGCGCCGGGTCCCCTGCCGGCGGGCAAGCGTTTCTAGACGAATTTAACAAAAGAGTCTTGGTTCGGCGCCGATTTCAGTCACAAAAGTACGTGATCGAACGGCGACCACGCGCGGGCGCCTGGCTTGGCAAAGACGGCTGGTCTGATTGCGGCGGGATGATTTTAACTATTTGAAATATATATATTTTAAAGCAGACCAAGAGATTGCTGCCGCAGTCAGTTTTTTGTCAGGAAAGAGTAACAAGACTGCGCTATGCCCTGCTAGCATAGGACGTCGGGGGCGACGCAATGCTTGCCGGCCCAACGGATCCCCTTGCGGGATCGTCTCTGGATAAGGCCGACCCCGAGCCGGCCACATTGAAGTACGAAGGACCATCCGCCCAAGATGATCGCCCCCAGCTCCCGCGCCGTCGACCCCCGCGACCTTATTCGTTCCGTCTTCATCTGGGCCCTGCTCATACCGCTGGCGCTCATTGCCTTTGTCGTTGCGCAGATCACCCACCAGGACTGGGTCGACAGCGTGAACTGCTTTGTTTACGCCTTTGCCGCCGTACTGGCCGTGGCCCTGGCACGTCAAGCGAAGGTGGCGGCGACGCCGGGCGACGCCGATCCCTTCGGGCGCGCCTTCTGGATCGCCACGGCGGCTTTCTGCGCGTTTCTGGTTCTCATCGAACTGAGCGGCACCGCCGCCGAACATTTCGAGGCACAAATCTCGCCGAGCTGGCTCGGTGCCGTCATGCGCTGGATGGCGGGCGGCGCCTTCCTCCTCACCATCGCCCGCCTGCGGCCGCGCCGCGCCACGCATGCCACACGGCAGCCGACGCCGATCGTTGCCATTTTGGCCCTCGCTTTCGGCCTCAACAGCATCGCGCTCGGCCTTGAAATCGGCGAACCGCATCTCAGGCTCCAAATGGGCCTCGATTTCGATACCTACGACAATATCGGCGATCTTATCGAATTCATTTACCTGCAGCTTTATCTGCTGGGCTTCATCCTGCTGGCGGCCGAGATCTCGACGCGCCACGCCTTGCTGGCCCGCATTGGCGAGGCGGAATCGCTTGCCGACAATGCCGCCTCCCTCCGCGCGGCACAGCTCGCTTTCGCAACGGCCGCCTTCACCTCGGAAAAGCTCAGCCGGCGCCGCTTCCATCGTGCGGTCATGGGCTTGGCACTGGGCCAGGGTTTCGGCGGCATCGCCGCGGGGCTGCGCCTGACGCGCAAGCTCGGCCCCAGCATCGCCCAACGGACCGGCAAGTCGAAGCTGCGCCAGTTTGCCGAGCAGATGCGCTTCATGTGGCAATTCGGCTTGGCACCCAAAGCCTACTATCAGTTCGAGCTTTTCGCCCCCGAATGCGGCCGCGTCGCCGGTCAGTATCTGCAGCGCAACGAAACCAAGTCGGCTGCCTACAAGATCATGCACAAGCCGACCGGGCACCGCCTCAGCGAGAAACTCAGTTTCCACGATCGCTGCCGAGAACTTGGGCTACCCGTTGCACCGGTGGTCTTCGCCGCCAGCCGGGGCCAGGCCGAGCCCGCCTATGAGAGCGTCAAGGAACTGCCGCCCTTCGATCTTTTCATCAAGCCGCGCAAGGGCAGCGGTGGTCGCGGTGCCGTCAAATGGCAGTATGCCGAGGGCATTTTCATCGCCAAGGACGGCCAGCACATGTCGCCGGCGGCGCTGCGCCAATCCGTCACCGAGCAGTCGGCCGAGGTGCCGCTGCTGGTGCAGAAGACCCTTGTCAATCATCCTGCGCTTGCCGACGTCAATTGCAAGACATTGGCCACGATCCGCATCGTCACCTGCCGCAACGAGACCGGTGCCTATGAGGTGACGAATGCGGCTTTCCGCATGCCGCGCGTATCCGGTTCACCGGTCGATAACTTTCACGCTGGCGGCATTGCCTCGGCGGTCGACATCGAGACCGGACGATTGGGCCCCGCGACGGATCTGGGCCTTTCAATTGATTCCGGCTGGTTCACGCGGCATCCCATCACCGACGCCCCGATCGAGGGCCGCATTTTGCCGCTCTGGAACGAAGCGCGTGCCTTGGTGGAACGGGCGCATCCGCACTTCAGCGATTTCACCGTCATCGGCTGGGACATCGCCATCCTGGAAGACGGCCCCAGCATCATCGAAGCCAACGGCGCCCCGGACCTCGACATCATCCAGCGCACGATGCGGGCACCCCTCGGCAACGCGCGCCTCGGCAAGCTGATCGCCTGGCATGTGAAGCGCGATCTGCGCGGCGCGCTGCTGGGGTGAGTACTTGACGGCAAGAGCCGTCGCTTCCGCCCCCACCCCGCCGACGCATGTCGGCATTCGCCGACAGCCCCTCCCCCTGAAGGGAGAGGGAATCTCACCGAGCTAGCTGGAACATCGATGCAATTCCGGCTCGAATCCCCTCTCCCTTCAGGGGGAGGGTTAGGGTGGGGGTGCGCGCCAGCGAGCGGGGGTGTCGGCGCAAGCGGACTTGGGACGCGTCCAGCTACTCCACCACCACTGCCGTGCCGCTGACGCTCACCATCAGCATCGAACCGGCCTTGCCGACCACTTCGTAATCGATGTCGACGCCGACCACGGCATTGCCGCCGGCACGGCGCGCGGCATCGCGCAGCTCGTCGAACGCCGTCTCACGGGCACCCTTCAACGCACTTTCATAGGCACCGGATCGGCCGCCGACGATATCGGTGATCGAGGCAAAGAGATCGCGGAAGATATTGGCCCCCACGATCGCTTCGCCGGCGATGACGCCGCGATAGTCGACGATGCGCTTGCCTTCGATGGTCGGTGTCGTGGTGATGATCATCAGAGCGTCTCCTGAAAGAAAAAGCCCCTCATTCTGCCTGAGAGAATGAGGGGCTTCCATGACCCTTGTCGCTGACCCTTGTCGCTTTTTGAGGGCGCGGACCCTTAGCCGCGACCGTATTTCAGCAACCGCAGGCGCAGGGCATTGAGCTTGATGAAGCCTTGCGCGTCGCGCTGGTCGTAGGCGCCGGCATCGTCCTCAAAGGTGACGTGCTTCAGCGAATACAGCGACTTGTCGGACTTGCGCCCGACCACGGTGGCATTGCCCTTGTAGAGCTTCATCCGCACCGTGCCCTCGACATGCTCTTGGCTCTTGTCGATCAGGGCCTGCAGCATCTCGCGCTCGGGCGCGAACCAGAAGCCGTTATAGATGAGCTCGGCATAGCGCGGCATGATCTCGTCCTTGAGATGCGCCGCACCGCGATCCAGCGTGATGCTCTCGATGCCGCGATGGGCGGCGTGAAGGATGGTGCCGCCCGGCGTTTCATAGACGCCGCGCGACTTCATGCCGACGAAGCGGTTCTCGACCAGATCCAGGCGGCCGATGCCGTTGGCTTTGCCGAGCGCGTTCAGCTTGGTGAGCAGGGTCGCGGGCGACAGCTTCTCGCCGTCGATCGACACCGCATCGCCTTTTTGGAAGCCGATCTCGATATAGGTCGGCTTGTCGGGAGCGGCTTCCGGCGAAATGGTGCGCTGATAAACCATCTCTTCCGGTTCCTGCCACGGATCCTCCAGCACCTTGCCTTCGGAGGACGAGTGCAACAGGTTGGCGTCGACCGAGAACGGCGCTTCGCCGCGCTTGTCCTTGGCGACCGGGATCTGATGCTTTTCGGCATATTCGATGAGGCGCGTGCGCGAGGTCAGGTCCCATTCGCGCCACGGGGCGATCACCTTGATCTCCGGGTTGAGCGCGTAATAGCCGATCTCGAAACGCACCTGGTCGTTGCCCTTGCCGGTCGCACCGTGGGCGACGGCATCGGCACCGGTCATCTTGGCGATCTCGATCTGGCGCTTGGCGATGAGCGGTCGCGCGATCGACGTGCCCAGCAGATACTGGCCTTCATAGAGCGCATTGGCGCGGAACATCGGATAGACGAAATCGCGGGTGAATTCCTCGCGCAGATCCTCGATGAAGATCTCCTTGATGCCCAGCATCTCGGCTTTCTTGCGCGCCGGCTCCAGCTCCTCGCCCTGGCCGAGGTCAGCCGTGAAGGTCACCACTTCGCATCGATAGGTTTCCTGCAGCCATTTCAGAATGACCGACGTGTCGAGACCGCCGGAATAAGCGAGGACAACTTTCTTGATATCGCGCGACATGGTCCACCTTGTTCACAGGAAAAGCGGGCGGAACCTAGGGGAAATGCGGGTTAGTGGCAAGGGTGGGGGTGCCGGTGCGAGCCGAATGGGACTCCTCAGTGAAGCGCCCGCTCCGCGGCCCGGTACTCGAAAACATGTTCCGCACCCGTCGCCAGCGCCCGGCCAAAATGCACCTTGGCGGCTTCCATGTCCCCGCTTAAGGCCAACGCCCGGCCGATATGGTATTCGGCGGCACAAATGGCCTCGGCCCGCGCCGTCGCCGGCTGCCCTTCGGCCAGTTGCAGGACCGCACCCGCATCGGCCTTCCCCAGATAGAGCTCGGCAAGAACCCGCGGCCAGGGTGCCAATTGCTTGGCACCGGCCAGATAGGCTTCCAGCAACGCCCGGCGATCCTGCTGGAGGCTCGCTGCCGCGACCTGGCGCCAAAGCTGTGCGCCGAAATGCCGCGGCTCGCGGGTGGCGGTGGCGTCGAAATCGGCCAGGGCGGCCTGCTCGTCACCCGCGAGTTCGGAAGCCAGTCCACGCAGGAACAAGGCGGTGAGATTGTCGGGCTCGGTGCGCAGCACCGCATCGCAGGCCGCGCGCTCGAAATCGAGGCAGGCCGGCAGATCCGGATTGTCCGCCCGCGCCGGACCGACGGCGAGCGGGTTGATCAGCAGGGCAGCGGCGAGCGCTGCAAGCCCGGACAATAAAGGGCGGGTATTGGCGGATAAGAGCATGTTCCGTTTCTCGGCAGGAATATTGAAAGAAGGTTAATACGCCGCTGAGTTTTTGCGCAATCCAGGGATATTTCTTCAGCTTTCCGTAATATCTCCGGATGTATTCTTCACCTGACGGTCGCCTTCCGGAGGACAGCGGGTCGACGTCGCCCCGCTGACACGCCCCCAGATCAGGATCGACCGACCGGTCTCCTTGGAGTCGCACCGCAGCCCCGGTGCGGGTCCAAGTGCTCCCGGCGGGCCATCGAAATTGCACACTCCCCCCATCGTGCAGATGGCCTGCCGGGCGCCCCTCTTCTCCATTCAAACCTTATGGCAGTTGCTTCTGGCGCCAGCCGGCATCGATCGCTTCCGGCAGATTGCGGTCGCCATCCTTCGCGGCATCGAAATGCGCGCGCGCCGATTTCGCGTCTTTGCGCAACAGCGCCGCTTCACCCAGATAATAATGCGCCTCGGCCGCAAGGCGCCGCGCCACATTCGGATCGCGCACTGTTGTCGCAGCCAGCAGGTCCTTTTCCGCGACCTGGCCGCGGATCGTCGCCAGCACCGGCAGCGGCCATTGATCGGCCGGGAACTTCGCCATCACTTCATCCAGGATCTTGCCGTCGGCCTTCGCGCCCCCTTGCGCCAGAGCCAGATAGCGGCGTAGCGCGGCATAGGGATTGTTCTCGCGGAAACGCTCGGCATCGGCAAAGTCCTTCACCGCTGCCTTGAAATCGCCTTTCAGGAAGTTGGCACGGCCGCGATTGTAGAAGGCCGCCGCACTCTTGGGCTCCAGCTTCACGATGGCACCGAAATCAGCCGCCGCTTCGGCGAATTTGCCTTGGCGCAGGAACAGGCCGCCGCGATCCATCAGCGCGTCGACATCGTCCTTCGATACTTTGAGAAGCGCCGTGAGATCGTCGATCGCCGCCTGATCGCGCCCCAAGGCCGCCTTCGACCAGGCGCGGCGGTTGAGCGAGTCCGGATCGCCCGGCACCAGCTTCAGGATATGGTCGTAATCGCCAATGGCGAGATCATGCCGTTTCATCGCGCCATAGATCGCCGCGCGCGCATAGAGCACGTCGGTCGCATCGGGCGTCTGTTTCAAGGCCGAGCTGAAATCGTTCGCAGCGGCGGTGCCCTGCCCGCGGCGCCCCTGGATGATGCCGCGCCGGAACAAGGCGGCAGCCAACTCTTCGCCCTGCAATTGCCGGCTTTCGATCGCCGTGGTGCAGGCGACGACGGTGTCCTCGGTATCCGCGGGCTTCAGGCAGTTTTCCAGCAGCGGGTTCAGCTTCTTGGCCGGTGTCTTTTCTTGGGGTGTCTTTTCTTGGGGTGCCTGATTCTTGGGCGCCGCATTCTTGGTCGCCTGATCCTGCGGTGCGGCCGGCTGTTCCTGAGCGGCCGCCGGAACGGCCAGCAGCAGTGCCCCCGCGATCACCCACCAACGGGAAAATGTCACGTCAGGCGGCCTCGCCCGAGGCAGTGCTCGGTTTGGCGTCGCGGTCGATCTCGGAACGGCGCTGCTTGACGCTGTCGCTCTTCAACTGGCCGCAGGCCGCCATGATGTCCTCGCCGCGCGGGGTGCGCACGGGGCTCGAATAGCCGGCATCGAAGATGATGTCCGAGAAATCGCGGATGGCGCCCGGCGTCGAGCGCTCGAAGGGTGCGCCCGGCCAGGGGTTGAAGGGGATGAGGTTGACCTTGGCCGGCACCTTGGAAATCAGCTTCACCAGGGCGCGCGCATCGGCCGGGCTGTCATTGACACCTTTCAGCATCACATATTCGAAGGTGATGCGGCGCGCATTGGAAAGACCCGGATAGTTCTCCAGCGCCTTCATCAATTCCTTGATCGGATATTTCTTGTTGATCGGCACGATCTCGTTGCGCAACTCGTCATTCACTGCGTGCAGCGAGACGGCCAGATTGACGCCGAGTTCGTTGCCGCAGCGTTCGATGAGCGGCACGACACCGGCAGTCGACAGTGTGATGCGGCGCTTCGAGATGGCGATACCCTCGCCGTCCATGACGATCTTCAGCGCCTTCGCCACTTGATCGAAATTATAGAGCGGCTCGCCCATGCCCATCATGACGATGTTGGACAGGAGCCGCCCGTCCTGCGGGCTCGGCCATTCGCCCAAATGATCGCGCGCCATCATCACCTGGCCGACGATCTCGTTGGCGGTGAGGTTGCGGACCAGGCGCTGCGTACCGGTATGGCAGAATTTGCAGGTCAAAGTGCAGCCGACCTGGGACGAGACGCAAAGCGTGCCGCGATCCTCTTCCGGGATATGGACGGTCTCGGCCTTCTGCTTATCGTTGAATTCCAGCAGCCATTTGTGCGTGCCGTCCTTCGAGGCAAGGCTCACGGCGATATCGGGCCGGCCGACGAAGAACTTCTCGGCGAGGCGCACGCGAAAATCCTTCGAGAGATTGCTCATCTGCGAGAAATCGCGCTCGCCGCGATGATAGAGCCAATGCCACAGCTGGCGGGCACGGAACTTCGGCTCGCCGACCTCGATCATCAAGGCTTCGAGTTCCTCGCGCGACAGGCCGATGAGGTCGCGGCGCCCTTCGGCGTCGACGGCCGGGGCGGCAAAGGATTCGGCGTGCTTCTCGATGCTCATCTTCAGTATCTCTAGCTCGTGCAGGCTTGGCTCATGGTGCGATAGGCCTTGGTGAAGCCGGACAGGTCATAGGTGTCCTGCACCTTGAGGCCCTTCGCCGTCGTCGCCGTCACCACCATCTGGTTCGACTTGCGCATCGCCTGCACCAGCGCCTTGTCGTCGGCACGGCTCTTCACCCAGGCCCGGTCATCCTCGATCTCGGTGAACTTGAAGGTGAAGCCGCCGATCTTGACGATGACCGGCGTCTTCGATTGCGGCTTGAAACCCAGCACGATCGAGACCTGATCGAGCGCCCCGATCTCCGGAAAATGGGTGACGAGGGCCGCGACCTTGCCGCGCTCCTTGACGTTCCCCTTCTTGTCGGTGGGCTCGCTCATCGCATAGCAGGTCCGGTTGCCGTCGGAATCGGCCGTCATCGCCCGCCATTTCTTGTAGGCGCCGAGATTCTTCGGTGTATCGGCCGACGCCGGCAGGTTCATGGCGCCCAGGGTGAGGAGGGGCAGCAACAGATATCCGGCGATGATCTTGGCGTTGAGACGCATCGATGTTTCCGCTTGATGTGGGGCGCCGGCCGACCAAAAGGGCCAAGGCGCACGGGGCTCATGCCTTCATCTAGCAAGGATCGGCGGCAAAATCCACTGCCGCAGCTGTCACAAGCCTGTGGATCAATCGGAATTCTGCTGTTTTTTCAGCTGCTTCTGCTTCCAGACGGGGAGGCCCCGTTTATGTTTCAGCAAGGGGGCGGCCGGTCCCCCCACCCGCACGGGCCGCTCGGCAAAGCGGCCCAGGCTGATCATCCGGTCGTACATGACGATGGCCCCGGCCACCGACAGGTTCACGCAGAAGCGGGTCGGGATCTTGATGATGAAATCGCAGCGTTCCTGCATGGCGGGCGTGAGCGAATCCTTTTCCGCCCCCAGCACATAGATGGCGGCCGGCGGGTGGGTGAAGCTCGGCAGGTCGATGGCATCGTCCGTGATCTCGATTCCCACGATCCGGCACCCGACCGGCGCCTGGAACGAGGCGACATCGGGATAGATCTGCACCGGCATCGAATCGAAGGCCACCGACGTGTCGGAAGCCAGCACATCGCGCACATTGAAACAGGCGCCGATGGTGAAGCAGAAACTGGCGTGGAAGGCGTGGGCGGTTCGGAGGACGGCACCGAGGTTCATCGGCTTCGAGATGCCCTCGACGCCGATGCCGAAATAGCCGCGATGGACGGGATTCTGGCTCATGATGGCCGGGAACCTAGCGATATGGGCGCTATCCGGCAACCTTCGCCTTGGCTTGGGCCGCCAGCGCCAACCCCGCCATCACGGTCGCCCCGCCAGCCAGTGCAAAGCCGCCAGGTACTTCAGATAAAAGGAAAAAAGCGATGACACTGGCAATGACCGGCTGGGCATAGCCGAGGATCGCGGCAACGCTCGCCGCCACTTTGGTGAGGCCCTTGTTGATGAGGTAGTAGCCGGCGAAGGTGACCAAACCATAGAGCGCCATGAAGCCCGCTTCTGACCCGTCCCGGGGCATCCCATGATCCTCGACGAAGAGGAGTGGAACGCAAAAGAATCCGGCACTTAGCAGCTCCCAGAAGGTTACCGCCTTGATGTCGTAGCCGCGGCAGGAGCGCGCGGTGATGAGGAGGCAGCCGGCGTAAAAGAAGGCGGCGGTGAGGGCGAGGAGGTTGCCCAAAGTGCTCGATTTGCCACTCCCAAAAGAGCCGAAACCGGGCCCTAAAGACATCAAAACGACCCCGGAAAAGGCAATGAGCCCACCGACAATCATCTGCCAGCCCAGCGGGCGCTTCAGGAACAGGATCTCGATCCCCGCCACAAGGAGCGGGTAGAGCATCACCAGGAGGGCCGCTTCCATCACCGTCGTGGTCATGATGGCGATGTTCCAAAGGACCAGATCGGCCGCTAGCAAGAAGCCCGCAAAAACCACGGCAATCAAGACTTTAGCGGGCAACCGCACCGCGCCCCGTGCAAACAGAAGCGAGAGCAAGGCCGCCACCAGCAGCCGCCAGCAGGCTGTCGCCGCCGGGTCGAGCGGCGACAAACGCACCAGGATGGGGCTCAGTCCCGACAGCAGGATGCCGATGCCGAGGGCAAGATGGGCTGGGTGCATGCTGTAACCAGTAAAATCAATTTTGCTGGTTACAATGCCCTCTGCTACTGTAACCAGTCAATCCGGTTTTAATGGTTACAGAATTGAGCACATTCGACAGTCCGACAGACATCCACGCCCTGCCCCGCCGCGTGCCCAAGGCGGAATTCGTGGCGGGCCGCCTGTCGCTGGCCTTCTGCAACACGGTCGCACTGCCGGATGCCGCCGATCGCTGTGCCGATGCCGAGAGCTTCGCCGCCTGGGCGGCCCGGGGCGGACACGCCTTGCCGGCACCGCCCGACGCCGCTTCCCTGGAACGTTTCCTTGCCCTGCGTGAGACGCTCATCGCCATCTTCGCCCAATTGGTGATCGGCTTCGATCCGCCGGCCGCGGCCTTGGAGGCCCTGGCCGCCGCCGCCCTGCCACCGCAACTCGTCTGGGACAGTGCCGCGCATCGCGCGGTCGCGAGGCCCGGCGCCCACGATCCGTTGACAGCATTCCGCCAAGCCATCGTCGCCGACGCCATCGACCTGCTGACGGGCGAGGCGCAGTTCCGCATCAAGCGCTGCCCCGCCGCCGATTGCCGCTGGTTCTTCTTCGACACCACAAAGAACGGTCGGCGCCGCTGGTGCGCGATGGGCGATTGCGGGGTCAAGGACAAGGTCGGCCGCTTCCGCATCCGCCACCAGGCCGCTTTCTGACATTGCCAGAGCGTGGCCGGCAGCGCATTCTCCCGCGCAATTGACCGGCCTTTCGCGAGCGAGATCCATGAACCACCCGCACCCCCATATCCACGCCGAGATCCCACAGGGCGATTCACCGATCCTGGTCGAGGTGTGGCGCGGCAATCTGGTCGAAAGCCGCCATCGCTGCATCGCCGCCGTGGTCGATGCCGACGCGCATGTGGTCAAGTCGTGGGGCGATATCGAACGCCCCATTTATGGCCGCTCGTCGATCAAGCCGCTGCTCGCGATCCCGCTGGTGGAATCGGGCGCGGCCGACCGCTTCGGCCTCACCGACCGCGAGGTGGCCCTGGCCTGCGCGTCCCATAGTGGCGAGCCGGGTCACGTTTCCGCCGTCAATGAGTGGCTCGCCAAGGTGGGTCTCACTGCCGAGGCGCTCGAATGCGGGCCGCATTATCCCTATTACGAACCGGCCGCGCACGACATGCTGAGGAAGGGCGAAACGCCGACGCGTGCCCATAATAATTGTTCGGGCAAGCATAGCGGCTTCCTCACCACCGCCGTGCATCTGGGCGAGGATCATCGCGGCTACATCAAGTACGAGCACAAGGTGCAGCAGCGCCTGCTCGGCATCCTTGAGCAAATGTGCGGCCTCGACCTCGGCGATGTACCGCGCGGTGTCGATGGCTGCGGCATTCCCACCATTGCCATTCCGGTCGGCCATCATGCGCTGGGCATGGCGAAGATGGCCGACGGCAAGGGCCTTTCCGCCGCCCGCGCCGCCGCCAGCGCCCGCATTCTCAAAGCCATGTCGACCGAGCCCTGGTATGTCGCCGGCACCGGGCGTTTCTGCACCGACGCGATGAAGGTGACGGGCACCAAGGCCGCCATCAAGACGGGCGCCGAAGGTGTCTATATGGGCGCCTTCCCGGAACTGGGGCTGGGCGTCTGCCTGAAGATCGAGGACGGCAACGGACGCGGCGCCGAGCTGGTGATGGGCCATCTGCTGCGCCATTTCGGCATCATCGGCAAGGATGAGGCGGAGCAGTTGCAGCAATCGCTGACGCCGACCCTGCGCAACTGGGCCGGGACCGAGGTCGGCAAGATCGCCGCAGCAAATTTGTTGAACGAAAGCGCGCCTTTCTAAACGGCGCCGCCGTTTCGGCGTGTGTTGCAGCGCAAGAATAATTGCGGTCGCCAGGTGGGGAAGCGAGTGACATGATTTGAGGCGCAACCTCCATTCCGGGAGAGCCTCAGATGAAATCGAGCTATCGCCAGCTTGCCATCGGCAACCGCAAGCTCAGTCCCGAAACGTTGATGACGAGTTACGGCTACGATCCCTTTTTGTCGGAAGGATCGGTGAAGCCGCCCGTCTTTCTCACCTCGACCTTCGCGTTCAAATCGGCCGAGGATGGCAAGGATTTCTTCGACTATGTATCCGGCCGCCGCACACCACCCAATGCGCAGGATGCGGGCCTGGTCTATTCGCGCTTCAATCATCCCAATCTGCAGATCGTCGAGGAACGGCTCGCTGTCCTTGAAGGCGGTCAATCCGCGCTGATGTTTGCGAGCGGCATGGCCGCGATCACGGCGGCAATCCTTGCCTTCGCGCGACCCGGCGACACGATCCTGCACAGCCAGCCACTCTACGGCGGAACCGAAACCCTGCTGGTCGGCACCCTGGCGCCGTTCGGGCTGAAGGCGCAGGGCTTCATGGACGGACTGCATGAAGAGGCCGTGACCGAGGCCGTTGCGGCCTGCACCAGCAAGGTGCCGATCATCTATGTCGAAAGCCCGGCCAACCCAACCTGCGGCATCGTCGACTTCGATCTGGTGACGCGTGCCGCCGATGCCATCGAGAAGAAACAGGGATCGCGCCCGCTGATCATCGTCGACAACACGATGCTGGGGCCGATCTTCCAGCAGCCGCTGTCCTTCGGTGCCGACATCGTCGTCTATTCGCTGACCAAATATGTAGGCGGCCACAGCGATCTGGTGGCGGGTGCCGTGATCGGCAGCAGCGCGCATCTGGTGCCCATTCGCAAGATCCGCTCGGCCTTCGGCATGCAGCTTGATCCCCATTCGTCCTGGATGCTGGGGCGATCGTTGGAAACGCTGCATCTGCGCATGGAGCGCGCCAGCGATTCGGCCCGCAAGATCGCGGCCTTTCTGGCGCAGCATCCCAAAGTGGATGCCATCTATCATCCCGACTTCATCAAGGACGAAGCCTATCAGCGCGTCTATCGGAAATCGGCGCGAGCCGGCGGGTCCACTTTCTCCTTCACGGTGAAGGGCGGTGAAAAGGAAGCCTTCCATTTCCTCAACGACCTGCATCTCTTCACCTTGGCGGTCAGTCTCGGCGGGACCGAATCGCTCATCTCGCATCCGGCATCGACCACGCATTCGGGCGTCGCCAAGGCGATCCGCGACAAGGTCGGCGTCACCGATGCGCTGGTGCGGGTTTCGGTCGGGTTGGAAAATGCCGACGACCTCATCGCCGATCTCGATCAGGCGCTTTCCGGTCTCTGACTCGTCCCGGTTTCATCACAGAGATTGCAGCGAAGCGGATGGAATAAATTCGCGCCGTTCATGCCTCACGGATTCGTGACTCGTTTCGATGCCAAGCCACCGAACAGTCACAGGATCAAAAGGCCCCGCTGCCTATTATCGATACGGATCGGCGATGAACCTTGCCGATCTCATCAAAAGAACTTTGCGAAGGAGTGGGGACATGTTGGCATTGAAAGACCAAGCGAGCAGTTCGGTATTGAAGGCCGGTGCGGGCTTGTTGGTCGCCATCGGTTTGGCGCTGGTGGCGACACCGGCCTTGGCCGATGGGAAGCACAAGCATTGGCATGACAACGGCAACCATTACGGCCACTACAAGAAAGGGCCGGACGTCGTCTATGTCGACCGCTATTACGATGATGGGCCGGATGTCGTCTATGTCGATCGCCCGGTCTATGTGCGCGAACGCGTCTATGTCGAGCCGCGCCCGGTCTATGTGGCCCCGCGCCCCTCGATCAACATCGTCGTGCCGCTGTTCGATTGAATCCTGGCGACTGAAACTGGGTCGCCCTGTTGACGGTCTGCCGAGCAGCTTCCGATCTTTCTAAAAATCCCTGCCTGCGCTATCCCTGGGTGGCACTCACCACCCGGGGATAGTCCGTCATGCGCGCTCTCATCTGCGATCAGCCCACCGGTTACGAAAGCCTGCGCCTGGGCGAGATGGACGACCCACAAGCAGGCCCCGGCGAAGTGCTGATAGAGGTGGCCGCCGCCGGCATGAACTTTGCCGATTCGCTGATGACCGCCGGCAAATACCAGGTAAAGCCCAATCCGCCCTTCGTGCCGGGACTGGAGCTTGCCGGCACCGTGCTGGCGATCGGCGCCGGCGTTGCGCATGTGAAGCCCGGCGACCGCGTGATGGCGGTGGTTGATCACGGTGCCTTTGCGGCACGTGCCGTGGCCAAGGCAACGGACACGTTCCTGCTGCCGGCCAGCCTCGCCTTCCCGGAAGCCGCCGGCTTTCCCATCGCCTATGGCACGTCCTATGGCGCGCTGGTGTGGAAGGCGCGCCTGCAAAAAGGCGAAACACTGCTGGTGCATGGTGCGGCCGGCGGCGTGGGACTGACCGCGGTCGAAATCGGCAAGGCGCTGGGGGCCCGCGTCATCGCCACGGCGGGCGGTGCCGACAAATGCGCCATCGCCGCCCGGCATGGCGCCGACGAGACCATCGACTACAAGGTCGAGGATGTGCGCGAACGCGTGAAGGCGCTCACCGCCGGTCGCGGGGCGGATGTCGTCTATGACCCGGTGGGCGGCGACATGTTTGACGCGTCGCTACGTGCCATCGCCTGGAACGGTCGCCTGGTCGTCATCGGTTTTGCCGCCGGCAAGGTGCAGCAGATTCCGGCCAATATCCTGCTGGTGAAAAATGTGGACGTGCTGGGCTTCTATTGGGGGTCGTACCGGCAGCACGCGCCGGCCCAGATGGCCGATGCCTTTGCGGCCCTGATGGAGATGATGGGAAAGGGCGCCCTGAAGCCCCATGTCTCCCACGCCCTGCCCCTGACCGACTGGCGGGGGGCGTTCGAGACCCTGCTCGGCCGGCGGTCGACCGGCAAGGTCGTGCTGCTCCCCTAAGATGTATTCTAGAAGATGAAGTAGTCGACATCCCTTCTTTATGGATTTTGTGCGAATAGACGGATGGGACTTGACGTTGTGCATTTTTTCCGTATTGTACGTGATATTGTACGTAATGTACGGAGGCATCAATGACACCCAAATCAGAGCGCTTTGAGCTGCGCCTTGGTATTGCAGCCATCGAGCGGCTCGACGAATGGCGGCGCGAACAACCCGACACACCTACAAGGTCAGAGGCAATGCGCAGGCTCGTCGAGGTAGGCCTCGAGACGACAACGACCCGTCAAGTCTTTTTGGCAGCCAAACTTCAACTTATGGCCGCGGGCCTCACACCCGGCCCTCGAGAACGGATTTCTGACGCTTATCTGTATGCCTGGGATGAGGAGGTCTATCCGCTATTTCACGATGCAGCGGACTGGCACAAGCCGTTTGACACAAGCTTCCGAGTAACCAGAGAAATGTTGTCTGAACTTACAAGTTACCTTGATGACTTGTGGATAAAAGGAAAGAAGATCCCGAGCTTCTATGATCTAGAGGGCCATTACGGTGTTCGGCACGGGCAAACAGAATGGGACAGGCACGCACTAATCTCAGCGCTCCGGTATACTTGGCTAAGCCATAGCTTTGACGAAGCTTTCTGGAAAGCCATTCTCGCACCAATGGATCATCCCTCCGAAGCAGCTTGCATTACTAGCCCATTCGATCGAGACGAAGATGTGTTTTTCAACTGAGGCCAATGCTGTATTTCGCCGAGCTGACAGCCTTACCAAGCTACTCTAATCGCCCGATTTAGCCGGGAAATGGCGTAAAGCGGATTGAAGCCGGGCCAGCGAAGTGACAGATTGGCGCTGACAAGAACAGGGTCATCCCCGGATTAAGCCCCACATGCTCAAAGACTCGCGCCTGCTGTTTAAACTGTGGCTGAAGAACCCCCGCAGTATCGGTGCAGTTGCAGTGTCGGGGCCGGAACTGGCCGCGGCGATGGCGCGGCAGATCCCAAAGCAGCTTGACGGATATGTGGTGGAGCTGGGCGGCGGCACCGGTTCGGTCACGCGCGCCATCCTGGCGGCGGGCGTGGCGCCGGACCGGCTGATCGTCATCGAACGGGACCCGATGCTGCACAAGCATCTGGTCGAACGTTTCCCCGGTGTCCGGATCCTGCTCGGCGACGCGCTGCACCTGCCGTCCTTGCTGCGCCGGCACAATGTGGCGCCTGTCGCCGCCATCGTGTCGAGCCTGCCGCTGCTGTCGCTGAAGAAATCGATCCAGCTGCGGATCGGCGCCCAGGCCTTTGCCGTCTTGGAGCCGGGCGCGCCCTTCATCCAGTTCACCTATGGCCTGTTCTCGCCCTTGCCGCGCAACCGCCTGGGCATCGTCGGCGAGGTCGAGGAGCGCGTGCTGCAGAACCTGCCGCCGGCCAGTGTCTGGCGCTATGTCCGACCGGCCGGACAGCTGGCGCGCAGCCACGGCCGCAGCAAGCTGGACCACGCCGCCTAGGCGAATCCCGTCAGCTGATTCCCGCTTCCCGCAAATAGACGATCATATCGAGTGAGGGCGGCGGGACGTCCGTCCCCGACAGCATGCCATGCGCTTGGCCACGGTGGTGCGTCTGGTGATTGAACATATGCGCCAGCACAAAGCGAACAGGCGTTTCATAGGGTGCGCCGGCCATCGTCTTGTAGACGAGGATCTCGCCGAAGCGCGCGGGCGGCATCTCTGCCACATACGTCTTGATGCGCAAATCGAGGGCTTCGCGCTGGCGCCGAAGATCGGCGAAATCGTCGCCCACGATTTGATCCAACGCCTTCATCTCGGGATCAGCAACACCGGTCAAGCGCGACAGCCAGATGCGGTCCGTCACCACCAGATGATTGAGCGTCTTCAGGAGCGAGGGAAAGAAACCGATGCGGGGTGCCACGATCGCCGCCGCGTCGAGGCTGCCCACGGCATCGTAGAGGCGCTTGTTGGCCCACTCGTTATAGCCGGCGAGCGTGAGGAAATAGGCTTGCATGGTCGGGGCGCTCAAAAAAAGATGGGAAGTCGGAACGAGAAAATGCGCCATCGGCCGAGCGGTGAGCAAGGCCGATGACGCTTCAAGTATCCAGGGTTGGACCGAATGGGGGTACGGTCCAGATCCGACCCGGTCGGGCTGACCGGATCGGACATTGCCGGGAACTGGGATGTCCCCGAAACCGCGCGCCCCCCTGAGAATGTCCCTCTGGCCGAAGCCAGTTGGACGAGGCGGCGGTGAAAGAATGCCGGACGGACCTCATGGCCGACATCCGCACCGGCGTCAGGCGCGCCAAAATGGCTTGGCGAATTCCTGTTCGGCATCGAGGCGGCTGATGCCGATATCCTTGAGTTGATAGTCGCTGAGGCGCATCAGGTCCCGGCGCGACCGGCGGCGTTCCCGCCATTCCTCGATCGCGATGAAAAGGGAGGCGACGCGGCCCGGCTGGGCGACCGCATCACGAAACAGGCCGCCGCGGAATGGGCCGTTGCCGGCCTTTGAGGAAGCGGCAGACCCTGCAAACAGGCTGATCTGAGTCATTGTATCCTCACATTTTCCTAACCGGCACCATTGCCGTTGGGGTGAAGTTATGCTTGCATTGCTGGGGACACAAACGACCGTTTCTCACTTGTTCTGTTAGCTGAGATCAAGCATTGCCGGACCCGACGAGCCCGGCCCTTGATTCCATTGGGGAAGCCAGAAGATGCGCCTGCCGCCCTTGAAAGCCGTGCGCTATTTCGAATGCGCCGCCCGTCATTTGAGCTTCACCAAGGCAGCGGACGAGCTCAACGTCACCCACAGCGCCATCAGCCACCAGATCAAGGCACTGGAGGAATGGCTGGGGATCAGCCTGTTCGAGCGCGGGGCCAGGTCGCTGTCGCTGACCGAAGCCGGGCGGCGCTACCTGCCCCCGGTGCGGGCGGCCTTCCATCAGCTTGCCGAAGCCTCGGCCGAGATGCGCCTCTTCCCGGGGGGCGGGCCGCTCACCGTTTCGGCCCTGCCGTCGCTC
Source organism: Dongia sp. (assembly GCF_041910485.1). GTDB lineage: Bacteria > Pseudomonadota > Alphaproteobacteria > Dongiales > Dongiaceae > Dongia. Next base: position 70,628 of record NZ_JAYRQR010000026.1, read on the forward strand.
GCCTCGAAATGGCTGGTGCCGCGCCTTTACGATTTCCAGGCCCGCCACCCCGAGATCGAGGTGCGCATTTCGGCGACCGATCGGCTCGATCCCGTGGGCGAGGGCGATGTCGATATCGGTATCCGCTACGGGCGCGGTCAGTGGCCGGGGGTCGAGGCGGAGCTGCTGCTGCAGGACGAGGTCTTTCCCGTCTGCGCGCCGAGCATCCTGGCCGGATCGGTCCCGCTCAAGGAGCCCAAGGACCTTGCCCGCTTCTCGCTCATTTCAGACATGGATTGGCGCCGGGCGCAGTTCGATTTCTGGCCGCGCTGGCTGGCGGCAGCCGGCGTCCCCGACCTGGAGCTCAAAACCAACCTCACCTTCAACTATTCCAATTTGATGATCCAGGCGGCGATCGACGGGCTCGGCATCGCGCTCGGCAACACGATGCTGGCCGGTGACGATCTGAAGAATGGGCGCTTGGTGCAGCCCTTCCCGCAGACCGTGTTGCTGGAGACGGGCTATTATCTCATCTACGGCAAGGGGGCGCTGCGGCAGGCCAAGGTGAAGGCTTTTCGCGACTGGATACTGAATCAGATGGCGACCTTCCGCGACAAGTCAAAGGAACCGAAGAAAGAAGGGATCGCGTCATGAAGCGGATTTGGATCGCAGCCTTGCTGATGGTGGCGGGGACGCAGCTCGCTCTCGCCGACGGGGCGCGCTGGCGCATCAACAATATTCCGCTCGACATGCCGCTCGAAGACGAGCTCGACGGCGAGTTCCTGGAAGGGATCTATCAGGAAAAGCTGATGGACCGGCTGATCTCCAGCGTGCTCAACGAATGGCCGAGCTATCACATCGATTCGACGCTGAAGGTCGGGAAGGGCAAAGTCACGGCCAAGGATTCCGTCCCCGGTGCCGACACCGATCCGAAGAACGAGCAGATGCAGCTCTTCTTCTCGAGTGCCGCCGACCAGCACCGCATCTTCTGGATCCGCAGCCGCAAGCCGATGCATGCGCCCGGCGACGCGGATGGAATCGCCAAAATGCTGACGATGGTCGAACAGACCTATGCCAAGCCCGATCGCATCATCACCCAGGACGACATGCCGGGCGATGCCATCCTCATCATCGTCGATACCAGTCTGCCGGCGGAGGAGCAGGAGAAGATCCGCGCCGCCCTGCCGCAGCCGATGACCCTCGCCCATGAGGATTACATGGCATTCTGGTCGATGGATTTGCAGCGCCGGGCAAAGGTACTGGGCCCGGACTTCCGCGGTGCCATCGTTCAGCTCATGGTCTTCCAGGGCAAGCTCGAGGCGATGCAGACCGAACTCATTGACTTGAAGCGCGCGCAGACCGTCTTCAAGCTGGATTAAAGCGGCGGGAAGCCGCGGCCTTCCCGCGCGATGTTGCATTCCGGATCGCCCGGCTGGCAGGCGCGGCAGACATCGGGGCGCAGGCCGTAGATCGAACAGGCGACGGCCTTGCCGATCTCGCCATGCAGGGCGGCGCAGCGCCCGCCACTGCCATTTGCCGCATCCGGCTTCCAGGCCATGCCGCTCTTGTCGGCGGCAATGAGGGCTTCGGGAATGAGGGCGAGATCTTCCTCCGCCTCCAGCGAGAAGCGTGGCCAGCTCGGGTCATGGGCGCAGCAGGCGCCGCAGCTTTGGCAGGGTGATGGATCGCTCATGGCCGCCAGCCTATAGCCGATGCCCGGCTGCGTGTCAGGAACGATCCCAATCAGGAACGATGAAAGCGGTCAGAGGCGCCAGTCGCCCGGCTCCAGCTCGACCGCCAGGATGAGGATACCGTCGATCTGACTGCCGTCCGCGCTCAGCGGCAGGAAGGCGATCTCGTGATCGTGCAGCAGACCGTCGGCCGACAAGCCGCCGAAGCGGTCGACATAGGGGGGGCGCTTGGCAACGACCGTGCGGCAGCCGGCCAGGGGAATATGCTGGAACAGCGCCGGGTCCAGGCCGTCGCCCGACCCCTCGTTACCGGACCCATCTTCAGCAGCGAGTGCGGCATGGAAGGGGTGGAACCGGAAGGCCTCAGCCTCACCAGTCTGCGCCAGACGCGCCAGGAGAAGGCGCGGAAAGGCCTCGCTCAGGGCGCCGCCGTCGAAATCGGCCAAGCTGGGCATCGCCTTGCTGCCGCCCGCCGCCTGCCAGGCGACATAAAGAGCCTGGACATCGGGATCGGCTTCATAAATCCAGCCCGGCAGCGCCGCGGGGGCTGCGAGATCGCCAGGTTCATACGATATTGTAGACATACGCCGAAATCCTTGTCTCGACACTGTCACCAAGATGTTGGTAGAAGCTGACGAAAATCTAGGCAAATTAATGCGTTATCGGGTATTTGATGAAAATCCCGCACAATGCCGAACGACGTCGGACCCGAGGAATAGAGGCGCGCCCGCAACGGGTTAAGGGCTGAAAAAGGCATAGTTAACTCAATATGAGTTAATCATGTTCAACCTATTGAAATGACAAATATTGCGTCAGCGCCGCGGCCGCGGTCGGGCGGCCGGCCGCTTGAGGCCCGCGCGGGCTGCGGGCTTCGGCCGGGGTGCGGCTCGGGTGGGGATCAGCGGCCCCTTCTTTCCCTGCGTCGCCCAATCGGCCAGGAAGGCAAAAAGGCCGCGGATCCCTAAGGGCTCGCCGCCTTCCGGTCGCCCGGCGCCCAGGCCCGAGGTCCAGCCATAAGTGTCGATATGCATCCACTTCGTGGCGGGCGACAGGAACTCGGCCATATAGAGGGCCGCCGTGATGGCGCCGCCGAAGCTGCCCGGTTCGCAATTGGCGATGTCGGCCACCTTGCTGTCCAGCATGCGGCGATAGGGCTTCCACAGCGGCAGGCGCCACAGCGGATCGCCCTCGGCCCGGGCATGGCGCAAAAGATCGTCGGCCAGATCGTCATCGGTCGCAAAGAGCGCCGGCACGTCGGGACCAAGCGCCACGCGCGCGGCACCCGTCAGCGTCGCCATGTCGATGACGAGATCGGGCTTCTGCGCATCGGCCTCGGCGAGCGCGTCGCAGAGGATGAGGCGCCCTTCGGCATCGGTGTCGTTGATCTCGACCGTGATGCCTTTCCTGGTCTTCACCACGTCGAGCGGGCGGATCGCATTCCCTGAAATCGAGTTCTCGACCGCTGGGATCATCAGGCGCAGGCGCAAGGGCAGGCCGGCTTCCATGATCATCTGGGCGAGCGCCAGCACCGACGCGGCACCGCCCATATCCTTCTTCATCATCATCATGCCCGAACGCGGCTTGATATCGAGGCCGCCGGTATCGAAGCAGACGCCCTTGCCGACAAGGATCAGGAGCGGCCCCTTGTCGCCGCCGGGACCTTTCCAGGTGAGATCGATGAGGCGCGGCGCCCGGTCCGCAGCGGCGGCACGTCCCACCGCATGGATGGTCGGATAGTTCTGCTTCAGGAGCTGCTCGCCGACAATGGTCGTAACCTTGGCCTTGCTCGCCGCTCCGACCTTCTCCACCGCCTTGGCGAGGTCGGCCGGGCCCATATGCTCGGTCGGCGTGTTGATGAGGTCGCGCCCCAAGCCGATCGCCCGGACCGCCCGCTCAACCGCAGCGCGGTCGGCGCTCTTGGGCCAGACCAGGCTCGAGAATTCCTTGGCGTCCGACCGGTAGCGGGCGAAGCGATAGCAGCCCATCGCCCAGGCAAAGGCATGGGCGCTGGCCTGTTCCGGCGACAGATCGCCCTCGACCAGCTGATAGGTGCCGTTCGGCAGGGCGCCCGGGAGGTTGGCGAGCGACCAGCGGTCGACCCCCTCCTCGACACCGGCAAGGATCTCGGCCGCGCGCCCGCTCTCGTCGGGGATCAGCAGCCAGGAACCCGGCTTGGCCTTGAAGCCCGCGGACTTGACCCAGTTCTGCACGGTTGCACTTTGCGCCTTCACCCAATGCCCCAGTGCCTTTTCCGAGAGCGGCAGGATCGAAATGGCTTTGGCGGCGCGCGCGACGAGATGATCGAGCAAGATGGCAATTCCCGAATTGAGGTAGCGACAAACGCCCCGGATCGGGGCTGATTCGGGGCGATCTTAGCCGCTGCCGGGGTGTGTCGTCACGGTCATTGCAACGGTGGGCCCGGGCCCGATTGGGGTTCACAGGCCCGGGACTTCGCCTATGATGCGGGGCAAGAAGAACAGGGGATGAAACGGAAACGCAATGACGGCTCAAGAATCTTCAGGTGGGCGCGGCAACGAGCTGACGCTCATCGTCGGCAGCAAGAACTATTCATCCTGGTCGCTGCGGCCATTCCTTGCGCTGAAGGCCACGGGCCTCCCCTTCCGCGAAGTGCTTATTCCGCTGCGCACCGACGACACCTACCGCCATATCCGCCTTTATTCGCCGAGCGGCCTGGTGCCGGTGCTCCTGCATGGCGACATCAAGGTCTGGGAGACGCTGGCGATCTGCGAGTATATCGCCGAATTGGCGCCGGACGCCAATTTGTGGCCCAAGGACCGCGAGGCACGCGCCTTCGGCCGTTCCATCGCCAACGAGATGCATGCGGGCTTTGCGGCCTTGCGCCAGAACATGCCGATGGATCTCGCCCGCGACCGGCGCCATGAATCGCGCGCGCATCTGGTGACCGACCAGATCGCCCGCATCGCCGATATCTGGAACGAGGCGCGCGAGCGCTTTGGGCGACGCGGTGCCAATGGCAGCGGCCCCTTCCTGCTGGGCGGCTTCAGCATCGCCGACGCCATGTTCGCCCCCGTCGCCACCCGCTTCCGCACCTATGGCGTCAAGCTCGACGAGGTTTCCCAAGCCTATTGCGAGGCGATCTTCTCGTGGCCCGGCTTCAAGGAGTGGGAAGCAGCGGCCCTCCAGGAAACGGCGATATTCCAATTCGACGTTTTCCAGAAGGCGGATTGACGCGGCACGGCAGCGGAACCGGCAAGATGGCACGGATCGATGCAGACACGATGAGCGATGTGGAGGAGGCGGTCGCCGCCAGCCCCGGCTTCCTGCGCTGGGCTTACGCAGCCTCGTTCCTGCTGTGGTTCATCGTCGTCCTCGGCACCTTGCTTGGCCGCCCGCCGACAGCGCCCGCGGAGCTCGAAAGCCTCTCCGCCGCCTGGCACATGTGGCAGGACCATATCTGGATGCCGCTGCATGTCGGCACCGGCACCGGCGATCAGCCGCCGCTGCATTTCTGGGCGATCCTGCTCGGCTGGGAAGCTTTCGGTGTCGGCGATCTGTGGCCGCGCCTCCTCAGCGTTCTGTGCAGCCTCGCCACCTTGTGGCTGGTGGGCCGCAGCGCGCTCATCCTGTGGCCGCACCGGCGCATGACCGAGCTTTACGCCCGCATCCTGATGAGCGGCGTCATCGCCTTCGTTCTCATCACCACGATGGTGCAGGCGGAACCGCTGGGCCTGCTTTTCACCGCTGCCGGTTTCCACGCCCTGACGCGGCTCTGGCACAGCGAGCGCGACACGGCCGCCTGGTGGGTGATCTTGTCCGCCGCCATTCTTCTCAGCCTTTTTTCGATCGGCATGATGGCCTGGTTCATGCTGCCGCTGTTGGCTGCGGTGACGCCGCGCCACGGTGCCAAGATGGGGTCGCTGCGCCAACCCCCGCGCTTCATCCTGCGCTGGCATCTGCCGTTGGCACTGGCACTGCTGCCCGCCATTAGCTGCTGGATCGCCTGGATGAACCTGCTGCAGCAATCGGGGATCGAGGCGGGTTATCTGAGCTTCGGCAATGGCTGGGCCAATCCGGCGACCGAGGCCAGCCGGCGCGAAATCTGGTCGCTGCTCCTTGTGCCGGCCCTGCTCTATCCCTGGATCTGCTGGAAGACCTTGTGGCGGGCTTTGGCCAAGCAGCTGCGCGACCGCACCGGCCGCAGCTTTCGCCTTTGCCTTTTCTTCTTCGGCGCCACGATCCTCGCCGGCCTTATCAGCGGCTGGCAGATGCAGGGCATGGTCTACATCATTCTGCCGTTGTCGCTGCTCGGCGCGCGCCTTCTCGCCACCCAGCAGATCCGCGCCAAGGATTTTCACGCCATCGTGCCGGCCCTCTTGGCCTTGCTGCTGGGTCTCTTCTTCTTCCTGATGAACATCGTGCCGACGGCGCATCTCGATGCACTGTGGCGCCAGCTCTTCGACGTGCCGCTGCCGATCTGGATCGGCGGCATCGGTATGACGTCGGGACTGGTCTTGCTGGTCGCGGGCTATGGCGTCGCACAGCTCTCACCCATGCACCTGCTGTCGCGCACCATCCAGGTGGCCACGCTTCCCATCCTTCTCATCACCTGCGTCAACATCGAGTTCCCGTTCAATCTGAGGCAATTCTTCGATCTGGAACCGGTGGCCGAGCGCCTGCGCCAGTTGGAGGAAGCCGGTCAGCCGCTGGCCGTCTATGGCCCCTATCGCGGCGAGTTCGATTATTACGGCCGGCTGGCATCGGCCCCTATCGCCCTTCCCGACCGGCAGGTGGCCATCGCCTGGGCGAAGGCCAACCCGGCCGGTGTCATCGTCAGCTATTTCGACGGCTCGCCGCTGCGCCTGCCGGCCCTTCCCTATTATCGCGGCGTCGCCCGCGATCGCTGGGTCGCCATCTGGCCGACCAGTGCCGTCATCTTGACCGATGGCAAGGCACTCGACGGCAATTTCTGAGCGCTGCGCGCGCAGTCACTTGTCATTAACCTAATGTTCATGCGGCTTAGGTTTATTGGCCTGAAGAGGCGTTCCGCCCCAAGCCCATACTCGAGGACCCGCACCGTGATCCAATCCCGGATCCCATCCTGCCTGAATGCCGATGCCTAGTTTCACCCTGGGCTTCCGCAAAGTCGGCACGGTCGAAAAGCGGCGCGACAAGCGTCATGCGGCGCCGGTCTTCAGCGTCAAGATCGATGGCCAAACCTGCCAGAGCATCAATTGGTCGTTGGGCGGTTTGCTGGTCCGGAATCATCGCGGGTATCTCGCCCCCAACCGGGTCGTCCGGGTAGAGATCACCGAGCATTTGAGTGCGACGCAGCGCGATTCCCGGCTGGGCCGTGCCGGTCCCGCCGTCTATATGGTCGATGGGCAGGTGGTGCATTGCAACCAGGCCAAGCACCAGTTGGCAGTCCGCTTCGTGCACCTGCCGCAGCCGCTGCTGAAATTCTTCGAACGCCACCTGATCGCCTATCGCCGGCGCGGCTATTGACGCGCCGCCCGCGCGATTTAGCTAAAATTGTTCATTATAAATCAATTGGCTAACACCCATTTGGCCTTGCCTTTGCGCACCATAGGAATTAGAGGCTATACCCACTGATGTATCTCGCGGCGGATAAGGTAAATGCGCAGCTACACCTTGGGCTTCAAGAACGCAGGTTCCGCCGAGCAGCGGCGCGACAAGCGTCTGCGCCTGCCCATCTTCTCGGTCAAGATCGGCAACCGTCGCTATGACAGTATCAACTGGTCCCTGGGCGGGATGCTGGTCGGCGGCTATGACGGCTATCTGTTCCAGGGCCTGAAGGTCGTTATCCAGGTCCGCCTGCGCGACATGCCCGCCGCCCTGGAGAAGGCCGCCGGCGACCTGGATGAAGAGGGGTTGGTGGTCGAGGCCTTGGTCATCCGCCACGATCTGGAGAAGCGCGAACTGGCGCTGAAGTTCCAACGCCTGACGCCGACCATCCTGGACTTCTTCGAACGCAGCTTCGGCTTTCACCAAACCCGGCAACGCTGATCGCGTCCATGCTGCGCCGGCTTTGCCGGCTTTCATCTGCACCGCGCCTCATTTCTTGCGCCGACTCGGGCGCGCTGGTGGTGCGAGTCGCGGCATGTGCTACACTTCGTGCCCAGGGACAGTGGCAATAGAGAGTGGGCATGACCAGTTTCACCATGGGCTTCACCAGGGTCCGCGGCGCCGAGCATCGCCGGGACAAGCGCATGCCGCTCCCCGTCTTCACCGTTCGTGTCGGCGGTCAGATCTGCGACACGCTCAACTGGTCGCTGGGCGGCCTGCTCGTCGAAAACTATGAAGGCCATCTGCTGGTCGAAATGCCGGTCGGGATCGAAATCAAGATCAAGGACGAGCATGCCGAGTTCGAGATGAAGATCGATGCCAAGGTGGTGCGCAACGACCGCGAGAATCGCCGCTTGGCCCTGAAGTTCGAACAAATGAGCCCCGCCATCTACGATTTCTTCGAGCGCGGCTTCTCCAAGCGCTTTCAGCGCGGCGACCGCAAGCCTGCCTGAGCTGCACAGGCGATCGGCATGGACATCTCCTGGCCAGGCGGCAGTGGATTGGATGCGCTGGCATTCCTGTGGATGCTGGTCCTGTGGTTCGTCTATGGACGCTTTGCCGACAAATTGCCGCCCGACAATGTGACGCCGACGAACCTCAATCAGATGATGCATCAATTGCGGCGCCTGTGGATGCGGCGCATGCTCGATCGGCCCGAGCGGATCCTCGATTCGTCGCTGACCGGCCATTCCGTTTCATCGACCACCTTCTTTGCGTCGACCTCGATGCTGATCATCGCCGGCCTTCTTGGCGTGCTCGGTCGGGCGGCGGACGCGCATGCCGTCATCCAATCCTTCGGTTTCACCGTCACCTCGTCGGAAATCCTGTTCGAACTGAAGGTGCTGGGCCTCATCGGCCTCTTCATGATCGGCTTCTACAAATTCACCTGGGCCCTGCGGCAGTTCAACTTTGCCTGCACGCTGATCGGTGCCGCCCCCTTGCCGCCGGTCGAGATCGGGGCGCGTGACCGCTTTGCCGACCATGCCGCCCGCGTCTTGTCACTGGCCGTCGTTAGCTTCAACGGCGGTATCCGCGCCTACTATTTCGCGATGGCTTGGCTCGCCTGGTTCATTCATCCGGCGGCCTTTGCGCTCAGTACGTCGGCCGTTGTGCTGGTGCTGCTGAAACGGCAGGTCAACAGCCGCAGCCAGGCGAGTGTTGCCGAATATTACGAGGCAACGGGGCGATGAACGCGATCGACTATCTGGGCCTCGCCTTTTTCCTGCTCGTCTTTTTCGGCTATCAGCGGATCGCGCAAGTGTCCGGGCGCGGCAAGAGCGTCAACGCGCTGATGCACCAAGTGCGGCGCGTCTGGATGCAGCGCCTGATGGAGCGGCCGGACCGTATCGTCGATTCGGCCTTGACCGGCCACACGGTCAATTCCATGTCCTTCTTCAGCTCGGCCACCATCCTGGTCGTCGCCGGCCTCCTCGGCGTGCTGGGCAAGGCGGCTGATGCGCAAACCGTTCTTTCCAGCTGGACCTTCGTCACCCACAGTTCCGCGACCATTTTCCAGCTGAAGCTCATCGGCCTCATCGCCATCTTCGTCTATGGCTTCTTCCGCTTCACCTGGGCGATCCGGCAATACAATTACTGCTGCGCCCTCATCGGGGCGGCGCCGCTCGCCAAGAACGATTACCCGCACCGGCTGGAACTCGCCGACGAAATGGCGACCGTCTATACCAGCGCCCTCACCGCCTTCGGCGGCGGCATCCGCTGCTATTATTTCGGGCTTGCCTGGCTCGCCTGGTTGATCGACCCGCTGGCCTTCATCGGCGCGATCCTCGCCATCCTCGTGGTGCTGCTGCGCCGCCAGGCCTATTCGCACAGCCACCGCGCGATCCGCCGCTTCGTCGAGCTCAACCCGCCGGACGAGTTGAAGCGTGACGCGCGCGAGTGATCCCGTCCGACCTCAGCTGCTCGGTGCGGCCTACAGCGTCTATGTGCGCATCGCGCGCCTGGCGTTGATGGAGAAAGGGGTCGATTACGACCTTGCCGAGATCGATATCTTCGGCAAGCATGCGGACGACGCAGCCTATCTGAAGCTCCATCCCTTCGGTCGCATTCCGACTTTCCGGCACGGCGACTTCACCCTCTATGAGACCGCCGCCATTACACGCTATGTCGATGAGGCCTTTGCCGGGCCCTCGCTGCAGCCTGCCGACGTCCGGCTTCGCGCCCGCATGATGCAGATGATCGGCGTGATGGATTCGTACCTTTATCGCCCGCTGGTTTGGGGCCTCTATGTCGCAAGCGACGAAGCGGCCAAATCCGGCAAGCCGGCCGATGCCGCCGCCTTATCGGTCGCGATGGCGAAGTCACGGACGGCGCTCGGCGCGCTGGCGGACCTCACCGGTGACGGTCCGTGGCTGCTGGGCCGCCAGCTGACGCTGGCCGATCTCCATCTTCAGCCGATGCTGGCCTATGGCTGCCGCACGGTGGAAGGAAGAGCGCTGCTCCAGGAACGACCGCGGATGCGGGAATGGTGGGAGAGGATGCAGACGCTGCCCAGCGTTGCCGCGACCCGTTTCGGGGCCGAGCTGACCTGACGATCAGGCCCCGGCGGCCGAGAGCTTCGCCACGCGGCGGCGCATGAACCAGATGGCAAGTGCCGAAAGTGGCTTGTGCAGCGGCCCTTGCGGGTTGAGGCCGGCGGCCTTCAGCACCATGGCAATGCCGCGCTGGATATGCGGCGGCTGGTAATAGGCATAGGCGCGCTTGGCATAGGCTGAGGAGAAGCGTTTGCGCTCATAAGCCTCGTCGCCGTGATTGGCGGCATAATAGGCATAGGCGAGTTCGTCATCCTCGGATTCCGTGATGCGCGACATCGCCACCTTGAAGCGGCCCCAGGCGCCCAGCCCCTCGCGCTCGAGATAGCGGTTGAGGTGCGTGTAGAAAAGTTTGTAGTGCCGCAGTTCGTCGGCCGCGATCTTGCGGCAGATCGCCTTGAAGACCGGTTCCTGCGCGGCTTCGGCCAGGGCCGTGTAGTAAGACGAAGTGCCGGTTTCGACGATGCAGCGGGCAACGAGTTCCCCTGAGCGGCTGCCACGCACCGACGCGTTGACGTCGAGCGGGATCCGATAGCCGTCGAGGAAGCGCTGGAACGCGGCGTCGAAATCGAAGCTGGGGTCGGCGAGCTTGGCCCAGCGGGCGAGGGCCGCACCATGCTGGACTTCTTCCAGCGACCATTCGTCGGCGACGGCCCTGAAGCCGTCATCATCGTGAAACACGTTGTTGAGATAAGTCGCGTAGTCGCCGCCGTTATATTCGACGAGCGCGGCAGCCTTGGCCAGCTTGAGAAGGTCGGGATCGACCTTGCTTGCGTCGAACGCGTGCCAGGGAATCTGATCGAGGGTCCAATGCGCCATGATGTGGCCGCTGCTCCCGCGCTTTCCGTTCAGTACCCCGACTCTGCCCCGTGGCTTACCCTGTGGCCTGCCGTCCAGTGGCAGCGCGCTGCGATCATGCAGCGCGGGTCATTGACGATGGGCTTTAGTAGGCACTCTGGCCAAGGGCGTGAACACGCGCCTCGGCGATGGTGAGGACGTTGGCCGCAACGGCGCGCTCGACATCGGTCTTGGCGTCGGCGACATCTTCACGGGCATCATTCAGGGCCTGCTCGGCAGCGGCGCGGTCGATCTCGGAAACCTTCTGTGCGCGCTCGGCAAGGACCGTGCAGCCCTTGTCGTTCACTTCCGCAAAACCGCCTTCGACGAAGATGCGGTCGCTGACCGAAGCGCCTTCCAGGATGTGGATGACACCCGGACGAATGGTCGAGATGAGATTGGAGTGACCGGGCAGGACCGCGAAGTCACCCTCGGCACCCGGAATCACGATCTCAGCGACATTGGCCGAGAACAGCAGCCGTTCCGGCGAGACGAGCTCGAAATGCACCTGATCCGCCATGTTCCACCCTTCTCTTGCCGTTACGCCCGGCCTTGCTCTTAAGCCGGGAGAGCCAGCCGGCGCGCCCAATCGCGGATGCTGCGCCGATACCCTTCCGGCATCCGGAGCCCATCCACCTGATCCAGTGGGAAGCGCCCCAGTTCCTTGTGTTCGTGACTGAGGCGCAGATCCGCCGACGGCAGGGACTGCACCCCGAACGTGATGATGAGGACCTCTTTGCCGGGCAGGACCGGGTAGCGCCAGCAATCGAGGAGGTCCCCGACCGTCACGTCGATCCCCAGCTCTTCCGAGATTTCCCGGGCCAAGCAGAGATCTGGTTCTTCGCCCGGTTCCAACCGGCCGCCGGGCAGCTCCCACTCGTCGCGCTCGTTCTGCAACAGAACGATTTCATTGCCGACGAAGAGAACCCCCTTTACCGAAACCGGCCATACCGGGCCGGGTCTTCTTGTCTCAACGGAGGCGCTGCTGGCTTGTTCCATCAGCGCCCCCGCTATTCCTTAGGCGGCTTCCGCCATCTTCTTGGCCTTGGCAACCGCTTCCTCGATCGTGCCGACCATGTAGAAGGCCGATTCGGGGAGGTCGTCATACTGACCGTCGACGATGCCCTTGAAGCCCTTGATCGTGTCTTCGAGCTTCACGAGCACGCCCGGCGTGCCGGTGAAGACTTCGGCGACGTGGAACGGCTGCGACAGGAAGCGCTGGATCTTACGGGCGCGGGCGACCGTCAGCTTGTCCTGTTCCGAAAGCTCGTCCATGCCGAGAATGGCGATGATGTCCTGGAGGGCCTTGTAACCCTGCAGCACTTCCTGGACGCGACGGGCAACGGTGTAATGCTCTTCACCGATGACGCGCGGGTCGAGCATGCGCGACGTCGAGTCGAGCGGATCGACCGCCGGGAAGATGCCGAGCTCGGCGATCTGACGGGAAAGAACGGTGGTGGCGTCCAAGTGGGCGAACGAGGTCGCCGGGGCCGGATCGGTCAAATCGTCGGCGGGCACGTAGATGGCCTGCACCGAGGTGATCGAACCCTTCTTGGTCGAGGTGATGCGTTCCTGCAGCGCGCCCATGTCGGTGGCAAGCGTCGGCTGATAACCGACGGCCGACGGGATACGGCCCAAGAGCGCCGACACTTCCGAACCCGCTTGGGTGAAGCGGAAGATGTTGTCGACGAAGAACAGCACGTCCTGGCCTTCGGCATCGCGGAAATATTCGGCGACGGTGAGACCGGAGAGAGCGACGCGGGCGCGGGCTCCCGGGGGCTCGTTCATCTGGCCGTAAACAAGGGCGCACTTCGATCCCGGACCGTCGAGCTTGATAACGCCCGATTCGATCATTTCGTGATAGAGGTCGTTGCCTTCGCGGGTACGCTCACCGACGCCGGCGAACACGGAGTAACCGCCGTGCGCCTTGGCGACGTTGTTGATGAGCTCCATGATGGTGACGGTCTTGCCGACGCCCGCACCGCCGAAGAGGCCGATCTTGCCGCCCTTCGCATAGGGGGCCAGCAGATCGATGACCTTAATGCCGGTGATGAGGATCTGGGCTTCCGTCGACTGCTCGGAGAATTCCGGCGCCGCGCGGTGGATCGGCAGGGTCTGCTTGTTGCCGATGGGGCCGCGCTCGTCGATCGGCTCGCCGATCACGTTGATGATGCGGCCGAGGGTCTCGGGGCCGACCGGCATCGAAATCGGGGCGCCGGTGTCGGAGACTTCCGCACCGCGGACCAGACCGTCGGTCGAGTCCATGGCGATGGCGCGCACGGTGTTCTCGCCCAGATGCTGGGCAACTTCGAGAACCAGCAGCTTGCCCTGGTTCTGCACATGCAGCGCGTTCAAGATCGCGGGCAGGGCGTCTTCGAACTGCACGTCAACGACGGCGCCCGTGACCTGCGTGATCTTGCCGACGATGTTCTTCGACATATTGGTTGCTCCTTAAAACGATCTCTTCAGTCCGGATCAGACGGCTTCAGCGCCGGAGATGATTTCGATCAGCTCCTTGGTGATGTTCGCCTGGCGGGTCCGGTTGTAATTGATGGTCAGCTTGTTGATCATGTCGCCCGCGTTGCGGGTCGCATTGTCCATGGCGGTCATGCGCGCGCCGTGCTCGGAGGCCGAGTTTTCCAGGAGCGCACGATAGACCTGCATCGAGATGTTGCGCGGCAGCAGATCGGTGAGGATCGCCTCTTCGCTCGGCTCGTATTCATAGAGCGCCGCGGGGCCGGCATTGTTCTCGTTGGCGCTGGCGCTCGCGAACGGCACGAGCTGCTGCACGGTGACGATCTGCGCGATCGCCGACTTGAACTTGTTGTAGATGATGGTGCAGACGTCGAATTCGCCGGCCGCAAACATGTTGCGGATCTGGATGGCGATCTTCTCGGCAGTTTCGAAGGTGATGCGCGGACGCGCGATTTCCTCGAACGAGGCCACGATCTGCTCGCCGAATTCGCGGCGCATCTGGTCCTTGGCCTTGCGGCCGACCGTGACGATCTTCACCGTCTTGCCGGCGGCCTTGAGGTCGCGCGCCATCTTGCGCGCCTGGCGCGTGATCGACGAGTTGAACGCACCGCAGAGACCCCGGTCCGAGGTCATGACGACCAGCAACTGCACCTGGTCGCGCCCGGTGCCGCCGAGGAGAGCCGGTGCGTTGTCCTTGCCGGCCATCGAAGCCGCCAAGGCACCCAGCACCTTCTCCATGCGCTCGGCATAGGGACGGGCGGCTTCCGCCTGTTCCTGCGCGCGGCGCAGCTTGGCCGCAGACACCATCTTCATCGCAGAAGTGATCTTCTGCGTGTTCTTGGTGCTGTTGATGCGGACCTTCAGATCCTTAAGGCTCGGCATTGCTGCCCCTTCTCAACGACGACTTAAGTTACGCGAAGGACTTGGCGAAAGCGGCCATCACTTCGTGGAGCTTCGCTTCCGTCGCCTTCGAGATCTCGCGCTCGGTGCGGATCGCGTTGAGGACATCCGGATGCTTCGCCTTGATCTCGCCGAGGAGACCCGCTTCGAAGCGGCCGATCTGGTTGATGGCGATGCCGTCGAGATAGCCGCGCACACCGGAGAAGATCGAGACGACCTGCTCTTCGACCGGCATCGGCTTGAACTGGCCCTGCTTCAGGAGCTCAGTGAGACGCGCACCGCGGGCCAGGAGCTTCTGGGTCGAGGCGTCGAGGTCGGAGGCGAACTGCGCGAAGGCCGCCATTTCGCGGTACTGCGCGAGTTCGAGCTTGATCGAGCCCGCAACCTGCTTCATCGCCTTGATCTGGGCGGCCGAGCCGACGCGGCTAACCGACAGACCGACGTTGATGGCGGGACGGATGCCCTTATAGAACAGCGCCGTTTCCAGGAAGATCTGACCGTCGGTGATCGAAATCACGTTGGTCGGAATGTAGGCCGAGACGTCGCCCGCCTGGGTTTCGATGACCGGCAGCGCGGTGAGCGAACCGGAGCCCGACTTCTCGCCGAGCTTCGCAGCGCGCTCGAGGAGACGGCTGTGGAGATAGAAGACGTCGCCCGGATAGGCTTCGCGTCCCGGCGGACGGCGCAGCAGCAGCGACATCTGGCGGTAGGCGACGGCCTGCTTCGAAAGATCGTCGTAGAAGATAACGGCATGCATGCCGTTGTCGCGGAAGAACTCGCCCATGGCGCAGCCCGTGTAGGGCGCCAGGAACTGCAGCGGGGCCGGTTCCGAGGCGGTGGCGGCGACGACGATCGAATATTCCAGCGCCCCGTTGTCCTCGAGCGTCTTCACGATCTGGGCGACGGTCGAACGCTTCTGGCCGACGGCGACGTAGACGCAATAGAGCTTCTTCGACTCATCCGTACCGGCGTTGATGGCCTTCTGGTTGAGGATGGTGTCGATGATGACGGCGGTCTTGCCGGTCTGACGGTCACCGATGATCAGCTCGCGCTGGCCACGGCCGACCGGCACCAGGCTGTCGATGGCCTTGAGGCCCGTCTGCATCGGCTCATGCACCGACTTTCTCGGGATGATGCCGGGGGCCTTCACTTCGACGCGGGTACGCGTGACGTTGGTCAGCGGACCCTTGCCGTCGATCGGGTTGCCGAGACCGTCAACGACGCGACCGAGCAGGCCCTTGCCGACGGGGACGTCGACGATGGCGCCGGTCCGCTTGACGGTATCGCCTTCTTTAATGTCGCGGTCGTCGCCGAAAATCACGATACCGACATTGTCGGTTTCGAGGTTGAGGGCCATGCCGCGGATCCCGCCCGGGAACTCGACCATTTCACCGGCCTGGACATTGTCCAACCCATGCACGCGGGCGACGCCGTCGCCGACGCTCAGCACCTGGCCGACTTCGGTGACATCAGCCTCGTTGCCGAAATTTTCAATCTGCTGCTTGAGGATTGCAGAGATTTCGGCGGCGCGGATTTCCATTATCCAACCCCTTTCATGGCGAGCTGCAGCTTCTGCAGCTTGGTTCGAATAGACGAATCGATCATGCGGCTGCCCACTTTGACGACGAGACCGCCGATGAGATCAGGATCGACCTTGACCTCCATCGCGACCTTGGCGCCGTGGGCACGCTTGATGGTTTCAGCGAGAGCATTCTGCTGTTCGGCAGAGAGCGGACGGGCCGACCAGACGAGGGCGGTCATTTCACCGCGGCGGTCGGCCAGCATCTTCTTGAAGGCCTGGATCATCGCGGTGAGCGCAAAGAGGCGCCGGTTCTGGGCGAGGAGGCCGAGGAATTTCGCGGTCAGGGGACCGAATTGCGCAGACTGGCTGATGGCGGCGATGGCCTTGCCCTGCTCATTGCGCGAGAGAATCGGCGAATTGATGAGGCGGCGGAAGTCGGCCGATTCATCGATCATCTTCGAGAGCGCCGCCAGATCGCCGACGACGGCATCGAGCTGATGCTTGGAATCGGCGAGTTCGAAGAGGGCTGCTGCATAACGCTGCGCCAGACCGCCATACGCGGTGCTTCCCTTGTCGCTCGCTTGGGCTGCCACGATATCGCCCCCATCCCTGGTCTTAACGGATTGATTTTACGGAGAATTCTTGGGCGCTAGGCGCGCCGGTACAAACCCAACCGACCCCTCGCTGCGGCTTTCCGCGCTGCGACAGGCGGCGGGTTAGTAACACATGGTTTCGGGCTAATCAACAGGCCCAAACCTGGCTTGGCATCGATTCCGCAAGCAGCTGAAAAAGCGCCAGAAATCGCTGCTCTTTCGACATTCGGAACAGGCTCCGCCGGATCGCCCCGCCAGCGCCCTGCTTCAGGGTACGGCCAGGGCCGGCGACAGCTCCCGATCCGCAGCCGCGATCTCCTCGGCCGCTTGCGCGAAGGCCGGTCTGGCCAGAAGCCGCCGATACCAGCCATCAAGTGCGGGATAGGCGCCCAGATCCGGCCCATTCAGCCGCTGCGTAAAGAGGATGGTCATGAACATGCCGATATCGGCGACCGACAGGCCGTCGCAGAAGAAATCCCGCGCCAGCAAACGGCGATCGAGTTCGGCAAAGCGCGCGCCGATCGCCGTTTCGGCGGCTTTCCCCGCCGCTTCCCGCTCCGCCTGCCGGCCTGGATCCGCATGCGGCGGCTCGGTGCGGTAAAGGAGGTTGCGCACGGGGGCGAACAGGATCTCGTCGGCATCGAGCTCGATCAGGCGGCATAGTGCCCGCGCCAGTGGCGTCGCTGGATAGAGCGGCGGTGTCGGATAACGGTCCTCGAGATATTCCAGGATCACGGTCGAATCGAAGAGGGCCAGATCGCCATCGACCAGCACCGGCACCTGACGCTTGGGGCTGTGGGCGAGAACAGCCGGGTGCCGCGGCTCATAACCCCGTGCCTGGGTAAAGGCGACGAATTCCCGCTCGAACGCGATTCCCTTTTCCCGAAGGGCGATTTCGACCTTGCGTGAAAAGAGGCTCAAGGGCCCGACATAGAGTTTCATCGCGATTGTCTCCCGCCTCGCCGATAGCGGAAGAACAATAATAGAACATCAAGCCAGCGGCAAGAGTCCGGCGACAAACTGTTGATAGTCGGTGGCACCCGAGGCGGTAAAGCGCCGGTCCATCGCCTGCCAGCTCTCCCAGACCGCAGTGACGGCGGCGCGGTGCGCGGGCGGCACCAGGGTCTCCCCGGCATCGACCATTTCCATGAGCCGCGTGTAGCCGGCACCGATCTCCGAGACGAAGGCCGCACTCTGCGTTGCCGATTGCGGCTGCTGGCGCAGATGATAGATGGCGTCCTCAACGAAGGGCGCCGTGCCGCCGGCAAGCGCCAGGCTCTCGAGATCGAACAGCACATCCTCGGCCAGCACATCCTGCCAGCGCCTCTCCGGTGTTCGCCGCGCCAGCCCATGCAGCGAGGCAAAGGCCGTGGCGAAGGTCGTGAAATCCACCTGGCCGCCCCTGCCCCGTACCTCGCGGATAAGGCGCCCACTCACATCGGTCAAGCGCGTGAGCCCGAAGGCGACACCGGCTTCTTCAGCGCGGGGCAGCAGCCGCGCCAGATAGTCGGGCGACCAGAGATCGTCGGCATCGAGCAGCGCCACGAACGCCCCCTGCGCCACAGCGAGCGCCCGGTTCCGCGCCGGCCCCGGACCGGTCGGTTGCGCGACGCCGGGCAACACACGCACACGCGCATCGACCCCCGCCAAAAACCCGTAATCCGCCGCCTCATCCGGCACCACGAGGATCTCGATCGCTTGCAGACTCTGCGCACAGGCCGAGGCCACCGCTTCGGCAATGAAGCCTTGCGCGCGGTAGGCCGCGATGATGATGGAGACGATGGGTTCGGTCATGACGAGTGAACCTAATGTAGGTCGCGCCATCTGTCATCGCTCGTGCGGGCATGCACCATCACGCGCCAATCCCCTCCCATCAGGGTATGCCGACATGCGCCGATCGAGCGCCAGTGTGCCGCCGCAATACAGAGCGATCTACTTCAACATGAGTATCTCTAATAAGCCCGCAGCAAGCCGCGATAGAAGCGCTCGCCAAGCAAAAGAGATTGGAATAAGGGAAATAAGCCGCAGAGTGTCTGGGATGACGCCGGGAAGGTAAGAAAATGAATATCGCCGACAATCAGCCGAATCCGAATTTTACGAAACTGTTTCAGTTGGCGTTAGCTGATTGGCCAGAGATTGTTGATCTTAGATTATTGGACTATTCGAAAACAGCCAAACGGCGCTACTCCGTTCGAGGTCTCGGTGAACTCGAAGACAATATATCGACACGTTATATTGGTACGAAGATCGAGATATTGATGCGCAACCTGCACTACGTGATTTTTGTCACGCTTCATAAGCTTGCGCCTGAAATTGAGTCATTGCACTTGTCCGATCTGCGGGAAGTCACCATTAAAGCTCGCTTTGAAGAGTGGCTACGGAAGTCACTCGATGTCGAAGGGTGGACCGCTGACGATGTTGCTTTGGTGGAGCGTTATCTCGCCGGAGACAGCATTAGCTAACAAAGGAATGAATCTGCTGTCACTTTGGCCTGCCGCGGCTGCACCAAAGCCGAGCCACTATTGCGGCTGACCCTCGCTGCCGACATAGCCTGCGTTGCGCAGCAATTTGGCGACTTGCTCCCGTTCCGTTGACGAGAGACCCACATTGCGCTGCAGATAGTCCATCGCATCGCCGCCACTCGAGTCTTGGGCCTGTGGATCGGCCCCGGCATCGAGAAGGAGAGCGACCATATCTATGTCGGCATTTTCGAGAGCATACATCAGCGGCGTCCGAGACCAGCGGTCGATGCGATAGGTCGTGCCATTGAAGAGGCTCACTCTCTTCTTGTCTTTGCGGCCCGTCTGCGCATTGACATTGGCGCCGTGCTGCAGAAGCAGCTTGGCGGCCTTCGGCAGATTAAAGTGCGCTGCATACATGAGGGGTGTTTTGCCGAAGCCATTCGCAGCATCAGGATCCGAATTCTGACCGAGGAGCTGCGACAGCAACGTTGGATGCTCCAGCGCATAATCAAGCGACGGCTCTACCTCAAACCAGCCCCAATCTTGTGGCCCCATCGGTTTATCCAGCGGTAGAAGCTGCGCGATTTCGGCCCAGGGTGCGCCGGCCAGCAAAGCATGCCTCAGTCGCCACCGCGGATTGTCGAGATCGAGATCATGCAGACTGGCGGGGAACATGAAGTAGCACCCCATCAAGCGTTCAATGGATGTTTGTGCAAGATTCAACGCAGCCATCCCGGACAGCCCGAATGCGTCGCGAAAATATCCGGCAAGCGCATTCAAAGCCGCTGGCTTCAACGCCTCCATCTTTCTCCATTGCCGATGATTCCACAGCGATGCTTGACCCCAATAGTCAAGCCAAGCATCCACATCTGCACTTGAAGCGAACGGTTCGAAATCCGATAGGCTCCAAGGCCGCAAGGCAATACGCGAAACAACCGGCGAGCCGCGCAGCTGCACATAGTTCAGCGTGTGCATCGTGCCACCGTAATACGGTTCTTCGCCCGATATGGCTCTCAATAGGTCATGCAAGTGACCCACCGGCCCAAACGTCAACTGATTCTCGGTGGAGAGATCGACGCGACATGCCAGTTTGGTGGATGTAGCGTGGATACGCCACAGATCCAATTCCGTCGGATCCGTTCGATTATTGCGCCCAACCATATAGAGCGCGTCGTTGATGATAAAGAAGGCGTGCTCACCCCAAGACGGCTCTTCGATCCATTCAATGTCCTGTGGCACTTCGACCGGAACTACATCTCGCACATCTGCAAAAGCCTGTTCAAAGTCTAGATATTGGTCGCGCACATTCTCGATCTCTTTCACCTTGGCCAAGTAGCTCGCCTGATCTGCGAACAGCATGAATAAGTGAGCGTCTTGCATGGGCGCGTGTTGGATTACATGAGCAAGAATCCATCTGCCTTCACCTACCAGCGTCTCAACACCATTCAGAGTGACGTTCTTCGCTTCTGCCGTCGGCAGCAAGCCGTTTGCGGTAAAGACGACAGATTGTACTTTTGTCTCCGGCCAATAGCTGTCCGCGAGCGACAATTGGAATTGCGGTCCTTTGAACGCCTCGATCACCACCGATTCGAAAGCGCCACACACCGCTGGTTCGTTGTTCACGGTGAGCGACGGCAGGAAGGGATAGGTCGTCGGTTCTATCGGGCCGGCAAAGGCGGAGTGCAGGGCCAAGCCGGACGCAAAAGCGGCAAGACCAAAAGCGGCGCGCATTTTAGATATCCCAATCGGATGCGATGATGGTGTTTTCTATCGCATAAATTGGGCGGAATTGCGACGGGTTCCCCGGAGTTCCACTCTACCCCCCTACAAACTCCCCGCCTTGAACGTGTCGCAAGCGTCGAGTTGGCCGCTCTCCAGGCCGCGCTCAAACCAGCGCACGCGCTGGGCGGAGCTGCCGTGGGTGAAGCTGTCGGGGACGACATGGCCGGTCGCTTGCTTTTGCAGCGTATCGTCGCCGATGGCGGAGGCGGCATTGAGCCCCTCCTCGATGTCGCCGGGTTCGAGTTTCAGATTCTGGTCGTCGATTTCGATCTGGTGCGCCCAGATGCCGGCGAAGCAATCGGCCTGCAATTCGACGCGGACCGAAAGGGCGTTGGCATCGGTCTCGTTCATGCGCGCGCGGGCCTTCGCGACCTGGGCCTCGATGCCGAGCAGATTCTGCACATGGTGCCCGACCTCATGCGCGATGACATAGGCTTGGGCGAAATCGCCCGGTGCCGCGAAGCGGCTGCGCAGGTCGCGATAGAAATCGAGGTCGATATAGACCTGCTGGTCCGGCGGGCAATAGAACGGTCCCATTGCCGCACTGGCATAGCCGCAGGCCGATTGCGTGGCGCCGGAAAAGAGCACCAGCACCGGCTGGCGATAGCTGCCGCCATTCTGCCGGAAGATTTCCCCCCACACATCCTCGGTGCTGGCGAGGATGACCGAGACGAAATCCTTGAGCTCCGCCTCGGTCGTCGCGTCACCGGTCCCGCTGCTGCCCTCACGGCCGGCGAGAACGTCGCCCGCCACTTCCGTGTCGCTGCGGCTTGTATCCATCGGCAGGCTGCCGTTGAGAATCGCCGTCGGATCGACGCCCATCAGATTCGCGATGACGAAGAAGGCGATGAGCGCCACCAGGCCCAGGCCACCGATGCGCGGTCCCCGCCCGAAGCCACCACCACCCATTCCGCCGAATCCACCGCCGCCCAGGGGCCCTAAGCCGCCACTGCCGCGCTGGTCGGAAACGTTCGAACTCCTGCGCCCGCCGCGCCATTGCATCAAGGATTCTCCTGTCCAATCACGGGCCGGAGATTATCACGGCAGCCCGGGAAACGGTAATGCCCCGCGCCATAACGACGGCACGGGGCAACCGGTTCCGAAAGAGTGGGCCGGAAATACGGACCGGGATCAGCCGGCGCGCACGTTGCTCAGGAAGCCGTCGATGCGGTGTTCGAGATCCTGGAAGCGGCTCTGCAGCTGCCCCACCGCCTGCACCATGGTGCCGGCGGCCTCGCCGGAATTCTGCGCCGATTCCGACACCAGGCCGATCTGCTGCTGCAGTTCCGCTGTGCCGGTCGCCGCTTCCGAGACCGCGCGCGAAATTTCCGTCGTCGCCGCATCCTGTTCGGTGACCGCCGCGGCAATGGTGCTGTTGACCTGGCTGATCTGCTCGATGGTCTTGGCGACCTCGGCAATCTCGCCCGCCGCCGCACCGGTCGATTGCTGGATCGAGGCGATCTGCGCCGAGATTTCCTCGGTCGCCTTCGCCGTCTGGCTGGCGAGGTTCTTCACCTCGGACGCCACCACGGCAAAGCCCTTGCCCGCCTCGCCCGCGCGCGCCGCCTCGATCGTGGCGTTGAGCGCCAGCAGGTTGGTCTGCCCGGCAATGTCGTTGATGAGGGTCACGACCGAGCCGATCTGTTCGGACGCCGCCACCAGCGCGTTGACCAATGTCACCGTGCTGTGTGCCTTGTCGGCGGCCTGGGCCGCGATGCTGCTCGAATTGTTGGCCTGCTGGCTGATCTCGCGGATCGAGGCCGCCAGCTGCTCGACCGCCGCCGCGACCGACGACACATTGTCCGAGACCTGCGCCGCCGTCGTGCTCACATTCTGGCTGCGACCGACATTCTCGTGGCTCGCTTGCGACATCTGCTGGGCGGAACTGTCCATCTCGCGCGAGGTGGCGGCCATCGACCCGATCGCTTCCGAAACCTGGCCTTCGAAGGAATCGGCGAGGCGCAGGCGCCCCTGCTTCTGTTCCTCTTCGGCCCGGGCTTTCATCGCTTCCTGGCCCGCCACCAGCTCCCTGTTCTGCAGCGCATTCTGTCGGAAGGTCTCGACCGTCTCGGCCATCTGCCCGATCTCATCCTTGCGGCCCAGCGCCGGGATGGCAACATCGAGATGCCCGGCGGCGATCTGCTGCATGGTCCCGGTCATGGCGGTGACGGGCTTTGCGATCGAGCGGCCGACGAACCAGGCGAAGATCACGCAAAGCAGGATGGCGATGGCGCCGATGACAAGCGCCCAATTGCGCATCTCGTCGACCTTGGCAAGCACCAGGGATTTCGGCACGCTGACCTTGATGCTCCAGCGATCGGGCGAATCTTCAAGATTGAGCGGCACCAGCACCGAGAAACTGTCGGTGGCGGTGACACCAAATCCGTCGCCGGCTTCTTTGAGCTTGGTGGTGAGTGCCGCCGACTTCGCCTCATCTTCGGTCTTGCCGGCGGCAATGGCGGAATCGTGGGCTTCCTTCTGCACCTTCTCGAGGGCCGCCTTCGCTTCTTCCGCCAGCGCATCGCCGGACAGCAGATTGCTGGCATCGGCGCCGACGACGATCTCGCCCGCGCGAATCTTGTCGGCATTGGCTTTGTAGAAGGCATCGTCCGCGGCGGCACCGACAAAGGCCATGCCCGCCGGGTGCGCCGCCCAATTGCCCGCATTGTCGATGAGCGCCGCGCGGCCCTCGCCCCAGGGGCGCTGCGCGGCGATCTGGTCGATGAGTTCGTTCAAGCGGAAATCGATGCCGGTGACGCCGAGCGCCGCGCCGGTCGCATCCTTGAGCGGCACGCAGATCGAGACCAGCCAGACGACGCTGCCGCCGCCGAAATCCCAGCCCGCCGGATCGGTGACATGCGTCATCCCCGTCTTCATCGGCGTTTCGTAATATTCCAGCGAGTTCGTGGAATTGTCGAAATCATAGGATTTGTCGAGGACGACACTGTCGCCTTCGCCGCGATAGGCATAGGGCACATAGCGGCCATTGCTTTTGACCGCCGTCGGCTGATCGTCCTTGCCGGCGAAATCGGCATCCTTGCCGTCAAAGGCATTGGGCTCGAACGTGCCCCAGGCACCGAACCAGGTCTTTTCCGGCGCCAGTGTCGCCGCCAGCAGCGAATTGTAGCGCGCGCGGTCGGCGATATTGTCCTGCCGCCAACCCAGAACCGTGGCGCCGAAGGTCCGCGCCGTCGACATGGCGCGGCCGATCTGGCGTTCGACCTCGCCCGCCGTCGAGCGGCCGAGATTGGTCATGACCAGACGCGCTTGGTCTTCCAGATTGTTGCTGGCCTGCCAGGAAAGCACGGCAGCGACACTTGCGACGGCAATGCCGGACAACAGCGCGCCGGCAATGGCGATACGACCGCGAATACCGATGGTCGGCATGATCAATCCCCCCAGATCGATAGCAGAGCTTATGGCGGGATTTATCGAACTCATGCGCTTAACAACGTCTTAACAACGCTGGTGACGGAAATGTGAAATTCCCGCATCCGGTGTTGACGCGGCTGCGAGTCACATGAAGCTGTAAGGATCGATATCGATCTGCAGGCGCAAATCGCCTGGAAATTTCTGGCCCTTCAGCCATGCCTTCAGGACACCTTGCGGGGCGATGTCGCGCCGCGTCTTGAGGAGGAACCTGACGCGGTGTCGGCCGCGCAAGAGAGCAAGCGGTGCCGGGGCGGGCCCCAGCACCTGGACGCCCTCGCGATGCGGGGCACTGCGTGCCAACTCCTGCGCCTTCCCATTGACCGCAGCCTGATCCTGGCCTGAGAGAATGAGGGCCGCGAGTCTGCCGAAGGGCGGCATGCCGGCCTGGCGCCGGTCATCGGCTTCCGCCTGCATGAAAGCCTCGCGATCGCCCGATTTCAACGCCTGCATCACGGCGCGGTCGGGATCGTAGGTCTGCAGGAAAACGCGGCCCGGCTTTTCGCCGCGCCCGGCGCGCCCCGCCACCTGGCTCATCAATTGATAGGTCCGCTCCGCCGCGCGCAAATCGCCACCATGCAGACCGAGATCGGCATCGACCACGCCGACCAAAGTGAGGTGCGGGAAGTTGTGACCCTTGGCGATGATCTGCGTGCCGATGACCAGATCGACCTCGCGCTCCGTCACCATGTGCATCAAGGCTTCCGCCTTGGCCGGGCCCGTCACCGTGTCGCTGGTCAGCACCAGGCGCCGCGCATCGGGGAACAAAGCCGCTGCTTCTTCCGCCAGCCGTTCGACACCCGGACCGCAGGCCGCAAAGCTTCCCTCCGATTGGCAGGCGGGACAGGCTGGCGGCATCGGCGAATCGAAGCCGCAATGATGGCACATCAGTTTCTGATGAAAGCGATGCTCGACCAGCCACGCCGTGCAGCGCGGGCATTGCAGCCGGTGGCCGCAGGTGCGGCACAAGGTGAGCGGCGCATAGCCGCGCCGGTTGAGGAACAGCAGCGCCTGATCGCCGGCCTCTAATACGCGCTCAATCTCGGCCTTCAAACGCGGCGCGATCCAGGATTGGCGCGCCGGCTTGTCAACACGAAGATCAATGGTGTCGATGGCAGGGAGCGTCGCGCCGCCATGCCGATCCGGCAGATGGACCTGGCGATAGCGGCCCGTCTCGACATTGACCATCGTCTCCAGCGATGGCGTC
This sequence comes from Dongia sp., assembly GCF_041910485.1. Lineage (GTDB taxonomy): Bacteria > Pseudomonadota > Alphaproteobacteria > Dongiales > Dongiaceae > Dongia. Next base: position 96,120 of record NZ_JAYRQR010000026.1, read on the forward strand.
GCCGAAGCCAGCATCACCGGGATCTTCGCCAGATGCCCGCGCACCACCGCCATGTCGCGCGCCTGGTAGATGACGCCGTCTTCCTGCTTGAAGCTCGATTCATGTTCCTCATCGACGATGATGAGGCCGAGATCGCGATAGGGCAGGAACAAGGCCGAGCGCGCGCCGACCACCACCTTGGCCGATCCGTCGAGCACACCGCGCCAGGTGAGGCGCCGCTCCAGCCCCGTCAGTTCCGAATGCCATTGCGCGGGAAGCGCCCCGAAGCGCGCTTCGAATCGCTTCAGCCATTGCGGCGTCAGCGCGATTTCCGGCACCAGGACCAGGGCCTGCTTGCCGGCGCGCAAGGCCGATGCGATCGCTTCGAAATAGACTTCCGTCTTGCCCGACCCGGTGACGCCGTCGATCAAGGTGACGCCGGGCGCCAGATCGCGCAAGGATTGCGCGGCGGCTGCTTGTGCGTCGGAAAGCGTTGGCCCGGCAGCATCGGCATCGGGCGATCCGAAGGGCCGCTTCAGGGCGAGCGGCACGGATTTGAGCAAGCCCAGCTTGCCCATCTCGGTGACGACGCCGCTGCTCACCGCGGCCAGACGCGCCAGTTCCGTGGGCGGCAGCGGTGGCGATTCCTTCATCACGTCGATGACGCGTTGGCGTGCGGCCGTCAGCTTGGCGCCCCGCGCCTCAATCTGCGCCTCAATCTGCGTCTCGCCAAGCGTCCACGCCTTCTGACTGCGTTCAGCTTCCAGCGCGTCGGGGACACTCACCGCCATGCGCAGCACGGCACCCAAGGGCGCCATCGTATATTGTGCGACCCAATCGACGAAGGCGCAGGTGATCTCCGGCAAGGGCGGCAGGTCGAGGCGCGCCGTCACCTCCTTGAGCTTCTCGGCAGCAACGTCGCCTTGGCCTTCACCCCAGACGATTCCTATGACCGATCGGCGCGCCAGCGGCACGCGCACGATGTCGCCGCGCGCCAGCTGTAACCCGGGCGGCACCAGATAGTCATAGGGTTGAAACAGGGCGAGCGGGAGGAGGACGCCCACCACCCGTGACTCTTCTGTCACAGGCCGTACCCAGAGCTCCCCGGCTTGATCACTTTCGGTTGGCATGGCGATGCTCGGGGGCTAGACTCGGGGGCACGTCGGTTGGGTGATTCGTCGAGGGGGTGACGAGGCTCTTGCTTCTCTCTCGCTTATAGCCTAGTGCGTGGCGCCGCGCCGATAAAGGCCGCGCTTCGTTAGCAGGGACAGGACCCATGAAGTTTTTCGTAGATACCGCAGACGTCAAGGAAATCCAGGAGCTTGCCGCCACCGGTTTGCTTGATGGTGTAACAACGAATCCGTCTCTCATCGCCAAGTCGGGCCGGCCGTTCCTCGACGTGATCAAGGAAATCTGCGCCATCGTCCCCGGCCCGGTCAGCGCCGAAGTGACGGCGACCGATCACGCCACCATGATGCGCGAGGCTGAAAAGCTCTCGAAGCTCGCCAAGAATGTCTGCATCAAGGTGCCCTTGACGGTCGACGGCTTGAAGACCTGCAAGGCGCTCACCAGCGATGGCATCCAGGTCAATGTGACGCTCTGCTTTTCGGCGGCGCAGGCGCTGCTCGCGGCCAAGGCCGGCGCCACCTTCATCTCGCCCTTCGTCGGTCGCCTCGACGATATCGGCCAGGACGGGATGGAACTCATCAGCGACATCATCGCCATCTATTCCGCCTATCCCAATCTGAAGACCGAGGTGCTGGTCGCCTCCGTGCGCCATCCGGTGCATGTGGTCGCCGCCGCCAAGATGGGCGCCGATGTGGCGACGTTGCCGCCGGCGGTCTTGAAGCAGATGTTCAACCACCCGCTGACCGACAAGGGCCTCGCGGCGTTCCTCGCCGATTGGGCCAAGACCGGCCAGTCAGTACTCTAACCCAAGTCGGCAAAGGGCGCGGATGTCGGATCCCGTGGAAGAGGTCAAAGCCAAACCCGCCGCGAGTGTGACGGCGGCGCAGGTCACTGCCTATCTGAAGCGCAATCCCGATTTCCTCGCCCGCCATCCCGAATTGCTCGACACGCAGCTCAGCCCCAAGCGGCACAAGGGCGAAGGCGTCGTCGATCTGCAGCAATTCATGATGGAGCGTTTGAAGACCGATGTGGCGCGGCTGCGCGCCGATCAGGACGAGATCATCGCCAACAGCCGCGACAATCTCAACACGACCGAGCGCATCCACAATGCGGTGCTGGCACTGCTCGAGGCCGAGAGCTTCGAGCAGTTCATCGAGATCGTGACCGGGGACTTGGCCTTCCTGCTCGAAGTCGATGTGGTGTGCCTCTGCCTCGAACTCACCGACGTCACCTCGCGCCGGCCCAAGCATGACGGCATCCAGTTCCTCGATCGCGGCGCCGTCGACCGCGTCATGGGCAAGAGCCGCAAGGTGTGGCTGCGCGACGAGGTTGAGGGCGATCCCGAAATCTATGGCGGCGCTGCCGATCTCGTCCGCTCCGACGCGCTGCTCAGGCTCTCCATCAGCAAGGTGGCGCCGGCCGGCGTCATCGCCTTCGGCACGCGCCATCCCGGCTATTTCCATGCCGGCCAAGGCACCGAGTTGATGAGCTTCCTCGGCCGCATCATCGAGTTCGGCATCCGCTCATGGCTGGATCTTCCAAAACCATGACCGACGCGGCAGCGGTCAAGGTCGATGCCAACCCGCTGCTCTTTGCCAAGGCCGATCTGGTCGCCGCCCTCAAGGATTGGCTCTCTTATCTTTCCCGCGAACGCCGCGCCGCGGCCCTCACGGTCGAGGCCTATCAACGCGATGTCGGCGACTTTCTGCGGTTCCTGAGCTTCTATGACGGCGATGCCCCCGATGTGGGGCGCCTCGGTGCCCTCACCCGCACCGACATCCGCGCCTGGCTTGCCCAGCGCAAGGATCGGGGACTCATTGCAGCGAGCAACGCCCGCGCCCTCTCGGCCCTGAAGAGTCTCGCCCGGCGCCTGACGCGGGAGGGGCGGATCGAGATGGGGGTGCTGGCCGCCCAGCGCGGGCCCCGCCTCCCCCGGTCGGTGCCCAAACCGCTCAACGCCGCCGAAGCCGACGCCATATTCTACAATGTAGAATATGAGACCACCGAACCCTGGCTCGCCGCCCGGGATCTGGCCGCCCTTATGCTCCTTTATGGCTGCGGCCTGCGCATCTCGGAGGCGCTGGGCCTCACCCGCGCCGACGCCCCCAAGGCCGGTACCTCGCTCCGCATCACCGGCAAGGGCGGCAAGACCCGGCTGGTCCCGGTCCTCCCCGTGGTGGCCGAGGCGGTCGCCGATTACCTCGCCCAATGCCCCTGGCCGCTTGCCGCCAACGGCCCGCTCTTCGTCGGGGCCAAGGGGGGCAAGCTCAACCCGCGGCTCATCCAGCGCTCGATGCAGCGCATGCGCCTGCAACTGGGTCTACCCGAGACTGCGACGCCGCATGCCCTGCGCCACTCCTTCGCGACGCATCTATTGGCCGGTGGCGGCGATCTCCGCGCCATTCAGGAACTGCTCGGCCACGCCTCGCTGTCGACAACGCAGCGTTATACCGAGATCGACGCGGCGCAACTTCTCTCGGTCTATCAGGCAGCGCACCCGCGCGCGAAGGGTTGAGGCTTCGCGTTCGCTATTTGATCACCGGAATATCGCTCCGAGCCAGTCGACGACCGCTCTGATTCGTGGCAATGGCCGCAGGTCTCTATGCGTCAGCAGCCAGACCTCGCGCGTCGGTAGGGGCGGCAGCTCATCAGCGCGAAGGCGCTTGAGGCGTGGTTCCGCATCACCAATTCGACGTGGCAACAGAATCCGTCCGAGACCGGTCACTGCTGCATGGATGAAGCTCTCCGCGTCATTCAGGCAAAGTGCCGACTTTCGGCCTTTGGCATGCCGTAGCCATTCAGCCTGCGGCAGGTCTTTGAAATTGTCATCATATCCAAGCCAGGGAATGGCCGTGCCTTGGCCGCGCATCTCGGCGGCACAATACGGGGAGTAGTCAAGAACCGCGATGCGGCGAGCCAGAATGCGACTACCAAGCCTTGCGTCCGGTCGCGCGAAGCGCACGGCAATATCCGCTTCGCGGCGCACGAGATTATAGTCCCTGAAATCGGCCGCGATTTCGATCCTAAGTGTCGGATATTTACCGATCAGGTCGGGCAAGGCCGGGATGAGAATTCTGTTGGCCAGGATTGGTACAGTCGTCACACGAACGGAGCCTTGGACGGGCGTGTCCACCCCCTCTACAGCTGCGCGCAGACCGCCGATCTCCGCCTCTATCGCTTCAGCGCGCCGAATGGCGAGCGTACCAGCGGCAGTTGGTGCCAACGCCCCATCCGCGCCACGTATGAAGAGTCGGACCGACAATGCATGCTCCAGCGCGCGCAGGCGGCGTGAAACGGTCGTCGCGTCTAGCCGCAGATCGCGGGCGGCACCCGCGAAGGACCCCCGCCGCGCCAACGCTAGTAGATAGCGTAGATCATCCCAATCCGGCCCCTGCATAATTGCAGTATGGCACGGCAGCATTGCCTGCTGCCAGTCGGTACCCGACCGATCCATCCTGATCTTCAGCCAAATCTAGCCGGGAGACAGTGATGCTCTACGCCGTTTTGTTCGAAGACAATGCCGCAAAGACCGACGAGGTCCGCCGACAATTCATGGCAGCACACCTCGCCTTCCTCGAAAGGAACCGTGGCGCAATCATCATGGCCGGGCCATTGCGGGAAAGGGACGGTACAGGCGCCGGTGGCATGTGGCTAGTGGAAGCAAGCTTGCCCGAGATCGTCGAGGAGCTTGTGCGTGCCGATCCTTTTTGGCCGACCGGATTGCGCCGCAGCCACCGGATTCTTGCCTGGCATCGCGTATTCGGTGCGGACGCCATCGCCGCCCGCGCATAAGAGAACCCCTCCCGCGATGGCTCGCGGGAGGGGTTACAAGAGTCGAGGCTTTGGTCGAGGGACCCGATTACATCATCGGGGTGAGGGCCACCGCGCTCTGCTGAACTTTCTTCAGCATGTCGGCGGGGAGCGGGATCATGCCCTTGTCGGCGAGATAGCCTTCCTCACCGGCAGCCTTGTCGCTGGTGAATTCGGCGATGTATTCGCGGATGCCCGGAACCTGGCCTTCGTGCTGGTTCTTCACATAGAAGTACAGCAGGCGCGAAACTTCATACTGACCGGAGACGATGTTGTCGAAGCTGGGCTCGACACCGTCCATGACGCTGCCCTGCAGCTTGTCTTCGTTCTGCTCGAGGAACGAGTAGCCGAAGATGCCGAGAGCGGCCGGATTGGCTTCGAGCTTCTGGACGATCAGATTGTCGTTCTCGCCGGCGTCGATATAGGCACCGTCTTCACGGATCGAGCCGCAAGCGCCCTTCTTGGCCTTTTCGTCCTTGATCGCGTCGATTTCGGGAACGCCCTTGCAGCCCTTGTCCATGACGAGTTCGACGAAAGCGTCGCGGGTGCCGGAGGTCGGCGGCGGACCGAGGACTTCGATCTTCTCGGCCGGGAGGCTGTCGTTGACATCCTTCCAGGTCTGGTAGGGGTTGGCGACGAGCTTGCCGTCGACCGGAACTTCCTTGGCGAGGGCCTTCCAGAGGTCCTTCACGGTCAGTTCGAAGCGGCCGTGGCTCTTCGAGTTGGCGACGACGATGCCGTCATAGCCGACGGTCACTTCGGTGATCGAGGTGACGCCATTGGCCTTGCAGGTCTCGATCTCGGTGTCTTTGATCTTGCGGCTGGCATTGGCGATGTCCGGGGTGTCCTCGCCGACGCCGGCGCAGAACAATTTGATACCGCCGCCGGTGCCGGTCGATTCGACGATCGGCGTCTTGAACTTGCCGCTCTTGCCGAATTCCTCGGCGACCGCGGTCGAGAAGGGATAAACCGTCGACGAACCGACGATGTGGAGCTGGTCGCGGGCCTCGGCGGCGCCGGCCGTCAGGATGACGATGCCGGTCGCGGCGAGAGCAAGAGAGATGCGCTTCATGGCAGAAACCTTTTTTGGTGAAACCAAGCAGCGCCGTTATTAGGTCGCTTCCATGACAGCCGGTTTTCCGATTTATGACGATTAAGTGACACCCCCTCGGGAAAGCCGCTGATTCCTTGAGCTTTTTGCCCTAGGCGAATGTGACTCAATGAAAAATCACGGCAGGTGGGCCTGCCGTGACTCTTTCATGTCATCAATTTGTTGGAGTTCGGGCGCAAAGGCCCCTTAAGCAGCCTGGCCCTTTAAGCAGCCTGGGCCTTCACATAGCGCGGATCGTGCGCCTTGCGGCCGAAGATGTCGCGCACCAGGGGCTCCCAATAGCTGAGCGGCTTGGTGGTATAGGCCGGGTCGAACGAGGTCTGGTCCCAGCTTTCGCAGAAACGGTGACAGACATCGTACCATTCGTGGCCGCGATATTCGTCGCGGGCGTTGCGGTTGCCGCCCAGATGATGGGCGTAATAGTACATCTGGAAGATGCCGTGCTTCTCGATCACCCAGGTCACTTCCGGCCGCACATAGGGGCGCAGGAGACCCGCCGCGATTTCGGCATGGTTATAGGGTGCCAACTCATCGCCGATATCGTGGACGAGGGCCGCCACCACCATTTCCGGGTCCGCCCCATCAGCCTCGGCCCGCGTCGCCGTTTGCAGCGAATGTTCGAGACGGCTGACCTTGTAGCCTTCAAGCGATTCATCGAGGCGCGCGAGCGTCGCCATGACCCGGTCGGGCAGGCCCTTGGCGTGATCGCGTTCGGACTGGTCGAGCAGCATGTAATCCTCGCGCGTGCCGTCCTTCATCTGCAGGAAACTGACGATCTTCGACATTCCAAATTCTCCCCTTGTCCTTATTCGGCCGCCAGGATGCGGCTGTTGTCTGCCCGCGTCAGCACCCGGTAGAGGCTGCGCGGTCCGTCGCTGTCGATATAGCAGCCCTGCAGGTGTCGGATCCCTTCGGCGGGATCGAAGGAGGTGCGGCCATGCAGCAGGCGGCGATTGTCGAACATCACGAGATCGCCATCGTCGAGGCGGAAGCGGATTTCGAATTCCGCCGCCTTCAGCAACCGGTCGAGCTTGCGCCGCGCATCGTAGAACGCCTGCAGCTTCTCGACCGGCAGCAGCGGCGAAAAGTCGAGACGCGGGCTGAAATGCACGGCCTGGAAGACGCCATTCTCATCAAGCTTCACATGCGGCGCCCAGGCGACATGTTCGGCATCGATGTCGCGGAAGACGAAGCGCGACTGCACCTTGCTGAGGATGTCATAGGCTGCCGGGTCCTCGCGCCGCAGCGCCTCGACACAGGCATAGCCGTCGACCAGGGTCGAGAGACCGCCCGAGGTCTGGTTGGTGAGGCAGTGCAGCAGCTGAATGCCGGGCGCCGGCTCGCGATAGGGATTGTCGGTGTGCGGATCGAGCGCCAGCGAGGAATAAGCGAGATCGTTGGCATTGGGAATCGAGCGCACGTTGAAGTGACGGCCGAAATTGGTGTCGCGCACGAAGCCGAACGTCTCGGCGACGCTGAAGATCGCCTGATCGGTGCTGGGAACGCCATGCAGAATGACGAAGCCGTAGCGCAGGAACTTGTCCACGATGTCGCGCTTCAGCGCCGCGTCCGGCTGCTTCTGCCAGTTGGCCTCGGGGAAGGGCGAAAGGCTCGAATCCCAGGCGACGAGCGGCGGCAGGCCATCGGCACCGGGGGCAAGCCCGGCTTCGGCGATGAGGTCGGCTGCCGAGAACCGGCTGACCAGACCGTCGCTGAAGGTGACGGCGAAAAGGTCGCCCCCGACGCGTTCGACAGCGGTCACGGCCAGGGCCGGATCGAGGTCCGAGGGGTTGTAGTAGCGCTGGCCGGTGCGCTGATCGACGCTGGCCTCGCCGCGGCAGCGTTCGCGCAGCCACAGCGGATGGAGGTCGATGTGAGAGCCGTCCGACCACTGCAGGCGGAGCCCGGCATGCGGTTGATCGAGCACGATAATTTCAGCCGAGGCCATTTTCTTCCATCTCTTGCCATCAGGGATGGTGTCATTTTGCGGTCGCGGTAACTTATTGAATAGCTGTAATAAACTTAGATATGATATAAACACAGATTATGGCTGAGCGACGTTTTCCCCCAATTGGGTGCCTCATTCCCTTCGAAGCTGCCGCAAGGCTGGGCAGCATGTCGGCGGCTGCCCGTGAATTGGGCGTGAGCCAGCCGGCGATCAGCCGGCAGCTGCAGATCCTGGAAGCGGATCTGGGGGCGGCCCTGTTCCACCGCAACCGGCGCGGCCTGACGCTGACCAGTGCCGGGAATGCCTATCGCCATGCCGTGGCGCTGGGGCTCGACCATATCGCCCAGGCGACTTCCGTCATCCGCGCGCAAGGGGGTGAGCATAATGTCCGTCTCGCCGCCAATTTCGGTTTCGCCCAGCAATGGCTGATGCCCCGTTTCGCGCGCCTGCGCGCCGCGCACCCGCTGCTCTCCTTCCGCCTGATGACCAGCGACGAGGATGCAGCACTCGACATGGCGGAATGCGATATCGCCATCCGCTTCGGCACCGGCGACTGGCCGGGCTGGCAGGTGGTCGATCTGTTCGCGGAAGAAGTCTTCCCCGTCTGCACGCCGGCCTATCTGGAGGCGCATCCGGATTTGAAGCGGCATGATCTGGCACCGGCCGATTTCGTGCAGGCGCATCTTCTCCACCTCGACAGTTCCAATGCCGATTGGCTGGATTGGGGCGACTGGTTCCGCTGGCATCATGTGAATGCGGCGATCCCCAAACCGCAGATGCTCTACAGCACCTATCCGCTGGTGCTGCAGGCGATCCTGTCCAGTGAAGGTGTCGGTCTTGGCTGGCGCGGCCTCGTCGACGGGCTGCTGGCCAGCGGCACGCTGGTGCAATTGCTGCCCGGATTGAAGCGCGAGCAGCACGGCTATTTCATCACCTGGCGCAAGAACCATGCGCAGGAAAAGCTGCTGCGCAAGATCGCGGAATGGATGGTGGCGGAAGCTCGATGAGCTTGGTTCGGCAGAGCCTCTCTCCCCTACCTGGGAAGAATGCCGACATTGTCGGCTTGGAGAGGATCAGGGCGAGAGAGAGTCGATGCAAAGATGAGCGGCGTCCATGCCAATGTCGCCCAAGTACCGATCGACATGGTCTTTCCACAACGCTGGCTTGAACAACAAGGCATGGCCCATCGGCGCGGCGATGAACGTTCCTCGTCCGCCGGCCGCGACGAACCTGTCGAAGTTATTCCGGCAATGCCTGATGCGATAGTATTGGTCGTAGCTGCCATGCAGCCACAGGGTCGGAATGCCCGCGGATGCGCCACGTTCAAAGAGGCGCGGGTTGACGACTTCATGACTGGAACACCCGCGCCCAAGCCAGCCGCCGTTGAAATTGATGGCGCCCCGGAACGTATTCGGCCGCATGCCCGCATAGCCGATCGCCAGGACACCACCGCGCGACACGCCGCCTATCGCAAGCCGGCTCTGATCCACATCCGACCGTTCGCGCAGATGATGCACCACAGCGTCCATATCCTCGACAGCCCGCTCGAAACCGGCAATCGCAATATCGACATCGCAGGAATAGCCAGAACCGTCTGCGGACAGGCCTTCGCCATAGGCACCTCCTGACTTTCCGCGCCCGCGGCGTTGCGGAAACAGAACCATCCAGCCCTTCTCGGAAAAATAGTTGGCCGCAACAGCCGGGCTTACGGTCCGTCGGTAGAGAGACCTATTCTGACCGCGCCCAGTAGAGCCGTGATTGAAGACGATCGTCGGACACGGCCCATCGCGTTGAGGCTTGGCCACAACGACTTCCAAGCGCACACCCGCCTCGCCGGAGGGAATGAAGAATTTCTCGAGTTTCATATTTTCGTAGCCGACGAATGCCCTACGCAGCCTTGGCGGGCGCTGCGTCCATCGGCAAATAGATGGTGAACGTGCTGCCCTGGCCGAGGACCGACTGGATTTCGAGCTTGCCGCGATGGCGGTTGACGATGTGCTTGACGATCGCCAAGCCGAGCCCGGTGCCGCCGAGGTCGCGGCTCCGCGCCGTGTCGACGCGGTAGAAGCGTTCGGTCAATCGCGGGATATGTTCGCGGGCGATACCGGGGCCTTGGTCATTGACGCTGAGGGCAAGTGCCGCCGGGACGCTCTTGGGATGCGGCAGATGGAGACGCAGCAAGGCGGGGTCGGTGATAATCTCGGCCGAGACCGTCACCACCGCCTGGTCGCGGCAATATTTGAGCGCGTTGTCGACGAGATTCTGGACGACCTGGGTCAGTTCGTCGGCATCGCCCGGCACGCGCGGCAGATGGGTGGGATCGGGTGAACGGATGACGATGCCGCGCGCCTCGGCCTTCAAGGCGAGACCATCGACGACCGCCGCCACCAAGCGCTTCATGTCGGCGCTGCCTTCGGGCGATTGATGTTCGTTGAGTTCGATGCGCGAGAGCGACAGCAGATCGGCGACGATGCGGCTCATGCGCTGGGCCTCGGTCAGCATGATGTCGATGAAGCGCGCACGCGCCTGCTCGTCATTGCGGGCCGGACCTTTCAGCGTTTCGAGGAAGCCGATGAGGGTCGCGAGCGGCGTCTTCAGTTCGTGGCTGACATTGGCGACGAAATCGCTGCGCAAGCTTTCCGCACGGCGCAGGTTGGAGACATCGTGGAAGACGATGAGCGTCCGCCCGATCTCGGCGCCCGCCGCTTCGATGAGCGAGAGTTCCGCCACCATCGAATGACCGGCGATTTCCGGCAGTTCCATCGGTTCCGGCTGTTCGCCCCGCGCCAGCGCATCGAGAGCGGTGAGGAGCGCCGGTTGGCGCAACACGGAGAGGAGCGAGTTGCCTTCGATATCGGCCCCCAGCAGATCGCGCGCGGCGAGGTTGGCAAGGGCGATGCGGCGCTGGGCATCGAGCACCAGGACCGGATCGGGCAGCGCGTCGATGAGGGCGCGCGGTGCGCCCAAAGACAGTGGCGCCTCGTCCGTATCGGACAAAACCGACGAGCCCGGCTTTTCTTCCTGCGGCCCTTGGTGACGCAAAAGGACGAAGGCCAGAGCGCTCAAGGCCGCAGCGAGAAGCACCACGAGAAGCGGCCAATCGGTGCGGCCGGTAAAGCCGACCAACGCCGCCATCGCGACCACGACCACAGCCAGATCACGAAAAAGTGTCGCGAAGCCCTTCCGCACCGAAGCCCTCTCATCCCATAATGGGCACGTTGTTATGGATCGAACCCGGCGTCCCGCCATTATGACAAAGAACCGGTGAGCCAAACGCGCCAAACCCGCGACTCGACCGGAAAGACTAAAGAAAACTGCCCAAGAGAGGAAAGCCTGTCATGGATATTTCATCCCCGCTGAAGCGAGCGACCCGCCGCAGCCGCCTGCTGGGCGCAAGCCTTGCCGCGATCGGCATGGTCGCCGTCGGCATGGCCGCGAGCCTGCCGGCCCTGGCCGACAATACCACCCCCACCTATCAGCCCTGGACCGGGACGACGCAGGGCAAGGCAACGCAGAAGCTGATCGCCGACCTCAAAGCCAAGATCGCCCAGGCGGAGAAGGACCAGGCCGGGTCTCCCGACTTCCTCGACGATCTCAAGAAATCGATTGCCGAGTTCGAGGCGGCGACGGCCGTTTCGCAGGCGCAACCGTTCCTGGACAATTTCAGTGACGGTGAGTTTGCGACCAACCCCACCTGGAAGGTGACGGCCGGCCAATGGCAGGTCGACAAATCGGGCAGCAACCGGGGTCTCGTCAGCAAGATCCGCCAGGGCGGCAATCTGAATTCGCTGCTCGGCAACCTCCTCAACCAGCAGGGCCAGCAGCAGAACAGCAATGCGCAATATGCCGCGATCTATACCAAGGCGAAGCTGCCCGGCTTCTTCACCGCCAGCACCAAGTTCACGTCGAAGGACCGCTATGGCGGGTTGCAGCTGGCGCTCTATCAGGGTGCCTCGGCGCAGAACCAGTACCGGGTCGCCTATCAGCCCGGCAACAATCAGGCCTTCCTGCTGCAGAAGGTGACGGCGAGCGGTGCCCAGACGCTCGGCGCCTATAACGGCGCCGTCAATCTGGAAGACGGCAAGGCGCATGAACTGGTGATGACGCGCGACAGCTCCGGCAAGATGACCGTCCTCCTCGACGGGCAGACGGCGATCAGTGCCGCCGACACCAGCTTGACCGGCGATTTCGACGGTATCCTCGTCACCAATGTCGGCGGCAGCTATTGGCTGCGCGAGGTGGCGGTGAAGCCGCTGCAGTAAGCGGCCATCAGTTCTTTTGCAGCCACAGCGATGTGGCGAGGTTTTGATGAGACGGCAGCGTCGCCACCAGCGACGCTGCCGTTTCCGCTTTGAGACGCGTCTGCGCATAGCGGCTGGCAAAGAGCGGCCGATAGGCGCCGCCGGTAAGAAAGGGCAGCAGCGCATTCTGTTCGTTATAGCCGCGCCAAGCCCAGTCGGCCGGGTAATCATCGGGCAGAAAAACGTCGTGCACATGGACGATGACGCCGGCGGCCAGTCCCGGCAGGATCTCGTTGAAGAGCCGGTCGACATCGGTCCCCGGCATCAGGATGTGACTTGAATCGATGAAGAGCATGTCACCCGGCTGCAGCGCACCGAAGAGCGCCGGATCGGCGTCTTCGAGCAGGCAGCGCTGCATGTCGACCGCCAAGCCGGCGAGGTCGGCGCGCGGCGCCGGATCGATCGCCACATGGCGCGTCGCAAGCTTGCCGTCGGCGATGGCGCGGGCGGCAAAGCGCGTCGAATGGCCGGAGCCCACTTCGATCAACAGCCGCGGCTGATGGCGGCGCATGAAGCGGTAGAGCATCGCGGCATCGAGCGGCGCAAACCAATGCTGGTTCCAGCGCGGTGCCGGCGGCGCATCGTCGGCGGCGATGCGCATGAGATCATCCCGCCAGGTGGCAAGATCGTCGAGGGCGGCGATGAAATCGGCACGCGCGGCACCGAACAGGCGCGCAGCCGATGCGTAAGCGTCGAGCGGGCGCACGGAACAGGCATAGCGATAGGGAATGAAGAAGCCGCGCCGGGCGAGGCCCAACAGGGTCGGCAGGCCGAGCCGAAGCTGGCGCCAGAAGCGGTTGGCCATCAAAGCCTGCCTTGCGGTTTCGCCGGAGATTCCACGGGCGGCGAAAATGACCGGTCATGTGGGTGATGGCAAGTGGGCGCGTGATGGCGCGCAGGCGCTGCATCCCCGACGATGGCGGGTTAGCCGCGCTCGATGCCCATCGCCTCGCGGGTCCAGGCGGTCGGAACCTCGGGCACTTGAGCCGTCTGAACCTGGGCCGTCTGGACTTGGGCCGTCTCAACCTGCGTTTGATCGCCGCCGGTTGAGAGCGACGCCGTGTCGTCGGCGGCATGCGCCGCTTCGGGTTGGGTCACGAGGTGGAGATTGGCTTCCTCGGGCGTCCGGTTGTCGACGCCCAGCACGCGCGCGGCGAGATCGGTACCGGCATCGCGCCCGGTCTGGGCGCGAATCACCGTGTCGCCGACAGCGCTGGCGATGGAAAGAGGACCAAACGGGATGGCGCCGATGAAGTTCGACAGGCCATAGGCCTCGTCGCCGGTCACGGCGCGATAGATCTGGGCGACGACAGGAATGTGCTGCAGCGGGTTGATGATGTCGACGAAATCGTCCCAGCCGAATTCGCCATCCGGGCCCAGGAACAGCTCACGCGCCCCGGGCGTCTCCTTCATGCGCCAGGTCTTGCCGGAAGCGGCGATCTGCCGTTGCTCTTCGCGGTCGGGGATCGTGTCGAGCCAGACGGTTCGGCCATCATCCTTGGGTTCTGCGACCTCGCCGTCACTCGTTGCCGGCACGCCGTCGGCGGCTTCCGCCGCCGCACCTTCGGCCGGGGTTTCGACCGGCACTTCAGCCGGCGTCTCAGCCACCTGGGCCGCGGGTGACGTTTCCGGAACGGCCGGTATGGCGGATTTCTCGGGATCGACCTCGGCCGGCGCGGTGGTGAGCGGGATGCCCCCGGCATTGACCGGAACGGCCGGGGGGACGGCCGGCGGACTTGGCTCATCAGGGAGCGGCATGCCGGTCAGGGCGGCAAATTGTTCCGCGCTGAGGGTGGGAATGCCATCGGCCGGCATCAGGGCATTGCTGGGTGGGGCAGCAGCAGGCGGGGATGCCGCCGGTGGCTGGTAGGGCGTGCCGTTGTCGGTGCCGGCGAGCTTGCGATAATCGGCAAGGCTCAGGCCCCGCTCCGGCTGGCTTTTGAGGGGCAGCTGCTTTCCCTGCTGCTGCACCCGATATTGGGCCTGCAGCATCTCCTGGAACTGGCTCTGGTCGATGGCGCCGGGGCGGAGCGCATTGCCCGGGATGCCGCCGCTGCCGGCGGTCGGCGCGAGCGCCCCACCGCGGAGGGTGGGTGATGGCGCCGATGCGATGGTCGGAAAATCCGTCACGCTGCTGTCATCCCCGGGTTGAAGCCAGGGTCGCGGACCTTTATCCGCAACCGTCCGGGAAGGTTAAGAGCAAGCGGCGTGCCAGCGCTGGACGATCCCAGCTATTGGGGTCGGCGGGCGGCAGGATCAGAACATATGGCCGAAACGCATCGCCTTGGTGGAGAGGTAGCGTTCGTTATGATCGTTCGACGGGAACACATGCGGAACCCGCTCGGTCACATTGATCCCGCACTGGGCGAGCCCGGTCACTTTTTCCGGGTTGTTGGTGAGGAGCCGCACCGCGCCGATGCCGAGCTGGCGCAGCATTTCGGCCGCCGGCTGGTAGAGGCGCTCGTCGGCACCAAAACCCAGCTGCAGATTGGCATCCAGCGTATCGGCCCCGGCATCCTGCAGGCGATAGGCGCGCAGCTTGTTGACGAGGCCGATGCCGCGCCCTTCCTGGGCGAGGTAGAGGAGGACGCCGCTGCCAGTGCCATCCGGAGCGGAATTGGCGATGGCGGAAATGGCACCGCGCAGCTGCTCGCCGCAATCGCAGCGGAGCGAGCCCAAGAGATCGCCGGTAAAACATTCGGAATGGAGGCGCGTCAGCACCGGGCGGCCGGTATCCAGCTTGCCGATGATGATGGCGAGATGCTCCTTGCCGCCGTCATGCGGGCGGAAGGCGATGATTTCGGCATCCTCGGCGCCTTCCAGCGGCACGCGGGCCGAGCTGACGCGGCGCAGATTGGCCGCCGCGTTGCGGCGCCAATGCGCAAGGTCGCGCGCCTCGAGGCGGAAGGCGGGATCGACCCAATGGTCGAGGCCCGCGCGCGGGACCAGAACGAGGATCGCGGCCGGCAGCAAGCGCGCCGCCTTCATCAGTTCGATCGCCCCTTGCGCGATGGCGGGGGCGATGTCGGTCGCCGCACCGACACCCAGCGCCTGGGCATCGAGGGCGGCGACGGTCGGGTCGGCCAGCTGGCGCACCGCTTCGGCCGCCAGCGCGCCGCTGACCGAGAGAAGACGATATTCCTCGGCCGGTGTGTTGGCGGGGAGTGCCAGGCCGCGCTTCATGAGGGCCTGCGCCCGCTCCGCGGTGAGGACCAGGCGCAGCTCGCCCTTGCGGCCGGACGTACTGGCGGTCTGCAAGGCGGCAAGGGCCGGCTGCTCAACGGTTTCGGCGGCGAGGACCAGGGCCGCCTGCTCGCCTTCCAGCAAAGCCACGACGCCGCCCCGCCGCAATTCGGCGACGGCGCGTTCGACTTGGGCTAGGCAGGTGGCGGTCCAGACGCTGGGGTCGAGGGCCGCCGGATCGATGGGGGTCATCTTCATCCCGGGGGTTCACGCTCTTAAGGCGCATATGGGGACGATTTGCTGATCCGGTCAAGCCCACCGCCCGGATGGCGCCATGCGCCGCAGGCACGGCTGTCCCGACGCTAAGTCCGCGTGAATATGGAACTTTTCAGGAATAGCCCCAGGTCCTGCCGCCTTGCCACGAAGAGGGGCCGGTGATATCTCACAAAAAGAGAAAAGGGAGTTCCCGCACCCATGCCCCAAGTCCACCAGCGCCGCATCCTCCTCGTCGACGATGACGAAGCCCTGCGCAAGACGCTTGCCGAGCAGCTTTCGATGGACGGCGAGTTCGCCTGCGTCGAGGCGGGAACGGCCGCCACCGCCATCACCACGGCGCAGAAGGAAAAGCCGGACGCGATCCTCCTCGATGTCGGCCTGCCCGATGGCGACGGCCGCCAGGTCTGCGAGGCGCTGCGCAAGGCGGGGATCAATGTGCCCATCATCATGGTGACTGCCTCGTCGGGCGAGGCGGATACGATCCGCGGCCTCGACATGGGCGCCAACGATTATATCGCCAAGCCCTTTCGCCTGGGCGAATTGCTCGCGCGCCTCAAAGCGCATCTCCGCCAGCACGAGCACAGCGAGGACGCGCTCATCCCGATCGGCCCCTATGTCTTCAAGCCCAACGTGAAGATGCTGGTCGACGAGAAGGCGGGGAAGAAGATCCGCCTGACGGAAAAGGAAACCGCGATCCTCAAATATCTCTACCGCGCCGGCGAGCGCGCGGTGGGTCGCGAGACGCTGCTGGGCGAAGTCTGGGGCTATAATGCCGGCGTCACCACGCACACGCTGGAGACCCATGTCTATCGCCTGCGCCAGAAGATCGAGAAGGACCCCGCGAAGGCACAGATCCTCATCACCGACGCGGGCGGCTATAAACTGGTGCCTTAAGCGGGACGGGCGTGCTTCAGGCGCGGCGCCAGGGTGAGGGCGAGGAGCGCCGAAAGAGCGCAGATGATGGCGAGAACGCGCGCGGCGCCGTTCCAGCCGAGGCTCCCCTGAAACAGCCAAGCCATCAGGATCGGCCCCAGGAACACGCCTGAATTGCGCCCCGTCATCAGAACGCCATAAGCCTTCGGCCCCGCCGCAACGCCGGCGAGGCGATGCGGCAGGTGGAAGAAGCAAGCCGGCGCCACCCCGGCACCGATGCCGAAGAGAACGAGCAAGGCGATGCCCGCCCAACCACCCACGAAGGGTGCGAGCAGCCACACGATCCCCTGCGACCCCAGCGCGATGACCAAGGCCGGCAGCAGCTTCAGCCCGCGCGCCAGCGCATAGCCCGTGGCGATGTTGAAGGTCATGACGACGACGACCGGCGTGAGGTAGGCGAGAATCGCCACCTTGTCGCTCAAATGCAGTTCACCGGTCAGATATTTGGTGAGCCAAGTCATGAAGGCAAAGAACTGCAACGACCACAGCAGAAAGAGACCGGCGCCGATGAGAAGACCGGGATGCGTCTTCTGCATCGCGACACCCGGCCCCGGCCGCTTCACCCGCCCAAGCCAGGCGCGATAGGCAAAGGCCGCGGCGACCAGCGGCAGGATCAAGGCCAGGTTGGTCAACCATAACGACCGCCAATCGGCCCCACCCAGCGCGAGCCCGCCGGCCAGCAGCTGGCCGATCGGAATCCAGGCGGCGATAAGCCCGGTGACAAGCCCGAGATCGCGCCGCGCGGTCGCCGAATTGGCAATGACCGGCCCGATCACCGCGAAGATGGCGAAGGTCAATCCTTCGAGACCGCGGCCGAGCAGCATGACCGGCCCGGACTGTGGCGCGGCAAGGCCGCAGGCGATGCCGAGTGCGGCAATGACCAGTCCCAGGGCGAGCGCCACCCAGAGCGCATATTGCTCGATGAGGCGCCCGAGCGGTGCGGAGGCAACGAGGCCCACCAGCGCGAAGACGGACATGAACCAGGCCGCAATCGTCGGGCTGTGCGGATAGGCGGTGAGAAACGCCGGCAGGACCGGCGGCAATTTGAATTGCAGAAAGGCCCCGAAAGCACTGATCCCTACACCCAGCAGGGCCACTGGCCAGCAGGTTCTGTCGACCGGGCCAGTTTGCGCGCCAGATCTGGTCAATTACTCAAACTCCGTAGGTCTAATTTACGATTCCGCAAGAGCTTAACCGCATCTTTGCAAGTGACACAAACAATGCCATCATTCCCCCGTGCCGGATAGCGGGGTGACCGGCAGCGTGGGATGGCGGACTTGGAGTAAAGGGACGCCGAAAAAGGATAGTGTGTTTTGTCGCAATCGGTTGTTGCCTCGTCGGGCGATCTGTCCGTTCGTTTCTGGGGAGTGCGCGGCTCCCTTTCCTGTTCCGGTCCTGAATATGTGCGCTATGGCGGCAACACATCCTGCCTTGAAGTGCGCGCAGGCGAGCATGTGCTCGTTTTCGATGCCGGCACGGGCATCCGGCAATTGGGCAAGCAGCTGGCGGCCAAGGGTCCGGTCGAAGCAGATCTGTTTTTCACCCATACCCATATCGACCATGTCGTGGGCCTGCCCTTCTTCGCGCCGCTTTATCTGCCAGGTTCCAAGATCCGCATCTGGGCCGGTCATTTGAAGCCCGAGCGCGGCCTGAAGGACGCGCTGTCAGGACTGATGGCCGAGCCCTTCTTTCCTGTGCCGCTGGAGATTTTCTCGGCCGAGCCGGTCTATCACGATTTCATCGCCGGCGAGGTGCTGGAGCCTTATCCGGGTCTCAAAGTGCAGACCTGTCCGCTCAACCATCCCAACGGCGCCACCGGCTATCGCGTCGATTGGAAAGGCAAGTCGGTCTGCTATGTGACCGATTGCGAGCATGATCCGAAGCAACTCGATCCGGTCATCCTCGCGCTCATCGAGGATGCCGACATCGTCGTCTATGACAGCACCTACACGGACGAGGAATATACGCGCTTCAAAGGCTGGGGCCATTCGACCTGGCAGGAAGCGGTGCGCCTGGCTGAGGCGGCACGCGTCAAGACGCTGGTCCTCTTCCACCATGATCCGAGCCATGACGACGACTTCATGGACCGCGTCGCCGCCGAAGCCGCCAAGATGCGCCCGGGCACGCTCGTCGCCAAGGAAGGCCTGGTTCTGACACCATGAGCGATCTGATCGTCGTGGCCGATGCTCCCGGTGCCACGCATGGCTGGGCAACGCTCGGCGCGCGACGCTATCGCTGTGCCCTGGGACGCGGCGGGATCATCGCCGAAAAACGAGAAGGCGATGGCGGGACTCCGGTCGGCCGCTTCCCCCTACGTCAGCTTTACTATCGCGCCGACAAGGGCGCGCTGCCGGCAGCACCGGTACCGGCACACGTCACCCGCGCAGAGGATGGCTGGTGCGATGCGCCGGATCATCCCGCCTACAACAAGGCCGTGCCCCTGCCCTTTGCTGCGAGCCACGAGAAGATGTGGCGCGACGATCATCTCTACGATCTGGTCCTGGTCATCGGCCACAATGACGCGCCGCCCCAGCCCTATCACGGCAGTGCTGTCTTCGTGCATCTGGCCCACGAAGATTATCGGCCGACCGAAGGCTGCATCGCCTTCAGCCGACCGGATCTTGAAGAAGTCCTGGCGGCGTTGCGCGCCGAAGATGCCGTGGTCGTGAAGGGGCCTTAAGCCACTTTCTGCGCGCGGCGTGTGTCCTTGGCCTGCTCGATGAAGCGCTGAAGGCCCTGCAACTCGGCCGCACCGATTTCGAACTTGCCGCGCAACCATTCGCCGTTCGCCTCTTTGACGAGGAGGCGAAGGGGCGGAAGGCCAGGCAAGGTGAGCGTTACCATCTCGCCGGATTTGACGTTGCTGTCCGCCGGCCAGACAAAGCGCGCGCCACCGGCGGAGAGATCGATGATCCGCGCCTGCCGGCGTTCACTGCCCGCTGCGACATCGACATCAATGGCAAGCTGATAGCGTTCGTTCTTGCGGCGGTTGACCGACGCATCGACATGCCGCACGGCGCGGACAACGGCTTCGCGCAGATCGTGGATCGAATTGTCGACATCGCCGGCCAAACTGTTGACGGATGTCGCCTGGCCACCCGTGGCCTCGGCCTGCTCGGCCACCTTGATGATGCGTTCGGCCACTTCCTTGGCCGCATCCGTCGCTTGGCCCACATTGCGCGCGATCTCGCTGGTGGCGGCCGATTGCTGTTCCACCGCCGAAGCGATGATGGTGGCGAAGCTGTCGACCTCGCGGATCTTTTGGACGATGTCATTGACGGAAATGACTGAAGCCGAGGTCGCGGCGCGGACTTCGCCCACCGTGCGCTCAATCTCGGCCGTGCTGTTGGCTGTTTGCGCCGCCAGATTCTTCACCTCGTTGGCGACGACGGCAAAGCCCTTGCCGGCTTCGCCGGCACGGGCCGCCTCGATCGTGGCATTGAGCGCCAGCAGATTGGTCTGGGCCGCGACATCGCGGATGACACCGGTGATGACGGAAATCTGGTCGACGGCGGTGGACAGTTTCTCGATATCGGCGCGCGTCGATTCCGACGAAGCCATCGTGGCGCGGCTGACCGTCACGGTCTGTTCAAGCTGGCCTGCGATCTCGCGGATCGAGGCGGCAAGCTGGTCGGTTGCACCATTGACGGTCTGGGTGTTGGCCAACATCTGGGTCGCTGCCGCGGAGACGGCTTGCGAATTCTCGCTGACCAGATGCGCCGCCTGCGCCATCTGGCGCGCGTTGGTCGACATGTTTTCGGTAAAGCCCGCGACATTGCCGACGGCACCGGCCACCTGGGCCTCGACCGTGTCGGCCATTTCGCGCAGCACTTTGTTACGCTGAGCGACCGAGTGGCGGTCGAGCTCAGCCTTTTCTTCCGTTGCGAAACTGAGCTGCGCCTTCATGGCGCGGACGATATTGCTGATGTCCCGGAATTCGACGATGGGATCGTCGGGGACCGCGCGGCCCAGTTCGCCGCGCGTGATCGCCGTCAGCTGCTGTTTGAGGCGCGCCAAGGGCGACTTGATGCCGGCATGAAGCCACAGGCACATGGCGCTGGCAAAGGCAAAGCCGATGCTGGAGGCGGTCCACATCGCATAGAGCGCCGTCTCGGCCGGCGCCACGAGACCGATGATCGTCATGGTGAGGAGACAGAGAATGAGGACGCCGAGTGTGGCGCCCACACGCAGGCCGATGCTCTGCTTGGCCTGGATCAGCCCGGCTTTGACTCCGGTCTGCTTCACGCGCCCGCCTTCGACGGTGAGATTGCCCTGCTGACCTTTGCGGATGGCGTCGTAGATTTTGCCCGCCGCTGCGACTTCTTCGCGGCTGGGTTTGCTGCGGACCGAGATGAAGCCGGTAATGGTGCCGTTCTCGATGATCGGCGTCGCGTTGGCGCGCACCCAGTAATAGTCGCCGGACTTGGCGCGGTTCTTCACCGGCGCTTCCCAGGCATTGCCCGATTTGATGGTGGACCAGAGGTCGGCGAAGGCTTCCTTCGGCATGCTGGGATGCCGGACGATATTGTGCGGCTGCCCGATCAGTTCTTCTTCGGTGAAGCCGCTGATGCGCAGGAAGGCCTGGTTGACGAAGGTGATGCGCCCGCCGGTATCAGTCTTGGTGACCAAGACATCGCCATCCTGCATCTGGATTTCGCGATCGGTCACCGGCTCGTTGATGCGCACCTCAAATTCTCCTGAACGTCAGATATTAACAACCGGAGAACTTGCCTATCTCTCATAAAGAATGAGTTAAAGTCCTATTGCGGCTGCGAAGTTGAGCCATACATAGGTTATCTATCCTTTTTCCTTTCACGTTGCTTTCGGCTCGCGCCGCCTTACGCATCAATTGTTTAGGCCGATGCTCCTGATGGTTAACGGGGGTCGGGGTCAGAGCTGCGGCATTTTTTCCTTCGCTGCCCAAACCGTTGATCGGGGTTGTTTTCCCCTCGTCGCGCGCGTTGCGCGCTTGGGCGGCGTGGTTAACGCGCGGCCGACGGCGTTTGTCTCAATTGCCGCTTAACGCATTATAATCATTCTAATATTCGCGGGGCGCGCCAATATACGAACCAAGGAATTTTTTAGGATGTTATGAAATTGACTACACAATGTTGTGACAATCTGCCCATGCTTGTCCCGGGCGGATGGACGGCGGATGGTTCGGCCGGGGTGCGTCATGGCCGGTGACCAAGCCCGCCCGGCACCGGATTGGCTGGGCGCGATGCCGGACGATGTTCGGGCGCTATACCGATATTGGGACAGCAAGCGTGGGGACCGGCAGATGCCGCGGCGGAGCGATCTCGATCCTGCGGATCTGGTGCCGTACCTGCCCAGCATCCTGCTGGTCGATGTGGTCCCGGACGAACGCCTCTATGTCTATCGCCTGGTCGGGACGCGCGAGGTGAAGATGCGCGGCAATGACCCGACCGGCAAGCCCGTCATGGAACACGGCTTCATCGACCGTGCCCTGGCCTTGCGCAACTACGATACGGTGGTGCTGTCCCGGAAACCGCATGTCGATGCGACACCCTGGGTTGCCAAGGACCGCGAGTGGCTCGATATGGAAACGATCTTCCTGCCCTTGTCCGAAGACGATGCCGAGGTCGACAAGATCCTGGTCTATACGGTGCAGAAGCGGGTGACGCTCCCGATCGAGTGACGCTGCCGCTGCCTACCGGGCGGCGGCACGCCTCTGTTCGGCAACCTTGTCGATCGGAGAGGCGGTCGCTGCGTGCAAATACTCGGTCAGCTATTCGCACGCATGGACCGACTATACGTCAGAGATCGCGGACGTCCGCCAAATGGCCGGTGATTGCGGCCGCTGCGGCCATGCCCGGGCTGACGAGATGCGTGCGACCGCCGCGGCCCTGGCGACCCTCGAAATTGCGGTTCGAGGTCGAGGCGCAACGCTCGCCGGGGCTCAAGCGATCCGGGTTCATGGCAAGGCACATCGAGCAGCCGGGCTCGCGCCAATCGAAGCCGGCTTCGGTCAGGATCTTGTCGAGGCCTTCTTCCTCGGCCTGTGCTTTGACGAGGCCCGAACCTGGAACAACCATCGCATTGACGTGGGACGCGACCTTGCGGCCCTTGGCGAGCTTCGCCACTTCGCGGATGTCCTCGATACGGCCGTTGGTGCAGGAACCGATGAAGACGCGGTCGACCTTCACTTGGGTGAGCGGCGTGCCGGCGGTGAGGCCCATGTAATCAAGGGCGCGTTCCATCGCGCGGCGCTTGTCCTCATCCGCGACCTCGGCTGGGTTCGGCACCTTCGCGGTGATCGGCAGCACGTCTTCGGGGCTGGTACCCCAGGTGACCTGCGGGATGATGTCTTCGGCCTTCAATTCGATTTCGACGTCGAACTTGGCGTCCTTATCGGTCGGCAGCGTCTTCCAGAAGGCGATGGCCTGCTCCCAGGCGGCACCCTTGGGCGCCATCGGACGGCCCTTGATGTACTCGAAGGTGGTTTCGTCAGGCGCGATGAGGCCGGCACGCGCACCGGCTTCGATGGTCATGTTGCAGACCGTCATGCGGCCTTCCATCGAGAGGCCGCGAATGGCGGAACCGGCGAATTCGATGACATAGCCGGTGCCGCCCGCCGTACCGATGCGGCCGATGATGGCGAGCACGATATCTTTGGCCGTGACACCAGCACCCAATTTACCTTCCACCGAGATGCGCATGTTCTTGGCCGGCTTCTGAATGAGCGTCTGGGTGGCCAAGACGTGCTCGACCTCCGACGTGCCGATGCCGAATGCGAGCGAGCCGAAGGCGCCGTGGGTCGAGGTATGCGAGTCACCGCAGACGATGGTCATGCCCGGCTGGGTGAAACCCTGCTCCGGGCCGATGATGTGGACGATGCCCTGGCGGATATCGTCCATCGCGAAATAGGGCACGCCGAAATCGCGGGTGTTCTGTTCCAGCGTTTCGACCTGGATGCGGCTTTCCTCTTCCGTGATGCCCTGGGCCCGGTTCGAGGTCGGCACGTTGTGATCGGCCACGGCCAAGGTCGCCTGCGGACGATGCACCTTGCGACCGGAAGTGCGCAGACCTTCGAAGGCCTGGGGGCTGGTCACTTCATGGACAAGGTGGCGGTCGATATAGATAAGGCAGGTGCCGTCATCCTGACGGTGGACCAGATGGTTTTCCCAGATCTTATCGAACAGCGTCTTCGCCATGGTCTTGTCCTTGGTGATCTTGGGGCCGCGTCCCATTGAACGCGACCGTCATTTGCCGATATCCCCGCCGCCGTCGGCCACCCCGGTGAAGGGGTGGCCGTGGCGAGAAAGGATGGGTATCTCACACCAGATATTTAAGCGCCTGGCGCGACCGATTTCCACCGGCCGAGCTATGCACTTAAGACTCTGCTGGTCAGCAATTACTCGCTGGCGGCTTCGGCGGCCGTCGTCGTCGTGTTGCGCTCACGCTCGGTGATGCGGGCAGCCTTGCCGCGCAGGCCACGGAGGTAATAGAGCTTCGAGCGACGGACGTCGCCCTGGCGCACCACTTCGATCGCCACGAGGCGCGGCGAGAAGAGCGGGAACACGCGCTCGACGCCTTCGCCATAGGAGATCTTGCGCAGCGTGAACGAGGAGTTCACGCCGGCATTCTTGCGGGCGATGCAAACGCCTTCGAAAGCCTGCACGCGCTCGCGCTCGCCTTCGACGACCTTCACGCTCACCTTCACCGAATCGCCCGGACGGAAATCCGGCACCTTGGTGGCGCTCTGAAGCTTCGCCAACTGGGCCGCTTCGAATTCATGCAACATGGTCATGGTCGTATCCTTTCTTCTTTCAACTTCTTGGATGGCGCTGTCGCTCCACCCGATTGTTCAGCGGCCCTTCTCGGAACCGCGTTTCTGATAGGCGTCCCAGAGATCGGGCCGCCGCAATTTCGTCGTCTCCTCGGCTTCGCGCGCACGCCAGCTTTGGATCCTTTCGTGGTGACCCGAGATCAAGACCTCCGGCACCGATCTTCCATTCCATTCCGCGGGCCGCGTGTAATGCGGATATTCCAAGAGGCCCGTTTCGAAACTCTCCTCGTCCAAGGTCGCCTCAGCTCCCATCACACCGGGAAGAAGACGGACACAGGCATCGATCAGTGCGAGAGCCGCCGGCTCGCCGCCCGAGAGCACGAAATCGCCAAGGCTTACCTCCAGCAATCCACGCGCCTCGATCACCCGTTCGTCCAATCCCTCGTACCGGCCGCAGAGCAGAACCACACCCGGCCCCGCCGCCAGCTCCTGCACGAGATCCTGCTTCAACAGGCGCCCGCGCGGGGTGAGATAGATCGCCGGCCCGTTCCCGTTGGTGCCGAGGCCGTCTTCCGTGGCCGCAGCGAGTGCCGCATCGACCACATCAGGACGCATCACCATGCCGGCACCACCGCCGAAGGGCGTATCGTCAACCGTGCGATGCTTGTCGGTCGCGAAATCGCGAATCTGCATCGTCTCCAGTCGCCAGATCCCCTTCTCCAAGGCCTTGCCGGCGAGGCTCTGACCCAAGGGCCCCGGAAACATGTCCGGAAACAGGGTCAGGATGCGTGCCGTCCAGCTCTTGTCGGTGGGCTTCCTTGTCTCAGTCACCTCCACGCTTGTCCTAGTTGAGGACGACATCTTCGGGTTCACCCTCCGGCCGGTCGAAGAAATCGACCGGGAGATCGAGCCCGATTTTGCCGCCCGCCACATCGACCACCGGCACCAGCGCCTTGGTGAACGCAACGTCGAAGGCGCCTTGCGCGCCGCCATCGACTGAGATCACGTCACCGGCGCCGTAATTCTCGACCGCGACGACGCGGCCAAGATCGGTGCCCTGGCTGTCAAGGACGGAGAGACCGATGAGGTCGGCCAGATAGAATTCCTCCTCGTCCGCAATCTTGGGCAGGCGATCGCGCGCCACGAAGAGCTCGACGCCCTTCAATGCCTCGGCTGCGTTCCGATCGCCGATACCGGCGATGCGGGCGATGAGGACGTCCTGTCCGGCACCGTTCTTGCCGGGACTGGCCCGGCCGGTCACCGAGAGCGCGAAGGAGCGGCCCTTGGCATCGCTGAGCGGACCATAGGACGCAATGGCCTTCGGCGCGCCGGCGAAGGACTTCACCTTCACCTCGCCCTTGATGCCATGCGCACCGATGATGGCGCCCATCAAGACCATTGCCGGCTTCCCGCTCAAGTCGAGCCTTAAGCTTCGGCCGGAGCTTCAGCAGCCTTGGCAGCGGCTTCGGCATTCGCCTTCGCACGCTCCTGGGCCTTCGCCTTCGGCAGATGCTGCTTCGACTGCTCGTGCTTCTTCGGGGCCTCGGTCAGGCCGAGCTTGGCAAAGAAGCCCTGCACGCGCTCGGTCGGCAGCGCGCCCTTCGAGAGCCAATGCTTCGCGCGCTCGATTTCGAGCACGACGCGGTTCGGGTCTTCCTTGGCGAGCATCGGGTTGTAGGAACCAATGCGCTCGACGAAGCGGCCATCGCGGGCGAAGCGGCTTTCGGCCACGACGATGCGATAGAACGGACGCTTCTTGGCGCCACCACGGGCGAGACGGATTTTCAACGACATGAGGGGTACTCTCCTTTCAGATTCAAAACTTGGTAAGCGGTGTTATTCGGGTAGATGACAGCAGGCTTCGATCTTGTTCCCATCGGGGTCGAAGACGAAGGCGCCGTAGTAATTCGGGTGATAATGAGCGCGGATGCCGGGAGCCCCGTTATCCTTGGCGCCGTTATTGATCGCGGCCTGGTAAAAGGCATCGACTTCGAGCCGCGATTTCGCCTGGAAGGCAAAATGATTGCCGCCGGTGCGGTTGGCGTCCTGATTGACGTGATCGGGAACGCCGATCCAGAAGCGCGCCTGGGCGCCGGCTTCGCCATAGCCGTGGGCAACAAGACCCTGGCCCGGAATGTCGACATCGTGGACGCGGATATAAGAGAGGGCGAGGAGCACGACGTCATAGAAGGCGCGCGCCTTCTTCAGATCCGAAACGCCGATGGAGACGTGATCGATCATCGCATCCCTCCAAAGCCACCGCCGCCCATACCGCCCATGCCACCCTTCATAAGGGCGGCCATGCCGTGGCGCATCAGGCCTTTCTGGCCCATTTTTGACACCTGCTTCATCATGCGCGCCATTTCCTGGTGCTGCTTCAGAAGCTTGTTCACATCCTGCACCTGAACGCCGGCACCCTTGGCGATGCGATTCTTGCGCGAGGCCTTGATGATGTCGGGAACGCGGCGTTCCTTGGGCGTCATCGCCGAGATGATGGCGAGCGAACGCTTGATCACCTTCTCGTCGACCTTGCCTTCAAGCTGCTTCTGCATCTTGCCGATGCCGGGCAGCATGCCGATGATGCCGCCGATGCCGCCCATCTTCTGCAGCTGCTTCATCTGCTGGGCGAGATCGTTCAAGTCGAACTGGCCCTTCTGCATCTTGAGGGCGAGTTTCTCGGCTTCTTCCTGTTCGGTCGCTTCCATCGCCTTTTCGACGAGGGAGACGATGTCGCCCATGCCCAAAATGCGGCCGGCAACGCGGTCGGCGTGGAAGTCTTCGATCGCATCCAGCTTTTCGCCGGTGCCCAGCAGCTTGATCGGCTTGCCGGTAACAGCGCGCATAGAAAGCGCCGCGCCACCGCGCGCATCGCCGTCGATACGGGTCAGCATGATGCCGGTGATGCCGATCTTGTCCTGGAAGTGCTTGGCTGTGTTGACCGCGTCCTGGCCGGTCATCGCATCGGCGACGAGCAGGCTCTCATGCGGCTTCACCGCATCGCGGACTTCCGCCAACTCAGCCATCAGCTCATCGTCGATCGCGAGGCGACCGGCAGTGTCGAGCATGACGATGTCATAGCCTTCGAGGCGACCGGTATTCATGGCGCGCTTGGCGATGGCGACCGGCGGCTCGCCCGGGACGATGGGCAGCGTCTTGATGCCGGTCTGCTCGCCGAGGATGGCGAGCTGTTGTTGGGCGGCGGGGCGGCGCGTGTCGAGCGACGCCATCAGCACCTTCTTGCCTTGGCGTTCGGCAAAGCGGCGCGCGATCTTGGCGGTCGAGGTGGTCTTGCCCGAACCCTGCAGACCCAGCATCAGGATCGGCACCGGCGGGGTATGGGTGAGGTCGAGGCCCGGCGCTTCGTTGCCTTGCGCCTTCAGGACGTTCACCAGCTCGTCATGAACGATCTTGATGACCATCTGGCCGGGGGTGACCGATTTGATGACCTTCTCACCCACGGCTTCAGCGCGCACGCGGGTGATGAAATCTTTGACGACGGGGAGCGCGGCGTCAGCCTCGAGGAGTGCCACGCGGACTTCCCGCAGCGCCTCGTCGACGTCAGCCTCCGACAACTGACCGCGCTTGGTCAGTTTATCGAGGACACCGCCTAATCTTTCGCTCAGCTTCTCGAACATTGCGTTCCCGTCAAAAAACCCACTTTTTCAATGCCTTAGAATTCTGAGCGATGGCCCAAAACGCATTCGCGCCCGTGTGCGAAACTCGCAGACGGGCGGGGCCCCTCGGGGCCAAGGCTCTGCCAAAGTAGGTAAAGCGGGCCGGAAACTAGGCTTTTCGGGGGGGAGAGTCAATGTGGCGGGGTCGAATTGGGGATGTTGTGGTGAGCAACTGGGGCATTGGCCACTATTTAGAAACGTTAGAACTAACTTTCTTGACACTATTTTATTTGAAATCAACGAATTAAATGTCTATTTGATAATGTATGATGTGTTATCAAAAGGAAGCTGATGAAAGTTCCTCAAACACCTCCAGACTTTGGCAAGGCGCTCAACAAACTTATCCATGATTCGGAGAAGTTCAGCCGAGCTTTCAGGCTCGATGCCACAGACGACCGTGGTCGCTACCTGCATTGGGAAGAGTTCCGCTTTAAGCCGATCCCAGAAGGTTTGACCGCGATCGATGCTTGGGTCGGCACAAAGATGGCGCGCGACAAACAGATGCGTCAGACGGTCTTTGTGGACAAGAACAAACGACACTTTCGCTTTATGGAAACGGATTCGATCCGGCGCCTTCTACACCACATCGACAGCAAGGCACATGGTCAAATCGCAATGCCGCTGCCGCTCAACGACAAAGCCATTGGCAAATCCTTCCAGATCGCTTCGCTTATCCTGGAAGCTTTTAGCTCAAGTCGGCTTGAAGGGGCAGCGACCACTAGAGAACGCGCAAAAAAAATCATCAATGAAGGTAGAGAACCGCGCGACAAAAGTGAGCGGATGGTGCTCAACAACTTCCAAGCGATGGAGTTCATTACAGCACACAAAGATGACCCCTTGTCGTTAGACATGATTCTCGAACTACATCGTATCGTGACAAAGGGCACCCTTGATCGGCCTGAGATGGCGGGTGTGCTTCGCCGACCCGAAGATAGAATTGTGGTGGAAGACGACGAAGGCAATGTTTTGCACGAACCGCCACCAGCAGAAAGCCTCTCGCATCGACTTCAATTGTTATGTGATTTCGCGAATCATCAGGGCGAACAACACGAGGACCTGAAGGTCTTCGTACATCCGATCGTTCAAGCAATCATCCTTCACTTCATGATTGGATACGACCATCCTTTCGTTGATGGCAATGGACGCACTGCACGCGCTTTGTTCTATTGGCAAGCAGTCAAACAGCATTATTGGCTCATTGAGTATATATCGATCTCTAATGTGATTCTGGATGCGCCTATCCAATATGGGAAAGCATATCTAGAGACGGAAACAGACGACAACGATCTCACCTATTTCATTCTTCATCAATTGACGACCATCGATAAGGCGATTCAGGAGCTGCACAATCATCTCGCGAAGAAGGCTCTCGACCTCCAGAAATTCGAAGGACAATTTTCTACCCCCGCCTACGCGCAGACATTCAATTACCGGCAGCTAGACGTCTTAAGGAAATTCATCGAGCATCCAGGTATGATTATCGCAACTCGCGATCATCAGAACGAGCATGGAATTAGTTATCAGACGGCAAAGAGCGACCTATTGACGCTAAGCAAGCGCGGGTTGGTGGAAGAGAGAAAGATAGGAAAGACGTTGGCCTTCCGGTCCTTTCCCGATCTACAGGAGCGGTTAGACAAGCTCGGAGATAAGCGAGAGCTCCGGGGACATCAAAGCGCGGCAGGAAAGCGGCGACCAGGAGCTTTCGCCAAGGCCCGCCTCGGCACAGTTAAGAGTTAGGCCGCGGCACCCGGCTGCTTGCCGAGGATGATCATGCCGAGGACGTCGTCCTTGGTCACGTCCTGGGTGCGCACGGTGCCGACGAGCTTGCCATTCTTCATGACGGAGAGACGATCCGAGAGATCAAAGACGTCGTGGAGGTCGTGGCTGATGAGGAAGATGCCGATGCCTTCTTTTTTGAGCTGCTGGATGAGCTCGGCCACCATCTTGGTTTCCTGGACGCCGAGTGCTGCCGTCGGCTCGTCCATGATGAGGATGCGGGCGTCGAAATGGACGGCGCGGGCGATGGCGACCGACTGGCGCTGGCCGCCGGAGAGGGCCGAGACCGGCGCGTGGTATTTCTTGAAATTGGGATTGAGGCGACCGATGACTTGCCTCGCCGCCGCTTCCATCGCCGGTTCGTCGAGGAGACCGGCGCTGGTGATCTCTCTCCCTAAAAACAGATTGGCGCAGGCGTCGAGATTATCGGCCAAGGCCAGGTTCTGGTAGATCGTCTCGATCCGGTGGTCACGGGCATCGCGCGATGATTTGATGTCGGCGACCTTTCCGTCGATCAGGATTTCACCCTTGTCGGCTTGGTAAGCGCCCGAGAGGATCTTGATGAGGGTCGATTTGCCGGCGCCGTTATGGCCGAGGAGGCCCACGACTTCGCCGGGGTAGAGATCGATCGACACATCGTCGACCGCGCGCACGCCACCGAAGCTGATCGAGATGTTGCGCATTTCAACGAGGGGGGTTGCCATGTCTCTTGCTCCCTCGTCAGGCCGGGCGGCGTTGTTGATAGAGACGGTCGACATAGACCGCGATCACCAGCACAGCGCCGGTGACGATGTTCTGCAGGGATGCGTCGTACCCTAAGAGTGACATGCCGCTCTGCAATGACTGAATGATCACGGCGCCGAGGATGGCACCGGCAACCGTCCCGGCGCCGCCCGCGAGCGAGCAGCCACCGATAACGGCTGCGGCAATGACACGGAGTTCATCGAGCGAGCCGATGGAATTGCCGGCCGATTGCAGGCGCGCCGACGCAACGATGGCCGAGACGCCGACGAGTGCCCCCATCAGCACGAAAACCCAGACCGTCATGCGTTTTACATTGATGCCGGCACGCTCTGCCGCTTCGAGATTGCCACCCATCGCGAAGACATAGCGGCCGAAGCGGGTCTTGTTGAGGAGCAGCGAGACGGCAACGGCAAGCGCCACAAGAATGATGACCGGGATCGGGATGCCCATGAAGATATGCAAACCGTCGGCCGGGATTTCCCAGCCTTTCATCTCGGCGAGCTTCTGCGCGGCGACAGCCGGCATTTCATAGGCATTGAGGACGGCGGCAAAGCCTATAGGCAGCAGGCATTGCACCAGCACCACGATTCCTTCCGCCCAGAGGGGGCGCACGGGAAAGCCATAGGCAATGTGGCGGCGCCTGCGGCGCAGGGCCGCAAAGAAGATGGCGATGGCTGCGAGCAATGCCACGATCCAGCTGGCGGTCTCGCCGATCGTGCCATAGACACCGCCACCGAGCAGCGTGAAGGTTTCATCGAGCGGCGCCACGGTTTGCCCCTGCGTCACCCACCAGGCGCAACCACGCCAGATGAGAAGTCCGCCCAGTGTCACGACGAAGGATGGGACGCCCAGATAGCCGACCATCACGCCGTTGAGGCCGCCCAGGAAGGCGCCGATGGAAATGCCCACGACGACCGCGATCGGCATGATGAGCGGATGCCCGCCACCGAGAACCGGCGGCAGCCAGAAAGTCTGCACGACGCCGACGATCATCGCGGTGACGCCGAGCATGGAGCCCACGGAGAGATCGATCTGGCGGATGATGATGATGAGCACCATGCCCACGGCCATGATGGCGACCGAGGCGGTTTGCAGCGACAGGTTATAAAGATTGCGCGGCGTGATGAAGCGGCCCTCGGACAGGATGTCGAAGCCGATCCAGATGGCGATGAGGCAGAAGATCATGCCGAGCAGACGCTCGTCGATCTCCAGCCGCGCAAACACTCCCCGCACCGCATTCATGTCGTCTGGCTCTTCAACAAAGCTGGAAAAAGAATGCCGTGGTTGGCGGGAAGGCCAACCACGGCCCAAGTGGCCCTAGTTTGGGCAGGCTCAAACTTTACTTGCAGGCCGGGACCTTGGAAGCATCCGCACCCTGGCAGGCCTCTTCCTTGGTGATCCAGCCGGCGCTGATGACGGTATCCAGATTGTCCTTGGTGATGGGTACGGGCTTCAGGAACGTGGCGTTCATATCGACGCCCTTCGGGCTCTTCCACATCACGGTGCCGGGCACCTCGGAGAGCTTCTTGCCCTTGGCAAGATCGATGGCGATGTTGGCGGCCGCCTTGCCAAGCTCGCGCGCATCCTTCCAGACGGAGACCGTCTGCGTACCGAGTGCCACGCGGTTGAGAGCGGCCTTGTCGCCATCCTGGCCGGAGACCGGGATGCCCGCCAACCCTTGGGCGGTCAGCGCCGCGACGACGCCGCCCGCGGTGCCGTCATTGGACGCCACGACCGCATCGACCTTGTTGTCGTTGGCGGTGAGGATTTGTTCCATGTTGCGCTGGGCGACGGCGGGCTCCCAGTTTTCGGTGTACTGCTCGCCCACCACCTTGATGTCGCCCTTGTCGATGGCGGCCTTCAGCACTTCGAGCTGGCCTTCATGCAGGAAGTCGGCATTTGGGTCGGCTTGATTGCCCTTGATGAAGACGTAATTGCCCTTGGGCTGCGCCGCGAAGACGGCAGCGGCCTGCATGCGCCCCACTTCCTTATTGTCGAAGGTGAGGTAATAGGCGCTGGGATCTTCGATCAGGCGGTCATAGCCCACCACGGGAATGCCGGCATTGGTGGCAGCCGTGATGGCCGGGCCGATCGAGGCCGAATCCTGCGCCAGCACGATGAGCGCATTGGCGCCGCCGGCGATGAGGCTTTCGATATCGGAGAGCTGCTTCGACGGATTGCTCTGCGCGTCGGCAGAAATGTATTTGACGCCGGCGGCATCGAGCACGGATTTGATTGCCGCTTCGTCGGTCTTCCAACGCTCTTCCTGGAAATTCGACCAGCTGACACCGACGACGAGGTCTTCGGCTTGGGCGAGCGAGATCGCGCCAGCGGTCATGAGGCCCGCACCGACCATGACCATTGCGAGGCGACGGCCCAATGGCCGGGCCATGACGTTCAACATTTTATGTCTCCTCCCACGAGATGCCTGACAGGGCGAAATACCCCGAACCGCCGAGTTGCCTCGATCTATTATTTTCGATTATCGAACTTAATATCACGCGCACCTGGAGTAGCGGTCAAGTGTCTTTCTAAATTTCGCAACTGCAGCATGGTTTTTGTGCAAATGAATAAGTATGGCCGTTGAATGGGGCTCGATTTCATTCGCCCATTGAAATAAAAGACATCGATTGTGATCGCTTTCGCTGCGGCCGGGCCCATGGACAGATTCGAGCAGGAGCACAGCCAGAACCAGAACCGCCACCGCATCCTGCAGGCCCTGCGCTTGCACGGACCGCTGGCGCGGGTTGATCTCGGCAGCATTGTCAGCCTGTCCCCGGCCAGCGTTTCCAGCATCACCGGCGACCTGATCCGCGACGGGCTCATCCGCGAAGTCCCGGGCGGCGAATCCGGACGCGGGCGCGGGCGACCCAAGGTCCTCATCGAGTTGACGCCGCAGGCCGCCTGCATGGTGGCGGTGAAGCTTTCCATCAACCGCATCGAAGTGGCACTCGGCGATTTTGCCGGCGGCATCGGCCCCGTTGCGGTGCGGGCGCTCAACACGCTTGAACTCACCGGCGAGGCGCTCATCGGCCATTTCGCCGACATGATCGACGCATGCATCAAATCAATCCCGGCCGATTTCGGCCCCTTGACCGGCATCGGCCTTGCGATCCAGGGGTTGGTGCACAAGAACGAGACGCTGGTCTGGTCGCCGGCGCTCTCGATCCGCAATCACAATATCGCGGCACCCTTGGCGGAACGGTTTCGTCTGCCCGTCATCGCCATGAACGATGCCGATTGCATCGCCCTTTCCATCCGTCACCGCGCGGAGCTTGAGGCGATCGAAAATCTAGCCGTCGTCATGCTGGGGACGGGTGTCGGCATGGGGCTCATCCTCGGTGGGCGGCTGCATTCGGCAAGCTCCGGGGCCGGTGCCGAATTCGGCCACACCAAGTATCAGATCGACGGCCCCTTGTGCCATTGCGGGCGCCGGGGCTGCATTGAAAGCTTTGTCGGCGATTACGCGCTCTATCGCGATGCGCGCTCCATGCTCGATCTCCCCAACACCGACGCACTGCACCCGTCGGAAGAGCAGATGCAGGCGCTGGTGGACCTCGCCCAGAGCGGCCATCCGGTGGCAACTAGCCTGTTCCAGCAGGCCGGTCGCGCGCTTGGCTATGGTCTTTCCAATCTCATCGCGCTGATCGGCCCGGATCTCATCCTGGTGACGGGAAGCGGCGTGCGCGGCTATGAGCAGATGGAACCGGAAATGCGCCGCGCCCTCGATGAAGCTCTGGTCGACACATTGCTCACCCAGACCGAGATCCGCCCCTATCCCTGGACCGCCGACCTCACCATCCGCGGCATCGTCCTGCAGGTACTGGACGGCGTGCGCGGTGGATGATCAATCCTGCCGTGCCCAAAGTTCGACGTTGCGCTCCTCATCCGACAGATACGAATTGATCGTCGCCACCTTCCGGTAGTGCCGCCAGATCGCGGCAAAGCGAGGATCGCGATTGTAGTAGGCGATCATATCGACGCTGATCCCATTGTAGATTCGGGTGGGGCGCGACTGATATGTCAGATCGACGAAGACCAGATTTGGCTTATAGGTCTCAAAGTCCGCAACAGTCGTATCGATATCTGTTTTGGTAAGCCATTCGAGCTGCTGTCGACGCGCGGGACTGTTGGCCGCGCCGAGTTGCTGGCCACGCAGAATGTCCGGCAACAGCCACTGCGTGGCATAGCGCGAACTCCAGCGCGCATCGGTATCAAGGACAAGTGGAAATCCCGTCGAGAGATTGGACGACATC
Organism: Dongia sp.; assembly: GCF_041910485.1. Taxonomy (GTDB): domain Bacteria; phylum Pseudomonadota; class Alphaproteobacteria; order Dongiales; family Dongiaceae; genus Dongia. Next base: position 130,989 of record NZ_JAYRQR010000026.1, read on the forward strand.
ATGAAGATACGACCATGCGGCGCGTAGCGCGCGATGTATGGCGCCGCATCTTCGGCAAACTGGTTTCGGTAGTACCCCGACTGAATGGTTTGGCAGAGAATGAGGAAAAACGACGCCAGCGGCAGGGTCCATCTTTGACGAGCGCTGAGACGCAAGATCACTGCCCGTCCACTTATTGCGCGCGATGCAAGTTCGATTGACGCCATCGACAGCAAGAGGTTGGCGGGCAGTCCATGATAGGGCCACCCCTTTCCCTGCCAGAAGTAACAGATCACAAAGGCGACACCAGCAACGAACAACACGTCTGCAGTCGGCACATTGGCAATGAAGCGCCGCGCCATCAGAAAGAAGGCAGACCCAAGCAGCATGGCAAGGGCGACCGGCTGGATGCTCGCCAGCCAAAGAGGCAGGCTGTAGGCCTCGTAGGCAGCCAGGATCAGCGGCACCGATACAGTAAGATATTCTGGATGCACCAGCAGGACGAACGCTGCGTAGGCTGCTCCGGAAATCAGTGCACCGTAGATTTCCGGGCGAAACAGGGAACGCAGGCTGCGGCTGGAAACAACCAGATAGGCTTCCACCAGGAACGGCGCGAGGAGGAAATAGTGTTTGATGGAAAGGCCGATACCCGCCGTCAGACCCGCCACCAGCGCCGGCCACCATGCAATCGACCGGCCCTCGCGGCGCGCCGCGGCGGCAAAAAAATAGGGCAATCCCAGCAGCACGGCAAAATGTTCGCGCTGCGCGAAAACAGCGATAGGTACGATGAGGAGCACCGCCGCGATGCCGATGGCCTTCCATTGTCGCTCCGACGGTCCGGCGGCAGTGTCGAAGCTCAGGGCCAACCACAATGACAGCGCCGTCAGCGCAAGGACATAGGTGACAACGCAGAGTTTGACGGACAGGCCTGTCAGGACCGACACGGCAACCGGCAGGAGCGTCAGATAGAAGGCGATTGGCGGACTGACCTCAATGATATCGATATACGGCCGCATTCCTTCCAGCTGCCGCAAATTGCAATAGACGTACCAGGCGACATCATGATGCAGCTGGATGCTGTTGTAGAACGCCCAAGCGACAAGGAACATCAACGCCAGCAGGCATTTTCTTAGCCACGCCGACTGCATGCTGCGTGCAATGTGGCGATCCAGCGTCACTCTTTACCTCTTACAGTGGATGGACTGGCATCATTTCTGCCGAATGTGAAGAACTTGTGAATGAGAAAGGAAGCCAGCACCGGCGCCGCAAGGCCGATGCCATGCGACAGTCCTTCGGCATAGGCGACAATGCCGAGAAGCGGCATCACGTAGCGCTCGGTGATGACCGACACGATCCACACCAGCGGAAACATCGCGAGATTGGTCGCAACGAAAAACGAGATGCGGTGCAGCAACGTCTGTCGCGAGTTCGGAAAGACGAATATGCAGTTGAGGATAAAAGCAACGATGACGCCGACACCATAGGCCAATGCGACGGCCGCTGCGAAGCTTGCATATGATTGAAGCCAGAGCCGTGCCAGCCAATTGACTGCCGCCGCCGTGCCGCCGACTAAAAGAAAGAGGCCGAACTGGCGATTGAAGAATTGGCGAACGAGCCAGCGAACGGATCTCACGGGATTGCCTCTGCCATCGACCGGCCGAGCCGGACGCTTTCAGATATTCCCCGGTCTTCCGGGTAGTAGCTCGACGTATCCGCAACCTGCAGGCCGCTTATCTTCGACCTGACCTGCGGCAGTGTTTTGGCAAAGCCGGGCATGCAGATCGGCTGCGCATGCTTCAGCCGGCCGACCGCGCTCGCCAAGAAGTCCGTCTCAGAGAGGCTGGGATTGATCATGCGCATGTAATTTCTGGTTCTTGCCACGAAATCCGCATCATCCGCCTGAAACAGCGGATGCGAAACCGGCATGTAGTAGGGAATATAGACGACATGCGCATCGCCCAGAGGTCGCAGATTGCTGAACTCGATCATGCCGGGAACATCTATGCGTGGATCGTTGATATTGATCCAGAAGTGCGGCGACAACGAGCGCTTCAGCTTGTGCACCACGCAAACGACACCGATATTCTGCATGGCTTCCAACGCCTGCAGCTCGGCAACCGGCAGATCTGGAATCAAGCGCGGAACCAGCGGCAACGGCACGGTCGAAATGACTGCATCCGCCGGCAGCGTCTCGTCGCCGACAACGACACCCGTCACAGCGCCACCTTCGACCAGCACCCGACTCGCTGGCGATGCAAGGCGAATGCTGCTGCCCGCGTTCAGAATCCGCTGCGACAGACGATCGATCAGGGTTCGCGTGCCGCCTTCGATATAGCCAAGCTCTTCCTGGAACATGCTGCGGCGTGACCGGCCGGCACGATGGATGCGCGCCCAGATCCATGCTGCCGAGATCCGATCCGTGTATTCGTGGAACTTGAGCTCCATCAGTTTGCGCCACACGGCGTCATAGGCTTCGGCGCCCACCCATTTCCTGAGCCAGCCTACCGCTTCGATCTCATCGAGATCGAGCCATGACCGGCGATGCATCGACACGAAGGCATGGAGGCCGTAGCGCAACTTGGCCATCAAGCTGAGATGAGGAAAGCGCAGGAGCGAGATTGGATCACCCCACGGATGCACGGCGCCCTGATAGAAATATCCCATGCTGGTGCGGCGCCAGCGAATCTGGTCAGCAAGACCGAGTTCTGCCAGGAGATCGAAGGTCGCGCGGTCCGGCCGGCAGACGAAATGATAGAAACGTTCAATATCGAGGCCAGCAAGGTCGAAATGGGCGGCCATGCCACCGGCCACACTGTCTGTCTCCAGCACAGTGACCTGAAGCCCGCGCCGAATGGCATGGAAGGCGGCTGCCAGCCCCATTGCCCCTGCGCCAATGACGACGAGCCGTGCCATCACCCTTCCTTAGAATTCCAGAACGATATCGGCATGTTCGTGATCGCGGTAGGTTTCGACAAGCGCTTGGCGCAATGGTGTTGATCGAACGCCGAAGATACGTGGCCAATCGATCACCGGAAACTCTTCGGGTATCACCAGTGCTTCCAACTGCCGCGTGGTAAATGGCGGCGATCGATCGAAGACCGCATAGAGGCGCAACAGCCACCAGAAGAGCCGATAGGGGATATGAATAAGCAGCGTTCTTGCCCCGACGACGTCGCGGAGCTCCTTGATGAGATCGACATAGGCGATCCGCTCCAGACCGGAAATGTCAAAACTGCCGACCCGCCGGTCGGCGAGGCAGCTCAGAATGATGGCGGCGAAATCGCCGACATAAAGCGGTTGGCGAATGAAATGCCCCGTCCCGGGGATAGGAAAAATCGGACTTCTTTCCATGAAGCGGCGCAGCCATCCGAGATGCTTGCGGTCGTACCATCCGAACATCAAAGTTGGCCTCAGGATGACATGCGGAATACCCGCCGCTGCGACCATGGCCTCCTGCTGCTTCTTCGATTCGGTATAGTCGTCGACCGCCTGCGAATTGATCACCGACGAGCTGATGTGAATGATGTAGCCGACATGGGCGGCCTTGGCGGCTTTCAGGGCCAATTCAGTCGAGGTGATGTTGTTGCGCACGAATTCTTCGGCGTCGATGCCGCCGATCTGTGCGTGGCAGAGAATGAGCGTATCGCAGCCGATGAGCGCTTCTCGCCAGTTGCCGGCATCGGCCAGATCCGCCTCAATGATCTCGACCTCCGGATGAATTCGGCGGAAGATCGAAACATTGGCGTGATGCTTGTCGATGCCGACCAGGCCAATGTCGGGCCGATCCTTCAGCCTGGCAACCAGGTTTTGTCCGACCAGCCCGGCCGCTCCGGTGATGACGACTTTCTTCATCAGATCGACAGCCGGTTGAAGATCGCACTGGGAAGGTGCCGGATGACAAGCATGATCCAACGCCAGAATCCGGGCGCGTAGACGATGACAGCCTTGCCGTCAGCGGCTTTCCGGATTCGGCGCGCAACCCGGGCAGCGTCCGCCCACAGCAATCCCTTTTTTTCAAAGCCTGCCGTCATGGGTGTGTCTGTCGGGCCGATCTTCACGATAATCGCTCGCGGCCCGTCCGCCGCGAATTCGTGCGCCATGCCTTCAATCAGGGTGGCCGCCGCAGCCTTCATGGCGCCGTAAACATAATTGGCGCGCCGGCCACGATCACCGGCAACGGAGCCGAAGATCACCAGCGTTCCGTGCCCTTGCCGAAGCAGGATGGCGCGCACGGCCATCATCCACCGCGCGATCGAACGAAGGTTGATATCGATCTGACGATCCAATTCTTCCGGATCCGTGACAGACTGACCCTGGTCGCCAAGATAGCCGTGAGCGATGAAGGCATGGTCGATCACGGCACCGCTTCCGACAATACGCACGAATTGCGCCTCGATATCTGGCGACGATACGATATCCATCGCATGAACACTGACATCGGTGGCGCCAAGCACGCGCAGATTTGTTGCAATCTGCTCCAGGCGTGTTTCATTCCGACCGACCAGCAGCAATGAAGCACCTTCGGCCGCATAGAGCCGCGCCAATTGCTCGGCAATGGCGGATGTGGCGCCGACAATCAGGACATTCTTGGGTGCTGTCGATCCGCTCATGCCGACACACGGCGCCAGAAGGTGGAGCTGAATCGGGGATCGACAAAGGATGCAAACCGGTCAGCTTCCGGATAGCCGGATTTGAACATGGAAGCCGACATTCTGCCATCCTTTGCCGGATAGAGGCGACCGCGAGCGGCCTTGACGATGGCATCCAGCCGCTCGAACAAGGCCATTGTATCGCGGTCGCGATTGGGAAAATCCAGCGCCAAAGTCGTTCCCGCCTTCGGGAAGGAGAGCATCCCCGGCGAGGTGACATCGCCGAATGTCTTCAGGACGGCCAGAAACGAACCCTGGCCGGACTTTGAGATCGTGTCGAGAAGTTCGTGAACTGCGCCCTCCGCCGATTCGGTGGGAACGACACATTGATATTGATAGAAGCCGGCACGCCCATAGCACCGGTTCCATTGGCCGATCGCATCCAGGGGAAAGAAGAAGGGGATGAGCTCCTGCCGATAGGCCTGGCGACCAAGGCGTCCCGCCGTGAAGTAGAGGTCGTTGAAGAGCCGCAAGCCGTGCTTGTTGAGAAGTCCTGCAGGAAGGTCCGCCGGAACAGTCGGCCCGTGCGGGAATCGCACCGGACCGTCCGATGCCAAACCTAACCGTGCGCGCGAGAAAAGTCCGCGACCAAGCGAGGTTTCGCGGGCGAGGCAATCGACCCAGGCGACTGTGAATTCCCAGCTGTCGCTGCTCTCTTCGGCAATACGGAAGAAATCGGCGAGCGAATGAAAGGGCAATCTTTCTACTTCCAACCGATTGGATCCCAAAGGCAGCACGGCAATCTCCGCCCAGGCAATTGTGCCGGTCAAGCCGAGCCCGCCAATGGTCGCTGCAAAGAGGTCTGGATTCTGGTCTGGCGTCAAAAGAAGCGTGGCGCCGTCACTGCGCCGCAATTCCATCGCCCTGACCCATTTCCCGAATGTGCCGTTTCGATGATGATTCTTGCCATGCACATCATTGGCGATCATGCCGCCCAGGGTGACGAAGCGGGTTCCCGGCATGACCGGAACGATGAAACCGCGCGGCAGCAGAAAGCGCAGCAAAGCGTCGAGAGAAATTCCAGCTTCGGCCCGAATCACCTTCGCTTGAGGGTCGAATGCGAGAAGCCGGTCGCAAGGCACCATGTCGAGGATCGCCCCTCCGTCATTGGTGCCGCTATCTCCATAAGATCGGCCAAGGCCGACGGCGAGTAAACTGCCTCGGGACTTAGACGCTTCATCGATAAGCGCTGCGATTTCATCCCGCCAATGCACCGGTGCCATCCATTGACTGGCGGTGGGGATTCGCCCCCAGGAACGGCGATTCTCAGTTCGGCGAAACGCGTTCATAAGGCCATAACGAAAGCAGCGGCAACCAAGGCACCCAGCAACAGACTGGGCCGGTCCCGCAGGGCGAATGTGATCGGGTCATCCGGCATCTTGCCGCGATGCGCCAGCAACCAAACGCGGCCAAGCCAGATCGCCAGCAGCAAGGGCACTGCCCACAACGCCGTTGGGTGCAAAAAGGTATCGCGCTGAAACGCATCCAGCACCAGAAAGATGATCATGATGACAAGGGCGGCAATGCCTGAACCAACGCCGATCACCAATGTCAGGGCGGCATCTTCCGGTACGTAGCCGCGGCGTGCAAGAGCATTGCCGAGTTCCTGTGATCGAAGCAGCTCGGCATGTCGCTTGGCCAGCGCCAGATCGAAGAAGAAGAACATCGCGAATGTCAGCAACCATTCGGAATATCTGCCGCCGGTCAGGGCAATGCCCATGGTCAAGCGATTGGTGAAAAGCACGGCAATGACGACGGCATCGAGCAGCGGCACCGTTTTGAGCCAGAGGCTGTAGAGAAGCGTCAGTGTTACATAGACGAGAAGGAAGCCGGCAAAGGCTGCGGACAACAGCCAACCGAGTGCGACCCCACCGACAATGCCGATCATGGATGCAAGAGCTGCGTGAAGGACCGGGATAGCACCGCTGGCAATCGGCCGCTGGTGCTTCGACCAGTGCCGGCGATCCGCGCTGACGTCGCAGAGATCGTTGAAGAGATAGGTCGCAGAAACGACCAGCAACGATATGGCAAATCCAACCAGAATGCGCGTCAGGCTTTCCCCGCTGCTCCAGCCGCGGTCAAGCAGGAAGGGGACGAAGATCATCACGTTCTTGGCCCAGTGATGCGGCCGAATGGCCTGCAGCCACTGCCGCCACCCGGGCGCTGGCAGAAGATATGTTTCGGTGACGGACAGCGGCGGTGATGCGGAGATGGACCCGGCATGTGCGGACCGCGCCGGATGCGCCAGCAATTGAAATCCGCCGGGGAAGCGTGCCGCAAGCATTTCATCCGCTGGCAGCGGCGAAGCAATGCCGCGTAACGGGCCCTCGAGCGCGATCATGCCGGCCGCATCAGACAGCACGAACAAGGGCGTTCCGGCTTTATGCCGATCGGTCAACCAGTCGACGAGCGGCGCGGCGATCGGCAACGCCTTGGCATCAAGTTGCACGGTCCGGGCAATTCGGTCCCGCCAAGAATCGTAACCTCCACGGCCCAGCGCGCTGCACAGGGTGCGCTGCTGATGCAGCAGCCCGGCGATGAGTTGTTCGTGCAGGATATCAACGGGAAAGATCGTGCCATCAGCTTCGATCACGATGGGCAGATGCGCCGCGCCCTCCGGTTGCTGACTTGTGGAGGTATCGGGAGCTGGATCGTGTCGCAGATTGTCCGAGCCCACGCCGTGCCTCAGGATCCGATGACTGGCGGCGAAATGACGGGCGGCGAGACGACGGTCGGCGAACGGTGCGGTGCGAGGGACGAAGCACCTGCCGCCGGCTGCTGGCGTCGGGCATGGGCGAGCTCATCGCGTGAATGAGCGAGTTCGCGGCGTGTGTCGCGGAGCTTCTGCCGCGTGGTCCCGCCGGAGAGCCAGGCGACCAGGGCACCGAAGAGGAAGCCGAAGACGATGGCGCCGAGCGTGAAGAGGAAGAGCGGCGCGCTGATGTCCCACGGCAAGGGCCACAGGCTCAGGCTGACTTCTTGGCGGTTCATCAAGGCAAAGAGGATCACCAGCAAGGCGATCGGCAGGGTGACGATCCAGGCTACGCGATTCATGGGCTTCGCTTCCGTTCTACCTCATCCAAGCGGCGCCCCCGTCCCGGTCGGCAACGATGGACCTGCCCGGGCGAACTCCCCACACCAGGCCCGCTCAAAAAGGAGGCGGGCCGACGGCTACTCAGTTGCTGCCGGGTTCCTTGGCCGGTTGCGGCGGGATGGCTGCACCCGCATCGCCGGCGGGCTTGGCCGCCTCGGCCTTGGCATTCAAGCGATCGCGCAATTCCTTGCCGGTCTTGAAGAACGGCACCACTTTCTCGTCAACAGCCACGGTTTCGCCGGTGCGCGGGTTGCGACCCTTGCGGGCATCGCGCTGCTTGACTGAAAAAGCGCCGAAACCGCGCAGCTCGACGCGGTCGGACCGCGCCAGCGCATTGGTGATTTCCTCGAAAATGGCGGTGACGATCCGCTCCACATCCCGGTGATAGAGATGCGGATTAAGCTCGCCAATGCGCAGAATCAATTCCGATTTGGTCATTTCTTAGGTCCCCATCCGCCCAGCGAGCCCAAAACGGCATTTTCCCAGTCCGCCCAAGGCCCTCGGGCGCATCCCCTGCCCAATTAGTGGTGGAAGCGTGCCGGGAAAAATCGGCCTCGTCAAGGATAAGCCGCTCATTTCTCTATGTTTTTTGGCGGAAGAGGCGATCCGGAATAAGTTCGGGCCGGAAAGGTCGCCCCTTCCGGCCCGTCTTAACTCATTTTGACGCGTTTAAAGCGTCAAATGCGCAACAAAGTTACTCGACTTTCGAGTTACTCGTCGTCGCCCTTCTTCTTCTTGGCCTTGTTCAGGGCCGCACCCAGGATGTCGCCGAGGCTGGCGCCCGAATCGGACGAACCGAATTCGGCCATCGCCTGCTTGTCTTCTTCGACTTCGCGGGCCTTGATCGAGAGCGTGAGCTTGCGGGTCTTGGCGTCGACCTGGGCGATCTTCGCATCGACCTTTTCGCCGACCGCGAAACGGTCGGGACGCTGCTCGGTCCGCTCGCGCGAGAGGTCCGCCTTCTTGATGAAGCCCGGGACGCCGTCGCCGACGGTGACTTCGAGGCCGCCATCGGTCACCGCGGTCACGGTGCAGGTGACGACTTCGCCCTTCTTCAAGGTACCGGCCGACTCAGCGAAGGTATCCTTCTTGAGCTGCTTGATACCGAGGCTGATGCGCTCCTTCTCGATGTCAACATCGAGGAGCTTCACCTTCACGATCTGGCCCTTCTTGTAATCCTGCACGGCTTCCTCGCCGGCACGATCCCAATCGAGGTCCGAGAGATGGACCATGCCGTCGATGTCGCCCGGCAGACCGACGAACAGACCGAATTCGGTGATGTTCTTGATCTCGCCTTCGAGCTCGGTGCCCACCGGATGCTTGTCGACGAAGGACGACCACGGGTTGTCCATGCACTGCTTCAGGCCCAGGCTGATGCGACGCTTGGTCGGATCAACGTCGAGCACCATGACTTCGACTTCCTGGCTGGTCGAAACGATCTTGCCCGGATGCACGTTCTTCTTGGTCCAGCTCATTTCGGAGACGTGGACCAGGCCTTCGATGCCCGGCTCGAGTTCGACGAACGCGCCGTAATCGGTGATGTTGGTGACGCGGCCCTTCAGCTTCGCACCGACCGGATACTTCGCGGCAACGCCTTCCCACGGATCCGCCTCAAGCTGCTTCATGCCGAGGCTGATGCGCTGCGTCTCCGGGTTGAAGCGGACGACCTGAACGTTGACGGTCTGGCCGATGTGGAGCGCTTCGCTGGGATGGTTGATGCGGCGCCACGCGATGTCGGTGACGTGCAGCAGACCGTCGACGCCACCGAGGTCAACGAACGCACCGTAATCGGTGATGTTCTTGACGACGCCCTGCAGAACCTGGCCTTCCTTGAGGTTGGCGACGAGTTCGCTGCGGGCTTCGGCGCGGCTCTCTTCGAGCACGGCGCGACGCGAGACGACGATGTTGCCGCGCGCGCGGTCCATCTTCAAAATCTGGAACGGCTGCGGGGTGCCCATGAGCGGACCCACATCGCGCACCGGACGGATGTCGACCTGGCTGCCCGGCAAGAAGGCCACGGCGCCCGAGAGGTCGACGGTGAAACCGCCCTTCACGCGACCGAAGATCACGCCGGTCACGCGCTGGTTGTCCTTGAACTGCTTCTCGAGAGCGGTCCAGGCTTCTTCGCGCTTGGCCTTCTCGCGGCTCAGCATCGCTTCGCCGTTCTTGTCTTCCATGCGCTCGAGATAGACCTCGACGACGTCGCCGATCTTGATCTCGGCCTTGCCCGACGGGCCGCCGAACTCACGCAAGGCCACGCGGCCTTCGGACTTCAGGCCGACATCGACCAGGGCGAATTCGCCATCGATGGCGACGACGGTGCCGGAGAGCACCGAGCCTTCGAGGCCCTGGGCGGAGCCCAATGTTTCTTCGAGGAGGGCTGCGAAGCTTTCCTTGGCAGCGGGAATGTCGTGGGTGGCAACGCGGGCCACAGCAGATTTAGCCATTAGAGTTTAGTTCCTTTCATCATCATTTTTCCGGCCAGCCGGTTGGCTCCGGCGGTCTCATGGGTACGCAGTTGAAAAAACGAAACCCGAGGATCAGCGCTTTAAGCGCTCCTCCACGATCGCTTTGGCTTTCGCGAAGACCTGATCGATATCGAGATCCGAGGTGTCGAGGTGAACGGCATCTTCGGCCGCTTTCATCGGGGCATCGGCGCGCGCTGCATCGCGGGCGTCGCGGGCCCTGATATCCTCTAAAACCCGGGCGTATATAGCTTCTTCGCCCCGGGCTTGCAACTCCTTGAGGCGCCGGTTGGCCCGCGCCTCGGCACTGGCCGTGACGAAGATTTTGACCTCCGCCTCGGGGCAGATGACCGTGCCTATGTCGCGCCCGTCCAGAACAGAACCGGAACGCTTCTTTCCATCCACATCAGGTTGTGGTTCGGCGGCGAATCGGCGCTGCCAGTCGAAGAGTGCCGCCCGGACGCCCGGGATCGCCGCCACCTTGGAAGAGGCATCGCCGGCCTTGGCCGAGCGCAGTTCCGGGTCGGACAGGAGGTCGTGGCCCAGGGTCTTGGCAGCCTCGGTCGCAGCTGCCGGGTCGGTGGGGTCACCGCCCGCCCGCAGGACTGCAAGGCCCACGGCCCGGTAAAGCGATCCGGTATCGAGGTAAGCGAGGTTGTAATGGGCAGCCAAACGCTTGGCGAGCGTGCCCTTACCCGCGGCGGCCGGACCGTCGAGGGCGATGACGAAGGGCTTCGTCATGCCTTCACCGCCGCGATGGTGCCGCCCATGCCGTTCATCAACTCGACAAAACCGGGGAAGGAGGTGTCGATGGGTGAGCCATCGTCGATGCTGACCGGTTTCTCGGCGGCGAGACCCAGAATGAGGAACGACATCGCCGGCCGGTGGTCGAGATTGACGGCGATATGGGCACCACCCTTGGGGCGCTTGCCATTGCCTTTGACGGCGAGCCAGTCTTCGCCCTCTTCGACAGCAACGCCGCAGGCGGCGAGACCGCGCGCCATAGCGCCGAGGCGGTCGCTTTCCTTGACGCGGAGTTCACCGAGACCCAGCATTTTCGTCGTGCCTTCGGCGAAGGACGCCGCCACCGACAGGATTGGATATTCGTCGATCATCGACGGGGCACGTTCCGCCGGCACCGTGACGCCCTTCAAGTGCGAATGCTTCACATGGAGGTCGCCGACCTTCTCACCAGCTTCGATGCGCGCGTGTCGCACCTCGATCGATGCTCCCATTTCGATGAGCGTGTCGATGAGGCCGATGCGATGCGGATTGAGGCCGACATTCTCGATGAGGATATCGGAACCCGGCAGAATGAGTGCTGCGACGATCGGGAAAGCAGCCGAGCTCGGATCACCCGGCACGATCACCTTGCGGCCTTTGAGTTCGACATGGCCCTGCACCGAAGAGGCCCGCCCTTCGGGCGTTTCCTCGACCTTCACCTCGACGCCGAAGCCCCGCAGCATCAGTTCGGTGTGATCGCGCGTCGCTTCCGGCTCAATCACCGTGGTCGTCCCCGGCGTGTTGAGCGCGGCAAGGAGAATGGCCGACTTCACCTGTGCGCTGGCGACCGGCAGCTTGTAGGTGATGGGCCGCGGGCTGCCGGTGCCGATCACGGCGAGTGGCGGGCGGCCCTTGGACCTTGTTACGAATTTGGCGCCCATCTCACCAAGCGGATCGGTAACGCGCGCCATCGGGCGCGAACGCAATGAAGCGTCGCCAGTAAAGAAGGTCGTCATCGGATAGGGTGCGACAAGCCCCATGAGAAGGCGCGTCCCGGTACCGGCATTGCCGAGGTCGAGCACATCGGCCGCTTCCGCAAGACCGCCATTCCCGCGGCCGCGCGCACGCCAGATGCCGTCGCTGCCTTTTTCTGTCTCACCGCCCAGGAGGCGCATCGCCGCGGCGGTACGCAGAACATCCTCGCCTTCCAGCAGGCCGTGGATCTCGGTCTCACCGAGGGCCAGGGCGCCCAGCATCAACGCCCGGTGCGAGACGGATTTGTCACCCGGCACCCGGATGGTGCCTTTGAGGCCGCTGCCCGTACCCGAAATCAGGGGGCGTGGTTCCGCGTGATGCTTGCTCATTCAGCTTCCGGTCCGAAATGTCCTGGTTGGCCCCGATCTGGGGCCGGCGCGGCGCCTCTCTAGCACAAGGGGGCCAAACAAGCACAGAGGTAGGTACAGGGGGGAGGTGCAGGGGTGAATACGGGCGGGGGTTCCAGATGGAACGCGGATCCCGAATCCCAAGGGTCACCGAGGCCGAATTTGGGCTCGTTCTGAAGGCGTTGACAGGTGGCGCACCCTATGGCAATTGGCACCCCCACCCAAGAACCCGAGCGGAGAGACCAGGTGAGCAAGCCGGAATGGGGCACCAAGCGCGTCTGCAGCAGTTGCGGTGCTCATTTTTACGACATGCGCAAGGCAACGATCGTCTGCCCGAAGTGCAAGACGGTTTATGATCCTGACGCCGTCATGAAGAGCCGCCGCCGCGTCGCCGAGAAGATGACGCCGGTCAAATCCGCCGCCGAGCCGGATGTCGACGACGTCGTCGTTGAAACCGAGGCTGACGAGGAGGATATCGGCGAGGAAGAGGATGTCGTCCTGGAGGATGCGTCCGAACTCGGCGAGGATGACGAGGATATCTCCGAGGCCATCGAAAAGGGCGATGACGAGGGTTGATCGGCAAGGGCGGAAGACTTTCCGCCTTTGAAAAGATTGCCCTTTTTTCTGCTTGAATTCCGGGCGGCGTCCACTTAGGTTCCAGCCCGTTCGATCGCCCCCCAGGGACGGCTCATCAAGCCCTCCGGCGGTCACCCGAGTTTCGGGCCCATAGCTCAGCTGGGAGAGCGCCACAATGGCATTGTGGAGGTCAGCGGTTCGATCCCGCTTGGGTCCACCAAATGAAAAACCCCCGCGACCGGTACCCGGCGCGGGGGTTTTCGTTTCTGCCCGATGGATCGACAGGCTTACCCGGCGCGGACGCGGTCAAGGAAGTTGCGGATCTCGCTGCGCATTACATCCGCCTGATGCGAGAGGTCTGAGGCCGCACCGAGCAAACCGCCGGCGAGGCGACCGGATTCCGTCAGGGCCGACGAGACGCCCGAGATGTTCTGGGACACATCGCGCGTGCCGTCCGCCGCCTGCTGGATCGAGCGCGAGATTTCGCGGGTGGCGGCACCCTGCTCCTCGACCGCGGCGGCGATGGTGGCGGCGATCTGATCGATGCGGCCGATCGTGTCAGTGATGCCGCGGATCGCCTGCACCGCATTGCCGGTCGCACTCTGGATGCTGCTGATCTGCCCGGTGATCTCTTCGGTGGCGCGCGCCGTCTGGCTGGCGAGGTTCTTCACTTCGCTTGCCACCACGGCAAAGCCCTTGCCGGCATCGCCGGCACGGGCCGCTTCGATCGTTGCGTTCAACGCGAGGAGGTTGGTCTGGTTGGCAATGTCGCGGATGAGGTTTGCCACATCGCCAATGCGCTGGCTCGCCTGCGCGAGACCGTTGATGGTCTCGTCGGTCTGCTTGGCTTCGGTAACGGCCTGCGAGGCGATCGCGGTCGATTGCGAGACCTGCTGGCTGATCTCGCTGATCGAGGCGCTGAGTTCCTCGGTCGCGGCGGCAACCGATTGCACATTGTTGAAGGCCTGCTCCGATGCGCTGGCCACGATCGATGCCTGGCCGTTGGTCTGGTCGGTATTGTCGGCCATCGACTGGGCGGAGGATTGCAGTTCGACCGCGGCGCCGGAGACTTGGTTGACCACGGCCTGGACCGAGCTTTCGAACGTATCGGCGAGCGTCATCATGGCGTGGCGCTTTTCCTCGCGCGCGCGTTCTTCATGGGCCGCGCGCTCCTGGGCGAGGCGGTCCATTTCCAGCGCATTGTCCTTGAAGACCGCAAGGGCCCGCGCCAGCGCACCCATTTCGGCCTTGTTGTCGGTGCCTTCGACGCTGATCGTTTTGTCGCCTTCGGCAAGGCGCATCATGCTGGACGTGGTGCGCGCGAGCGGCCGCGAAATGCTGCGCGCGATGATGTAGGAGATGAGGACCGTCACGGCCAGGATGACGAGGATCACCAAGCCTTGCTGCAGCATCTGCGCATAGAAGATGCGATTGACGTCGTCGACATAGATGCCTGAGCCGATGACCCAGCCCCAGGGCTCATAGCCCTTCACGAACGAGACTTTAGGTACCGGCTTTTCGGCACCCGGCTGCGGCCACATGTAATCGACGAAACCTTCGCCCTTCGTCTTCACGATGTCGACCATCTCGGCGAAGAAGGCCTTGCCGTTGGGATCCTTGAGATCGGCGAGGGTTGGCCGCTCCAGCAATTTCTTGGCAAAGGGATGCATCACCATCTTGGCGTTGATGTCGTTGATCCAGAAATATTCCTTCTCGTCGTAGCGCAGCTGCTCGAGCGCCGTTATCGCGGCCGCCTTGGCGTCGGCCTCCGGCATCTTGCCCGTTTTGGCAAGGTTGCCGAAGTAGGCGACGATGCCTTGCGCCACTTCGACCACATGCTGCGTCTTCACTTTGCGGTCGTTGAGGAGCGTGTCACGCAGGTCGAAGGCGGCATGAATGCCGATCGCCACCATGCCAACGACGGCGGCAAGGACCACCAGCGCAAGACGCGTGGCGATCTTGAAGTCCCTGAAACGCATGTTGAGCCCCCTTCTCCGATGAACGGGACATTCACGCGCAAATCGGCGCGCGCATTCGTCCCGAAATTGCTGCACATGCGTAAACTTTAAGGCTTGGCCCCTAATACCTGATTAACATTATCGGGGATTATTCCCGGGTCTTTAGGGTTATTTTCCGAATTCACTGTCTATGAATAGGGTTTCTCAAACACTAAGGACGAGAATCCCAGGCCAGTTCGTCTTAGGCCAATTCGTCGCGGGTGAGGTTGCCGTAATCCTCGATCGCCACGCATCGATCGATCGGGGCATCGTCCCTTGGGGCGAGTGGCCAGACCCCGGTGAAGATCTTCCGGCGCGCGCCATGACGCGTGGCGATTTCCACTTCGTTGAAAAGCGGAATCCGCTCGGTGATGTTGCGCGTGAAGCCTTCCAGGACCGTCGCCTGTCCCTTGGGCGAACTCCAGGGTATCTGCCCCAGATAATGGCCCGTGATCTCGCCCCGGAACTCGACGATCATCGTCCCGGCGAGACGGTAGCGAATGCGCAGCGGGTCATACTCGACCCCGGCCACGATCAGATTGGGCAGCAATCGCTTGATCTCGCTGGGATCGATATCGGACCAGCTTGGCAGGGCCCAGGTGCCGCGCTTGGCCAACCAATAGGCATGAAAATCCGTCACCAGACTGGGCGGAATGAGGCCGATATCCGTTTCGCGTCGGACCAGATTGTGCTGCGTTTGCCCAAACAAGACCGCCGCCCCGGTCGTCTGGATTAGGGCACGAGAAGGAGCGCCGCGTCGCGGTGTCCCTTATATTCCGCAATCTGCTGCGGGATACCGCCGCGATACATCTTTGCCCGCTTGTTGGCGCCATGTTTCAACAGGGTCTTGATGGCGTTGATGGAACCGCCCTCGGCGGCATGATGGAGCGGCGTGAAGCGCGTGCGGTTCTGCGATTCGATATTGGCGCCGGCTGCAAGCAGCACCTCGATCACGTCTGCATGGTCGTTGAGGGCGGCATAGTTCAGCGCCCGTCGGCCGTTCTTGTTCTCCGAAAAGTCGATACCCTCGATGTCGGCGCCGGCGGCAAGGGCTGCCTTTACCGCCGCCACATCGCCGTCCGCCGATGCCTTCCACAGATCCTTGGTGGCCTGGCTTGCCGGTTGGTCCGGAATCTCCAGCCGGCCAGGGGCGGCGTCAGCCGAGCCGCCGCCCGGGCCGGCGCAGCCGATCACCATCGGCGCCACGGCGCCCAGCACGGCAAAACCCGCGAGTCGGCCCAGCATGTGCCGACGCGATTTCTTCAAGATCATGTCATTCCCCCGAATATTCCATGTCTTTTAATACTTTAGCGTGGCGTCCCCCAAGTGCAAGATATTTGCAACAGAGCGCTGACTTGATTTCTTAACCTAGATTACTATCTCAATTGTCAACGGCGCCTCTTGCGCGCGGCCTCATCGAGGCCGCTGCCGACTGGGCCGTGAAGACCGGTTCGCCGCCTGAGCGGGGGCCGGGTCCGTCGATCCGCCGCTCGCTCGAAAGGAGGAGCCATGTCACGCCTGTCACTCTTCAACAGCCCGCTTCTTCTGGGCTTCGACCAGTTCGAGCGCACGCTCGACCGCGTCGCCAAGGCCGGCGCCGAAGGATATCCGCCTTATAATATCGAGCAGGTCGGCGACGATCGCCTGCGCATCACCTTGGCGGTTGCCGGCTTCGCGCTCGACGATCTCGACATCCAGATCGAAGACAATCAGCTCACCGTGCGCGGCAAGCAGAAGGACGACCCTGCCCGCGTCTATCTCTATCGCGGCATCGCCGCGCGGCAGTTCCAACGCAGCTTCGTGCTGGCCGACGGCATCGAGGTAGGCACTGCCGCGCTGGACAACGGTTTGCTGTCGATCGAACTCAACCGACCCAAGATCGAGAGTCGCGTTCGTACCGTGCCGATCCGCAAAGCGACCGGCGACAATCATGAAGGCCGCGTGGCCATCGACAATGTCGACGCCGCGGCCAGGGAGTGACCCACATGGCCAATAAGAGCACGATCAAGACCGATACCTCACCCGCGGTGACGCAGCAGCAATTGCTGGCCCTCGGCCTCAACAACGTGGCCTATGTGCGCGATGTGGAAGTCGACGGCGGGACCGCCTTCGGCATCTTCGCCGCCAACGGCCAGCAGCTGGCCGTTCTTCCCGACCGCGAGGCGGCCGAAGCGGCCGTCTGGGAAAATGGCCTCGCACCGGTGACGATCCACTAATCCCGATTCACTGGTCGCACCTCCGCCGAACAGATAAGAAAAAACGCCCCGCGCAAGCGGGGCGTTTTCATGTCGATCGATTGATGTGCCGATCAGGCGGCGTGCGAATGCGCGCCGTCGGTGAGCAAGGCATAGATCGCATCGGCTTCTGTGGTGCCGCGCAGCTTCTCGCAGATGGCGCGGTCGCGTAAGAGGCGCGAAACGCGTGCAAGTGCTTTGAGATGATCCGCACCGGCACCTTCCGGCGCCAGCAGCAGGAAAATGAGATCGACCGGTTGCTCATCGATCGCGTCGAAATCGATGGGCGTTTCCAAACGGCCGAAGAGACCGAACATCTTCTTGGCTTCCGGCAGCTTGCCATGCGGAATGGCGATGCCGTTGCCGACACCGGTGGTGCCCAAACGCTCGCGTTCCAGCAGCACGTCGAAAATGGCGCGCTCATGCAGGCCCGAAAGCTCGGCGGCGCGGCGCGCCATGTCCTGCAACGCCTGTTTTTTGTTGCCAGCTTTCAGCTTCGCCAGAACGTGGGCGGGGCTTGCGAGCAGATCTTCGATTTCCATTTGCCTTGCCTCGTGAGACGCCGCCGGCCGGATGAGCGGTCGGCGGCGCCGGAATGAAGCGCGCTATGCGCGCGCCGCGGCTTCGAGACCGGGATCGACCCAGCCGATATTGCCGTCGTTGCGACGATAGACCATGTTCAAGCCGCCATGCGCGCGGTTCAGGAACATCATGGCCTGCTGATTGGCGAGGTCGAGACGCATCACCGCCTCGCCCACGGTCAGGGTCGGAATGCTGGTCTGCATTTCCGCGACGACGACGGGATGGTGGACGCTGTCGGTGCCGTTCGTGTGCTCCGGCTCCTCCGCCTCATCACCTTCCTGCGCCAGGACGTAATATTGCGAGCGACGCTCCTCGGTCGCGGCGCGATGATGGTCGCGCAGGCGTCGCTTGTAGCGCCGCAGGCGCTTGGCCAGCGTTTCCGCGGCAAGATCATAGGCACCGTTGGCGGTCTCCGCCTCGCCTTCCGACTGCAGCATGATGCCGCGTCCGACATGGACGGAAATCTGCGCAGCGAACAGGTGGGCTTCGCGTGACATCGTCACCGTGGCTTCGATCGGGTTCGAGAAATACTTCGCGAACACATGGTCGAGGCTTTCGGCCGCGCGGGTCTTCAGCGCGTCGCCGATTTCGATGTTCTTACCTTTGACGGTCAGGTTCATGGGCATGTTCCTGCAAACTTGGTGCGATCCTCGGTGATGGAATGAGAGCTGACGGCCTGCCAACCCGTTCCTGCGTCACCGGACGATCGAACCCATCGACACTTCGGTCGGTCATTCCGACAGGCGCCAAAAGGCCACCTGCCATGCCGGCCAGCGAAATCCACGACCCGGGTTTTCCAACCCGAAAGATTCCTCCAGAAGCGTCACGCCGCCGGTCTCATGGAGGTCCGGCGGCGCGGCCGGGACCATAGCGACCTTGTTGGCGATGTCAACGTCTACCGAGGCGGGTCGAGGACCATATTCAAGGCCTCATCCTACCGGCGTTAACACCTCCTTATACTCTGGTGGGCGTTAAGGAATCGCTGCGACCGGGCGGTCGCAATCCCCCCATAACAAATGATGTGGCCCCAATCAGGCCGAACGCAAGGCTTTCTCGCGCCGGCGCTGTACCGACGAAGAAATTCTTAATGATTCCCGATATTTAGCAACCGTCCGACGGGCGATATCGACACCTTGGGATTGCAGGATCGTGACCAGCCGGTCGTCGGATAGGATATCGTTCGCGGCTTCGGCATCGATCAATTCCTTGATGCGCTGCCGAACGGCCTCGGCGGAGTGGGCCGCTTGGCCGTCGGCGCCCTGGATGGCCGCCGTGAAGAAATAGCGCAGTTCGAACACACCGCGCTGGGTCGCCATGAACTTGTTCGTCGTAACGCGGCTCACCGTACTTTCATGCATGCCGATCGCTTCGGCGATGTCGCGGCGGATGAGCGGCTTCAAATGCTGGACGCCGTGCAGGAAGAAGGCCTCCTGCTGGCGCACGATCTCGCTCGCCACTTTAAGGATGGTCGTCGCGCGCTGGTGCAGCGTCTTCACCAGCCAGTTGGCGGTGGCTAGGCGCTCGTTGAGATAGTCCTTCTCCGCCTTGCTCTGCGTCTTGGGCAGCACGCGCGCATGATATTGCTGATTGACGAGAAGGCGCGGCAATTGCTCGGCATTGAGTTCGACCGACCAGGATCCGTCCGGCCTTCGCCAGACCATGATGTCGGGAACGACCGCCTGCACATCCGCCTGTTCGAAACTTGCACCGGGCTTCGGGTTGAGGGCGCGGATCTCCGCCACCATGTCGGCAAGGTCTTCGGCATCGATGCCGCACAGCTTCATCAGCTGATGGCGATCATGCTTGGCCAGAAGTTCGAGATTGTCGAGCAGCGCCTGCATCGCCGGATCGAGCCGGTTGCGTTCCTTGAGCTGCAGCGCCAGGCATTCCGACAACGAGCGTGCAAAGACGCCCGTTGGGTCGAATTGCTGCAGTTTCACGAGAACCCGTTCCACCTGTGGCAGCGGACAGCCAAGACGCTCGGCTAGCCCGCCGAGATCACCGGCCAGATAGCCGGCCTCATCCAGCATGTCGATGAGCTGCAGCCCGATCAGGCGTTCGGTCGGGTCCTGGAGGTCGAGATAGAGCTGCCGCTCCAGATGCTCGCGCAGGGTCTCGGCCTTGGTCAGCGTCTGCTCAAGCCCGAATTCCGAATCGGTGAAATCGTTGCGCCCCCCGCCGGACCCGCTGCCCGACCAGTTCTCCGCAAATCCGGATTCGGCCGCCACATCGGAACCGCGCTCGGCGCTCCTGTCCTCGGCTGTGTTGTAGAGATTGTCGTAATCGGTATCGAGCGGCGATTGCCGATCGTCGGCCATCGACTCGCTCTGCACATATTCGCTGCTGTCGAGCACGCGATCCCCTGCTGGGGCTTCGGCCGGTTCGTTGGTCAGCGCCTCCATACTGGCCAGGCGCCCGCTCTCGTCACCAAGGATGGCACGCTCGTCCTCGCCGCGCTCGAGCAAGGGATTCTGCTCCAGCTCCTGCTCGACATAGGCAGCCAGTTCCTGGTTGGAAAGCTCAAGCAGCTTGATCGCCTGCTGAAGCTGCGGTGTCATCACCAGGCTTTGCGCCTGGCGCAAATCCATGCGCTGCGTTATCGCCATAGGTTCAGCGTACTACAGCGAGAATCTTTCTCCAAGGTAAACGCGCCGGACATCCTCGTCGGACACAATGTCGGCGGGCGTGCCTTCGCGCAGCACTTCCCCTTCGTGCAGGATATAGGCCCGATCGACGATTTCCAGCGTGTCGCGGACATTATGGTCCGTGATGAGAACGCCGATCCCCCGGTCCTTGAGATGCGAGATGATATCGCGAATCTCGTTGACCGTGATGGGGTCGATGCCGGCCAGCGGCTCGTCGAGGAGGATATAGCTGGGGCCGGTCGCCAGGGCGCGCGCGATTTCGACACGGCGCCGTTCACCGCCGGACAGGGCCATTGCCGGCACCTTGCGAAGGTGCGAAACGGAAAAATCCGCCAGCAATTGTTCCAGCTTCGCCTCACGGGAAGCAGCGTCGCCGTCGACCACCTCCAGCACTGCCAGGATGTTGTCCTCGACGCTCATGCCGCGAAAGATGGATGCTTCCTGCGGCAGATAGCCGATGCCGCTGCGCGCGCGCTCGAACATCGGCTGGTCGGTCACTTCGCTGCCGTCCAGGAAGATGGCGCCCGCATCCGCCTTGATGAGCCCGGTGATGATATAAAAGCAGGTCGTCTTGCCGGCGCCGTTGGGTCCCAGGAGGCCCACGGCTTCACCGCGCCGGACGCCCACGGACACATCGCGCAACACGGGCTTCTTCTTGTACTTCTTGCCCAGATGATAGGCGCACAGACCCTGCACGGATGTCGGATCGATGACCGTGCCGTTGACCACGAAGGCCGGATGACCGTTGACGCCGGCATCGGCCGCCGGCGCGGCGTCGGCCTGCTGGCCGATCACGTCTTCATTCTTGTCGGCGCCGTCACTCATTGACCGTTGGTGCCCGAATTCTGGTTGTCGTTCGATTTCGGCTTGATGAACGTATGCACGCGCTGGCCACCGCCCAGGATGCGGCTCACCTTGTTCTTGTTGTCGATCTCGGCGCGTTGGCCGCGATATTCGTTCTGCCCGTCGACGATGCGCACATCGCCCGTCATCAGCGCGATGTCGGTGTCGGGATTGTAGGCGAAATGCTTGGCATAGATGGTCTGCCCGTTGTTCAGCACCTTCACCTTGCCGTCGGCCTGGATCTGGGAAAGCTTGCTCTTCCCTTCTGCATCCTTGGCAAAATAGAGCGTCGCCGTGTCGCCGAAAATACGCGTGTCGTTGCGCACGACAGCCGCGTTGCCGCGCGCCGTGATGGCGTTGCGCCCGGTCCAATATTCGATCCGGTCCCGCGCCGTCACCGTGTCGTTCTCGCTGACGATCTTCAAATTGTTGCCGGTCAGCAGCAGAAGCTTCTGCGTCGCGTCATATTCGCCCTTGTCGCCGTGGCCGACCGAACTGCCCGACGTTACTTTGACATTGCCGGTGGCAAGGATGCGGTCGAACGAGCCTTCCTCGCCGCTGGTATAAAAGACCAGCGTGTCGGCGCCGATCGAGGAATCGCCCTGTGTGGCGACGGCATTGCCGCGCGCCGTATAGGTCTTTTCCTTGCTGCGCCATTCGATGCCCTGATCGGCACCGAGTTCAAAGGGTTGCGAATCATCGCCGAAATCCATGCCGCCGCCGGTTGCGGCTGGCGCGGCTGTCTCGGCCGGTGCCGCAGCGTCGGTCGTTTCCTGCGCCGAGGCAGGCTGCATGGTGCCGAGCGCCAACACTACGAAAATGGCGGCTCCAGCGAGCCAGACGCGCTTGCCGCCAGCGCCAGTTGCGGTCATGGCACCCCCACTCATTCGCCGCTTCCCTTCTGTTTCGGCAGGATCTTCAGATGCGATTTCCCCTTGAAGACGACGGTCGCACCGTCATCCAGCATCTCGAACCCTTCCGCGGATATTTCGCGCCGGTCATCGGTGCCGGTGACGGCGGCCGAGCCGAAAGCGGTATTGGCCTTCAAATCCATCGCCGCCTCATCGGTCACGAAGACCAGCCCGTTATCGTGATAGACTGTGACGGCGCCTTTGAGGTCGACCTTGTCGAGTTTGCGGTCATAAAGACCTTGTTCGGCCGTGATGGCGATCCAGGTCTGCTGCGAAAGCTCGATCTCGGCCTGCGGCTCCTCCAGATCGACCAGATCCTTGTTGTCTTTGGCTTCGGTCGCCGACAGGGCGGTCACTGAAAAGGGCCGGTCGGATTTGCTTTTGCCCTCGAAGGAAATGCCACTCACCTTCATGCCGACATCAAGCTTGGGCGCATCCTCGACCTTGTCGATCGCGACGCGCGTATTGCTCTGCGACACATAGGAGCTGTAGGTCAGATAGCCGATAACGCCGAGGGCGAGGATGGGCAGGCTGATCTTGAGCCACAACAGCCGGCTGCGCTTGCGGTTGAAGATGGCGCGCGGGTCCGACAGTTTGGGACCCACCAGATCCTTGGGCGCCCTCAGCTTATCCATGAAATCGCGCATCGACATCGGTTCAGTGCCTCAAGCCACGCCGGCGCGCAGGCAATCGTGAAGCCGGATGATGCCGACCGGCCGTGCGCCGTCGACGACGAAAAGTGACGTGATCGATTTCTCGTTCATGATGCGCACTGCTTCAGCCGCCAGGGCCTGGGTGGCAATGGTCAGCGGATGGGCGGTCATGACGGCGGTGACACTCTGCGCCAGCAGATCGCCACCCATGTGACGGCGCAGGTCGCCGTCGGTGATGATGCCGACCAGATCGCCCTTGTGGTCGACGGCGCCGACGCAGCCGAAAGTCTTGCTGGTCATCTCGATGAGCGCCTGGCTCATGGGTGCCGTCTCGGCGATGAGGGGAACTTCCTTCTCGACATGCATCAGATCCGCAACGCGCAGCAGCTTCTGTCCCAGCTTCCCGCCGGGATGCAGCTGATGGAAATCCTCCGCCGAGAAGCCCTTGCGGTCGAGGAGCCCCAGCGCCAGGGCATCGCCCAGTGCCAGCATCATCGTGGTCGAGGATGTGGGGGCAAGCCCCAGGGCGCCCGCTTCGCCGGTCGCCGGCAGCGCCAGCGTCACGTCGGCGGCATTCCCCAGGGTCGAATTGCGGCGACTGGTGATGGCGATGAGCGGAATGCACCAGCGCCGCGAATAGGTGATGAGGTCCGCCAACTCCGCTGTCTCACCTGAATTGGACAGGGCCACGACCGCATCGGCCGACGTCACCATGCCCATGTCGCCGTGACTGGCTTCCGCCGGGTGGACGAACTGCGCCGGCGTGCCGGTCGAGGCCATGGTGGCGGCGATCTTGCGGGCGACATGGCCGGACTTGCCCATGCCCGTGACGATCACACGCCCGGTCGCGGCATGGAGGATGTCGAGCGCCTTGGCGACGAGGTGCCGGCCGTCCCGGCTGTCGAAGGTCGCAAAAAGCTGACCCAGCGCCGCATGCTCCTCGGCCAGCACCGTGAGCGCTGCCGCCAGGCCGCCATTTTCCCCGGCTTTCGGGGCGCTCGCTTGGCTCATGATGGGCACCGAAGCCATTCTCAAACAGTCAGAATCGGGATTGCGGGAATGTAAATTTCACTGTCGGGGCTTCAAACTAGCGCCAAATGAAGGGCGAATCCACCAAGAGCGCACCCCCCGTCTTAACTAGGGTGAGGGCAGATTCCTGTCAAGCAAAAGCCCCCAATGGCACCAAGGGGTTAGCCCCTCTGCGGCAACATCGGCACCGACCTCAGTGGGCGAAGATGTCGGGGTCCTCGTACCCCAGCAGGTCGAGCCGTGACCGGCTGGGCAAAAAGTCATAACAGGCCTTGGCCAGCTCGACCCGGCCCTCGCGCAAGAGGATTTCGTCGAACTTCTCTTTCAACCGGTGGAGGTGGAGGACGTCGGAGGCCGCGTATTTCAGCTGATCGTCATTGAGCTGCGGCGCCCCCCAGTCGGAACTCTGCTGCTGCTTCGAGATTTCGACGCCGAGCAGTTCCTTGCACAAATCCTTGAGGCCGTGGCGGTCGGTGAAGGTGCGGGTGAGCTTCGCCGCGATCTTGGTGCAATAGACCGGTTGGCACGCGATTCCCAGGTAATGCCACAGGACGCCGAGATCGAATCGGGCGAAATGGAAGATCTTGAGGACCGCCGGGTCCTCAAGCAGGGCCTGAAGGCGCGGCGCCCGGTGCGGCCGATCAGGCCGGCAGAGCGGGATCTGGACCAGATGGCAGATGCCGTTTCCGGCGGAAAGCTGCACCAGGCACAGCCGGTCGCGATGCGGGTTGAGACCCATCGTCTCGGTATCGATGGCAACGCTCGCCCCGAAATCGAGGCCTTCCGGCAGATCGCCCTGATGCAGATGGATCGTCATGAAGCCTCCTTGAGCGCAGCCGAAATTTCGGCGCCACCCCGCCAGTGGGGGCTATAGCTCCAAAAGGGAGGATGAGCCCCCAACACGAAGCTGGAGTTTGGTGCCCAGGAGAAGACTCGAACTTCCACGGGTTGCCCCACAGGTACCTGAAACCTGCGCGTCTACCAATTCCGCCACCTGGGCAGGGGGCCGAAAGCCCGCGCATTCTCTTCAGGAGCATCCGAAAGTCAACCCCGATATGTGAGGTTTGGCCGGCAAGTTGCCAAATCGCGCTCCCGGTCCATAATCCGGGGTGAATTCGGGGGCGTAAAAGGCCGGTTACAGGGCGTTTTCGGAGGCAGGAGAAGCACCATGTCACAGGGTCTCGTCACCGTTTTCGGCGGTTCCGGCTTCATCGGCCGCTATGTCGTGCAACGCCTCGCCCGAGCCGGCTGGCAGGTGCGAATCGCCGTCAGGCGGCCCGACGAAGCCTTGTTTCTGAAGACAGCGGGCGATGTCGGACAGGTGACGCCCATCGCCGCCAACATCCGCGATGACACATCAGTGGCCGCCGCCGTCGCCGGGGCCGATGCCGTGGTGAATCTCGTAGGTATTCTGGCGGAAGGTGGGCCACAGCGCTTCGACACGGTCCAGGCCAAGGGTGCCGCGCGCATCGCCGCGGCGGCGAAGGCAGCGGGGGCTAAGCGCCTCATCCAGATCTCGGCGATCGGCGCCAACCCGCAATCCGAAGCGCGCTACGCAAGATCGAAGGCGGAAGGCGAGGAAGCGGCCAAGCGCGCCTTTCCAGATGTCACCATCCTGCGCCCCTCGATCGTCTTCGGGCCGGAGGATGATTTCTTCAACCGCTTTGCGCGCATGGCGCTGATGTCGCCGGCCCTGCCGCTGATCGGTGGCGGACATACCAAATTCCAGCCCGTCTATGTGGGCGATCTCGCCGCCGCGGTCGAACGCACGCTGGGCGATCCGGCGACGATGGGCAAGACTTACGAACTGGGCGGCCCGCGCACCTATACCTTCCGCGCGTTGATGGAGATGCTGCTGAAAGGGATCGGTCGCTGCCGTCTGCTGGTGCCGCTGCCCTTCGCGATCGCCACGATCAAGGCGGCCTTTCTGCAATTGCTGCCGGTGAAACTGCTGACCGTCGATCAGGTGCGGCTGCTGCGCCATGACAATGTGGTGGGCGCCAACGCGGCCGGCTTCAAGGAGTTGGGACTCATTCCGACGCCGCTCGAATCGATCCTGCCCACCTATCTCGATCAATACCGGCCATCGGGCTTCTACAACAAGGGCTGATGCACATGCGCTTTCTCGTGTTCCAACACATCGCCTGCGAGCATCCCGGCATCTTCCGCGATTTCCTGAAGGAAGACGGCATCCCTTACGACGCCGTCGAACTCGATGAAGGCGAGGCCATTCCGGCGCTCGACAAATATGATGCGCTCTGGGTGATGGGCGGACCGATGGATGTGTGGGAAGAAGACCAGCATCCGTGGCTGAAGCCTGAGAAAGCGGCGATCCGCGAAGCCGTGCTGACGCGCAAAATGCCCTATCTCGGCCTCTGCCTCGGCCATCAATTGCTGGGAGCAGCCCTCGGCGGCAAGGTCGGCAAAATGAAAGCGCCGGAGGTCGGCATCCTCGATGTCGAGCTCACGGCAGAAGGCCGTGCCGATCCGATCTTTGCTGGCATGGCAACCAGACAGAAAGCATTGCAATGGCACGGTGCAGAAGTGCAGACCGCACCGGCGGGCGCCATCATCCTCGCTTCATCGCCGCTCTGCCCAAACCAGGCGATGCGTGTCGGCGCGCTTGCTTATGGCTTGCAATATCATATGGAGCTCACCAGCCGCACCGTGCCGGAATGGGGCGAAGTACCGGCCTATGCCTGTTCGCTTGACGATACGCTGGGCAAGGGCGCGCTGCCGAAATTGCGCGACGCGGCCGCTGCCTTGATGCCAGACTTCAACCGCGCCGCCAGGCAGCTCTATGAAAATTGGATGGGGCTGGTGCGCTTGAATTCGCGCGCGGCCCAATAGAATAAAATCGGGCATCGCTGCCGGATCTTTAGGGGAACCGGCGGCGACACCCGAGGCAGCCGCCCTGGCACAGGGGACGGCCGGCCGGACTCGGCTGCCAACCCTGTGTCGCCGGCACGCGCCGGATGGTTCAAAGAAAAGTTCAGGCGTTCACGAGCAAACGTTCTGCCAGCCGCCGCCATAGATCGACCACAGCAGAACGGCGCCCAGGATGATGCGGTAGATGACGAAGGGCGCGAAATTCGCGCGGCGCAGCCAGTACATCATGAAGGCGATGGCGAGAAAGCCGGCGATGGCGGAGAAGCCCGCCATCATCGCCGCCCGTTCCATTTCGGCAAAGTCGCCGCCCCTGACCAACTGATAGCCCTTGTAGAGGCCGGCCGCCGCGATGGTCGGAATCGAGAGCAGGAAGGAGAAGCGGGCCGCTTCCTTCCGTTCATAGCCGAGGAGCCGCGCCATCGTCATGGTGATGCCGGACCGGCTGGTGCCGGGGATGAAGGCGATGCATTGGAAAATGCCAATGGCGAGCGCCGAGCCGGCCGTCATGTGCTCGATGCGCCGCACGGTGAGGCCGACGCGGTCGCAGATATAAAGAAGGATGCCGAAGCCAATGAGCGTCGCCGCGATGATGCGCGTGTCCCGGAGCGCGTCGCCGGCCCATTTGTCGAGCGCGAAGCCGATGGCGAGGGCCGGCACCGAGGCCACCAGCAGCAGCCAGACGAGCCTGGCCCGGTTGTCGCGCTTGCCGCGCGCCAGCTTGATGAGCCCCGCCCCCATATTGGCGACGTCGCGCCAGAAATAGACGAGCACCGCGACCAGCGTGCCGACATGGGCGGCGACGTCGAGGGTCAAACCCTGGTCGGGCCAGCAAAAGAGCTTTGGCACCAGAATAAGGTGGCCCGAAGAGGAAATAGGCAGGAATTCGGTGATCCCCTGCACGATGGCCAGGATCAGAATGTCGATATTCGGCACGAAGCAGCCATCCCCAAGGCAGCGGTCTGGCGCTGCCTGTCACAGAGACTCAAGTGAATCAGTGCCTTGGCTTATAGCACGCGACCCGAATCCTGCCGATTGGATAATTGGTCCCATATTGGAACTATTTTTGCCGCCCGGAGCGATGTCGCGAGTCTGAAAGATCTCGATCTGACCTGTCGGATAAATAATAAGTCAGTTTTAATGTCCTAAACGGCCATTTCGTCATTGCTCTGACAAATGAGGGTGTTATGGTGGCCGGCCTTCGCGGGTGCGAAGGTTTCCCCAGGAGAGGGCGCCATGGCCGAAAAGTTGCTGAAATTCGTTTCCGTCACCCGGGCCATGCCGGAAAAGCGCCAGGCAACCGAGCGCCGCGCCGATTTCGGCGAGATCTATACCGAGTTCGCGGCCAAGGCCGCCCAGGTGCAGGCCAGCCGCTGCTCGCAATGCGGCGTCCCCTTCTGCCAAGTGCATTGCCCGCTCAACAACAACATCCCCGACTGGCTGAAGCTGACCGCCGAGGGCCGGCTGGAGGAGGCCTATGAAATCTCCTCGGCCACCAACACCTTTCCCGAGATCTGCGGCCGCATCTGCCCGCAGGACCGCCTGTGCGAAGGCAATTGCGTCATCGAACAATCGGGCCACGGCACCGTCACCATCGGCGCCATCGAAAAGCATGTGACCGACACGGCTTTCGAGATGGGCTGGGTGCAGCCGGTGAAGCCCACGCGCGAGCTCACGCTATCGATCGGCATCATCGGTGCCGGACCCGCTGGTCTTGCCGCCGGCGAAGCGCTGCGTCGCAAGGGTTATCAGGTGACGATCTATGACCGTTATGACCGGGTAGGCGGCCTCCTCGTCTATGGCATTCCCAATTTCAAGCTGGACAAGCAGGTGGTCGCCCGGCGCGAGCGCCTGCTGCGCGAAAGCGGCATCAAGTTCGAGCTCAATATCGAGATCGGGCGTGACATCAGCCTGGATGAACTCCGCGCGCGCCACGATGCGGTCTTGATCGCAACCGGCGTCTACAAGGCGCGCGATCTCGCGGCCCCCGGTTCGGGCGCCAAGGGCATCGTGCCGGCCCTCCAATATCTCACCGCCGCCAACCGCGACGGGCTCGGCGATCAGGTGGCCGAGATTGCGGGCGGTGAACTCAACGCCAAGGGCAAAAACGTCATCGTCATCGGCGGCGGCGACACGGCGATGGACTGCGTGCGCACGGCCATCCGCCAGGGCGCCAAATCGGTGAAGTGCCTCTATCGCCGCGACCGCGCCAACATGCCGGGCTCGCAGCGCGAAGTGCAGAATGCCGAAGAAGAAGGCGTCGAGTTCATCTGGCAATCGGCCCCCGCCGCCTTCCTCGACGATGAGTTGGGCAAGGTGAAAGCCGTGCGCGCCGAGCGCATCCATCTGGGCCTTGCCGATGCCAGCGGCCGACAGACACCGCGCATCATCGAAGGCTCTGCCTTCGACATGCC
Source organism: Dongia sp. (assembly GCF_041910485.1). Taxonomy (GTDB): domain Bacteria; phylum Pseudomonadota; class Alphaproteobacteria; order Dongiales; family Dongiaceae; genus Dongia. Next base: position 160,051 of record NZ_JAYRQR010000026.1, read on the forward strand.
GGCGGAACTGGTGGTGAAGGCGCTGGGCTTCGAGCCCGAGGATCTGCCGCAGCGTTTGAAGTCCCCGGCCCTCTCCGTCACCAAGGGCAATACGGTGCGCGTCAACTGGCGCAATTTGTCCACCACCATCCCCGGCGTCTTCGCGGCGGGCGACATCGTGCGCGGTGCCTCGCTCGTCGTCTGGGCGATCCGCGACGGCCGCGACGCCGCCGCCGGGATCGACGCCTATTTGCAGGAAACAGCCGCGCGTAAGGCCGCGGCGGAATAAGGAGGGCCGACGACATGTCCCAGGAAATCGAGCTCTTCCGGAAGAACGCCGCGCATCTCAATGCGACGGGCATGTATGACCCGGCCGATGAAGGCGATGCCTGCGGCGTCGGCCTTATCGCAGCCCTCGACGGCAAGCCGCGGCGCGAAGTCGTCCTCATGGGCATCGAGGCGCTGAAATCCGTCTGGCATCGCGGGGCTGTCGATGCCGACGGCAAGACCGGCGACGGCGCCGGCATCCATGTGCAGATTCCGCATGCTTTCTTCGAGGATTTCATCCGCCGCGCCGGGCAGACCTTGCAGGCGGGGAAGTTCGCGGTCGGGCAGATCTTCCTGCCGCGCAACGATCTGGGCAAACAGGAGAGCTGCCGCGTCATCGTCGAGCAGGAAATCCTCAATGCCGGCTACACGATCTATGGCTGGCGCCAGGTGCCGATCGACATTTCGATCATCGGCGAGAAGGCCAATGCGACACGGCCCGAGATCGAGCAGATCATGATCGCCAATGCGCGCGGCGTCAGCGAGGAAGAGTTCGAGACCGACCTCTACATTATCCGCCGCCGCATCGAGCGCGCGGCCGTGGCGGCGCAGGTGCCGGAACTTTACATCTGCTCCCTCTCCTGCCGGTCGGTCATCTACAAGGGCATGTTCCTCGCCGAACAGCTCACCTCCTTCTATCCCGATCTCCTCGACGAGCGTTTCGTTTCCAACTTCGCCATCTATCACCAGCGTTATTCGACCAACACCTTTCCGACCTGGAGCCTCGCCCAGCCCTTCCGCGTCATTGCCCATAACGGCGAGATCAACACGCTGAAAGGCAATGTCAACTGGATGAGCGCCCATGAGACACGGCTCTATTCCAGCGTCTATGGCGACCGCATGGCGGATCTCAAACCCGTCATCCAGGCGGGCGGATCGGATTCGGCGCAGCTCGACAATGTGTTCGAGATTCTCACCACCCATGAGCGGCCGCTGCCGATGGTGAAAAGTCTGCTCATTCCCGATGTCTGGGACGGGCGCGTGACCATGCCGCAGAACATCAAGGACATGTTCTCTTACTGCAATTCGGTGATGGAGCCCTGGGACGGACCAGCCGCCATTTGCGGCTTTGCCGGCACCTGGGTTGTGGCAGGGCTAGACCGCAACGGTCTGCGGCCGTTGCGTTATGCGATCACCGAGGACGGCATCCTGGTCGCGGGGTCCGAAACCGGCATGGTGCGCCTCGACGAGACGCGGTTGAAGACCAAGGGCCGCCTGGGGCCGGGGCAGATGCTGGCGCTCGATCTCGCCGAAGGCAGGCTCTACGACAACAATTCGATCCTGGACAAGTTGGCAGCGACCGCCGACTTCTCCGCCTGGGTCAAGAACATCACCGTCATCGACGATCTCATCAAGAAGAAGCGCGGCGAGCCCGCGATCTTCGAGAAGGATTATTTGCGCCGCCGCCAGGTCGCGGCCGGCCTCACGATGGAGGATATGGAAGTCGTCCTTCAGCCGATGGTCGAGGAAGCGAAGGAAGCCGTCGTTTCGATGGGCGATGATACGCCCCTGGCGGTTCTGTCCGACCGCTATCGCGGCCTTCACCAATTCTTCCGGCAGAATTTCAGCCAGGTCACGAACCCGCCGATCGACTCGCTTCGCGAAAAGCGGGTGATGAGCCTGAAGACGCGATTGGGCAATCTCGGCAACGTGCTCGATCAGGATGAAAGCCAGTGCCGTCTGCTGCAGCTCAACAGCCCGGTTCTCACCACCGCCGAATTCCAGGCCATGCGCGCCTATATGGGCGAGAGTGTCGCCGAGATCGACTGCACCTTCGATGTCACCGGCAATGACAATGCGCTGCGCGAAGCCATCCAGCTCATTCGCCGTCAGGCCGAGGATGCGGTGCGCGGTGGGGCGACACATCTCATTCTCTCCGACGAGCATGTGAGCACCACGCGCGCGGCGATCCCCACCATTCTCGCCACGGGTGCCGTGCATGTGCATCTGCTGCGCCAGCAGCTCAGGACCTTTACCAGCCTCAATGTGCGGTCGGGCGAATGTCTCGATGTGCATCATTTCGCCGTGCTCATTGGCGTCGGCGCCACCACCGTCAACGCCTATGTCGCGGAGGCCGCCATCGAAGACCGCCGCAAGCGCGGCCTCTTCGGCGATTTGACGCTTGAAGCCTGCCTCGACAATTACCGCTCTGCTGTCGACCAGGGCCTTCTTAAAGTCATGTCGAAGATGGGGATCTCGGTTATCTCCTCCTATCGCGGCGGCGCCAATTTCGAGGCGCTGGGCCTCTCGCGCACGCTGGTCGCCGAATATTTCCCGTCGATGCCGAGCCGCATTTCCGGGATCGGCATGACCGGCATCCAGCACCGCGTGGTCGATCTTCATAAGCGCGCCTGGAACGAGGCGGTCGTGGCACTGCCCGTCGGCGGCTTCTACAAGTTCCGCAAATCCGGCGAGACCCATGCCTGGGCGCCGGAACTGATCCACACGCTGCAGACGTCGGTGTCGACCGAATCCTACCAGACCTTCAAGCGCTATTCGGAGGCGGTTGCCAAGCTGCCGCCGGTCGCCATCCGCGATCTGCTCGATTTCGTGCCGGGGACCACGGCCATTTCGACCGACGAGGTCGAAAGCATCACCGAGATCCGCAAGCGCTTCGTCACCCCCGGCATGAGCCTCGGGGCACTCGGACCGGAGGCGCACGGCACGCTCAACATCGCCATGAACCGCATCGGCGCCAAATCGGATTCCGGCGAAGGCGGCGAGGACCCGGCGCGGTTCCGCCCGCAGCCCAATGGCGACAATGCGAATTCCGCGATCAAGCAGATCGCCTCTGGCCGCTTTGGCGTCACGGCGGAATATCTGGTCAATTGCCGCGAGATCGAGATCAAGGTGGCGCAAGGGGCGAAGCCCGGCGAGGGCGGGCAGCTGCCGGCCTTCAAGGTGACGCTGGAGATCGCGAAGCTCCGCCATGCGACACCGGGCGTGTCGCTCATTTCGCCGCCGCCGCATCACGACATCTATTCGATCGAGGATCTGGCGCAGCTCATCTATGACCTCAAACAGATCAACCCGGAGGCCAAGGTCTGCGTGAAGCTGGTGGCCCGCTCCGGCATCGGCACCATCGCCGCCGGTGTCGCCAAGGCCAAGGCCGACGTCATCCTGGTTTCCGGCCATGTCGGCGGGACCGGCGCCTCGCCCCATACCAGCATCAAATATGCCGGCATCCCGTGGGAAATGGGCTTGGCGGAAGTGCATCAGGTGCTGACGCTCAACCGCCTGCGCCACCGCGTGAAGCTCAGGACCGACGGCGGCATCAAGACGGGCCGCGACGTGGTCATTGCCGCGATCCTGGGTGCCGAGGAATTTGGCATCGGCACGGCGTCCCTCGTCGCGATGGGTTGCATCATGGTGCGGCAGTGCCATTCCAACACCTGCCCCGTCGGCGTCTGCACCCAGGATTCCGCCTTGCGCGCGAAATTTACGGGGACACCGGAGAAGGTCGTCAACCTCTTCAGCTTCATCGCCGAGGAAGTGCGCGAGATCCTGGCGCAGCTGGGTGTGAAGACCTTGAACGAGGTGATCGGCCGCACGGAGCTCATCGAGCAGGTGAGCCGCGGCGCCGCCGATCTTGACGATCTCGATTTGAATCCGCTGCTCTCGCAGGCAGATCCCGGCAACGAAGCGCGCTATTGCACGCTGGAAGGCCGCAACGAAGTGCCGGACACGCTGGATGCACGCATGGTGACGGATGCCGCGGCCTTGTTCCAGGCCGGCGAGAAGATGCAGCTCCAATACAATATCCGCAACACGTTCCGCGCCATCGGCACGCGGCTTTCCTCGCACATCACCAAGCGCTTCGGCATGAGTGGGCTGAAGCCCAACCATCTGACCGTGCGCCTGCGTGGGTCCGCCGGCCAGTCGCTCGGTGCCTTCGCGGTGCAGGGGCTGAAGCTCGAAGTCTTCGGCGATGCCAATGATTATGTCGGCAAGGGATTGTCGGGTGGGACCATCGTGGTACGGACCCTGCCCTCCTCGCCCTTGGAGAGCAACCGCAACACCATCATCGGCAATACGGTGCTCTATGGTGCGACGGCCGGCAAGCTCTTCGCCGCGGGGCAAGCGGGTGAGCGTTTCGCCGTCCGCAATTCCGGCGCCGATGTAGTGATCGAAGGCTGCGGTTCCAACGGCTGCGAATACATGACCGGCGGCACCGCGGTGATCTTGGGTCCCGTCGGCGACAATTTCGGCGCCGGCATGTCGGGCGGCATGGCCTTCGTCTATGACGAAGACGGCCGCTTCCCCTTGCGCGTCAATGCCGAGACCGTCATCTGGCAGCGCCTGGAAAGCCCGCATTGGGAGGGCCGCCTCAAGGCACTCATCGACGAACATGCCGCCGAGACCCAGTCGAAATGGGCCGGCAGCATCCTTAACGACTGGGCCGAGGAGCGGCAGAAATTCTGGCAGATCGTGCCGAAGGAAATGCTCGACAAATTGGGCCAGCCGCTCAGCGACAAACCCTTGAGCGATCAACCGGCAAAGCCCACGGCCAAGAAGGCGAAGTAGGATCATGGGCAATCGCTATGGCGACGTTCCCTTGCGTTGCCGGGCGGTAGCGGCGGCGATCATTGCCGGCACGGGACCGGCCGCCAAAATCCTGGCCCTGCGCCGGGCCGGCGAGGTCGCGGGCGGTGCCTGGGGATTCGTCACCGGCAGCATCGAGCCGGGCGAGACGGCAACCGAAGCCGTGCGGCGCGAAATCGCCGAGGAGACCGGCATTCGGGCGGCCGCGCTCTACACCAGCGGCCTCACCGAGACCTTCTATTTCGCGCCCGACAATGTGGTCGAGCTGATGCCGATCTTCGTCACCTTCGTAGCACAGGAAGTGCCGGTCGTGCTCGATCACGGCAGCGACGCCTTCGAATGGTGCACGCGCGAGCGGGCCCTCTCCTTGTTCAGCTTTGCCGGCCAGCGCCGCGCGGTCAGCGATATCTGGCATGATTTCGTCGAGCGGCCGCCGGCACCTTTCCGAGCCGTGCCATGATGCGCCCCATCGTCATCATTCCGGGTCTCGGCAATTCCGGCCCGCTGCATTGGCAGCGCTTGTGGCAGGCTGAACTCGGCAACAACGCCCGGATGGTCGAACAGGATGATTGGGACCGGCCCAACATCGCCGATTGGGTGGCGCGGCTCGACCGGGTCATCGCCGATCTGCCGGTACCGCCGGTCCTCGTCGCGCACAGCCTCTCCTGCGCCCTGGTCGCGCATTGGGTGGCGAAGGCGGCGCGCGCGGTGGCCGGCGCCCTGCTGGTGGCACCGGCCGATGTCGATTCCGATACGCACACGCCACCGGAAACGCGCAGCTTCCGCCCGATGCCCATGAGCCGCTTGCCCTTTCCCAGCACCGTCGTCGCCAGCGGCGACGACCCTTATGTCGCGCGTGCGCGGGCGCAGGCCTTCGCTTTGGCCTGGGGCAGCCGCTTTGTCGATATCGGTGCCGCCGGCCATATCAACACGGCCTCCGGCTTCGGCGAATGGCCGCTCGGCCGACTGCTGCTGGGCGAACTCGCCCGCTAACGCAGGCTCAGCGTTTCGCCGCGCGGCCGATGGCGCAGCGGTGCATCGAGCGACACGGCATGAACGATCCGCCAGCGCCCGATCTCACCCGGTGGCGAGCGGCGCAGCGTGTAGGCGCAGGCGATGTTGCGCATTTCCTGGCCGCGCCCGTTGCAGAAGGACCAGACCGCCTCGGCCCGCGCAAAGTCATGCGAGAGGGCCGTGAGCGACAGGGCAGCAAGGCTTGCGGAAACCAGACCCTGATGACGGTATTCAAGGAAGGTGCGGGCAAGGGCCGCGCGCAGCTCGCCTCTGGCTGAAAAGCTGCCGCTTCCTTCCGGCGCACTCAGCAGGCAGGGAAGATCGAACTGTCCCGCCAGTTGATCCGCGTCGAAATCGAGCATGCCGGAATCGTAGGATTTGAAGAAAAGCTGCAGCTCGCTGCGGGCATCGCCCACCGGTTGCGGTTGCAGCAGCGTTTGCGATCGGTGGCGCTGGGCAGCAGCGCCTGCATGGTTCATCAACATGATGTCTGACCTTGGCTGCGGAAGGCGCGGAACGGAAAGCGCATTCCCATCGTCTTTGGAAAAGGCGCCGCAGCGAAGGCTGGTCTCGATCGGGAGAAATCGCGACGAGGAAGCTTTGCGGGCGCGTCAACGGGCCCGGCCTGAACGGATCAGGCCGGGGTGCTAATTCGCGCGATGAACGCGCTGTGGCGCCACGAGGTCATGAGGGGACTTTAACAAAGCAGCGGATTAGGTCAAGTTGATCGCTTGCATGACCAGCTTGCCGACCATGATCCCGAAAATATCCTTTCATTTCGTCCGCCACGGGGAAACCGACTGGAACCGCGCCGGGCGCCTGCAAGGCTGGGCCGACATTCCCTTGAATGCGCGGGGCGAAGGCCAAGCGGAAAGCCTGGCTGCGATCCTCGCCCAAAGCGGCGACCGCTTCGGCTTTGCGAGCATTGCCGCCTCGCCCCTCTTGCGGGCGCGGCGCACGGCCGAGATTCTCAACGGATCGCTTGGCCTCGAGATCCATTTCCTCGACGATCTGCGCGAGATCGACGTGGGGCCGATGGCCGGCGAAACCGCGAACGGCTGGTTTCCGGCCTGGCGCGCCGGCACCAATCGCGATGGCGTCGAGACGTTCGACGCTTTTACCCATCGCATCGCGCGGGGCTTGCGCGCGGCCCTTGCCTTGCCGGGGCCGGTCCTCATCGTCGCGCATGGCGGTGTCGTCTGGGCGCTGGAGCGGTTGATGGGCCTGCCGGTCGGGCAGGAGATCGCCAACACGACGCTGGTCCATTTTGACCCCACGGGCGGTGCGTGGCGCGCCGATATCCTCCACGGCGGGCTTGAAGGCGCCGCATGATCGAACCGACGCTGCTCGACGCCTTTCCCATCCTGCACGATCTCGACCCCGACGCCGTGCGGCGCCTCACTGCCGAAGCACAGCCCGTCGCCGCACCGGCGGGCAGCATCCTCGCGCGGCCAGGCGAAGCGTTGCCGCATTTCGTCCTGCTGACGCGGGGGACCGTCAAGGTGCGGGGCCTGAGCCAAGGCGGGCGCGAGATCGTGCTCTACCGTGTCACCCCCGGCGAGACCTGCGTTCTGTCGGCGGCGGCTCTCCTCGGCGATCTCGCGCTCGGTGCCGAATTGGTGGCGGAGACCGATATCGCCGGCTTCGCCCTGCCGCAGGCGCTCTTCAACCGCCTCACGGCGGAAAGCACTGCCTTTCGCAAACTGATCTTCGCCACGCTCGCCACCCGGCTTTCCGATATCGTGGCCCTTCTCGAGGACGTCGCCTTCCGCCGCATCGATGCGCGCCTTGCCGCCTATCTCCTCGGCAAGGGTACGGGCAGCCAGGCGCTGACGCATCAGGAGATCGCTGCCGAACTCGGCACCGCGCGCGAGGTGGTGAGCCGGCAGCTCAAAGAATTCGAGCGCCGCGGCTGGGTGCGCCTGGCACGCGGCGAGGTCGAGATCCGCGACCGGGACGCCTTGTCGCAGCTCGACGCCCAGGGCTGAGTGACCAAGTCACCGACATTGCATCCAACGCTTCCTAAGATTGAGGATATCGGCTCAATCTTGGAGGGATTTCACCATGCAGAAGAATGTCGGCGGCATCGACCGGGCCTTGCGCGTCATCGTCGGCCTCGTCCTCATCGCCCTTGTCTTCGTCGGCCCGCAATCGCCTTGGGGCTGGGTCGGGATCATCCCGCTCGCCACGGCGCTCATCGGCTATTGCCCGGCCTACCGGCTGATCGGGCTCAATACCTGCGGCCTCCGCAAGGGCTGAAAACGGGGTTCAATAACGCGCTTGTGGGGGCGAAACGGGAGCGGCACCATAGATTCGATTTCCGAGTCGTTTTCCCGGTGCCATGAATGGATCCGCAGGCGCCTAAGGTACTGAAAAAGCTTACGCTCAACACCGGAGCGCTGCGTCGGCTGGCCGAAGTCCATCGCAATTGGCGCCTGGGCCGGGTCAACGGCCAGCGCCTGATGTTGAGCGAGTGCGACCTTTCCAAACTCGATCTCAGCCACATGGACTTCACCGACGCCTATATGGTGCGGTGCAATCTCGAGCGGACCGCGCTCCGCGGCACCATCTTCCGGGGGGCGATCCTGACCGGCTCGGTCTTCGATGAAGCCGACATGACGGGTGCCAATTTCGAGCGTGCCGACATGCGCGGGGCCGTTTTCCACGGCAGCGACATGACGCGGACCGCCCTCTCCGCCGCCGACCTCCGGCAGGATTTCACCCAGCGCACGGGGAAGGATGCCAATTGGGACGAGGCGCCCGCCTGCCGTTTCCGTGGCGCCAAGCTCGCCCAATCCATCTTCAAGGACGCCAAACTCGTCAGCGTCGATTTTTCCGGCGCTTACCTGCTGGAGACGGATTTTTCCGGCGCCGACCTCCGGCGCAGCAATTTCTCGGCCGCCGAACTGCAATCGGTGCGCCTGACGCAGGCCGAGCTCGAACAGGCCGATTTCAGCCATGCCTCGGTCGATCAGGCGACCCGCGACCAGGTGCGTGCCGCGCAATTGCCGGTGGGCTCAGCCCCGCGCCTCAGCGACGACGAGGTGCGCGAGCGCCTGGGCCAGCATGCGCGCTGGGTCGATACGCTGGGCCAGGCGGGCCAGCGCTTGGAACTGGAAGGCTTCGATCTTTCGGGCCTCGATCTCAGCCGCACCAATCTCGCCGCCGCGAAACTGGTGGGGTGCCGCCTCACCCGCGCCAATCTGAAACGCGCCTGGCTGCTCGCCGCCGATCTCAGCGGCGCCAATTTGAGCGACGTCGATGCAAGCGGCGCCGATCTGCGCGGCGCCGATTTCAGCAATGCACACCAGCGCGGGCTGGAAACGAACGAGGCGAAAACCGGCGAGATTCCGGGCCTGCCCATTTCCACGCGCGGCCTCAGGGACTGACCGCCAAAAAGAACGCCCGCGGGAGAGGCTCACCGCGGGCGTTTCGATTTTTGTTTTCGCCGATTGAGTTCCGGCTTAGCGCCGTTCGACCATCAGCTTCTTGATTTCACCGATCGCCTTCGCGGGATTGAGACCCTTGGGGCAGGTCTTGGTGCAGTTCATGATGGTGTGGCAGCGATAGAGGCGGAACGGATCCTCGAGCGCATCGAGACGCTCGCCGGTCGCCTCGTCGCGCGTGTCGGCGATCCAGCGATAGGCCTGCAGCAGGATGGCCGGGCCCAGATAGCGGTCGCCGTTCCACCAATAGCTGGGGCAGGAGGTCGAGCAGGAGAAGCATAGGATGCATTCCCACAAGCCATCGAGCTTGGCGCGTTCCTGCGGCGATTGCAGGCGTTCGCGCGTCTGCGGCGGCGTGTCCGACTTGAGCCACGGCTCGATCGTTTCGTACTGCGCGAAGATATGGGTGAGATCGGGCACCAGATCCTTCACCACCGGCATGTGCGGCAGCGGATAGATCTTCACGTCGCCCTTCACCTCGGCAATGAACTTGGTGCAGGCAAGCGTGTTGGTGCCGTCGATGTTCATGGCGCAGGACCCGCACACACCTTCGCGGCAGGAGCGGCGGAAGGTGAGGGTCGAATCGATCTCGTTCTTGATCTTGATGATCGCGTCCAGGATCATCGGCCCGCAGGTATCGAGGTCGACTTCGTAGGTGTCGACGCGCGGGTTGGCGCCGGTATCCGGGTCCCAGCGGTAGATCTTGAAGTTCTTGACGTTCTTCGCCCCCGCGGCAGCCTTCCAGGTCTTGCCGATGGTGGGCTTCGAATTCGCTGGCAGTGTCAGTTCGGCCATGATGGCGGTCCTTAGTACACGCGGGCTTTGGGCGGGAAGACCTGAACGTCATTGCTCAAGGTCGTCATGTGGACGGGGCGGTAATCGAGCGTCACCTTGCCGGCTTCGTCGATCCACGAGATCGTGTGCTTCATCCACTTTTCATCGTCGCGGTTCGGGAAATCCTCACGCGCCTGGGCGCCGCGGCTTTCCTCGCGGTTGAGCGCGGATTCGATCGAAACCAGCGCCTGGTACATGAGGTTGTCGAGTTCCAGCGTCTCGACGAGATCGCTGTTCCAGATGAGCGAACGGTCCTCGACCTTGACCCGGTGGCGCTGGCCGTAGACGTCGCGGATCTTGTCGACGCCTTCCTTCAGCGTCTTCCCCGTACGGTAGACCGCGCAGTCGTTCTGCATGATCTTCTGCATGTCGAGGCGCAGCTTCGCGGTCGGAATATCGCCCTTCGCGTTGCGCAGGCGGTCGAGGCGCTCAAGCGCCTTGTCGCCGGCATCCTTCGGCAGGTTGCGGTGCTTCTCGCCGGTTTTGATAATTTCTGCGGCACGGATCGCGGCCGAGCGGCCGAAGACCACGAGATCCAAGAGCGAATTGGAACCGAGGCGATTGGCGCCGTGGACTGAGACGCAGGCCGCCTCGCCGATCGCCATCAGGCCCGGGACCACCGCATCCGGGTTGCCGTCCTTCTTGGTGACGACTTCGGTGCGATAGTTGGTGGGAACGCCGCCCATATTGTAATGACAGGTCGGCAGAACCGGGATCGGTTCGCGCGTCACATCGACGCCGGCGAAGATGCGCGCCGTCTCGGCGATGCCGGGCAGGCGTTCGTGAATGATCTTCGGATCGAGATGTTCGATGTGCAGATGGATATGGTCCTTATGCTGGCCTACGCCGCGGCCTTCGCGGATTTCCATCGTCATGGCGCGGGACACAACATCGCGCGACGCAAGATCCTTGGCCGACGGCGCATAGCGTTCCATGAAACGCTCGCCCGCCGAATTGGTGAGATACCCGCCTTCGCCGCGCACACCTTCGGTGATGAGGCAGCCGGCGCCATAAATGCCGGTCGGGTGGAACTGGATGAATTCCATGTCCTGGAGCGGGAGGCCGGCGCGGAGCGCCATCGCGTTGCCGTCGCCCGTGCAGGTATGGGCCGAGGTCGCCGAGAAGAAGACGCGGCCGTAACCGCCGGTCGCCAGCACCACGAGCTTTGCATGGAAGCGGTGGATGGTGCCGTCATCGAGGTTCCAGGCGACGACACCGACGCAAGCGCCCTCTTCATCCATGATGAGGTCGAGGGCGAAATATTCGACGAAGAATTCGGCGCGGTGCTTCAGCGCCTGCTGATAGAGCGTGTGCAGGATGGCGTGGCCGGTACGGTCGGCGGCGGCGCAGGTGCGCTGCGCGATGCCCTTGCCGTATTCGGTCGTCATGCCGCCGAAGGGGCGTTGATAGATCTTGCCGGCCTCGGTGCGGCTGAAGGGGACACCGTAATGCTCAAGCTCGATGATCGCGGGTACCGCCTCGCGGCACATATATTCGATGGCATCCTGGTCGCCGAGCCAGTCGGACCCCTTGACCGTGTCGTACATGTGCCAGCGCCAATCGTCCGGGCCCATATTGCCGAGCGAGGCGGAGATGCCGCCCTGCGCCGCAACAGTGTGCGAGCGGGTCGGATAGACCTTGGAGATGCAGGCGGTTTTGAGACCTTTTTCCGCCATGCCGAAGGTGGCGCGAAGACCCGCACCGCCGGCGCCGACCACGACCACGTCATAGACGTGATCGACGAAGGGATAGGCGGTGCCGTTGATGTGGGGCGCGCTATTTGCTGTTTCAGCCATGATGCTTCACTTCTTCAAATGTCGGCTCAACCGGCGAAGGCGATCACCAGCAGGGTGACGATCGCCGCCACGACCAGGGCGACGCCGCCCATCGGCAGCAGGATCATCAGGATGAGCTTGGTGGGCTGCGCGTGGATGTAATCCTCGACCACGACCTGCAGCCCCAGGACCGCGTGATAGACGGTGATGAGGATGGTGAGGCCAAGAGCGCCCAGCGTGAACGGGCTGGAGAGCCACTGGCTGACCACCGCGTAATCAGCGCCTGCATTGCAGACCAGCGAGGCGACGAGCCACAGGCTCAACGGAATGAGTGCCAGGGCCGACATGCGCTGTGCCCACCAATGATGGACACCTTCATGCGCCGAGCCGAGGCCGCGCGCTTGACCCAAGCGCGAGCGGAGCGAGTTTGACGAGCCAGCCATCACAGCGCCCCCATCTGGAAGTAGCCGATGACCCAGGCGGCGATGGTCAGGACCGCCGTGCCGATGAGGACGGCATAGCCGGACTTGGTCGCGGCGGGCAGTTCGAAGCCGAAGCCCGCATCCCAGGCTAGGTGACGGATGCCGTTCAGCAGATGATAGAAGAACGCAACCGACCAGCCGAAAAGCAGGATGCGGCCAATGAACGAGCCGTTGAAATCCTGCAGGCGGTCGAAGCTTTCAGCGCCGTGAGCGGCGGCCAGGAGCCAGCACAGCAGATAGAGCACGCCGGCGCTGAGCGCGATGCCGGTGAAGCGGTGCAGGATCGAGGTGAAAGAGGTGAGCTGCGGCTTGTAGACCTGCAGATGTGGGCTGACTGGTCTAAGGTGGCGTTTGACGCCGGAGGACTGGCTTTCGGCCATGATGTTTCCCGTCCGATACCTTGCGCCCCTTTTACGCAACCAGGCGCAAGCTGGTTTGCCTAGAGGAACCTGCCCAAATCTCCCCGACAGGCTCCCTGGGTCTGGGGCCCCTTTGGATCGGGACCCGCTGCTTCTGCACTGCAGCAGAAAGCGTGATCTTGATACTGAATTGTTACCGTACCGTCAACGAAAGCAAACCGATAGCGACCTGTTTGCGCTTACCCGCGCCGCTTCATCAGAACGGCATAATCCAGGTCCAAAACGACGCTTTCGGGATATTTTCCTGCCGAATCCGGCCCCGGATAGTCTGCGCACGGGTGATCCTTGGTGGCGATGGTCCGAAGACGCAGGGCACCTATGTCTTTTCGGCCCGGAATCTCGATCTTCTCCAGCACTTCGGACCAGGCATAGATCGTGTCACCAGCAAAGCTGGGATTCACATGGCGCCCGCCATTGATGGCGGCGATGCGGAAGGCGTTGGCAAGGCCGTTGAATGAGAGCGCCCGCGCCAGGCTGATGATGTGCCCACCATAGATGAGGCGGCGGCCGAAACGCCCCTGCCCCTCGGTATGCTGGTTGAAATGCACCTTGGCATTGTTCTGGTAGAGCCTGGTTGCCGTCATGTGATCGGATTCTTCCAGGGTCATGCCGTCGACATGGTCGATCTTCTCGCCCTTCTCGTAATCGTCCCACAGGAAGGGGGAACCGGCGAGTTCGTCATCATAGGCGGCAAGGTCGAGCTCGGACGGCACCTCGAACTCGCTCACGTCGAGTGTGGGCGGCAGCTGCGGCAGATGCGCCTCGGGTGCCGGTGCCAGGCGATCGCGCTTACGGACCATCACCCAGCGCACATAATCGAGCACCACTTCGCCCGCCTGGTTGCGGCCGACCGAATGCACATAGACGATGCCGGTTTCGTGGTTCGAGTTTTCCTTGAGGCCGATCACCTTCGATTGCGCGATGATCGTGTCGCCGGGATAAAGCGGCACGCCGAACTTCCCCACCGCGTAGCCCAGATTGGCAACGGCATTGAGCGAGATATCCGCGACCGTGCGCCCGAAGATGAGGTGGAAGGCCAGCAAATCGTCGATCGGCGCACCGGCAAAGCCGATGCTCTGCGCGAAACTGTCGGACGACGGCAGCGCAAAGCGCGACCCGGTGAGCCCGATATAGAGCGCCACATCCCCTTCCGTCACCGTGCGCGGCACGGCATGAAGAATCTCCTGCCCGAGCTTGAAATCCTCGAAGAAATTGCCTGGGTTGGTTTTCGGTGTGGTCACTGGCAGTCCCCGTTTAGCGCGCCGGGCGCATGAAAGGCGTCGGCCCTAGTCAGGTCCCAGCATATCGCATAGGCTCTGCCGCAGTGCAAACAAGCTGAGCAAAGCAGGCAGCGGAGGCAAGATGACCCGCCACATCCTCATCACCGGCGCGTCGCGCGGCATCGGGCGGGCGGCTGCCATAGAATGCGGCAAGCGCGGCTGGTCGGTCGGCGTCAATTATGCCGGCAATGAAAAGGCTGCTGCCGAAACGGTGAAGGCGGTCGAGGCGGCGGGCGGCAAGGCCATCGCCATCAAGGGCGATGTCTCGGTTGAAAGCGATGTCATCGCCATGTTCGACGCGAGCGAGAAGGCCTTCGGCCCCTTGAATGGCGTCGTCAACAATGCGGGCATCGTGGCGCCGGCCTCGAAGGTCGCCGACATGAGCGTCGAGCGATTGACGCGCATGTTCGCCGTCAACGTGACCGGCGCCTTTCTGGTGGCGCGCGAGGCGGCGCGGCGCATGGGCACCGACCGGGGCCATGCCGGCGGGTCGCTGGTCAATATCTCCTCGGTCGCCTCGCGGCTGGGTTCGCCCAACGAATATGTCGATTATGCGGGCTCCAAGGGGGCGGTCGATGTGATGACCATCGGCCTTTCCAAGGAACTGGCGCCGGCCGGCATCCGCGTCAACGCCATCCGCCCCGGCCTCATCGATACCGAGATCCATGCGAGCGGCGGCGATCCCGGCCGCGCCTTTCGCCTGGCCGTCAACGTGCCGATGGCGCGGCCCGGCCGGGCGGAGGAGATCGCCGACGCGATCCTGTGGCTGCTCTCGGACCAATCCTCCTACGTCACCGGGGCGCTTATCGACGTGAGCGGCGGGCGCTAGGACCGGACGGGCTCAGGAGACGGTCTCTGGGGAAGGTCTCTGGGGACCGTATCGAGACATGATCGGCGTTGCGGGGGCCGGGCGGTTTCCCTAGGCTCTGGCCCGGTTCTGCCTGTCCAAAGGTTTTGCCTGTCCAAACGTCGAGAAGATTGCCGCATCATGCCCATCCTTTCCATCCAGTCGGAGGTCGTTTACGGCCATGTCGGCCACCAGGCCTCGCGCTTCATCCTGGAGCGGATGGGGCATCCGGTCTGGGCAGCGCCGACGGTGCTGTTCTCCAATCACCTCGCCCACAAGACGGTGACGGGGCGCGTCCTTGATGCAGCGCAGGTGCGCGAGCTCATCGACGGGGTGCGGCAGCTCGGCGTACTGGGGAAAGCCAATGCGATCCTCACCGGCTATCTGGGGGCGCCGGAGACGGCCGCCTTAGTTGCCGAAGTGGTGGCGGAGGTGAAGGCCCTGAACCCGCGCGCGCTCTACATCTTCGATCCGGTGATCGGCGACCAGGGCGCCATGTATGTGAAGCCGGAACTGGCCCTCGCCCTTTCCACCATCCTCGTCCCCATCGCCGATGTGCTCTCGCCCAATGTCTATGAGCTGGGGCATTTGACGGGCCAGGAAGTGAACTCCCGCGCGCAGGCGGTGGAGGCGCTGCACGCGCTCGCCAAGCGCACGCAGGCCCGCGCCATCATCGGCACCGGCATACCCGACCCCGACCATCCGGAAGAACTCGCCGTCATCGCGCTGGCGCGGAAATCGCCGGGCGATCAAGGCACGATTTCGATGGCGGTGACGCGCCGCCTGCCGCTCTTCGCCTCCGGCACGGGCGACGCCTTCGCCGCCCTCTTCACCGCCCGCTACATGCGCGACCAGGATCTCAAAGCCGCCATCGACGCCGCGGTGCTGGGCATGAGCCACATCGTCGGCGAGACCGCCGCCACGAATTCCGACGAACTCCGGATCATCGAGACCCAGGACAAGTGGTCGGCGGCACTGGGGCGCTGATCCCTCTTTAATCTTTGTTTTTCCAATGAAATTCGCAATGGCTTGCCTGCAACCAGAAAAGGAACAAAGATAGAACTTTCCACTTCCAAAGATGCGTGATGTGCTGTATTATGCGTAATTACGTAAATCCAAGGAGGCCCTCCCCATGCGTCCGCCCGTCGCCAAACGTCTCGACATTCTCCCCTCCCCATCCGATTCCAAGTCCGAGGCTCTGGAAGAAAAGAAGAAGTTCGCCCAGCACCTGCACAACCAGGGCATCAACCCGGCGCGCTGGACTGAGGCGCACCCGGCGCCCCAGGCCGAGCAGATGACCTATCAGGCGACCGGCCAAAAGCCCCGCGACAATCAGTTTGAGGTCGATGGCAAGCTCTACAATTGGTCACCTTCCGTCACTGCGACCGCAAAACAAACGCAGGCCATCACCGACAGCTACATCGCCGAACGGCGCGGGATCGCGGACCCCAAAGTTACGGGACCGAAGATCGAAGACATCGTCGATATCGCCGAAGTGCCGCTCAAGCACCCTTTTGGCACGCCGCATTTTCGTCGCCCCGCCAATGATGTGAGCGCCGCCAAGGAACATGCAGCACTCCTGCACCATTACGCACAATCGGGCATCGATCCCGACAAAGCCCATCTCGGTGATCCCTTGCCGATGAAGGAACAGGAGCGCTTCAAGGCCCAAATCACCAAGACGCTCCCCGGTGATACGTCGGAGATCAGCGGCCTGCCCATCTTTTACCAAGGCTTCGACGATGGGTGGATCTACAAGGCCAATGAGGCGACGCGTGCGAAGGGAGAAATTAAGGCTGTGGAAAACGAGCCCGCGCTTGCAAATGACGATTACCGTGCGAACCTCGGGGCGGTGGTGCAGCAGAACACGCAAGGCGGCAACTTAGACCAAGGCTCGATTTCTGACGGACCCGACGCGGCGGAAATGGAAAACCGCTTCAATGAAAACGCCCGGTCCCGGATTACCGCTGCTGCAAATCAGGTCGACGCAGTCATATCCGCTATAGAGCGGGCCCAAACAGGCGCGAAGCCAACTGAAGCCGACGTGCCTCTACTATCTCGCATCAAAGATGCATTTGCGCGGGTTGGGATCGAGTTCAATCCGGCAAATGCGAACCTCGATTATGCACGTGAAGTCGCAAAGGCAATCAGACGTTCAGCTTCACTGTCAGGTACGGAGGGGAGTTCGGTTCCATTCCACCAGATCGTTCAAAGCCAGAATGTACAATTGGCGCAAGCACTGGTTGGAAGCACGATGGAATGGGGTCGCGTCAAGTATCTTGGACCCAGCCAAGCCATTTCGGCCGTCGCCAAGGCCCCTAGAAATCTAAACCTTGCTCTCGCAATGGCAGCTCCAGTCGCCGCTGCGTATGCCCTTGGCAAAACCGCGCCGGAGATTGCCAAGAAACAGGCCGAAGAGGATGCTGCACCCAATCTATTCTCTCCATATGAAAGCGAAGACGGCGCGTTGGTGCACGGGAAGGCGTCGATCTCGTATATGCCTTCCTCGTCGGATATCTTGCAAAGGCTCAGCGCGACAGATGTGCAGCAGATCAATACTGTCTTCTCGAGTCAGGCCTCCACATTCGATCGGTCACTTCCGACCCCGATGTCTTCGGATCAGAAGGCAGATGTCCTGACATCAGGCACCGTTAGCGAAATAGAACTATTCGGACTGCCTATCTATCTTACCGATCCACGCGGCAACGAGCAGACTCAGGATCGAATTGATAAGCTCAAGAGAATGGTGCGCGACAAGCTGATCGAGTGCGGCATGGAGGAGAGCTTTGAATGGGGTGGAAAGATAGAAGATGAAATCTCCAAGAGAGCAAAAGAGCGCTTTGTACCGCAAGGGGAGAGCGGAGTACGCGGCGCGCGCAGAGCCGATTTGAGTTTCAAGGTTAGTTGGTTCGGAAGAACCTATATCATCGACATCAACACGGTCGATGTTCTCAAGAACGGTTCAATGACCAAAGCTGAGCGGATAGCTGCAGAAGGCCTCAGGTTAAACCGCCTTATTCGATTGAGCATAAATGAAACGCTACCCGACAGCCAGAAGCTTGAGGAATATGAAGGAAGAATCGGTACCGTTCCCAAGGGAAAGGACATGAGCGATGATGAATGGGAAGCTGCCGCAAAGGAGTGGGTAGATAGCTTTCTGGACTGCGATGAGCCTCTAGAAGCCGATGTCTACCTCGACCCTGAGTCAAAGCACCCGTGGCCGGGCAAGGAGTAACGAATATGGCCGTTCCAGTGAGAGATTTGGATAGTCACGCGTGGCAGCGACAGCGGGTAGCTGCTGATATTGCGTCGGAGCCAAAGTTCATCGGTGATCATGCCTACCTCCAAACCGCCTATTTGAACTGGGCGGATCTGGACCGGATTGGAAAGGCTGTCCTTACGCAGTTTCCGGAGGCCGTCATTTTCCCCGCCTGCTACAACAATCGCGATCCCAAATATGCACCGCCCGCCTTGGCCGTAGTGCCTATCTACAAAAGCATTGTCGAATGCGCTTTAGACAAGACACATGTGCGCAAACGACGCGTGACGATTCGGTGGCCCTGGGCTGATGAATTTGAAAGCAGGGAGCCAAATATCCTCGCTGGCCGGGTTGCTGCGGACACCACACTGTCGCGTTGGTCGGCGCATCGCAAGATTGGAAGGGTCGTGCATATCGACATCCGCTTTGACGGATACGCGCGTTTTCAAGATATCAAGACCTGGAATGGCGACCCGTATTGGGGAACTCGGCAGTTGGCTGATGGCCGTCGTATAGCTGATCTATTGCCTGAAATCTGGTGCTTTCGAGAAGGTAACAACATGTCTTTGCAATGTGGTTATCAGAAGAGTGAACCGGATGACATCTACTTCGTCGAATCGGTCAAACATATTTGGCGACAGAACACGACTGATATCTATGGGCTGCATGATATCCTCACCGGAGAACTCTGGGACAATAAAGGAAAGAGCTACGAGCGTCGGTATGGCTTTAACGCACTGAAGCATGCCATCGACGGCACGCGCCGCTATGTCGGTATCTCCCCCAACAAAGACTTTACCCGCTTCAGCGCCATCGGCCCGCGGAAAGCACATATCAAGAAGGCAATGGCGACCATCGACAATCCACTCGATTTCGAGTGACCTACAGCAATCCCCATCTGCGCATGCGTTGGCAGGACTTGGCGCCCTGCCTGCTTGATGACGATTTCCACGAGATCATCGAGCGATTGCGCGTCATCTATCCTGAGTTAGTTTTGTTTGCGCGCGCGTTTCACTTTCCAGATCATCGTGAACCGCGCTACGCGACGATGCCGGCGAGATTCTACAAGGACTTCTTGAGTTTCGTAGCCGATCCGTGGGTTGCGGAAGGCGTACGGCCTTTTGGTCTGGCCTTGCGCGTGCCATGGCCGGAAGATTTTTCCAGTGGCGATCCGGAGCGGCTTATTGGTGGAAGAAAACGGCATGCTTACGAAGACGATGTCGCTGGTTATCGCCGATACGGCCGGACCATGTATTTAGGCGGCTCCGTTGGGAGACAAATCGTTTCAGCCAACAGACAAGTAATAGCCGAGATCGCGGGGATTGACGTGAGCCTTGTCCCGGAAATTCGCTACTTCAGTGGCGTTCGAAGCAGAAGTAGTGTCGAGTTCCTCTACGACGCCGACGATGTAGATTGCCAAGACTTCATTCGTAACGTCAGGCTTTGCATGCGCGGCCTGACGACCAGCGTCGAGGCGACTTACGATGTTCTAACGGGAGAGCCATTGTATGCATTCCCGTCTCGACCCACGAGCCTCCGCTGGCTGCAACGCATAGCGCTTGAAGATAATCTCTATACTGGCCCGAGCGGCTATGCGGGACGACGCGTCGAGTTCATGGGACCGCACCCCAAGCTGGTCAAAAAGTGTCGTCTCGAGGCGGGTTTGCCATGTCTACCGAAGACAGACCCACAATCCATCAAAACGCTCAAGCGACCGGAACTGATGGCCCGCATCCGGGCGGACGGCAGCAGGAGATTACCGTCCTCAATTGGACCAGATTGATCCAATAGCGAGAGCTGCAGCCATGAAGCATGCATCGACGAGAGTTCGTGTCTATCTGACGATCAGCTTCTTGCTGAGCCTTTTCCTGTTCCATTTGGGCACCCTGCATAACCCGCAAGGAGAGTTCATCGACCTAGACTCAAACGAACTTGACTGGCGCTACACGACGCTGTTCTTCGCCCTGAACATGATGATGCTTCTGGGCTTGCCGCTCGTCATTGAGATGCTGCTTCTGGTCTGGGCTAGGTTTCGCCGACGACAGACAATGAGCAATCGTCCACGGAGATCGCTTGGTTGGGCGCTGACCGGAAGCGCCGGCGCGGCCCTTGCGATCGGCGCTGTTGCCGCTTACGCCGCTTGGCGTCACGGTCAAGAAGCCAGGGAGACCGTCAGTCTCCTTTTGCACAGTGCCGGCATTTTCTTCGTCCTGATTCTGATGGTCCAGACCATCGTCCACATGATGGCAACCTTCTGTCGGAAACTGCTGGAACGCTAACACGGGCGGCGCAGCCTGATGCTGTCTTCGATGAATCCCGCCTTTTCATAGAAGGTTCGCGCCGTTTCATTGCTTGCGAACACATCGAGCAGCAGTGACGGATAGCCTTGCTCCCGCGCCCAGGCTTCGGCGGCTTGCATCAGTTGGCGCCCGATGCCTTGGCCGCTTGCACTTTCGGTGACGGCGATGATGCTGAGATAGCCGGTTTCGACATCGAGCACGTCGTCGTGGATGGGCTTCATATGGGCGTAGCCGAGGATTTCGCCGCTCGCATTTTCCGCCACGACGAGGCGGCTTTTCGGGTCGGTGTCGGCAAGGGCCGTGTCGGTGAAGCGGCGCTGGAAGCGCTGGAAATCTTCGCGTGTGGCGCCGGGGAGGCTCGCTTCCGCGATCAGGCGATCATCGAGGGCGCGCAAGGCAGCGTGATCGCGCGCGGTTGCGGGGCGTAAAGTGACGGACATGGAAGTTTCAGAATTTGAGGCCCCCTCCCCGACCCTTCCCCTGAAGATCAGGGGAAGGGTGGAAGAGAGAGAAGAGAAGTTGAAGAGGCGTTAAGCCGCTTCGCGCTTCAGATAGTTCTGCGCCAGAACCTCGGCGATCTGCACGGCATTGAGGGCCGCGCCCTTGCGCAGATTGTCGCCGACGATCCACATGGTGATGCCATGCTTCACGGTCGGATCCTTGCGGATGCGGCTGACATAGACATCGTCTTCGCCGGCCACTTCGAGCGGCGTCACATAGCCTTCATCGGCGCGGTGATCGACGACGGTGACACCGGGTGCTGCGCGCAGGGCGGCGCGCACTTCTTCGACCGAAATGTCGCGGTCGAATTCGATGTTGACCGCTTCCGAATGGCCGATGAAGACCGGCACGCGGACGCAAGTCGCCACCACGTTGATGGAGGGATCGAGGATCTTCTTGGTCTCGACCGTCATCTTCCACTCTTCCTTGGTGAAGCCGTCCTGCATGAAGACGTCGATATGCGGAATGACGTTGAAGGCGATCTGCTTGGTGAACTTGGTGCGTTCCAGCGCCTGGTTCATGTAGACGCCGCGCGTCTGGTTGAAGAGCTCGTCCATGCCTTCCTTGCCCGCGCCCGAGACCGACTGATAGGTCGAGACGACGACGCGGTTGATCTTGGCGACATCATGCAGCGGCTTCAGCGCCACGACCATCTGGATGGTCGAGCAGTTCGGGTTGGCGATAATGTTCTTCTTGGTGTAGCCGGCGATCGCCTGCGGGTTCACTTCCGGCACCACCAGCGGCACGTCCGGGTCCATGCGGAAATGGCTGGTATTGTCGATGATGACCGCACCCGCCGAAGCGGCGCGCGGCGCGAACGCGGCCGAGACCTTGGCGCCGGCCGAGGAGAGGACGATATCGGTGCCCTTGAAGTCGAACTTCTCGAGCGCGCGCACCTTGAGGACGTCGTCCTCTCCGAAGGAGATTTCGGAACCGGCCGAGCGCTCGGAGGCGAGCGGAATGACTTCCGAAACCGGGAACTGACGTTCGGCCAGGATCTGCAGCATTTCCCGACCGACATTGCCCGTGGCGCCGACCACGGCTACGCGATAACCCATGATATCCTCACTTCTCTCTTCACGACTGGGGCTCCCCGCACCCGACCTTGGTTACGGGAAGACCGATTAAAAAATGCCCAAAACAAAAAGGCCGCATCTTGATGCGGCCTCTTGGTTCTGGGATGGAAACCCAATGGCCGCGTTTAAACCCCGGTGGTTTTGCCGGTGGTCTTAGTGGCGGTTTTGGTGGTGGCGATGGCGCAAGCGATACGGCCAGCCGGCAGAGCCGACCCCGTCACCCGCTTATGATCCGCACTCATGCGCATCGCCATCGATCCTACAAAATGACGGTCAAACCGTCGAAACGGCGCCCTTTATACCCGGTTCTTGGGGCTTGTCGAGGGAATTTCCGCCGCAGGCGAATCGCCGGAAACCCTGGCGCAACTTTATTGCCGAATGAAAACCGGGTCCCAGAGCAGCGGATTGGCCATCCGGTCGAGGGCCGGGGTCGGCATCGCCTTCGCCACATCCGCCATGCTGGGCAGGGTCGTCACCGGCACCACGGGCTTGTGAATTTCACGCTTGGGCTGCTGCAGGCGCGGCCCCGGCAATTGCTTCGGGTACATGGACACCGAGCCGTAAAGCTCAATCATCTGGGATTTGGGGCAGGGGCAATTGGCCGCCGCCGGCAGGCTGAAGCCCGCCAGCAGCACGATCGTCAACAGGACGGCATTACCAATCGCCCCCATTTGCCCTCGTCGTTCAGTGCGCCATCAGGACCGGTAGGTCAGCGGCATCGATCATGTGGCTGGTGACACCGCCCAAGACTAGCTGCCGGAGGCGCCCGTGGCTATAGGCACCCATGACGATAAGCGTTGCCTTGGCCTCGCGCGCGGCGTTGAGGAAGTGGTCGGCCGTGGCCTTGGTGGCCTCGGCCGGCACCTCGCCGACACTGGCGGAAACACCGTGCCAAGCCAGGAAATGGGTGAGATCGCCGGCCGGGTGCGCATCGCGCTTGCCTTCCTTGACCGAGACGACGCGGACCTTGCCCATCGCCTTGATGAGGTCGAGGCCGGCGGTGACGGCGCGGGTCGCTTCGATCGACCCGTTCCAGGCAACCAGTGCCGGGCCGTCTTCGAGATGGGCGAGCGCATCGGCCGAGATGCCGTTGGGAACCAGCAGCACCGGGCGCCCGGCGCCGAACAGCACATCCTCGATACGCACGGCGATGAGATCGGCGGCTTCGTTCTTCTTCGGGCGGGCGAGAACCACGAGATCGGTCAGGCGGCCGAAGCGGCTGATGAGGTCTTCCTCATTGCCCTTGATGTTCTGATAGGCGGTGGTCACGGCCGGATGCACGCTGGGCGCGGCGTCGATGGGAATGCCGGTCGCGGCCTGCCAATCGGCAAAAGTCTTCGCCGCATTCTTGGCGCGGTGCTGGGCGTGGCGTTCGGCCGCTTCGACCAGTTCGGTAATGGCGACCCCGACATCCACCATGAGCGGCGTCTGTTCCAGGGGATCGGTCTCGACATGCAGCACGGCGATATGGGCGCCGTGGCGCTTGGCGACGGAGAGTGCCGCGTCGAGCGACGTGCGGTCGCCGTCGTAACCGAACAGCGGCACAAGAATATGACGAATGGCCATGATGATGACTCCCGGTGTCTGATACGTCTCAGTGCTAGATTGACGGCGATGATGGGTGCGGAGATTGATCGAAATCAATCGCCATGCCGTCTCTTTTCAACCCTCAAGATGGTGCGGGCGTTGCGTCTTGCCAAGATGATGGCGCGCCGCGCGGGGCCGATGCAAGCAGGAAACGAAAACGCCGGCATCCTGTCGAATGCCGGCGCTCAGTTGCCACATTGATCGGCCTTGCCCTCAGGCAGCGAGCCGGTCGAGTTCCTTGAGGATCTCTTCGCCCATCTGCTGCGTCCCGACCAAGGTGCAGCCCGGCGCCATGATGTCGCCGGTGCGGAAGCCCTTGGCGACAACGTTGCTGGCGGCCTTGTCGAGGAGGTCGGCATCCGCCCCCTGGTCGAAGGAATAGCGCAGCATCATCGAAAGCGAGAGCAGGCAAGCGAGCGGGTTGGCCTTGCCCTGGCCGGCAATGTCCGGCGCCGAGCCATGCACCGGCTCGTAGAGTGCCTTGCGCTTGCCACCGGCATCGGCCGCACCGAGGCTCGCGGAGGGCAGCATGCCGAGCGAACCGGTGAGCATCGCCGCGCAATCGGAGAGGAGATCGCCGAACAGATTGTCGGTGACGATGACGTCGAACTGCTTGGGCTGGCGCACCAGCTGCATCGCGCAATTGTCGGCGTACATGTGGCTGAGCTGCACGTCCTTATAGTCCGCATCGCCCAGCTTCTGCACTTCCTCGCGCCACAGCAGGCCGCTCTCCATCACATTGGCCTTTTCGACCGAGCAAAGCTTGTTCGACCGCTTGCGGGCAAGTTCGAAGGCGACGCGCGCCACGCGGTGGATTTCGCTGGTCGTATAGACCTGGGTGTTGATACCGCGACGCTCACCGTTGGGCAGCGTTTCGATGCCGCGGGGGCTGCCGAAATAGACGCCGCCCGTCAGCTCGCGCACGATCATGATGTCGAGCCCTTTGACGAGTTCCGTCTTCAGCGACGATGCTTCGGCGAGCGCGTCGAAGACCAGCGCCGGGCGCAGGTTCGCGAACAACTCCATGTCCTTGCGGAGGCGCAGCAGGCCGCGCTCCGGCTTGTCCTTGAAAGGGAGATTGTCCCACTTCGGACCACCGACGGCACCGAGCAGCACCGCATCGGCGTCAATCGCCTTCTGCATGGTGGCGTCGGTCAAAGGCGTGCCGTGCTTGTCGAACGAGCAGCCGCCGACAAGACCGTCTTCGGTCTCGAAACCGGTGCCGCGGCGCTTCTCGAACCAACCGAGCACGCGCTTCACTTCACCCATGACTTCGGGACCGATGCCGTCGCCGGCCAGGATCAGGATCTTCTTCGAATTGCTGGACATGTCTGCTTCTCTGGATCGGACAGCGGAAGAGCCGCGCCGTGTTCAATAAGAAACCCCTCTCCTGCTGCAGGAGAGGGGGCTAAATGATCAGTTCCACAGCCAGGGTTGGCTGAGCTTGTTCTTCGCTTCGAAGGAATCCATCGCATCCTTCTTCTGCAAGGTGAGGCCGATATCGTCGAGGCCGTTCAAGAGGCAGTGCTTGCGGAAGGCATCGACCTCGAACTTGATCGTGCCGCCATCGGGGCCCTTGATTTCCTGCGTCTCGAGATCGACCGAGATGACCGCGTTGGCGCCGCGCTCGGCGTCGTCCATCAACTTGGCCACGTCTTCCTTGCTGACCTTGATCGGCAGGATGCCGTTCTTGAAGCAGTTGTTATAGAAGATGTCGGCAAAGCTCGTCGAAATGATGCAGCGGATGCCGAAATCGGCGAGCGCCCACGGCGCATGCTCGCGCGAGGAGCCGCAGCCGAAATTGTCGCCGGCGACCAGGATCTGCGCCTTGCGGTATTGCGGCTTGTTGAGGACGAAATCCGGGATCTCTTTTCCATCCGGCGTATAGCGCATTTCGTCGAACAGGTTCTTGCCCAGACCCGTGCGCTTGATCGTCTTCAGAAACTGCTTCGGGATGATCATGTCGGTGTCGACATTGCGGATCGGCAGAGGCGCCGCAATCCCGCTCAACTTGGTGAATTTTTCCATGTTCCGCCAACTTGTTCCGTGGGTTCCGGGAAGCGCCCGGAACGGGCGGCGGGTGTTATGTCACGTGGGGGAGGCGGGTGCAAGATTGGGGCGGGCGATATCGCCTTCCCTATGCCGTCATCCCCGGGCTTGACCCGGGGATCGGTGTGCAAGCAACGGGCGCCCGATCCAGTCGATCAAGATCCCCGGGTCAAGCCCGGGGATGACGCCAAGTAATTGTATTAATTATATTATGCCGCCGCAAACCCGCCGATCTTCGCTCGTTGCCAGGGCAGCAGCGGCTTGGGCGGCGGGCAATGGAACAGCGGGACGCCGTTGGGGATGCGTTCGCGCCGGGCAAGGCCCGCGAAACGCTCGATCGCCCAATAGATGCCGCCGTGGGCGACGATGAGGACCGGGCCTGGGTTGCGAAGGGCCTCGTTGATGCCGTCGAGGGCCCGTTCCATGAACTGGCTGAAGCGTTCGGCCCCGCGCGGTGTCTCGCCGTTCCGCCAGGCTTCGTACCAAGCCCCCTTGGGATGGCCCTCACGTTCGCCGAAGCGGCATTCGCGCAGGGCGTCGATCTCCTTGACCGGCACGTGGAGGCCGGCGGCGATGATGTCGGCGGTAAGCGATGCGCGGTCCAAGGGGCTGGTGCAGATCGTGCCGATATTCTGGTCGCGCAAGGTTTCGCGCGCGGCCAAAGCCTGGGCAAGGCCCGTTCCGTTCAAGGGCATGTTGACTTGGCCCTGCACGAGGCCGATGCGGTTCCAGTCGGTCTCGCCGTGGCGCAGAAAGAAGAAGGTCTGACGGAGGAGCTGCATGGGAATTCCCCTTCCCTGGTAAGCGATATCCATCACGCGATTCGTGATGCGGGGGAGACTCGCCTTCAATCGGGGCGGAAATGGGGCAACGACATGAAAATTCGAGGAACGATGCGCACGATCACGTCAGCCGCGCGACAGGTCACCGATTGGTCACGAACTCTTCGCGTCCGAGTGACCGAGCGGTCTTTCCGGCGAGACGATATCGCGGATGCGCTGCTTCAATTCCTTGAGTTCCGGAAAACGGCCTTCCGCTTTGCGCGACCAGACGGCCGTGCCGTCGACCGTCACCTCGAAGATGCCGCCGGTGCCGGGAATGAGCGTCACACCGCCCAGCTCTTCTTCAAACGTCACCAGCAGTTCCTGCGCGGTCCAACCCGCGCGCAACAGCCAGCGGCATTGCGTGCAATAGGTGATGGTGACAACGGGCTTGGTCATTTCTCTTTTGCCACGAGGCCGTGCGGATAGAGCCGCGAAATCCACAGCAGCAACAGAATGCCCGGGATCGCCATCAAAGTGGTCAGCGCCCAGAAACTCGCCCAATCGGTATGGTCGGCCATCCAGCCGCTGCCGGCCGAAAGAATAGTGCGCCCCTGCGCCATGAAGGAGGAGAAGAGCGCGTATTGCGTTGCCGTGAAGGCGATGTTGCAGAGCCCGGACAGATAGGCGACCAACGCTGCCGAGGCGATGCCGCCCGCTACATTATC
This sequence comes from Dongia sp., assembly GCF_041910485.1. GTDB lineage: Bacteria > Pseudomonadota > Alphaproteobacteria > Dongiales > Dongiaceae > Dongia. The sequence continues at coordinate 187,257 of NZ_JAYRQR010000026.1, forward strand.
GGCGCTGATCGCAATCGCCAGCCAGAAGATATCGGCACCTTTCGTCGCGAGATATGAAAAGAGCAGGTTCGTGACGGCCTGCAGGATACCGCCGACCAACAGGGTCCTGAACAAGCCGAAACGCGCGACGATGACGCCACCGACAACACCGCCGACCAGCGACGCGATGATACCGAAGAGCTTCGATACGGCGGCAATCTCGGTCCCCGTGAAGCCGAGCTCGTGATAGAAGGGATTGGCCATCGCGCCACCGAACGCATCCCCATATTTGTAAAACAGGATGAAGAGCAAAATGATCACCCATCCCTTGCGGCCGATGAAATCGGCAAAGGGCTTGATCACTGCGTCGTTGATGAGATCGGCATAGGATTTGTGGGTCCGGACCGATGCTGTCTTCGGCTCCGGCACGAACAATGTGCTGAACGCACAAAGCAACATCGCTGCGGCCAAGATCGCGAAGATGGTCGGCCAGCCGACATAGTCGGAAAGAGCCGTGGCACCGGCCCCTGCCAGCAACAGGCCGATGCGATAGCCGACCTGGGTCGTGCCGGCGCCGGCGCCCTGCTCTTCCGGGCCCAGGATCTCGATGCGGTAAGCGTCGATGACGATGTCCTGGCTCGCCGAGAAGAAGGCGACGATGATGGCAAGGAGAGCCGTAAGGCCGGCATTGGCAACCGGATCGCTTTGCCCCATTGCGAAGATGGCGGCGGCAAGGAGAATCTGGATGAAAAGCAGCCAGCTCTTGCGCCGACCGAGCCGGCCGAGGATCGGCAACTTCACCTGGTCGATCACCGGCGACCAGGCGAATTTGAACGTGTAAGGCGCGCCAACCAGGGTGAAGAGGCCGATCGTCGTCTTGTCGACGCCGACGGTCGAGAGCCAATAGGACAGTGTCGAGAGCGTCAGCAGCAGCGGCATGCCGCTCGCAAAGCCCATGACGAAGATGATGAGCTGGCGCCGCGTGAAATAGACCGAGAAGGCCTCGCCCCAACTTGCCTGCCGCTCGACGCTCATTCACTGACCTTCGCTTGAATCGCGGCGACCCCGACTCGGGGGAAGCCTTTCGGCCCGCATGCTGAAGGAAAGCTACTTGAGCTTCAATTGCTCGTTGAGACGCCGCAACGTCGCCTCGTCGAGATCGCCGATGCGGTGCGCCAAGCGATTGGCAAGCTCGGTCGCCAGCGGCGAGAGACCGCCCGTGTCGATGCTGATCTTGGGATCGGAGAGGTCAGCGAGCGCCTTCAATTCGTCGACTTCTTCCCAGGCGAGGTTGAAAAAGGCTGCGACCTGCTGGACGAAGCCGGTCTTGGGCCTGGCCCGATGACCATGTTCAAGCGCCGAGAGATAGGCGGAGCTGACCTTGAGGGCCTTTGCCATATCCTTCAGCTGGCGGCCGTGGGCCTGCCTGAGGTCGCGCAGTTTCTGTCCAAAGGGTGTCATTGCGGGCGGCAGCTTAGGCGCTGCCACAATGCGGCCGCAAGCTTAGACGGCGATCTTGAAATGAGCGGTGGCGGTGGCGTCGTCCGTCAGGGCCGGCTCAGCGCCGGCCTGGCGATAGGCACGGTCGGCCTGCTTCACCGGCGGATCGTAGAGGCCGGGTTTCAGCTGCTCTTGCGCGATGAGCTGGGCAAGGAAGGGGGCGGAAAAGGTACCGAGCGGCAGAGACGAGGATTTTCCGCCGGCCGTGTCGCGGTCCTGGGCGCCACGCTGCGCCTCGTCGGCAGCGCCCGTCTGCTGCCGGCTGGTGGCGGGCAGTTCGGCATTGCCCAGCGTATCGCTGCGCCCGCCATCGACGACGCGGAAGCGGAATTGCTTGGCGCGGGCGGAATTGCCGCTGGCATCGCCGACGGCCTCGGTCCGCTGCTGGGCCGCCGCATTCTCACGGTCGCCCGCCTTCGCGCTGCCAGCACTGGCAACGACGGCGCTGCGGCCGCTGATGGCGGCCGGTGGCGGCAGAAGAAGGGGACCGATCTCGGCCATGAAGCGCGCGCCTCTCCCGGAACCTTGTCTCTAATTAGATAGAATTTTAGATAAATTGGAGAGAGGGACAAGGCGCTTCAAGGCCCAGCTTAGAGAATCTTGACACACGATGGTGCGACTCTGTGGGGAAATTAGCTAAATTTACCAATTATTTACCATATCAGGCGGAGAGTCCGGCACTGGCGCGGGACCGGATGCACATATTCCCCGTATTAGGTCGAGATGGCCCAAAAGATGGCCGATCAGTCAGCTTTTAGGACTTTATTTAGACTCTCCCCGTTAAGGTCGGTGAAGGCCAATACGAACAGCGGATTGCGGCGGCAGAGGAGCGCTCGTGACAGCTTTGAGGAACGAGCAGGACCTGAATTCCCTGACGTCGGAGCTGGGCGAGTCCTTGGCGCAGGCCGGCAATGGCGATTCCGCGACGCCAGGGGCGCCGGATTGGGTTCGCAGCGCCATCATCGCTTCGGGCGACATCCTCTATAAGTGGGACATTCTCTCCGACCGCCTCTCCTGGGCGGGCGAGATCGAGGAAGTCCTGGGCGAAGGCGAACATGCCATCGCGAGCGGCCACGGCTTCAACAACCGCATTCATCCGGAAGATCTGCCGCGGCGCCTCAAAGCACTCTCGGACCATTTCAGCCAGGGCGACAATTACGATTGCGAATATCGCATCCGCAACGGCCAGGGCATCGTCATCTGGGTCCATGATCGCGGCCATGTCGAGATCGACCAGAACGGCATGCCGGTCGCCATGTCCGGCGTCATGCGCATCATCACGCAGCGCAAGCAGAACGAGGCGCGCCTTGAGCGCATCGCCAATTACGACGAGCTGACCGGCCACTTCAACCGCGCGCGCCTGCGCGACGAGTTGGAGCATGCCCTTTCCTTCTCGCGCCGCTTCAAGGTCGACGGCGCCTTCCTGGTGATCGGCGTCGACAAGCTCGCGATGGTCAACAACGCCTATGGCTATGAGATCGGCGACGCCGTGTTGGTGGCGATCGGCCAGCGGCTCGACCGCACCTTGCGCGCCTCCGACATCATCGGCCGTTTGGGCGGCGACCGCTTCGGCGTGCTGCTCACCAATTGCCCCGAGGATTGCATCACCACCTGCATGGACCGCATCATCCAGACGATGCGCGAGCAGGCGATCGAGATCAACGGCCAGTCCATTCCGATCACCGTCTCGGTGGGTTGCGTCCTGTTCCCGGGCCTGGTCAACACGGCCTATGAAGTGATGACAAAGGCGGAATCGTCCCTCACCTACGCCAAGAAGGCGGGACGCTGCTGCTACAATATCTATCGCCCGTCGGAGCAGCAGACCCTGCTCCATCGCCGCGCCATGGATATCGGTGCCCAGGTGCAGCAGGCGATGCGCGAACAGCGCCTCATCTTCACCTACCAGCCGATCGTCCACGCCCAATCGCTCACCGTTTCGAAATACGAGTGCCTGCTGCGCATGAAGGACCCCAAGGGCGAGATCCTGCCCGCCGGCGCCTTCATCCCCGTGGTCGAGCAGCTGGGCATGACGCGCCTCCTCGATCGCTACGTTCTCGACCTCACGGTCGACGAGTTGCGCAAGGACCCTGGTGCCGTCCTTTCGCTCAACATCTCCGGCCTCACCGCCACCGACCAATCATGGCTGCGTGCGCTCATCGCTGCGGTGAAATCGACACCGGCCATCGCGTCGCGCCTCATCGTCGAGATCACCGAGACGGCGGCCCTGCACGACATCGAGGAATCGGCCCGCTTCGTGAACGTGGTCCGCGATGTGGGCTGCCGCGTCGCCATCGACGATTTCGGCGCCGGTTTCACCAGCTTCCGGCATCTGAAGGCGCTCACCGTCGATCTGGTGAAGATCGACGGATCGTTCGTGCGCAACCTCGCCAACAATGTCGACCAGCAGCTCTTCATCCGCAATCTGATGGGCCTCGCTGGCACCTTCGGCCTGGAAACGGTCGCCGAGTTCGTCGAGAACGAGGCCGATGCCCGCGTCCTCATCAATGCCGGTGTCCAGTATCTGCAGGGCTATCATTACGGCCGCCCGCAATTCGACCGCCCCTGGGCCGTCGGCGAGCGCATCCTTTCCGCCTGATCGAACCCGCCAGTTGATCCCGTTTCGCCGCTGGTCCATAAAGCGGCGTGATGAACGAAACCGGTACAGTTAGCCAGCGTGCCATCAGGCTGGCCGAATTGCCGGCGCTGGTCGCCTATCATGCCGGTGCGGTATGGCTGGATGGGCGCGAGGCGCCCGTGCAGCGCGTCAGCCACGGCACGGCAGGCCTTTCGGCCCGCAGCCGCGCGCCGATCCTGGTGCATGCGCCGGCCAGCGCCAGGCGCCTGCGCGTCGAGCGCTTTTTCGCCTTCGATCTGCTCGAACTTTATGCCTTCGTGCGGCCGGCAAGCTTCGTGCTGCCGACACCCAAGGGCGTTGCCGAGGCGCTGGGACTCAACGTTCCAGCCCATCACGACCCGGTCATCGAAGCGTCGCTGCTGCATGAATGCGCGCGCCTGTTGCTGACCGAGCTTTCAGTCATCAGCCGCCAACGCCGCCGCGTCACGGGACTTGCCTGGGCGATGGCCCGGGCCGGCTGGGCCTGGGGTCCCTTCGTCCTCCGCGCGCTCGACTTTCAGGCGGAAACGCACGCGGCGCCCGGTGTCGGCATCTGGGACGATCTCCCTGAATGGAGCGACGGGGCGCCGCCACCCGAGCCCGATCACCTCCCCATCACGGCAGAGGAAACACGGCGGCGCCTGGCGGACCTCATCGGCGAGAAGGCGGAGCAGCGCGCGGCGCAGGCGGATTTCGCCGCCGGCCTCACCCCCGCCTTCTGCCCGCGCCTGGAAGAGGATGCGCCCAATGTCGTGCTGGCCGAAGCCGGCACTGGCGTCGGCAAGACCCTGGGCTATATCGCCCCGTCGAGTGTCTGGGCCGAGCGCAACCAGGGTCCCGTCTGGATCAGCACCTATACACGGCACCTGCAGCACCAGATCGATCACGAACTGGACCGCCTCTATCCCAATGCCGCGCAGAAGGCGCAGAAAGTTGTCATCCGCAAGGGCCGCGAAAACTATCTGTGCATCCTGAACCTGGCTGAAATGGGTGGTCAGCTTTCTGGCCGGCCCGCCGATGCGGTGGCCTTCGGCCTGGTGGCGCGCTGGACGATGGCGACGCGCGACGGTGACATGGTGGGTGGCGATTTTCCGGGCTGGCTCCCAGACCTCGTCGGCCAGGGTCGTACCTTTGCACTCGCCGACCGGCGCGGCGAATGCATCTATGCCGCCTGCCCGCACTACACGCGCTGCTTCATAGAACGCTCGGCACGCCGCGCCAAGAAGGCCGAGATCGTTATCGCCAATCATGCGCTGGTGATGATGCAGGCAGCGATGGGCGCGGGCCAGGACGAGCAGCGCCTGCCCGCCCGCTATGTGTTCGATGAGGGCCATCATCTCTTCAGCGCCACCGACAGCGCGTTCGGCGCACATCTCACGGGGCAGGAGATGTCGGACCTTCGCCGCTGGCTGCTGGGCGCCGAAGGTGGCCGGTCGTCCCGCGCGCGGGGCTTGAAGCGGCGGCTGGAGGATCTGGTGCTCGATGATGCCGACATGCCGGCGCTGCTCGACGCCGTTCTGCAGGCGGCGCGCGGGCTGGTGAGCGAAGGCTGGCAGCAGCGCCTTGCCGACAATCAGCCGCTGGGTGCGGCCGAAAAATTCCTGCACGCCGTGCGGCATCAGGTTCTCTCAAGGTCCGCGGCACCCAAGAGCGGCTACAGTCTGGAATGCGCCTGCGCGCCGCTGGAGCCGGACGTGGCGCTGGCGAGTGTGGCCCTCGACCGGGCACTTGCGGCACTCATGGACCCGATGCTGGCGCTGGCGGCCAAGCTCATGCGCCGCCTCGATGATGAATCAGACAGACTGGAAAGCGCTGAGCGGCAGCGCATCGACGCGATGGCGCGTGGGCTGCAACGGCGTGGCGATATGGAAGTGGGCGCCTGGCGCGCCATGCTGAAGGCCCTTGCCAGCGGCGAGATTCCGGATCCCACCCGCGACCGGCCGGTTTATGTCGATTGGTTCGGCATCGAGCGCAGCGACGGACGCGATTTCGATGTCGGCATGTATCGCCATTTCCTCGATCCGACCGAACCCTTCGCCGAGATCGTGATGAAGAAGGCGCATGGCATCGTCATCACGTCGGCGACGTTGACCGACGGCAGCGGCTCGGACCTCGCCTGGACCGGGGCCGAGGCGCGCGCCGGTACCAACCACATGCCGCTTCCCGCCTATCGACTGCGCGTCCCCTCACCCTTCGACTATGCGCGCCAGACGCGTGTCCTCATCATCACCGATCTCGACAAGGACGACATGGCGCAGGTCGCTGCCGCCTATCGCAGCCTGTTCCTGGCGGCGCGGGGCGGCGCGCTCGGCCTCTTCACCGCCATTCAGCGCCTGCGCGAGGTGCATCGGCGCATCGCACCGGCCCTTGAGGAACAGGGGCTCAACCTCCTCGCCCAGCATGTCGATGCGATGGACAATGCGACGCTCATTGATATTTTCCGCGGCGATGTCGATGCCTGTCTCCTCGGCACCGATGCGGTGCGCGACGGTGTGGACGTGCCCGGCAATGCTCTACGCCTCATCGTCTTCGACCGCGTCCCCTGGCCAAGGCCGGACCTGCTGCACCGGGCCAGGAAATCGGCCTTCGGCGGCACCGCCTATGAGGACCAGTTGACGCGGCTGAAGCTCAAACAGGCCTTCGGGCGCCTTATCCGCCGCGCCGACGATCACGGTGTCTTCGTGCTGCTCGACAAGGCGATGCCGTCGCGCCTGCTCACCGCCTTTCCGGACGATGTGACGGTGGAGCGGATCGGCCTCAAGGCGGCGCTCGACCTCACCGCCGGCTTTCTTGACCCAAATCGTTAACACGCTGCGTCGAATAGGACCGCGATGAGGGATTGAGCCGTCGCCCCGGCGCCGCTATTGTTCGCCCGATTTTGCCATTTTTCCGAACAGGACCACGACGCATGACCGTGCAAAGCCACCATTCCGCCCTCATCTACACCATGGTGCTGATGGCTGCGGCCGACCGCGACATGTCCGACGCCGAAATGACGTCGATCGGCGACATGATCGGCCACCTGCCGGTGTTCCGTGATTTCGATCGAGCCAAGATCGCCAAGACGGCGGCCTCCTGCGTTGACCTCCTCAACGGCAAGGAAGGCCTCGATGCGGTCCTCAAGAAGATTGTCGAGACCCTGCCGGAGAAGCTGCGCGAGACGGCCTATGCACTGGCCTGCGATGTCGCTGCCGCAGACAGCACGGTGACGCAGGAGGAATCGCGCCTCCTCGACCTGCTGCGCTTCGAGCTGAAGATCGGCAAGCTGGTCGCCGCCGCCATTGAACGCGGCGCGCGGGCGCGTCACCTCACCGTCTGATCGGATCGTCGTCAAAGCCCGCGGTGTAGGCTGCCCCGCGGCGACTTTCAAGCGGCCGAGCGCAGGCCGCCGTGGGCGAAGTCCATATAGAGTTCGCGGGCGCGGCGGCAGATCGGGCCGATTTCGAGCTTCCGGTTCTCGATCTGCGTCATCGGCATCACCTTGCCGAAATTGCCGCTGGAGAAGAGTTCGTCCGCTTCCAAGATATCCTGCGGTTTGAGCGCGCGTTCATAGACCGGGATCTTCGCGGCGTTGAAGAGCCGGATGAGGCGCTGGCGTGTGATGCCGTTGAGGAAGCAGCCGCTGGCTGCCGGTGTGATCGCGGCACCGTCCTTGACGATCCACAGATTGGCCGAGGCGAATTCGGCGACATTGCCGAGCGGGTCGAGCATGACGGCCTCGTCGAAGCCCTTGGCGCGTGCTTCGCCCGAGGCGCGACCGGCCTGCGCATAGAGGCACACGGCCTTGGCGTCGGTCGGCGCCATCTCCGGCGAGGGTCGGCGCCACTTCGAAATCATCACGCTGCCGCCCTTGGTCGGATCCGGCAGCGGCGTCAGCACGACCGAGATGCAGATGCGCGTCGAGGCGGGATCGGGCGCCATCCAGCCATCCTCTGACCACATGAAGGGGCGGATATAGAGATGGCTGCCGCGCGGGAAGCGCGCGATGCCGTCGCGGCAGATCTCCTCGATCTCACCGGCGGAAAGGGGCGAACGCAGGCCGACATTGCTGGCCGAGCGCACGGCGCGGCGGCAATGCCGGTCAAGATCGGGCATGACGCCGTCGAAGGCGCGCGCACCATCGAAGATGCCGCCCATCAGCCAGGTC
>NZ_JAYRQR010000027.1:0-51314 GCF_041910485.1 Dongia sp.
GCAGCGCGGCTATTAACCTATAGCAGAATTTAGGTTGTAGAACGCGGCCAGCCCACACAATAATGTAGAGATCTGAGCGATCAGGTAACGTCTTTTTTAGACTTTCCTGGAAAAAATGCCTGCCTGACAGCAATCAATGCCTGGGGTGCCACGAGCAGCGCGCCGGGCGAGAAAATCGCAAAGGTGGGGCTCTTCATGCTTCAATCGCTTCTCGCGCGCCTCCGTATCGGTACCCGCATTCAGTTCGGCTTCGGATTCATCCTGCTGCTGCTGGCCGGGTCGGTCCTCTTCGGCTTCATATCGTTGCAGGGCATCCGCACGAATCTCGAAGAGTATGTGCGCATCTCCGAGAATGCGATGACGGTGCAGCGCATCGACCGCAATGTGGTTGGTCTGCGTCGCAACGTGCTGTCCTTCCTGAAGGAGGGAAAGCCTGAGTCGCTGGATCGGGCCAATGTCCTCATTGCCGCGCTCAAGAAAGACATTGCCGACCGTATCGAGTCGACCAAATCGGCCGAACGCAAGGCGATGTTCGTCGAGATGAATCAACTGGTCGACGCTTATGCTGCCGATTTTGGCAAGGTCATCGCGCTGAAAGGCGAGCGAGATAAGGTGCAGAACGAACAGATGTCTGCCCTCGGCGCATCCGCCGGCAAGGTCATGTCGGATCTTCTTGAAGCAGCACTCAACAGTGAGGATTTTGTCGGCGCCGCCTATGCGGGTCAGGCGATGGAAAAGATGCTGACCGCACGCATCTCTGCGGCGCGCTATACCGCGACCGGTGACCCCAAACTCATTGAGGCGGCGCAGAAATATGTCTCGCTCTTCGGCATGGATGTGACGACCCTGCAAGGGAAACTGGTCAATATGGTCTATCGGGCGCGCGCCCTCGACGTCGCGAAGACGATGAAGGATTACGGCGCCAATCTCGTGACGCTCGCCGACATGGCGACGAAGCTGGATGCGCTGGACAAGTCGATGAACGACCAAGCGAAGCGCTTTGCCGAAGTGTCGAGCGCGGTGCTTGAATCGCAGATGAAGAGCATGACTGAAGTAAAGTCGCTGACGCTCTCGACCATCAGCAGTGCTATCACGATCATGATCATCGTCGCCATTGCGGCGCTCGGTATTGGTGCCTTTGCCGGCTGGATCATCGGTCGCAGCATCGCCCGGCCGGTACGCGGCATGACGGACACGATGGGTGAGTTGGCCCAGGGCAATCTGGAGATCGACATTCCGGCCCAAGAGAACCGCGACGAGATCGGCGACATGGCACGAACGGTCGTCGTCTTCAAGGATGCGCTGGTAGCGCAACGTGCGGCCGATGCGGCAGCCAAGGCGGATGCCGCGGCGAAGCTCGAACGCGCGCAGCGACTCGACGATCTCATCCGCAGTTTCGAGGGTCAGGTGGGCGAATTGGTGGGGGCGCTCTCCAGCGCTGCCGGCGAACTGCAGAGTTCGGCCAAGTCGATGTCGACAACGGCCGACCAGACCAACGCGCAATCGAGCGCCGTCGCTGCTGCTGCTGAACAGACGACCGCTAACGTGCAGACCGTGGCTGCCGCGACGGAGGAACTGACCTCCTCGATCAGCGAGATCGGTCGCCAGGTCAATCAGTCGACCAGCATTGCCCAAAAAGCGGTGACGCAGGCGGCTCAGACCAACACGCAGGTCCAGGGTCTTGCGACCGCTGCTCAGGCGATCGGCGACGTGGTGCGGCTTATCAACGATATTGCGAGCCAGACTAACCTCCTTGCTCTCAATGCCACCATCGAAGCGGCCCGGGCGGGTGAGGCGGGCAAAGGCTTTGCCGTGGTAGCGTCCGAGGTGAAAAACCTCGCCTCGCAGACCGCCAAGGCCACAGAGGAGATCGGCAGCAAGATCGGCGAGATCCAGACGGCGACCGACAATTCGGTGGGCGCCATTCAGGAAATCAGCAAGGTCATCGAGGAGATCAGCAGCATCTCGACGGCGATTGCGGCTGCCGTCGAGGAGCAGGCGGCGGCCACCAACGAGATCGCCCGCAATGTCCAGCAGGCCAGCCACGGCACGACCGAAGTGACCGGCAATATCCAGGGCGTCACCGCCGCTGCCGGCGAAACCGGCCGGGCTGCGGGCCAGGTCCTGGGGGCTGCGACCGATCTCGGCCAGCAATCGAACGTTCTCAACGCGGCGGTCAGCAAGTTTATCGCGGAAGTGCGCGCGATCTGACGTTGCCTTGCTTGGGCGGGATGCGGAGAAGTTTCCCCGCATCCCGCCCCGTCATTCCTTCCGCTTATGCTGTCGTGAGCATTCCGTTACACGGAAATGTAGAAGAAGGCGAAGCCGCTAACGTCTTCTTTAGAATTCCCGGGAAAAAATACCCCATAACATTTGCATAGAAAAATCCGGCCGAACGCTTGGCCGGCTCCCCAAGAAACGGCCATAAGTGAGGCTTCTCCATATGCTTCAGACCACCCTGGCTCGCCTCCGGATCGGCAGCCGCATCACCTTTGGTTTCGCCATCGTCCTGATCGTACTGGTGGCGGTGCTGGGCTTCAGTTATTTCGCGCTGACCGGCGCCAAATCGAGTTTCGGCGACTTCAATCGCATGGCGGGTGGGGCGATCGCCACCCAGCAGGCCGATCGCGACGTGGTTTCGCTGCGCCGACACGTGATGGATTTCATCCGCGACGGGTCGGAGGATTCGCTCGCCGAGGCGCGCCGCCTGCTGCCCGCGATCAAGGAGGGCCTGAGCGCCCAACGCGCTGCTGCGGCAGCAGCGGACCAGGGCAAGTATGACGAGATCCTGGGCCTGCTCGACACCTATGCCGCCGACCTTGAAGAAGCGGTCAAGATGAAGTCGGATCGCGACTGGCTGCGCGACAGTGAGCTCGCCGAACTGGGGCAGAAGGCCAGCAAGAACATGGCCGACATCCTGGCGGGCGGCATTTCCGAAAGCGATTTCGAAGTATCGGCCTATGCCGGCCAGGCGGAGGAAAAACTCCTCAATGCCCGTATGGCTGCCGAGCGGTACGTTTCGACCGGCGATCCGACTTTTATCGAACAGTCGGCGCGTTCGGTCCTGATCTTCTCTTCCAGCATCGCAGCCCTGCAGGGCAAGCTCAAAGTCCAGCAGCATCGGCGCATGGCGCAGGAAGCCGCGCAGACGATGCAGAAATATTCGATGAGCCTCAGCGAGCTCAAGGACCTTGCCGTCACGCTCAATGCCCTCATCAACGAGAAGATGGTCGAAGAGGCCAAGCGCATCGGTGAGCTGGCAAACGAAATCACCCAATCGCAGCGCGCCACGATGGATCAGGTCGCGACCGATACCAATGTGAAAGTCGAGCGCGCGCTGCAGTTGATGCTGATCATCGCGGCCGTGGCCCTTGGCATCGGCATCGTCGCGGCGCTGCTCATCGGCCGGTCGATCTCGCTGCCTGTCCGCTCGATGACCGACACCATGCGCGATCTCGCCGGGGGAAATCTCGATATCGATATCCCGGCGCTTGCCAACCGGGACGAGATCGGCGACATGGCGCGGACCGTGGTTGTCTTCAAGGATGCGCTGGCAGCACAACGCGCCGCGGACGAAGCCGTCAAACGCGATGCCGAGAGCAAGCTTGCCCGCAGCCGGGCGCTCGACGACCTCATCGCTGCCTTCGAAGGCAAGGTCGGCAATCTGGTCTCCTCGCTGTCCAGCGCATCGAGCCATCTGCAGCAATCGGCGCAGTCGATGACCGCGACGGCCGCCGAGACGAACCAGCAATCCGGCATTGTCGCAGCCGCCGCCGAGCAGGCGACGGCCAACGTCCAGACCGTTGCGGCGGCGACCGAGGAGCTCACGTCTTCGATCAGCGAAATCGGTCGCCAGGTCAATCAATCGACCAGCATTGCGGAAAAGGCGGTGGCCCAGGCCGCACACACCAACAGCCAGGTGCAGGGCCTGGCGACCTCGGCCCAGGCGATCGGCGATGTCGTCAGCCTCATCAGTGAAATCGCCGCGCAAACCAATCTCCTCGCGCTCAATGCGACGATCGAGGCGGCCCGTGCCGGGGACGCCGGCAAGGGCTTTGCGGTGGTGGCGTCGGAAGTGAAGAACCTCGCCTCACAGACGGCGCGTGCGACCGAAGAGATCAGCGCCAAAGTTGGCGAGATCCAGAAAGCGACGGACGAATCGGTGACCGCCATCCAAGGCATTGCGACCGTCATTCAGGAGATCAGCCAGATTTCCAACACCATCGCGACCGCCGTCGAGCAGCAATCGGCGGCGACAAACGAGATCGCGCGCAATGTCCAGCAGGCGAGCCAAGGCACCAGCGAAGTGTCCGGCAATATCGTCAGCGTGACGCAGGCCGCCGATGAAACCGGCAAGGCGGCCGGTGCGGTGCTGGGTGCCGCAACCGAGCTTGGCCAGCAATCACATGTGCTGAATGCCGAGGTCGGCCAGTTCATCGCGCAGGTGCGCGCCATCTAGGCAAAGCCCCGCCACCGGTTGGGGAAGGGGAGCGGCGGGCGGCCTTAACCGGCCGCCCGCATGCGCCAGTCATACTCCATCTCAGTCACGACATCGGCGACGAGGGCTGCATCCGTCAGCCGCTCCAGCAGATAAAGCGACATGTCGATTCCGGCGCTGATCCCGCCCGAAGTGAGAATGCGACCATTGTCGATGAATCGTGCCTGTGGCCGGATATCGATGCGGCCGCTGATCTGACGCAGCTCTTCGATGGCGCATTGATGCGTGGTGGCCTTGAGACCGTCGAGAAGCCCCAGCTTTCCCAGGATCAAGGCGCCGGTGCAGATGCTGGCGACGATCTCGGCCTTGGCTGCTTGGCGGGCCACCCAATCCAGTACGCGCTGATCATGGAGCAGGCGTCGGCTTCCCTTGCCACCCGGAATGAGCAGGATATCGGCTTGTGGCGCGTTTTCCAGATTGCAAAGCGGTTCCACTTTAAGACCGCCGACGGCAGCAATCGACGCATCATGGGCAGCAACCGTCATAACATTGAATGGCTTTGGGCTGCGAACCTCGCCGGCCACCGAAAAGACTTCAAATGGCCCTGCGAAGTCCAATACCTCGACATCGGGAAAGAGCAGCAGGCAAACATTTTGGGTCATCAGGCAATCCCCGTTGTTTGAAAATTCTGCCGGAAGCGGCTGGGTGTTACGGATAGATGTCGGCGGAAGGTGCGCCGCAGCCGCTCGGCCGAACCGAAGCCGAAGCGGCGCGCCACTTCGTCGATGTGTTGGTGGCCATCGGTCAAGGCTGCCCGCGCCGCATCGACACGGGCCGCCGCGACGAAGGCTGCCGGCGTCATGCCGGTTTCCTCCTGGAAGCGGCGCGCGAAATTGCGCGGGCTCATGCCGGCCTCGCGTGCCAGTTGCTCGACGCCGAGCTTGGTTTCGAGATGGGCGAGGATCCATTGCTGGATTCGGGCAATCGGGCCGGGGGCTGTGTCCTGCGCGCGCAGGGCGGGGCTGAATTGGGCCTGGCCACCGCTGCGGCGCATGTAGAGGACAAACTCACGGGCCAGCGCCGCCGCCATTTCGGGACCCAGATCCGCCTCGATCAGGGCGAGCGCCAGATCCATGCCGGCGCTCACTCCGGCCGAAGAGAAATATTTGCCGTCGCGCACGAAGATGGGGTCGCGCTCGACTTTTACCTTGGGAAAACGGGCTTCCATCTGCTCGCAGCGGACCCAATGCGTGGCCGCGCGCCGACCGTCGAGAAGCCCGGCCTTGGCCAGCAGCAGGGCACCGCTGCAGACCGAGGCGACGCGCCGGCATGAGGGGGCTTGGCGGCGCAGCCACGCCAGGACGCGGGGATCGTCGAGCTGTGCATCAACGCCCTTGCCGCCAGCCACCAGCAATGTGTCGATATCGCGGCGTACCGGACCGATGCGGCCGGTCGCGACAAGGTCGATGCCGGCAGATGTCCGGACCGGACCCGGCTTCGCAGCCAGCAATGCCACTTCATAGGCCGGCTGCTGCAGGAATTCGTTCGTGGCAGCAAAAAGCGACATCGGACCGGATATGTCGAGAAGGTGCGCATCTGGATAAATGAACATGGCGATGCGCCGCCGCTTGCCTGTTCTGCGCATGGTCCTCCGCCTTCCTATATCCCGAACCGGCTCTTTGCCCGGAGACGGTAAGGCCGTCATTGTGCGGAACCGTTTCCGTGGCAGCAATGACATTGAACAAGCATTTTCTGCCAAATCCGGCGAAGACTGCAGGCCGGGCTGGACCGGCTCGCGGTGCGCCGTCATATTCCTCAGATGACGCGCCAGGAAATCCATCAACGACTCCTCGACCTCAAGCAGCGCAAGATGCGCCAATCGGCCTTTGCCTGGTATCGGGGCACCGGCGAGGAATTTTATCGGCAGTGGCTGAAGCCGGTGCTGCGCTTGAAGGCGCCGAATGTGTGGCTCAACGGCGACCTGCATCTCGAGAATTTCGGCACCTATCGCGGGGACAATCGCCTCACCTATTTCGATATCGGTGATTTCGATGACGCCTGCCGTGGTCCGGCCGTCATCGACCTGCTGCGATTTCTCACCAGCATCATCCTCTCAGCACCTGAGCTCGGCATCGGCAGGGGCGACGCGGTGGAGCTCGCCGCCCACGGCCTTGCCCGCTATCAGGCGGCCTTGCGCGACGGCAAGCCGCGCTGGCTGGAAAGGCGCACGGCACGAGGTGCCATCGGGGATTTGCTGCAGGATCTCGAGCGTCGCAGCCAGGCGGACCTTCTTGCCAAGCGGACCACCGTCAAGGGCGGCCGGCGTCAGCTTCGCTTCGACACGGGCAAGGCAATGCGCCTGGAAGCGGATGAGGAAAAGAAGGTGCGTGCCGCGCTGAAGCAGTTTGCCAAGCGCCGCGCCCATCCGGAGTTCTTCGAAGTGCTCGATGTGGCACAACGCGTGGCGGGGTTGGGGGCATTGGGACGACCCCGCTATGTCGTCCTCATCAAGGGAAATGGCGGCAAGGACGGGCAATCGCTGATCGATCTCAAATCCCAACCGGGCTCGCCCCTCGTCAAGGCGCTGGCCAAGGCTGGGCACCGCCAGCCGCGCTTTGCCAGCGAGGCCCTGCGCGTGGTGCGGGTTGAATATCGCCTGCAAGCCGCAGCGCCGGCCTTTCTCACCGAATTGTCGATTGGGCACGCTGCCTACACCTTCCGTGAATTGCAGCCGGATCAGGACAAGCTCGAATTGGTGCAACTGGCCGGCGACGCCGATCGGCGCGAAGAAGCCATCGGCGCGATGGGCGATCTCGTCGCTTGGGCGCAGCTCCGGGCCAGCGGCTGGCGCGACAGCGCCACCATTGATGAGCTGATGAATTGGGCCGGTCGCAAAAGTTGGGAGCGCGACTCGGGGCGGCTACTTTTCATGGCAAAGGCGGCCGCCAAGGCCTGTGCCGCCGAATGGAAGAGATTTTCCAACAGCGAAAAATGAGGGAAAACCTCGACGCTGAAAAATTGCCTCAAATGCTTGATATTGTTAGGATTGCCCGAATATACAGAGCCGGGTATAAGCTCCGACCAACTTTGGTGACCATGAGTTGATCCCGGAAAGACCCCCGAACAGTGATCGACGGCACCCTCATCTTCCTCAATTCGGCCCCGACCTTGGGCCTTGGCTCTCTCGCCCTCGCGTTGAGCCTTGTGGCTGCCTTTCGCTTTCTGGGACTTCTCGGCTGGCGCGGGTTTGGCCGCCTGGGGCGCGCAGGTGCCGGTCTTGCCCTCGGCGTGATCGTCATGAGCGGCCTCGGGCTGATTCGCGCGGGAGTTGAACTCGGCCCGACGACGGGCTGGTTCGACTGGCCGCACTGGCGCGACGTTGCTTTCCTCGCAGGCCCATTCATGGTGCCGCTCCTGGCAGCTCTCAAGCTCGATCCGTTGCTGGGCCGGATCAGTGCCATCGCCGCTGCCATCCTCTGCTTGCCGATCCTGGGGCTCGGCGGTGCAGTACCGGCAGCGCTCGCCCTTGCCGTTGCGGCGCTGCTGCCGCCCGCCATGGGACGCTGGCCTTCCTTGAAGGTTGAGCGCAACTTCGCCGTGCTGGGTTATCTGCCGGGACTTCTCACTCTGCCGGCACTCGTTGCGGCGGCGCCCACGGCGATGCTGCTCAATGCGCTCGCAACGCTTCTTTTTGGGCCGGCACTTCTCGCTATGGGCCGGCTTCTCGCCGAGGCTGTGCCGCCACAGCAGCAACAGGCAGCCGAAGACGAACCCGAACTGAAGGCCGCCCCGCTCATCAGCCGCACCATCGCCGATCTTCCGGAAGGTGTCGCCGTCTTCGACAATGCCGACCGGCTGGTTGCCTGCAACAGCACCTATCGCCGTCTCAACGCATCAATTTCCGATTTGCTGGTGATCGGTGTCACCTATGGCGAATTGGTGCGCGCGTCGATCCTGCGCGGCCAAAGCCGGGTCGAGACGAATGTCGCTGACCCGGAAGCGGCGATCGCCGAGCATCTGGCGCGTCACCGCCAGCTTCCCTGGCGCATCGAGGTGCCGGGGCCGGACGAGCGTACGCTGCTGGTGATCGAATCGCGCACGGCCGAAGGCGGTACCTTGCGCCTGATGACGGATGTGACGGCGATCAAAGGGCGCGAACTGCGCCTCACCGAACTCGCCCAGCGCAATGAAGTGCTGGCGACGGTTGTCGGCGCCGTTTCCAGCGGCATCGTGATCTGCGACGCGACACAACCCGACCATCCGGTCACTTTCGTCAATGCGGCCTTCACCCGCATGACGGGTTTCAAGCCGGAAGAAATGATCGGCCGCAATTGCCGCCTGCTGCAAGGCCGCGATACCGACCCGGAAGCACTGGAACGACTGCGCCGCGCCTTGGCCCAGCACCGGCCGATTACCGTGACCTTGCGCAACTACCGCAAGGACGGCCGCACCTTCTGGAACGAACTGGCGATCAGCCCAATCACCGATGAGAGTGGCCGCATCCTGCAATTCGTCGGCATCATGAACGACGTCACCCAGCGTATCCGTGCTGAGGAAGGATTGCGCGATGCCAAGAACCAAGCGGAACTTGCCAATCGGGCGAAATCCGAATTCCTCGCCAATGTCAGTCACGAATTGCGGACACCCTTGAATGCCATCCTGGGTTTCTCGGAAGTGATGAAGATGGAATTGTTCGGCGCGCTCGGCACGCCGAAATACCGCGACTATGCGAAGAACATCTTCGACAGCGGCAATATGCTGCTCTCTCTCATCAACGATATTCTCGATCTTTCCAAGATCGAGGCCGGCAAGATGGAACTGCATCCGGAACCGATCCAGATCGCCGATGTGTTCGATTCCGCCATGATCCTGATGCGCGAGCGGGCCAAGAATGGCGGCGTCATCCTGACGGCCGAAATCGATCCCGACTTGCCGCCGCTTTTCGCCGATTTGCGCGTCACCAAGCAGATCGTCACCAATCTTGTTTCCAACGCGGTGAAATTCACGCCCAAGGACGGAACGGTCGAGTTGATTGCCCGCCGTTTCGATGCGGTCCAGGCCGAGATCATCGTCAAAGATACCGGCATCGGCATCGCCAAAGAGGACATACCCGAGGTCCTGAAACCCTTCGTGCAGGTGGATGGCGCCTTGCAGCGGCGGCAATCGGGCACGGGCCTGGGTCTGCCCATCGTCAAGTCGCTGACCGATCTGTCGGGAGGCACTTTCCATCTCGACAGCGAACTGCATGAGGGAACGGTGGTGACTTTGCGGCTGCCGCTTTGCACCGACAAGGAAAAGCGCAGCGCCGCCGAATAGCCGTGCCTAGCGATTGCGGGCGGCGCGTTGCACAAGGACAAGCCCGACGCCACCCAGGGTCAGCACCGCCGCCAGAGCCAAGCGCACAGTCAGCTCTTCCCCCAGCAGCAGCACACCACCCAAAGCGGCAAGCGCCGGCACGGAAAGCTGCACGGCGGCAGAGCGGGTCGCCGGATGATGCGGCAGAACGGCGTACCAGATGACATAGCCGCAACCGGATGCCACGGCACCGGATGCAATAGCCAACGCCACGCCACGGGCGCTCGCATGCAGGTCTTCCGGGGCAATCATGAATTGGGCCAGGATAACCAGCAGCATCAGCGGGATGCCCAGAATGAAGTTCATCGCCGTTGCCGCCAGCGGATCCTGCGACTTGCGCCCGAGCAGCGAATAGATGCCCCAGGCAATGCCTGCGATCGCCATGAGAACGGCGCCGATCGGGTCAGGAGCCTGAAGACCCGGCATGATGAGGTAGAGGAGGCCGCCGGTCGCCATCACCCAGCCTATCCAGGAGAGGGGCGGGAAATGTTCCCCGCTGCGCAATGCGACGACGAACATCGTGAGCTGCACTGATCCGAACAGGATCAGGGCGCCGGTGCCGGCGGCAAGGCTGAGATAGGCGAAGGAAAAGCCCGCCATATAGAGGAACAGCATGAGCGCGTTGGGAAGCTGGCGTCGAAACGCCACGACATTGAGCGGCCATCGCCTTTGCTTCAGAGAGAGCAGCACCGCCAAGGTTGCCGCTCCGGAGACCATCCGCCAGCTGCCGAAGCTCGCCGCATCGATGCTGCCTGCGCCCAGCGCCAAGCGGCACAACAGCGAATTGGCGGCAAAAGCCAGCATCGCCAGCAACGTCGCCAGTGCCAGGGTGATGCGGTTCATGGCGTATCCATCAAAGACGACAAATCAGGAAAGGTGGCAGCGCCGCAATGCTAGTCAACGCCTGACGCTTCCCGGCCTGCACTTGTGGCAGCCTACACTTGTGGCAGGGCAGCGGCGCATCCAAGAAATTTCGCCTGGCCGGATGGCGTGGGTGCCAGCGGACAGACTATGGCCTCAAGTTCGACCCAATGCCGTTCGATGAGTTCCAGCCGCCCCACTGTGCGCAGCGGACGTTTCGCTTGGGCGACAAAGGTGAGGAGAGCTGCAGAATCGCGCATCACCGGGTCGGTCGCGTCATGGCGCCAAATCCAGCCACGCTTGATGTGGAAGAGGCGGATATATTCTTCCCCGGCCAGGCGCAGTTCAAATCCGCCTTCTATGCCGGCGATGATGTAGAGATGCTCGGCTATGTCGCCGAAGGCCGTAATGTCGAAGATTTCGCGCGCCGGCGGACCATCGGTGGCGTGTTCACTCCACCAAGCGAAGATGCGCCGAACCGGTTCAGTAACGATGCCGTCGGCCCGGGCCCAGGAAATGTCCCGTCCGGCAAGGCCCGGCCAATTGGGAATGGGTGGATCGCTACGCAGAAACATGGCGCGGATAATGCCCCCACAATCCGATGCCCGCAATCCATGGCCGCGCAAAAAAAATAGCCGCGCTGCCAATGGCGCGCGGCTGTAGTAACGCGGTTGCGAACTTCGATCATCTAGCGGCGCAGCATCCGGGATGCTGCGCTGAAACTCTTCGGCAGCGGTGTTGGTCGCTGCCTTCGATTGAAGGCGGCGCCGCGCCCGGGTCCTTTTCAGGAAAGAGGCGCTCGTCGCTGCCTTCGATTGAAGGCGGCGCCGCGCGCCGGGGGATGGGGATGGCGCGCGGCAGCCTGCCCTTCACACCGCGCCATTCGGGGGTAGGGACTGGCGCGGTTCTCGGCCTGGGTTCCGCCTTGCGGCGCGCGGGCACCGCGTTGGAAGGAACCCTTCGAGGGGCATCCGGGCGAATGGGCCGACCACTCGCCGGGTCGCAATAGGACGAAAAGGGGGATGGCCTTCCGTCCTGAACATCAGTCTTCATGCGCCCTGTGTCCCGTTTAGGACCGGAATGTGGCAAGAATAAGGAATTGGCCTTGGGCCGATCGGTCGTGCGGCTTGTCCCGACGCTGTATCGGATATTCCTCAAGGCCAACCTAATGTTGGGCTAGCCTGCCGAATCCCATAGTGACCAAATTGCCCGGCTTGCCGTAAACCCTCTCTGTGCAAGGATTATGTGGGTCCGTGTCCGAGTGCGTGCCGCGCGGCTGGTCTAGGCAATATTTCCCTGGAATTGCCGGGAGTTTGCCGGGCTTTGCCCCTCGCTGGCTCGTCGCCTTCATGGTAAATTGCCGGATATTCGACTCGACTTGTTCTCGCGCCCGGTCCCGGGGTGGGGATTGGAAAATAGGTTTTAAGTCCTGCTAGCCTGGGCGGTCGGCCCCCAATGCCAGCCGCGTGACGCAGCCAAAGAGCGCATGTCGCTGCTCCAGGAAGCAGGTTGCCCGTACTGCGCCGCAACGTGGGAGTGGTTCCGTGCCTCAACTGAACAGCCTCAAGACCCGGAAGACTTTGAAGGTCGGGTCGAAATCTTATGACTATTTCAGCCTGAAAGCGGCCGAGAAGACCCTGGGCGACCTCTCGCGCCTGCCCAATTCGATGAAGGTGCTGCTCGAGAACTTGCTGCGCTACGAAGATGGCAGCAGCGTCACGGTCAAGGACGTGCAGGCCGTCAAGAAGTGGCTGAAGGACAAGCGCTCGGACCGCGAGATCGCCTATCGCCCGGCGCGCGTGCTGATGCAGGATTTCACCGGTGTTCCCGCCGTGGTCGACCTCGCCGCCATGCGCGACGCGATGAAGGCTCTGGGCGGCGATCCGAAGAAGATCAACCCGCTCTCGCCCGTCGATCTCGTCATCGACCATTCGGTGATGGTCGATTTCTTCGCCGGTCCCGGTGCCTTCAAGAAAAATGTCGAGCTTGAATATGAGCGCAACGGCGAGCGCTACGAGTTTCTGCGCTGGGGTTCGACCGCCTTCGACAATTTCCGCGTCGTCCCGCCGGGAACCGGCATCTGCCATCAGGTGAACACCGAGAATCTCGCCCAGGTCGTCTGGACGATGAAGGAACCGGCCCAGACCGTGAAGGGCAAGAAGGTCGCGGCCAAGACGCTTGCCTATCCCGACACGCTGGTCGGTACCGACAGCCACACCACGATGGTGAACGGTCTGGCGGTGCTGGGCTGGGGCGTGGGCGGCATCGAGGCCGAGGCGGCCATGCTGGGTCAGCCCATCTCGATGGTTATCCCGGAAGTGATCGGCTTCAAGCTGACCGGCAAGCTGAAGGAAGGCACCACGGCGACCGACCTCGTGCTGACCGTGACGCAGATGCTGCGCAAGAAGGGTGTCGTCAACAAATTCGTCGAATTCTATGGGCCCGGTCTCGATGACCTCGCACTTCCGGACCGTGCCACGATCGCCAACATGGCGCCGGAATACGGCGCGACCTGCGGTTTCTTCCCTGTGGATGCCGAGACGATCCGCTATCTGAAGTCGACCGGCCGCAAGGCCGACCGCATCGCGCTGGTCGAGAAATACGCCAAGGCGCAAGGCATGTGGCGCGACAAGAAGAGCCCCGACCCGGTCTTCACCGATACGCTGTCGCTCGATATCTCAACCGTCGAACCGAGCCTTGCCGGACCGAAGCGCCCGCAGGACCGCGTGCCGCTGACCACGGTGGCGGACAGCTTCAAGAAGAACCTGGTCGATGTCTTCGCCCGCAAGGGGAATGAGAGCGCCGTCGGCGTCAAGGGTGTCGATTGGGAGATCGAGGACGGCGCCGTCGTCATCGCCGCCATCACCTCCTGCACCAACACCTCGAACCCGTCGGTCATGCTGGGCGCGGGTCTCGTGGCGAAGAAGGCGGTCGAACTCGGCCTCAATGTGAAGCCCTGGGTCAAGACCAGCCTGGCGCCGGGTTCGCAGGTCGTCACCGACTATTTGAAGAATGCCGGCCTCAACAAGTTCCTCGACAAATTGGGTTTCAACCTGGTGGGCTATGGCTGCACCACCTGCATCGGCAATTCCGGCCCGCTGCCGGATCCGATCGCCGATGCGATCACCAAGGGCGATCTGGTGGCGGCCGCCGTGCTGTCCGGCAACCGCAACTTCGAAGGCCGCGTCAATCCGCATTGCAAGGCGAACTATCTCGCCTCGCCGATGTTGTGCGTGGTCTATGCGCTGGCCGGCAGCATGAAGATTGACATCACCAAGGATCCGATCGGCTACGGCAAGAAGGGCAAGCCCGTCTATCTGAAGGACATCTGGCCCAGCAACAAGGAAGTCTCCGACACGGTCGCCAAGGCCGTGAAGCTCGGCGATTTCAAGAAGCGCTACGCCGACGTCTTCAAGGGCGATGCCAATTGGCGCAAGGTGAAGGCGCCCAAGGGCCTCACCTATGCCTGGCCCAAGGTCTCGACCTATGTCGCCAATCCGCCCTACTTCCAGGGTATGAGCAAGGAAGCGGGCACCATCAGCGACATCAAGGGTGCGCGTCCCCTGGCCATCCTCGGCGATTCGATCACGACCGACCATATCAGCCCGGCCGGCTCCATCAAAAAGGACGGCCCGGCGGGTCAGTACCTCATCGCCAACGGCGTCGAGCCCAAGGATTTCAACTCCTACGGCGCGCGCCGCGGTCATCACGAGGTGATGATGCGTGGCACCTTCGCCAACATCCGCCTGAAGAACGAGATGGCGCCGGGAACCGAAGGTGGCGTCACCCGCTTCATGCCGTCGGGCGAAGGCATGTCGATCTATGACGCGGCCATGAAGTACCAGAAGGCGAAGACCCCGCTGGTCGTCATCGGCGGCAAGGAATATGGCACCGGCTCCAGCCGCGACTGGGCAGCCAAGGGCACGCTGCTCCTCGGCATCAAGGCGGTGCTGGTGGAAAGCTTCGAGCGCATCCATCGCTCCAACCTCGTCGGTATGGGCGTCCTGCCGCTGATGTTCAAGGGCGATATGACCCGGAAAAGCCTCAATCTCGACGGGTCCGAAATCTTCGACATCACCGGCCTCGCCGGTGCCGGCAAGAATGGCAACATCAAGCCGCGCATGGACGTGCCGGTGAAGATCACGCGTTCCAACGGCAAGGTCGAGGAGATCATCGTCACCTGCCGCATCGATACCGCCGAGGAAGTCGAATACTACCGCCACGGCGGCGTCCTGCCCTACGTGCTGAGGAACCTGGCCGCGTCGTAAGCCGGGTTCGACGCGTACTTAAGACCAAGCGGCCGCGGGCGATTTCGTCCCGCGGCCGTTCTGTTTCGCTCCAATATCGACATTCCCGAGGTTGATTTGAGTCAAGCATTCGCGCCGACTGGGGGCGCATGATGCCACGTGGGTAGGGCAGTGCGCCCACCGACAACGGAGGAAACGCATCATGGCCATAAAAAGAATATTGTGTGCGGTCGATGGCTCCAAAATCACGGGCCACGTCGCCAACTGCGCGGTCGAACTGGCTCAGGCGACCGGAGCAAAGCTCACCTTTCTCACCGTCAATATCGTGCCGACCCGCGCGCGGCGCACACATTACTGGGACGCGGAATCGATGAACGCCGCGGCCGCCCAGTCCGACAAGCAGCTCGCATCGGCCGTGAAATCGGCCAAGGCCGCGAAGTTCGAGAATTACGATTGTGTCGTGGCGAGCGGCAGCGCGGTTGCCGATGCCATCGTCTCTTATGCCGACAGGAACAAGATCGACCATATCGTTATGGGCACCAACACCACAAACGAGCTGGCCCGCCTGTTCCTGGGTTCCGTCGCGACCGCTGTCGTCAGCCACGCCTCGGCACCGGTAACGATCGTCAAATAGAAGCCAATCATTTCATGCGGTGACCGGCGCCCGGCGGCCTCGACTGCCGGGCGCTTTTCTTTTGCGCCGCCGCTCGCTAGAGATGGTGCCGGTTTCAACATCGAACGATCGACCATGGACAATCCCGTTCTTCCCCTCGGCTATTCGCCCCTGAAGCCCGGCCAGATCGCCAACGTGGTGACTTGCCTTGAGATGATGGCACCACCCGCGCCGCGACCCGCCCGGCCGGGCGATGATCGGTTCAGTCTGGTGCCGTGGCAGGCCGATCTTGCCGCCTTTCGCGATCTCTTCCGCCGCGTCGGGGCCGATTGGCTGTGGTATTCGCGCCTCATCATGGCGGACGAGAAGCTGCAGGCGATTCTGGGCAGCCGCGATGTCGATCTCTATCGCCTGATGGATGGCGACCGCGTCGCGGGCCTCCTCGAACTCGATTTCCGCGAAGAAGGTCAGTGCGAGCTTTCCTTCTTCGGCGTGGTGCCGGAAGCAATCGGCACGGGTGCCGGGCGCTATCTCATTGATCGCGGCATCCATCTCGCCTGGAATCGGCGCCCAGACCAGGTGCCGATCCGCCGCCTCTGGGTGCATACCTGCACCTTCGATCACCCCAATGCGCTGGGCTTCTATCAGAAGGCGGGGTTCGTTCCCTACGCCTTCATGGTCGAGGTGCAGGATGACCCGCGCTTGACCGGTGTGCTGCCGCGCCATGCGGCGCCGCACATTCCCCTGGTGGACCCGAAGTAGCGCTGTGAAAGGCGAGGTGGCGCATGAAGGATACGCTCAAGGTCGGCGACGTTCACACCTTCACGTTCCGCGTCACTGACGCCAAGACCGTTCCCAACCTCTATCCGGAATCGCCCGATTTCCAGTCGATGCCGGCGGTATTCGCCACCGGTTTCATGGTGGGACTCATGGAATGGGCCTGCATCGATGCGCTGAAACCGCATCTGGATGACGGCGAGGGCAGCCTCGGTATCGGCATCAATGTCAGCCATCTCGCCGCCACACCGCCGGGCATGGTGGTGACGGTGACCGTCACCTGCAGCAAAGCCGACGGCAAGCGCGCCAGCTGGCAGGTGAGCGCCCGCGACGAGGTTGATCTCATCGGCGAAGGTACCCATGACCGCGCCATCGTGCGCTGGGACCGCTTCATGCCGAAGGTTGCGGAAAAGGCGGCGCAAACCGCGCGATAGCTTGTCCTTTGAGAAATCGGGGAGGGTTTGACTGGGCTTACAGACCTCTCAGAGTGTTGTTAACTAAAAGAGACTCCTCTTACTTGTATAAATGAAATACTATCCTCCTTAAGTTGTAGCTTCGGAGGAGGGAATGATGTCGCGGATACATGATGTCACGGAAGTCCAACTGGAACTGCAAAAGTCGAACCCCCCGACAATCAACATCATCGCCAAAGGCCGCGTTGCTTCGGCCGGTTGGCACGAGCCCCGGCTTGAGCCTTGGATCTATATCGCCCCGCCGAGCGATGGCATTCAGGACTTCGACTTCGTTGCGACACCACCCAGTGGCAACCAAATTCAGGTGTTCCGACCCATCGAGGCGCAAGGCCGCTTGTCGAGGGGCCCAGAAGATTATTGGGGCAAGGACCACCCTCTTGTGGGCGTAAGAATTCACGCCCTAGAAAACAAAATGGAAGCGCGATTCGGTGATAGCAACACATTGACGATCGCGGCTGATGCGAGAAGAATTTTGCTGCCAGGATGGAGCGGTTCGGGTGAGGGCCCCGACTATATCGGCATGACACTTCGTGTCTATCAAACCGGCGATCCGGTCACCGACGATTACCTCTTGGACCGACTCAACATCGAACTTGATCCACGGACACGTCGCATTGTCGCTGTGAAGATAGGTTGAGGCAGCTTTAGCGCTGACCGAGTGGACGGTCTTGCTATTGCTCAGGCCGCCCGGCTCGGTGCGATCCGTCGATACCCCAGCGCCTCGGCAATGTGGATCGCGCGCACGTCATCAGCGCCGGCGAGATCGGCCAGCGTCCGGGCGACGCGCAGCACGCGGTGATAGCCGCGCGCCGACAGGCGGAATTTCTCCACCGATTGGGTAAGGATGCGGCGCCCTTCCGCATCCGGGGCGGCGAGGTTTTCCAGCAATTCGCCATCGGCTTCCGCATTGGTGCGGATGCCGTGCGCGGCATAGCGCGCAGTCTGCCGGGCACGCGCGGCTCCCACCCGTGCCGCCACCTCGGCGCTCCCCTCCGCGGGCGGCGGCAGCGAGAGATCGGCGGCGGAAACCGCCGGCACATCGACATGAAGGTCGATGCGGTCGAAGAGGGGGCCGGAGATGCGCGACTGGTAATCCTGCCCGCATTTCGGCGCCTTGCCGCAGCCCAGTTGCGGATCGCCCAGATGCCCGCAGCGGCAGGGGTTCATCGCCGCCACCACTTGGACCCGTGCCGGATAGGTGACATGGGCGTTGGCGCGCGCAATGGAAACGCGGCCCGTCTCCATCGGCTGGCGCAGGGCCTCAAGGGTCGCGCGCTGGAATTCCGGCAACTCGTCGAGGAAGAGGACGCCAAGATGCGCGAGGCTGATTTCGCCCGGCCGCGCGCGGAGGCCACCGCCGACCAGCGAGGGGAGCGAGGCCGAATGATGCGGATCGCGAAAGGGCCGCCGGCGCAGCAGCTTCCCCTCAGCGAGACTGCCGGCCAGGCTGTGGATCATGGTGACTTCCAGCGCCTCGGCCGGCGAGAGCGGCGGCAACAGACCGGGCAAGCGCTGCGCCAGCATCGACTTGCCCGACCCCGGCGGGCCGATCATCAGCAGATTGTGTCCACCCGCCGCCGCAATCTCCAGCGCGCGCTTGGCGCTCTCCTGGCCCTTGATATCCTTGAGGTCGAGCATCGAGCCCGTATCCTCGGCAATCTTCGGCTCAGGCGCCCGCAGCACCTGCTGGCCTTTCAAATGGTGGATGAGCGACAGCAGGTTGCCGGGCGCCACCACATTGACCTCGCCCGCCCAGGCCGCTTCGCCGCCCTGTGCCTCCGGGCAAATGAGCCCGAGATCGCTTGATGCCGCATGGAGCGCTGCGGGCAGCACGCCCGCTACGGCCGCCACCGATCCGTCGAGCCCAAGTTCTCCCAGCACGACGAAGCTATCGAGCGACGAGGCCTCAATGACGCCCATCGCCGCGAGGAGCCCCAGTGCGATGGGCAAATCGAAATGCGACCCTTCCTTCAGGAGATCCGCCGGCGCCAGATTGACCGTGATCCGCTTGGGCGGCAGCGCCAGACCAATCGCCGTCAATGCCGCCCGCACCCGCTCCCGGCTCTCACCCACCGCCTTGTCGGGCAGGCCCACCAGCGTGAAGGCCGGCATGCCACCCGAGACCTGCACCTGCGCATCGACGGCCCGCACCTCGACGCCTTCGAAAGCAACAGTGCGAACGCGTGCAACCATGGCTTAGCCTTTTGAAGGAGCATACATGCAGATTGACAGCTTGATGCCGCGATCACCAAGCGCCTTCAAGTTTTCGGGCGAAACATCGATTCCTTCATCGCTGCTACCCATGAACCAACCGCAGAACAGATCTACCTCGTAGCTTGCTCGGACTCTGGCCCAAACGGCTAGGTCATCCGTCAGCTTGCTCAGGATCTCATTAATCTGCCGGTCAAAGTTTTCTGGTTCGCGATCGGTTGCTTCAAGGCTCCATTGACCGCTCTTACGCTCATTCCGAAGGCCATCGGATCCGCCAAATTTTTCGCCCTCGCGATGTGCCCGCGACGGAGCACTACCCATCATCTTTGATATTTCTTCGGGCACTAATCCATCCCCACCAATACGTAGAGCGGCAACAGAACGCTGTAGTTGCGGCATTCAGTTCTCCAGAGTTGTAATTGGCCCCGATATTGTAAAGGCCGGCATGCCGCCCGAAACCTGCACCTGCGCATCCACTGGGCGCACGTCGACGCCCTCGAATGCTACGGTACGAACGCGCGCGACCATGAATGCTGCCTACGGTTGCTGGGGTAAATCGTGAACAATCATCGCGCGCATACTGGCAGGGGCGCTCTTATTTGGCAACCGTCGTCGCTGTCGAGATTTCCGCCGCGCGCCGGTCTGCAAAGGCGGCGGCGATGCGGCCGCGCCGGGCGAAGATGGCGAGCCAGACGAGGGTGAGGAGGATCGCGGCGCAGGCGAGCGGCAGGCGCAGGCCGAGTTGGTGCGCGGCGAGGCCGACGCCCAGCGTGCCGATCCCGCCGGCGATCTGTGTCAGCAGATGCTGAGTCGCCATCACGCGGCCGCGCTGGGCATCCTCGACCGAGGATTGCATGATCGAGACCGTGACCGTGCGGCGCGTCTCACCCGAAAAGCCATAGAGCAGCATCGCCGCGACCGAGAGATAGAGGAAGGGCGAACCGGCCATCAGATAGATGGCGATGGCAAAGCCCAGGAAGGCCCACAGTACGCGCTGCGGCGTTGCGCGCGCGGCACCGCCCTGGGCCAGCCAGATCGCCGCCATCGTGGCACCGATGCCGGCGGCCCCGTAGAGAAGCGAGACCGCGCCCACACCTTTGCCAAGCTCAAGATCGGCATAGGCGGGCATCATCTGGTAGGTCGCCGCCGATATGGCGTCGCCGACGAGGATGAGCGCCATGAAGGCGGTCAGCCCCGCATGACCGAAGATGTAGCGCCCACCTGCCATGACCTCCTGCGTGATCGGGCGGCGGATTGTGCGTGCCTGCCGGTAATCCGCCGGCGTGCGCAGGCGCGCGGACGCCGCGAAATAGACGAGGTAGCCGGCGACATTGACGGCGAAGGCGGTGGCGGCACCCCAATGCACCAGGATCCATCCGGCAAGGGCGGGACCAGCGAAGATGGCGAATTGGGAATAGGCGGCATTGACGGCGATGGCCGATGCCAGCCGCTCTCGCGCCACGAAGCGGGGCAGCATTCCATAGGATGCCGGCACGCTGAAGCTGTGGATGATCCCATGCAGGATGGCGCAGATGCACAATGCCACGAGGCCGAGATGGTCGGTGAAGGCGAGGATCGCGAGCGCCAGCGCTTTCAGGCAATCGCAGGCATAGGCAACCTGCACCAACCGGAACCGGTCATGCCGATCGGCGAACACACCGCCCAAGGGCAGGAAGATGATGGTGGCGATGGTGGTCAGCAGATAGATGCCGGCGAGCCAGGCCGTCGAGTGCGTGATCTCCCAGGCCGTCCAGGAAAAGGCCACGTTCTGGACGAAATAGGTGATCCAGGAGGTGATCGACCCGACCGAGAAAATGCGAAAGTTCCGGTCCGCCAACGCCTCGCCGATACCGCCGAGGATTTTTGCCATCGATCAGAGCCTTTCTCGCGCCGGGGTGGCGCAGGACCAAACTGTCATCGCGCCGCAGCATCATAGTCGGCGAACTTCTGGGTCAAACTATCAACAATCTCTGCTTGTAACGCGCCCGGAGATACACATCGATGCAAGTTTTTCCCTATCGGTTAAATCCTGGCCTTTCCGCGTTCTCTCGCATCTGTGGCAAGTCTGCATCATAATGCGTTGCACAAGAAAAGGTTGATCCAGTTTCAGGACTTGGCGTCGCTTGCATGGTGTGAAATCTGCGTGCTACCGCGAGGCCCTTCTCGGGAAGAGCGAAATAGACTCGGATTGCCGTCAATCATGACTCTGCTTGAGCGTGACCAACAACTCGCGTTGCTTCATCAGTGGGCGGCGGAAGCCGCCAACGGTGCGGGCCGCATCGTGCTTCTCTCCGGTGAGGCCGGGATCGGCAAGACCAGCCTGTTGCAGCATTTCGCCCGGGACGCCGAACTTCATGCCGAACGCGTCGGCGGCCGGGTCCAGCGGACCGCCGCCAGATTTCTTTGGGGTGGCTGCGAATCTCTCTTCACACCGCATCCGCTGGCGCCGCTCTATGACATCGCGCGCCAGATCGGTGGCAGCTTCGCGCCGGCCATCCTGCATGCCGATCGGCGCGAGATCGTCTTCAACCTCACCATCGATCAACTGATGCAACTCGGCGGTCCGACCGTCCTCATCATCGAGGATGCGCATTGGGCCGATGAGGCGACACTCGATCTGGTGAAGTTCCTGGGCCGGCGCCTTCGGCAGATGAAGCTTCTTCTCATCCTCAGCTACCGCGCGGATGAAATCGGCAAGACGCATCTGCTGCGTGGTGTCATCGGCGAATTGCCCGCGGCAAATCTCCGCCGGCTGGAATTGGAGCCCTTGAGCGAGGGTGCCGTCACCTGGCTCGCGGCCGCTGCCGGCCGGCCGGCAGCGGATCTTTACCGCGTCACCTGCGGCAACCCCTTTTTCGTGACTGAGGCTCTGGCGGTTCCGCAGGGTTCCGCACCGGCAACGGTGCGCGATGCCGTCATCGCCCGGCTGCAGCGCCTCTCGCCCGAGGCGCGTGGCATTGCCGATCTGGTGGCGGTGGTGCCGGGGCGGACTGAGCGCTGGTTGCTCGAACGGACCGTGGGCGACCAGGCTGATGCCATCGCTGAGTGCCTTGCTGCCGGCATGGTGATCGATGCCGATGGTGCCGTTGCCTTCCGCCATGAACTCGCCCGCCGCGTGGTCGAGGCGCATCTCACCGTTCCGCGTCGGCAGGATCTGCACGCCTGCATCCTCTATGCGCTGCAGCAGCGCTTCGGCGAGGCAGTGCCCTTGGCGCGCCTGGTCTATCATGCCGACCAATCGAACGATTCGGCATCGGTCCTGCGCTATGCGCCGGTTGCCGCCGAACAGGCGGCCGCACTCAATGCGCACCGCGAGGCGGCAGCGCATTATGAAAGCGCCTTGCGCCATGCCGGTTCCCTGCCACCGGATCAACGTGCGCGCCTCTACGAACGTTTTTCCTATGAATGCTATGTGGTGGACCGGATCGAGGAAGCGGTGGCGTCCCGTCGGCACGCCTTGGCGCTGTGGTGCGAGATCGGCGACAAGCTGCGGGAAGGCGACAATCTGCGCTGGCTCTCGCGCCTCTCCTGGTTCAATGGCCGCAAGGATGATTCCGAGGAATTCGCCAAGCAGGCGATTGCCTGCCTGAACGCCTTGCCGCCGGGACCCGAACTCGCCATGGCCTGCAGCAATTGCGCGCAGCTCTACATGCTGTCCAATCGCACAGCGCTGGCGTTGGAATGGGGTGCCAAGGCGATCGCTCTGGCGGAGATGCTGGGCGAGATGGAAATTCTCAGCCATGCCCTCAACAATGTCGGCACGGCGCGGCTCACGATGCTGGATGAAGGCGGGCGGGCCGATCTCGAACGCAGCCTGCAGATAGCGCTCGATCTCGGCTACAAGGAACAGGCGGCACGCGCCTATACCAATCTCGCCACGACAACCATGCGCATCTATCGGTTTGATGCGGTCGACGACTATCTCGCCCAGGGCATTCCCTTCTGCGAGAGTTTTGATCTCGATGCCTGGGGTCGTTACATGAAGACGGTCCGCGCGATCATGAATTTGGAGCGCGGGCAGTGGGATTTGGCGGCCGAGGATGCCGAGGCGGTGGTCCGTCACCCGCTGACGGCACCGATCAGCAAGATACCGGCGCTCACCGTTCTGGGCCTCCTGCGCGCCCGTCGTGGCGAGGCCGGTGCGGATGAATATCTGGAAGATGCGCGGCAGATGGCGCTGCCGACCGGCGAAATGCAGCGCATCGGATTCGTGACCCTGGCGCGCGCCGAATCGGCCTGGCTGCAGGGACGCCTTCCCGACATGGCGGATGAACTGGCGGAAACCTGGCAATTGGCGATCGCACAACCGGAACCCTGGATGAATGGCGCCCTGGCCATGTGGCGCCGCCGGCTCGATCCGGAATGCGAGGATTGTTCCAGCAGCGCTGGCCTTTTTCTGGAGCAGATGCTTGGCAGGTCGGCTGCGGCGGCGGAAGGTTGGGCTGCGCGTGGGTGCATTTATCTGCAGGCAGCTGCCCTCGTCGACAGCGACAATGAAGATGATCTGCGCACGGCCCTCAACCTTGCCGATGAACTTGGCGCAGCACCCCTTGCCGGCATGTTGCGCCGGAAACTGCGTGCCGGCGGTGCGCGCGCTGTGAAGCGCGGTGCTCAGGCACGCCATCGGCAGAATCCCTTCGGCCTTACCACGCGCGAGCTCGGCGTGCTCGCCCATCTTGCCGAAGGCAGGCGCAACGCTGAAATCGCCGGCCGCCTGTTCGTTTCGGAAAAGACGGTCGACCATCATGTTTCCGCCATTCTTGGGAAGCTTGACGTCCGGTCGCGCGGCGAAGCGGCGGCCCTTGCCGCCCGGCTGGGGCTCGTCAGTACAGATGCTGGAGTAGTTGCCGCCGCAAAAATGGGGAATCCTCCCGATGCGGCATAAGGGGGTCCGGACCTAATTTCCAGGCTCCACATCTGCACCAGTAAGGAGCCTACCCATGACGCTCGACATTGTCCGGGCGACAACCGGTACTGAACTTGACCATGTGCGCGACCTCATGCGCAGCTTCGTCGCTTGGCACAAGCAGCGGCATGCCGCCGACATAGCGCTTATCAACCGCTATTTCGATGCGGCCGCCTTTGAAGGGGAACTAGCCGGTTTGCCTGGCAAATACGCGGCGCCGCACGGCATGCTGCTGCTCGCCTATCATCGTGGCCAACCGGCCGGCTGCGTTGCCTTGCACAACCTCGGCGTCGGCATCGCCGAAATGAAGCGCATGTTCGTGGCCGACGCCTATCGCGGTCTCAGCATCGGTCGGTCGCTCGCCGAACGGGCCCTCGCGGAAGCCGTGCGTATCGGTTACCGGGCCATGCGCCTCGACACCAGCCATCACCAGGCCGAGGCGATCGGCCTCTATGAAAGCCTCGGTTTCCGGCGCATCGCGCCCTATTACGCCATACCGCCGGTCCTGGCCGACTGGCTGGTCTTTTTCGAGCGGGAGCTCTGATCATGATTGATTGCACGAACGCGGTGGCGACCCAGAAAGTCGCCCCGGCGCCGCATCGCACCAGTTTCTTCATCCGCGGCTTTGACGCGCTGTTGTCCTGGATTGAACGGGGGCGCCAGCGTCGGCATCTCACCGGCCTCAGTTCCCATCTCCTCAAGGATATCGGTCTCTCTCGCGCCGATATCGAATTCGAGGTCCGCAAGCGACCCTGGCAGGAGTAGGGCCGAAAAATGGGGAATCCTCCCGATGCTCGCGTTTGTCGACGCTCTTAGCGTCAAACCTCAGCCGGTCGATGCAGGCCGGCCAGGTGCAATCGTTCATCAAGGAGGTCAGCCATGCCCCGCTATGTCGTCGAACGCGAGTTTCCAGCCGGCCTTGTCGTCCCGATCAATGCCGAGGGCGCCGAGGCCTGCCTGAAAGTGGTGGATACCAACCTCACCGACGGCGTCACCTGGGTCCATTCCTATGTCAGCATGGACAAGAAGAAGTCCTATTGCATTTATGATGGGCCGAATCCCGAGGCGATCCGCCGTGTTGCCGGCAAAACCAACCTCCCGGTCGACCAGATCACGGAAGTCCGCGTTCTCGATCCTTACTTTTACAGCTGACCTCGCCGGGACGTCGGAATCCCCGGCCCCGTCCTTTTTATTCCGTGAGCACATCCCCCTGAGCTCACGGAATGTGATGGCCGTCACAGTCCTGAGGCCCCGCCGGCTGGCATGCTGGTCTCCGGGGCTGAAACGGAAAGCTGCGGCCATCGGGGGGCGGCATGACGGATATCGAGTTATTGCTTGGCGGGCAGCAGACGCGGACCGAATCGGTTCCCCGGTCGCAGCGTCTCTTGCTCTGCCTCATCCTCGCCATGCTCGCCATGCTGCCCACCCAACTTTACCGCCTGGGTACGGACGACGCATTGCCCTGGCTCCTTGCGGACTATGCCGGTCGAATCATGGCGATCGCGGTCTTGTTCATTCTTCCGGCCGGGCGCTGGTGTCTGCGCCGCCGTGATGAACTCAAGGTCGGCACGCTCGAAGCGGTGGCCTGGATCATCGGCATCCTGGCGCTCTTCCTCATGCTGCCGATCGGTCAGACCCTGGCTGCCTGGTTTCCGCAGGCACCGCTCGGCGCCTATCCTAGTCCAAAGGGCTTTCTCTACGCTCTGGACATCACCCTGGGTCTTGCCTTGGTGGCGCTGCATGAGGAGCTCATCTTCCGCAAGCTCGCGAGCCATGTCATGAGCTCATTCGGTTGGGGCTTCTGGCGCGTCGTGCTGACAAGCGCCGTCCTGTTCGGCCTCTTCCATTGGTGGCGGGCACCCGCCGGCATGATCGCGGCCGGCCTCTATGGCGCCGCCGCCATGATCTGCTACCGCCGCACAGGTTCACTCTGGCCGGTGGGCTTCGTTCACTACGTGCTGGACTATCAGGCCTTTTCCTAAGGCAAGATCACGCGCTGACGTTCGGTTAACGACAATTCACGCCAGGACCCTTCGGCAAGATCGCCGAGGGTAAGGCCGCCGATCGCCGCGCGGTGCAGCGTTTCGACATGGTTGCCGGTCGCGGCGAACATCCGCCGCACCTGGTGATAGCGGCCTTCATGCAGGACAAGGCGCGCGGATCTTTCACCCGTGACGGTAAGCTCGGCCGGCAGCAGCGGCTTGGTTTCGGATTCCAGCATCATCGTGCCGCTGGCAAAGAGGGCGCCCTCGTCGCCGCGCAGCGGCCGTGCGAGCGTTGCTTCATAGACCTTGGGCACGTTCGATTTGGGCGAGATCACGCGGTGGAGGAAAGCGCCGTCGGCAGTGAAGAGCAGCAGCCCCGACGTATCGCGGTCGAGCCGGCCGATGGGCGAGATCGGCGGCTTCCGGAAGCGCCAGCGCATCGGCAAGATATCATAGACGATCCGCCCCGGATCCTTGGTCGAACAGGTGAAGCCCACTGGTTTGTTGAGCATGATGACGGCCTCTGCGTCCGGGTCGAGCGGTGCGCCGTCGAAGCGGATCTCGCGATGGTCGATCGTCGAATCCGCGTCGATCTCCTGGCCTTGCGCATCGGTGAAGCGGCCGTTGCGCAGCATCGCCATCACTTCCTTGCGGCTGCCGTAGCCCAGATTGGCAAGATGCTTGACCAGTTTCATGTCGTGCCTTCGATGATCTTGTAGCCGTCCGCGATCGTCACGATGCGGCGGTGGGCGAAATGGGTGGCGAAGACCTCTTCATAGGGCAGATGCCGGTTGGCTACGATGAGGAGGCGACCGCCGGGTCGCAATGCCTTGGCGGCTGCGACGATGAAGCCTTGCCCGAGATCGACGCGGTCGGCGCGGCCCGTGTGAAAGGGCGGATTGCTGACGATGAAATCATAGCGGCGTTGAAGTCCCTGCGTCACATCCTGCCACAGGAAGTCGAGCGCGACGCCTTTGGCAAGCGGCGCGAGATTGCCTTGTGCGAGATCGAGGGCGAGGCGCTCGGCCTCATAGCAATCGAGCGATTTGACCCTGGGGCAGTGCGCCAGGATTTCGGCGCCGAGATAGCCGAAGCCGCAGCCGAGATCTGCGCCGGCACCGCTGATATCCGTCGGCAGATGTTCGGCGAGCAGCGCCGATCCGGCGTCGATCCGGTCCCAGGCAAAGAGGCCGGGGCGCGTGAGAAATCGCGGGTCGCTCTCCAGCCGGCGCGGGCGCCCCAGCGCCAGCCATTCCGCCAGCAGAGTCTGGTCGATATGCGCCTTGTCGATGACGTTCCAGAAGACGCGCGCCTTGTTCTTGGAAAGTGATGACACATCGCCCGCGAGCTTGCCGAGATCCGCCTCGACCGACCGAGCGCCCTCGTTGTTGGTAGAGGCCGCCACAACGATCCCGCCGGCCATGACATGATTGACCGCTTCGGCAAGGAGATGGCGCGCCTCGTCCCGCTGGCGCGGCGGCAACAGCAGGATGAGCGGGAAGGAGCCCTTGGGAAGATCCGGATCCTGTGCGAGTGCCACCCCCGCCGCTTCGAGATCGTTCGCAAAGGGCCGGAA
Organism: Dongia sp.; assembly: GCF_041910485.1. Lineage (GTDB taxonomy): Bacteria > Pseudomonadota > Alphaproteobacteria > Dongiales > Dongiaceae > Dongia. Next base: position 27,443 of record NZ_JAYRQR010000027.1, read on the forward strand.
GGTCTGCCGGCAGATCAATCGGTCTCGCGGCACCCCAGGTTGCGCAAGGGCGCTGCCCATGCGGGCACGCAGGAACAGCATCCCGCCTGCCGTCGGCCAGGTGAGTGCGCCGGTCGCGAAGGGCAGCAGAAGGGTATCGAGGGCCGGATCGGACATGACGATCCTTTAGCGAAATGCCGCCGGCTTGTCGCCTCCCAATGCAGGGCTATTTGGGTGGCGTCGGATCGTAGCCTTCGAAGGTCTGCGACTGCGCGACGTTATCCGCGATTTCGTAGTAGTCACCCTTGTCGGCAACGAAGATATGGCGGCCGAGCGAAAGCCCGGTCGGCCCGTCGAGGGAGCCGGCGGTGATGCTGGTATGGGGACGCCCGGCCCCCTCCCAGAACAGATTCGATCCGCAGATCCGGCAGAAGCCGCGCCGCGCCGTGTCGGACGAGTTGTACCAGGTGATGTTCTCCGCGCCCTCGATGGTCAGGTGGTCGTGCATGGCGGCGCTCGCCATCATGAAGCTCCCGGTGGCGCGCCGGCATTGCGAGCAATGGCAGGCGATGACGGGACGCATGGCGCCCTCGACGCGATAGCGCACGGCGCCGCACAGGCAGCCGCCCTGGTGATCAGCTTTTTTGTCCATCCCGGGTCTCCCTTGATTTGCATGCCCCATGCTGCGCCAGGTCGGGCGGCAAGCTGTCGCGCCGGCGACACGCTCTTGCCAGCCCGGGCTCGGACCGCTAAGGTAGCACCCATGAGCAAGGTTCAGACCCTTTCCGCCGCCGCGCTCGGTGGGCGATTTTGGTACCGCTGGTATAATCCGGCGGCCTGAGGGATTCTGATCCACGCTTGACACCAGGGCCGCCTTCCACCGGCGGCCTTTTGTATTTTCAAACCCCCTCATTGAAAATCCGGGTCCCGATTGGAAGGCGGTCTCACACCAAGGAGACCGACATGACCCGTTTCGATTTCGACGTCATCAGCGACACCCCGCCGGTGAAATCGCGCCAACCTGAACAGCTGCCCGAGCAGCCCGCATTGCCGGCGGCGGAAAAGCGGAATGCCGAGACATCGGCACCGCCTGCCGAACGCGCCGCTTGAAAGTCGCGCCGCCTATTCCGCGCCCTTGAGGTAAGCGCCGGGGGTGACACCCATGATCTTCCGGAACATGGCGATGAAGGTGCTGGGATTGGCAAAGCCCAGCTCAAGGGCGACGTTCTTGACCGCGCGGCCGCTTCCCAACAAGGAAAGGCTCTTGAGGAGTCGCATCTGCTCGCGCCAGCGGTGGAAGGTAAGGCCCGTCTCCTGCACGAACAGCCGCTCGATGGTGCGGTCCGACGTGCCGATTTGGGCCGCCCAATCCTTGAGGCTGCGCCGGTCGCCGGGATTGATGGTGAGGGCGGTGCAGATCGGCAGCAGGCGCCGGTCGCTCGGCATCGGGATGTGAAGATCCGATGTCGGCATCGCAACGATCTGGTCGAGCAGCACGTCGGCAATATGGGCGTTGGGTGTGCCGGGTGCGAAGTCCTTCGGGTCCGGTGCCGTGGTGCTTATGACGGCGGCAAGGATCAGTTCGCGCAACAGCGGCGAAACGCCGAGCGTGCAGGGTTGCGCGGGCAGGCCCGGCCGTGCGCCCGGCTCGACATAAAGGGTTCGCATCGCCGCTGCCTGGTTGATGCGGATTTCGTGGGAAAGGCCACCGGGCACCCAGATGCAGCGATTGGGCGGCGCCACCCATTGGTCGCTCGCCGTTTCCACCGTCATGACCCCTGAGCAGCAGAAGATCAGCTGCGCCTTGCGATGGACATGCGGCTCGATATGCCAGTCGGTGGGATAATCGATCGGTACGACCAGGACCGGAACCGGCACAGCATCGACGTCGAACCATTGCGCGTCGATGGCGGCGCGCGCTTCCTGGGAAAACTCCGTCGTCTTGGCAATCTTCTTCATGATGGATCGTCTGCGGCCCGCTTTCCCTGATTTTCCCCGCAGTTCGAATTATGTCCTCCGCCCTCGCTTCCCGCATCCCAAAACTTTCCTAGGTATCGATGCTCATTATCGTAGGATTTGCATTTTGCACGTCATGGTTGTGGCATCATCACTATATTCGCGTATCATGATTGGGAAATAACCTCTTTGGTTGTATTTGAGGGGGCCATCATGACTGATATCGCGACAATCCAGCAGGAATCCGACGCGCGCAGGGCCATAGCGCACTTTGCCGCCCTCTCCTGGCAGGATGAGGCAACAGCAGACGAACTGCTGATCGACGGTGATCCGTTCCGCCGCCCGACCCGGGCCAAGGATCTGCCGCATCTCGCCCTCAATCGCGCGGTGCCGATGGCGCGGCTCGCCGGCAACAGCGCCCTGGTCCTTCACCGCCTGCTCTTCAACGCATATGAAACCGATCTCCTGTTCCTGCCTTTGGCCAAGGAGTCCGCAGGGGAATCCGGGTGGCGGAATTTCGATCTCTTCTACGGCGCGGATACGGCGTCACGGGCGGGTGCCGCGCGACCGCATCTCGAAAATCTCGCCTTTGCCGATCTTGAGGCATCGATCGACATCACCGGACCCTGGTCGGCGGAACCGGCGCTGGCGCGCCTTCGGGATTTTCTGACGGCCGAGGAAACGGCGCCTACCGACGATCTTGCCGACCCGGTCATGGCGGCGCTGCTCAACGCCGCCGACCCGCGCGCCGCCGCAGGGCATTATCTGGTGCAGATGGCCCCGGATTTCCTGTCCGAAGCGTCGGCGATGGCGCGGCTTGCCCCCGGTGCCTATGGCCCGCTGCAATCATCCCTCTTCAATGTCCTGATCGACGAATATGGCGCTGCTGTACACGGCGCCAAGCATTCGACCTTGTTCGAGGCAACTCTTGCCAGCATCGGCCTCGACTGCCGGCCACATGCCTATTGGCAATTCTACCAACCGGGATCGCTGGCGCTTGCCAACTATTTCCACTATGTCGCCGCCAACAAGCGCCACGTCTTCCGCTATCTGGGGGCGCTCTTCTATACCGAAGCCAGCCTTGTCAATGTAACCGGCCGACAGGCGCGCACCTTGCGCCGCATCTTCGGCAATGAAATCGATCTGCGCTATTTCGACGAGCATCACCATATCGACCGGCACCACCGGCAGATGGTGCTGACGCGGCTCATCGAACCGGCTATTGCCACCTGTGGCCCGCGGGCGATCGAGGGCATCCTGCGCGGCTTCGAGGAATTCCGATTGTTGCAGGAGCTGGCTGACCGCGACTTGGCCGACCAGCTCGGCTGGGCGGGTGCCGTGCGTCCCAACGACCCGAAACTCGCACCGTTCCTCGCCGACTGGCGCGCCGGCCGCCTCGACAGCGAGACCTTCCGCGAAGTCCACGACGAACGCTCGACCACCCACATCCATCCCGACGACCGGTTGCTGGTGATTGAAACCGGGACCATGACCTTCTTCCCGCTGGCCGGCGTGGAACTGCGTCTCATTGCGGGTGATGCGCTCTTCATTCCGGGTGGAAGGCTTCACGGCTCCATCGTCACCTCGCCCGACAGCACCTATCACCAGCCGATCCTGCCACCCGAGAGCGCAGCGACGCTTTGGCAGCGCCCTTCTGCCGCGATGGGTGCGGCATGATCTGCCCCGGCATGATCTCTTCCGGCACGCTTGCTGCGACCGGCCACGGCTTCGACCTCATGCCGTCAGCGATGGCGGAATTGATGGACGAAGCCGTGCCGCTCCTCCTCAGTCGCATGACCAGGCCGGCATCGCGCACGGTTGCGAGCCTCGACCGGGCGGCGATCGAGACTCAATTGCCCGCTGCCTTGCCGCGGGAAGGCGGCGGGGCAGCGCGTCTCCGTCAGATCCTGCTCGAGGAGTTCCTGCCCCTGGTGCGTGACTATCGCCATCCGCTTCATCTCGGGCATCAGCGGCCAGCGCCGAGTTTCGCCAGCCTCTATGCCGATCTCGCTGCCGCTGCCTTCAATCCGACCGTCACCATGTTCGAAGGGGGTCCCTATTCGGTCGCCGTGGAGGCCAGGGTCCTTGCCTGGATGAAACAACTGGCGGGTTTTCCGGATGATGCCGTGGCGACGCTGGTCAATGGCGGGGCCGAGGCGCATCTCACCGCATTGTTGATAGCGCGGGACCGAGCCCTTGCCGCCGGCCACGCGCGCGAAAATCTGCGCCTTCTGGTCGGCGCGCATGCGCACTATACCCTGCCCCGGGCCCGGCACATATTGGGACTGCCGGCCGAGGCGATGATTGAAATTCCCGCCCGGCCCGATCTCTCGCTCGACCCCGCTGCCCTTGCGGATCGCCTCGACAGCTTGCGCGCCGACGGCCGCATCGTCATGGCCATCGTGGCGACGGCAGGCGGCACGGCGAACGGCGCGTTCGACGATCTCCAATCGGTGGGGCGTTTGGCACAACAGGCGGGGGCCTGGTTTCATGTGGATGCGGCGCATGGCGGTGCGGCCCTACTGAGCTCGCGGCACCGTGCCAAGCTCGCCGGTCTCGATGCGGCCGACAGTGTCGTCATCAATCCGCACAAGCTCTTCTTCGTATCGTCCCCCTGTTCGGTTCTCCTCTGCCGGCAGCGCGCCGCCTTTGCAGCCAGCCTCGATGTGGGCCTTGCCCAGGCCAGCTATGTCATCCCCGATCCGGCGGCGCTCGAGACGATCGCCGATGGCGACGAGCCATTGCGCTGGACCATTGCCTGCACGCGCTTCTTCAGCGCCTTTCGCCTCTATGCCGCCCTTTCGGCTTATGGCACCGATGGCCTTGCGGCACGCCTCGATCATGCCTGCGATCTCGCCCGACATCTCGCCGGCCTTGTGACCGCCGCGCCGGATTTCGAATTGCTGGCACCGCCCACCTTCAACATGGTCTGTTTCCGGTACCGTCCGTCCGCCGTCCCAGCTGGACAGCTCGACCGGCTCAATCGTCGGCTCCGCGACCGTCTGGCCGCCGGGTCGGATGCCTACCTCACGGGATGCACCGCGCACGGCGCCTATTGGCTGCGCGCCCAAGTGATGAGCGAACAGGTGGATACACAGTCGCTGGCGCGCCTCCTGCCACTCCTGCGCCACGATGCTGATTCACTCCTGCAGACAGAGGGGAACCAACATGTCCAATGAAAACGCCGGAATTCTCATGTCGGTCTATAAACCTGCGGTGTCGACCGACGACGCGAAGATTGCCGACATGTGGTCCATCAGCGGCAAGCTGCTTCATACCGACGCCTACCGTCGCACCTTTGCCAAGCTTTTGGCGCAGGCGCTCGGCGATCGCGACCAGTCCATCCTCGATGCCGCGTGCGGTACCGGTTTCCCGATGATCGAGCTCCGCGACCTTGGTTTCAAAAACCTCACCGGCGCCGATGCCGATCGCGATCTGCTGGACGAATTCCGCGCGACCATCGCCGCCCGGCAGGACCGGGACAAATGGAACCCCGAGCTCAAACTTGCACGCTGGCAGGAGTTGCCGCAACGCATCGACCGACAGTTCGATACGGTGCTCAACGTCGATGCGGCAATCGGCTTCATGGATAGTTGGCTGCCCGGCGACATGCGCCAAGGACCGGTGGCGATCTTCGCGCGGGTGATCGAGGTGCTGCGCAATTTCCACGCCGTGACGCGGCCGGGTGGGCGCTTCTTCATCGGTCTCCAGAAAAACAATCACAAGGGCAACAGCTACCACCCCATGTTCGTCGGCCGCATGCTGGTGGACGGGCGCGAGGCGTTGGCGCATTGGAACATGAGCTATGATTGGCAGACCCGCATCAAGACCTGGGTCAATCAGGTCGAATGGGACGGGCAACGATTCGAACAGATGCGCCAATCCTATCTCTTCGATCTCGACGAACTGGCGGGCTTTCTTCGCGAGGCGGGCTTTGCCGCGGTGACACGGTTGCCGACCCCAGACGATCTCTATGAAGACATCCTCATTGCGACACGGGCCGGGTGAACGGGATGACCGAGTACCGCTTTCTTCTCGTTCCCGCCGGCCGCACGGAAATCTGGCATGGCGCGCGGCGCTACTTCCTCCTCAGCACGAAGGAAGGGCCGCCGCGCATCGTGCCGGGGACCTGCCCGCATCGCGGTGGCCCGTTGGCGCTGGGACATTTCGACGAAGGCAGCCGGACCTGGCGCTGCCCCTGGCATGGCAACGGACAGAAGGTGACATCCTTGTGCCGGCGCGCGCTGCCGGCCATCCGGCGCGGCGACGAATGGCTGGTTGCCCTCCCCCTGGAGGTTGGGCGGCCTGAATCAGGGCCGGGCGGGCCTGGTGCTGCCGGGTCGGGATCCCATGCCGATATCGACCCCATCAGCCTCAGCCGGCGCGTTTCGACGGCGGACAGGGCCGTCTGACCCTTTCCCGCTACTCTTTGTCGGCTTTGCGGGATGGTGTGTACTCAACCGCTACGAGCCGGCATGTCAGATTGGAGCAGGGGGACTGGACCCCGCTTTCCCATCGGAGGAACCTGCCTTGTCATTGCCCCTTGCCACCGATCCGGCCGCTCTTCTGGGCGCCCGCTGGCAGCGGCATCTGGGCATCCTCTTCGTATTGGGGGCTGCTCTGGCCTGGAGTTCGGCCGGCTTCTTCACCCGTGTTGTCCATACCGACCTCTGGACCATGCTGGTCTGGCGTGGTGGGCTCGGTTCGGTGGCGCTTTTCGTCTTCATGACCCTGCGTGACGGTCGCGATGGCTGGCGGGCGATCCGCGCGGCCAAGGCGCCCTATTGGATCGCCGTCGTTTTGACCGCCTTTGCCATGCTGGTCTTCATCGCCGCCTTGAGCCTCACCAGCGTCGCCAAAGTGTCGCTCATCTATGCCGCCGTCCCGTTCGCGGCGGCATGCCTCGCCTATGTCATGTTGGGCGAGCGGCCGAGCCCTGCGGCGCTGCTCGCCAGTCTCATTGCCGCCATCGGCATCGCCATCATGATGGCGCCAAGCTTCGCAGCCGGTTCTACCGGTGCCTTCGATCACACTTTGTCGGGTGATGCTCTGGCCTTGCTGATGACCCTGTTGATGGCGCTCATCACAGTGCATGTAAGGCGCTGGCCAGATCTGCCGATGGTCAGTGTCGGTGCCTGCGCCTGCCTGCTCACCGCCTTGATGGCGCTACCCTTCGCGACGCCGCTGTCGGTCAGCGCCCATGATGTCATCTGGCTGTCATTGTTCGGTCCCATTACCTCGGGGATCGGCTTCGTCCTCTATGCTAAGGGTGCGCAGCGGCTTGCTGCGAGTGAAGCGGCCCTGCTCGGTGCTGTTGAGACGCCCCTCGGCCCACTCTGGGTCTGGCTGATTTTCGGCGAGGTGCCGACAGCGGCAACGTTGTTGGGTGGTGCGCTTATCTTCATCACCCTGCTGGTCTATGTTTGGCGTGAAAGTGCGCGCGAACACAGCCTTTGAGCGCAACATTATCATGCGTTTGTTCAGCTAGTGCCATCTTCCCTCAACTTGTCGTGAATCCGGTAGAGATTGGCAGGAAAAAGAGACAGGCTTCGCTTCAGTTATTCCACACCCCATACCATTCTGTAGTCGCTGGCTCGGATCGCCAGTGAAGATGGGGAATTGAACATGGGCGTACAACTCAGGCAGACAAGTCGAAAACTGGTCAGCAAAGGCATGGTCGCGACGATGATGCGTGGCGCTGCCGTGCCGCTGCGTGCGCGCAGCAAGAGCCGCGTCGGCAACCCGGTCGGCAATGTTCCTGACACAGCTTTGATGACCAAATCAGTCAGCGATCTGGCAGACCTTTATCTGCAGGTGGCCGAGCGATTACTCGATGTCATTCACGATCAGCCGCACAATCTCCGCGCCGCGCGAACCCTCAGCGATCATCTGGAATGGGTCGGCGCGCGTGCCTCGCTGTTGCGCAGCTTCATTGAGGCCGGTGACGAAGCGGTCAGCTATATCTGCGCGTCGGATGAAGCCGCAAACCGGCTGGTATCCTTGGTGAAGCTCGCCAAGGACAAATTGCGCGAACCGGGCCGGCTCTCCGTGGTGCTGCATCTGCTGGAACGCATCGACGAGGAGTTGCGCCTCATCTGACTTTAATCCCGTTGCACTCGACCCCTAACCCCAACGCAAATACCCTGTGACGCTTCACGAAGGGGATGACCAGACGGTCATCCCCTCTTTTTTTGCGCCGGTTTGCGGCAAGGGCGTCTAGTCGATATCGACGATGACGGCGACATGGTCGCTGGGCTGGGTCCAGCTGCGCATATCGCGCAGGATGGTGGCGTGCCGCACCCGCTTTGAAATGGACGGCGTCACCCAGATATGGTCCAGGCGCCGCCCGCGATCGTTCTTGGTCCAATCGGCCGAACGATAGCTCCACCAGGAAAAGAGCTTGATGGGCGGTGGCGTGATCTGGCGCACGGCATCGACCCATTGCCCGGCCTTCTGCACGGCATCGAGTTTTTCGACCTCGATCGGTGTGTGGCTGACGACGGAAAGCAGCTGCTTATGAGACCAGACATCGTCTTCCAACGGCGCGATGTTGAGATCGCCCACCATGATCGCCTTGCCCTTGGCGGCGGCACCCGGCTTGGTGTGGCTTTCGAAATGCGCTTTGAGCTCGTCGAGGAACTGCAGCTTGTGTGCAAACTTGGCGTTGCTTTCGGGGTCGGGAATGTCGCCGCCGGCCGGGATATAGAAATTGTGCAGCTCCACGTCGCCGCCCAGGATGACATGGGCGTGGCGTGCATCGCCTTTGAGACACCAATCCTTCGGGTCCATGATCTGGAAAGGAATCTTCGACAGGATGGCGACGCCGTTATAGGCCTTCATGCCGTGGAAGCGCACGTAAGGGTACCCCAGTGCCATGACGTCGGCGAGCGGGAACAGCCCGTCCTCGACCTTGATCTCCTGCAGGCAGATGACATCCGGCCCTTCCTGGACGGTGAGACGCCGCAGCAGGTCGAGGCGCAGGCGCAATGAATTGATGTTCCAGGTGGCAATACGCATGGGTGAGAACTCGTGGGATTAGTTGCCGCCGCGCGGATGATGCGACTGAAATACTATCCGGTGAGATGCCATGTCGAATCGGTCAGCGTCCAGCCGACCGGCATCCTGTTACACGGATGATCAGCGTGGCCGCCAAGTTGGGGCGGCGACTCACGGCTCAGTATTAGGAACGCCCAGAAAATAAGAACGCCCGGTCAGGGGAGGACCGGGCGTTCGACACTCCGTTTTCGCGGAGTCCGGTTACGGTGGGGGAGACCGCTTCCGGTGCTGGCGACAGTCATTGCAACTGCGCCAATCGCATGAGACTTAGATGATCCTGATACACCCGAATTCAAGAGGTGCGCTTCCAAAAGAATGCACATCTGACATGCACAGGTGCATAACTCGGAAGTGGTTGGAATCGCCGCCGGAATTCCGACCTCACGGAGATATGATCAGGATTCGGCGTTGCCTCTGCAGCGCTCAGGCGGCGCTGGCGGCGGCTTTTTTCGCGCGCCGCTCGGCGGCGTAGGCGCGCACCGCCGCACCGAAGGCGCGGAACAGCTTCATCGAATCCGGATTGTCGATGCAGCGATATTCCGGGTGCCATTGCACGCCCAGCGCGAAACGCTTGCCCGCGACGCGTACCGCTTCGATCACCCCATCGGGGGCATGGCCTTCGACGACCAGTCCATTGCCCAGCCGGTTGATCGCCTGCCAGTGCACTGAATTGATGGTGATCTCCTCAGTGCCCAGGATCTGCGCGAACGCGCTGCCGGGCTCGAGGATGAGCTGGTGCGCCGGCTTGTAGATCTCGTCATAGGAACCATCGGCGCCGCGATGGTCGAGCTTGCCGGGCTGTTCATGGATGCGGGTGTGCAATGTCCCGCCCAGTGCCACGTTCAGTTCCTGGAAACCGCGGCAGATGCAAAAGACAGGGATGTCGCGCTTCAGCGCCGCGCGGAGGAGGGGCAGCGTGACAGCGTCGCGGCCGGGATCCTGTGGGCTGTCGTCCCGGTCCGGATCGCCATTGTAATGCTCGACCGCGATGTTGCTGGGGCTCCCGGTGAAGAGCAGCCCGTCGACATGGTCAAGCAGCGCCTCGACCGGCAGGGCGGCACCGAGCGCCGGGTAGGATAGCGGATAGACGCCGGATCCTTCGATGAGCGCCGTCAGATATTTCTCGCCGACCGTGTGGTAGTTCTGCCCGTCGATGAACTTGACGCACATCGGCACAGCGACCACGGGGGCGTCGGGGCTAAGGGTCTCTTTCAGGCGGTAGGGTCCGGGCTTGCTCATGATCGCTGGCTCTTGGTGTTTGGCAATATTGGCAGAATCTAGCCAGCGCCCCACCGTTCGACAACCCGCACAGGGCGCGGGGCTGATCTCCAAAAAGCAAAAGGCCCGCCGGTTGGGCGGGCCTTTCCTTCGTCGGGGACGAAAAGCTCTTAGGCAGCGGCCTTGGCAGCGGCCTTCTCGATGCGGCGCTTCAGGCGCTTCGCTTCGGCCGGCAGGTTCTTGTCCGCCGTCTTGGCCAGATAGGTATCAAGGCCGCCATTGTGCTCGATCGAGCGCAGGGCATGGGTGGTGAGCTTCAGGCGGACCTGCTGACCCAGCGTGTCCGAAAGCAGCTTGGTTTCCTGCAGGTTCGGCAGGAAACGGCGCTTGGTCTTGTTGTTGGCGTGGCTCACATTGTGGCCCGTCTGCACGCCCTTGCCAGTGATATCGCAACGCCGGGACATGGCGGTAATCCTTCTGAATCAGATACTTACGTCAAAAGAAAGGGGCCGGAATATGGGTTCCGGCCAGCTCGGGGCGGTTTTTACGTGGCAAAGCCCCGTCCGTCAAGGCGATTCCGGTGCCAAAGGCGGCTCCAATCTCGGCCGGCGAAGGGCCCCATAGACGCCCAAAAGCACCAGAAATCCACCCAAAACCACCCCCGATGCCGGTACCTCGCCGAAAAAGGCGAAGCCCGCCACGAAGGCAAGGGGCAGGCTGAGGAAGGAACTGGCGGCTTTGACCCGCACCGGGGCGTGGCGCAGGACCGTGATCCCGAGAACCCCGTAGCAAGTGCCAAGCACGGCGACGCCCAGCATATAAAGATGCGCCTCGATGTCCAAAGGCCGCCAATCCAGGGCGGCAATGGGCGCCATGCCGATCGATGTCGTCACCGACAGCCAGAACATGAGCGACAGGACCGGTTCCTGCCGGCCGATCGATCGGGTCGTCACCAGCATGGTGCCCCAGGCGACGGCCCCCAGGAGAGCCACCAGGATGGCGGGGTCCAACCGCCAATCGGCGATGCCGGCGCCGTCGCAGGCGACCATGACCGCGATCCCCAGAATGGCGATGCCGATCCCGGCGATGACATGAAGGCTCACATGTTCCTTCAGAAGGATGGCGGCGAGCGTGAGGGCCACCAGCGGCTCCAGGAAGAAGATGGCAACCGTCAGCGACAGCGGCAGGTGCGCCAGGGCGTAATAGAGCGAGAAGCTGGCGACCAGATTGAGCAGCGCGCGCAGCAGATAGATCGGTCGCAGGGGCGAACCCGGCCTTACCCGCATGATGATGAGAATCGGGCCCAGCGTCGCGATACCGTAGATCCAGCGCAGCAACGTGACCTGCGCCGGGCTGGCATCGAAGGCCGCCGTCTTTGCCAACACGTCCATGCCGACACCGGCGATCACGGCGACAATAGCCATAGCGCTGCCGAGGTTCGGGTGGATGGTGAAGCCCGACGCGTAAGTGTTTCTGTTCAAGATTGACGGTATCCGCTCAAGGTCAGCATCATAGTCTCATGCCAAAAGAAACGCCTCCGCCGCAACTGCTGAAAAAATCACCGAGGCTCAGGAAAACTGACCCTGGATTCGCATCGGCCAGAAACCTGCCGCCGCTCAATGCATTGCGTGCGTTCAACGCCGCAGCGCGGCACGGTGGCTTTGCCGGCGCCGCCCGCGAGCTCGGCGTCTCACCCGGTGCCGTCAGCCGCCAGGTGAAGATCCTCGAGCTGCATGTCGATGCAGATCTCTTCAAGCGAAATGCACATGGCGTGGTTCTGACGGCCACCGGCGAACGGCTGTTGGCATTGACCGAACGGGCCTTTGACCTGCTCCATCAAGCCATGCCCGGCCAGGCGCCTGACAGGAGCCTCGCTTTTCAAGTCTCGGCATCCTTCTATCTGCGCTGGCTGTTGCCGCGCTATCTCGGCCTGCAAGCCGATCTGCCGCGGGCGAAGGTCGAACTGGCCATCGCCAGCAGGCTCGGCGCGGATGATGCCGGTGCGGATCTCTCCATCCGTTATCACCGTTTCGACGCTGTCCCAACGGACGACCGGCTGAGCGAGCGATTGTTTGCAGACGGTTCCGTGGCGGTGGCGGCGCCGACGCTGCTCGGCCGCCGCAAAACGCCGCTGCCCCTCAAGGCCCTGCGCCGCCTGCCGTTGCTGCTCAACACGCCGGATGGATGGGACTGGCGGATTTTCGCCCAGGTGAACGGTATCGACCCCTTGCCGTTGAATGCGGCGCAGCAGCTCGACATGGACGATGCCGCCATCCAGGCGGTCCTTGCCGGCGCGGGCGTTGCGCTGGTCGAGCAACGTTTCGTCAGCGACCTTCTGCACAGCGGTCAACTCGTCCGCCTTTTCGATCTGCCGGCGCTGAGCCTGGGTGAATATCGACTGCATTGGCGCTCCGGCATCGCCCGGCGCGCCATCGTTGCCGACCTGCGGCGTTGGTTCAAAGGCGAGATCGCGGCGCAGATCGTGTGATCGCGCCGGATGCTCAGGCACTGCGGCGATCGTTGTCGCGACCGGCCGTGCTGATAAGGCGGCCGATGAACTGCTCGACCACCGATTTCAGCTGACCCGCCTGGCCGGTGACCGACCCCGCCACTTCGAGCACATGGCCCGAGCGTTCGCCGGTCGTGTTGGCGGCGGCCTTCACCTCGGTGATGACTTCCGCCACTTCCTGGGTCTTGGCGCTGGCTTCGGTGACGTTGCGCACGATTTCCTGCGTCGCTGCCGATTGCTGGGTGACGGCGGCGAAGATGGCGCCGGTCGAGGCGTTCATGCCGTTGATGACGTCGGTGATCTCGGAAATGGCCGAGGCCGCCTCCTGTGCCGTCTTCTGCACGCTGGCGATCTGGGATTCGATCTCGGCGGTGGCGTCGGTCGTCTGGTTGGCGAGGCTCTTGACCTCGGTCGCCACCACGGCGAAGCCGCGCCCGGCTTCACCCGCGCGCGCCGCCTCGATCGTGGCGTTGAGGGCGAGGAGGTTGGTCTTCCCCGCGATGTCGCGGATGAGGCCGAGGACCCCGGCCACCCGGTCGGCGACCTGGGTCAGGCCGTTGACGATGCGGCCGATTTCGGAGGCGCGGGCGACGGCGGTTTCGGCAGTCTGGGTCGCCGTTTCGGCCTGGCGCCCGATCTCGGAGATCGAGGCCGACATTTCGGTGATGGCGCCCGCGATCGATTGCGCGTTGCCCGCTGCCGTGCTGGCCAGGCGCGAGACCGTTTCCGATTGCGCGCCGGAGGTCTGCGCCGCTTCGCGCATCACCTCGGATTCCTGCTTCAGATCGCCGGCGATGCCCATCATCGAGCCCACCGTGGTGCCGAAGGTGCTGTCGAAATCGGCGCAGAGCGATTGGATCTCGCGGATCTGGGCTTCGCGGTGCTCGGCCTCGGCCCGTGCCGCGCGCTCAAGTTCCAGGCGCTTCGAGATGCCGCCGCGGAAGGTTTCGACCGCGCGCGCCATGCGACCCAGCTCGTCGCTGCGGGCAACCAGCGGCACGGCAAGGTCGGTGCGGTCCTGTGCCAGCTCGTCCATGATGCCGGCGAGATTGACGATCGGCCGCGTCACGTTGCGGCGGATGAACAAGACCGTGCCCATGATGGCGAGCACGAAGAGAATGGCGGTGACGGCAAAGGTGACGATGCGGTCGGTGACGAAGACACCGACGCGGGCGGTGAGCAGTTCGGCCAAAGCGGCATCGTTGGCATCGCCAAAGGCCTGGACCGCCTGCCGCGCCGCCTTTGCGGCATTGTCGACTGCGCCGACGTCGAGCTTGCCGGCCTCACCCGCCAGTTCGCTTTGCATATAGGTGTCGGAGAAGGCGTTGATGGCCTGGGTCATCGCTTCATAGGATTTGCCCAGGCGGTCCGGCAGGATGTCGGCCAAACCGTTGATATTGTCCTTGCTGCCGCTATAGGCGGAATCGAGCGATCCGGCGGCACCGGCCACGACCGATTTGAACCCGCCGTCGAGTTTCAGGAGGCCGGCCACGTCATTGATCGAATAACCGCCCGTGGGGGTGCTGGCGTGATCATGGGTGTAGGCGGCGATCTCCTGCACGCGGTCCATGAGGTCCGGCACTTTCAGCAGCACCAGATCCATCACGTAATAGGAGTCGAGATCTGGATCGAGGATGAGGTTCGACTTGTCGCCCACCCGGGTGATGAGCGCGCGGATGGCGCCGGCGGCAGCGAGCGCATCGTCGCCCTTGACCGCCGTGACGGCGGCGGCGGCGAGTTCGGCCGATTGCATGCCATCGCCATAGGCGCCTTCGGCCTGGGTGACCGTGTCGGCGATCGCCGCCTTGTCGCCGCCATCCAGCAGCGCGCCGTGCGCCTTGCGCAACGCGCCCAGATAGAAATTGCCCTGGGCTTCCTTGTCGCCGAAATCGATCGCGATCTGCTGCGATTCGTAAAGCTTGTAGATCGTGAAGCCGACCGGCAGCGCGAAGAGCGCAATGGCCAGGGCCAGCTTGGCAGCGATCCCGAATGATCTGTTCATATCGTCACCCGTCCCGGATTTAAGTCGCGGCACCCTAGCTTCCCACAGCTGCTAAACCTATTTGCCGTGATGTCGCACAATTGTATGATAATGCTATATATCATTCCTAATCTGGCGCAGGTCTGGTAACGGATTGGTTAATTGAACAGGTGAATAGGCAGAAAAGCTGGAATAACTGCCGAATTCATGTCGCTTCTATGGGAAATCCGTCATATCGACGGAAGATTTACCTTGTTTCAGCGATTGAGGAAGCTTGCCAGCAGTTCCTGCGCGGCCGTGCCGGGCGCCATTTTGCCGGCGCCCACCTTGGCCTCCAGGTTCCCGAGCTTGGCCGCCACATGCGGGTCGGCCTTCAGCGCCTCGATGAGGCTGTCGGAAAGCTCATGCCACAGCCAGGCTTTGGCCTGGTCGCGGCGCTGGGCGTCGAAGGCACCGCTGCCTTTCAAGGTCTCTTCAAAGGCGAGGGCCTTCACCCAGACCTCCGCGATGCCGGTCTGCTTCAAAGCCGAGGTCCGCAATACTTCCGCCCGCCAGCCCGCATGGCGCGGCTGCATCAGCCCCAGCGCGTTGGCGACATCGGCGGCGGCGCGGTCGGCGGCCATCTTGAGATCGCCATCCGCCTTGTTGACGACCAGGATATCGGCAAGCTCCATGATCCCGCGCTTGATCCCCTGCAGATCGTCGCCGCCACCGGGCAGCAGCAGGACTAGGAACAGGTCGACCATCTCGGCAACCGCCGTCTCCGATTGGCCGACACCCACAGTCTCGACGATGATGAGATCGAATCCCGCCGCCTCGCAGACCAGCAACGCCTCGCGCGTGCGCCTGGCGACGCCGCCTAGCGTCAGTCCGGCAGGCGAGGGGCGGATGAAGGCTGCTTCCGACCGGGACAAGGCCTCCATGCGCGTCTTGTCGCCGAGGATCGACCCGCCGGAAAGGCGCGAGGAAGGATCGACCGCGAGCACGGCGAGGCGCCGTCCCTCACCGATCGCATGCTGGCCGAAGGCTTCGATGAAGGTTGATTTGCCGACGCCGGGCGGGCCGGAAATGCCGATGCGCAAGCTCCGGCCACTGTGGGGCAACAACTCTTCGATCAGCGCCTCGGCCTGGCGGCGATGGTCTGCCCGGGTCGATTCAATGAGCGTGATGGCGCGCGCCAGCGCCCGCCGGTCTCCGGCGACGATCTGGGCGGCATGGTGTTTTATGGTGGACCCGGTGGCGGCGTTCATGCCGGCACTTTACTGCCCGCACTTCCGCTCTTCAATTCTCCACCCGACATATCGCTGCCCATCAGCTCCTTCCGCGCCGCTTCCTGCTGGCGGCGCCACATGCCGGCATATTGGCCACCCTTCTCCAGGAGTTCCTCGTGCCGGCCACGTTCGGCGATGCGCCCGTCATCGAGCACGATGATCTCGTCGGCGTCGATGATGGTGGAAAGACGGTGCGCGATGACGAGCGTCGTATGGTCGCGCGCCACTTCGGCCAGATTGTCCTGAATCTCGCGCTCGGTGTGGGAATCGAGAGCCGAGGTCGCCTCGTCGAACAGCAGGATCGGCGGGTCTTTCAGGATCGTGCGGGCGATGGCGACGCGCTGTTTCTCGCCGCCCGACAGTTTCAGGCCCCGCTCGCCGACCTTGGTCTCGTATTTGTCGGGGAGGCCCATCACGAAATCATGGATGTGCGCCAGTTCCGCCGCCTGCTGGATTTCAGCGGGGCTCGCCCCCGGCCGGCCATAGGCGATGTTGTAGGCGACCGTGTCGTTGAAGAGGACCGTGTCCTGCGGCACGATGCCGATGGAGGCGCGGAGCGACCCTTGCGTCACGTCGCGAATATCCTGCCCGTCGATGAGGATGCGCCCCGACCCCACATCGTAGAAACGGAACAGAAGGCGCGAGAGTGTCGACTTCCCCGCACCCGATGGACCGACGATCGCAAGCTTGTTGCCGGCGGGCACGGTGAAGCTGACGCCTTTCAGGATCGGCCGGCGCGGATCGTAGCCGAACTCGACATTCTCGAAGCGGATCTCGCCCGAAGCGACGGCGAGCGGCTTGGCGCCGGGCTTGTCGGCGATTTCGATGTCGACGCGCAGCAGGGCGAACATCGATTCCATGTCGATGAGCGATTGGCGGATTTCGCGATAGACAAAGCCCAGGAAATTGAGCGGCAGGTAAAGCTGGATGAGATAGGCATTGACCAGCACGAAATCGCCGACCGTCATCGTGCCCTGCGCCGTGCCGCGCGCCGCCATGCCCATCATCAGCACCAGGCCCGTGGCGATGATGAAGGCCTGGCCGGTATTGAGGATGGCGAGCGACGTGCGGCTTTTGACGGCCGCTTTCTCATAAGCCTGCAGCGCCACGTCATAGCGCCGCGCTTCATGCTCCTCATTGCTGAAATATTTGACCGTCTCGTAATTGAGGAGCGAATCGACGGCCTTGGTATTGGCCGATTGATCGCTCTCGTTCATGTCGCGGCGGAACTGGATGCGCCATTCGGTGACGCTGAGCGAATACCAGATATAGACCAGGATCGTGACGAAGGTGACGGCGGCATAGGTCCAGTCATAGAGCGTCCACAGGATGACGCAGACCATGCCGATCTCGATCAAGGTCGGCAGCACGTTGAAGAGGATGAAGAACAGCAGGAACTCGATGCCCTTGGCGCCGCGCTCGATGGCGCGGTTGAGGCCGCCGGTCTGCCGCTCCAGGTGAAATTTCAGTGACAGTGCATGCAGGTGCCGGAAGGTGGACAGAGCCACGGCACGGATCGAGCGCTGGGCGACCTTGGCGAAGATGCCGTCGCGGAATTCGGCAAAGGCCTGGCTGATGACGCGCGCGACGCCATAGGCGAGGAGGAGACCCAGCGAGATGCCGATAAGGCTCGTCGCTGTCCCGGCGGCCGTCCCCGCCGGGTGCCCCAGGGCATCGACCATGCGCTTGAAGAGAAGCGGCACATAGACATTGGCCACTTTGGCGATGATCAGGCACAGCACGGACAGGACCACGCGCCCACGCAGGTCCCATTGGCCCTTGGGCCACAAATGGGGCAGCAGGGCGCGCAAGGCGTGCATCTGGGTATGCGGATTGGTGTCACCCGCCGGGCGCGGCTGGGCGGGGGAATGGGGGGCGGCCATCGGCGCTTCCTGACAGGTAAACTCGTTGGTTCAGCAATATAGGGTCGAAGCCTCCCGGGCAAAGAGCCAGTAATGCGGGGGTGGCATGCGCGGGGGCGGATCCGCTCCGTTCCGCTCGCTGGCGCGCACCCCCACCCCGTCGGCGCATGCCGACATTCGTCGGCGGGCCCTCCCCCTGAAGGGAGAGGGAATTTCACCGGGTTCGCTGAGACAGCGGTGGCAGACCGGCTGCAGTCCCCTCTCCCTTCAGGGGGAGGGTTAGGGTGGGGGTGTCGGCGCTAGCCGAAAGCTTCTCCCACCCGTCCTTGATCGCGGCGCGGGGCGGATGCTAGTTAGGCTGCCATGCAACAGAAAACCAAGATAGCGCCGTCGATCCTGTCGGCCGATTTCGCCAGATTGGGCGCCGAGGTTGCCGCCATCGCGGCGGCGGGGGCCGATTATGTCCATGTCGACGTGATGGACGGGCATTTCGTCCCCAACATCACCATCGGCCCGGGCGTCCTCAAGGCCCTGAAGCCCCACGCCGCCATCCCCTTCGACGTGCATCTGATGATCGCCCCGGTCGACCCCTTTGTGGCGGAATTCGCCGCGGCCGGCGCCGATATCATCACCTTCCACCCGGAGGCGGGGCCGCACCCCCATCGCACGGTGCAGCTCATCAAATCGCTGGGGAAAAAGGCGGGCCTTTCGCTGAACCCGGCCACTTCGCTCGACGTGCTCGACTATCTGCTGCCCGATCTGGACCTCGTCCTGGTGATGAGCGTCAATCCGGGTTTCGGCGGCCAGGCCTTCATTCCCTCGGCTCTGGAGAAGATCGCCGAGATCCGCCGCCGCATCGACAAGGTGAGTGCCGCCCAGGGTGGCCGCGTCATCGACCTGGAAGTCGATGGTGGCATCAATGCGGAAACCGCGCGCCAGGTCGTGGCGGCCGGTGCCGACGTGCTGGTCGCGGGTACCGCGACCTTCAAGGGCGGGCCAACAGCTTACGCCGGCAATATCGCCGGCCTGCGTACCTGAGACCGGGCCCGGCGCCGCGATGGCCGAGGGCAGCATCAGCGAAACGAAGAAGCCCGGCCCGCGGCGCGGCAACCAGCGGCCGAAACTGGTGGCGCCGCGCCTGCAGACATTCTTCTCGCTGCCCGGTCAGCTGATCTGGCAACGTTGCCGGCGGCGCCTGCTGCAGCCGGTCTATCAAAGCAGCCTCTATCACATGACGCTGGGCAAGCGTTCGGCGGGCGATCTGCAATTTTCCTCGCCTGAACCCTGGCCGGGCGATGCGCAGGCGGGCCTGCTGCTGCTCAGCGACGAATTCCGTTTCGCCGGCGAAATGGTGCGCAGCCCGAAGCCGCTCGGCAATCCGATCGGCATGAGCGACGGCTGGCGCGAAGTGGTGAATTCCTTCGCCTGGCTCAACGATCTTCGGGCCGTGGGCGGACCGTCGGCGCGCAACCTCGCCAAATCGCTGGTGACGCGCTGGATGGAGGAGAATGAGCGGTACGAGGAATTCGCCTGGCGCGCCGACATTCTGGCGGCACGCCTGCGCAACGTGCTGCTCAATCACACCTATCTCGAAGTGAACAGCGATGCGCTCTTCCGCTCGCAGCTGCTGCTCTCCCTGTCGCGCCAGGCCGAACATCTTGCCCGGGCGCTGCCTGATGCGCTCGCTGGCGCACAGCATGTAAAAGCGATCATCAGCCTGATGCTGGCCGGCTTGATGCTGCCCCGGGGTGAGAAATGGCTGGCCAAGGGGCAGGCGCTGTTGGGGCCGACGCTGGCGTCGCAGATCCTCGCCGATGGCGGCCATGTCGAACGCTCGCCCCAGGTGATGCTGGAATTGCTGCAGCACCTCATCGATCTGCGCGACGTCTATTCGCTGGCCGGGATGAAGCTGCCCGACGGGCTCTCGATGGCCGTCAACAATCTGGGCTCGGTCCTCCTCATGCTGAGCCACGGCGACGCCGTACTGGCGGGCTTCAACGACACGCCGGAGCTTGACCCGGCCCATGTCTTCCAGGTGCTGGAGCGCGCCGGTGAAAAATTGCGGCCGCTCAACCAGCTGCCGCTCACCGGTTTTCAGCGCCTCGATCGCGGCAAGAGCGTCGTCATCATGGATTGCGGGGCGCCGCCGCGCCACGGGCTTGACAGCCACGCCCATGCCGGGACGCTGTCCTTCGAGTTCGGTTATGACAATGAGCGCATGATCGTCAATTGCGGCGCGCATCCCTGGAGCAAGGAATGGCGCCAGGTGCAGCGGACCAGCGCCGCGCATTCGACGCTGGTTGTCGACAACACGAATTCATCGATGCTGCTGCCGCATGGCGGCCTGGCGCTCCGGCCCGAGATCGTGACCTGCCGGCGCGAAGAAACGGATGGACAGATTTGGATCGACACGTCGCATGACGGGTACGAAGAAGGTTTCGGCCTGGTGCATCGGCGCAAGCTCTATTTGTCGGCCGACGGCAACGACTTCATGGGTGAAGAACATCTGGTGGGGCCGGGCGGCAATGAATATGCGCTGCGCTTCCATCTGCATCCGCAGGTCAGCGTCAGCGTCACCCAGAACGGCCAGGCCGCGATCATCAAGATGCCCAAGGGCTCAGGCTGGCGGCTGCGTGTCGACGGGGCCGATCTGGGCCTCGCTGAAAGCGTCCATATCGGGCAGAACGGCCAGGTGAAGCGGTCGCAGCAAATTGTCGTCATCGGCACGATTGACAGCGATCAGACAGAAATCCGCTGGCTGCTGCAAAAGGAAGGTAAGAAATAGCCTTTCGTTCGGTATTGCCGACCGCTCTAGGTGTCGTCGCCCAAGATTGCCGCACCTGGATTTGCTGCTCTACGAACATCGGTGTGTGACTCCCGAAGGTTGTACAGTCGTACAAGTTATGCCCGCTTGACAAGGCTCCGCCGCCGCACGAGAAGTCCAAGAAAAGGGCTCTTTTGCTGGGTGGACGGGGAATGGCGCTGGAATTCCAGAGCATCGATACGCGCCGCTTGCCGGCGGATCATCGGCTCAACACGCTCCACGATTTTCTGGCGCGCGAACTGATGGGCATCGACATCAAGCCGACGAACGACGGCCCGGGCTTCACCGTCACGGTCAACGCACTGGTTCTTCCCGGCATCCGCATCGTCGAAGGCCTTTCCGATCCGCTCACCTGCCAGCGCACGCAAGCGATGCTCGCTGACGGTCAGGACGATTTCATGCTCGACGTCATGTCGGCGCCCGTCGAACTCACGTTGGAGAAACGTTGGCATGTGACGGCGCGCGCCGGTGACGGCTTGCTCTATCCGCTCGACCGGGCGTGGCGCATGGTGCATGACCGCGCCGACGTTCGCTGCCTGCGCTTCTCGCGCGCGCTTCTCGCCAAGGTCATCCCCGATCTCGACGCCTGTCCCTTGCGCGTGCTGCGGCCGGAGGACGGCTTGCTCGGTCTCCTCATGGGCTATGCCGATCTCGTCTACAAGGGCGGCGCCGGGCAAGATGCAACGCTCGCTGCCGCCATGTCGCGGCATCTGGTCGAACTTGCGGCCCACGCCTTCGCCAAAGACGGGGCAAAGCCGATGGAAGCGGAAACGCGACAGAGTGTCGCCGCCATGCGGCTCGATCTCTTCAAGGCCGAGATCGAGCGGTCGCTTGCCGATTGCGCGTTCGACATCGGGCGGCTGGCGCGCCGGCACAAGGTGACGCCCCGCTATATCCAGATGCTGTTCGCCGATGCGGGCACGACCTTCACCGACTTTCTGCGCCAGCGGCGCCTGGCGTTGGCCTACCGGCTGCTCTGCGATCCGGCCCAGGCGGAACGGAACGTCGCCGACCTCGCCTACGCCGCCGGGTTCAGCGATCTCTCCCATTTCAACCGGGCTTTCCGCCGCCGATTTGGGGCAACGCCACGCGAAATCCGCAAAGTTTGTTGATTTAACGTCTGCAATTTCGCATTTCGCCCATTTTCTTCGCCCAAGTCCAAGACGCGCGTTTCGGCTTTCGCTAATTTTCGCTTCGAAAGCCGTTCTCTCGGATTTCCGCGAACTGGATGCGGTCCGGCCGTCCCCTGGGCCGCCTCCCGTACCGGCCCCTGCCAAGTCTTTCAAAGGGTTGGCAGGGGTCTCGGTGCCTCCCACGGCCCAGACCCCCGCAAATCACCCTTGCCACCCTGGGTTCGGCGCTTTAAGCCCTGCCGGCATCTCCTTGACGTCACGGGAAGTGATCATGCCGCATCAGCACCGCCCCATCCGCCGCGCCCTCATTTCGGTTTCGGACAAGGCGGGGCTTGAGGAACTGGGCCGGTATCTCGCTGGGAAGGGTGTTGAAATCCTCTCGACCGGCGGGTCGGCCAAGGCGCTCGGCGCCGCTGGGATCGCGGTCAAGGAAGTGGCGGCCCATACCGGGTTCCCAGAGATCATGGACGGGCGCGTGAAGACGCTGCACCCCAAGATCCACGGCGGGCTCCTGGCGCGGCGCGATCTTGCCGACCATGTCGCGGCGCAAGCTGCGCACGGCATTCCCGACATCGACCTCCTCGTCGTCAACCTTTATCCCTTCGTCAAAACCGTGGCGGGCGGCGGGTCGTGGGATGATTGCATCGAGAATATCGACATCGGCGGTCCGGCCATGCTGCGCGCGGCGGCGAAGAACCATGATTTCGTCAGCGTCGTCACCGATCCGGCCGATTACGCCAAGCTCATCGCCGAGATGGAGCAGCAGCAGGGCGGCACGTCGCTCGCCTTCCGTCGGGCGCTCGCGCGCAAGACCTATGCGCACACGGCAGCCTATGACGGCGCCATCGCGCAGTGGATGAACGAACAGGCGGCCGACCCGCTCGCTGAATCGATCAGCTTCTCGGGCGCCCGCGTGCAGATGCTGCGCTATGGCGAGAACCCGCATCAGCAGGCGGCCTTCTATCGCGCCGGCCCCGCGCGTGCCGGTGTCGCGACGGCGGTGCAGCTCCAGGGCAAGGAGCTCTCCTACAACAATCTCAACGACACCGACGCCGCCTTCGAACTGGTGGCCGAATTCGACAAACCCACCATCGCCATCATCAAGCACGCCAACCCGTGCGGTGTCGCCAGCATCGACGATGCGGCGAAGATGGCGGAGGCTTACGCCAAGGCGCTTGCTTGCGATCCGGTCTCGGCCTTCGGCGGCATCATCGCGCTCAACCGTCCGCTCGACGCCAAGACGGCGGCGGAGATCGTGAAGCTCTTTGCCGAAGTCGTCATCGCGCCGCAGATTTCCGATGAAGCGAAGGCGGTGCTGGCCGCCAAGCCTAATGTCCGCGTGCTCGAAACCGGATCGATGCCGGACCCCAAGGCCAAGGGCCTCGTCGTCAAATCACTTGCCGGAGGCCTCCTGGTGCAGGACCGCGATTTCGGCCACATCACCGAAGGCGAGCTGAAGATCGTCACCAAGCGCGCACCGACACAAGCCGAAACCGCCGATCTCCTCTTTGCCTTCCGTGTCGCGAAGCATGTGAAGTCGAACGCCATCGTCTATGCCAAGGACGGCGCCACGGTCGGTATCGGCGCCGGGCAGATGAGCCGCGTCGATTCCTCGCGCATCGCGGCCTGGAAAGCCGACGAAGCGGCGAAGGCCGCGGGTGCCGCGACCAGTTTCGCCAAGGGCTCGGTGGTGGCCTCCGACGCCTTCTTCCCCTTCGCCGACGGCTTGCTGGCGGCAGCGTCCGCGGGAGCGACGGCGGTCATTCAGCCCGGTGGCTCGATGCGCGATGCCGACATCATCAAGGCGGCGGACGATGCCGGCCTCGCGATGGTGCTGACCGGCATGCGCCACTTCCGGCATTGAGCAAGTACCGGCGATGTACAGCGAAACCGATCTCGATTCAGCCGTCGCCGCCGGGGTGATGCCGGCCGCGACCGCCGACGCCTTCCGCGCCCATGTCGCCGCCCAGCGCTCGACCAGCCTGGTCGATGAGGAAAGCTTCCGCCTCGTCACTGGCTTCAACGATATCTTCGTCACCATCGCGCTGGTGCTGCTGCTGACCGCCCTGGGCTGGATCGGCTA
>NZ_JAYRQR010000028.1:0-1963 GCF_041910485.1 Dongia sp.
GCGTGAAGGCTTTCTTGGCCAGGCTAAAGCGCGTGGCGAGTGACAGTGCTCCGGCGTTGGCCTTCATCTCGGCGATCAAGGCCGCGTAATCATCGGGATCAGTGACGATGGCAACACCGTTGTAGTTCTTGGCCGCCGAACGCACCATCGCCGGGCCGCCGATGTCGATGTTCTCGATGGCGTCTTCCAGCGTGACGCCGGCCTTGGCGATGGTGGCGGCGAACGGGTAGAGGTTCACGCAGACCAGGTCGATCATCGGGATGCCGTGGGCGTCGATGGTGGCCATGTGCTCGGCCAGGTCGCGGCGGGCCAGGATGCCGCCATGCACCTTCGGGTGCAGGGTCTTGACGCGGCCGTCGAGCATTTCCGGGAAGCCGGTGTAGTCGCCGATTTCGGTGACGGCCAGGCCGGCGTCACGCAGCATCTTGGCGGTGCCGCCGGTAGACAGCAGCTTGACACCCTGGGCGGCGAGGCCCTGGGCGAATTCGAGAACACCCGTCTTGTCGGAGACGGAAATCAGCGCTTGCTTGATGGTCATATTAGGATCGAGTCATTAAGAATTAGGATCGAGTAGTCAGGGCCGAGTGGTTTTGCTAGCAGCTAGCAGCTAACAACTCGATCCTCACAACAACTGGTGTTCGGTCAGTTTCTTGCGCAGGGTATTGCGGTTGATGCCCAGCATCTCCGCCGCCAGCGTCTGGTTGGCGCCGGCTTTGGCAAGCACCACTTCCAGCATCGGCTTTTCGATGCTCTTCAAGACCATGTCATAAATGGCGGCGGGTTTTTCGCCGTCGAGGTCACGGAAATACTGCTCCAGCGAATCCGTGACGCATTTCCCCAAGTCATGTTGGCTCATGCTGCCAACGCCTCCTCTGTGTATTTTAGAATTCGATGCTCCTCCGCCAGGCGGCTGAAGAAGTCGTTCACTGCCTGCATCTGTTGGTCGATGCTGGGCAGGACGTTCATTTCCTTGCGGAAGGCCGCCGAGCCAACCAGCCCCTTGGTGTACCAGGAGATGTGCTTGCGGGCGACCTTGAAACCGGTTTCCGGGCCGTAAAAGGCGTAGAGGTCTTCAAGGTGGGCCTTGAGAATCTCGTGAATTTCGGTGACCTCGGCTGGCGGCAAATGCTGGCCGGTCTTCAGGTAATGCTCGATTTCGCGGAACAGCCAGGGCCGGCCCTGGGCGGCGCGGCCGATCATGATGCCGTCGGCGCCGGTGACGTCGAGCACGTGCCTGGCCTTTTCCGGCGTCGTGATGTCGCCGTTGGCGATGACCGGAATCCGGATCAGGGTCTTGACCATGGCGATGGTGTCGTACTCCGCCTCGCCGGTGTATTGCTGGCAGCGCGTCCGGCCGTGGATGGCGACGGCACGCACGCCGGCCGATTCGGCGATGCGGGCGATGGTCGGCGCATTCTTGTTGGCCAGGTTCCAGCCGGTGCGGAATTTCAGTGTGACCGGCGTATCGGGAATGGCGCCGACCACCGCGTCGAGGATCTGGCCGACCAGCTTTTCATCCTGCATCAGCGCCGAACCGGCCATCACGTTGCAGACCTTCTTGGCCGGGCAGCCCATGTTGATGTCGATGATCTGCGCGCCGTTGTCGACGTTGTGACGGGCGGCCTGGGCCATCATCTGCGGGTCGGCGCCGGCAATCTGCACCGAGATTGGTGCTACTTCGCCGACGTGGTTGGCCCGGCGCAAGGTCTTGGCGCTGCCGTAGAGCAGCGAGTTCGAGGTGACCATTTCGGACACCGCCAGGCCGGCGCCCATCTTCTTGCACAACTGGCGGAAAGGGCGATCCGTGACGCCCGCCATCGGTGCGACGAAGAGATTGTTTCGTAAGGTGAAACCGACGAATTCCATGGGCAAAAACAGGCGCGGGGCAGATCAGGAGAGCCGCGCATTTTACCCGAGTCGGCGCTTAAAAAATAGTCAAATCGTGAAGCTGAGTGAAAGCAGC
>NZ_JAYRQR010000029.1:0-1880 GCF_041910485.1 Dongia sp.
CGAACAGGAAGACGGCAATCAGCAGCACGATGCCGATAACGTAGAGCGGAATGGCGAAGCTCATCAGTTTTTGCGGCGGAATGCGCGAGACGACCCACATCACGACGAGCGCAATGCCCATGTTGCCGGCCTGCGACATCATGCGGTGGGTGCTGTCGTAGGTCGCCGAATAGACCGTGCCCAGGCCGATCGCCATGATGGCCGCGGTGATCAGCAGCAAGGGGAAGTCGAGGTGGGCGACGGCATTGGCCCAGGCCCGGCGCAGGGTTCCGACGACATCCATCATTCCTCGTGTTCCTCCTCGATGGCATCGCTGTCTTCCTTGGCGGCGCCGGCCGGCAGTTTGCCCAGCAGATAGTAGTCGAGCACCATGCGGGCGATCGGGGCGGCGGACTGGGCGCCGAAACCGCCGTTCTCGACCAGCACGGCGAGGGCGATCTTCGGATTTTCGACGGGGGCGTAGGCGATGAACAGGGCGTGGTCGCGCAGGTGCTTCTTGACGGCCGATTCCTTGTACTGGGCCCCCTTCAGGGAGAAGACCTGGGCCGTACCGGTCTTGCCGCCGACGCTGTAGGGCGCCCCGGCAAAGGCGCGGGTGCCGGTGCCTTCCTTGTTCACGCCGATCATGGCGCGGTGGATCACGTCCAGGTTCTTTTGCTTCCAGCCCAGATCGCGCAGCGGCTTGGGTTCGACCGGGTGCTTCTCGCCGCTCCGGGTGTTGACGATGTTCTGGACCAGATGCGGCCGGAACATGACCCCGTTATTGGCCAGTGTGGCGGTGGCTTGTGCGAGCTGGATCGGGGTGTAGGCGTTGTAGCCCTGGCCGATGCCGATGGAGATGGTTTCGCCGGCGTACCATTTCTGCTGTTCCGGCTTCTTGAAGCGCTGCTTCTTCCATTCCTGCGACGGCAGCACACCCTTCGATTCGCCGGAATCATCCTTGCCCAGGTCGATTCCGGTGCGCTGGCCAAAGCCGATGCTACCCATGAACTTGGCGATGTTGTCGATGCCCATGTCGTTGGCCAGGACGTAATAATAGGTATCACAGGAATGGACAATGGATTTGTACATGTCCACGACACCGTGGCCGCCCTTCTTGTCGTCGCGGAAGGTATGGTTGCCGAACGTGAAGTAGCCTGGATCGCTGATCGCCTGTTGGGGCGTGCGCTTGCCCAACTCCAGTGCTCCCAGCGCCATGAAGGGCTTGAAGGTCGAGCCGGGCGGGTAGGCGCCGTTGATCGTACGGTTGATCATCGGCTTGTCGGGGTGCTCGTTCAGCTCCTTCCAGTTCTCCGGTGTGATGCCGTCCACGAACAGGTTGGGGTCGTAGGTCGGGGTCGACACCAGGGCAAGGACACCGCCGGTGCTGGGATCGATGGCGACCAGGGCGCCTTTGCGATCGCCGAAGGCCTTTTCGGTGATTTCCTGCAGCTTGATGTCCAGCGTCAGCTGCAGGTTGTTGCCGGAAACCGGCGGGATGCGTTTGAGGCTGCGCAACGCACGGCCGCCGGCATCGATCTCGACTTGCTCGTAGCCAGTTTCGCCATGCAACTCGAATTCGTAGTGCTGTTCGAGGCCTGTCTTGCCGATATGGTCGGTACCTTTGTAGTTGGGCAGCTTCTCGGCCTCCTCGATCCACTTCAGGTCGCGCTCGGTGATGCGGCCGATGTAGCCGATGGCGTGCGAGGCGACATGCCCCATCGGATACTGGCGGAAAAGGCGGGCCTTGACCTCGACGCCCGGGAAGCGATAACGCTGGGACGAGAACTTGGCGACTTCGGCGTCGCTCAGGCGGGTGCGGATGGGGATGGACTCGAAATTCTTGGCTTCGTCGAGCAGGCGTTTGAAGCGCTTGCGATCCTTGGGCTGGATGTCGATGA
>NZ_JAYRQR010000030.1:0-63096 GCF_041910485.1 Dongia sp.
CCGGCCGGCAGGATCGGCACCGGATGCGGTTCCAGCACGAACCCGGCTTCCTCGACGCGGCGGAAGCGTTCGATCTCGCTGGCATCGGCCTGGAGATCGTCGCGGTCGATGATGGGACAGCTGGCATGATGGTTGCCGGCGATGTTGGCGCGATGCCCCTGGGCGACGGCGCCTTCATTTTCCAGCACGAACCAGTTCGATCCGCCGAAGCCGCGATAGCGCCAGCCCAGCATCTGGTCTTCGCCGACATTGCCGCGGCGGATGACGGACTGATCGATATAGAGCGAGGTATCGCGCGGGCTGTTGCTGCTGACCCCACCGGCCGACAATTCGACCGGATGCTCGGCCTTCGCGCGGCGATCGAAATTGGGCAGGGTCAGGGCCAATGCGCCATCGCGTACCAGCCAGGCCGGGGCGCGGAACTCCACCAAGCGGTCGGGGCTGCGGTTGAATTCGTGGGCGCTGTGCAGCGTCGTGAGCGAATCTTTCCAGAAGACGTCGGCGCACAGACGCAGGCGGTAATGCCGGTCGCGGGTCAGGACCGGATGCTCGACGAAGGCAGCCAGGCTCACTGCATGCTTGCGTGTCTTGATGTGATCGCTGAGACGGATCACATGCGATTGGTTGGGCTCAAGGATCCGATAGTACCGGACCACTTCGGGCCCATGATAGATCTCGATGCGGAACTGCATCGTATCCTTGACCCCGAAGAATTCCAGAAAGTGGTTGTAGAGCAGCCCCTCGACCTCGTCGGCCTCGGCCGGCGCGCTCAACGTGCCGCCGCAATATTCGAAACCGTCACCCACCCAGAACACGGGCTTGGTCGTATCGGTGGCTGCCATCAGGCGCAGCGACTGGCGGTAGCGGGCCGGCAGATCGCTGCCAGCACAGATCACCGCATCGGCACCGCTCCAGGCCAGGTCCTCGGGATGCTTGGCGCCGGCCTCCTGGTCGGGGGCGGCATGGCTGATCCAATTGATGGCAAGGCCCGGCAGTTCGGACTTGGCGGCGGCAAGGCTGGCGGCATCGCCGTGAAGAAAGACATGCTTGGCGCCGATCCCCTCCAGGCGGGCACGGACCGTCCCCCAACTGCTGGCAAGGCGGGTGCCTTGTCCGTCCTTGGGCGAGCCGGGCGCGCGATCGGTCTTGGCGACCTTCTTCTTCTTTTTCTTCGGGAACAAAGTTTCGAGCAATGCCAGCATGATAGGCTCGTCCAGTGGGTCAAGGCGGAAAGCCGGAATAGTAGTCGATGCGATGGGACCGCGCCAGATGCCGGTAACCCCGCCGCCGGGTCGTGGCAGAGGCTATTCGTCGCGGTTTGTCCCAGAAAGGGCTTGACCCGGCAGGCGCGGCAGGGTCGGCTGCGGCCACCAAGAATCTCAATCAAAGGCAGGGGCGGAACGATGAAGCGGGTGGCGTTGGGCAGGTCGGGGCTCCAGGTGTCGAACCTGTGTTTCGGCGGCAATGTTTTCGGCTGGACGGTCGACGAGACCGCCTCGCACCGGCTGCTCGACGGGTTCGTCGATGCGGGCTTCAACTTCATCGATACCGCCGACGTCTATTCGAAATGGCACGAGGGCAACAAGGGCGGTGAGTCCGAAACGATCATCGGCACCTGGCTCAAGGCCCGCGGCAACCGCGACAAGGTCATCATCGCCACCAAGGTCGGCTCCGACATGGGCGGAACCGAAAAAGGTCTCTCCAAGGCCTATATCCTGCGCGCGGTCGACCGGTCGCTCAAACGCCTGCAGACTGACTATATCGACCTCTATCAATCGCATTGGGATGATCTCAGCGTGCCGGTCGAAGAGGCGCTCTCCGCCTATGCCGACCTTATCAAGGCCGGCAAGGTGCGCAGCATCGGCGCCTCCAATTTCACGGCGGAACGCCTCAACGCGGCGCTGGCCGCGCACAAGCGCGACGGGCTGCCGCGTTATGAAAGCTTCCAGCCCGAATACAATCTGTGCGAACGCGCCGGGTTCGAAGCGGAACTCGCCGGCATCTGTGCCGCCAACGGGATCGGCGTCATCACGTATTTCTCGCTGGCCGGCGGCTTCCTCACTGGCAAGTATCGCAGCAAGGATGATCTCTCAAAAAGTGCGCGCGGCAGCGATGTCGAGAAATATCTCGGCGAACGTGGCCAGCGCATCCTGGCGGCTCTCGACGATGTGGCGGCCCGCCACAAGGCGACGCCGGCCCGGGTCGCCATTGCTTGGTTGCTGGCGCAGCCGGTGGTGACGGCGCCGATCGCCAGCGCCACGTCGCCCACCCAGCTTGCCGAGCTCGTTGCGGCGGCACAGCTCTCCCTCGATGCCCCATCCGTCGCGCAGCTCAATGACGCCAGCGCTTGAGGCAAGCCCAAACATTGACGTGCCCCACAAAGATGCGTTGACCGGCAAGTGAGATGCCAACATTCTCCTGGTGTTGGGGCAGATAGGAAGTTCGATGACGGATTGGCAGGCAACATGCCACCCGGACATTCTTGAAGTACTGCATTACTGGCAGGGGAAATGTGCGGGCCGGAGGATGCCGGCGCGCGCCGATATCGATCCGGCCGAGCTGCGGCGTTTCCTGCCCCATCTCACGCTGGTCGACGTGGTCGACGATGCCAGGCGCTATGTCTATCGGCTGGTCGGCACCCAGGAGGTGGAGACGCGCGGCTACGACCCGACCGGCAAGGCGGTGGCGGATGCCTATTTCGCGACCTCGGCCGATGCCGCCTTGGAGCAATACGACATCGTCTGCGCGACGCGGGCACCGCATTATATCGCGGAACCGTTCCAAGCCGTGGATCGGTTTGTCGGAGCCGAGGATCTGTTTTTGCCACTCTCCAAAGACGGCGAAGCCGTCGATATGGTAATGATATTCTCCGTTGCTCGGGACCTGTTTCAATCGGGCGGTGGGTAGTCAAAAACAACGGGGATCGCGATCGCGCCATGCCGGACATGAGCGACCACCAGCCCGACTGGGTGGCCACGTGCCATCCCGATATCCGTTTCATTCTCGACTATTGGCACGAAAAGCGGGCCGGGCGGGCGATGCCCAAACGTTCGGATGTCGACCCGGCGGAAATAAGTCGCTATCTGCCCTACATCACGCTGGTCGATGTGGTCCCGGATGCGCGGCGCTTCGTTTATCGGTTGGTCGGCACGATGGAGGTGGCGCTGCGCGGGCGCGACCCAACCGGCTGCTCGATCGCCGAGGCCTATTTCGGGCGCTCGGTCGAAACCGTGATGCTGAAATACCAGACGGTGTGCGATACCTGCGCGCCGTTCTATGAAGTCGACGACTTCCAGGTCGTCGACCGCTATGTCAACGAAGAGAATATCTTCGTGCCCTTTTCCGACGATGGCGAGACGGTCAACAAGATCATGGTCTTTTCGATCAACCGCGACCTGCACGACACGCTGTCTTAATTTCCCGGCATCACCGCGAAGCTGGCCAGCATATCGGCAAGGAGGTTGAACTCCACCGTACGTGGTGTGGTCGGGCGCCAGACCAGGGCGATCTCGCGTGCCGGCGCGGAAGCGGAAAGCGGTTTGGCGACCAGGCCCGTACCACCCAGAAGACCCGCATCGACGGCCATTTTCGGCAGCAACGTGACGCCGAGCCGGTTGGCCACCATCTGCACCAGGGTGGGCAA
Source organism: Dongia sp. (assembly GCF_041910485.1). GTDB lineage: Bacteria > Pseudomonadota > Alphaproteobacteria > Dongiales > Dongiaceae > Dongia. The sequence goes on from NZ_JAYRQR010000030.1 coordinate 3,644, forward strand.
GCTGGTCGCACGGAAATCGTCGCGGTGGCGGCTGGGTTCCAGGCGGCAGGCGGCGAGCGCGTGTTCGCGCAGGCAATGGCCCTCATCGAGCAGCAGCAGCCGCTCTTCCGGAATGGCGTCGAGGTCGAGCACCGCTGCCTTGGCCAGGGCATCGTCGGCGCGGACCGCCAGCAGGAAGGGATCGTGGCCGAGCGAGCGGACTTCCAACTCGTCGGTCTGGAAGGGAAGCGCGATCAAGGCCACGTCGATATCGCCGTCGCCCAGCGCCTCAAGGAGGCGCGCGGTCAGATCCTCGCGCAGGTAGAGGCGCAGATTGGGATAGGTCTGGCGCAAGGGCGGCAGGACGCGCGGCAACAGGTAGGGGCCGATCGTCGGAATGACGCCAAGGCGCAAGGCGCCGGTCAGCGGGTCCTTTGAGGCGTGGGCGAGGTCGGCGATATCCTCGGCCTCGCGCAGCACGGTCCGCGCCCGGGCGACGATCGCCTCGCCAAGCGGGGTCAGCATCACCTTGCGCTTGGAGCGCTCGACCAGCTTCACGTCGAGCAGGTTTTCAAGTTCCTGAAGGCCCGCCGACAAGGTGGATTGGGTGGCGAAGCAGGATTCGGCGGCGCGGCCGAAATGCTTGTGCTCGGCAAGGGCTACGAGATAACGCAGCTGGCGCAGCGTCGGGAGGGGCCGCATTGATCGATCCTGTCGATTATTCTTGGCAGAATAACAGACTGTATCGATCAAGCAAGGAGGCTATTCCTCCTTCACCGAACCGCCGCGCGCGGTCGACCAGCCTTCCGGATCGTCGAGGAAAGCGCGGATCTTCGCGGTCTCACCGGCATCGAGGCGGCCGGTGTCGCGCGCCGCTTCGAGGACGTCCCACCAGGTGGCAAGACCATGCAGCTTCACGCCGAGATCGCCGAGGGTCGTCAGCGATTGCGGGAAGATGCCGTAATGGAAGACGACGAGGGCGTGGGCGACCTCGCACTCCGCTTGGCGGATGGCGTTGATGAAATTGACCTTCGAACCTCCATCGGTGGCGAGGTCCTCGACCAGCAGGGTGCGGGCACCCGGCTTCATGTCGCCCTCGATCTGCGCGCCGCGGCCGAACCCTTTGGGTTTCTTGCGGATATAGGCCATCGGCAGGCCCAGCTTGTCGGCGAGCCACGCGGCATAGGGGATGCCGGCCGTTTCGCCGCCGGCCACCACGTCGAGGCTCTCATAGCCGATCTCGCGCCCGACCAGGTCGGCGGCAAGCTCGATCACCTTCGCCCGGGCGCGGGGGAAGGCGATGATCTTGCGGCAATCGATATAGACCGGGCTCTTGCGGCCCGAAGTGAGCGTGAAGGGCTCGTCGGGGCGGAAATGGACGGCGGCGATTTCCAGGAGGATGCGGGCGACGATCGGTCCGGAATGGGTGGTGGTGCTAGGTGCCATGAGGTCGCCCCGGTTTGAGGTTGGATCGGCGCACTTTTAGAGAGAGCGCCGCCCCCCTGCAACCCCCGCCCCCCTGTATCCCCCGCCTTAGCGCGGCCGCTTGCCGGCAGAGGGGCGATTCGGGGTGCCGCCGGGGCCCTTTCCGGGGCCATTTCGGCCCTGTTTCGGCGACCGATTCTTGCCCCGCTCCGATTTGCGGTCGGGCTTGCGGTCCGGCTTGCGGTCCTGGGGGGCAAGGGCCGGGCGGGAGGTCTGCATCTGATAGACCTGGACGCCGTCGCCCAGATGCGGGTTGTTGGCCTGCCGGATCGCCGCCGCCGCCTCGTCATAGAAGAAGGGCAGATAGGCGAAACGCTGGCCGCGGATGATCGGCAGCACCTCGTGCAGGAGCGAGCAGGAGAAGACCACCGCCCCACCCGTGGGCGCCCGATAGGTGGCGCGGCCGAATTCCGGAAACATCAGGTCTCCGCCGACATATTCCTCGGCATTGAGGTTGATGGTGCAGGCGAAGCGCCGATGCGCGGTGCCCTTGGTGGTGTTGTCGCGATGGGCGCGGAAATAGCCGCCGGTCTGGTCGTAGCAGGCGACGATGTGCCGTTCCATGCGGGTGACGTCGAAGGCGAAGGCCTTCTTAATCTCGGGCACCAGGCGGCGGCGGACGCGCTCCTGGATCGCCTCGATGAGGCTGCGATCGTTGATGCTCCAATCGCTGCGGCGCTTGTGGCGATGATCGTGGATCTGCACGGTCTTCCCGTCGCGTTCGACCATGAAGCCGGATTCGGCGGGGTTGCCGCCGCGATACCCCTCAATCAGGCGCTGGCAAAGCTCGCGCTCGAGCACGTTGGGAACGATGAGTGCCGGGGCCTGCATCTGGCTGGGGCGCGGATTGCCGAGCTTGGGCAGGCGCTTCAGCACCTGCAGCACGGAATCGGCCTGCAGCCTCCCGTCATTGGTGGCGAAGATGCCGAGGACGCGCAAATTGGGGTCGAGCAGATAGGTGATGGGCTGGAACGCCGCCGCCGGCTGATCGGGCGTCGCCAGCTGATAGCGGCCGGCCACCTTGCGCTCGAAATCCCAGAAGATGTCGAAGCCGGGGCGCACCGCAGCAAGGTCCGGTTGTTCGCGATCGGCCGGATCGAACGAGACTCCGAAACAATAGAAATCCGGATCGGCGAAGACATCGTCCGCCGCGCGGAAACTTTCGATGAGGGCCTTGCCGACGGGGTTCGAGGTCGAGCCGAAGAAGCTCAACACCACATAGCGGCCGGCGGCGGTCGAGAAGTCGAAGGCGGCGTTGACGTTGCTGGCACAATGGAACCAGGGCGCCGGATCACCGACCAGCAAACGACGGTCGACGGGTCGCGCCGCGCTGGGCTGGCCGAGGGTCAAAGTGGGCTTTCCGGTACTCATGATGCAGCATCGTCAGTTGAATATGGCTTTGGCCCCGCAATTGGTCGGTGGCCGATGGGCGGCCACCATGATGGAAACGCCGCCGTTCGGCAAGCTGTCACGGGATGGTCATTAACCATCCCGCGAAGGCGGCTGACACCCTGCCGCGAAGGCGGCTGACGGGGCTTTGGGCGTCGTTTAGTCTGCGGCCGGCGGCGCCGGATTTGAGTGCGCCCGTGGAGCGGGGAACAAACATCAATGCCGACCGATCTCGTCCGTCTGGAGCGACGCGAAACCATCGCCACCCTGTCGCTCAACCGACCGGAAAAACGTAACGCCCTCAATATCGAGATGTGGCGAGGCCTCACCGATGCGCTCGATCAAGCGGCCCGGGATGCGGATCTGCGCTGCCTGATCGTGACCGGTGCCGGCGGGCATTTCGCGGCCGGCGCGGACATGGCGGAATTTGCCGCCCAGCGCGGCACGCCGGACGCTGCCCAAGCCTATGGCGAGATCATGCTGGACGCGTTGTGGGCCTTGCGGGCATTTCCGCTGCCGACCGTGGCGCGCATCGAAGGCAATTGCCTGGGCGGCGGGCTGGAGATCGCGGCCATGTGCGACCTGCGCATCGCGGCGAGCGACGCCAAGTTCGGCATCCCGATTCAACGTGTCGGCATCACCATGCCATACCCTGAGCTATCGGCGCTGGTCGACCTCCTGGGGCGGGCGACCATGCTGGAAATGTTTCTGAGCGGCGATATCTTCGATGCCGACTGGGCTGCGCGCCGCAATCTGGTGACGCGGACGGTGGCCCCCGCCGATCTCGACGCCGCCGTCACCGATCTGGCGACCAAGATTGCGAGCGGTTCGCCGCAGAGCCACAGAAATCACAAGAAATTCACGTTGCGCTGCCTGGAGAAGCGCCCCCTGGAGGCGGGCGAGATCGCCGAGAGTTATGCCGCCGTCGAAGGGGCCGATTATCGCGAGGGAATCGCGGCTTTCCTGGAAAAGCGGCGCCCGCAATTCACCGGCACCTGACGCTCTCCGACCGCTCCGTTCACGCCTCGGTGAGGCGGGGAAATATCCGCATCTTTGTTAGACAGACGTCAGAATTCGGCGTTAAGATCATCGTTAAGGGATGCGGTGAAGGGGTCAGATCCATGACCCCCGGCAAGGACGGGAGAAGCTGATGTCATTAACCGAGGCGGGCCGGCGCAGCCGAATTCGCGGCGTTACCACGGACAAGACTTTCCGCGACGGCGTACAAATGAGCTTTGCCGAATTCTGGCGGCTCTATCTCGATGTGCATCGCCACCCGCTGACCCGCGGCATGCACTATTCGGCAACCATCGTCGGCGTCATCGCGACGATCCTCGCCTTCTACCATCAGGAGCCGCTGTTCTGTGCCGGCGGCATCGCCTTTGCCGTCGTCATGGCGGTGACCTCGCATTGGTGGGTCGAGCACAACCAGCCGCTGATCCGCGTCAACGCCTTCTACGGGGCCCTCGCCGATCTCAAGATGTGCGGCTTGGCGCTGACCGGCGGCATCACGGCGGAGTATAAGCGCCTTGACCTCGGTGCGCCGCGGCCGAACCGCCAGCCGGCGGAATAACCTTCCGCCTCAACGCCACTTTTCGAGGAAACGGTAGACGGCATCGCCTCTCGCGAGGAGGCGGCCGTCATCGCCGCGTACCTCGGCCTGGGCGAAGGCCACGGTCTTGCCACCGCCGGTCCGCCGCCCTTCGACCGTCACCGTTTCACCCGGTCGGCCCTGGCCCACGAACTGCACGTTCATCGACACCGTAACGGCTTTCAACACCCGGTCCGGCCCGCTGGCGAAGGCGACCGCAAAACCGGTCGCGGTGTCGAGCAAGGTCGCCATCGACCCGCCATGCGGAACGCCCATGCGGTTGAGATGCTTGGGTTCGATGACCAATTGCAGCCGCGCAAAGTCCTTGTCCTTGGCAACCAGTTCGTAGCCGATCAATTCGGCATATCCGCTATAGGGTCTTTCCATCACCAAACCGTCATACTTCGTTGCTAGAAGGGCCCCGACCGGGCGAGCGGCCCAAAGGATTGCTGCCGTCGGCGCGAGAATGCCTGGGGCGCAGACTGCCCGTTTGCGGCGGTACGGTAAAGCACCCTTGCACCGGTCACCTTTTCCCGCGACAGTGCCACAGCATCACGAGATCGCCTTGGGAAAGGCGATCTTGGCCCGCTGGGACGGGTGCCGGTCAACAAGCGCGGTCAACAAAAGCGCGGGCGGCAATGCACGGGATGGCGATGAGATGGTTTTAACGGGATGATCGACCTCTATTCCTGGGCAACGCCCAACGGCCACAAGATCCATATCATGCTGGAGGAAACGGGCCTTCCTTACCGGCTGCACAAGGTCGACATCAGCCGCGGCGACCAGTTCCGGCCCGAATATCTGGCGGTCAATCCCAACAGCAAGATACCGGCGATCGTCGATCACGATACGCCCGATGGAAAGCCGCTCGCCGTCTTCGAATCCGGGGCGATCCTCATCTATCTTGCCGAGAAGAGCGGCAAGTTCCTGCCCGCCGACAAGCACCGCCGTTACGACGTGCTGCAATGGCTGATGTTCCAGATGGCCAGCATCGGGCCGATGTACGGTCAGGCTTGGCACTTCCGCTCGGTGGCGCCGGAGCGTATCCCCTATGCCGTCGATCGATACACCAATGAAGTGACGCGCCTGTTGCGGGTGATGGAGCAGCGCCTCAAGGACAGCGCCTATCTGGGCGATTCCGAATTCTCCATCGCCGATATCGCCGCTTGGCCCTGGGTGAAGGGCAGCGAGAAATACGGTCAGGACATGCGCGACTTTCCGCATGTGGTGAAATGGATCGCGAAGATCGCGGAGCGGCCGGCCGTTCAGCGCGGCCTCAACGCGCTGGCCAAGGCGGCGTGAGGGACGGGACGAGATGAGCGCGCCGATCGAGCTTTACACCTGGCCGACACCCAACGGGCACAAGATCCATATCGCGCTCGAGGAAATGGGGCTGCCCTACAACGCCCATGCCGTCGATATAGGTGCCGGTGACCAGTTCCAGCCGGCCTTCCTGAAGATCAGTCCCAACAACAAGATTCCGGCGATGGTCGATCCGGACGGGCCCGACGGCAAGCCGATCGCGCTGATGGAATCCGGCGCGATGCTCATCTATCTCGCCGAGAAAACCGGACAGTTGATGCCCGCCGATCTGCGCGGTCGCATGGCGACGCTGCAATGGCTGATGTTCCAGATGGCCGGCGTCGGGCCGATGCTGGGGCAGACGCATCATTTCCGCGCCTACGCGCCCGAGCCCTATCCTTATGCGATCGACCGCTATACGAACGAGACGACCCGGCTCTACCGTGTCCTCGACGCGCGACTCGGCGAAGCGACCTATCTTGCCGGCGATAGCTACACGATTGCCGATATCGCCACCTGGCCGTGGCTGCGCTATTGGGACCGGCAAGGGCAGGATTTGAACGCCCATCCCAACCTCAAACGCTGGTTCGACGCCATCGGCGAGCGCCCGGCCGTGCAGCGGGGGCTCGAGGTTCTTCATGACCGCAGCCGCAGCAAGCCTTTCACGGCCCAGGAACGCGAGATCCTGTTCGGCTCGAAACAGCTCGATCGCCGTACCTAACCTGTTGATTTCATATGAGTCCTGTCTGCGGTCGCGCGGCCGTGGGCGATCGTTTGACATTCCAGCGGCACCCCATTAGTAAAGGCCCCGCATACGTCGTGAAAACGCGCCACTCGATAGGTTGCCGGTGCGGAGGGGTGGCCGAGTGGCTGAAGGCGACGGTTTGCTAAACCGTTATACGGGTTAAACCGTATCGTGGGTTCGAATCCCATCCCCTCCGCCATTTTCCTTTTGAAATTAACAAGCTGAGCTAAAGCTGCAGGTTCTGCACCTCGCAGGCGACCATGCTTGTTGGCTTGCTTCTGTTTTTTCTATGCTAAACGACAAAAAACCATAATTTATTGATGACACTGCCCGTGTTCTTATCGCTGCCATCGTCCGTGGCGCCAAGGTGAGGTCGATATCGCCGGTTGCCCGAGAGAAGAGGAAATGGGAATGCAAGTCGAGAAGGTGAATACGCTGATCGTGGGCGGCGGGCAGGCGGGGTTGGCGATGAGCGAGCATCTCGGCAAGAGCGGCCTCTCGCATCTCATTCTTGAGCGGCACCGGATCGCCGAGCGCTGGCGGTCGGAGCGATGGGACTCGCTTGTCGCCAACGGCCCGGCTTGGCATGACCGCTTTCCCGGCATGGAGTTTCCAAAGACTGGGCCTGACGGATTTCCCCCCAAGGAGGAAGTTGCCGACTATTTCGTCGCCTATGCCGAGATGATCAAAGCGCCGATCCGCTGCGGTGTCGAGGTGAAGAGCGTCGAGAGGATTGCCGGTCAGCCCGGCTTCCGCATCGAGACCACGAACGGTACTTTCGAAGCCAACAATGTGGTTGCCGCGACCGGGCCGTTCCAGGTGCCGATCATGCCGGATGCCGTGCCTGCGGATGCCGGATTGTTGCAAATCCACTCCAGCGCCTACCGCAATCCGGGGCAACTTCCGCAAGGCGCTGTGCTCGTCGTCGGCGCCGGCTCGTCCGGTGTGCAGATTGCCGATGAACTCGCGCGTGCCGGCAAGAAGGTCTATCTGTCGGTCGGTCCCCACGATCGTCCGCCGCGGTCATACCGCGGGCGCGACTTCTGCTGGTGGCTTGGCGTTCTCGGCAAATGGGACCTCGATACGCGTGGGCCGGGCATGGAACATGTCACCATCGCCGTGAGCGGTGCGCACGGTGGCTATACCATCGACTTCCGCCGTCTGACTGCTCTTGGAATCACGCTCGTCGGCCGTACTCAATCGTACCAGCACGGCGCGATGACCTTCGCCAACGACCTTGCCAAGAATTTGGCGAACGGCGATGCGAACTATCTGTCGGTTCTGGATGAGGCCGACGCCTTCATTGCCCAGAACGGCCTCGACCTGCCCGAGGAACCGGAGGCGCGGAAGATCGGTGCGGATCCGGAATGCGTCAGCCATCCAATCCTGCAGTTGAATCTGAAAGAGGCAGGCGTCGCCTCGATCATCTGGGCCACAGGCTTCTCGGCCGACTACAGCTGGCTTAAGGTGGATGGCTTCGATGAGAAGGGTCGCCCGAAGCATCTTCGCGGCGTATCCCCCGTGCCTGGCATTTACTTCCTGGGCCTGCCTTGGCAATCGCGGCGCGGCTCAAGCTTCATTTGGGGCGTGTGGCACGATGCCAAATATCTGGCAGATCGCATTGCCACCCGGCACAAATACATGGCCTATCACGCCAGTGCCGGCTGATCTCCTCGTGTCCTGACTGCTAAGCAGCAATAGCGCTGTCGCTTTACCCAGGCAGCAAAAACCACCTCTATCTCGCTCGTTGAGGTGGAAGCCTTCAACGCGCGCACAGAAGTCGGATTTTCATCGGCTTTCTTGGTGCTGACTTTGCCGCTGACTAGGAGTTGATCCCTTCGGCGGGCGAAGATTTGTTTCTTATTGCACTCATCGCTTGTGCGCCCGAAGATTGCAGTTACCGGAAATGGGGCGGCGCATCTCCGCCATAGAGAAACGCAGGGGCGCTGGCTCGCTGCTGATGCCGGGCATGTCGCTTCGCGACGTCCCCTCGGCCTGTCGGCAGCGGCAAGTGTTGCCCCTATGGCTGGCCCGGAATTCCGGTGCGCGTCGTTTTTATATATCCGTGAGGGGCGACCCCAAGATTTCGCCCGACATCAGATCGCAATTTCAGAATGCCAATTGGCGTCAAGGTAGGTCTCGCGCAATCGGAGGGTGTACATGCTCAAAGCCTTCAACGATCTTCGTATCGGCAAGCGCATCTTCATCGGCCTGTTCATTCCAATGGTCGGCCTTCTCGCCGTCTCGCTGTTTGCTGTTGCAGACAAGTACCGCCTTTGGTCGGAAATGCAGCAGCTCGAATCGATGGCACAACTGGCGCCCGAAATCAGTGCTCTGGTTCATGAATTGCAGCGCGAGCGGGGCGCCTCCGCGATCTTCCTGGGCAGCAAGGGCAAGCAATACGGGGACGAGTTGAAGACCCAGCGGCAGGCAACGGATGCCCAGTTGCAGCAACTGGTATCCCGTCTTGGCCCCGGCGCCGATCCGTCGCTCGTCGTCATCACCGGTTCCGTCGAAAAGGCGACCGCGGCCCTTGCCAAGCTTCCTGAGATGCGCTCGGCCGTCGACGGACTGAAGATGGGCGTGCCGGATATGGCGGCCTACTACACGCCCATCATTCGGCAGCTGTTGGCCAGCGTCGAAAAGATGGCACCCTTCAGCCAAAATGCAGAAGTGACCCGAGCCATTCTTGCCTATGCCGCGTTCCTCCAAGGCAAGGAACGTATGGGAGTCGAGCGCGCGATGGGTGGCGCCGGCTTTGGTGCCGGAAAGTTCGACGGCGAACTCTACAGAAAGTTTGTCGGACTCATCGCCGAGCAGGGCGCCTTCTTCGATCGGTTCAACTCGATGGCGGAAGCCGATCTGGTCGCAGCGTTGGCGCAACTATCGAAGGATCCCGTGACGGTCGAGGTCGATCGGTTGCGGCAGATCGCGTTCGATAGCGTGGCGAGTGGAGATACCCAAGGTGTCAAAGCACCCGATTGGTTCGCCGCTGCGACGAAGAGGATTGGCCTTGTCGAGAAAGTTGAAGCGGACATTGCCGCCAAGCTTGTCGAGCACGCCAACGCGCTCGGAAATGATGCGCGCAGCGTTCTTTTGACAGTTCTTGTGGCGGCACTTCTCCTTTTCGTCGTTACCATTCTTCTGGGTGCAGCAATCGCGCGAGGAATTACCAGGCCGATCGGTGCGATGACGAATGTGATGATGCGCCTGGCCGAGGGTGATCAGTCAGCAACCGTGAGCGGCGTTGATCGCGGCGACGAAGTAGGTGATATGGCCAGGTCAGTGGAAGTGTTTCGCGACAGCATGATACGCGCCGATCGGCTCGGCAAGGAACAGCTCGCGTCGCAAAGGGAACGCGACAACAAGCAGGCCAAGGTCAATTCCTATATCAGTCAGTTCGAATTGACGATCCGGAGCGTACTCGACGGCCTAAGCCATGCCGAGCAAGTGATGAGTGCCACAGCATCTAGCGTCGACAAGGGGGCGGCCGAAACCAAGAACTTCTCCGCGTCGGTTGCATCCGCTGCTGAGGAATCGACCACGAACATTCAATCCGTTGCCAGTTCGACCGAGGAGCTGGCGGCATCGATTCAGGAAATCAGCCGCCAGGTCAGTCAATCCTCGACGCTGACCAACCAAGCTACGGAAGTTGCCGACAGCACCGGCGAGAAAATGACAAGCTTGGTGGCAACGGTTGGGAAGATTGGGGATGTCGTACGCCTTATCACCGATATTGCTGAACAGACCAATCTCCTTGCCCTCAATGCGACGATCGAGGCAGCGCGCGCCGGCGAGGCAGGGCGCGGATTTGCGGTCGTCGCCAACGAGGTAAAGTCACTGGCCAACCAGACCGCCAAGGCCACCGAAGATATCGGTCGTCAGATTGGCGAGGTCCAAGCGTCGACCGGAGCGACCGCGGCTTCCATTCACCAGATCACCGATGCGGTGAAACAGATCAACGAAGTATCTTCGTCCATATCGGCCGCAGTCGAAGAACAGGGGGCTGCCACAGCGGAAATCGCGCGCAACGTCGAGCAAGCATCAGCCGGCAGCGCGATGGTGACAAGCAGCATACACCAAGTGCTTTCGTCGGCGGCTAAGTCGGCCGAGCTCGCCAACGACATTTCTGCGTCGACCAATCAACTGTCCAGGCAGACCGAAACCCTGAAGCTGAACGTGGCCAATTTTCTCGACAAGGTCCGGAAAGCGGACGGTGGCGGCGGTGGCGACCTGGTCGAATGGAATGATGGACTCCATATCGGCGAAAAGGCGATCGACGAAGAGCATGGGCAGATCATGGCAACAATCAATGATCTGCACCGCGCGATCGCAACAGACGAAAAACCAGCAGCAGTCGAAGCGAGCTTCCGGCGGATGGTGGAATATACGCGAACCCACTTTACGAACGAGGAGGCGCTGATGCGATCGCGCGGCTACCCGGAGACTGAGGAGCATGGCAAGGCGCATGAATGGCTCATGCGCCGCTTGAATCAGTTGCACGATCGCTACCAGGAAGGGCATCGCGAAGCGGGCACCGATCTTCTCAATCTTCTCAGTAGCTGGTGGATGACCCATATCTCGACGGACGATACGCAACTCGCGCAGTACCTAAAGGGGTCGCGGCACGCGAGAGCTGCCCAGTAGGACGATTGTCGACGTGCTGGCGGCGGTAGATCCCAGCGTGTCCGCATAGGTGTCTTGTCAAAACGTCGCAAGGTATTGGGCGCGGGACTCTGGTATGAGCGCAGGCATAGCCGCCTCTCATGTTCCTTGCCGATGACCAAGTCCGATACACCCCCTTCGTTCGTAGAAAAACTGCTGCGTGCCTGGCGCCGGGCTCGTTGCATTGTCTTGCCTTATAAGAATGCCGTCTCAATCGACGGCAAGTGGCATCCGGTAGTGCCGGTCGAAGCCGGACCGCCGATCGCCGAGCTCGACGGTGAGGCCATCCCGCAATGGTGGGTACTCGATTGCGGCCGAATCGTGGAATTCGTCGGCGTTCATGACGCGTTGGCGGCCAACTATAACCTGCCACCCACGCAGCCTGGCGAAACCATCATCGGCAGCGCCATTTACCGGGTCGCTGGCCAGTCATAAGGCCTTTTCTGGCATTCCTGCGGGCTCCGCTCGTCCGCATGCTCTTTGTGCGCCGCAAACAACGGGGCATTGGTTTGGACGTTTGTCCAATTTATCGTTTGAACGATCGTCCAATTTGTGAAAGCTTCCCCTGCCGGTGATGAATCGAGGGCGGGGGAGCGGGGCATGAGCACTCTGGTGGAGATTGAAGATCGCGGTCCTGTGCGAATCGTGGCCATCAACCGGCCGGAGGTGCGAAATGCCATCAGCACCGGCGTGCTGCTGCAATTGCGCGCGGCCTTTGCCGCCGCCGCTGCCGCGCCATCGGTGCGGGTACTGGTCTTGACCGGTCGCGGCGGCGCCTTTTCTGCCGGTGCCGACGTCAAGGAATGGGCCGACCTGCAGAAGGGCATCAACCAGCATCCCGGCCATGATTGGGTCAGCGAAGCGACCGGCCTGGTGCAGGAGATTGCGGGCTTTCCGAAACCGACCATTGCGATGATGGACGGGCCGGCGGCCGGTGGCGGTCTCGATTTCGCGCTGGCCTGCGATTTCCGCATCGCCTCGGCCAAGGCGCGCTTCATCTGCGCCTATACGCGGGTCGGCTATCCGCCGGACGCCGGTGGCTCATGGCTGCTGCCGCGCCTCATCGGTATCGAGGCGGCGAAGCTCTTCGCCTTTACCGGTGATGCCTGGGATGCGGAGAAGGCCCGGTCGGTCGGCATGGTCACTGAAATCGCGGTGCCGGAAGCGCTCGAGGAACGCGCATTGGCTCTGGCCGCAAAGCTCGCGGCTGGTCCAACGATCGCCATCGGGCTCGCGAAGTCACTGATCGACAACGCCTATCGCCGCAGTTTCGCTGAGCAGCTCATCGCAGAAGACCGGGCCGGAAAGATCTGCGCCGAGACGGAAGATCATGCCGAGGGGTTGGCGGCCGCCAATGAACGTCGTCCGCCGGTCTTCGTCGGGCGGTAGCCAGGTAAAAGGGGCGCCATCATGGATTTCTCACTCTCATTCGAACAGCAATCGCTCATCGACTCGCTCAAGGTCTTCGTCGAACGGGAACTCCTGCCCCACGAGAATGTGGTGGAGGAACTGCGCGCCGTGCCGTCCGATCTTGCAGCCGATATCGTTGCCAAGGCCCGCGATGCCGGGTTCCTGGCGATGAACATGCCGGCGGAACTGGGGGGCGGCGGGCTCGATTACGAAACGATGGCCTTGGTCGAGCGGGAACTCGGCAAGCCGTCGACGGCGCTCTCCTTGCTGCTCAAGCGCCCGACCAAGATTCTGCTGGCCTGTCAGGGCGATCAGATCGAACGCTATCTGATGCCCGTCATCCGCGGTGAGCGGACCGATTGCTTCGCTTTGACCGAGCCGGGTGGTGGCTCGGATGCCAAGGCGATCGTGACGAGCGCCAGGAGGGACGGGGACGATTGGGTCATCAACGGCGTGAAGCAGTTCATTTCGCACGCCGACACAGCCGATTTCATGGTGCTGTTCGCCGTTACCGGGATCGACGAAACGCCCAAGGGTCAGCGCAAGCGGTTCACGGCCTTCCTCATCGACCATGACCTGCCGGGCGTCACCATCAAGCCGATGAAGTCGATCTGCACGCGGGGCTACAATCCCAACATGATCTATCTCGACGATGTGCGGGTGCCGCATGCCCAGATTCTGGGGGAGGAAGGCAAGGGGTTCGACTTCGCCAATGATTGGCTCTATGCCGGGCGCGTCATGCTGGCCGCCAATTGCTGCGGTCGGGCCGAGCGCATCTTCGACATGTCATGCGAGTGGGCGGCCAGCCGCAAGGCGTTCGGCAGGACGATTGGTGAGTTCCAGGGCACTGGATTCAAGATTTCCGACATGGCCGTCGACATCAAGACTTGCTTCCTGCTGGTGATGGAGGCCGCGTGGAAAATGGATCGCGGCACGCTCACCCGCCACGAGGCGTCGATCGTCAATCTCCACGGTTCGGAAATGATCGGCCGTGTCGCGGATCATGCCGTCCAGATCTTCGGCGGCATGGGCATGATGGAAGACTTCCCCATCCAGCGCTTCTGGCGGGATGCCCGGATCGAGCGGATCTGGGAAGGTACCTCGGAAATCCATCGCGACATCATCGCGCGCGATATCCTGCGCGACCATCGGGCGGTCTAGATGGCGCCCGCTCCCAAACGGACCAAGACCATCGAGGCGCGGCGCCAGGACCTCATCCGCGGCACGATCGCCTCCATTGCCGCACTAGGCTATAACAATTCGACGGTGCAGACGATCTGCGATGAGGCTGGCCTGTCGCGCGGCCTCATCAGCCATTACTTCAAGGGCAAGGACGATTTGCTGCTGGAAGCGTTCCGCTTCCTGGTGGTCGAGGCCGATGCCGATACGCGCGAGGCCGTCCGCGCCGCCGGGCCGGACCCGTTGGACCAGCTTTTGGCGGCGACGGAGGTCGCATTCAAGCGCGCCAAGGAGAGCCGCGCCAACGCGATGGTCTGGCTCGCCTGCTGGGGGGTGGCGCCGTGGAACCCGCAGATGCTGGAACTCTATCACAAACTGTCGCGGCGCTATCGGCGATGGGTCGGGCGCATCATCGCAGAGGCGGCAGCGCAACGCGGGCTCGCCATCGATGCCGAGAAGGCGGCCCTCACCTACACGCAGATGATCGACGGTTTCTGGATCGGCTGGCTGATGGACAAGCATGCCTATGGCACCGAAGACGCCGCCATCATCATCCGGGATTGGCTGCTCGATCTTTTCGGCGAGAGACCGAATAGTCGCGGCGGCAAGAATGGGGAGACAAGGAAATGACGTTCTCGAAAGACCTGCTGGCCGGCCAGCGTATCTTGATCACGGGGGGTGGAACGGGGATCGGCAAGTCGATCGCCAGGCACTTCCTGCAACTCGGCGCCGAGATCGTCATCTGTGGGCGGCGTGAGCAGGTCCTTGCCGATACTGCCGCCGAGTTGATGGGCGAGACCGGTGGCCGGGTGCTGTTCAAAACCTGCGATGTGCGCGATGCGGCGCAGGTCGAGGCCCTCTTGGATTGGATCTGGGCGGAAGCACCGCTCACCGGCCTCATCAACAATGCGGCCGGCAATTTCATTGCCCAGAGTGAAGGGCTGAGTCCCCGTGCTGTCGATGCCGTGCTTGGGATTGTCCTGCATGGGTCGGCCTACATGACATTGGGTTGCGGCAAGAGGTGGTTGGCTGCGGGTGCGCGGGGCAATGTTCTCTCAATCATCACCACCTATGCCTGGACCGGCTCGGCCTATGTGGTGCCGTCGGCGATGGCCAAGGCCGGTGTTCTTGCCATGACGCGTTCGCTGGCGGTGGAATGGGGGGGACGCGGCATTCGCCTCAACGCTATTGCGCCGGGACCTTTTCCGACCGCCGGCGCCTGGGAACGGCTGGTGCCAAAGCCAGAGATGGCCGCCGCCTTCGAGGCGAAGAATCCGATGCGGCGCGCTGGGCGGCATGAGGAGTTGACCAATCTTGCGGCCTTCCTCATGTCCGACGCGGTGGGCTACATCAATGGCGAGGTCGTGACCATCGATGGTGGCGAATGGCTGCAAGGTGCCGGCCAGTTCAATTTCGTGGGCGAGCATATGTCCGATGCGGATTGGCAGGCCCTGCGCACCCGGAAATGACGGTGGCGCTCATGACAGCAGCCGATCAAATCGTTGCCGCCCGCCGGGACAATCTGCGGCGCCTGCTCGCGCCGCGACACATGGTGTTTCTGGGCGGCGATCTCGCGGGTCATGCCATCCGCCATTGCCGCCAGGCCGGCTATCAGGGGCAGATCTTCACCGTCCACCCGAAGAAAGCTGAGATCGAGGGCATTCCTTGTCAGCGTCATTTGCGCGATTTGCCGGTGGCGCCGGATGCGGCCTTCATCGGCATCCCGGCCGATGCAACCATCGAAGCGCTGCATGAACTGACTGAGATCGGCGTGGGCGGGGCGGTTTGCTATGCGTCGGGCTTTGCTGAAATCGGCGCCGCCGGTGCCGCGCGTCAGAAAGCCTTGCTCGATGCGGCCGGCGACCTCGCGCTGGTCGGTCCGAACTGTTTCGGCATCATCAATTACATCACCCACGGCAGCATGTGGCCGACACCCTATCCCGTGGGAATGGCCAAGCGGGGTGCCGCCATCATCGGCCAGAGCGGCAATCTCTGCATCAATCTGTCGATGAACCAGCGTGACGTGCCGTTCAGCTACATCATCAGCGCCGGCAATCAGGCGATCTTGGGCTTCGAGGATTACATCGATGTGCTCGCCGACGATCCGCAGGTGACGGCGATCGGCATCTTTCTCGAAGGCATCCGTGATATCGCGTCCTTTTCGCTGGCGTCGCTGAAGGCGCTCCGCAAGGGCGTGCCGATCGTCGCCTTGCGCGTCGGCGTGTCGGAGCTTGGCGCCAAGGTAGCGGCGAGCCATACCAGTTCGTTGGCGGGGCAGAACGATCTCTACGACACCTTGTTCGCGCGTCTCGGCATCATGAACGCAAAATCGGTGCCGCATTTCCTGGAACTGCTCAAGGGACTGTCCGTGTCGCCACTGCCCCAGGGGCGGCGGCTTGCCATCTTCTCCAGCTCCGGCGGCGACAATGGTATGTCGGCAGATTTTGCGAGTGCCGCCGGGCTCGACTTGCCACCCCCAAGTCCGGCCCAGGCCGAGACGGTCGCGGCGCTGCTGCCGGATTACGGAGCTGCCAGCAATCCGCTCGATTTCACCGCCGGCTATTGGGGCCAGGAACGGCAACTGACACCCATGTTTACCGCGATGTTGGCTGGCGATTATGACATGGGTGCCATCGTGATCGATCATCCGCGTGTCGCTGCCGATGCGCCGGTCGACGCGGCTTTGGCCGCGATGGTACGGGCGATGGTGGCGGCTTGTGGCGACACGGGAAAGCCCGGCGCCGTCATCTCGGTCAACCCCGAATCGATGCCGGACAAGATGCGCCGCATGGTGCTGGAAGGCGGCCTGATCCCACTGCAAGGCTTGCACGATGCCTGCGACGTCATCGGGCGCATGGCGGACTTCGCCGCCACCCGTGAACGCGCCCGGCAGGGCGATCTGCCGCGCGTGCCGGTCGGGGCCATCGCGCAACCGGCCGGGCGATCATGCCTGGACGAGGTCGAAAGCAAGGCCCGCCTTGTTGCCTTCGGCCTGCCGATTCCAGCCGGCAAGGTTGCGAGGCTGGCCGACCTCAGGGACATCGCCGGGACTTTCCAGGGACCGGTCGTCCTCAAGGCAGTGAGCGCCGACCTCCCCCACAAGACCGAGGTCGGTGCCGTTCGACTGGGGCTCGTCGGACCTGATGCCGTCGTGGCCGCCGGCGCCGAGATCACCGAAAATATCCGCAAGACAAATCCGGGATTGTCGGTCGATCGCTTCCTGGTTGAGCCGATGGTGGGCGACGTCGTCGCGGAAATGCTGGTCGGCGTGAAAGTCGACCCGCATTTCGGTCCGGTCATGGTCATTGGCAGCGGCGGAATTTACGTGGAGATACTGAAGGATGCAGCACGTCTGCTGCTGCCGGCCGCAAAAGGCGAGATCGAAAGGGCGATCCGCAGTCTGAAGATGCTTCCGCTGCTGGATGGCTTCCGCGGACGGCCCAAAGGCGATCTGCCGGCGCTGGTTGCGGCCATCGAAGCCATCGCCGCCTATGCTGAGACGCATTGCGCGACACTGGCTGAATTGGATATCAATCCCCTCCTGGTTTTGCCGCAGGGTCGCGGCGTGGTTGCAGTAGACGCGCTCATCGTCGAAGCGCGCGAGAATGGATAGGAGTTCCCCATGTATACCGTCGGCATGTATCTGGCTTCGCTTCTCGAAGCCTATGGCATCGATACGGTCTTCGGTATTCCAGGTGTCCACACGGTGGAGCTCTATCGCGGCATGCCGGCGACGAAACTACGCCACATCACGCCGCGCCACGAGCAGGGCGCGGGCTTCATGGCCGACGGCTATGCGCGTGTCACCGGAAAGCCCGCAGCCTGTTTCATCATCACCGGCCCCGGCATGACCAATATCGCCACCGCGATGGCGCAGGCTTATGGCGATTCCATCCCGATGCTCGTCATTTCCGCCGTCAACGCTTTCGGGCAGATGGGGTCGGGCGATGGCTGGCTGCATGAACTGCAGGATCAACGCCAATTGGTGCGTCAGGTTTCGGCCTTCAGCCACACGATTACGTCGCCCGACGAACTGCCGATGGTGATGGCGCGCGCCTTCTCCATCTTCAACGGCAGCCGACCGCGGCCTGTCCATATCGAGCTGCCGCTCAACATCATCACCGCCGCGGCGGACAAGCTGCCGCCGATTGCGCGGCGCGGTTTGCCCATGCGGCCCGGTGCCGCGAAACCCGCTGTCGAGGCGGCGGCGGAGATGATCGGGCAAGCGGCGACGCCGCTCATCCTGGTTGGTGGCGGCGCGCAGGATTCGGGGTCGTTGGTGCGCGAATTAGCCGAGAAGCTGGACGCGCCCGTGGTCTCGACAGTGAACGGTCGCGGCTTGCTGCCCGTCGGTCATCCTTTGTCGGTACCGTGCAGCCCATCGATGGATGCGATCATTCAACTGATCGAAGCGGCTGATCTCATCCTCGCGCTCGGCACCGAGCTCGGGCCGACCGATTTCAATTTCAACAGCACGGGTGGTGCCAAGTTCAGGGGCAAGAGCATCCGTATCGATATCGATCAAACGCAGCTGGCGCGCACCGAACTGGTCGATCTGCCGATCGTTGCCGATGTCGGCGAAGCCGTCGCAGCGCTGCTGCCGCATCTCTCGCCGCAAAAGCGGGATGGTGCGACCCGCGCCGAGACGGCCCGCAGCCGCCTGCGCAAATCCCTGAGCCCGCTCTATCAGGCCTGCGTCAAGACGCTGGACTGCATTCGCGACACGCTGGCCGATGCCGTCATCGTCGGCGATTCGACCCAGCCGGTCTATGCCGGCTGCATTGCCTACGAAGCGCCGGCGCCGCGTTCCTGGTTCTGCTCGGCAACCGGTTACGGCACGCTCGGCTATGCCCTGTCGGCCGCTATCGGTGCCAAGCTCGCGGCGCCCACGCGACCGGTCGTCTGCGTCATCGGCGATGGCGGCCTGCAATTCTCGTTGCAGGAACTGGCGACGGCGCGCGAACTGCAGGTGCCGGTCATTATCCTGCTGTGGAACAATAATGGCTATTCCGAGATCAAATCCTACATGGTCTCGAACCAGATTCCGGCCATCGGGGTCGATATCTACACGCCCGATTTCCAGATCCTTGCCAAGGGCTTCGGCTGCGAGGCGGTGAAGGTCGCCCGCCTTGAGGATTTGCCGGCACAGCTGAAAGCGGCCGCAGCCCGCAAGACCGCGACCATCATCGAGCTCGGCGAAAAGGACATCGTGCCGGCGGCCTGATCCGCCTCTCTCTCAGAACGGGGGCTGGAGGACGGCGGCACCTTGCAGATGGCCGCTGCGCAGATCGCTAAGTGCGGCATTGGCTTCGCGCAGCGGATAGGTGGTGACGGTGGTGCGAATGGGAATCTGCGGCGCCAGGCGCAGGAACGCGAGCCCGTCCTGCCGCGTGAGGTTGGCGACCGACACGATCTCGCGCTCCTCCCACAGCCAGCGATAGGGAAAGCTCGGAATATCGCTCATATGGATGCCGGCGCAGACCACGCGCCCGCCGGGTCTGACGGCGCGCAAGGCTGCCGGGACCAGCGCGCCGACGGGGGCGAAGATAATGGCGGCATCGAGCGGCACGGGGGCCACTTCGTCCGACGGCCCGGCCCAAGCGGCACCGAGCGAGCGGGCAAAGCCAAGTGCCGCATCGTCGCCCGGTCGGACGAAGGCGTAGATCTCGCACCCTTCATATCGGGCGACCTGTGCCAGGATGTGGGCGGCGGCGCCGAAGCCGTAAAGGCCAAGTCGCCTGCCGTCGCCAGCCTTGCGCAGGGCGCGATAGCCGATGAGCCCGGCACAAAGCAGCGGCGCCGCTTCGGCATCTGAATAGCTCTCAGGCAACGGCAGGCAGTACCGCGCATCGGCCAGCAGATACTCGGCATAGCCGCCATCGCGCTGATAACCGGTGAAGCGTGCCCCGGGGCAGAGATTTTCGCGCCCAGCGCGGCACTGCTCGCATGTGCCGCAGGTGAAGCCCAGCCAGGGAACGCCGACCCGCGCGCCGATGACGAGATCCTCGACACCAGCCCCGATGGCCACGATTTCGCCGACAACCTCATGGCCGGGTGTGCAGGGCAGGGCCGGATCCGGCAGTTCGCCGTCGACGACATGGAGGTCCGTCCGGCAAACACCGCAGGCCTTGACGCGCAGGAGGACCTCGCCGTTTTCTGGCCGGGCCCAAGACCGCTCGCGCCATTCGAGCGGGTGGCCGGCTGCCGGCAGCATCATCGCCCCGCCATGCCATCCTTGCCCAGGTGCCGGTTCCTGCACGTGCCGCTCCCATCGCGTTCTTGATCGGCGCATCCTAGGCCGGTGCGACGAGAAAGTCAGGGCACGGCAACGGGTGGCAATTGGCCGCATAGCCATTGAGGCCCTGGAGAGGGATGAATGCGGCAGCACCCAATAGCCGGTTCAAGCCAAGAGGGGACGACATCATGAACAAATTCGCCCAATTGCTGATGAGCGCAGCACTCCTGTCCGGTGCCAATGCCTTGCCGGCCTTTGCCGCCTGCGAAATACCGCCGTCGCTCAACCCCTGCAAGACGTGCCATGTTCTCGAGCCCGGCAAGCCGTCCCGGGCGACCGGGCCAAATCTGCAAGGCGTTGCCGGTCAACCCGCCATGCATTCGGCCGATTTTGCGAAATATTCCGAGGCCATGAAGGCGGCACAGGCCAAGGGCCTTACCTGGACGGACGAAAGCCTCTTTGCCTACATCGCCGACCCAAAGGGCTTCCTCAACACTTTCAACGGTCAGCCGCTGAAGAACGGCATGATGTTCCAGCTGAAGGATGAGGCGAAGCGCAAGGCGGCGATCGAAGGCCTGAAGACGATCGCGGCCTGCCAGTAGGGCCGACGCTCGCTATTCCTTGACCGCTCCGGTCATCGACGAGACATAGTACTCGACGAAGAACGAGTAGAGGATCACCACTGGCAGCGACCCGATGAGGGCGCCTGCCATGAGCGATCCCCACTCGTAAACGTCCGACCGCACCAGTTCAGTGAGCACGCCGACCGGCACCGTCTTCACTTCGGAAGACTGGATGAAGGTCAGCGCATAGATGAACTCGTTCCATGACAAGGTGAAAGCGAAGATTCCAGCCGAAATCAGCCCTGGCACGGCGAGCGGCAGGATGATGCGCGTCAAGATCTGCCACCGCGTTGCTCCGTCTATCAAAGCACATTCCTCGAGCTCGTAAGGAATCGAGCGGAAATAGCCCATCAGAAGCCAGGTGCAGAAGGGGATGAGGAAGGTGGGGTAGGTGAGAATCAGGGCAAAGCGGGTGTCATAGAGACCCAGTTTGAAAACCATCACCGCCAGTGGAATGAAAAGAATCGAAGGCGGCACCAGATAGGCCATGAATATGGCGAGGCCAACCTGGCGCGAGCCCTGGAAGCGCAACCGCTCGATCGCGTAGGCGGCGAAAACCGATGCCGCAAGAGACAGCAGGGTCGCAACGACGGAAACGAGGATCGTGTTCCACAGCCAGCCCGGATAGGACGTCTCGAACAGCAGATATTTGATGTGATCGAGCGTCGGTGACGACACCCAGAACGGGCTGAAATTCTTATAGTCGGTGAGCTCTTGGTTGGGCTTCACCGCCGTGATCGCCATCCAATAGAAGGGGAACAACAGGACGAAGACAAAAATAGCGAGCGGCAGATAGACCGTGACGATGCGTCGAGGGAGGCGCTGAAGGTAATTCATGCCGCCCTCGTCACCGCGACCGGCATCGCCCATCTGCGCAAAAGCCTTGCTGCCGGCCATTATTCGCCTCCGCCTTGCTGCCACCGGCGCCGCTGCAGGCCGAAATAGCTGAAGAGAATGGCGGCGAGGAGAAATGGAATCATGGCCACCGCAATGGCGGCACCTTCGCCCAGGTTGCCGCCTGAAATGCCCCGCTGGAAACTCAACGTCGCCATCAAATGGGTCGCATTTACCGGCCCGCCGCGCGTCAGCACGTAGATGAGCTGGAAATCAGTGAAGGTGAAGAGCACCGAGAACGTCATGACAATGGCAATGATGGGCGTCAAAAGCGGAAAGGTGACGAAACGGAATCGCTGCCAAGAGCCGGCACCATCAAGAGTGGCCGCCTCGTAGAGCGAGGGCGGAATTGTCTGGAGGCCGGCCAGCAGCGTAATAGCGACAAAAGGAATGCCGCGCCACACATTGGCGGCAATGACCGAGGCGCGGGCATTGTTGGGGTCGCCCAGGAAATTGATCGGTGCATCGATAAGGCCCGTCTGCATCAGGACCCAAGAGACGATCGAGAATTGCGCATCGTAGATCCACCAGAAGGCGATTGCTGACAGCACGGTCGGCACGACCCAGGGAAGCAATACGATGGCGCGGAAGAAAGCCTTGAACGGCAGGTTCTCATTGAGGAGCAGGGCGAGCCACAGGCCCAGGGCGAATTTGAAGGCAGAGGCAAGTGTCGTATAGAGCAGCGTATTGAAGACCGACAGCCAGAAGACACTGTCGTCGAGCAGGTACTCGTAATTCTCCAGACCGATGAAAATACCCGGTCGCCCGATCTTCTCATCGGTGAAGCCGAGCCAGATTCCGAGACCCAGCGGATAGGTCAGGAAGACGAGCAGCAGGACCGCCGCCGGCAGCATGAACACCAATCCCAATCCGAGCCGGCTCTGCTCGAAGCGGGCAAGAAACGATGTCTTGGTGGAACTGCTGCTTGCCATCAGTGATCCGGAAAAAAGAAGGGCCGGCGGTTTGAACCGCCGGCCATTGCAACAAGTCAGACGCGGTAATAGCGGTTGATACGCTTCTCGGCCTTCTCAATGGCATCCTTCGGCGACGCGGCTCCAGTGACAGCCTCGGCGAACATGTCGACAAGGACATAATCCGCCATGACGGCCGCGGATGCATAGCCAAGTGGGCCGGCATAGCCGTTCGGCCGCAACGTCGCAGATGCCTTGGCGTAAGGCGCATTGTTGGGGTCGGCGGTCCAGACAGGGTTCTTCTCATAGGCCTTCAATGTCTGGCAGCAATAGCCGGCCGATTTGGTGATCCAGTCGTTCATCTGCGCTTCCTCAAACATGAAACGCAGATACTCACGCGCGGCATTCGGGTACTTCGTATATTTGAAGATGACCGCACTGGTGACCTGATAGAGCTCGATCGACTTGCCGACCGGTCCGATCGGCAGAGGACAGGTGCGGATGTCGGCTGCGAGTTCGGCCTGCGCCGGGTCATTCTTCGGCGTGTAATAGGCGGAGATGCCATTGGCGATCACCGACAACTCGCCGGCAAGGAAGGCTCGGTTGTTGTTGACGTCGAGCCAACCTTCGGTGCCGGGGATGAAGGTCTTGTAGAGCGCCTGCGCGTACTCGATGGCCTTCATCGTCTCCGGGCTGTTGATGGTGCAATTGCCATCCTTGTCGACCATCTGCCCGCCGTGGCTCCACAGCAGCCAATGGGCATAGTTGTTGCCGTCACCGACGCCATGCCCATGCGTGAAGCCGACCGGATGGCCGCTCTTCTGCATCGCCTTGCACAGCTCCAGGAAGTCGTCGGTCTTGGTCGGGAATTCCGACCAGCCGGCTGCCTTGACCCAGCTGTCGCGGTAGACGATGGCATTGCCGATCGTCGCCAGCGGCAGGCCGATGGCGGAATCGCCCTTGGTCGCATATTCCTTGGGTCCGTCGTACCAGCCGCCATATTTGTTGCCGAGATAGGTGGCAAGCTCGCTCACGTCCAAGAGCTTGTCGGGGTATTGATGGGGGTCGTCGAACCAGACCAGCATGACGTCCGGCCCCGAACCGACATTGGCGGCGACGGCTGCTTTGGGACGGATATCTTCCCAGCTTTCCTTGTCGACGCGCACTTCGACGCCGGTTGCCTCGGTGAACTTCTTGGTGTTGGCAAGCCAGGTTTCCTCGTCGCCTTTGACGAACGGCGACCAGCGCAGCAGGCGCAGGCTGGCGCCTTCTTCCGGCTTATAGGAAAGGTCCTGCGCAAAAGCGGGGCGAGGGCCAAGAAGGCTTGGCGCCATGCTGGCCGCGCCGAGGCCGGCCGTGGTCTTGAGAAGGTCGCGTCTGGTAAAGCTCATGGTGTTCCTCCGTTCGGTTTCGTTTCTTTGCGTGAACGCTTGGCTTCCCCCAGTTCTGCTACAGTCGCTTTCCGGTCTCCGCATCGAAGAGATGCTGCAAGCCGGGCAGCGGCTTCAGCCCGATCTTCTCGCCGGGCTTGAAGAGATGACGCTCGCGAAACACAGCGACGATTTCCTCGCCGCCGGGCAGTCGCGCATTGACTTGAACTTCCGAACCGGTCGGTTCGACGACAACGACTTCCGCCGGCATGCCCTCGCTGCTCAGCTGCAGATGTTCGGGGCGAATACCGAGCGTGACGGCGCGGCCGGCATGGGTTGATGCTTCCGCTTCAAGTGGCACACGCAATCCACCATTGCCGGCCAACATGGGCGATCCGCTGCCGTCGACACGGCCGTCGATGAAGTTCATGGACGGGGAGCCGATGAAGCCCGCCACAAAGCGATTCTGCGGCCGGTCATAAAGATCAAGCGGCGCGCCGATCTGTTCGACATGACCGTCATGCATGACGACGATTTTGTCAGCCATCGTCATCGCTTCGATCTGGTCGTGCGTCACATAGACGGTGGTTGTTTTGAGGCGCTGATGCAGTTCCTTGATTTCCGCCCGCATGGCGACGCGCAGCTTGGCGTCGAGGTTTGAGAGCGGCTCATCGAACAGGAAGACTTGCGGATCGCGCACAATGGCGCGACCCATGGCGACGCGCTGCCGCTGGCCACCCGACAATTGCCGCGGGAAGCGATCGAGATAGGCCGTGAGCCCAAGTATATCGGCGGCCTGCTTGACGCGCGCCGCGGTCTCGCTCGCCGGTGCCTTTTTCAGCTTCAGCGAGAAGGCCATGTTGTCGGCGACGGTCATGTGGGGATAGAGCGCGTAATTCTGGAACACCATGGCGATGTCCCGTTCTTTCGGCGGCACCTCATTGACGACGCGCCCGCCGATGGCAATCTCGCCCGATGTAATGCTTTCAAGCCCTGCGATCATGCGCAGGAGGGTGGATTTGCCGCAGCCCGATGGGCCGACCAAGATGACGAATTCGCCATCCGCGATGTCTATGGAAACGCCATGAAGAATCTGCGCAACGCCAAAGGCTTTGCGCACGTCGCGGATGTCGACGGCCGCCATTACACCTCCCAGATGCGCTACGTTTTTTTATGATGATTGCGCTATCAATTAAATCTATCTAACCGCATTCCTAGCTGCAAGGGTAGAAAATCCGACTCTGTTAATAATTATTAATAGCGCAGCTCAGCTAGTCACCCCTGCTTGGCAGAGAGGGAAGGTCATTTCCGCGTGGGCCGGATCGAGACAGCAGATATGGGCGCCTGCGGCTCCAAGCCCGATCGCCAGCAAAAGCACGGCACCGGCCGTTTCCGACTTGCCAAATAGATTCTTGAACCAGCTCTTCTTCTCTTCCTCCTCTTCGCCCACCGCCGCTTCTTCGACAGGTTCGGCGAGCTGTGTGGCGAAGGCGGTGAAGAAATCGCCGGCAAGCTTCTGCGCGGTTGAGTCGATGAGTCGGCTGCCGAGCTGGGCGAGCTTTCCGCCGATCTGCGCATCGGCCGTGTAGTGCAGGATCGTCGCGTCCGCGCCATCCGCTTCCAGCCGCACCACCGCCCCACCTTTTGCAAAGCCGGCAACACCACCGGAGCCTTCGCCGGTGATGCGATAGCTGGTGGGTGCCTCGATCTCGGACAAAGTGACCTTGCCGCCGAAGGTGGCCTTCACCGGTCCGACCTTGAGTGTCACCTTGGCGGTCATTTCGGTCGGTGAGGTCATCTCCAGGCTCTCGCAGCCGGGGATGGCCGCCTGCAGAATCAAGGGGTTGTTGAGGGCCGCCCAGACCTTCTCCTGCGGTGCGGGAATGCGGCGGCTGTCTGTCATCTGCATGGTCAGTTTCCTTCGGTGATCGAATGTCGGCGTTGAGAAATGATCTCGGCGAGGATGGAAAGGGCGATTTCGTCCGCCGTAATGGCTCCGATATCGACCCCGGCAGGCCCCTTTACGGCCCCCATTTTCTCCATTGGGACGCCGGCGGCCACCAATTCCTCGGTGATGGCCGCAAGCTTGCGGCGACTGCCGACGAAGGAGACGTGCCCGGCGCCACTCTCGACAGCGGCCCGCAACGCCGCCTCGTCGCCGCGCCCCTGGGTCGAGACGACGATCCAGCGCTCTGCCACGTTGCTGGGCGGTATCTCAAAGCCCGTGAGGCGTTGATCGGCCTCGGCAAAGAGGTGCTGGTCCTCGGCTTGCGCGGCGATGACAAGGTGAAAGCCGAAGCGGGGGGCGAGTTCGGCGAGCGCCACGGCGACAGGGCTTGCCCCCATCACGATGAGTTGCGGCTTGGGCAGCATCGGTTCCACGAAAATGTCCATGGTGCCCCGACTGGGGCACGCGTTGCGGGCAAAGCGGATGCCGTTGCGCTCCTCGCCGGCGCGCAGGCCCTGTTCGCGCAGGATATCGTTGGGCTGCACCGAGACGAGGCGCGGCTGGCCGTCGGCAAGTGCTTCCCGGGCGGCTTTGAGGACGGCGGCACGGGCGCAACCGCCGCCGATCCATCCTTGCGAGATGGCGCCATCGGCGCGGATGACGGCCTTGGCGCCGGCCTTGGCGGCCGTGACCGAAACGGTGCGGACGACGGTTGCCAGCACGAAGGCTTCGCCCTTGGCCTTGAGGCTGGCGACGAGATTGACGATTTCCGGGTGAACGGGCATCAGCTCCTCCGCGACAAGCGCAGCAGATAGGGTTCGAGCGCGGCGAGGCTTTCCAGCGTATGGGCCGGCGCGAAGAGATCGATATGCGGCAAGGCCGCCGCCATGCCGCGCGCGGTGGGCGCGTATCCGTCCCAGCCGAGCAACGGATTGAGCCAGACGATGCGCCGGCAACGCCGCCTGAGGTGTGCCATCTCGGCACCAAGCACCTCCGGTGGGCTAGTATCGTAGCCGTCGGACAGGATGATGAGGCAGGTGCGGGAGTGGAGCACGCGGGCGGCGTGCCAGCGATTGAACGTCCCCAGGCATTCGCCGACCCGCGTACCGCCCCCCACGCCTTCGGCCATCAGGCCCAGCCGATCGAGCGCTTTGGCGGTGTCCTTCTCGCGCAAGGCATCGGAAACATGAATGAGGCGCGTGTGGAAGAGGAACGCCTCAGCCTCGCGAAAATGATCCAGGATTCCGTGGACGAAGCGCAGAAAAACCGCGGTATAGAGGCTCATCGAGCCAGATGCATCCACCAGCAGGACGAGCCGCAGAGGCTTCTGCAGCGGCTTGCGGTGGATAAGGCGCACAGGCGTTCCGCCGCTGCCCAGGCTGGCGTGGATCGTGCGCCGGAGGTCCAAGCGCCGGCCGCGTTTGGCGACCCGGGCGCGCCGTGTAAGGCGCGCGCGCATGCGCCGCGCCAGGCGCTCGGCGATGCGATGCGCCTCAGCCAGTGAATCAGGGTCGCCAATCTTGCGGAAATCGGTATGCGCCAGGCTGTCATGGCGACTGGCGCCTTCGCGCTTGCCTTGCGGCGCCGCATCGTCACTGTCAGCCCCTTCGCCGCGCGCGACGTCGGTGGGCAAGCCGCCACCGGTCGTGTGGTTGGCGCTGGAAAGGGATTTCAGCGTGCGTTGATTGGCCAGTGCCGCCTGGCCGCTCATGGCTACGCGCGTCTTCACGCGCCGGCCGGACCAATAGGCATCGAAGAGATCGTCGAAGCCATCCCAATCGGAGCGCCTGCCGCAAAGCAGCGTCTTGAGCGCCGTCTTCACGATCTGGGTCCGGTCCAACCCCTCGGCTGAGAGCAAGGTCAGGGCATCGGCACTTTCAGCCAGACCGATCTTGAAACCGTTGTCGCGCAAGGTGCGCATGAAACCGGCATGGCGCTGGCGGATGGCGGGCCCGATATCTTCGGCTGATCGCAGATCCATCTCACGCCACCTTGCCGATGAGGCGCTCGGTCACTTCCGGCGAGACGCGGGCCCGATCCTCACGGGTCTTCAGCACACAGCTCAATGTTTCATAGACCGCCTGACGGTCTTGCTCCAGCCGGCCGACACCGAGGCCCACCAGGGCAGCGGCCCAATCGAGCGTTTCAGCGATGCCTGGAACTTTGGTCAGTTCCTGACGCCGGATCTCCTGCATCAGGCGCGCGATCTGCAGCGCCAGATTGGTGTCGATGCCGGGCACGCGTGCCAGCAGGATGCGGGCTTCGCGGTCAACGTCAGGGAAGTCGAGTGCGTGATAGAGGCATCGCCGCCGCAATGCATCGGAGAGTTCCCGCGTGTCGTTCGAGGTGAGGATGACGCGCGGGATGCTCACGGCCTTGATCGTGCCGAGTTCCGGGATCGAGACCTGGAAATCGGACAGCATTTCCAGCAGGAAAGCCTCGAACTCCTCATCCGCCCGGTCGATCTCGTCGATGAGCAGGACCGGCGGGGTGGGGCGACGGATGGCGGAGAGTAGAGGCCGCTCCATCAGATAGGTTTCGGAAAAGACATGCGCCTCGGTCGCGTCCGCATCCTGGCCTTCGCGGGCCTTGATGGCGAGCAGTTGGCGCTGATAGTTCCATTCATAGAGCGCGTCCGACCGGTCGAGCCCTTCATAGCATTGCAGGCGAATGAGCTCCGTGCCGTGCAGTGTCGCCAGGGCCTTGGCGATCTCGGTCTTGCCGACGCCGGCCGGCCCCTCGACCAGGAGAGGCCGCTTCAGCATGTCCATGAGGACAAGGGCCGTCGCCAGCTCGCCATCGGCTATGTAGCCGATGGCGGCCAGTCTTTCCGCGATTTCCTTCTTGGCGTTCATGGGCGTCGTTCAGGCACCCAGCTTGCGCGCCGTTTCCCAGATACGCCACGCATCGTGCGGCATCTGAATATGCGTGCTGCCAAGGAACTGGAAGGCGTCGTTGACGGCGT
The DNA here is from genome assembly GCF_041910485.1 of Dongia sp. Taxonomy (GTDB): domain Bacteria; phylum Pseudomonadota; class Alphaproteobacteria; order Dongiales; family Dongiaceae; genus Dongia. The sequence goes on from NZ_JAYRQR010000030.1 coordinate 32,335, forward strand.
TCGAGAAGGCCGGCACGCCACCCACATTGGGGCTTTCGCCCACACCCTTGGCGCCGATCGGATGATGCGGCGAGGGTGTCACGGTGAAGTCGGTCTCCCATTTCGGGGTTTCGACCGCCGTCGGCAGGAAGAAATCCATGAACGAGGCGCCGGTCACGTTGCCCATCGCATCGTATTTGATCTCCTGGCCCATCGCGATCGCGAAGGCTTCGGTCAGCCCGCCATGCACCTGGCCCTCAATGATCATCGGGTTGATGCGGGTACCGCAATCGTCGAGCGCGTAGAAGCGGCGGGTCTTGGCGACACCGGTATCGACATCGATATCCATGACGCAGAAGTAGGCGCCGAACGGATAGGTCATGTTGGGCGGGTCGTAGTAATTGACCGCCTCCAGACCCGGTTCCAGGCCCGGGGGCGGCGCATTGTAGGAGGCCCAGGCAATCTCCTTCATGGTCTTTGCGCGTTCGGGATTGCCCTTCACGCGGAAGCCGTCGACATCCCATTCGAGATCGTATTCCGACACCTCGAGCAGGTGAGCGGCGATCATCTGCGCCTTGTTCTTGATCTTGCGCGCCGCCATGGCGATGGCAGCACCTGCGACTGGGGTCGAGCGGGAACCGTAGGTGCCGAGACCATAGGGCGCCGTGTCGGTATTCCCTTCCTCGATCATGATGTCGTCGGCGGGAATGCCGAGTTCGGTGGCGATGATCTGGGCCCAGGTCGTTTCATGGCCTTGACCTTGGCTCTTCGAGCCCATGCGGGCGATGATCGAGCCTGTCGGGTGGATGCGGATTTCGGCGGAATCGAACATGGCAACACCCAGGATGTCGCAATTCTTCGAGGGGCCGGCACCGACGATCTCGGTGAAGAAGCTGATGCCGATCCCCATGATCTCGCGGGTCTCGCCGCGCTTGAAGGCCTCTTGCTTGGCCTTCTGTTCTTTGCGGAGCTCGCGATAGCCGATCGTATCCATCGCCTTCTGCATGGCGAGGTGATAGTCGCCGCTGTCATATTCCCAGCCCAAGGCAGATTGATAGGGGAATTGATCGCGCCGCACGAAGTTCTTCATGCGCAGATCGGCCGGGTCCATGCCGAGCTTCTGCGCCAGGATGTCCATGCCGCGCTCGATGCAATAGGCGGCCTCGGTGACGCGGAATGAGCAACGATAGGCGACGCCACCCGGCGCCTTGTTGGTATAGACGCCATCGACCGCCAGATGCGCCACTGGGAAGTCGTAGGAACCGGTGACGATATTGAAGAACCCGGCCGGCCATTTGGAGGGGTCGGCACAGGCGTCGAAGGCACCGTGATCGGCCAGCACATGAACGCGCAGGCCCGTAACCTTTCCGTCCTTCGTGGCAGCAATCTCGGTCGTCATGTGATAGTCGCGGGCGAACGAGGTGGTGGAGAGATTCTCGATCCGATCCTCGACCCATTTCACCGGCAGGCCGGTCACGATCGAAGCGACGATCGAGCAGATATAGCCGGCATAGGCACCGACCTTGTTGCCGAAACCGCCGCCGATGTCGGGGGCGATCACGTGGATCTTGTGCTCTGGGATCTTGGACAGGAGCGAGGCCACCGTGCGGATGACGTGCGGCGCCTGGAACGTGCCATAGACGGTGAGCTCGCCCTTGATCTTGTCGAAGGAGGCGAGGCACTGGCAGGTTTCGAGCGGCGAGGGATGCGTGCGGTGATAGGAGATCATCTCCTTGACCGTCACATCCGCCTTGGAAAAGGCGATGTCGGTCGCTTCCTTGTCGCCCACCGCCCATTCGAAGATGTGGTTATGGTGCTTGCGGGCACCATGCGCGCCGACGGTTTTGCCCTCAAGGTCCGGGCGCAGCACCGGGGCGTTCGGTGCCATCGACTGGAACGGATCGACGATGACCGGCAGTTCCTCATATTCCACGTCGATAAGCTGGATCGCATCGTCGGTGATGTAGCGGTTTTCGGCGACGACGAAGGCGATCTCCTGGTTCTGGAAAGAGACACGCCCATCGGCCAGCACCGCCTGCACGTCGCCCGCCAGCGTCGGCATCCAGTGAAGGCCGAGCGGCTTCAGTTCCTCGGCCGTGATCACCGCGATGACGCCGGGCAGAGCCTTGGCGCGGCTGGCATCGATCTTCTTGATTTTGGCATGGGCATATTGGGAGCGGACGAAATCGCCGTGCAGCATCCCGGCGAGCTTGATGTCGTCGACGTAATTGCCCTTGCCCTGCGTGAAGCGGATATCCTCGACGCGCTTCCTTTTGCAGCCAATGCCTTCAAGTCGGGCTTCGCGCTGTTCCTTGGTCTGGGTCATGTCGTTCATTCCGCGGCCTCCTGATGCGGCCGGCCGTTCAGCTTGGCGGCGGCGTATTGGATCGCTTTGACGATGTTCTGGTAGCCGGTGCAACGACAGAGGTTGCCGGCGATACCATGACGAATCTCGTCTTCGGTCGGATCGGGATTTTCAGCGAGGAGGACCTTGGCACGCATCAGCATGCCGGGCGTACAGAAGCCACATTGCAACCCATGCATCTGCCGGAACCCTTCCTGCAACGCATGCAGCGTGCCGTCTGGGTTGGCGAGGCCCTCGACCGTGTTGACCGCGGCACCGTTCGCCTGGACCGCAAACATCGTGCAGGATTTCACCGACAGACCGTCGATTTCCACAGTGCACGCGCCGCAATGGCTGGTCTCGCAGCCGATATGGGCACCGGTCAGGGACATTTCCTCGCGCAGGAAATGGATAAGGAGCATGCGCGGGTCGACGAACCGCTGCACTTTCTTGCCGTTGACCGTGAGGCTCACCGGCATCTGGTCGATCTGATCACTCATGTTCAAACTCCCTTGGCGCGGGCAAAAGCCTTGGCGAGGGCGCGGCCAGTGATGACGCCCGCCATCTCGCGGCGATAGTCGGCCGTCCCGCGACCGTCGGTTGCCGGGTCGGCGACCGCCTTGGCGGCGTCGGCGGCCTTCTTCAAGGTCGCGGCGTCGAGCGTGGTGCCGATGACGAGCCTCGCGGCTTCTTCGGCGATGAGTGGCGTGGGGGCCACATTGGTGAGGGCGATGGAGGCGGTGGCGATCTTGCCGCCGCTCACCGAGAGGATGACTGCCGTGGCGGCCGTCGCATAATCGCCGATCTTGCGCTTCAGCTTCTCATAGGCGTAGCCGTGGCCGGCCGCCGGCACCGGAACACGCACGGCGATGAGGATCTCGTCCGGTTGCAGTGCAGTAAAATAGGAACCCTGGTAGAAATCCTTGGCCGCAATGCTGCGCTTGCCGCCGCTGCCCTGGACTACATATTGGGCACCCAGCGCCTGCATCACCGCCGGCATGTCATTGCCAGGATCGCCATTGGCGACATTGCCGCCGAGCGTCCCCTTATAGCGGATCTGCGGGTCGGCAATCTGCTGCGCCGTCTCGCGGATGATCGGCAGCTTGGCGGCCAGAAGATCGGATTTGATCAGTTCGGCCTGGGTGACGGTGGCGCCGATGACAATATCGGTGCCCTCCTGGCTGATGCCCTTGAGTTCGGCAATGGAGCCGAGGTCGATGAGATGCTCTGGGCTTGCCATGCGCAGCTTCATCATGGGGATCAGGGAATGGCCGCCGGCCAGTGGACGGGCTTCGTCCCCATAAGTCTTCAGCACCGCCAGTGCCTCGGTTAGGCTCGCTGGGCGGTGATAGGTAAAGGGTCCCGGGATCAATTTCGTCTCCTCCGTGGAACGGCTGCCGGTTTGGGAGCCAACTCTTCTTGTTGTTCCAACGATAGAAACGGGGGTGCGACAATCTCAACGCGACGTGCACAAAACGACCCTTCGGTGCACGAACGGCAGCCGAATTGAACGAATTGCGTCAGACGATCTGACTTAAAGGATTCTGAATCAGGCAGCCGTTGCGCGTTCGTCGAGGCGCTGCTTCAGCCATGACCGGCGCGACCGGCTGACGGGGGCTTGATAGGGAATCTTTGCTGCCATCGCGACGATATCCGAATCGGCTGCCCGCTTGACCGAAGCAACCCGATCGAGATTGACGATATGACTGCGGTGGACCCGGGCGAAGATGCTGGGGTCGAGCTGCGCCTCGACTTCCGAGATCGGCAGCGGGCAGAACCAACTCACCTCGCCGTCGAAGAGGCTGGTGTAATGCGCCTGCGCCTGGACGGCGACCAAACGCGCCACGTCAAGGTGCAGGCGCCGCCCGTCCTTTTCCACCGGCAGCGATTTGTGTTGCGGCGCAGTAGGCGGGATCGGTGCGACATCGGCGATGGGGACCGAAGCGACCAACGCTGGCGCCGCTGGAACCTCCGCCCCGGCTGCTTGCGCGGTGCGATTCTGCACCGGGATGAGGGTGAGGAGGAAGAGCCCGGAAACGACAAAGGCGACGACCGAGACGACGATCGCGAGCAGCCCCGGCGACAAGGCCGGCATGTCGACCGGCGCCGTGGCCGCATGGAGGTGCAGGGTGAGGCCGGCCATCGCGGTGTAATGCATGGCGGAAATGGCGAGCGCCATCAAAGCGGCGGATACGAGGACCGAGCGCTGCGCCCCCGTGCCGAAACCGAACCACAAGGCAGTCCAGGAGGCGCCGACGCCGATAAGGATCGAGGCCACGACAAAGGCCGGATCATGATCCATATGCGCATTGGCATGGAGCGCATACATGCCGAGATAATGCATGGTGACGATGCCGCCACCCATGAACAGAGCGGCCAGGATGCTGCGCCGTCTTGTCGGTGTGCCCGTCCCGACGGCAAAGACCGCAAAGCCCACCACCAGCACGCAGACCAGGAACGAGATCAGCGTCGGCAGCACCAGGAAATCGATGGCGACGGGCAATTGCACCGCCAGCATGCCGACGAAATGCATGGTCCAGATACCGAGCGCCAGCGTAAGGGCCGACCCGGTGATGAGCGTGCGCTGCAGGAGACCCTCAGCCAGCCGGATCTGGCGCGCGAGGTGCAGGCCGACATAGCTGCCCTGGAACGCCACCAGCAAAGACAATGCGACGAGCCACGGCTCGTGAGTGGGGGTCACCTTCTCGCTTCCTCCGTGGGGGCCAATATGTCAGGCCAATTGTGCCGTTCGAGCGGCATCTCGCTTCGCTTGAGATAAATTTAGCCCAAGCCTCGCACCGGAAACAATTGAGATGATAAGCTGCTGCACGGACGTTATTTTTCCACAGTTCAACAAGATTCAGGTGGCTCGCGTGGCAGGTAAATCGGGACCCTTCATTCGCATCGGCGTCGGCGGTTGGACCTTCGAGCCCTGGCGCGGCACCTTCTATCCCGAGGGGCTCGCGCAGAAACGCGAATTGGAATATGCGGCCGGCAAGCTCACCTCGATCGAGATCAACGGCACCTATTATGGTTCGCAGAAGCCTGAGAGCTTCGCCAAATGGCATGATGAGACACCGGACGATTTCGTCTTCGCCATGAAGGGGCCGCGCTTTGCCACCAACCGTCGGGTGCTTGCCGAGGCCGGTTCCTCGATCGAACGCTTCATCACCAGCGGCATCACTGAATTGAAGGCAAAGCTGGGACCGATCAACTGGCAGTTCATGGCAACGAAGAAATTCGACCCGGCGGATTTTGAAGCCTTCCTGAAGTTGCTCCCCGAAAGCCATGACGGATTGAAGCTGCGGCATGCGGTCGAGGTGCGCCACGACAGCTTCAAGGTACCGGAATTCGCGGCACTGGCGCGTGACTATGGTGTCGCCATCGTCACGGCAGCCGATGGCGAGTTTCCGCAAATCGCCGATCTCACCGCACCTTTCGCCTATCTCCGCATCATGGGCACGGTGGAAGGTGAGAAGCTGGGCTATGGCCGGAAAGCGCTCGACCAATGGGCCGCCCGCGCGAAGCTGCTCGCCAAGGGCGAGGTGCCGGGCGATCTCGACAGCGCCGGCAAGAAGCCGGGACGCGGCAAAGCGGGCGACGTCTTTCTCTATGTCATATCGGGGCACAAAGTCGCCAATCCAGCCGCGGCGATGGCGCTTATCGAACGGGTGAGTGGCTGATTCCGCTCAGGCCGCCATCTTGAGCGGCAAGTCGATCGAGACGCTGAAGGAATCCGACGAGACTTCGTAATGGAACGACCCGTCATGGGCCTCGACGATGGCCTTGGCGATGGGCATTTCCAGGCCCAGACCGTGAGCGGCGCGGCTGAGGCCAAGCTCGCCCTGCAGGAAGGGGTCGAAAGCCTTGGCGACACCATCCTCTTCGTTGGCCGCGACAGGCTCTCCGTTGCGGATGTCGATACGGGCGCGGCCGTCCCGGTGGGTGACTGAAATCTCGATGGGCCGGACGCCGGGTGCCTTCTTGCGTCCGTGCAGGACGGCGTTGAACAGCGCCTGCCGCAACCACGCTTCATCCGCCCAGATCATGACATCCTGTGCCGGCAGTCTGGTCGTGACCGGCGGAGCGGCTTCACCCTGATCGTGATGCAATTGCCGGCGGATCGTGGTGACGCTGTCGGCGATGAGCAGGCGCAGGTCGAACTGGGCCGGCGACAGGGCCATCTTGCCGGCTGAAATGCGCGACATGTCGATGGTCTGATTGACCAGGGTGAGGAGATGCCGGCCGGCATTCAGAATCTCATCCGTCCAGGTGACGACTTCCGCATCCTGCACGGGATCGACGCGGCCTTTCATCAACTCGGAAAAGCCGATGACCGCATTGAGCGGCGTACGCAGTTCATGTGTCACGACGGCGAGGAACGTATCCTTCACACGGCTCGCTTGATCGATGCGCAGGCGCGCCTCGCGCTCGCGTTCGCGCGAGGCTTCAGCCTGGCGGATGTTGCGCATCAGCAGCAGGATCAGCATGAAGCCGGAAAGGATGGCAACCGTCATGACGCCAGCCGCCTTCAGCTCGGCTTCGATCAGTTCCTCCTTCTGCCGGTCGGGATTGCTGTGCAGCATGACATCCTGCACCCAGGAACGGATCGGGGAGTCGAGGCGCGCCAATTGATTTAGCGCTACCTTGTGCGCGTCCTGGTCGGCGCTCTTCATGGCGCTGCGGACCGGTGAGTCCTGGGCCGTGACGGCATCGAGATCCGCCACCAGTTCCTCATAGCTCGCATCGGCGAGGTCGGTCGGGTCCGTCTCCTGCTTCAACACGCGGATGCGGTTCTGAAAGACCGAATAGCGCGTCTCCAGGAAAGAGGCGGGGACGCTTTGGCTGACACCGGCATAGCCGCTGAACGCATGCTTGAATTGGAGATATTCGATCTCCAGCTGGGCCGCCGCCCAGGCGACATTCTTCAGGCTGCGATGGGCGTCGATGGCGCTGGAAATCAGGATCTGGACGCTGACGATGAGCGCCAGCAGGAATGTGGCGACCACAATGGCGACCAGCCAATATCTGCGTGCCGTACTCATCGGATCGGCGCTGCTGCCCCCGCTGCCCGGAAAGTCCGCTCGCCGACCATCCCCATCGTGCGATTCGGCCCCATTTTGATTAATGAATAATTAACCTTAAATTTTGATTCGCGTCAAAGAAACTTCTAACCTATTGAAAAACATAATTCGGATCGGGAGCATTTTCCTGAAGCCTACTGCACCACTGTGTTATCCCGCCGCTGTTGAACGCATGCGCAAAGTTCAGTCAAATGCGCGCTCGGATTTTGGGGAGAGAATCATGCAGGGCGCGCCGGTCATCAAGTTCAGCCTCAATGGCAGCAAGGGCGAGGGGCTCGCCAAATGGCCGGCGATTCCGGCCGACGAGCTCGTCTCCGGGAGCCCGGTCCAGCGCGGTCTCGAATATTTTGCCGATCCCAAGATCGGTCTCACGGCGGGTGTCTGGGACTGCACCGCCTTCACCACCAAGATGGGCCCCTATCCGGTCAACGAATTCATGATCGTGCTTGAAGGCGGCGTCACGATGGTTGAGGCGGACGGCCGCGAAACGACGGTCGGTGCGGGCGAAGCTTTCCTCATTCCGAAGGGCGCCGTCTGCCAGTGGCGCCAGACCGGCTACATGAAGAAGTACTATGTGATCTTCGACGATGCCTCCGGTGCCGATCCGGCGCAGGCGAGCACGCAGAAGATCATGAAGATCGATCTCGGCGCGGCCAAGGAGCCGAGCCCCTCACCGGCGCCGGAGCTCCTGCTCAGCTCCAGCCCGACCCAAACCGGCCGCAATTGGTTTGAGGATGCGACCGGGCAATGGACGATGGGGGTTTGGGATTCGACGCCCTACCGGCGCAAGGCGATCCCGTTCCCGCGCCACGAACTGATGCACCTTCTCGAAGGGTCGGTGACACTCGCCACACCCGACGGCTGGCATGAAACATACAAGGCCGGCGACACCTTCTTCGTACCGATGGGCGCCAACGTCGAATGGCACAGCACCGAGTATGTGAACAAATACTATTGCATCATGATCCCGAAAGGGTGAGGGGCTGAAGCCCCTCACGCCACGTCGGCGAACGCGGTTTCCAGTACCTGCATCAGGAAATCGGCGTTGGCATCCGTGAAGATCATGCCGGGCCGCATCTTGATGACATTGTCGTAAGGGCCGTCGGTGCCGAGCAACACGCCCAGCTGGCGGCACTTCTCGACGATGCGGCCGGCATAGTCGGTCGCCGGGACCTTGGTCTTGCGATCCTCGACCAGCTCGATCCCCAGCATCAGACCTTGTCCGCGCACGTCGCCGATACGGTCGTGTTTTTCCATCAGTTTCGACATGCGGGCGATGAGGCTGGTGCCGAGCCGCGTTGCGTTGGCGAGCAGCTTGTCGCGCTCCAGAATCTCCAGCACTTTCAAGCCCACGGCGCAGGAGACCGGATTGCCCCCGAACGTGTTGAAATATTCCATGCCATTGAAGAAGGCGTCGGCGATCTCGCGGGTCGTCACCATCGCCGCCATCGGATGACCGTTGCCGATGGGCTTGCCCATCGTAACGATGTCCGGTACGGCGCCGTGGGAATCGAACGCCCACATATGGCTGCCCACGCGGCCGAAGCCGATCTGTACTTCGTCGGCGATGATGACGGCACCGGCCTTGCGCGCGGCGGCATAGGCGGCCTTCAGGTAACCATCCGGCAGCACGATCTGCCCGGCTGAGCTCGGCAGGGATTCGGCGATGAAGGCTGCCGGTTTGTGCCCGGCTTCTGCCAGTTGCTCGATGGCGGTGGTAACACTTGCGGCATAGCGCGCGGCGATTTCCGCCTGCGGCCAATCGGCAGGGGCGCGGTAGCCGTCGGGCAGCATCGCCTCGCCGGTTGTCTCGGGGCGGCCCTTGCCTCCCTTGCGCTTGTACTTATAGGGGCTGATCTCAATGAGCGACGAGAGATGGCCGTGATAGGCCCAATCGAGCGCCACGACGCCCTTTGCCTGGGTGTAGTTGCGAGAGAGGCGCAATGCGAGATCATTCGCTTCCGATCCGCTGCACACGAAACCGGCGACGGTGAGGTTCTTGGGCAGCGTCGCCGTCAGCTTTTCGGCATAGGCGATGATGTTGTCGTGAAGATAGCGGGTGTTGGTATTGAGGATCGCCGCTTGACGCGCCAGCGCTTCGACGATTTCCGGGTTCGCGTGACCCAATTGGGCGACGTTGTTGTAGCAATCGAGATAGGCGCGCCCACGATCGTCGATGAGATAGACGCCTTCGCCACGCACGATCTTCATCGGCGTCTTGTAGGAGATGGAGAGATTGCGGACGAGCTTCTCCTTGCGGAGTTTCAGGAGATCGTCTGACGAGCGGCCGGTCTTGGTGAAGGTTTCGGCCGGCAGATTGGCAAAGGTTGCGGGGCTGGGGAACAGCTCGGCCCAGACCTTGGTGTAGCCGGGCTCGCCGGCACCGATCACGTCGGCTGCGGCCGCCGGGCGATAGGCGATGAGCTGCAGATGCACATGGGGCTGCCAGCCACCGTTTTCGGTGTTGGGCCCCATCTGGCCGACCACGGCGCCGGCCTTCAATTCATCGCCGACCTTCACAGCCTTGGCGCTGGCGGCACTCAAATGTCCCCACAGGCTGAAGAAGGTGATGCCGGGCGCCGGATTGTGTTCCAGCAGGATGGCATGGCCGTAATCGAGCGGCAGATCCGAGACATAGATGTCGACGACCTTGCCAGGCAAGGGCGTCCGCACATTGGCGCCGGCATCGAGGAAGAGGTCGAGCCCCAGATGCCGCGAGCGGCGCTCCCCCGTGCTCAAGGTCGAATCGAAGGCCGCTGCGGTGTAGACCGGGCGATCTTCGCCCCACGGCCCAATGCCGAGATCGATGCCGTCCTGCGCCATGATCTCGGCCCAGAGCTTTTCGGCTTCTGCCGGCTTGCGGGCCGCCGAGGCGATGGCGATCGGGTGGTTGCGGTCGCCGAAGGGAACCAGGCCCTTGCGCATCGTCGCCGGTGCCTGATCAAGCACAGGGGCCAGCGTGCGGCGATTGTCCTTCAGCCAAGCGATCACGTCCCGGGCGCCCGCCGCCGCCTCGAAACCGCAAGCCTGGCGCAGAAGCCCCGTGGCAATCATCGGGTCCATGGCGCGCAAGCGCTTCAACAGGTTCCAGGCCGGCGCCTCGCTGATCGCGAGATAGGCATTGTCCTTCGACCGGTCCTTGCGCGAGGCCGACATTGTGACGCTGATGACGAGGCGCGCGGCGATGAGGTCGAACAGCAGGTCGACCTCGTCGGGGAGGAGCGGGTTGGCCTTGTGGAACGCCGCCGCCATTGCCGCCGCATCGTCGATCGGCGCGTCGCGGTCCATGATGGCATAGGCCGCGGCGACCGCCAGTTCGTTGATGAGCGGCGAATGGATCGCGTCGCCATAGTCGATGATGCCGGCAATCTGCTCGCCCGTCGCGGCATCGACCAGCACGTTATAATCGTTGGCATCGCCGTGGATCACCTGGGCGCGGCAGCGCTTGAGGCGTGGCGCCACATGGGCATCGAACCGGTCCAGGAAATATTCGACGGTATCGCGCTGGGCAGGTTCATCGATATAGGCGAGGCGCGCCCGGGATTTTCCGGCCTGTGCCACGTCCCAGTCGAAATCGCGCGCCGCACCCGGATGACCGAAGCCCTGCAAGGCCTTGGTGAGGCGCCCCAGGGTCTCGCCGAAGCTCGCGAAGAGCGCTGCCGATTTGTGCCCCTTGGCAAACGGCTTGCCGGGCAACCACCCGACCACGCGGACGAAATGCGCCTTCCCTTCGGCACTGGTGCAGCGGCCGAGAATTTCGCCATGGAGCGTTGGCCTGAGATGCGGCAGAGGCAATGCGGGATCAAGCTCCGCCACATGCCGCAGCAGGGCCGCCTGGAAATCGAGGGCCTGCAGATCCTCCGCCTGGTTGGCAATCTTCACCACCCAGCTCTGGCCGTTTGCTTCGGTCAGGCGGAAATTCTGGTCGCGCTCGCTGTCGAGCGCCGAGAAATTGCCTTTGAGACCGTAAAGCTCATCGACGATCGCCTCCACCTTGTCGACGGGAAAGGCGGGCGGCAGGGAGGTCAAGACAGACATGGCTACTTTCGTTTTCGCTGTGGCGTTTGGTTCAACGGTGTTTGTTACCAGCCGGCATAGGCGGCAATCGCGGCATCCGGTACGCGGCCGGCGGCGACATCGTCAATGGCCTGATCGAGAATGGCGAGACCGGCTGTCGCTTCGCCCTCGGTCAGGGTGAGGGGCGGGGTCAATTCGAGGACGTTCGACCGCATCCCGACATAGAAGACCAGAAGACCCAGTTCGAAGCAGCGGTAGACGATCTTCTGGCAGGCCTTGCTGGCCGGTTCCTTGTCGACGCGGTCGGTCACCAGTTCGACGCCGATGGCGAGCCCCCGGCCACGGACATCGCCGATGAGTGGATGTTTCGTGGCGAGCGCGCGCAAGCCGTCCATCAGCTGCGCACCCCGGGCCGAGGTGTTGGCGGTGAGGTTCTCGCGGTCGATCGTTTCGAGGACGGCCAGTCCCGCGCTGCAGCTCACGGGATTGCCGCACAATGTCTGCATGGCGAAGGCCGTGGTGCGGTCGAGAATGGCGGCCGGGCCAACGACGGCCGAGAGCGGCAAGCCGCCACCAAGACCTTTCCCAAAGCTGATGAGGTCCGGCTGAATGCCATCGGCCTCGAAGGCGTGCATCATGCCGGTGCGCGCCAGACCCACCTTCACCTCGTCGCAGACCAGCAGGATACCGTGCCGCTTTGCCCGTTCGGCAATGGCGGCAAGGAAGCCCGGCGGCGGGACCAGCAAGCCGCCGTCGGCCTGGATCGCTTCAAGGATGATCGCCGCCGTGTCATGCGGCGGGCAGACGGTGGCAAGCAGATAGTCGAGCTGCGCCAAGGCGGCTTCGCCGACATTCCCCGGAAAATGCGGCCGGTAGACATTGGGATAGGGCAGCAGAAAGAGGCCCGGTCGGGGCGCTGCATGCGATTGCGCCGTGTGGCCGGACACCGACATGGAAAGCGCTGTCCCACCGTGATAGGCGCCGATGAAGGCGATGACGCGCTTCTTGCCCGTCGCCGCTTCGACCGCGCGGATGATCGTCTCATTGGCATCCGACCCGGAATGCCCGAACCAGACGCGGCGATCCTCGCCACCCGGCGTGATGGCGAGGAGCTTTTCAGCGAGCGCCACGCCGGGCTCGTGCGTGGTCGAGAGAATGCTGGCGCTCGGCATGTTGCGGAGCGTGCGCGTCACCGCGTCGACGATCGCCGGATGGCCGTGGCCGAGGCTCGCCGCTCCCCAGGAAGCCGAGAAGTCGATCAGGCGCCTGCCATCCTCAGTGATAAGGCCATTACCGTCACCTGATTGGATCGCGAACGGACCGAAGCGCAGTTTCTCGATGCCGGCAACCGACGCCGCATCGCGGGCGATGAGGTTGAAGTTGCGGTCAGTAATAGTCGGCATAGAGCGCACATTGGGCTTGGGGATCGAGGGCGGCCGTCCGCGCCATCTCGGCAGTCTTCAGGGCATGGTAGCCCTGGCGCAGCGGGGCGGGCAGCCAACCGGACACCACGCTGTCGGCGTCGAGTTCCGCGAGGGCCGCCGGCAGGCTCTCCGGTAGACGCCGGACATTGAGCTTTTGCAATTCTGCGGCGGTGAGGTCGGCCGGATCGCCCTCGATGAGGGGCGGCGTTTTCATTTGCGCGCGCAGCCCTTCAAGACCGGCCCGCACGAGGGCGCCCAGCACCATGTAGGGGCTCGCGGTCGCATCGCTCGCGCGGAACTCGAGATGCACCTGCTTGGAGACGTCGCGGCCCGGCGTGTCGTCGACCGGGCAGATACGGATGCCCGCCTCTCGGTTGCGATAGCCGAAACAATTGAACCCTGCGCTCCAGCGGTGGGGCGTCAGCCGCAGATAGGAGATGACGCTGGGGGCGGTCAATGCACAGAGGGCCGGCATATGCTTCAGGACACCGGCAATAAAGCTGCCGGCCATTGTGCTGATGCCGCCGGGCCCGTGCGCATCGTGCGTCACGGCCTTGCCGTCGATCGTCTCCAGGCTGAAATGCACATGGACGCCGCTGCCGACGGAAGCTGGATCGATGATGGGGGCGAAGCAGGCGCGCTGGTTGAACTGGCGGGCGATGTCGCGGGTCACTTCGCGCAAGATGACGGCGCGGTCGGCAACGGCAAGGCCGACCGATGGCTTCATCGTCACCTCGAACTGCTTGGGTCCGTATTCGCGCAGGATCATCTCAGGATCGACACCGGCTCGCTTCAATGCGGCGATGAGTGCGCCGAGGAACGGCTGCTGGCTGCGGAAGTCCTGCAAGGTGAACGCTGCGTCGCCGATGTCATTGTCGCCGAGCAGGAAGAACTCATGCTCGAACGAGCCCTTGATCGTCAGCCCGAATTCGCGCGCGAGGTCGGCCAGCGCCTTCTTGGCAAAGAAGCGCCCGCAACCGCCCCAGGGCGTGCCGTCCGTTTCGACGATGTCGCACATGAAGGCTTTGAGGTCCGGCCCGTCATTGAGCCCGGTCAGAAAGAAGCCTTCCGCGTCGGCATCCGGCTGCAGGCGCAAATCGCCGAGCGGCCCGAACGGGTTGGCGCCGATGACGCCGAACGGTGTCAGGGCCAGATTGGCCGGCACCCAGCCGCAACCGGCGCGCATGCGGTCCTTGAGGTCGGTTTCGGGAAAAGCGCGGCCGCGACTGATGCCCGTGAGATCGTTGGTGAGGAAAATGGCAAGTTCCGATGGCTGGCTCACCGCGACTGTCTCCGCTGCTTGGGTTTTCTTGGAGCGGCAAATGTCCCCATTTCCGCTTCGGCATTTTCGGCGCCGCCGATGACCTTATCAATACCGGCGCCCTGTTCCAGACGTTCCATCCGCTCGCGTGCCGCCGGCCCGAGCCGCGCCAGGGTCCCGGCGAGCATGGCTTCGACCACCGCCATCGCCGCCAGCGAGGAATCGAAGGGCGAGGGGACGTCGACTTCGACCGGCAGCACCCATTGCGCCAGTTCGGCGATGGGCGACAGCCAGGGATCCGTCACCAGAATGATGCGGGCACCCTCGCGTGCGGCCTGCTGGCAGAAATCGATCGTCTGGCGCTCGTAGCGGCGGAAGTCGAAGGCGACCACCACGCTGGATCGGCCCATGTCGGCGGCCTGATGATAGACCGGCACCGATCCGGCGGTGATCTCCTGCACGTTCGGTCGCAACTGATGAAGATGAAAGACAAGGTGCTTGGCCAGCACGTGGCTCGAGCGGCCGCCCAGCGTGTAGATGCGCTTGCCGGGATCGGCCAGGGTGGCGATGGCGCCTTCCAGCACGTCATTGTCGAGGAGGCGCGACGTGCGCTGAAGCGCTGCCGTGATGTCGGCGATGAAGGCACCGAAGAAACCGCTCTTCGCCGTGGGGACGCGCGGGGCGCTGTCCATCAGCGACAGTGGCGATTGCATCTTCTCCTGCACTTCCTCGCGCACGGCGCGTTGGAAATGCGAATAGCCGTCGAAGCCCAGCTTGCCTGTCAGGCGCAGGATGGTGGGTGCCGAGGCATCGGCGCGGGCGGTCAATTCCGCGATCGTGCCCAAAGCCGCGATCGGATAGGCGGCCAGCAGGGCGCGCGCCGCGCGCTTCTCCCCCGGCGTCAGCTGGGGCAGCAGCGCGCGAATGCGCTGTTCGATCGTCACCGGATGAATGGTTGTTTTCTTCAGCTTCCGCCTCCCGGAATGCGACGTAGTGAATACTACAGAAACGGCGATTGACAGCAAGAATGAAAAACCTACTATGATCACCAAGCGGCCGGTCACTGGCTGCATGGGAAGCTTTTCATTTGGTTTGGATCGGGAGACGGGCGATCACACGCATCCTCGACCTTGCGGCGCTCAACCGCACGCGGCCGGCCTTTGCCGGCGCGCTGGTGCTCATTGCGCCGGTGGTGCTGGTGGCCCTAATTGCCGGCAATCTGCTCGGCTCGGCTGAACAGCGCATCGCCATCATCTTCCTCATCAATCTCATCGCCGTGATCGCCAACGGGCTCTATTCCGGGAATTCCGGCATCATGAGCTTCGGCCATCTGGGGTTCATGGGGGTCGGTGCCTATCTGTCGGCGATCCTCACCATGACGCCGGAAAAAAAGGCGATGACCCTCCCCAACCTGCCGGATTTTCTGGCACAGGCGCATATGGGGTTGAACGGGGCGTGCCTCGTCACCGTCATCGTCGTCGGGCTCTTTGCCTTGGTCGTCGGCACGCCCATCTCACGCCTCACCGGGTCGGCCGCCTCGATCGCGACGCTGGCCTTTCTCGTCATCGTCCACAGCATCCTGAACGGCGCCACGGATTATACCCGCGGCAGCCAGACCTTCTTCGGCGTCGACCGACTGGTGACGTTGCCCTCGCTGGTTTTCTGGGTGGCCGCTGCCATTCTGGTGGCCCGTGTCTTCCGCGACATGCCGGCCGGGCTTGAAATTCGCGCCGCCCGCGAAGATGAACTGGCGGCACAGGCGATGGGCGTCAACATTCCCCGCCGCAGGCTCATCGCTTGGGTCATCTCCGCCATGATGATGGGCGTTGCGGGGGCGATGATCGGCCATTTCCTCGGCGCCTTCAGCCCGAAGAAGTTCTTCTTCGTCGATACGTTCGCGATCCTCGCTATGCTGATCATCGGCGGCATCGGTTCAGTGACGGGCGCCGTGGTCGGGACGGCGGTCGTGACCGTGGTCATGGAACTGGCGCGCCGGCTTGAGGAAAGCCCCATCCTGCCGTCGCTCGGCCTGCCGCAGGTGTTCGGCCTCACGCAGCTTGCCCTGGGTCTCGGCATTCTCTTCGTCATGTACAAGCGGCCGGGCGGCATGCTGGGCTTTGCCGAGGTCGATGATTGGTTCAAGCATCGCTTCGCCACAGCGGCCGCGAGGATCGCGAGCTTCGTCAGCGAAAAGCGCGATGGCGCACTCGTGGTCGAGAGGGTTTCGAAGAACTTCTCGGGCCTGAAGGCCCTCGACAATGTGTCGTTGCAGTTGCGCCCGGGTGAGATCGTCGGTCTCATCGGTCCCAACGGCTCCGGCAAGACGACGATGCTCAACGCCATCTCCGGTGCGGTTCCACCCAGCAGCGGCGCCGTCTCGTTGGATGGCGTTGCCGTTGCCGGCCAGCCGGCCTTCCGCATCGCCCGCCTGGGCCTTGGCCGGTCGTTTCAGAATATCCGCCTCTTCAAGGAGATGACGGTTCTTGAAAATATTGAAGTTGCCGTCTCGGCGAGCGGTCGCGGCGGCGATATCCGTGCCGAAGCGATGGCGGCGCTCGAAGAGTTGAGCGTGGCGCATCTTGCCGAACGTCGGGCGGGCGCGCTTGCCTATGGCGAGCAGCGCCGCGTCGAAATCGCCCGGGCCCTCGCCTTGAAGCCGCGCTATCTGATGCTCGATGAGCCTGCCGCCGGCATGAACTCCGCCGAAACGCGCGCTCTCATGAATCTGCTGCGCGAGATCCGCGACAAATACGGTCTCGGCCTGTTGCTGGTCGAACATCACCTCGAACTCGTGATGAACCTTTGCGACCGGGTCTTCGTGCTCAACAAGGGTCAGATGATCGCGGCCGGAACCCCGGCCGAGGTGCAGAACGATCCGATCGTCATCGAGGCCTATATCGGCCGCGCCCATTCCGCCCACCCATCTGAATCAGAGAGGAGCGTGTCATGAAGCGAGTACCCGTCCATATTCTGGCTGCAGGCCTTGCCGGTCTTGTCGGTCTGTCTTCCGTTCCGGCCCTTGCTGACGATCTTGTTGTCGGTGCCGCCATCAGCCTTACGGGCGGTCTCGCCTATGCCGACGTGCCGGCGCAGAAGGGCATGCAGCTGGCGATCGACGAAATCAACGCTGCCGGCGGTATCGGCGGCAAATACAAGATCGAGCTGAAGCTGAAGGATTCGCGCTCCGACCCGGCCCAAACCTCGGTTGCCGCCCAGGAATTGATCGACGACGGTGCGTCCGTTCTCGTCACCCCTTGCGACGCAGACCCTTCGATCGGCGCGGGACAGATGGCGCAAGCCGCCGGTGTCGCCGCCTTCTCGACCTGCGCCTCTTCGCCCAGTCTGCCGCTGGCGGTGGGCGATCACATGTTCACCAACTTCCCCGGTGACAATGTGCAGACCACGGTCTCGGCAAAATACGCGATCGATAGCGGCTACAAGAACGCGTACATCCTGTTGTCGCCGGACACCGCCTACACGACGCTGCCGAATTATTTCAAGACCGTGTTCGAGAAGCTCGGCGGCAAGGTTGTCGGCGAAGACAATTACTCGATGGGCCAGCAGGATTTCAGCGCCCAGGTGACCAAGATCAAATCCTTGTCGCCGGCTGCGGACGTGATCATGACCGGCGCCTATGAACCGGACTTCCCGGCCTTCATCAAGCAGCTGCGGGCAGCGGGCATCACGGCGCCCGTCATCGGCTCCGACGGCATCGATTCGCCGACCACCTTTGCACTCGGTGACGTGGCCGAGGGCGTCGTCTTCTCGACGGCCGGTTTTGCGGCCCCGGGCAGCTCGCTCGAAGCCTTCAACAACAAGTACAAGGCGGCGACGGGCTCCGATCCCGACACCATCTACATCGCCATCGGCTACGATCTCATCAAAGTGCTGGAAGCGGCCGTGCTGAAGGCGGATTCGGTCGATCGCGAGAAGGTCTGGGCAGCCGTGCGCGAGCTGGAGAACGTTCAGGGCGCCACGTCGACCATTACCTACAAAGGCACCGACGGTGTGCCGCTGCGTCAGGTGGCGTTGGTGAAGGTCGTGAAGGGCAACCGCGAACTGGTGCTGCAGGAAGCGCCGGATCCCGCGCTCGTCCCTGCGCCGAAGCTTTAAGCCGTAGCTCTAAGCGGATCGGCGCAAAGCTCATGCCCCTGCTGGAAGTCGAAAGCCTCGCCGTCAACTACGGACCGATCAAGGCGGTTCGCAATGTCGGCCTGACCGTCGAAAGCGGCGAGATCGTCACCGTGCTCGGTGCCAATGGCGCCGGCAAGTCGACGAGCCTCCAGGCCATTGTCGGCCTGCTGCCGCTCCAGCAGGGGCGCGTGCGCTTTGACGGCGCCGATATCACGGGCGAAAGCACCGAGCGGATCGTGCGCCGGGGGCTGACGCTGACACCGGAGGGGCGCCGCATCTTCGCGCCGCTGACGGTCGAGGAGAACTTGCGGATCGGTGCGGCGACGAAGGGGAAGGGGGGCGACGTTGCCGCCCTCTGGGACCAGATGATGGAACTGTTCCCGATCCTTGCCGCCCGCCGCAAACAATTGGCGGGAACCCTCTCCGGCGGCGAACAGCAACAGTTGGCCATCGCCCGCTCCTTGATGTCGAAGCCGAAGCTGCTGCTTCTCGACGAACCGTCGCTGGGTCTGGCGCCCATCGTCGTCGAACTGATCTTCGATCTTATCAAACGTCTGCGTGGGCTTGGCATCACAATCCTGCTGGTGGAGCAGAACGTCCACCAGGCGCTCGATATTGCCGATCGTGGCTATGTGGTCAGCGGTGGCTCGGTCGTCCTTTCGGGGTCGGCGGCGGAGCTCAAGACCTCGTCCGACGTGCAGAAAGCCTATATGGGGCACGGCTGAGATGGAAATCTTCATTCAGCAATGCGTGAACGCGTTGAGTCTCGGCGGCACCTATGCGCTGCTGGCCTTGGGTCTTGCCGTCGTTTTCAGCGTGCTCGGCATGATCAATTTCGCACATGGCGAAATCCTGACGATTGCCGGCTACACCGTTTTCTTCGCCATCGTCGGCAATGTGCCGCCCATCCTCATCATTCCATTGGCGCTCATCGTCGCGATGGCGGCGGCCGCGTTGATGGAACGCATCGCCTTCCGCCCCTTGCGCGGTGCCAACGGCACGACGCTGCTCATCACCAGCTTCGCCGTTTCCGGCATCCTGCAGATGCTGTTCCAGAACCTCATTTCGACGCGGCCGCGCCCGGTGCCGATCCCGGCTTCGCTCACGGGCGCGTTCAACATCGGCCCCTTTCATATCGGCGTGATCCAGAGCCTGTCCATTTTCGCGACCTTCGCGATGGTAGGGCTCCTCATCCTGTTCCTGAAGCGCACCATGCTGGGGATCGCCATTCGTGCGGCGGCCGTCGACTTTCCGACCACCCGCCTCATGGGCATCCGCGCCAACCGTGTCATTCTCGCGGCCTTCGCCATTTCAGGTCTGCTGGCCGGCGTCTCCGGCCTGCTCTGGGTCGCCCAACGCGGTTCGGTCGATCCGCTCATGGGCTTTCTGCCCGTGCTCAAGGCGTTCATTGCCGCGATCCTGGGGGGCATCGGCAATCTCACGGGTGCCGTCATCGGTGGCTTCTTCCTCGGCGCCATCGAAATCGGCCTCCAGGCCGTGCTCCCGGAATCGGTGCAGCCCTTCCGCGACGCCATTGCCCTCAGTCTCGTTGTGCTGGTACTGCTCTACCGGCCCCAGGGCCTCTTCGGTGCCGCGCATAGCGTGCGGCCCTAACAGCCACCGATCATCATGAACCCAGTTTCTCTGCCACCCCTGTTGAGCGCGGACGAACCGCCGGCCTTCGAGGTCGTCAACGGCGACAGCGACGCGCTCTTCGTCTTCGTCTGCGACCATGCCAGCCATTTGATCCCACGCCGCCTCGGGCAATTGGGACTGCCGGATGACGTCATCCAAACTCATATCGGCTGGGATATCGGCGCGGCGGCACTGGCCCGCCAGTTGGCGGCGGCCTTTCAGGCGCCTTTGTTCCTCACCGGCTATTCGCGGCTGGTGATCGATTGCAACCGGCCTTTGGCAAGCGATGGATCGATTCCGTCGATCAGTGCCGGGATCTCGATCGACGCCAACCGGAACCTCAGCGCGGCGGAGATGCGCCAGCGCCAGGACGTGCTCTTCCATCCCTATCAGCAGGCGATCGCCGCCCATCTCGACCGGCGGCAGGCAAGGGGCGTGCCGACGGCGCTCTTTGCCATCCACAGCTTCACCCCGGATTATCCCGGCGAAGTGCGACCCTGGCATGTCGATTTCGCCTATCACCGCGACCGGCGGCTGGCCGGGCTGCTCATCGACCAGTTCCTGGTTCCCGGCATCCTGGTCGGCGACAATCTGCCCTATGCGGTCGAGGATGAGAGCGATTATGCGATCCCGATTCATGGAGAGAAGCGGGGGCTGCCCCATGTGCTGGTCGAAATCCGCCAGGATACGCTCCGGGACGACGCCGGAATCGCCCGCTGGAGCACCCATTTGACCTCCCTTTTTGACCGTCTCGCGCCGGCCATCCGTGCCTTGGCCCAGAATGTGAAGGATTGAAGCAGATGACCGACCGCCCCGAGATCCTCGGCCCCGCCTACCGCCAGCGCGCCATAGTGCCCGCGAAGACGGCCCTCATCAGCGTCGACATGCAGAATGCCGATTGCGCGGCTTCGAAGCGCCATGCCAATACGCCGGAAAGCGCCAAGTACCGCTATTTCTACGATCGGCTGGACAATCTCGCCATTCCCAACCAGCAGCGCCTCCATGCCGCCACCCGGAAGCTCGGGATCGAGAACATCTATGTGACGATCGAGAGCCTTACCAAGGATGGCCGCGACCGTGGCATCGACCACAAGGCCTCGTTCATCAACAACCCGCGCGGGAGCTGGGAGGCGCAGGTGATCGACGAGGTGGCGCCGGCGGATGACGATATCATCGTGCGCAAGACCGCTTCGGGTCCCTGGGGGACCACCAATCTCGATTACATCCTGCGCAATATGGGCTTCGAGTATCTGATCGTCTTCGGCGTGCTTTCCGACCAGTGTGTCGAAAACACCGTGCGGGGCGGCGGGGATCTGGGCTATCTGGTGACCCTGGTGCCGGACGCCTGCGCCACCTACACGCCCGAGCGGCAGACCTTCTCGGAGGCGGCGATCAAGGGCTATTGTCGGCAGCGTTCGACCGAGGAATTGCTGGCGGAGCTCGCCAGCCTCTAACTGAGGCAAGGCCATGCGCAACGATCTGGAAATCCGCCCGGTGACACCGCATCTCGGCGCCGAGGTGACGGGGATCCGCCTTGCCGATGCCAGCGACGCCGAAATCGCGGCGGTCAAGACCGCCTTCGCCGCGCATGGCGTGCTGTTCTTCCCGGAGCAGCGCCTGTCGCCGGACAAGCTCGTCGCAGTGACACGCCGTTTCGGCGACGTCCTGCGCGTCCCCTACGTCAAGGGGATGGAAAGCCATCCCGACGTCATCGCCGTCCTCAAGGAGGCCGATGAGCGGCGCATCTCGACCTTTGGCGGCACCTGGCACAGCGACTTCTCGTTCCTGCCGGAACCGCCGGACGCCACCCTGCTGCAGGCGGCGGAGCTGCCGCCGGTGGGCGGCGACACGATCTGGGCCGACCAGTATCTGGCCTACGAATCGCTTTCGGCCGGGCTGCAGCGCCTGCTTGATCCCCTCCTCGCCGTCCATACCGGCTGGCCGCACGGCACGATGGGGCCGGGACCCGATGCCGCCGTCAGCCGCTCGATCAAGATGGTGCGGAACGACCCCTCGGCCGACCGGGAGGTGCTGCACCCGGTGGTCCGCCGCCATCCCGTGACCGGGCGCAAGGCACTCTTCGTCAACCCGGTCTATACGCAACGCTTTGCC
The DNA here is from genome assembly GCF_041910485.1 of Dongia sp. Lineage (GTDB taxonomy): Bacteria > Pseudomonadota > Alphaproteobacteria > Dongiales > Dongiaceae > Dongia. The sequence goes on from NZ_JAYRQR010000030.1 coordinate 54,325, forward strand.
GACATGAGCGTCGCGGAATCAAAGCCATTGCTCGATTTCCTGCACGCCCACTGCACGCGACCCGAGTTCCAGTGCCGCCTGCGCTGGCAGGACGGCATGATGGTCATGTGGGACAACAGGTCGACCCTGCACCTTGCCATCAACGATTATGACGGCCACCGCCGGCTGCTTTACCGCACCACCGTCGCCGGTGCGGTTCCCGCCCGCGCCTGACACCGCCCGCGCCTGACACTGGCGGAGACGGTCGGCCGCCGACCGCTCACACGAAATTTACTGCACGTTTACACCGCTGTGATAAATAGCACTCGCAATCCTGATCGGGACTCCCCAGGTTGCGGATAAGTAGTGCTCTCTTCTTTCTGACATTGAGGTAGGTACGCCGTGGCCGTGGAGACTGCAGACTCATCTGTCGCAAACGACATCGAACCCCTTGCCAAGGGCGGCGAGGGTCGGGTGGTTCAGTTAGCCCGATACCGTCGCCGCCCCGCTCCGAAGTCTGCCCCCCAGCTCAGTCCCGGCGAAATCTCGCTCAGCTGCCGCCGCTACATGGTCGGCCGCGAGGATTGGGACCGGGGCTTCCGCGTCCTCTTCCGCAGCTATGATCTGGCCTCTGGCGCCCGTTTCGACGCCGAGGGCGGCCTGCATCTCGTTGATTTTCCGGATGGCGAACTGGTCCTCTCGGCCGCCGAGTTCCAGCAATGCCTGCGCGTGGGCTGGGAATATCGCGCCGCCGGGCTCGAAGTCGATGTCACTGCCGCTGATTTTCGCGCCCTGCTGCCGCTCAAGGGCGGCCGCCGCGGCCTTCAACTGATCGCATCCAGGTAAGCGTCGTCGCCAAATAGACCTTGAGCGGCGCCGACAGGACTTGCCGGCGCCGCTGCGCGGTCGGACGCCATCGGCGATCCCACCTTCAGATTCGCGTGCACGCCCACGCATAACAGCAAGCAGCGATGAAGAGGCCGCTCGCTATTGCCGTATAGAGTATGTCAACCACTGATGGAGCCAGCTTGCTATTGCGCTGGCGACAGCTTCCCGCGACGCCGCATAAAAAATCGAGCTGAGTTTGCAGTCGTAGACATAAAAAGCGCAAAAAAAGTCGTCGCTGAGGCGTGGCACGTATAGGCGGATCTTTATACGGCTGGACCAATTTCCATCTCGAAAACTTACGCTGTTCCGGCCAACTGTTGCAGCGTCGATCGTTTCACCGAGGTGGTATCTTGCTGACGAACCAAACACGAAATCCGCTTTCTGTCGAAGCCACGAAGCGGCATCTGGAATTGGAAACGCCTGTCATTTCGACGCGCGTCGAGCGACTCTATGACGATGTTTTCGGCGTGGGGCGGCGTCACAAGGCGTCTTACACATTTCGCGACAGCATCGCCCAGAGCAGGGATTTGAGCTGGGTGGCGTATGAGGAGGGGGAGTTGGCCGGTGCCATCCGGTACTGGCCGATTGCAGTCGGACCCAGCAAAAGACCGGCTCTTTTGCTGGGTCCGCTTGCGGTGGCGTCGCACCGTGCCGGCAGGGGGCTTGGGTCTCTGCTGATGATCAAGACCCTTAATCTTGCCGCGCGCCTTGGCCACTCGATGATCCTGCTGGTCGGAGATCCGGGCTTCTACCGGCGGTTCGGATTTCTGCCGGCCTCGCCTTGGGGCTTCAGCATGCCTGGCGAGACCCGGCCGGAGCGATTGCAGCTTCTCCCCCTTCGTCAGGGCCAACTGACTTGCGGCGGTGAAATCGAACGAGTTCAGCCCGTGTCCGCGACAGTTCTCGCCTGGCGGCATCAGCCGGTGCCGGCTGGGCGGCGATGAAGAATGACGGAGGCGATCATGCACTTGGTTGAGAATGCGGCGAGTGAGACGACAACAGGTATCGTCAGTGAGGCGGAGCTGGCAATCCGGTGCCGTGAGTTTGCCTTGGGGCGCGAAGATTGGAACCGCGGCCAGCGTTGCCTGTCGTGCTCCTATATTGCAAGCGGTGTCGCGCGCTATCGGGCGGACGGCACACTTGTTATCGACGGCTTCCCGCTGGGCGATCTTCTCTTGGAGGCGGCCGACGTCTCACGCGCCCTTGCGGATGGTCTACAATTCCAAGCGCCCGATTTCGAAGCGGAAGTAACGGCTGATTCATTGCGGCACGCTTTATTGCCCGCGATCGATGTGACCCCTCAGTTCGTCGTGTCGCGGTAACGTTGAAGCAGCGCCGGCATGTCTTGTCGGCGCTGCTTCGCGATTGAGGCCCACAGGCAATCCGCGGCTGCGCCATGCGCGTCGCGCCAAGCGTGGCTCAAGACCAGGTAATAGGGCTTGGTCGAAATCGGCGGTTCCAGGCGCTTGATCTGACCGGTCAGCCCGTTCTGGGCGACATAGGCATCGCCGATGGTGACGTGGGTGGCGACGGCGTCGATCCGCCCGCCCAGCAGTTTGTTGAAATTATTCTGCGTGTCACTGGCGGGTTCGACGTCGAGCCCTTCCTTCTTGAGATCGTCGACGATCGACCATCCGAGATTGGCGCCGATCGGCTTGGTGAGGCCCGTCACCTCCATCCCGTCCCATTTCACCGGGCTGTCGCTCCGGACATAGAAGGCATAGGAGAGGCTGGCGATCTGGAAGTCCGGATCGGCGGCATCGCCTTTCATCGGATAGGTGGCGAGCGCCATCCGCTCGCGATTGAAAGAGAGGAGGGCCACCGCGTCGATCGTGTTGTCGCCGACCCGTGCCAACAGGCGTCCGCCGGGATAACGCGAAAATTCAGGCGAGACGCCGCAGGCCTCGGCCGCCTGCTTGACCATCTCGATGGCGACACCGGGCCGTTTGGGAATCTCCTGGCCATTGCCGACCAGATAGAAGGCCGATTCCTTGTCGGAATAGCCGACGCGGAGCGGAATGTCGTCGGCCACCGCCATGCTCGGCGCCCAAAGGAGGGCGGCCGCAGCAAGGGCGCAAAGGTGCCGAGAATTTAGACCCATCCCGTCGAACTCCAGTCGGTGTCGTTGCTGGAGTTACCATGCGCTGAGTAAGGAAACCGGGCAAGTACGCCTTATGCTGCGCGCCAGATGGTTGGAAACCAATCCTCGCGCAGGCGCTCGCCGCTTGTCTGGTTGATGCCGGGATAGGGCGGTGACGTGCGGCCCGGGCGCTCTATGAAGACGGCGTCGTCGCCGAGGAAGCGGCAGGAAAAGGCGCGGCGTCGCGCGGTGCCTGCATTTCCACCGGCACCATGCACGGTGCGGTAGTTGAAGAGGATCGCATCGCCAGGTTCAAGCGCCGGCTCGAGGATCCGGTGCGATCCATCCTCGATATCGGGCAGGTCCATGAACTGGTCGAGGTCGGCATAGAAATCCTCGCCGCCGGCCCAACGCTTGGGACGCACCAGCTTGGGCCAGAGATGCGAGCCGAGGACGAGGCGCAGCGTATTGTCGGCACTGACGGGATCAAGCGGGATCCAATAGCTCGCCGTCTGCATACCGTCGACGCAGTAATAGGGCATGTCCTGGTGCCAGGGCGTCTTCTTCGGCGTACCCGGTTCCTTCACCAGCACATGGTCATGGAAGATCTGCGACGAGCGGCTGCCCATCAGGCGGCCGGCGATCTCGGCCGCCGCCGATTGCTCGACGAATTCCCTGAATTCCGGAATGCGCTGCCAGTTGCAGTAATCGTCGAAGAAGCGCCCGCCGCCATCGCCTGGGCGCACATTCTCGGCACCATAGGGGCCAGGTTCGGCCATGTTGCGCTCAATGCCCGCACGTAAGGGTTCGACCCAATCGGCAAAGGCGCCCTTCAGCACGATGGCCCCGTCGCGGGCGAAGGTGGCGATGTCGTCGGCGCTGATCTGCATGGATCTCGTTCCCTGGAGCGTGGCTGCCGTCATCCTTGCCAGATCGCAGGCATCATGAGAAATAGATGATGCTGATAGTCTGGTATAAGCAAAAAATGATACCATTCACCTTCCGGCAGATCGATTATTTCGTGGCGACGGCCGAGCACGGCAATGTCAGCGCGGCGGCGCGCGCCCGGCGGGTGGCGCAGCCGGCCATGTCGATGGCGATTGCGCAGCTCGAAGCCCTGCTGGGCGAGAAACTGTTCCACCGGCGCGCCGGCCACGGGCTGACGCTGACACCTGCCGGCCGGCAGTTGCTGGCCCAGGCGCGCGAGCTCATGGACCTTGCCGGGCGTATGGCCCATGCCGCACCCGTACCCGCCGGTCCGCTCAAGGGGCGGCTCGCCATCGCCTGCTTCAAAGACATCGCCCCCTATGTGCTGCCGCGCTTGCTGGCGGGTTTCAGGCGCGAGCATCCCGATGCCGTCATCGATCTGTTCGAGGCCGATTTCACCGCCGTGCGCGAGGCGCTGGTCTCCGGCCGCAGCGAATTGGCGCTCACCTACGAGCTCGGCATCGACGCCGATATCCGCCGCCAGGTGCTGCTGGAACTGCCGCCCTATGCGCTGCTGCCAGCCAAGCATCCGCTGGCGAAAAAGGCGAAGGTCTCGCTCGCGGCCCTCGCCAAGGAGCGGCTGATCCTCGAGGACATGGCGCAGTCGCGCGAATATTTCATGTCGCTGTTCTGGGCGCAGGGGCTGCAGCCACGCATCGGCCAATATACCCAGAGCTTCGAGATGCAGCGTGGTCTGGTCGCGCACGGGGCGGGCATTGCCTTGTCCTGCACGCGGCCCTGGGGCGACCGCTCCTATGACGGGGTGCCGATCGCCTGCCGCCCCATCGCCGAGAAACTGGCGCCACAGCGCGTGGTGATCGCAGATATTGGGCAGGGTCGCCAATCGCCGCTCGCCGCCGCCTTCCTCGCCTTCGCGCAATAAATCAACCGCATCGATACCGTGCGGAAAGCTCATTCCCCGGCTGGCTTGTGGCGCTGTATCATCCTGTATATACAGGTACAGTCAAGACAAGGGAGGCGGAGATGCGGATCGAGTGCGGCGCGGAGGCACTTTCCTATCGCGAGCTGGTCGCCGTGGCGCGGGGCGAGGCCGAGCTTGCCATCGGTCCGGCGGCGCGTACGGCGCTTGTCAACGGCCGCGCTATCGTCGAACGCATCATCGCGCTGGGCGAGCGGGCCTATGGCATTTCGACCGGGCTCGGTGCCCTGAGTGAGATCGTGCTTAGTGGCACGCAGCAGACCGACCTGTCGCGCAATACCTTGATGAGCCATGCCTGTGGCGTCGGTGCACCACTCACCGAGACGGCGACGCGCGCCATCATGGCGTCGCTGGTCAACGATCTTTGCCACGGCAAGTCGGGCGTGAGCCCCGCCGTGGTCGACCAACTGGTGGCGCTGCTCAACCATCGCATCACGCCAATCGTGCCGGGCCAGGGCTCGGTTGGCTATATCACGCACGGGGCGCATATCGGCCTTGCCCTCATCGGAATGGGCGATGTCGTCGTGAACGGCCGGCAGATGCCGGCTGCGGAGGCCCTGGCGCAGGCGGGTCTTGCACCGATCACGCTGGGCGCCAAGGATGGGCTTTGTCTCGTCAACGGCACGCGCTGCCTGACCGGTCTTGCCTGTCTCGCCTTGGCCGAAGCGGAGGCGATTGCCGATTGGGCCGACACCATCGGCGCCATGAGCTTTGAGGCCCTCAAAGGCCAGATCGCCGCCTATGATGAATCCGTGCTGGCGCTGAAGCCGCATCCGGGTCTCCTTCATGTCGGAAGGCGCCTGCGTGCGCTGCTCGCGGACAGTGAGATCGTCGCCAAACATCAGGGTTTCCGCACCCAGGACGCACTCTCCATCCGTTCCATCCCGCAAATCCACGGGGCGACGCGCGACCAGATCGACCATGTGCGCCGCCAAGTGGAGATCGAGCTTGGCTCCGCCACCGATAATCCGCTGGTGATCGGGACGCCCGACGATTACCGCGTCATCTCCAACGCCCATCCCCACGGCCAGTCGCTGGGAATGGCGATGGATCTGCTGGGCATGGCGGTGGCGGAACTGGGCTCCGTTGCTGAACGCCGCCTCGACCGGCTGATCAACCCGGCGGTCAGTACCCTGCCGGCCTTCCTGGTGGCCGAGGGCGGCGTCAATTCCGGGATGATGATCGCGCAATATGCGGCCGCTTCATTGGCGGCCGAAAATAAGCTGCTGGCCCAGCCGATGGTGACGGACAATTACATCACCTCCGCCCAGCAGGAGGATCATTTGAGCCTCGGCACGCCGTCCGCCCTTAAATGCCTGCAGATCGCGGCCAACACGCGCCACATTCTGGCGATCGAGTTCTTGTTGGCGGCGCAGGCGTTGGAATTCTATCCGGGCCTCAAGCCCGGGCGCGGGACCGGTGCCGCCTATGGCGCGCTCCGCGGCGAAGTGCCGGCCTATCACCGTGACCGGTTTCTGTCGCCGGATATCGCCCTGGTCGCCCGGCGCCTGGGGGAGGCTGGATGGGCCGGGATCGTGGCGGCAACGTTGCCCCGGGATATTTAGATTTTCTCGCGCAGGGTTTCCGGCAAGGCGCCGTGCAAACCCTTGCATTGTTCGCACGTGGCGACAGCTAGCCAGATTGGGGATCCGACGCGGTCACCCAGCAAATCTGTCCGGCGATCAATGAGTTGGGCGCCGCCCAACATGATCCTGACGCCGGTAGACCATGAGCATTGCAGAAGAATCCCGCCCCCTCCGCGCCGAACCACGCCCGGCGCCAGCCCGACCCATCGGCCAAGCCCCCGGTCCCCGGCCGCGGCGCCGGCGCAGCCGCTGGCCGTGGGTCATGCTGTTGCTAGCGCTGCTGGCCGGCGGTGCCGGCGCCTTCTGGCATTTTTCCCGCGCCGACAGTGGCGCGGTCAGCCGCTATCTGCTGGCCGATGTCGATGTGGGCACGGTCGAGGATACGGTCTCGGCCGTGGGCGAGATCCAGCCGCGCGACTATGTCGACGTCGGTGCGCAGGTCTCCGGCCAGATCATCGCGCTCAACGTCAAGGTGGGCGACATGGTGGAGAAGGGCGCGCTGGTCGCCGAACTGGATGCCCGCGTCCTTAAATCCCAGGTGGCGGCCAATCAGGCGCAGCTTCTCAACCTGCGGGCCCAGCTTGAGGAACGACAGGCGCAGCAGCAGCTCGCCAAGGAACAATATGAGCGCGAATCCGGCCTGATGGCCGAGGATGCGACCAGCCAGGATGCGCTCGACACCGCCTCGGCCAATCTGCGTGCCGCCAAGGCGCAGATCGCCGCCATCAAGGCGCAGATGCAGCAGACGCAATCCGAACTTGAAGGCGACGAGGCCAATCTCGGCTATACGCGGATTTACGCGCCGATGACGGGAACCGTCGTCAGTCTGGATGCGCGCCTCGGCCAGACGCTTAACGCCAACCAGCAGGCGCCGATCCTGATGCGCATCGCCGATCTCGATACCATGACGGTCGAGGCGCAGGTGTCTGAGGCCGATATCTCGCGCCTCGATCTCGGCATGGAGGCAAGCTTCACGACGCTGGGTCAGCCGGAGCGCCGCTGGACCGGCGTGTTGCACCAGATCCTGCCCACGCCAGAGGAAGTGAACGGCGTCATTCTTTACGACGCGCTGTTCGATGTCGCCAATCCGGACCAGCGGCTGATGACGCAGATGAGCGCCCAGGTCACCTTCATGGTGGCCAATGCGAAGAACGTGATCACCGTGCCGACGGCGGCGCTCCGACCCAGCGGCGATAAGTCGGCACCGGCCGGCACCTACCAGGTGCTGGTGGCCGAGGCCAACGGCAGTTTTGCCCCGCGCACGATCAAGGTGGGCGTCAAGAACCGCAATGTGGCCGAGGTTCTGGAAGGTCTGCAGGCGGGCGAGCAGGTCGTGGTCGGCGAACGCAGCGACAATGCCGCCGCGGGTGGCGGCACCCGGATGCCCATGAGGTTTCCGTGATGCGAGTGCGGTGAAGAGGACGCCGACATGAACATGGCCATCACGCATCATGGCGGGCCGCTCGATACCGGCGGTCGGGCGCCGCTCATCGACCTCAAGGATGTGCGCAAGACCTATGTGACCGGCGGCGGCTTCGCGGTCGAGGTGCTGCACGGCGTTTCGCTGGCGATCCATGAAGGCGAGTTCGTCGCCATCATGGGTGCCTCGGGCTCCGGCAAATCGACGCTCATGAACATTCTCGGCTGTCTCGATACGCCGAGTGCCGGCAGCTATATGTTCGGCGGTCGCAACACCGCCGATCTCGACCGCGACGAACTGGCGGAACTCCGCCGCGATGCCTTCGGCTTCGTCTTTCAAAGCTATAATCTCATCGCCACGGCGACGGCGCTCGAGAATGTCGAGATACCGGGCATCTATGCCGGTATGCGCCGCGACGACCGGCAGGACCGGGCCGAGATGCTGCTCTCCGGCCTCGGTCTCGCCGACCGGCTCGACCATCGGCCCAGTCAATTGTCGGGCGGCCAGCAGCAACGTGTGTCGGTGGCGCGCGCCTTGATGAATGGCGGCCGCATCATCCTCGCCGACGAACCGACTGGCGCCCTCGACAGCAAGAGCGGCGCCGAGGTGATGGCGCTCCTGCGCCAGCTGGCCGATGCCGGCCACACCATCATCCTGGTGACGCACGATCACAATGTGGCGGCCCATGCCGACCGGCTGATCGAAATCGCCGACGGCCTGATATCGGCCGACAGCGGACCAAAGGCGCGTGGGCCCCTGGTCCCCAGCGACAGTTTCGCGCTGCCGGAGGCCGGTCATATCGGCCTTCTCGGCGACGGGTACGAGGCGGCGAAGATGGCGCTGCGGGCCCTCCGGCGCAATCTCTTCCGCACCATCCTCACGCTCCTCGGCA
>NZ_JAYRQR010000031.1:0-179926 GCF_041910485.1 Dongia sp.
CAGCCAGGTCGCGTGATCGAAGGCACGCATCAACGGCGGATTGCCGGTGACCCATTTGCCGTCAACGAAATGCCACTGGTCCATGGCTGGCCTCACTCATGACACGGGTTGGATCGGCGCTACCAGAAACTCCCGGGGCGGGAATCCCTTTGGCTGCACCGTTGATCCGACTGCTGAGTGAAACGCTAAGACCTGCCTTCAGGTGACGTCAAGTTCCCTGCATGCGACAGGTTCGGTCCTAGGGCCGAATTCGGATGCTCCGGCACCCGCTCGATCCGTTTTCGACAAGATGATCGTGGCGTCGATCAGGCGGCGAAATAACGGGCGGGCAACGGCCGCGGATGCAGCGGCTGCTGATCCGCCGGTGTATCGGCTTCGTCTTCGGCATTGCGGAAATAGAAGATGGCATTGCCGATCTCGCGCAATTCCGCCCGCGCCGCTACCAGCGCATCGGCCGAGACCAAGGCGCCCGAGGCTGCTTCGATGTCATCTTGCGCCACGGGCTGCAGGATTTCCCGCAGGCGCTGGGCGACGATGCGCGACCCCAGGCCCTGGACCTGGGCATCGATGAGGCGCAATTGCGCCCGGCGCTGGGCCGCAGCCAATTGGGTGGCGCCACCGAACCGCTGCCGCAACCGCACGTCCTGGGGCAGGAAGTCGAAACTGGCCTGTTCCACCGCCGCGTCTGCAAACTCGAACTGCCGGGCCGACCGCGCCATTGCCATCTCCATCGTTCAGATGATGGAACATATAGGGAACATTTGCGAGAAAGTCAAGCCGCCGGCGGGTTATGAGGCCCAGCGGCGGCTTGGAAGGCTCAAGCGGGGTGGAACCGGTCTGGAAGCCCTTACTGGCTGACCCACTGGATCCGGGCGGTAAAGCGTACCTGGTCCTGCGGCACGAATTGCGGCTGGCCGCCCTGGCGGATCGCCTCGAGGTAGAAGCCGTCGGCATCGTGGCGCACGACCTTGCGCACCAGCACGGTGCCGGCAGTGGTGCCGATGATGATGCGGTCGCCCCGGCGGATCTCGGCCCCGCGCGCAGCAATCAGCGTATCGCCGTCACGATAGATCGGGTCGAAATCGCCGCCGGTAATCTCGACGCCGAAGCAATCCTTCCCGGCGCCGGTAAACTCGAGATGGCCCCAATCATTGCCGACCGGCATGCCGCTGCCGTCAAAGCAATCGCCGGCGGCCAAGCGGTCCAAGGTGATGACGGGGATGGTGCGCGTGGCATTGCGCATGAGGCGGCCACCGCCGATCGCCTGGTCATAAGCGGCAGCGCCGCCGTGGCCATTACCATTGGCCTCGCCGTTGCCGGCACCGGTCAAAAGCACGAAATCGACAAAGGGCTCGCCGGTCACGGTGAGAATCTTCGAGAGCGATTCAGTGCTGGGCCAACGCGGCCGGCCCTCGCGGGTGATGCGCTTCGACGGGTTGAAGGCGGTCGGGTCAAGGCCGGCGCGACGCGCAAGACCCGAGGCGGAAAGTCCGTGCTTCTGCGCCAGACGGTCGATTCCGCGCCAAACATCGGCATGCTGCAACATGGGAACTGACACGATCGCTTCTCCTAAAAGTCAGCCTACAACGACGCGCTTGCCGCAGCCCAGGACGAAGCGTTCCATTCCTAACAACCAAACCTGGGCAACTTTCGGTGCCAGGATCATCTTCCGTTCGGCACCGCCTCCCCCCGAAGGCATTTGCACCGCCAGTGATGATGATTGTCATATTAGCTGAGGAAGTCCCTAGGAAGAACTGTTCATTTGTAAATAATTAGATTAGTTACCTCTATACTTTCGTATAAGACTGAATGCCGGTCGTTTACTCGATAGCGTTGTTTTTCTTTTGCTTACTTTGGTTTCTCAAGCGCTTCCGGGATTTTCTTGGCGCACGGGAAAATTTTCTGCATGCGAAGGAATAAGAGCTTAATTCAATCGTTGCGGGTCCCTCGGCATGGGCCGCTTCGGGTCCCACGCCTACCCGCAGCACGGGTCCTTGTGCGGCCGGTCCATCTCCTTTAATTCCGCTGGCTCATGACCCTCCTTGCCTCGCTCTACCCCATTCTGCGCCCGGCCCTCTTCCTGCTGGAGGCCGAGAAAGCGCACCGTCTCGCTGTCCGGGCCCTGGCCGCCTGCCCGGCCCCATCGGCACCCGCTGTAGCCGATCCCATCCTCGCCCAGCGCCTCTGGTCGCTCGACTTTCCCAACCCGGTGGGTCTTGCCGCCGGCTTCGACAAGAATGCCGAATGTTTCGACGGTGCTCTGGGCCTCGGCTTCGGCTTTGTGGAGATCGGCAGCGTCACGCCGCGCCCGCAAGGCGGCAATCCGCAACCGCGTTTGTTTCGTCTCGTCGCGGACCGCGCCGTCATCAACCGCATGGGCTTCAACAATGACGGGATGGAAGCAGTCGCGGCGCGTCTGACGCAGCGCGATCCGGCCCGCGGCATCGTCGGCGTCAATCTGGGAAAGAACAAGGAAACGGCGGATGCCGCCGCCGATTACGAGCTGGGCGTCGCGCGCCTGGGACCGCTCGCCGATTACCTGGTCATCAACGTCTCCTCGCCCAACACGCCGGGCCTGCGCGCGCTGCAGGGCAAGGAGCCGCTGGCGGATCTCATCCGCCGCACGCGCGCGGCGCGCGATGCGCTGGGAAAGCGCCCGCCGCTTCTCCTCAAGATCGCACCCGACCTCACCGAGGATGACCAGCGCGACATCGCCCTGGTAGCCCTTGAGGAAGGGCTCGACGGTCTCATCGTCAGCAACACGACGATTGCCCGCCCGCCGCTGCAATCCGGTGACCTTGCCAACGAGACAGGCGGTCTTTCGGGAGCGCCGCTGCTGGCGCCGTCGACGGCACTGCTCGGGCGCATGTACCGGCTGACCGAGGGTCGCCTGCCGCTCATCGGTGTCGGCGGCATCGCCTCGGCCGCGGACGCCTATGCCAAAATCCGGGCCGGCGCTTCGCTCATCCAATTCTATTCGGCCATGATCTATAGGGGGCCGGGGCTTGCCCGGCGGATCGTCGCGGAACTTCCCGCCCTTCTTCGTGCCGACGGCTTCGCGCATCTCAAGGATGCGGTCGGCGCCGATCATCGCTAGGATGCCGCAGCTTTTGTGGCGGCCGATTTTAACACCCCCTTAACCAAGACCTTGCTAGGGCTAAGACGATGAGCCAGCGCGCGCATATCCTCATCTTTCTGCTCTACGCCCTGGGCGCGGTCCTGGTTGCCTTCTGGCTGCCGGAATTTGTCCCCGGCGTGTCGCGGATTCTCGCCTACATCGCCGGTGGCTTCGTCGTCATGGCGGGCGGGCTCGCGCACCAAGCGGCCCTCGGGGCACAGCGCTCGCGCAGCCAGGCCCATTCACTGGGCGAGCTCAACCGGCTGCTGGCCGACGTGCTGCGGGATCAGCGCAAGCTTGAAGACGATATGCTGCAGCTTCGTGCCACACTGGCGAATATCGCCAGCGCCCCCGCCCAGGATGTGGGCGATGTGGTCAATGAGGTAAAGGTCCTGCAGAAGCTGATCGAGCAGCTTTACAGCGCCCGTGCTGCCGGCGGTGGCAAGACACCTTCCGCCGCGCCCAAATCCGCGAAGCCCGTGCCGGTCAAGGAAAGCACCGCCGCGCGACCGGTTGCAGCTGTGTCGCCCGCCGCCCAACCTCAAACGGCGCCGTCGCCGGCAGCGCCTACTCCAACAATTTCGGCACCATCAATTTCGGCGCCATCCGCACCGGCCCAGCCGGCGCCCATACCTGCCGGCGCATCTTCGGGTGCCAGCCTGCCCATGCCGCCGGTCGCCTACGATCTGGCTGAGGATGAGATCCTCGACGCGCTGCGCGAAGGTTTGCGCGAGAGCGGTGTCGAGCTTGCCCTGCAGCCCATCGTCACCCTGCCGCAGCGCAAGCGCCGCTTTTTCGAGTGCTTCTCCCGCGTGCGCATCAGCGACGGCCGCGTGCTGACCCCCGAGCAATATCTGCCGCTCGCCGAACGCGAGGGCCTCGTCACCGCCATCGACAACATGCAGCTCTTCCGCTGCATCCAGATCCTGCGCCGCATCCGCAAATCGAATGCCGGCATCGGCTTCTTCATCAACATCTCGGCCCACACGCTGGCCGATCGCGACTTCTTCCGCGAATTCATCAACATGATGGCGCACAATGCCGAGCTGGCGCCCGCCATCGTGTTCGAATTCTCGCAGCGCGCGATGGAGATGGCCGACGATGCGCTGCTCCACGATCTCGCGCGCCTGGCACAGCTCGGCTATCGCTTCAGCCTGGATCAGGTGACGCATTTCGATCTCAATCCGGCGCAGCTCTCCAGCCATCATTTCCGTTTCATGAAGATCGAAGCCGAACGCCTGATTGCCGCCGCCCGCGCCGGAGCACTCGGCGACGATCCGCAGGAGTTCAAGCGGATGCTCGATTCATTCGCGATCGACCTGGTGGCCGATCACATCGAATCGGAAACGATGCTCCTCGAGCTCCTCGACATGCATCTCGATTTCGGCCAAGGCTATCTCTTCGGCGAGCCGCGCATCGCCCGTGCCGAGACCAACGCCGCCCTCAACTGACGAAAAGTACCGACGCATCATGACTCAGTTCCCCACCGGCCTCGGCGCCATTGCCGGCGAAATCGATCTTGTCGTCATGGATCTGTGGGGCTGCATGCATGACGGCATCCGCGCCTATCCTGCGGCCGTCGAGGCGCTGCGGCAGTTGAAGGCGCACAATATCCCCGTGGCCCTCGTCTCCAACGCGCCGCGCCGCATCGAGACCGTGCGGCCGCGTCTGCGCGAAATGGGCATCGGGGACGAGCTTTACGCCGGCTTCTATACCTCGGGCGAGGAAGTCTGGAACCATATCGCCCGGCGTGACGCGCCGGGATATGCGGAACTTGGGAAGAAGGCCTATGCCGTGGCGGGCGGGCTCGACCAGACTTTCACCGAAGGCCTCGACGTCATGCTCGTCGATGATATTGCGGCGGCCGATTTTCTCCTCGTCCTTGGCGTCGGCTCACCGGAGACGAAGGTCGAGCATTTCAGCGAGCTGCTCAAGGCGGCACGGGCGCGCAACCTGCCGCTGGTCTGCGCCAATCCCGATCTCATCGTGCATCGCGGCAATGTTGCCGAAATCTGCGCCGGGGCCATTGCCGAAGCCTATCTCGAAATGGATGGCAGCATCCTCATCGAGGGAAAGCCCCATGCCGGCATCTATCGCCGGGTGCTGGCCGATTTCAAGGTGCCGGCGAAGCGTCTCGTCGGCATCGGCGATGCCTTGCGCACCGATGTCGCCGGTGCGGCGGGGATCGGCGCCAAGTCGCTGCTCATTGCCGGCGGTATCCACCATGCAGCGTTGCTGAAGGATGGCAAGCTCGACCCGGCGGCGCTGAAGAAGCTGGCGACCGGCGGTCACGCCCCGGATTATGCCCTGCCCTATCTCGCCTGGTGAACCTCGCTAAGCGCCACCGGCGGGCCTTGTCATCTTGAAGACCTGATCGATCACCGCATAGAGCGAATAGCCCATGCGCGCGATCGGGCGCGCGCGGGTGATGTCGACCCGTCCATCGACGATGAGCGCATCGTCGATATGAACGCCGACCACGTCGCCGAAAACAACCGTATTGGGCTGGTCGGGGTCGAGGGTGGGCAAGCTGACGCTCTGCAGATAGCGGCATTCGAGTGCCACCGGCGATGCCTTGACGCGGGGTGCCGCGACGATCTGCGACGGCACCATCTCAAGCCCCGCTTTCGCAGCCTCGCTCTCGCCCGCCGGCAAGGGTGCCGAGGTGACGTTCATCGCATCCTTCAAATCATAGGTCGCAAGATTGGCGACGAAGGCGCCGACCTTTTCGACATTCTCCAGACTGTCCTTGCGGCTGCCATCGGCCTTGGCGCCGGTCGGGGCGAACATCAGGATGGGCGGGCTGTCCGCCACCATGTTGAAGAAGCTGAAGGGGGCGAGGTTGACGCGGCCCTCAAGATCGATGCTGGAAATCCAGCCGATCGGGCGTGGCACGATAAGGGCCTTTAGGGGATCGATGGCCAACCCGCTGTTCTTGAGCCGCGGTTCGTAGAACATGAATGATCCCCAATCAGCGTTGCGTGATGCGAAAAAATACCATGCCGGCGAGCATGGCGACGAAGAAGATCAGCCCCTGCTGGCCATCGAGCGCCAGCAAGGTGAGGGCCGGCCCCGGACAGATGCCGGCCAGGCCCCAGCCGATGCCGAAAATGATGCTGCCGAGAAGAAGCTTGCGGTCGATCGCCCGCGCGCTCGGCCATTGGAAATCGGGGGCAGCAACGGGCCGTGCCTGCCGCCGGGCCAAGGCGAAACCCGGCAGGGTGACGATGAGGGCGCCACCCATCACAAAGGCAAGGCTCGGGTCCCACCCACCGTTCGCCATCGCCGCGAGGTCGAGGAAGGCTGTGACCTTCATCGGATCGGCCATGCCGGAAAGTACGAGGCCGGCCCCGAAGACAAGGCCGGAAAGAAGGGCGAATGCGATGCGCAGCATGGGTCAGTCCGCCAGCAGATGATGGATGATGAAGACGGTGGCCATCGCACTGGCCATGAAAGCAAGAACGGCGACCAGGGATCGTGGCGACAGCCGCGCCAGGCCGCAGATACCGTGACCGCTGGTGCAGCCGGCGCCGAGGCGTGTGCCGAACCCGACCGCGAGACCGGCAACGACAAGAGCCGCCGATCCGACATTGAGCCGCGGCACGAAGCCGCCGAGGAATTGCGCCATCAGCAATGCTCCCAGCGGAATGCCGAGAACGAAGGCCAGTCGCCAGAATGAATCATTGTCGAGCCGTTGCAGCAGCCCGCCGAGGATTCCGCTCACTCCAGCGATGCGACCGAGACCAAGGAGGAGAATGAGGGCGGCAAGGCCAATGAGGCCGCCGCCGAGCAAAGCACTGAGAGGATGGAAATTCGTCCAATCCATGATGATCTTCTTTCCTTATCTGCTCTTTCGCCCGCGCTTGGGCGGACAGAAGGCCTCCTTGAGAACGCCGGCAATGGCACGCGCTGTGTCGCTGGCGATCTCGTAATGAATGGTCGTGCCGTCGCGCCGTGTGCGGACCAGCTTCTCCGCGCGGAGACGCATGAGGTGCTGCGAGATCTTGGGCTGGGGCTCGCCCAGGGTCGCTGCAATGTCGCCGACGCTCATCGCGCCGCCCTCCAGCGTGCAGAGAATCGCCAGGCGATGTTCATGAGCGAGCGCACGCAGCAAGGCGGCCGCTTCACCTGCTTTTTCAAGAAGGGACACTTCCTTTGTGGGCATTGGGGATTAGAAGCCTAGGCTGTTTGTCAGCGCCAATACATTCAATCATTCGAATATACGAATTATATCTGCGTCGTCAAGTTTCAACGTATTTTTCTAAATTCTTTACGGCCTGTTAAGGCCGCATTCCTACGCTGCTGCCTGCTCGTAAAATTATTCGGTCTGACCTTTTGGGGGGGAAATCGATGACCATCGGTGGCAAGCTGGGCTTTGCCTCAGCGATCAATATTGCCTTGGTCGTGGCCTTGGCCGCGCTGAGCTATTTTACAGTTTCGCAATTGCTCGATCTGCAGGACGAAGGCGCCACGCGCGCCGAAGATGCCGTCTTCGTAACCGGCGCATCGGCTGCCGGGGCCGAGCTTTATCAGATCATCGCCGACGCGGTCATCAACCGCGATCTCGACATGACGGCCAAGGATTGGGCCGACAAGAAGAACGAGGTGGAGGAACAGCTCGACGAGATCGGCCGCCGCGCCGACAGCGATCTCGAACATCAGAGCCTCGATGCCGCCAAACAGGCTTATGCCGATCTGATCGCAGCATTCGAACAGGACATGCTGCCGCTCCTCAAGCAGGATCCCGGCATCAATGATTCGATGCGCGCGGTCGATGACCGGCTCGACACGGCAGCAGCGGCCCTGGCCGACAATCTGATGAAGATCCGCCAGTCGATCGATGAGGAAGCTGTGGCGCATGACGCCGATTTCGACGCAACGGGCGACCGCAGCGTCTTGACCGGCGCCATTCTCGCCGGTGTTGCCGCGCTGGTGGCGCTCGGTGTCGCCTTTGGCCTCACGCGCATGATCGCGCACCCGATCAAGGCGCTGACCGCGGTCATGAACGTGCTGGCCGGCGGCCGCACCGATGTCGACATTCCGGGGACCGGCCGTCGCGACGAGCTGGGTGGCATGGCAGCGGCCGTCGGCGTCTTCCGCCAGAACATGATCGACAGCGAACGCCTGCGCGCGGAGCAGGAGCGGATGAAGGAACAGGCGGCGGCCGAGCGGCGCAGCACCATGCTGCGCATGGCGGACGATTTTGAAAGCGCCGTCGGATCGGTCATCCAAGTGGTGACTTCGGCAGCGACCGAGCTTCAGTCTTCGGCCGAGGCCATGACCGGCACGGCCGAACGCACCGCCAAGCAATCGACCGTCGTCGCCTCCGCTTCCGAGGAAGCATCGAGCAACGTTCAGACGGTGGCGGCAGCGACCGAGGAACTGACCAGCTCGGTCCAGGAGATCTCGCGACAGGTGGCGCAGTCGAACGGCATGACGGCGGCGGCGGTGACGGATGCCGACCGCACCAATGCCAAGGTCGAAGCCCTGGCGGGTGCCGCCCAGCGCATCGGCGATGTGGTGCGCCTCATCAGCGACATTGCCGGCCAGACCAATCTATTGGCCCTCAACGCCACCATCGAGGCGGCGCGGGCCGGTGAAGCCGGTCGCGGCTTTGCCGTGGTGGCCAGCGAGGTGAAGAATCTCGCCGGCCAGACGGCCAAGGCCACGGAGGAGATCACCGAGCATGTCTCCAGCATCCAGTTGGAGACCGAGGGCTCGGTCCGCGCCATCGCCGATATCGGCGAGACGATCCGCTCGATCAGCAGCATTAGCGGCGCCATCGCCGCAGCGGTCGAGGAACAGAGTGCCGCGACGCAGGAAATCGCCCGCAACATCCAGCAGGCGGCCATCGGCACCAGCGAGGTTTCGTCGAATATCGGCTCGGTGACACAGGCGGCGAGCGAAACAGGCAGCGCTGCGACCCAGGTCCTCGGTGCCGCCCGCGAACTCAGCCGCCAGGCCGACGCCCTCACCAACGAAGTGAACCGCTTCCTCGGCACGATCCGCGCGGCCTGAGGAAGATCGTTCGCGTCGTCCTAGGGCAGTTCCGCCAGCACGAAGTCGAGCAAGGCCCGCAATCGGGCGAGACGTTTGAGGTCGCGATGATAGCCGACCCAGACGTCTCGCCCGGGCGGCGGTTCGCCGGCATCGATGACGCGCAGGCCCGGCACGCGATCCCCCAGCAGGCGCGGCAACACGGCAAGACCCGCCCCGGCCAGGCAAGCCTGCGCCTGCACATCGCGATTATTGCTGCGAAAGGCGATGCGGGCCTTGGGCAGCACCCGACGCAGCCACGCACGGTCCGGCATATCGCTGAACGCCTCGTCCATCGTGACAAGACTGATACCGGCGCCGTCGCCCAGATCGATGGACGGCGATGCTGCGGGCATATAGAGCGCATAGGTCATGGTGAGCGCCCTGCGTTGGATGACGTCCGGTTCGTCGAAGCTCGCTATGCGGAAAGCGACGTCCGCCTCGCGCCGGCCGAGGCTGTAGCGCCGCTGATCCGTCAGCAGTTCCACCGTGATACCAGGATGCGCCGCCGTGAAAGCGGCCAAATGCGGCGCCAGGACATGCGCGCCGAACCAGTCGGATGACGCAAGCCGAATCTCACCGCTGAGACCACTCCCAGCCGTGATACGGCCGACCGCCAGCGCTTCTTCCTCCATCCGCTCGGCATGGGCGAGGACGGCTTGACCTTCATCGGTTAGGCTGAAGCCGTCGCTGCCGCGCTGGAAAAGGGTCTGGCCAAGGGCGGTTTCAAGGGCGCGCAGGCGCCGCCCCATGGTCGGCTGGGTGAGGCCAACCGACTTGGCTGCCTTGGCGAGCGTCCCCGCCCGGGCAATGGCGAGAAAGAGTCTGAGATCGCTCCATTCCATGCCGCACTCTAACGCGTGTCATGCAAAATTGCATGAATGTCGAACATATTTGTTCATTTCCATACGAATATGAACGGTCATCTTACTTCTAGGCACAAACCGGAGGCGAAGATGACCATCCAACCCACCATGCAGGCTCTCCAGGCAACCGATCCCAGCACGCCGCTGCAGGTGATCACGCTACCCCGCCCCGTTCCGGGACCCGGTCAGGTCCTGGTGCGGATAGCTGCGAGCGGGATAAATCCGCTCGACCTCAAGATCCGGGCCGGCGAGGCTGGTCATGCGCGCCATCCCCTGCCCGCCATTCTCGGCCTCGATATGGCAGGCTGGATCGAGGCCATCGGGCCCGGTGTCACCCGTTTCCGAATCGGCGACGAGGTCTACGGCATGGTCGGCGGGGTCGGCGGCCATCAAGGGACGCTTGCCGAATATGTCGCCGCCGATGCCGATCTGCTGGCGTTGAAGCCGGCCCACCTCACCTTCCGCGAAGCCGCTGTGCTGCCGCTGATCTTCATCACCGCGTGGGAAGGTCTCGTCGACCGCGCCGGCGTGAAGGCTGGCGAGAGCGTGCTGATTCTGGGTGCTGCCGGCGGTGTCGGTCACATGGCCGTGCAGTTGGCCAAGGCGAAGGGCGCCAAGGTCTTTGCGACCGATGCCAGATCGCGTGCCGCGATCATCGACGGCTATGGCGCGCATTTCATCGACCGCGAAAAGCCGGTCGATGATTACGTTGCCGAGCTCACCAACGGTGAGGGGTTCGATGTGGTCTATGACACCGCGGGCGGTGCCTCGCTCGACGCCGCGTTCCGCGCGGTGAAGGCCTATACCGGCCGTGTCGTCAGCTGCCTCGGCTGGGGCACGCATGCGCTGGCGCCGCTCTCCTTCCGCGCGGCGACCTATTCCGGCGTCTTCACCCTGATGCCGCTGCTGACCGGCAAGCATCGCGCCCATCACGGTGCGATCATGGCGGAAGCGACGACGCTCGCGGAGAGTGGTCAGTTGCTGCCGCGCCTTGATCCGACGCGCTATACTTTCGCTGAAGCCGACGCCGCGCACACCGCTCTGCGCGAGCGGCGTGCGACGGGCAAGATCGCGATCGAAATCGCGTGACGCTTATTCCGCCGCCTTCTTCACCGCCGGAAAGCGCGAGCGCATTTCCAGTTCGAAGATCGGCACGGTGTTGCGGATATACTGGCCCCTGGCGTCGAAGACCGGCTGGTAGTCCCAGGCGATATTCTGCGCGCGGATGATGTCGTTCAAGTACCGGCGGCGGCGCTGGCTGGCGACCACCTGTTGGCGGATCGCTTCCATGTCCCAGCCCTTGGCGATCTCGGCACGCAATGCCGCGACTTGGCCTGCATATGCGGGATCGGCAGCGAGGTTCTTCACTTCCAGCGGATCGGCTTCGAGGTCATAGAGCTGATCCGGGTCCGACTGGAAATGCACGAACTTCATCTTGCCGCGCCGGATCATGACGCCCGGCGCCTTGGCGCCTTCGCCCATATATTCGCCGATCACTTCGTCATGGCCTTCGCCGCCCGTCATATGCGGCACCATGGAACGGCCTTCGGTGACGACTTGCTCATGCAAAGGCGCTCCGTCGCTGGCGAGATCGAGCAGGGTGGGGAGGATGTCGATCTGCGAGACGGCTTGCTTGACGCGGCCGGCCTTCACGCCGGGACCGTTGATGATCATCGGAATGCGCGCGGCATTCTCGAACCAGTTCATCTTGAACCACAGCCCGCGCTCGCCCAGCATGTCGCCATGATCGCCGGTGACGATCGTATAGGTGTTGTCGGCAAAGCCGCTTTCGTTGAGCGCCTGCATCAGATCGGCAAAGCGTTCGTCGATATAGGAGACGGTGCCGTAATAGGCATGGCGCGCATTGCGGATGGCATCCTCGGTCGGCGCCGGGTCGAGCATGCCGATCCCGTTCGAGATACGCTGCTCATGCGGCCCCAGCGGCACGGAGCCCGCTTTGAGCGTCGGCATGTCGATATCGTCGTGCCGGTAGAGATCCCAATGTTCCTTCCGCGCAAGATACGGATCGTGCGGGCTGATCAGCGAGACGACCAGGCAGAAGGGCTGGTCGCCGCCCTTGCGCGCCAGATCGAACAGGTGCCGCTTGGCCATGAAGACGACTTCATCGTCGAAATCGAGATAGGCCGAGCGCGTGCAGATACCGGCATCGTGCACCACGTCCATATTGTGGAACCAGTCGAGCTTCATTTCCGGATGGTCCCAATTGGGGACCCAGGCGAAGTCCGACGGATAGACATCGGTGGTGAGGCGGCGGTGGAACCCGTGCAGCTGGTCGGGCCCGCAGAAATGCATCTTCCCCGAGAGGGTCGTGTCATAGCCCAGCGCCGAGAGATGATGGGCGAAGGTCGGGATCTCGGCCATGAACTCCGCCGCATTGTCCCAGGCGCCGATCTTGGTGGGCAGGCGCCCCGACATGAACGAGTAGCGCGCCGGGGCGCAGAGCGGGTAATTGCAATAGGCGGCGTCGAAGATCGCCGATTTCTCGGCAAAGGCCGACAGGGAAGGCGTCTTCACCACTTTATGCCCATAGCTCGGCATGAATTGCGGGGCCAGCTGGTCGAGCATGAAGATGACGAAATTGGGCTTGCGCTTGGCCATGTTGGGATCCCCTCGGTTTCTTGAAGCTGAGGCCAAGTCTCCACCTTGGGTCTCGCTCAAACAAACCAAAAATACTATGGTCATAGGCTAAGTTTGATTTAGCCTAGGGTTCGGCCATGACTTTCCGACAGCTTCCGCCGCTCGGCATGCTGCGCTCGTTCGAGGCGGCGGCGCGCCATATCAGCTTCGCCCGGGCTGGGGCCGAGCTCGGCGTCACCGCGGCGGCCGTCAGCCAGCAGGTGAAGGCGCTCGAGGATCATCTAGGCCGCGCCCTCTTTCACCGCCGGCCGCAGGGGCTGGCGCTCACCGAATCGGGCCTTTCCTATCTCACCGTGCTGCGCGACGCCTTCGACCGGCTGGGGGCTGGGACCGAGGAACTGTTCCACGGCCGCTCGGGCAGCGACGTCTCGGTCCGCGTCACGGCGGGCTTTGCGCATCTCTGGCTGATGCCGCGCCTTTCCCGCTTTCTGGCGAGCCACCCGGATCTGCGCCTGCGGCTTCTCACCACGCTGTGGACGCCGCTGGAGATCGACAGCGAGGCGGATTTCGAGATCCGCTGCGGCATCGGCAGCTGGCCGCAGCTCACCGCCTATCCGCTCACCCGCGACCGGCTCTTTCCGGTCTGCGCGCCGGGGTTGCTGACCGAGACGACGCGGCCCCTGCCACCCGCCTATCTGGCCGGCCAGCGCCTCATTCATGTCGCAAGCTTCGCCGAAGGCTGGGTCGATTGGTTTCGCGGTGCCGGTGCCGGTGCCTTCGAAGCCAACCCCGGCGACATCGTCTTCGACACGGCGAGCCTTGCCGTCGATCTCGCCTTGGCCGGGGGCGGCTTCCTGCTGGGGCGGAGCTGCTTCGTCGATCGGCTGGTGGCGCAAGGCCGCCTCGTCGCTCCCTGCGCCGCCAAGATCAAGAGCAGCGAGGCTTTCTACCTGGTCGAACGGGCGGGCGAGCGCCTGCCGCCACCCGCCCGGCTGTTCCGCGATTGGGTCCTCGCCGAAGCCGCCGCCTGAGGCCCCCCAGTTTCTCTCGCTCATGCCCTAAAAAATTCTCTCTTTACTCTATCGAACTAATAGTGTTTAAAGTCGGAAGGATAGGTTCGTTCCATTGACCCATTTGGGTCACCGGAGGCGCGTATGCTTCAACCTAAGACCCTGATTGTGGCGGCTTTTCTGGCGGCGACGCCGATTGCCGTCGGCGCTGTTGCCGCCCTGACCGGCCTGGCTTCAGGCCCCCATTCCGCCATCGACGTCATCGGTTTCGACCGCAAATGGGTGCTGTCGGTCGACGAGGCCCGGGCCCTGATCGCGTCCGGCGCCCTGGTGATCGATGCCCGCAGCGCGGATCTCCGCGCCCAGGCCCCGATCCGCAACGCCCAGGCCCTGACCCCCGCCGACCTTGCCGGCAGCGATGCCGCGGTGACGGAGCGCCTGCGCCAGCTCGGCTTCAACCGTGATGCCGCGGCCGTCGTCATCGGCGACCCGGGTCATGATCTCGGGGCCGACGCGGCCCTGGTCCTGGCCCTGCGCGAGCTGGGGCAGAACCGTGTCGCCTTGGTCGATGGCGGCCTTCCCGCCTTGCTGGCGGCCGGTCTCCCCACCGTCCAGCCGCCCTTCGGCCTCGGCAATGCCGAGATCGCGCGCGGCCAGCGCTGGTCGGTCGAGGCCACGAAGCTGCGCCCCAGCGACTATCGCATCGTCGAAAGCGGCCTCTCGGCCGAGCTGCTGACGCCCGACGGAAGGCTGAAGACGGCGGACCAGATCGCCGCCATCCTCGCGGCACAGGGGATCGACCGCGATTCCCGCATCGCCGCCGCCGGCCAAGGCTCGGCCTGGCTGGCGACCGTGCTCATCGACCAGGGCTATGACGCGCATCTCGTTGCCGGTGAATATCCGTTGACCGCCGCCAATTGAGGCCTGCTCTAATGGCTTCATGAATGAAGCCCTCTTTCGCCTTGGTCTCTTTCTCATCGTCTTTGCCCTGATCGGCCTCGCCGAGGTTTGGAGACCGCGCCGTCCCTTGGCGGCCGACAAGACACAGCGCTGGCGCACCAATCTCGGCCTCTTCCTCATCAACGTCGTGGCACAGCGCCTGACGGTCGGCGCTATCGTGCTCGGCGTAGCCCTCCTGGCCGGCGAGAAGGGCTGGGGACTCTTCAATCTTCTTGTCCTACCGCGCTGGGCCGAGGCGCTGCCCGCGATCCTGCTCCTCGATCTCGCGATCTATGCGCAGCATGTGGCGACGCATCTCATCCCGCCGCTCTGGCGCCTGCACAAAGTCCATCATGCCGACCTCGATGTCGATCTCACCACGGGCCTGCGTTTCCACCCGATCGAAATCCTGCTCTCCGCACTTTGGAAAGCGGCGATCGTGCTCGCGCTCGGCGTCGATCCGCTCATCGTTCTTGTCTATGAAGCACTGCTCAACGCCTTCGCTCTCTTCACCCACGGCAATGTCGCCATGCCGGAAAGATGGGATCGGCACTTGCGCCGAATTTTCGCAACACCGGACATGCACCGGCGCCATCATTCGACGCAGCGTGATGAGACCGATTCCAACTACGGCAACATCTTCTCTTTGTGGGATCGCCTGTTCGGCACCTATTTCGCGGCACCGGCCCTGGGGCAGATGGGTGTCATCCTGGGCCTTGCCGAAGCGCGCAAGCCGGAGAAGCTGACACTCCTGCGCCTCCTCGCCATGCCCTTCCGCTAGGGCGCCGCCACCGAGAAGCGCAACGACCAGCGTTCTTCGATCTCGGCATAGGTGCCGTTGGCGCGGATGATGCCGAGGCCCTTGTCGAGGGCCGCCATCGCTGCTTGCGCATCCGGCCGTTCCTTCGAGAAGGAGACATAGAGGTCGGGCTCGGTGAGAAGCCCCACCACCTTCACCTTGCCGGCCAGCTCTCCACCGTGCTCGGCGAGAAGATGCGCCATCACCTTGTCATATATGACGCCATAAGGATCGCGCTGATTGGCGACGAGGCGCAGGATGGCAAGATCGTTCTTGGCGACATCCTTCTTGATGGTGGCATCGCTCTGGAACGGCTCGCCATAAGTATAGCCGTTGGTGACGGCAACCGTTTGCCCTTTGAGATCGGCGGCGGTGAGATTCTCGACCGTGGCGTCGATGGGGGCGATG
Organism: Dongia sp.; assembly: GCF_041910485.1. Classification (GTDB taxonomy): domain Bacteria; phylum Pseudomonadota; class Alphaproteobacteria; order Dongiales; family Dongiaceae; genus Dongia. The sequence continues at coordinate 15,775 of NZ_JAYRQR010000031.1, forward strand.
ATCACGATCCGGGCCGAGAAAAGCGGCTCCTTGTGGAAGAGGAAGCGCGCCAATGTCTCCGGTTCGCGGATCGTGTCGAAGCAGCCGAGCCGGACGCCCTTCGCCACTTCCTCGAGGCAGCGCGCATAGGGGAGGCTCACCAGATCAAGCTCGACCCCGGCCGCCGCATAGGCCGCCCGCACCAGATCGACCGCCATGCCTTCCGGTGCGCCGTGCCGTTCGGCGGCATAGGGGAACCAGTCATTCTCAGCGACCAGCGTCACTTTCTGCTGTGCCGCACTTTCGCTGGCGGCACCAATCAGCAGGATGAGAAGGGCGGCGAGGAAGCGCTTCATGGACGCGAGGTCTTCACGGCCACCGCACCGTAAAGATCGGGCCGAACCTGATCGTTGAGCGGCCACCAATTGCGCACGCGCCTGACCTGATCAAGATCGATCGTGGTGGTGAGCATCGCTTCCTCATCCGGGGCACCGGCCAGGATGACACCCCAGGGATCGACCACGGCCGAGCGGCCGATGAAACCGATGCCCGTCACCTTTTCCTTCCCCGTCATGCCGGAGGCGGCGATGAACATCTGATGATCCGTGGCACGGGCCTTCAGCAAGAAATCCCAATGATCGAAGCGGGGAGAAAGGAAGGCGGTCGGCAGCAGGATGAGTTCCGCTCCGGCCCGCGCATAGGCGCGGAACATTTCCGGGAAGCGGATATCGGCGCAGATGCCGATGCCGAAGCGGCAGAGATTGGTGTCATAGACCTGCAGCTCGGCGCCCGGCGAAACCTTCTTCGATTCCATGATGCCGGGCGGCAGGTCGGTGCGGTTGGGCACGTCGAAAAGATGGGTCTTCCGATAACAGCCCAGCAGGTCGCCGCCGGGTGCCACCACCGGTGCCGTGTTGTAGATGCGCCCGTCGCTGCCCTTCTCGTAGAACGAGCCCGTCACATACATGGCATGGCGGCGGGCGGCAGCGGCCATCATCTCAAACGTGGGACCGGGGATCGGCTCGGCCAGCATCTTGTGCGCGTCGCCGCTGGAAAATCCGGTACCGGTGAACAGTTCCGGCAGCACGGCGATATTGCTGCCGCGCGCCCCGGCGAGGTCGAGATAATGCTGCGCCTTGGCGAGATTGCCCGCCTTGTCGTCATCCTGTGCGTTGAACTGCGCGATCGAGATCGTGACCGGTCTTTGCTCGCTCATCTCCCGCCCCTCGCCATTGGCCGACGATTCAGATTCCCAGAATGAATTTCTGCGCGCGCATGACCTCGAAGAAATCGCGCGCCGCGAACTGCACGGTGCGATGACCGATATGCTTGGCGCCCGGATACCAGGACGCGCGATAGGCATCGGTCGGGTTGTTGAAGACCACTTCCAGCACCGTCACATCCGGAACGGGCAAGCAGAGCTTGCTGCGGTCGGCCTTCAACGCCTGCTTCACACCCTCATTGATGCGGGCGCGGGCAACACTCGGCGCCACCGAAATGGTCGAGCGGCCAATGCCTTCACTGACCGCCACCGTTACCATACCTGGGTTCAGTTTCGCCGCATCCTCGCAGATGCCCTTGTCGCCGGAGATGAACACCGCCGGCACCTTGTAATAGGCGGCAGCGGTCGCATGCAGATGGAATTCCGAGGCCGGAATGCCATTGAGGCGCAGCTCCTGGACGCGCAGATTCATCGTATGCGCCAACGGGTTGGTCTCGGACCCGGCGCGGCTGTGATAGCCGGTGAAAATGACCGCGTCGAAACCCTCGTCGATCCCCTGCACCATGCTCAAGGGATGCCCGCTCCAGCCACGGATGATCTTCACGGCCGGCGGCAATTTCTCGGTGATGATGTTGCGCCCGGAATCATGGGCATCTTTCAGCAGGATCTCGGTCGCCCCCGCATCGAGCGCCCCTTCGATCGCCGCCAGCACCTCGCCCGTCATCAGCTCGCGGAACTCGGGATAGGAATCATGCGCCTTCTCCGCCTCATCCCAATGCGTGATGCCGGCGGTGCCTTCGATATCGCTGCTGATGAAAACGCGCATGCCTGTCCCCGATGTTCATAGGTCGAAAATCCGGGACCGATTGATGCATGAAGCCCCCATCAATTGCAATCAGGGCAAAAGCAATCAGGGCAAAGGCCGATCGACATCAACATCCGTCGGCCGCGTCACCCCATCTTGCCGGCGCGGTAATCCTCGAACGCCTGTTCGATCTCTTCCCGCGTGTTCATGACGAAGGGGCCATAGCGCGCGACCGGTTCGCCGATGGGTTTGGCGGCGAGCACCAGGATGCGCGCACCCAGGGGGCCGGCTTTGAGTTCGATCTCATCGCCTTGACCCAGCACCGCCATCTGCGTCGTGCCCAGCGCCTTGCCGCCGATCTCGGCCGTGCCTTCGAAGACATGCGCCAGCACGGTTGCTTCTTCATCGACCGCCTGACGCCAGCTGGTGCCGGCGGGCAAGGTGACGTCGACAAGGAGCGGCTGGCGCGAGACGCCATTGACGGGGCCGATGATACCCGCGGCCTCGCCCGCCACCACTTTGACGACGGTGCCGTTCTCGAGTGTCGTCACCGGAATCTCTTCCGGTGCGTAATCCTGATAGCGCGGCGGAATCATCTTTTCTTTGGCGGGCAGGTTGATCCAGATCTGGAAACCGCGCATCAGCCCGTCGGTCTGTTCCGGCATTTCGGAATGGATGAGGCCGCTGCCCGCCGTCATCCATTGCGCGGCACCGGCCGTCAGCAGCCCGCTGTTCCCGCGGCTGTCGAAATGGCGCATGCGCCCGGCCAGCATGTAGGTGACGGTCTCGAAGCCGCGATGCGGATGGTCGGGAAAGCCGCCGATATAGGCATTGGGATCATCGGAGCCGAACTCGTCGAACAACAGGAACGGGTCGATCAGGGCGACGCGCTGGGTCGGGAAGACGCGCTTCATCTTCACCCCCGCCCCGTCCGAGGCATCCTCGCCCCGGATGATATGTTCGGTCTGCCGGATGGTCATGGCTCTCAACTCTTTGTTCGTGACGACTTGGGATTGAAAGTAGGGGCAGGAAGCAATGCAAACAATGCTGCTTCACGGAACCTTATTGTTTACCCGGTTGCGACAATGAGGCGATTGAGGGGCAAAGAAAAACGGCCGGGCAATCGCTTGCCCGGCCCTGCTTCTAAGTTCCGACGCGGTTTAGTTCTTCGCCGTGTCTTCCAGAAAGAAGCGGCCCAGCGGGTTCTGGTAGAAGCCGCTGATGTTCTTGCGCGTCACGTTGCGGTAGGGGCTGTAATAGAGATCGATCCAATGCGCCTCTTCCTTGGCGATGGTCTGGATCTCGATATACATGGCCTCGCGCTTTTTCGGGTCCATTTCGACGCGGGCCGCCGCCACCAGTTCCTTGACCTTGTCGTTCTTGTAATGGGTCATGTAATTGTTGTTGGCGTCATGACCCAGGACGAAGGTCGTCTTCTGGTCCGGGTCGATCACGTCATTGGTCCAATAGTTGATGGCGAGATCGTATTCGCCATTCACTTCCATGTCCCAGGACGAGCTGGGATCGACCTTGTTGATGTTGACCGTGACGCCGGCCTTGGCGAGCTGTTCCTGGATGAGGATCGCCGTCTGCTCCTGCACCTCGTCGCCGGTATCGACGATGAAGTTGAGGTTGAGGTCGGAAACGCCCGCCTCGGCCAGCAGTTTCTTGGCGCCTTCCGGATCGTAAGCGCGCAGCAGATTGTTGTCGTTGTGATAGAGGGCGCCCTTCGGCACGTAGGAATTGGCAACCTCGCCGAAGCCGAAGGTCGCGGTGTCGACGATGGCTTTCTTGTCGATTGCCATGTCGAGCGCCTGGCGGACCGGGATCTTCGCCAGGGTCTCGTTGCGCTGGTTGATGAGGAGATGATCCTCGCGCGTCGAGGGATCGAGATGGACCTCGAGGTTCGAATCCTTCTGCAACTCAGCAATGCGCGAGAAGGGCACAAAGATCGCGGCGTCAAGCTCGCCGGCCTGCACCTTCAGCATGCGGGTATTGTCGTCAGGCACCGAGATCCATTCGACGCCGTCGAGCTTCACGCGGTCCTTTTCCCAGAAATTGGGGTTCTTCTTGAGGACCACTTTCTCGCCGCGCTTCCATTCGACAAGCTCGAAGGCACCCGAGCCCAGCGGCTGGTCGGTCAAGGCATCCTCGCCCTTCTCCGTCACCCACTTCTCGGACAGGATCGAGGCGCCCGGCATGGCGAGCGAGGCGAGGAACGGGGCCGCCGGCTGGTTCAAGGTGACGACCAGGGTGCGGTCATCCTTGGCTTCCGCCGTCTTGATCACCTTGTAGCTGTCGGCCCAGAGGGAGCCGGGATTGTCGCGGATGCGGGTCAGGCTGAAGGCCGCGTCCTTGGCGGTGACGGGCGAGCCGTCGGAGAATTTCTCGTCGCGGATCTTGAACGTGTAGACGAGGCCGTCGGGCGAGATCTCCCAGCTTTCGGCGATGCCCGGCTCCAGCTTGGTGCCGGTCTTGTCGACGCGCACCAGCACGTCGAACACGTTCGAGAAAACCCAGAAATCGACGTTCTGCGTCGTCTTGATCGGGTCGAAGGTGGTGCCGTCCTCGCGCCGGCCGATGGTCAGCACGCTGTCGGCCGAGGCGATGCTGGTGCCGACCGTCAGCAGCGCGAACACGCTCGCCGCACACATACTCAAGAATTTCTTACTAGGCATGGATTGTCTCCCTCTCCTGTTCTCTGTGGATGCTTGGTTCGTCGTAAAGATGGCAATTCACTTTCACGGTGCCGATGCGCCGTTCGATCGGCAGACGCTCGCGGCAGATGGGCAGCGCCTGCGGGCAGCGCGGATGGAAGGCACAGCCCGGCGGGATATCGAGCGGGCTCGGCGGTTCGCCGCCCAACGGGTCCGTGGGCAGGCCGCGATCCGGGTCGATCTCCGGGATCGCACGCATCAGCGCCTGGGTATAGGGATGCTTCGGCGCCCCGAACACATCCTCGGTCGGCCCTTCCTCGACGATGCGCCCCAGATACATGACGGCGACGCGGTCACAGAGGCGCCGCACCACGCCGAGATCATGGGCGATAAAGATGAGCGCCAGGTTCATGCGCGCCTTGAGCTCGATCAGCAGGTTGATGATCTGCGCCTGGATCGAGACATCGAGGGCTGCGACACATTCGTCGGCGATGATGAGCTTCGGCTCGACCGCCAGCGCCCGCGCGATGCCGGCGCGCTGGCACTGCCCGCCGCTCAAAGCGCTCGGGCGCCGGTTGGCAAGCTGCGGCGACAGGCCGACGAGCTGCATCAGCTCGGCGACGCGCGCCTCGATCTGATCCGGCGGCACCTTCTTGTGGACCTTCAGCACCTCGGCGATGGCGCCCCCGATGCTCAGGCGCGGGTTGAGCGCGTTATAGGGATCCTGGAAGATCATCGCCGTCTCGCGCCGCATCGCCATGATATCGGCGGCGCTGCCGCTGGCGATATCGCGCCCGTCGATCGTCACATGGCCGGCGGTGAGTGGCCCCAGTTTCAGAATGGCGCGGCCCAAGGTCGACTTGCCGCAGCCGCTTTCGCCCACCAAGCCTAAGGTCTCGCCGGCTTTGAGCGCGAAGGTGACGCCATTGACCGCGCGCACCAACTTGCCCTTGGGCGCATGGAAATGGACTTCGACATCCTCGATATTGAGAAGCGTGTCGCTCATGCGCGCGCCTCCGTCACCGGGCAGGCGGCGAGATGCGTGGGTGCGCGTTCCGTCAGGCTCGGCACTTTTTCACGGCATGCGGCGACGGCGAGGTCGCAGCGCGGATGGAAGCGGCAACCCTCCGGCATGTTGCCGGCACTGGGCGGCTGGCCCTGGATCGACGGCAGCAGCTCGCCGCTCGTTCCATGCGCCGGCTGACAGGCGATGAGCCGCGCGGTATAGGGATGGAACGGCGCCTTCAAGACGTCACGCTTCGGCCCCCGCTCGACGATGCGCCCGCCATACATGACGGCGATGGAATCGCAGACTTGCGCGACGACACCCAGATCATGCGTCACCAGGATGATCGAAAGCCCGCGCTTGTCGCGAAGCTCCATCAGCAGCTTCAAGATCTGCGCCTGCACCGTGACGTCGAGCGCCGTCGTCGGTTCGTCGGCGATGAGGAGTTTCGGATCGCACGCCAAGGCCGCCGCGATCATCGCGCGCTGCTTCATGCCACCTGAGAATTCATGCGCATATTGCCGCGCGCGGCGGGTGGGATCGGGAATGCCGACCTGGCGCAGGAGGTCGATGGTCTGATCCCAGGCTTCCTTCTTGGAGACGTCGCGGTGGCGGGTAATCGCCTCGGCCACCTGATCGCCGATGGTCATGACGGGGTCGAGATGGCTCGCCGGGTTCTGGAAGATCATGCCGATCGATGACCCCCGCTCGGCACGGATCTCAGGCTCCGACATGGCGGTGAAGTCGCGGCCGTCGAAAATGACTTGGCCCTCGGCGATGGAGAGGTTGGCGCCGGGGAGGAGGCGAAGGAGCGCCCGGCAGGTGACCGACTTTCCCGACCCGCTCTCGCCGACCAATCCGAGGATCTCGCCACGGCCCAGCGAAAAGGACGTTTGTTCTACAATGTAGAATATGCGCCCGCCCATTTGCGCCCGGACGGCCAGATTTTCGACCCGTAAAAGCCCGTTTTGGGAGGTCATTCGCGGACCCCCAGCTTTTCGCCCAGCCCATCGGCCAGCAGGCTGAAACCCAGCGCCATGATGACGATGGCGAAACCGGGGAAGGCGGTGATCCACCAGGCGGTGGTGATGAAATTCTGCCCCTCGGCGATCATGATGCCCCATTCGGCGGTCGGCGGCTGGACCCCCAGCCCCAGATACGAGATCGCGGCACCCGAGAGCACCACCAGCACCACGTCCGACATGGAGAAGACGATCGAGTTGGTGAGCACGTTGGGGAGGATGTGGCGGAAGAGGATGCGGGGGTGGCTGTAGCCGAGGCTCCGCGCCGCGATCACATAGTCCGCCGACTTTGCCACCAGCACCTGGGCGCGGATCAGGCGCGCATAGGAGACCCAGCCCACCAGCGCCATCGCGACATAGAAGGAGGTGAGGCCGGGTTTCAGGATGGCGATGATGGCCAGCATCAGCACCAGGAACGGGAAAGCCAGCACGATATCGACGACACGCATCGCCACCGCATCCACGGCACGTCCCGCGTAACCGGCGATCGAGCCGATGGTGGTGCCGATGAGGAAGGGGAAGAAGACGCCGATGATCCCCATCTGCAGATCAATGCGCGCCCCCCAGATGATGCGCGAGAGAATGTCGCGGCCGAAATTGTCGGTGCCGAACCAATGCGCGAGGCTGGGACCCTGCAGCTTCACCTCAAGATTCTGCGCGATCGGATCGAACGGGGCGACGATGGGCGCCAAGATCGCCAGCAGCGCGATGGTGCCGATGATGGCGGCACCCAGGATGAGCGGCCGCGGATGCTTGCCGAAACGCGGCAGCCAGTTGGGGCGGAGAGCCACGGCGCTGCTCATAGCTCCACCCCCCTCACAATTCCACCCTGGGATCGATGGCGACGGTCAAGATGTCGGCGAGGAAATTGACGATGACGGTCGCACAGGCAAAGACCATCGCCACCGATTGCACCACCATGTAATCGCGCGTGAAGATGCCGCGCACCAGCAGCTGGCCCATGCCGGGGATGGAGAAGACGGTCTCGATCACGACCGATCCGCCGATGAGCCAGCCGATATTGACGGCGAGCAGGTTGATTGCCGGGATGACGGCATTGGGCAGCACATGGCGCCAAAAAACGCGCGCCTCGGACAGACCCCGCGCCCGCGCTGCCGTTGCGTGATCGGAGGCAAGTTCGGCGATCATGCTGGCGCGCAGATTGCGCGTGATGACGGCGGAAAGCGCCAGCGCCACGGTGAAGCAGGGCAGCACCAAGTGATGCAGCCGGTCGCCCCAGCTATCGCCATAGCCCGCGACGGGAAAGAGGTCGAGCTTCACGCTGAAGAGGATGATCAGCATGATCGCAAGCCAGAAGGGCGGAAAGCCGAGGCCGGCGGTGGAGAAGAGGCGGATCGCATGATCAGCGAAGCGCCCGCGCTTCACCGCTGCGACCGAGGCCAGCGGAATGGCCAACGCCAAGGCCAGCAGCACGCTGCCCAAAATGAGAAGCAGGGTCGGCGCGAGGCGCTCGGCGATGAGCTGCAGCACGGGCAATTTGTAGAGGATCGATTTCCCCATATCGCCCATGACCAGATTTTTGATGAAGTAGAGATATTGCAGCCAGATCGGCTCATCCAAGCCGAACTGCGCGCGGATGCGGGCGACCGCTTCCGGCGTCGATTTGGCCCCTAGGAGCACCCGCGCCGGATCGCCGGGGATGAGGCGCACCAGCACGAAGGTGATGATGCTGATGCCCAAGAGAACGGGCAGCAGCTGCAGCGGCCGCGCCAGGATGAAACGATAACGGTAGAGGTTCATTTGCCGCGCTGGTGATCGAGGAAATTGAGCAGCACCGGATAATAGGCGTGCGGCTCTTCATAGAAAGGCATGTGGCTGGAATTCGGGAAGACGTGAAGTTCTGCGTTCTTGAGGTGGAGCTTCATGCGCAGCGAACAGGCCGGTGTCAACTCGTCATGCTGGCCGGTGACGATAAGAGTCGGGCACGGAATCTTGTGAAGATCGGGGACGCGGTTCCAATCCTTGAGGTTACCCGTATAGAGAAACTCGTTGGGCCCTTGCATGGTGACATAAGGCCCCATGTTCCAATCGTCGAGCGAGCGCTTGACCGGTGCCGGCCATTCCTCGAGACGGCAGACATGACGGTAATTGAGGATGGTTACCGCCGCCTGATATTCGGGATGGGTGAGCGTCCCCTGCGCCTCGTGCCGCTGCATCATGGCGACCGTCTCGGAGCCCAGCGCGTCGCGCAGGCGCATCAATTCGGAGACCAGATGCGGCATGTCGGCATTGGTGTCGGCGAGGATCAGCGATTTCAGATTCTCTGGGTGCGTCACCGCATATTCGATGGAGAGCCAGCCGCCCCAGGAATGGCCGAGGAGATGGACGCGGCCCAGATTCAGCGCCTTCCGCACGGTTTCGACTTCGGCCACATAGCGTGTGATGTCCCACAATTTCGGATCCGTCGGCCGGTCTGAGGCGCCGGTCCCGAGCTGATCGAAGGCGACGACGCGAAAGCCTTTGTCCTTCAGACAGGAATGCGCCTCGCGCAGATAGTCGCAAGGAAGACCGGGGCCGCCATTGAGACAGAGCAGGGTTTCATCGCCGCTGCCGAAGGAATAGGCGATGACCTTATACCCATCGACAGTAATTTCATGCCGCTCATCGGCGGGAATTTCGCGCCACATCACCCGTCCCTCGTCACGTTTCAAGCCTGTCCCGTCACGCTCTTATCTGTCACACGTTCTTATTGGGCGTGTGTACAGCCGGCGATGCTAGGGCTTTCGCAGATGCAATATCAAGCGCATTCGCGCACCCATTGTCGCAAACCTAGGCCGTGCGCAGCGCGCGTGCTTGACGATAGGTGACCCGGATTTGACGGAATCGCGAATGCGCCGCGTCAGAGAAGACCCGAGAGGCGCATGCGCGCGTCTTTGAGATAGGGCAGGCGGGCGCGGGCCGCAGCGACGGCATTTCGATCGAGCGTGGCGATGACGGTCTGCGGCGCGTCGCCGGCGCGGGCAAGTTCCTGCCCGTCGGGTGCCGCGATGACCGAGAGGCCGGCATAGTCCCAATCGGCCTCGGCTCCCGCCCAATTGGCATAGGCGACGAAGAGGCCGCTTTCGAGGGCGCGCACGGGGATGAGTTTTTCCGCGATCATCGACCATTGGCGGCGGAGCGCCGTGGGTGCGATGACGAGATCGGCGCCGGCGATGGCGGCGGCGCGCACCATTTCCGGAAATTCGACGTCGTAGCAGATGAGCGGCGCCACGCGGAATCCGAGATAGGAGAAGGTGACGAAGCGATTGCCCAGCGTAAACGCCGCGCGTTCGTCATCGGACGGCAGATGCAGCTTGCGATAGCCGGCGACACGATCGCCATCGGCACCGAAGACCTGGACGGCATTGAAGACGGTGCCTTCCGCCCGTTCGGGATAGCCATAAAGCAGAGCGATCCCGGTTTCGCGCGCGAGTGCCGCCATGTCGGCGGCAAAGGGCCCATCGGCGGGTTCGGCCAGGGCCTTTATCTCAGCCGTCGGCAGACGATAGCCGGTCATGAACAATTCGGGCGTCACCAGGAGATCGACCTGGCCGCGAAGACGATGTGCCTCCGCGCGCAGTTGCTCCAATTGACGAGTCTTGTCGCCGGGATGGGATTGGAATTGGGCCAAGGCGAGACGCATGTCGTCCGACTTCCTTTATCGAAATGATGCGCTGTTGGTTGCTGCGCCGATTGTCTTCAGCTTGGCGACAGGTGGGAAGCGCTTATATCTCATTCATGGATATCAGAGCTGCACGTCCCACCGATCTTCCCGCCATCGCTGCGCTGCATGACGCGGCGTTCGGCACGACCTTTGAAGGAAAGCTGGTTGCCGATCTGACGGACGCGGATTTGGCCGCCATTTCCCTGGTCGCGGTGGAGGCCGGGCGCGTTGTCGGGCACATCCTCTTTTCGCCGCTGCTGGTCGAAGTCGGCGGTGCTCCGGTCATGGCCCTGGCCCTGGCGCCGCTCGGCGTCCTCCCCGCAGCACAGGGGAAGGGGATCGGCACCGCCCTCATCAAGGCGGGATTGGAAGAGGTGCGGGCGCAAGGCTGGGACGTCGTCATCGTCCTGGGCCAGCCAACATATTATGGGCGGTTCGGTTTTTCCGCCGGGCCGCTTGCGGGCTTTGCCGGACCATTCGAGGGGCCGGCCTTCATGGCGCTGGAATTGCGTCCGGGCGCGTTAAGTGATGGAAAAGGCAGGATAATTTACCCGGATTCCTTTGGCATCGCAAAGCCGGAAGCAAGCGTTCCCGTCAGCTGATAGCCGATTCCCGACGGTTTTGATAAATTTCTTTTATTAGGTCATAACCGGAAGCGATTTGAATCCCGCCGCCCGGTTGTGGATTTACTATTGGGATGTCGCTTTTAGGACACCAAGGCCGCGACCTTCGCCCTACATCCATGAGCGAAGAAGAGGCAAGGCCATCGGGAGAGATATGCCATGTCGGGATTAGCCGTCGCAAAATCCTGGGATAAGGATGCTGCCATCAGCATCGTCCAGCAGAAGAAGTCCCTGGATGGCGCGCTGATGCCCATCCTGCACGCACTCAATGACGCGTTCGGCTATGTCGATGACAGCATCGTGCCCGTCATCGCCGACGAGCTCAATCTCTCCCGCGCCGAAGTGCATGGCGTCCTCACCTTCTATCATGAATTCCGCCGCGCACCGGCCGGGCGCCATGTGGTGAAGATCTGCCGCGCCGAAGCCTGCCAGTCGATGCAGGGGCGCGAATTGGAAGAACATATCAAGCGGCACCTCAAGGTGGAGCTTGGCGACACCAGCGCCGACAAGCGCGTGACCTTCGAAGCCGTCTATTGCTTAGGCCTGTGCGCGACCGCGCCCTCGGTGATGATCGACGGCAAACTGCATGGCCGTGTCACACCCGCCAAGTTCGACAAGATTGCGGCGGAGCTGCGCTGATGACGACGATCTATATCCCCTGCGATTCCGCCGCCATCGCCTGCGGTGCGGAAGAGGTACTGCGCGCGCTCGAAATCGAGGCGCTGACGCAGAAGCTGGACCTGAAGATCGTGCGCAACGGCAGCCGTGGCTTGCTGTGGCTGGAGCCGATGGTCGAAGTGCAGACGCCCCAGGGCCGCATCGCCTATGGCCCGGTGACGCCGGAAGACGTCCCTGCCCTGGTCAAGGCGGGCTTCCTGGACGGGAGCAGCGCGCACCCGCTTTATCTCGGCAAGCCCGAGGAGATTCCGTACCTGAAGAACCAGGAGCGCGTGACCTTCGCGCGTTGCGGCATCATCGACCCCACCGACATCGAAGATTACATCGCCCATGAAGGCTATCGCGGCCTGAAGAACGCCGTGCGCATGAGCAGCGACGAAATCATCACCGCGGTGACGGAATCGGGCCTGCGCGGGCGCGGCGGCGCCGGTTTCCCGACCGGCATCAAATGGAAGACCGTGCAGGGTTGCGCCGCCGACCAGAAATATATCGTCTGCAACGCGGATGAGGGCGACAGCGGCACCTTTGCCGACCGCATGATCATGGAGGGCGATCCCTTCCTGCTCATCGAAGGCATGACCATCGCCGGTCTCGCGGTGGGCGCCACCAAGGGCTTCGTCTATATCCGCAGCGAATATCCGCTGGCCTACCAGCAGATGGAAAAGGCGATCGTCGCCGCCAACCGCAAGGGCTATCTGGGTCCCGATGTGATGGGATCGGGGAAGGCCTTCCAGCTGGAACTGCGCTTGGGCGCCGGTGCCTATATCTGCGGCGAGGAAACCTCGCTGCTGGAGAGTCTTGAAGGCAAGCGCGGCACGGTGCGCGCAAAGCCGCCGCTCCCCGCCATCAAGGGCCTGTTCGGCAAGCCCACGGTCATCAACAACGTGCTGTCCTTCGTGGCGGTGCCGACCGTTCTCGACAAGGGTGCGACCTTCTACAAGGATTTCGGCATGGGCCGCTCGCGCGGGACCAAGCCGTTCCAGCTTGCCGGCAACGTGAAGCATGGCGGTCTCATCGAGAAAGCCTTCGGCATCACCATCCGCCAGCTGGTCGAGGATTTCGGCGGCGGCACGGCGTCGGGCCGGCCTATTCGCGCGGTGCAGGTGGGTGGTCCCCTTGGCGCCTATTTCCCGGCGAGCCTCCTCGACACGCCGATGGATTATGAAGCGATGGCGGCAGCCAAGGGCATGCTGGGTCATGGCGGCATCGTCGTTTTCGACGACACGGTCGACATGGGCGCCCAAGCCCGTTTCGCGATGGAATTCTGCGCCATCGAATCCTGCGGCAAGTGCACGCCCTGCCGCATCGGCTCGACGCGCGGCGTCGAGGTGATCGACCGCATCCGTGCCGGCGAAAACCGGCAGAAGAACATGGAACTGCTCGCTGACCTTTGCGACACGATGCTCGACGGGTCGCTGTGTGCGCTGGGTGGCCTGACGCCGTTCCCGGTGCAAAGCGCCATCCGCCATTTCCCGGAAGATTTCAACCGTTCACCCCTGGGCTCGACGGCCCGCGCCGCGGCCGAGTGAGGAGATAGAAGATGCTGATCAAGGAAACCGATTTCGGCACCCCGATCCGCCTTTCCACCAAGATGGTGACGCTGACCATCGACGGCCAGGATGTGACCGTGCCGGAAGGCACCTCCATCATGCGCGCGGCGGCGGAGCTGGGCACCAAGGTGCCGAAGCTCTGCGCCACCGACAGCATCGAAGCCTTCGGTTCCTGCCGCCTGTGCGCGGTCGAGATCGAAGGCCGCCGTGGCACGCCCGCTTCCTGCACGACGCCGGTCGAGAACGGCCTCAAGGTCTGGACCCAGACCGGCAAGCTGGCGAAGCTCCGTCGCAACATCATGGAGCTTTATATCTCGGACCATCCGCTGGACTGTCTGACCTGTCCGGCCAACGGCAATTGCGAATTGCAGGACATGGCGGGCGTCGTCGGCCTGCGTGAAGTCCGCTACGGCTTCAAGGGCGCCAACCATCTGGAATCGCCCAAGGACGAGAGCAATCCCTATTTCACCTTCGACGCGTCGAAATGCATCGTCTGTTCGCGCTGTGTCCGCGCCTGCGAGGAAGTGCAGGGGACGTTCGCCCTCACCATCGACAGCCGTGGCTTCGCCTCGACCGTGTCGCCGGGCCAGAAGGAAGATTTCTTAGGGTCCGAATGCGTTTCGTGCGGCGCCTGCGTGCAGGCCTGCCCGACGGCGACCTTGATGGAAAAGAGCGTGATCGAAGCCGGCCAGCCGGAACATTCGGTCGTCACGACCTGCGCCTATTGCGGTGTCGGCTGCTCGTTCAAGGCGGAGATGCGCGGTACCGAAGTCGTCAACATGGTCCCCTATAAGGATGGCGAGGCCAATCACGGCCATTCCTGCGTCAAGGGCCGCTTCGCCTGGGGCTATGCGACCCACAAGGACCGCATCACCAAGCCGATGATCCGCGCCAAGATCACCGACCCCTGGAAGGAAGTGAGCTGGGAAGAGGCGATCAACCACGCCGCTTCCGAGTTCAAGCGCATTCAGGCCCAGTACGGCAAGGGTGCGGTCGGCGGCATTACCTCGTCCCGCTGCACCAATGAAGAAACCTATCTGGTGCAGAAGCTCATCCGCGCCGGTTTCGGCGTCAACAATGTCGACACCTGCGCCCGCGTCTGCCATTCGCCGACAGGTTACGGTCTGTCGCAGACCTTCGGCACCTCGGCCGGGACACAGAATTTCGATTCGGTGCGCGAAGCCGACGTGGTGATGGTGATCGGCGCCAACCCGACCGACGGCCACCCGGTCTTCGGCAGCCATCTGAAGAAGCGCCTGCGCCAGGGGGCGAAGCTGATCGTCGTCGATCCGCGCCGCATCGATCTGGTGAAGTCGCCGCACATCCAGGCCCAGCATCATCTGGCGCTGAAGCCCGGCACCAACGTGGCGATGGTGAATGCGCTGGCGCATGTGATCGTGACGGAAGGCTTGGTGAAGGAAGATTATGTCGCCGAACGCTGCGACATGATGGAATTCAACCGCTGGCGCGACTTCGTCTCCGACAAGCGGCATTCGCCGGAGGAGATGGAGAAATATACCGGCGTGTCGGCGGCCGAGGTGCGCGCCGCCGCGCGCCTCTATGCCAGCGTCAAGAACGCCGCCATCTATTACGGTCTCGGCGTCACTGAACACAGCCAGGGCTCGACCATGGTCATGGGCATGGCGAATTTGGCGATGGCGACCGGCAATGTCGGGCACATTGGTGCGGGGGTAAATCCCTTGCGCGGCCAAAACAACGTGCAGGGTTCGTGCGACATGGGCTCGTTCCCGCACGAACTGCCGGGCTATCGCCATATCTCGACGGTGGAAGTGCGAGAGCAGTTCAACGCCGCTTGGGGTGTGACACTGGATCCGGAACCGGGCCTGCGCATCCCCAACATGCTCGACGCCGCGATCGACGGCACCTTCAAGGGCCTCTATGTGCAGGGCGAGGATATCGCGCAGTCCGATCCCAACACGCAGCATGTGACGGCGGGCCTCGCGGCCATGGAATGCGTCGTGGTCCAGGACATCTTCCTCAACGAGACGGCGAACTATGCGCACGTCTTCCTGCCGGGCACGACCTTCCTGGAGAAAGACGGCACCTTCACCAATGCCGAGCGCCGCATCAACCGCGTGCGCCAGGCGATGCCGCCGATGCCGGGCTATGCCGATTGGGAAGTCACCATCATGCTTTCCAACGCGCTGGGCTATCCGATGAATTACAGCCATCCGTCCGAAATCATGGACGAGATCGCGCGCCTCACCCCCACCTTCAAGAACGTCTCCTACGCGCGGCTTGAGGAAATGGGCTCGATCCAGTGGCCCTGCAACGATGCCGCCCCCAACGGCACGCCCACCATGCATATCGACAAGTTCGTGCGCGGCAAGGGCCGTTTCATGATCACGGAATTCGTGCCGACCGAAGAACGGGTCGGACCGCGCTTCCCGCTGCTGCTCACCACGGGCCGAATCCTCAGCCAGTACAATGTCGGCGCCCAGACGCGGCGCACGCACAATGTCGCTTGGCACCCCGAGGACGTGCTGGAGATCCATCCGCACGATGCCGAGCAGCGCGGTATCCGCGAGGGCGACAATGTCTCGGTGGTGAGCCGCGTCGGCGAGACGACCTTGAAGGCCGTCATTTCCGACCGCATGCAGCCGGGCGTCGTCTACACGACCTTCCACCATGTGGGTACCGGCGCCAACGTCATCACCACCGATTTCTCGGACTGGGCCACCAATTGCCCGGAATACAAGGTGACGGCGGTTGAGGTCAGACTTTCCAACCACCAGTCGGAATGGCAGCGCGAATACGCCCTGTTCCGCGACGCGGCGCGGCGTATCGCCAAAGCCGCCGAATAGGGGAACGATGATCGAGAAGCGGCCCAGTTTCGACGCGGCGGCGCCGGCGGAATTGCCGCCGGCGGTAGCGCCCGTCAAGCTGCGCCAACTCGGCTTCGACGGCGGCGTCATCGACCGGCTGGATTTCCTTGCCGAGGAAGTGCCGGTGGCGCTGGTCTATAACGGCATCTCCCACGCCGTGATGATGGCAAGCCCCGCCGACCTCGAGGATTTCGCGCTGGGCTTTTCGCTCTCCGAAGGCATCATCGCCGGCAGCAATGAGATCCGCGACATCGAGACCGTTACCCATGAAAAGGGGATCGAGGTCAAGATCGAGCTGGCCTCGGAACGGTTCCATCAGCTCAAGGAGCGCCGCCGCACCATCGCCGGGCGCACGGGATGCGGCCTGTGCGGGCTCGATTCCCTCGACGCGGTGGCGCGCGATCTTCCGGTGGTGACGGCCGCAACTCAGGTATCGCTCGGTGCCATCGACAAGGCGCTTCATGCTTTGTCACCGGCGCAGGTTATGAACGCCAAGGCGCATGCGCTCCATGCCGCGGCCTTTGCCGACATCGACGGCAATCTGCTGCTGGTGCGCGAGGATGTGGGGCGGCACAACGCGCTCGACAAACTGATCGGCGCGCTGATGGCGAAGAAGATCGACACGACTTCAGGCTTTGGGCTCATCACCTCGCGCTGCTCGGTCGAGATGGTGCAGAAGGCGGCCATTGCCGGCTTGCCGCTGCTCGTCTCCGTGTCGGCGCCGACGGCGATGGCGGTGCGCGTCGCCGACGAGGCCGGCATCACCCTGCTGGCGCTGGCGCGCCGCGACAGCGCGCTGTCGCTCACCCATCCCAATCGCATTCTGCCTTAAGGGGGCTACACACGTGGACGACAACCGGCTCATTTCGATGGCGAACCAGATCGCCGAATTCTTCCAATCCTATCCAGAGACGGAAGCGGTCGCCGGCATCGCCACGCACATCGAAAAATTCTGGGACCCGCGCATGCGCCGCGGCATCTTCGCCCATCTCAAGGCGGGCGGTGCGGGCCTGAAGCCACTGACCTTGAAGGCGCTGCAGGATTTGGCTGCCAAGCAGCCCGACCTCGCCAAGAGCGCCTGACGGAAAGAGGCCGGCATGCTCGTCCGGCAGCTGGTCTATCTGGCGGCCCTCGCGCGCGAGCGGCATTTCGCCCGCGCCGCCGCCGCCTGCAACATCACGCAGCCGGCACTTTCGACTGCAATCAAGCAGCTCGAGGAAGAGCTGGGCGTGCCGCTGGTCGATCGCGACAAGCGCTTCAAGGGTTTCACCCCGGAAGGGCAGGAGGTGCTGCTGTGGGCGCGGCGCATCCTTTCCGACTATGAAAGCCTCCGGCAGGGGATCCAGAACGCCAAGCGCTCACTCACCGGCAATCTGCGGCTCGGCGTCATTCCATCCGCCCTGCCGCTGGTGCCGCTGGTCACCGACCCGCTTTACGACCGGCACCCGCAGGTGAAGGTCACGGTCTGGTCGACCTCGTCGATCGAGATCCAGCAGGGGCTCGATCATTTCGAGCTTGAGGCCGGCATCACCTATCTGGAGGCCGAGCCCTTGAAGGGCGTGCTGCAGCGGACGCTCTATACCGAGCGCTATGTGCTGCTGACCCCGGTCGAGGGGCCGCTCGGCCATGCGAAGTTCGCGACCTGGCGGCAGGCCGCCGAACTGCCGCTCTGCCTGCTCACCCCCAACATGCAGAACCGGCGCATCATCGATTCCGTCTTCAAGTCGCTGGATTGCGCGCCGCGCCCGCAGTTGGAAACCAATTCGGTGGTCAATCTCTGCGCCCATGTGCGCTCGGGCCGGCTTTCCTCAATCGTGCCGAAATCGCTCATCCAGGTGCTGGGCATGCCGACGGGTGCGGTGGCGCTCGACCTCCTGGAGCCGGAAGTGAGCCGGCAGGTGGGTCTGGTGGTGCCTGACCGCGAGCCGCTCTCGCCCATCAGTCTCGCCCTTTTTTCAATGCAATTTCCGGGATTTAGCGAGGGCTGACCCGAACTGCGGCGGGGTGTCGCAGGCGGTTTTTCTTGCCATTTCCTGCATAATTGCAGATATCTGCAGATATGCAGATGCAAGATCTCCTCGAGACGGCCGGCAAGGTCAGCGAGCTGATGAAGTCGCTGGGGAACCCCAAGCGTCTGCTGATCCTGTGCCAGCTCGCGGAGGCCGAGCGGTCGGTGACGGAACTGGCGCGCTTGACCGGCATGAAGGAGCCGGCCGTGTCGCAGCAGCTGGCCCTGCTGCGCAAGGACGGGATCGTGAGCGCCCGGCGCGACGGGCAGAACGTGCTCTACGCCCTCGACCGCGACGACGTGCGACGCCTCATTGAGTTTCTCTACGTCACCTATTGCGCGCCGGCCTGCGACCAGAACGGCTAGCCGGCAGGTCACCAAACCGCTGAAAGACCAACATAATTTCACACATAAAACACGGAAAACCAGGAGGAAGTTGAGATGAGCGCCAGCCCGAAGCCCGAAGTGACCGGCTTTTTCGATCCCGACACCTTCACGGTGAGCTATGTCGTCATCGACCCGGCGACCCGCCAAGCGGCGATCATCGATTCCGTACTCGATTTCGATCCGGCCTCGGGCCGCACCAAGACCAGATCCGCCGACCGCCTCATCGCCCATGTGACCGAAAAGGGCGCCACCGTCGCCTGGCTGCTGGAAACGCATGTCCATGCCGACCATCTGTCGGCCGCCCCCTATCTGAAGGCCAAACTGGGCGGGCAGCTTGCCATCGGGTTCGAGATCGTCACCGTGCAGAACGTGTTCGGCAAGGTCTTCAACGCCGGCACCGAGTTCGCCCGCGACGGCAGCCAGTTCGACCGTCTGCTGAAGGATGGCGAGACCTTCAAGCTGGGATCGATCGAGGCGAAGGCGATGCATACGCCCGGCCACACGCCGGCCTGCATGACCTATCTGATCGGCGATGCCGGCTTCGTCGGCGATACGCTGTTCATGCCGGATTACGGCACGGCGCGCTGCGACTTCCCCGGCGGCAATGCGCGCACACTCTATCGCTCGATCCAGAAGATCTTCGCGCTCCCTGAAGAAACGCGCCTCTTCATGTGCCACGATTACCTGCCCGCCGGCCGCACGGACTATGTGTGGGAAACGACGGTGGGCGCCGAGAAGAAGAACAATATCCATGTCGGCGCCAGCAAGTCGGAGGACGAATTCGTGACCATGCGCGAGACGCGCGACGCGAAGCTCGACATGCCGCGCCTCATCCTGCCCTCGGTCCAGGTCAACATGCGTGCCGGTCACATGCCGCCCGCGGAAGGGAACGGCGTCAGCTATCTGAAGCTGCCCATCAACGCGCTGTGAGAGGGAGGATCGCATCATGGAGAACCTGCGCCGCCTGACGCCCTTCCTTTCCGTCGCCCCGCAGATCAGCGAGGCGGATGTCGCAACACTCGCCGCCCGGGGCTATCACAGCATCATCAACAACCGGCCCGACAATGAAGGCGACGGCCAGCCGCTTGGTGCCGCCATCGCCGCGGCTGCCAAGGCCAGCGGCATGGATTATCGCCACATCCCCGTCGTCTCCGGCAAGGTGACGGAAGCCGATGTCGCCGCCTTCCGTGCGGCGATGGCCGAGCTGAAAGGTCCGGTCTTTGCCTATTGCCGTACCGGCACGCGTTCGACCACGCTGTGGGCGCTCTCCGAAGCCGCACGGCTCGACCCGGCGGTTCTTGTCGGAGTCGCCGCCGACGCTGGCTACGATCTCAATCCGCTGCGCCCGCGCCTCGAGGCTGAATGGTCGGCCACACCCAGCCAGATGACGGCGAGCGGGACCGGCACCGTGCCCGCGAAGCCTGCCAAGAATTTCGATATCGTCATCGTCGGCGGCGGTGCCGCCGGATGCTCGGTTGCGTCGAGCATTTTGAAGCGCCGCCCGGCGCTGAAGCTTGCCATCATTGAGCCCAAAGAAATCCATTATTACCAGCCGGGCTGGACTCTGGTCGGCGGCGGTGTTTTCGACCGCCGCAAGACGACGCGCCCCATGAGCGATTGCATTCCAGCGGGCGTCGATTGGATCAAGGCCGCGGTCGCGACCTTCGATCCCAGCCGCCACGCCGTCCTTCTCGAAGACGGCACGCCGATCGGCTATTCAGCGCTGATTGTGGCGCCGGGCCTGGAACTGCGCTGGGACCTGATCGATGGCCTGAAGGACACCCTGGGCAAGAATGGTGTGACGTCCAACTACATGCTGGACCTTGCCCCCTATACCTGGGAGCTGGTGCAGGGCTTGAATGGCGGCACGGCGCTCTTCACCCAGCCGCCGATGCCGATCAAATGCGCCGGCGCGCCGCAAAAGGCGATGTATCTCTCCGCCAACCATTGGGAGGCGAAAGGCTGCCTCAAGAACATCACCGTCGAGTTCAACAATGCCGGTGGCGTGTTGTTCGGCGTCAAGGATTACGTGCCGCCGCTGATGAAATATGTGGAGCGGTACGGCGCCAAGCTGGTCTTCAATTCGAACCTGAAATCGATCGACGGACCGAACAAGCAGGCGACCTTCGAGATCAAGAAGGATGACGGGTCGGTCGAGCGCGTCACCAAGAGCTTCGACATGATCCATGTCGTGCCGCCCCAGACGGCACCGGCCTTCATCCGCCAATCGCCGCTGGCCGATGGCGCCGGCTGGGTCGATGTCGATTCCGAGACTTTGCGGCACAAGAGCTTTGGCAACATCTTCGCGCTCGGCGATGTCGGTTCGACACCCAACGCCAAGACGGCGGCCGCCGTCCGGAAGCAAGCGCCGATCGTGGCGGAAAATGTCATCGCCATTCTCGATGGCAAGAATCCGCGCGCCATCTATGACGGTTATGGCTCGTGTCCGCTCACTGTCGAGCGCGGCAAGGTGATCCTGGCTGAGTTCGGCTATGGCGGCAAGTTGCTGCCGACCTTCCCGTGGGATTCGACCAAGCCCCGCTGGAGCGCCTGGTTCGCCAAGGTGTCGGTCCTGCCCTGGCTCTATTTCGATGCCATGCTGAAGGCCCGCGAATGGCTGGCAAGCCCCACCATCCTGCCGCACCAGCCGCAACCCCATGAATCGGCCGCGGCCTGCGCCGATCCCACGCAACGCAAGTAACGACGAAATGCCCTCTATGAACGGTTTGGAAAAATGGATTCCCGCGCTCGGCTGGGCGCGGGAATATAAGGCGACGACTTTCAGCAACGATGCGGTGGCGGCGATCATCGTCACCATCATGCTGATCCCGCAGAGTCTCGCCTATGCCATGCTGGCGGGATTGCCGCCCTATATCGGTCTTTACGCCAGCATCCTGCCGCTCATCGCTTATTGCCTCTTCGGCACCAGCCGCACCTTGGCCGTGGGGCCGGTCGCCGTCATCTCGCTGATGACGGCAGCGGCGGCCGCCAAGATCGCCGAGCCGGGCTCACCGCTCTATATCGAAGCAGCACTTGTCCTGGCGCTTCTCTCCGGCCTGATTTTGGTGGGCATGGCGCTGTTGCGCCTCGGCTTCCTGTCGAACTTCCTCAGCCATTCGGTGATTTCGGGCTTCATCAGCGCGTCGGGCCTGCTTATCGCGACGAGCCAGGTAAAGCATATCCTGGGCGTCAAGGCGGGTGGCGACACATTGCCCGAGATGGTAAGTGCCCTGGTACGGGAGGCGGCGCATATCAACCTGCCGACGCTCATCATCGGCATCAGCGCCACCTTGTTCCTGTTCTGGGTGCGCAAGCAGCTGAAGCCGCTGCTGGTAAAGGCCGGCCTGGGGCCGCGGACCGCCGATGTCATCGCCAAGGCCGGGCCCGTGGCCGCCGTCATCGTCTCGACCCTGTCGGTCGCCGCATTCGGGCTCGATGCCAAGGGCGTCAAGATCGTCGGTGCGATTCCACAAGGCTTGCCACCGCTGACATGGCCCAGCTTCGATGCCGATCTGTGGTCGCAATTGATCGGCGGCGCAGCGCTCTTGAGTTTGGTGGGCTTCGTCGAATCCATCTCGGTCGCGCAGACATTGGCCGCCAAGCGCCGCCAGCGCATCACGCCCGACAATGAGCTGATGGCGCTCGGTGCCTCGAACCTGGCGGCGGCCTTTACCGGCGGTTTCCCGGTGACGGGTGGTTTTGCCCGCTCGGTCGTCAATTTCGATGCCGGGGCGGAAACGCCGCTTGCCGGAGCCATGACGGCACTCGGCATCCTGCTCACGGCGCTGCTGCTGACGCCCTTGTTTCACGATCTGCCGCAAGCCGTGCTGGCTGCTACCATCATCGTTGCCGTGCTGTCGCTGGTCGATCTCAAGGCGTTGCCGCGCACCTGGCGCTATTCGCGCCACGATGCGATTGCGATGGCGGCGACGATGGCCGTCGTTCTCTTCGTCGGCGTCGAGGCCGGCATCATGACCGGTGTCGCCCTGTCGCTGCTCCTCTTCCTGTGGCGCACCAGCCGGCCCCATGTCGCCATCGTCGGGCTGGTGCCGCAGAGCGAGCATTTCCGCAATGTCGACCGCCACCGCGTGCTGGTGAGCGACCGGGTCCTCAGCATCCGCGTCGATGAGAGTCTGTACTTTGCCAATGCCCGCGCGCTTGAGGACCGCATCTATGCCGAGATCGCGGCGCGGCCGACCCTGGCCCATGTCGTGCTGATGTGCCCGGCGGTCAATCTCATCGACGCGAGCGCCCTTGAGAGCCTGGAGGCAATCCAGCATCGGCTCCACGATGCCGGCGTCACCTTCCATCTGTCCGAGGTGAAGGGACCCGTGATGGACGCCCTGCGGCGCAGCGATTTCCTCGATCATCTGCAGGCAGGCGGCGGACACATCTTCCTGAGCCAGTTCGAGGCGATCCGCATGCTGGACCCGAGTCTCCCCAGCGGCCACCAGGCCGACGGGTCGGCCGCCCGCATGAGCGAGCCCTGCATCGATGCCGACGGCGGACCGGTGAAGGCCATCGCCTAGCAACGCTGGCGCGCGCCAACGGGCGGGGAGGGCGGTGCCTAGAGATCTACGTAGGCAAGCTTCAGCGCATGTTCTCTGATGTCCGTGGGCCACGAAGCAGTCAGCGTTTCGACCGCCGGTCGATCATCGGCATAGAGGGCACGGATCGCGCTTTCGAAGCCCGGCAGATCGCCCGCCATCGCCGACATGAAATGGTAGGCAGCATCTTGTGCGCGACGCTGCGCGCGCTTGGCACCGGCCCAGCCGTCTTCGCGTCGGCGTGCATCGTCGATGAGTTTGCGCAGCGCCACCGATGCACCACCCTGTTGCTCACCGAGCCATTCCCAATGACGCGGCAGCAAAGTCACCTCGCGAGCGACGACACCCAATTTAGGCCTGCCGCGGCCACGCGGTTCCGGCGCTGGACCGGCTGCGGCAGGGGCATAGCGCGCGGCGATTTCAGCCTCGCTGCCACGGGTATCGAGGTCGATCGCCTTTCCAGTGGCATCGGCATAGATCAGGATCGGCCGGTCGTGCCGCCCCTCGGCCCGTTTAACGGCGATGGCGATTTCGGCGAGTGGGCCCGCTGCCAAGCGGCGTTGCCCTTCGAAGGCGGTAAAGGTCTCGGTCACGGTGGTTTTCCTTTGTCGTTGGCATATTATTATCCGGGTAAATATACGCCGTCAATATCACCCGGATAAAAATATCCAAATTGGCTAATCCACGCGGTAACTTGACAGCGACCGGGCGCCTTCAGATCATCTGCCCTTAAGGGGTTGACCGCGATCGCCCCGTGAGGCCTTGGCTAGAGTATCGCGTCCGCATCTCCCTTTTGGAGTGGACGTCGCCATGCCCAATCTCGACAGCATTCAACCGCAGCAGCTTTCGCGCCTGATCGGCCTTGCCGATGCGCCCGTCATTCTGGACGTGCGCAACGATGAGGATTTCGCCGCCGACCCCCGCTTCATCCCCGGCGCCAAGCGGCGCGACTACACGAAGGTCGCCGACTGGGCGCAGGACTTTGCCGGCCAGACCGTCATCGTCAGTTGCCAGCGTGGCCTCAAATTGAGCCAGGGTGTCGCCGCCTGGCTGCGCCATGAAGGCATCGCCGCCGAAAGCCTGGAAGGCGGCCACGAAGCCTGGGTCGCGCAAGGCGGCCTGCTGGTCAATGACGGCGCCCTGCCGAAGCGGGATGCCCAAGGCCGCACCCTGTGGGTGACGCGGGCCCGACCCAAGATCGACCGCATCGCCTGCCCGTGGCTGATCCGCCGTTTCGTCGATCCTGACGCGATCTTCCTGTTCGTCGCCCAAAGCGAGGTGATGAACGTCGCCGACCGGTTCGGCGCAACGCCCTTCGATATCGAGGGGGCCTTCTGGAGTCATCGTGGCGACACCTGCACCTTCGACACGATGCTGGCCGAGTTCGGTCTGAACAGCGATGCGCTGGAGCGGCTGGCCCAAATCGTGCGCGGCGCCGACACAGACCGACTGGACATCGCGCCGCAAGCAGCGGGATTGCTCGCCGCTTCGCTCGGATTTTCGCGCATGTACAAGGATGACGTCGCGCAGCTCACCGCGAGCCTGCCACTCTACGACGCGTTCTATCGCTGGTGCCGCGATGCGGTGGGCGAAGCGCATAATTGGGTGGGCCACCAGGCGCGGAGCGGCCGATGAACATGCCGGATGGAATGATGCCGACGCGGCGCGCTGCGTTCCGTGTCTGGCTGAAGATTGGCCTGCTGTCCTTCGGTGGTCCGGCCGGGCAGATCGCCCTCATGCACCGGATCATCGTCGACGAATTGAAATGGGTGGGTGAGCGGCGTTTTCTGCATGCGCTGAATTTCTGCACGCTGCTGCCGGGGCCGGAGGCGCAGCAGCTTGCCACCTATCTCGGCTGGCTGATGCACGGGGTCTGGGGCGGGCTGATGGCGGGGCTGCTCTTCATTCTGCCTGGTGCGCTGGTGATGCTGGGCCTGTCGCTCGCGTTCGTGCTGCTGGGGCATCTGCCGCTCGTCGCCGGACTTTTCTTCGGCTTGAAATGCGCGGTGCTGGTGCTGGTGGTCGAGGCGCTGCTGCGCGTGGCCAAGCGGGCGCTCAAAGGCAAAGCCGCCTATGCGATGGCGGCGGCAGCCTTTGTCGGTCTCTTCCTCCTCAAGATACCCTTTCCGCTGATCGTCATCGGTGCGGGGCTCATCGGCCTCGTCATCCCACGCGGCTTCACGCATCGTTGGCATGAAACGGCGGAAGCAGAGACGCTGGCCCTCATCGACACGCTGCTGATGCGGGAGCCGCAACGGGCCGCGGATCTGGCGAAAGGCGCCGCGCAGGCAGGCGTCGGCGCGCTTCTGCTGTGGCTGGTGCCGGCCGGTATGCTCGCTTTCGCTATCGGCGGCACCTATGGCGATATCGCCTTGTTCTTTTCCAAGATGGCGGTGGTGACGATGGGCGGCGCCTATGCGGTGCTCGCTTATGTGGCGCAGGATGCGGTCCAGACCTATCACTGGCTGACCGGCCCCGAGATGCTGACGGGGCTGGGCCTTGCCGAGACGACGCCGGGGCCGCTCATCCTGGTGCTGCAATTCGTCGGGTTCCTGGCGGGCTTTCGCGACGGCGGCATCGGTGGCGCATTGCTGGGTGCCGCGATCACGCTGTGGGTGACCTTCACGCCTTGCTTTGCCTTCGTCTTCCTCGGCGCGCCCTGGATCGAGAAGATGCAGGGGAGCCGCGTCTTGGCCGGTGGGCTGGCAGCGGTCACGGCGGCCGTCGTGGGTGTCATTGCCAACCTGGCCTTGTGGTTCGCGCTCCATGTGCTGTTCCGCGCGCAGGTGAGCATTGCCTTCGGTCCGTTTGCAATCGACCTACCTGTGCTGGCAAGTGTCGATCCGATTGCCTTGCTGCTGGCGCTGCTGGCGGCGCTCATCCTGTTCCACTTCCGCCTGGGATTGGTGAAGACGCTGGCGCTGACGTCAGCCGGCGGGCTTGTTCTGAGCTTCATCTGAACGACAAGAAGGGGCGGCCAACTTGGCCACCCCTTCCTGCCCGCACCTATTCGTTCAAACTTAATACGTCAGGCGAGATCGAACCGGTCGAGGTTCATGACCTTCGCCCAGGCGGCAACGAAGTCGGTCACGAACTTCTTCTCGGCATCGGCGCTGCCATAAACTTCGGCAAGGGCACGAAGCACCGAGTTTGAGCCGAAGACCAGATCGACACGCGTGCCGGTCCATTTGACGTCGCCGGTCTTGCGGTCGCGGCCTTCATAGACTTCCTTCGCGTCACTCACCGCTTTCCATTCCGTCCCCATGTCGAGGAGGTTGACGAAATAGTCGTTAGCAAGCGTGCCGACACGCTTGGTGAAGACACCGTGCTGCGCGCCGCCGCTGTTGGCGCCGAGCACACGCAGGCCGCCGACGAGCACCGTGAGTTCGGGCGCCGTCAAGGTCAGCAGATTGGCGCGGTCGATGAGGAGATGTTCGGCGACCGAGCCCAGATGACCCTTCTGGTAGTTGCGGAAACCGTCGGCAACCGGTTCCAGCACGGCGAACGATTCGATATCGGTCTGCGCCTGCGTCGCATCCATGCGGCCGGGTGCGAAGGGCACGGTCACGTCATGGCCGGCCTTCTTCGCCGCCGCCTCGACACCGGCATTGCCGGCAAGGACGATGAGGTCGGCGAGCGAGATCTTCTTGCCGCCGGACGCGCCCTTGTTGAAGTCGGCCTGGATGCCTTCGAGCACCTTCAGCACCTTGGCCAGTTCCTTGGGCTGGTTGACCTCCCAATCCTTTTGCGGGGCCAAGCGGATGCGCGCACCGTTGGCGCCACCGCGCTTGTCGGAGCCGCGGAAAGTCGAAGCCGAGGCCCAGGCGGTCGCCACCAATTCTGCGGTGGTGAGGCCGGAACCCAGCACCTTTGTCTTCAACGCCGCCATATCGGCATCGTCGACCAGCTTGTGATCGACAGGCGGGATCGGGTCCTGCCAGATCAGCTCTTCCTTCGGCACCTCGGCCCCGAGATAGCGGGCGCGCGGTCCCATGTCGCGATGGGTGAGCTTGAACCAGGCCCGCGCGAAGGCATCGGCAAAGGCATCCGGGTCTTCGTAGAAGCGACGCGAGATCTTCTCGTAGGCCGGATCGAAACGCAGCGCCAGATCGGTGGTGAGCATCGACGGCGGACGGCGCTTCGATTTGTCGAAGGGATCGGGCACCGAATTGGCACCGGCACCGCCCTTCGGGACCCATTGATGGGCACCCGCCGGGCTCTTGGTCAGTTCCCATTCATAGCCGAAGAGGTTCCAGAAGAAATTGTTGCTCCATTTGGTCGGCGTCGAGGTCCAGATGACTTCAAGCCCGCTGGTGATGGCATCGGCGCCCTTGCCGCTGCCATAGCTGCTTTCCCAGCCCAGGCCCTGCGCCGCGAGATCGGCGCCTTCTGGCTCCGCCCCGACATGGCTTGCGGGACCGGCGCCGTGGGTCTTGCCGAACGTATGGCCGCCCGCGATGAGCGCCACGGTCTCTTCATCGTTCATCGCCATGCGGGCGAAGGTTTCGCGGATGTCCTTGGCGGCGGCGAGCGGGTCCGGATTGCCGTTGGGTCCTTCCGGGTTCACATAGATGAGGCCCATCTGCACGGCGCCGAGGCTTCCTTCGAGCTGGCGTTCGCCGGAATAGCGCTTGTCGCCGGCAAGCCAGGCCGTTTCCGAGCCCCAATTGACCGTTTCCGGTTCCCACACATCCGCGCGGCCGCCGGCAAAGCCGAACGTCTTGAAGCCCATCGATTCCAGCGCAACGTTGCCGGTGAGGATGATGAGATCGGCCCATGAAATCTTACGGCCGTATTTTTGCTTCACCGGCCAGATGAGGCGCCGCGCCTTGTCGAGGCTGACATTGTCGGGCCAAGAGTTCAAAGGCGCGAAACGCTGCTGCCCGCCACCCGCACCGCCGCGGCCGTCACCGATGCGGTACGTGCCGGCGCTGTGCCAGGCCATGCGGATGAAGAGCGGGCCGTAATGGCCGAAATCGGCCGGCCACCAATCCTGCGACTGCGTCATCAGCGCCTTGAGGTCGGCTTTCACCGCGGCAAGGTCGAGGCTTTGGAATTCCTTGGCATAGTCGAATGCCTCGCCCATCGGGTCCGAGCGGTCGGAATGCTGGTTGAGGATTTCCAACTTGAGCTGGTTGGGCCACCAATCCCGGTTCGTCGTGCCGCCGGATTGCGGATTGTGGAAGGGGCATTTGCCGTCGGCTTTCTTGACATCGTTCATGGCTGGCTTCTCCTTGATTCAGCTTGGCGTAGCGCTTTCGGCAACCATCATCGCGCCGATGCAGGAACCGGGGAAATGGATAGTCCCGGCTTCAGTGATGGAGAAAATCGATCAATGGCGGATGCGCGCGGCAGATTCCGGCGTCCGGCCGATTGTGCACTGCACCGGGGGCGCCGTCACGTCTTTAGGAATGGGATCGGACAGCGTTAGGACTTGCGACCATAGTCGGTATTTCTTCAGCCTGCTTCTTAACCCAGCATAAACGGGACAGGCCGAATACTTCCTTCAAGCGCCAACCCTTCAACATTTCTGCCGAGCCGATCCGACAATGAGACTGCGACTGAGTGTGGCGAAAGCCATCATCCTTTTCGGCCTGCTCATCGCCGGTGGCTTCGCGGCGGTGCTCGTCACCAATTCATTGGCCCTGAGCGAGCTCAAGGTCGGCGGGCCGCTTTATCGCCAGATCGTGCAGGGCAAAGACCTCATCGCCGATATCCTGCCACCGCCGGAATATGTGATCGAATCCTATCTCGAAGCGACGCTGGCAGTGAAACATCCGGCCGAGCTGGCGCAGCACCGCGACCGGCTGGCTCAGCTGAAGATGGATTACGACGCCCGGCACGCCTATTGGCAGACGGCCGACTATGATGAGGCTCTGCGCAAGAAGCTGGTCGATGAGAGTCACGCCGAGGTGGTGAAATTCTACGCCGCGATCGACAAGCTATTGCCGGCGATCGAGAAGGGCGATCAGGCGGAAATCGATGCCTTCTATGATGAAGTCAGTGCCGCCTATCAGGCGCATCGCCAGGTGATCGATGCCATCGTCACCGGATCGAACACCGAGAATGCGCGCATCGAGGCGGATGCCGCAGCGTCCGACAGCAGCTATGTCGCCATCATCTGGGCGGTCACGATCGTCGTCCTCATTCTGGTGGCCGGCGGCATCGCGGCGATTGCACTGGGCGTCATTCGCCCGATCATCCGCATGACCGACACCATGACGGCGCTGGCCGAGGGCCAACACGATATCGCCATCCCATCGACCCAGCGCGGCGACGAGATCGGCGCGATGGCCAAGGCCGTCGCGATCTTCCGTGACAATGCCAAGGAGAATGAGCGGCTGCGCGCGGCGCAGGAGGAAGAGCGCAAGCGCAGTGACGAGCAGTTGAAGGCCGAGATGCTGCAGCTCACCGAGACGCTGGAGCATGAGGTGAAGGAGACGGTGGGCGACATCTCGACCCAGGCCGGGAAACTGCGCGAGAACGCACTGCTTCTGTCGCAGACGGCGAGCGACCTCAAGCAGATGGCGATGGAGGTCAACCAACTGGTCGACGCCACCAACCGCAACGTCGAGACGGTGGCGAGCGCCACCGAAGAGCTGGAGGCGTCGAGCCGCGCCATCTCGTCCCAGATCGACAATTCAAGCAAGCTTGCCGCCAACGCCCGCGAAGGCGCCGAGATTGCCAATGCCGAGGTGGCGGGTCTTTCCAGGACAGCATCGAACATCGGCAATGTCGTCACCATGATCCAGGAGATCGCGGCCAGGACGAAGATGCTGGCGCTCAACGCAACGATCGAAGCGGCGCGCGCCGGCGAGATGGGGAAGGGATTCGCGGTCGTTGCCGACGAGGTGAAGAGCCTTGCCCGTCAGACCGAGGAAGGGATCGCCCAGGTCAACGGCCAGGCGGAGGAGATCACGCAATCGACCGCCAAGGCCGTGGGCATCGTCGACAATGTGGCGGGCGGCATCCGCGATATCGACGCGGTGACGATCGAGGTCGCGCGCGCCAGCGAAGAGCAGCGCGCCGCCACCGCCGAGATCATGCAGAGTGCGGGCCAAGCCGCGGCGTCGACCCGGTCCGTCGCCGACAATGTCGCGCGCATGCTGGAAAGTGTCGAACGGACGGGTCAGACGGCTGGCCACGTCAACGATCTGTCCGCCTTGGTCAGCCGCGATATCGGCGCTTTGCAGCAGCGCCTCTATGTCATCTTGCGCTCCTCCGTCGGCGGCAATCGGCGGGATTCCGTGCGCCGCACTGCGGCCATTGCCTTCAAGGGAACCTTCGACGGCCAATCCGTCACCGGCTTTACCGGCGATGTCTCCGACGGCGGCGTGCTGGTCGTGGCGGACAACAATGTGACGCTGCGACCGGGCGAGGGCAGCTGCGATCTGCAGGGTGTCGGTCAATTCCGGGCGCGGCTGGTCGGTCAGGATCCGCTCGGCATCCATATCCAGTTCATGAATCCCGGCACGGCGGAAATCGAAGCCCTGCACAAGCGCCTGGTTCTGGCCTCGCAGGAAGACGAGCCCTATATGAAACTTGCCGGCGATGTCGCTTCGACGGCGAGCGCTGCGCTGGAGAAGGCGCTGTCGGACCGCGACATCAGTGCGACGGACCTGTTCGACGTCGAGTACGACCCCATCGCCGGAACCGACCCGCAGCAGGTGATGGCGCGGCATACCAATCTGGTCGAACGCTTGTTCCCGCCGCTGATTGAGCCGCCGCTCACACGCGACAACCGCATCGTCTTCTGCTGCATCATCGACCGCAAAGGCTATATCGCCGCCCACAACAAAAAATATTCGCTGCCGCAGAAGCCCGGCGAAACCTTGTGGAACACGGCGAATTCCCGCAACCGGCGCATCTATACCGACCGCGCCGGGACGCTCGCCGGTCGCGCCACACGCACCATCGTGCAGACCTATGCCCGCGACATGGGCGGCGGCAACTTCGTCATCCTCAAGGAAATCGACGCACCGATCAAGGCCGGCGGCAAGCATTGGGGCGCCGTGCGCTTGGCGCTGAAGCTGTCGTAAAGGGTGTTCAGCGGCGGTGGCGGCCGCTATCCTCCGCCCATGACGGATCTTCCTGCCAATGACATGGATGGGTTCGGCCGCCTGATGGCTTGGCTGACACAGGCGGCGCTGGGCGATACCGGCAAGCGCCGCGACGGGACATCCGACAACAATCTGGGTGCTCTGCCCTATGCCGACATCTTCGCTGGCTATTGCGACCGGCTCAACGAATGGATCGGCCCCTTCAGCCGTATTTCCATCGCCATGGAAGTGCTGCACCCGGAACTGTCCGGCGGCACGTTCTATTGGCGCGATGGCGAGATCGAGGAGCGGCAGCTGAAACGCGCCGGCATCCTGACCTGGGACGATTACCTGCGCAGCCCCGTCTATGTGGCGGAGCAGACCAACCGGCCCTGGCGGTGGCGCGCGGGCGATGCCGTGCCGGACATGCCGCTGATCCAGGATCTGGCAGCGCAAGGTGTCACCGATTACTGCCTCTTTCCGCTGCCCATCCAGGACACGACGCGCACCAGCACCATGTCCTTCGCCACCAAGCGGCCGGGCGGCTTCGGTGCGCTGGGCGGCGACGATGCGGGCTTGGCCCTGTTGCGCCGCGTCGCCTGGGCGATGACGCCGTTTCTCGAGCGCGTGGCGCTGCGGGTCATCGCGCTCGATCTCCTTGAGGCCTATGTCGGCAAGATCGCCGGCGCGCGGGTTTATGGTGGCCAGATCGAGCGCGGCGCGGTGGAGCCCATCGATGCGGCGATCCTCGTTGCCGATCTGCGCGGCTTCACGCATCTCAGCGAGATGCTGGGCGAGATTGCGATGGTCGATCTTCTCAACCGCTATTTCGACACGCTGGGCACGGCAATCGCCGCCCATGACGGACAGATCCTGAAATTCATGGGCGATGGGCTGCTCGCCGTCTTTCCGGTAACGGATACGATGACGCGGGCGGCCGTCAGCAGCGATGCGCTTCAAGCCGCATTGCAGTCCCGGGACAATCTCAAAGCACTGAATGCGGCCTTGGTCGAGGAAGGGAAACCGACGATCGATTTCGGCATCGGCCTCCATATCGGCAACGTCGCCTTCGGCAATATCGGCGCCGGGACGCGGCTCGACTTCACGGTGATCGGGCCTGCCGTCAACGAGGCGAGCCGCCTGCAGGATCTCACCAAGGAGATCGGCCTGCCGATCCTTGCCTCGGGTGCCTTTGCGGCAACGGCAGATCTCGGTATGCGCCATGTCGGCGCCCGCACCGTGCGCGGCGTTTCGACACCGGTCGAGCTGTTCGCGCCGGCCGATAACCACGGTTAGGGTGTGGGCGTTTGCGCCGCATGCGGCCAAATGCCGGCTATCGGATTTGGGCTAGCCGGTTAGAGTAATTCCAATCTTTGTCGTGGGCCGTTGCAATTCCAAGACGGCAGGAGGAGATGGAAAGATGGATGCCGTCATTCTGGCGAGGCTGCAATTCGCCGCCAACATCTCGTTCCACATTCTCTTTCCCAGCATCACCATCGCACTCGCCTGGGTGTTGCTTTACTTCAAGCTGCGCCATGACGGGCTGCAGGAGACAAAGCCCGGCGACATGCGCTGGATGGCGGCCTACCGCTTCTGGGTCAAGGTCTTCGCCTTGTCCTTCGCCATGGGTGTCGTCTCCGGCATCACCATGAGCTTCCAGTTCGGCACCAATTGGCCGGGCTATATGCAGACGGTCGGCAATGTCGCCGGGCCGCTGCTGGCCTATGAAGTGCTAACGGCCTTCTTTCTGGAGGCCGTGTTCCTCGGCATCATGCTGTTCGGCTTCAAGCGGGTGCCCAATTGGGTGCATACGACGGCGACGTTCCTGGTGGCCTTCGGCACGACGCTGTCGGCCTTCTGGATCCTGGCGCTGAATTCCTGGATGCAGACGCCGGCCGGCCACACGATCCGCGACGGGATCGTCCATGCCGAGGATTGGGTGGCGATCATCTTCAACCCGAGCTTCCCCTACCGCCTTGTCCACATGCTGCTGGCCTCGGGCCTCACTGCCGCGTTCCTGGTGGCGGGCGTCTCGGCGCTGCGCTGGTACTGGGGCGACCGGGCGGCCGATCTCAAGGCTGCGTTGAAGACCGGAATCTATCTGGCCGCGATCCTCATTCCGCTGCAGATCCTGGCCGGTGACATGCACGGCCTCAACACGCTGGAATACCAGCCGCAGAAAGTGGCGGCGATGGAGGGCAATTGGCAGACGCAGAGCCGGACGCCGCTGCTGCTCTTCGCCTGGCCCGACGAAGCCCAGCGCGAAAACCGTTTCGAGATCGGCATACCGTCTGGGGCGAGCCTCATCCTGCGCCATTCGCCGGACGGGGTAGTGCCGGGCCTCAACGATTATGCGGGCAATCATCCACCGGTGGCGCCGCTCTTCTTCGCCTTCCGCATCATGGTGG
Organism: Dongia sp.; assembly: GCF_041910485.1. Lineage (GTDB taxonomy): Bacteria > Pseudomonadota > Alphaproteobacteria > Dongiales > Dongiaceae > Dongia. The sequence continues at coordinate 49,216 of NZ_JAYRQR010000031.1, forward strand.
GGCTGGGGCTCCTCATGCTGGTGGTGGCCTGGGCCGGCAGTTTCTATCTGTGGCGCCGAGGCGAGTTGCCGCTTCTGTTGCAGCGAACTTTCATCGGCATGACCTTTTCGGGCTGGGTGGCGGTGCTCTCCGGCTGGTACGTGACTGAAATCGGCCGCCAGCCTTATCTGGTGACCGGCATCCTGCGCACCGAAGATGCCGTGAGCCCCGTACCGGCGCCGATGATCGGTCTGAGCCTCTCCCTCTATCTCATCGTCTATGCCTTTCTCATCGTCGCCTATATGGGCGTCATCACGCGCCTCGCCTGGAAAGCGGCGAAGGGCGATAAACCCCAAGCCGACAAGCCGGCCGAAGCCGGCACGTTCGCAGCGGCGGAGTGACGATCATGCTCAACCTATTCGGCGATCCGACCATCTGGCTGCCGCTCGCTTTCGCGGGGCTGATGGGGCTTTCCATCCTCATCTACGTCGTGCTCGACGGGTTCGATCTCGGCATCGGCATGTTGTTCGCCCTGGCCAATGAGCGCGAACAGGACCGCATGATGGCGGCGATCGGTCCCTTCTGGGACGCCAACGAAACCTGGCTGGTGCTGGCGGTGGGCTTGCTGCTGGTCGCCTTTCCGCTGGCACATGGCATCATCCTGTCGACGCTCTACCTGCCGGTCGTGTTGATGCTGATCGGCATCGCCCTGCGCGGTGTCGCGTTCGAGTTTCGCGCCAAGGCGGAGGGCCGCACCAAGCGGCTGTGGAGCCGCATCTTCATTTTCGGCTCGTTCCTGATGTCCTTGTCGCAAGGCTATATGCTGGGCGTCTATGTGATGGGCCTTGAGCAGACACCGGCAACGCTGGCCTTCGGCGCGCTCACCGCCATCTGCCTGGTGGCCGGTTACATGCTGGTGGGTGCCACCTGGCTCATCATCAAGACCGAGGGCGATCTGCAGCAACGCGCCATCCACTGGGCGCTGCGCAGTCTGGTCTTCGCGGCGATCGGCATGGCAGCGATTTCCATCGCCTCGCCCCTGGTCAGCCCGCGCATCTTCGAGAAATGGTTCGGCGGCGCAACGATCCTGCTGCTGGCGCCGCTGCCGGTCGGATCGGCGGCGATTTTCATCGGCCTCGCCGTCTTCCTGCGCAACATGACACCCGCTCATGACCGCTGGTCGCGCCTGCCCTTCATCTGTGTGACCGGGCTTTTCGCGCTGGCCTTCACCGGCCTTGCCTATTCCTTTTACCCCTATGTCGTCCCGGACCGGATCACCCTGTTCGAGGCGGCATCGGCGCCGGAAAGCCTGCTCGTCATCCTGATCGGGGCCCTGGTCGTGCTGCCGGCGATCATCGGCTATTCGGCCCTGAGCTATCATGTCTTCCGCGGCAAGGCGACACCGCTCAGCTACGATTAAGTAATTGAAATCACTTATTTGCTGCGCAGCATAGAAGGTGTCATTCGAGGCGCTGGAAGCGGCCCTCGATGGGCCCGTATTGGGTGGCTAGGGAAACCGGCCAGCTTTCTCCCGCGTCGAGATCCGGCGAGAAATCGAAGGCGACCATCATCTGGCGCGCTGCACCCACGACCGCAACATCGCCGACCAGCTGCCGGAGTGGCGGCAGGTGAATGCGAAGCTGCAGCCGCAGCAAACGGCGATCCGGCGTCCAGGAATAATGACCGCCGAAGACCGGGCCCGGGCCGCCAATGCCCAGCCCCGCCACGTGACCGCCGGCCAGTTGAAGGTCGACCCGGCCGGTGCCATAGACGCCGCTGTAATCCAGCCGGTAAATCCCGTTCGCCTGGCCAGGTAAAGGCGGCGGGAGAGCGCAGGCAGAAAAGATCGCCAACAGAAGGCCAACAGGTAGGCGACGGGCAAAAGCGATGACGGCAGGCATGACCGGGACTGTCGGCGCCGCCGGGGCGGTTGGCAAGGATCCAGATCGATTCCGATCAGCCAGATTGATGCTCCAGCCGCAGTGCCCTCATCGCCGCTGCAGAGCCGGCCACCTCGGCCACCAGCGAGAAAATGCGCACCGAGTCAGGCCAATCCATGTAGCTATACCAATTTTCAATATGAGGTTATCGGTATTGCATAATCTGTTCTGTAGAAGGGAACGGGTGCTGAGAATGAGACCGCTACCTGCGATTGCCAAAATTCAGGGGCAAAGCTAGTGTGTCGCCCTGTTTCGGCCTCAATCTATGGATCGTCGTAGGCCTTTTGGCTTGGATGGGTATTTGGCCGCTGTTTGGAGGTTCAATTGCTGAGTTTTCGTTACATCGCCACTGGCGGCTTGCTGCTGGTCCTGACTGCTATGCCTGCTTATGCCTATCTTGACCCGGTCACGGGGACATTCTTGATTCAGGGCATAATCGCCGGCGTTGCTGCTTGCCTTGCAGGAATTCGCTCACTTCGGCAGCGAATTGTAGGTTTCTTCTCATCCATCGTGTCGCGCAAGAAGTAATCCGAGCACTTCTTCTGCTGGCGTCACCGCAATGGGGTGGTTTTGACAAATCAGATTTGCCGCGATCCGGGCTCGTTTCGCGATCCGTCCGGTTACGTTTTCATCGGAGACAATGAAGTTATACGCAGCGTCAATCCGGCGGCCGTGCCGGAATTTCGCGCGTTAATAGAATCTGGAGCTCTTCGGAAACTGGTTGACACAGGTTTGTTGATTGAGAGCGAGCCGCAACCGGTGAGTGCAGAGGAAGCGGCCGCATTCGCCGGACCGCGGGGAGAGTTGCCCGAATTTGTTATTCGGCATCCGCGCGTATCAACGATTTCGTATCCGTTTGAGTGGACTTTCTCTCAGCTTAAAGATGCGGCGTTGGCGCATCTCGACTTGCAGATTGCAGCATTCGATCTCGGGTTCGTTCTTTCCGACGCGACACCCTATAATATGCAGTTCATCGAAGGCAAAGTCCTGCACATTGATGTGCTGTCATTGCGCCGCTATCGACCTGGCGAGATCTGGGTTGGATACAATCAGTTCACCCGGCTGTTCTTACTGCCACTGTTGCTGGAAGCGTGGCGTGGCGTGCCATTCCAGGCGATGCTGCGCGGCCAGACAGATGGTATGTCTCTCGTGGACGCTGTGAAGCTCCTGCCGTTCTCCAAGCGCTATCTCTCGCTCATCGGACTCATGCATGTCACGCTGCAGGAACGTGCGGGACGCGGTGCAGGCAGCACTCAGCGCGGAGCTGCCACCACGGTCAATCTACCTGCGGCGCGCTTTAAGGCACTGCTTGGCGAACTGCGCGCCAGCATAGCGGGCCTTAAGTCCGCCCGCATGGCCCCGACCTTTTGGAGCGCCTATGCCAATGTGAACACCTATTCCAACGAGATGCAGTCGGTCAAAGGCAACTTCGTTCGAGAATTGGTCAAGCGCCACGGCGTCCGCTCGATTTGGGATGTCGGCGGGAATACCGGCGACTATTCTGCAGCCGCCCTTTCGGCCGGAGCCAAACATGCGGTTGTTCTCGATGGCGACCTCGACTCCCTTGAAACGGCCTATCGGCGTCGCACCGCTGGAGAGCCCGGCTTGCTGCCGCTCTATGTTGACTGTGCCGACCCAAGCTCCAATCAAGGATGGAACCAAGCTGAACGCAAGGGCCTGAAGGAGCGCGTCAACGCCGATGCCGTCCTGGGCCTCGCCGTCATTCATCACATGGCGATTGGACGAAATATCCCTTTGCGTTCCGTGGTCGATTGGTTTCTCGACCTTGCGCCGCATGGAATCATCGAGTTCGTTCCCAAGTCAGACCCGATGGTCCAGCAGATGCTGCAGAACAGGGATGATGTCTTCCTCGACTATGACGAGTCGAACTTTCGCGCCTATCTTGGCACCAGGGCGACGACGATAGCGGAGCATCGCTTCACAGAAAACGGACGCCTGCTGGTGGCCTACTCACGCAGGAATTGAAGCTTCGCCATCGGCAATAGGCTGGATCGGCGCGTTGGCACTCGAATTGGGGGGTTTTTTCAATGCAATTTGCAATCTTTGCGGTCCTGTTTCTGGCCGTCTTCATCCCTAACCTGATGGACTTGGGCTACTGGCCTGGCGACGCAGAGACCTTGATCTATGCTGCCGGATCGCTGGTCCTGGCAGGCTTGTTCACGGGTCTTGCAAAGATCCACAAAGTCGTCGGGCGGATTTTGATCGCTATCCTGATCTATTGGATCGTCGATTCCTATTTTCTGGACAAGGCGCTGGTACCGATTCTAATCGGGCTCGGCATTTGCCTGCTGATGCATACCCGTCTGGAAAATTCGGTGCGGCCGATGATTCTAGTGTTCGGCCTCGTTTTCGTCTTGTCGAGCATGATTGCCGGAACACGACCCCTGCTCACCCAGGAGACCGTCGCTGCGGAGGATGCCGCTCCAGCCGCGACCACGCCGGCATCTCCGCCGATCGTTCATATCGTGCTTGACGAGTTTATGTCGCCGACCGCCGCCGCTCGTATTGGGATGCTCGACGCTGCATTGGCGCAGAAAGTCACCGACGATTACATCAGCCGAGGGTTCCGCGTATTCGGTGCGGCGCGCTCGGTCGCTGGCTCAACGCGCGTGTCAGTCAGCAATCTTCTTGGTCTTGGCGATCAGACCCAGCCCTTCGACTACAACACCGAACAATCGCGCCGCAACGGCGTAGAATACAATATGGTGAAGGAAAACCGCTGGGTGCAACGGTTGAAATCACTTGGCTATCGCATCACCACGATAAGCACGAGCTACATCGATCTGTGCAGCAAAGGAGTCGATGAGTGCTATTCCTACCGTGCGAACGGTGAAGGTCATTCGATGACTCGTTTCGCCGGCAGCCTGTTGCAACGCGCGGTCTTCCCGTTGCTGGTGATGGACTTCCATTATTACAATAAGGGTCATATCGGTAAGGTGGCGCTGTATCGGCTCTTCAGCAAGCCGCTGAAGAATGCCGGCTTCAAGCCGATCCCACGCGGCTTCCAGCTGCGCGCCGGCAGCGCACTTGCTGTAATGGATGAGTTGCAGAAGCGCGTCATGGACCTGAAGCCGGGGCAGGCTTACTTTGCCCATGTCCTGATGCCCCACAACCCATACATTGTGAACGAGGATTGCAGCTTGAAGCCGCTCAGCGAGTGGACCCTGCAAAATTACGACAAGAGCGACGCTTCGGATGCAGAGCGCTACCAGGGGTTTGCCAAACAGATGGCATGCACCCACAAACGCGCGTTGGAAATTGTCGACACCATCCTCGCCAGCCCATCTGGCAAGAACGCGATGATCTTCATCCATGGCGATCATGGATCGCGTATCATGAAGCAGGCGAAACGGATCAAACCAGATTCCGACCTGCCACCGGAGGTTATCTCCGACGCCTTGGACCCGCTATTCGTCGTTCGTATTCCCGGTGTAGCAGAACCCGGGTTGGATGAAACCCCGGTTGTCATGCAGGCACAGTTCCGCGACCTATTCCTCAAAGCCACCGAATAGCAGGGGCGAGTCGACCATTGAATATTCTGACATAGTGAATAGAGCGGGGGGCTGGTCTACCCCTAGGACATCGCCTTCATCCTCTCGGTAGCCTTTCCACGCTGAGGAGATTGCCGCCATGACCAGCCCCTCGCACGTCGATCCGCCTTCACTATTTTGGCTTGTGCGGTCAAGCCCATCGGGCCGACTTGTTCCAATCGCCGCTGGGTTTGCCCGCAACCAGAGTTGATATAGATCACACCAAGGTAGGCCGCTTTTCTCATCAGTAATCCTTCGGCCACACTGCGGTGGCGGTGGAAGACCGTACTCCAATCGACCCTCACCCTGCCATCCGCACTTGGCTCGCGTGTATCGAGGGCTGCCTGCCTTCGTACAGATACCGCGCGGTCAGATCGTTGCCCGAAACAGGCTGCTCGCCATTGCCTGCGGCATAGAGGAGATCCATGAAGACGATCGGGACTGGACAGAAACACCAAACCCGTCCCAGACTTGCAACATTGCTCTGTTATTGGTTGGCCATTCATTCAAACAAGCCAAAGTCAGATGGGGGAATGCCATGCGCCTGGGAGTGTGTCAGGGAATGTTTCTGGGAAAGTTGCTGCCGCTTGCCGGCCTGATCGCGTTGACTGCTCAACCGGCCCTTGCCGACACCAAGCTCACCATCATGAGCTTCAACATCTGGGGCGGCGGCGCCAACGAACAGAAGCCGGTCGACGAGACCGTGGCGGCCATCAAGGCAGCGGGTGCCGACATTATCGGCGTGCAGGAAACGCGGCTTGAATCGGATCCCTGCACCGCCGATTCCTGCCCCCCGACCGGCGACAGCGCCGCCAAGGCCATCGCCGAGAAGCTAGGCTTTCACTATTACGACCAGACGCAGGTCAACGATGCCTTATGGGCCAATGCGATCATCAGCCGCTATCCGATCGGGCAGGCGACGCCGCACGATCTCGGCGTGCCGATCGACGTGGACGGGCGCAAGGTCTGGGCGTTCAACATCCATCTCGACGATTCACCCTATCAGCCCTATCAGCTGCTCGGCATCGAATACGGCGCCTCTCCCTTCATCAAGACCGAGGCCGAAGCGGTAAAGTTCGCGAGCGAAACGCGCGGACCCGCGTTGAAGCTGCTGTTCGAGGATCTGAAGGCGGCCGACGGGGCCGATGCGGCCTTCATCTTCGGCGATTTCAACGAACCGTCGTTCCGCGACTGGACGGCGGAAACGGTGAAGGCCGGGCACAATCCGGTGCCGGTCCGCTTTCCCAGCACGGCCGCCATCGAGGAGCATGGTTTCACCGATACGTTCCGCGCGGCCTTTCCCGACCCCGTCGCCAAGCCAGCCTATACCTGGACGCCGACGACGGCGCCGACCGACCCCGAGGATCATCACGACCGGATCGATTTCGCCTTTGCCCGGGCCAAGGATCTGAAGGTCATCAAAGCCGGCATCGTTGGCGAGAAAGCGCCGGAAGCCGATATCGTGGTGACACCCTGGCCGTCCGATCACCGCGCCACGATGGCCGAGATCAGCTTCTAGCCAGGGCGGACCCTCATTCCTCCGGCGCGAAGTTCATGGCGACACCATTGATGCAATAGCGCAGATAGGTCGGCGGCGGGCCATCCTCGAACACATGGCCAAGATGGCTGCCGCAGGTCGCGCAATGCACTTCGGTCCGGACCATGAAGTGGCTGCGATCGGTGCTGGTCTCGACCGAGCCCGGCACGGGATCGTTGAAGCTGGGCCATCCGGTGCCGCTTTCGAACTTGGTCCCTGAAATGAAAAGCGGCTGGTCGCAGCCGGCACAGGTGAAGCGGCCGGCACGCTTTTCGTAATTGAGCGCGCAGGAGCCGGGCCGCTCGGTGCCATGCCCACGCATGACATGGTATTGCTCGGGCGTCAGGCGGGCACGCCATTCAGCGTCTGTGCGCTCTACTGGAAATTGCTTCTGCATCACGGTCGTCGTTCCTATAGTCGGGGATATTGAAGCAGCTTGGACGACAATCATCCTAGCTCTGATTGAAACATTTCCGTTAGATATTCACTCGACACGCGAATTTTAAGCTCCCGTTTATTCCTCGCTCCTAGCATCGACTTCAGATCGCGGATGTCCGGAGCGCTCGGTTTGGTCAATATCCTTCATATTCTCAATGCCGGTGGTTCACTCGTTCTTTTCGTCGTCTGCTTTCTGGCGATTGACCTTGCTTGCCTTCATCTGGTCAAGCGCCGCCATCAGCAACTGATACGCAACGCGCTGCTCATTCTTTTCGGCCCGGCCACGATTTATTTCCACATTCATACTGGGGCTGTCGGACCACTGGGCCATGCCGACATGGGTCATATCGTCGACGAACGCGGTGCCGCAATAGCGCTGGCCTCTCTGTTCGGCGGCATTCCCGTCGCCGTCCTGACGGCGGCGGCGGAGGTACTTGCCCGCGCTTGGGTTGGGGGATCGGCGACCCTGGCCGGTGTTTCGGGCATCTGTCTTGATCTTGCTTTCTGCTCCCTGCTGGTGTGGGCAATGCGCCACCGAGAGACAGGTGTCACCACATTTCGCATGTTGGTGGGAGCCGGCTGCGCCGTGGGCGCGGGAGAAGCGCTGTCACTCCTGTTGATCGGAAGCTGGGAGTACGGGGCCTTTATTTTTCGCACTGAGGGCCCGACCCTGTTTTTGGTTCAGCTGATCGCCACGCTCGTGCTTGGGACCGTTCTCAAGATCCAGGGGGAAATGCGGGCTGCCCGTGCGCAGGTAGAGGAGGAGCGGCTGCGCAGCCGCAAGTCGATGCTGGAGGAAGAAGCCTTTCGTGCCGGCGCCATCACGGCCACGACGGACAGCCTGATGAAGCTGGATCTCAAAGGCAACATCACCGAAGTAGCCGATTCCTACGTGCGGTGGTCCGGCTATACCCGTGACGAACTGATCGGCATGCCGATCCGCAAGCGCAATGCAACCTTGAGCGACGACGAGATCGACAATGCACTGCGGCACATCGTTCGCGATGGCAAGTTGATCATCGAGACCGTACATCGTCGCAAGGATGGGTCGACACTCCCGGTCGAAGCCGTTGCCGTCTATTCGGAAATGGATGGAGGTTCGATCTACGTCTTCCTGCGCGACATCTCGGATCGCAAGAAGGCGGAGCAGCAGCTCGAGGAAAAGAGCCTGGCCCTGAAGCATGCGCTGAAGCAAACCATCCGCGCGCTGTCCACCGCGATGGTGCATCGCGACCAGACGACGGCAGGCCATGAGGACCGCGTCTCCGACCTTGCGACCGCCATTGGCCGCGAATTGAAACTGGACCCGGAGCGGCTGGAAGGGTTGGGTCTTGCCGCCATGGTGCATGATGTCGGTCAGATACAGGTTCCGTCCGAAATCCTGCTGCGACCGCAGCGCCTCGGCGCGGAAGAGTTCGCCCTGCTGAAGATGCATGCCGAGGCTGGGGCAGATATTCTTCACGGCATCGCCTTTCCGTGGCCGATTGCCGAGATCATCCACCAGCATCATGAGAATTTCGACGGGACCGGCTATCCGCGCGGTCTCAAGGGCAACGCGATTCTGCTGGAGGCGCGCATTGTCCGCGTCGCCGACAGTATCGAAGCGATGCTGTCGCACCGGCCTTTCCGGCGCGCGCGCACCATCGACTATGCGGTTGCGGAACTGAAGGCCGGCAGCGGACGGCAATTCGATCCCGTGGTGGCAGAGGCCGGCATCAAATTGCTGGCCGGCGGTCGGTACCAGCTTAAGCCACTGGCAAAGGCCGCCGAATGACCGACGCCGAGCGGATCGAGAATCTGACGCTCGACGGACTGCGCGCGGCACTCCATCGGCTGCCGCACGGCATCGCCTTCAAGGACGTCAACTCGGTCATCGTCTTTGCCAATGAAAGCTACGCCAATGATATCGGCGCGCCGATCGACGAACTTGTCGGCCGCAAGGAGGCCGATTTCCTGCCTGCCGAGATAGGCGCGCGTTACCGTGAGGACGATCTCGACATCATGCGCAACCGCGTTACCGTCACGCGGGAGGATTGCTGGGAGAAGAACGGCGAGACCCGCTGGATCCGCACCACCAAGGCACCGGTCTTCGGCGCCGACGGATCGCTGGAAGGCGTGATCCTGATCTATCGCGACATGACCGAGAAGCGGCAGGCCAAGGACGAATTGCTGCGCCAGCATTGGGCGCTGCAGGCGATCAGCCGCAGCAATCGCGCCATGGTGTCGGCCGATGGTGAAGAGGATTTCCTTAACAGCATCTGCGCGGCGCTGACGGCCGACAACCGCTACTCCCTCGCCTGGGTCGGCTGGGCCGAACACGATGCCGAGAAAACCATCCGCATCATCGCAAAGGCCGGTGTGGCGCAAGACTATCTTGATGGCCTCAACATTACCTGGGACGAATCGCCCTCGGGCCGGGGCCCAACCGGCAGCTGTATCCGCGAGGACCGCGTCGAAGTCCACAACAAGCTGATCGATGAAGCAGCCTTTGCGCCGTGGCGGGAACGCGCTCTCAATGTCGGCATTCGTGCCTCGGTCTCGATCCCCATCCACCTGGACGGGCGCGTCGCCGGCGCCATCGTGATCTACGGCAATGATTTCGACGTCTTCAGCCAAAGCGAAGTCACGCTGTTCAAGGAACTTGCCGACAATATCGCCTTCGGTATCGAGGCCCGGCGCATGCGGGCGGCGCACGATGCGGCCTTGAAGGAGCGCACCGTTCAGGCGGAGACGCTGGAGCATGCCCTTGAGGACGCGCTGGCGGCCGTTGCCGCCATGCTGGAGCAGCGGGATCCCTATACCGCGGGTCATCAACGCTCGGTGGCCGATCTCGCCGTCGCCATCGGCCGCGAACTGGGCATGTCGCCCGAACAGTTGAAGGCGTTGCATTTGGCCGGGATCGTCCACGACATCGGCAAGATCCGTGTCCCGGCCGAAATCCTGACCAAGCCGGGACGGCTCAATCCGATCGAGTTTGCGATCGTCAAAAAGCATCCGGAGACCGGGTACCAGCTGTTGAAGGGCATCAAATTCCCCTGGCCCGTTGCCGATATCGTCCATCAGCACCATGAGGCGATGGATGGCAGCGGTTATCCGCGCGGACTGAAGGCTGGCGACATCATGCTGGAGGCGCGGATCATGAGTGTCGCCGATATCGTCGAATCCATGTCATCCGACCGGCCTTACCGACCGGCATTGGGACTCGATCGCGCACGCGAGGAGATTTTGCGCCAGAAGGGCAGCCGGCTCGACGACAAGGTCGTCGATGCCTGCATCCGGGTGCTCGCACGGGGCGATTTCAGCCCCAGCCAGCTCTCCGTGCCGGATGAGATCGGCGCATAAAGGAAAAAGGTCCCGGAATTAGTTGCGGGCGCCAGGTGGGGATGGCACCGGGCGCCCGCGAGATGAAGCGGAGATGGGGACGGTTGGGTGACCCCGCTTCATGGGAAAACATATAAACCCGGCCGGCCACAGCGTCTGTGATCTGCGTCACAAGACCCGCCGGGACATTGAACCGTCATCCATCAGGACACGAACGGGTCGTTACGGGCTCAAGGCCGCGGCTGCGCCTTGATGAAATCCACAAAAGCGCGGAGCGGCGCCGGCATCAGGGCACGGCTGGGATAATAGAGATAGGGTCCGGAGAAATCGGGCAGCCAATCCTGCAGCAGGGCGATCAGCCGGCCGGCCTGCAGCCCCGCCGCCACAAATTCTTCAAACGTCAGAACGAAACCGAGGCCACCTTCGGCCGCCGCCACGGCCAGTTCGCTGGAACTGGCGATGAGGGGGCCCGTGGGGTCGATGCGAACATGGCTGCGGCCTTTTTCAAACACCCAGAGCGGGCTGACGCCGCTGGCGAAGCGGTGCCTGATGGCGGCATGGCCGACCAATTCCTTCGGATGGCGGGGCGTTCCGGCCCGCTCCAGATAGGCCGGGGATGCTGCCAGGACGAAGCGCTGGCGGCGCGGGCCGATCGGCAGGCGGACCATGTCCCTTGCCAGCGATTCATCATAGCGAATGCCGGCATCGAACCCTTCCGCCACGACATCGATGAAGGTGTCGTTGGCCCGGACCTCAAGAACGATGCCCGGATTTGCAGCGAGGAACGGCGCCACGATGGCCGGCAACACATGCTTGGCAACAATGGTGGGGACATCGAGCTTCAGCGTGCCGGTCGGCGTCGCGCGGAAATCGTTGATGGCATCGATGGCGGCCCCGACTTCGGCGAAGGCCGGCCGCAATCTTTCCAGAAGCCGCTGCCCGGCTTCGGTCGGCGTGACGCTGCGGGTCGTCCGGTTGAGAACGCGGATCTCCAATCCCGCCTCCAGCCGCTGCAGCGCCGCGCTGAGGGACGAGGGCGAGACGTTGCGCAGCTTGGCGGCGCGGCGAAAGCTGCGCGCCTCGGCCACGGCCCGGAAGGCATCGAGATCAGCCAGATCGATCTGCTTCATTGTGCGAAAATCCGTACAGCCTGTATCGATTGTATCGGATTATCGCACGAAGGCGCAGCTTCTATCTTGCTGGGTATCGACATATTTGCGGAGTGCGGATCATGGAGCGGCGTGTTTTGGGTACAGGCAGCGGTGCCAGCGAGGTGTCGGCTCTGGGCCTTGGCTGCATGGCGATGTCGGGGATGTACGGGCCGAGCGACCGGGGCGAGAGCATCGCCACGATCCACGCCGCGCTTGAGGCCGGCATCACGCTGCTCGACACGGGCGATTTTTATGGCATGGGCCATAACGAAATGCTGATCGGCGAGGCGCTGAAATCCAGCACCAAGCGCGACAGGGCATTTGTCAGCGTGAAGTTCGGGGCCTTGCGGGCACCCAATGGCGAATGGCTCGGCTACGATGCCCGCCCCAAGGCGGTGAAGAACTTCCTCGCGCATTCGCTCAATCGGCTTGGGCTCGACCATATCGATATCTATCGGCCGTCGCGGCTCGACCCCGATGTTCCCATCGAAGAGACGATCGGCGCCATCGCCGACATGGTGAAAGCCGGATATGTGCGCCAGATCGGTCTTTCCGAAATGGGGTCGGAAACGATCCGCCGCGCCGCCAAGGTGCATCCGATCACGGATCTGCAGATCGAATATTCGCTGATTTCCCGGGATATCGAGGACGACATCCTGGCGACCTGCCGCCAGCTGGGGATCGGCATCACCGCCTATGGCGTGCTTTCGCGCGGTCTCATCAGCGGTCATTGGCAGAAGACGTCGCTGCAGGGTGCGGGCGACTTCCGCAGTTACGCTCCCCGCTTTCAGGGCGAGAATGCGGATCGCAACCTGGCCCTGGTCGAGGCCCTGCGCCGCTTTGCCGCCGACAAGGGAGCGAGCGTCGCCCAGATCGCCATTGCCTGGGTCCTCGCGCAAGGCGCCGATATCGTGCCGCTGGTGGGTGCCCGCCGCCGCGACCGCCTGGCGGAGGCCATCGGTTCGCTGCAGGTCACGTTGAGCAAGGACGAGCTTGCCACCATCGAGCGCTTTGTACCCAAGGGCGCCGCTGCGGGCGATCGATATGCGGCGGCCCAGATGGCGATGCTGGACAGTGAAAGGGGTTGAAAGGGGTAAGGAATCCAGTCTTTTCGGGGCGAAAACGGGGGCGTATGACGCCTGCCCAGCCTTGTCAGAATGCGGCGGAACCAGCAGAATGTTGCGAATAGGTGACAGTCGACTGGAACAAACATGTCCGGCACTCTTCGCAACGCCGTTTTCATTCAGGCCAATCCCCAGCAATTGCTGGGCGCCAAGGTTGCCGCCTATGCGTTAAAGCGCAATTCGGCCGCACCGGAGAGTTTCGACGTCTTCATCATGAATGCGCCCGACCACCCGTTTCTGGCGGCACGCGAAGGTCAGCCCTATCTGTGGAACTCCAAGCAGCGCATCTGGCGGATGGCGGATTTGCAGAGCTTCACGCCCCTGCGCTTCATGCCGCCGGAACTGATGGATTTCCAGGGCCGCGCCATCGTCATCGACCCGGATTGCTTCGCCGTCGGCGACGTGCGCGAACTTTTCGACATGGACATGCAAGGCAAGGCGATCTGGGCTGCCAAGCGTGGATCGGCCAAACACAACAACCGGACCTGGGCCAGTTCGGTGATGCTGCTCGATTGCGCAAAACTGGGTCATTGGCGCACGCGGGAGCAGTTCGACGCGATGTTCGCCTTCGCCCGCGATTATGTCGATTGGATCAACCTCAATTACGAACCGGAAGGCTCGATCGGCGAATTGCCGCGCATCTGGAACGATCTCGATCGCCTGACGCCGGAGACGCGGATCCTGCACAACACCAGGCGGCGCACGCAACCTTGGAAAGCCGGACTGCCGGTTGACTTTACCGTGCGGCAGCGGAGCGGTGGCATTCTGTCGGCAAAATGGCTGCCCTGGTCGCGGGCACTCACCAAACCCGTTTCCGCCGAGGGTCATTACAAAGAGCATCCGGATCCGAAACAGGCAGAGCTGTTCTTCACGCTGCTGAAGGAATGTGTCGCAGCCGGTGCGGTCGGCCTGGATGAAATCAAGGAAGCCATGGCGCTGAACTACATCCGCCATGACGCGCTGGAGTTGATCGAAGAACCCGGCCGCCGTGCGCACCGGGCAGCAGAGGCCGCGCCAGCTGCCGTCAGCGCCGCGCAGAGCAGTGCCGGATTCGGCGAAGCCAAATTCACCAACGCTTATCTTGCCGGTGTCATGGGCGCCGTCGCGATGGCGCTGATGGCCATTCTGCTGGCACCCCATTCCGTCCAGAGCTGGGTGATTGACAATGGTCCGCTGGACCGGCTGTCGGTCCTTTGCAGCATTCTTTCGGTGGTCGTCGCGGCCGGCGCTCTCGTGACGCGTGGCGTCCGGTGGCTGCAGGTACCGGTGCTGGCCGCTATGTCGATCGGCCTGGTTGGCTTCCTCAATGCGAAGGGCGCCGTCGCCGGGCCTTTGCCTTACGAAATCAGCGAACTCATCGGTGCCCTGTTCGAGCCGGACAATCTCGACGGACAATCCTGGTCGGGTCTGTTGCTCAGCGCCATGTTGCTGCTGTTCCTGGTCTATGCGTTGACCCGCTACCGGGCGAGCGAAGGCAATGTCGCCGGGCGTTCGATCCTCATTGCTGCTCTTCTGGTCGCGATCGCTTCACCTGTTGCCGGCGATCTGGTCGGCGATCCCAGCACGCCGGCACGAGCCCTGGTCGAAGTGTTGGAATTCTGCTCCTCGGCCGGCTTCCTGCTGGCCTCCATCGTCAGCATCTTGGGCAGTCGCGCCGCCGCCAGCAGCGCTTCGCTGGCTCGGTAGGATTGCAGCACGGAGCCTTCGGGATCAGGTCTGGGCGCCTTGCCTCGCCTCGATGATTTTGTCAGCGGCATCGCCGGGACGAACCGGCGGCGTGCCTGGCAGCAATATCTTATGTCGCTGACGCCGGAAGCGTTGCTGCAGCTGGATGCCCTGCTGGCAACCATTCCTGACGCCGCCTGGGGCACATGGAAGGCCGGCATCCTCGCACAGGTCGACCAGCACAATCCCGCCAGAGGCTGGGCTCAGGCGCTGGACCTTTTCAATGAAGCCCGGGCCTATCGGCATCTGGCGAAGATCGGGTGCGATGATATCGCATTTTGTCCGCGCGATTATCTGTTCGCCTCGCCCGATCTACGCGCCAAGCACCAGCAAACCCCGATCCGCTGCGAAGTGAAAACGCTTCATCTCGGTCGAGACGCCAGCCTGACGCCTGCCCTGCTGCGGAAGTTGCGCTCGCGTCTTGACGATGGTCTTCGGCAACTGCGCACCGACAATGAGAGCGGGCGCCGCCTGCTTTACCTGGTCCTGGCCGGGAGCGGCGACATCGCGGCGATTTCGGCCTGGTTCACTGCGGCTGCGCCGAGCGACCTGGAGATCGTGATCGACCCGCTGGAAAGCTGAAATCCGCTACGTATTCGTACCGATTTTAAGCGTGTTTATGGCGAATATTTGCGCGTGCACGCACACGCAAATCATCGGATATTTCATTATTACTTAACCATCCCGGGCCAAAACTTACGGATTGGGGCGGCCGGCATATATCACCGACGCGGGGGCGTAATGTCCGACAGCTGGGACATGTCTTTTCTCATCGACCAGGCGACCCGAATCCACGAGGCGCGTGGCAATTTCGGCAAGCATTTCGGCAGACCCTTGCGTGGTCTCGTCGACGATCACCTGGTGAATTTCGTGGCGCAGGAGGATCGCATCCTGTTCCTGCGCTTCATGGCGAAGCTGTTGCTGCAGACGGGGATCACGACGGCGACGGCACGCATCCACACGCCCATCATCGGTGAGAAGGTCTTCGAACTCGACGCCCGCAACGGCAGCCGGCCGAAGACTTGGTGGCTGATGCTGTCAGCCACGAACGCGCGCGGCTACCAGCACCTCTCGGACATTGTCGACACCGATCCGATGGCAAGCGACGAGGAATTCGGCAACCTTGCCATCAGTGCCGCACGGCAAGGTGGCGGCAAGCTTGGCATGACCATGTTCCAGTCCAAGGCGGTTTCCGAACGCAGCTTCGGCAAGATGACGCCGGAACGCCGCGAGGCGCTCGACAAGCGCATCGGCGAAGTGCTGGTGGAAGCAACCGATACCGGCGTCGTCACCAAGCCGGAGGCCGGCCATTATGCGGTGCTCCACGGTGAAGGCGTCTCGCCACAACAGATTTCGGACCGCATCGTCCAGGCAGCAAGCGAAATGGAAATCACCGAACAGGAACTGGGCCTCAGCCGCGCCACCGAGACGGTGGCGGAAAATGTGGATGCCGAGGAAGTGGGTCGCATGATCCGCGACATGCGCAAAAAGCTGGTTGACCGCGCCACGCGCGAGCCCATTCCGGAGCGCGTCGAATGGGGCAAGCATCCGACCTTCCTCGAAAAGGTCATCAAGAAGGTGAAGAAGTAGTCCGTCATTGCAGAATGGACCGCTTGCATGACGCCGAACAGCGCTCTACTTTCTGATCCATAACAATCATTGATGACACAACCTATGCGCCGTCCGACCATTGCGATTGTCTGTGCGACGCTGGCATTTCTGAGCGGATGCGCCCAAGGAAGCAAAGCCGTGCATCAGGACGGCGACAAGACGCCGCTCGATTGTGGACCCTTCGTCGACGCGGGCTCCGTGCTTGCTGAAGAAATCGCGAGTTATCAGACCAAGGGATGCGAGACGCGTTACGGACCGCAAGGGCGTTATGTCGAGTCTCTGGAAGCTGTTGGCCTCTCAAAAAGGAATGTGACGGAAGAGACAAAGGATGAGAGGGGTCTCATTCTCATCTATCGTTATTTCAATTCCGACGAGTCTGCGGTACCGGTGTCCCCGGAGGATATCAAGGGCAACAGAAATTTCCGTGTCATTTCGGAAAATCTTCCGACTCAACTGCTGAATGCAGAAGGCCCAGGACGGGTCGCGCGTTTCGAAACCGATCATAACGACGTGACCCGTGTTTGCGTCACCGGAATTGCGCGCAACCCGAACAAATCCCGCACGATTGTCGAGATCTGCCAGCCTGTCGCTGTGTTCGCGGACGATACCGCGGCAATGGAGCGGGCACAGCAGATCGCTGCCGAATACTTTGCAGCCGTCAATCCTTGAGCTAAGTGATTTCCTCGATGAAACCTGCGTATCTGTTCCCCGCCGCATTGCTGTGCGTGCCACTACTGCTCGCTTCCTGTGCGCAAGGCGTCAGCCCAGGTGCGACCGGCAAGAGTGCGGGATCGATCTCCTGCGACGGATTCATTAAGAAAGAGTCGGTGCTGGCGTCGGAAATCGGCGCTTTTACCGAGAAGCCCGCATGCGAGCGCAAGTATCATCCGGGCGGGCAAGGATATGTCGAAATATATCGCTTGGGCGCTTTTCATCGGGGTCAGGACGCAACAAAGCAGCTCTGGTCTGTGATTATGCGCGCCTACGGCCCGCTCGATGGCGCGCCAGTCAGTTTCAATGAAGACACGTTGGAGCAGGACAGGAACTTCAGGAAGCTGTCTGCCGTTACGCCGGAGAAGCTTGCCGGCAATTCAGGCCCGGCACAGGTGTCGACATTCGATATCGGCTCTGTCGGACATGTCTGTGTCGACGCCTTTACCAAAAACGCTGACGGGTCGCATACCGTGGTCGATCTGTGCCGCAGCGTGGACATCAATGCGACGGACGCGGAGCGCCTGGCGCTGGCACAATCCATCGCCTCGGTCGACATGCCGGATATCACGCCATAAGTTGGCCGCGGGTGAGCAAGCCGTGGCGGCTCACGCCTTCATGCCGTATTTCCTGAGGGTCGCTTCGTAGAGCGGCGAGGCTTTCAATTCCTTGATCGCCGCAGAGAGTTTCGGCAGATCCTCGATGACCGGCGACTTCTTGCTGATCTGAAGATGCCAATCGACATTGGCCATCACGGTCGGCAGTTCGATAACATTTGATGCCTCGGCCTGGGCCTTCAGGATCCAGTTGATCTGCGACGACATGTCGACGATGACGTCGCCGCGCCCGCCCAACAACATCCGCACGGTGCCTGTCGTGCCGCTGGCATGTTCGGTACGAATGCCACGGCTTTCGATATTCTCCTTGATCCAGCCATTGCCGGCGATGGCAATGACCGTGACATCGGCCTTGGCGAGATCGTCGAGCGAGCGGACGGTCTCAAGGCGCTTCAACGCCGGATTGTCCCGCCGCACGAACATGGTGACGGGGCCGGAAACCAGCGGTTCGCTCGCCGCCTGGGCATAGAGACGTCGTGCCGGCGTCACCGCCAGGCACATGCCGTCGGCAAGACCGGTTTCGACCTCCAGCTGGACGCGGGGCAGCGGCCGCGCCACCGGCAGGAAGGCCAAGCCCGCCGCCGCCGCCACCTCGGCCATCAGGTCGACGGTCAGGCCGGAGACACCGCCGAGGGAGTCCAGCCAGGAATTGGGCGGCGATTTGTCGGGATAGGCGATCCGCAGCCTTTTGTCCTGCGCGCCGGCGCGCCGGGACAAAGCCAGAAAGACGGATGTGCCACCCAGCAGGAAATGTCGTCTTTTCATGACGCTCAGAACTGTTGCCGGCCGCAACTCTAGGCGCTGCGGAATCACCGGCGCAAATAATTAATGACCGACCAGAAGGTGACAGCGCCATGTCGGTGGCGCCTGCCGTGTCGGGTGGCGGAGAGAGTGGGATTCGAACCCACGATAGGTTTTACCCTATGCACGCTTTCCAAGCGTGTGCCTTAAGCCACTCGGCCATCTCTCCTCACCAGCGGCCGAGGGTGTCCCCGGCTGACGCCGTGGCTGGCGCGGGCCGGAAACTAGCCAAGGGCCGCCCCGCTGGCAATAGCGATCGCGGCGGGCGGTGGAAATCCTTTTGTTACAGGGGAATAAAGGCCCTAGCGGCGACGTTTTCAGCGCATCTGACCGCTCGACCGGAAGCTGGTGTTCCGGCAATATCGGATCTTATGAACCCAATTCGACTTTGCGCCCTAGCCCTTCTTGCCTCGGCCAGCATTTTGCTGGTGCTCGACGGGCTGGAGAATTTCACCAACAGCAGCTGGAACGGCATGGCGACCGGTTATCTGTGGTCGATCATCTGGCCAGCGAGCATCAAGGCCGTTAAGACCTTCATCGAGAACAACATCTCGCTCATGATGTGGCAGCGCGTGCTGTTGCCGCTCCTCATGCTGCCGCTGTGGGTCCACATGCTGATCCTTGGCATCATCCTGTTCTTCACGACGAAGAAGGACGATGCCCAGCCCTAAATAAACGGCCCGGGGGCCACGCGTCTATTCGTGGATCTTCAAGGCGGCGATGAAGGCCGATTGCGGGATTTCGACGTTGCCGTACTGGCGCATCTTCTTCTTGCCCTCTTTCTGCTTGTCGAGGAGCTTGCGCTTACGGCTGATGTCGCCGCCATAGCATTTCGCCGTCACGTCCTTCCTGAGGGCCGAGACGGTTTCGCGGGCGATGACCTTGGCGCCGATCGCCGCCTGGATGGCGATCTTGAAGAGCTGGCGCGGGATGAGGTCTTTCAGTTTCTCGCACAGCACGCGGCCGCGGCTTTCCGCCTGGCTCTTGTGCACGATGCAGGAAAGCGCGTCGACCGGATCGCCGTTGACCATGATGTTGAGCTTCACCAGGTCGCTCTCTTCATAGCCGTCGAGGTGATAGTCGAAGCTCGCATAGCCGCGGCTGATCGACTTCAGGCGGTCGTAGAAATCGAACACGACTTCGTTCAAGGGCAGGCGATAGACGACCATTGCGCGGCTGCCGGCGTAGGTGAGATCAACCTGCAGGCCGCGCCGTTCCTGACACAGTTTCAGAATGGCGCCGAGATATTCGTCGGGCACCATGATCGTCGCCTTGATCCACGGCTCTTCGATCTTCTCGATCTTCACCACATCCGGGAAATCGGCCGGGTTGTGGAGCTCGATGAGATCGCCGTTCTGCATGTGGATCTTGTAGACGACAGAAGGTGCGGTGGTGATGAGGTCGAGATTGAACTCGCGCTCGAGCCGCTCCTGGATGATTTCGAGATGCAAGAGCCCCAGGAAGCCGCAGCGGAAACCGAAGCCGAGTGCGGCCGAGGTTTCCATTTCGTATTGAAAGCTGGCGTCGTTGAGGCGCAGGCGGCCCATGCTGTCGCGCAAGGTTTCGAAATCGGCCGCATCGATGGGGAAGAGGCCGCAGAACACCACCGGGACCGAGGGCTTGAAGCCGGTCAGCGCTTCCGCGCAAGGCTTCTTGTCGTCGGTGATCGTGTCGCCGATACGGCAATCGGCGACAGCCTTGATGCCGGCGGTGATGAAGCCGACTTCACCCGGCCCCAATTCACCCGTCAGCGTCTGCTTCGGCGTGAAGCAACCGACGCGATCGATTTCATAGACGGCATCCGCCGCCATCATGCGCGCCATTGTCTTCACCTTGACCACGCCGTCGATGACGCGCAGCAGAATGACGACGCCGAGATAGGGGTCGTACCAGCTGTCGATCAGCATCGCCTTTAAGGGCGCGTTGCGATCACCCTTGGGCGGCGGCAGTTTGGTGACGATGGCTTCCAGAACGCCCTTGATGTTGAGGCCGGTCTTTGCCGAGATCTCGACCGCCTCCGACGCGTCGATGCCGATCACGTCTTCGATCTGCTGCTTGACGCGTTCCGGTTCCGCGGCGGGGAGATCGACCTTGTTCAGGACCGGCACGATCTCATGGTGATGGTCGATCGCCTGATAGACGTTGGCGAGCGTCTGCGCCTCGACACCCTGGGACGCATCGACCACCAGCAGCGATCCTTCGCAGGCGGCAAGGCAGCGCGAGACTTCATAGGCGAAGTCGACATGGCCGGGCGTGTCCATCAGGTTGAGCTGATAGGTCTCGCCATTGTCGGCCTTGTACATCAGGCGCACGGTCTGCGCCTTGATGGTGATGCCGCGCTCCTTCTCGATCTCCATATTGTCGAGCACCTGCTCGGTCATCTCGCGGTCGGAGAGGCCGCCGCACGCCTGGATCAGCCGGTCCGCGAGGGTCGACTTGCCATGATCGATATGGGCGACGATGGAGAAATTGCGGATATGCGCGAGATCGGTCATTTGGCCCATGAAAGACTGGGGAATTTCGGGAGTTCTGTCGCGGCGCAAGATAGGGGTGCCGCCAGCTATTATCAACCAGCGAAAAAATGCCCCTTTTCAAGCCATTAAGCTGGTTCGGCGGGGTACCGGAGGCCATTTCGGGTCAGGTCCCGGGGACGGCGGAAACAATTAGAGGTGGTCTGGCGCCAATATCATTCTAGTCTATCGCGCGTGCCGAAGGCACGCGCGTTACAATCAACCGGGGACCACAATGGTTGACGATGCCTGGCTGGCGGCCGCCTTGGAGACGACCGGTGATTTTGAGACCTCTGGCAATCCTTGGGCCGGGGTTACCGGGGATTTCGACGGTATGGGACTTTCCTGCGGCGTGCTGCAGTGGAATATCGGCTCATCTTCTCTGCAGCCGCTTGTCATTGGCGCGGGCCGCGATGCCGTGATGGCGACCATGCCGAAATTCGGCGCGGCGTTTTGGCAAGCCTGCAACGGCACCAAGGCTGCAGGGATGGCCATCGTGCGCGGCTGGCAGATGGGCGCGCGCTTGAAACCGGAGGTGAAGGCCGAGCTGGTTTTCTTCCTGGCCGGGAGTGCCATGGTGGCACAGCAGATGAGGGCGGCAGGTGCCGTGGCGCGGCGCGCCGACAAAGCAGCCGGCCAATGGGCGGCATCACGCGGGACGGCACCGCAAGCCAAGCGGGATTTCTGCTGGTTCTTTGACCTTGTCACCCAGAATGGCGGCTTGAAGGGTGTCGGCCTCAAGGAGGTAAATGCCTTCACCGCCGCGGCCGGCAATGCCGAAAAGGCGATCGGCCGGATTTGCGATCATATGGCGACGATCCCTGCCGCCCATGCCGGTTTCAAGGATTGCTGGCGCAATGCCACTTTGTGGCGCGGCACGGTGCCGAAAGAATGGCGCGATCTCTTCATCCTCTCTTTTCTGCGCGCGCAGAAATCAAAGCCCGAATTTGCCGGTTTGGTCATGAACCGCAAGGGTGCCATTGCGGCCGGCCAAGGCTGGGTCAATGGCGAGCAGATGAATTTTGAGGGCCGGTTCTAAGCGACGCTTGGCCAAGACAGGCGCCCCAGTTCAATCGGTCCTGAATTCAGGCCGCTTTCAGGCGCTGATCGTAATCCGCCGCGAGAGCCATGAGTGCAGCCGCCGCATCGCCTTCGAAACTCGGCCCGTGCATGAGGGCAAGGCGCTGCGGCTGCAAATCGGCGAGCCGGCGGATGGTGGCGCCCATATTCGGGTTGAGGCTGGAAGAGCGGAACATGTCCTCGGCCGCGATGGCGGGTCCGACAATGTCGCCATCGGTCAAGGTGCTACCGTTGCCGAGCTGAGTGAAGAGATCGCCGCACAGCAGGGTGCCGCTCGATTCTTCGAAAAATAGCCCGGCCTCCCAACCATGCGGAACATGGGGCGTGTCGAGATAGCTGACGCGCTTGCCGTTGCCGAGATCGATGGTTTCGCCATCTGCGAGCGGGCGCGGCGCGCGATCGGCAAGGTCGTTCAGGGAAACGAAGCAGCCGGTTCGCCCATGCGCCACTTGTGCCTGCGGCGCCACCCGCAGCCATTCATTCATCGCGCCACATTCATCGGCTTCGACATGGCCGAAAGTGATCCAGCGCAAGCGTGCCGGGTCCATGACGCGTGCCATCGCCGCATGAATGCCGGGGAACATGCGGCGCAGACCGGTGTGGAACAACAGCGGTTCATCACCCAGCAGCAGGAACTGGTTGAAGGTAAAGCCAGCGGGCGGTGCGATATCCGCCACATAAGTCGACAGGCGATAGATGCCGGGGCCGATCTCATCGATGCGTGTTTCCATAAATCTTTCCTCCTGACAGGGCGCGCTCCCATCCCGAACAGGCGCGATTTATATTGAATGCACGGGCGTGTGTATTTAAAGTCTGTGTGCTTGTCAATATTCAAAATACACACGTGTGCATCGAATTATGGCCCGCCGGATTCCCGAGAAACGCTCCTACCGACAGACCCGCCGTGCCGAGCAGACCGCCGACACACGCCGCCGGATTGTCGACGCAGCGGTGCAACTCCATTCCACGGTCGGTCCCGCCCGCTCGACGCTCAGCATGATCGCCGAGAAGGCCGGTGTGCAAAGGCACACGCTCTACGCCCATTTCCCGGACGAGCGCAGCCTGTTGATGGCCTGCTCCGGCGAGACGATGGCACGGGATCCCTTCCCGGATGCCGCCCCCTGGCGGAACATCGCCCCTGGGCTCCCACGGCTGAAACAGGGCCTCATAGAGATCTATGATTGGTACCGGCGCAATGCCAGCCTCGCCGCCTGCGTTCTGCGCGATGCGGAAAGTCACGATCTGGTGCGCGAGATTTCCGATTTGCGCTGGGGACCGCGCCTTGCTCTGGTCATCGAGGTGTTGAGCGAAGGGCTCAACCAGAAGCAGATGCCGCTGCTGCGGCTCGCCATCAGCTTTCACACCTGGCGCTCTCTGGTTCAGGAGAGCGGGCTTGATACAAGGCAGGCAGCAGAGACCGGCGCGGCCATGCTGACGAAGCGGGCCTAGCGCCCCTTATCCGGCCAGCACGAAGTCACGCAGTGCCGTGTCGACTTCCGGTTCCTGGCCGAACCAGGCCTTGAAGCCGGGACGGGCCTGATGGAGCAGCATGCCGATGCCGTCGACGGTGGCGTTGCCACGAGCCTTGGCCTGTTTCAGCAGATCGGTTTCGAGCGGCACATAGACGATGTCGTCGACCACCGCTTCGCGCGGCAGATGCTGCAAGTCGATCTCGAGCGGTGGTTGGCCCGCTTGGCCAAGCTGCGTCGTGTTGACCAGCAAGGTCGCCTCCTTGAGCGCATGGGCGCGATCGTCCCAACCCACCATGTCGATGGGACCATCGAGCGAGCTCGCCAGTGTCTCGGCGCGGGCAGCGGTGCGGTTGGTGATGACGATCTGTGAGACACCCGCATCAAGCAAAGCGACAATGATGCCGCGGGCGGCGCCGCCGGCACCGAGGATCACCGCCTTGCCACCGGCCCGCCAATGGGGCGCGCTCACCTTGAGATGTTCGACGAAGCCGAAGCCATCGGTATTGTCGCCAAGGATGCTGCCGTCTTCCTGCACGATGAGCGTGTTGACCGCACCGATGCGGCGCGCGACGTCGCTCAAATGATCGACGGCGTCGAGGGCGCGCTCTTTGTGCGGCAGGGTCACGTTGGCACCCCTGAACCCAAGCTTAGGCAAGGCGCGGATCGCGTCGACCAGATTTTCCGGCCGTGTGGAGAAAGGGAGATAAGCACCGTCGATGCCGTATTTCGCGAGCCAGTACCCATGCAAGCGGGGGCTGCGCGAATGATTGACGGGCCAGCCGAAAACACCGGCCACCCTTGTCTTTCCGGATTGCGTGCGGATCTCGTTCATGCGCGCAACATGCCATGCGTGCGCAGGATCGCCAAGACGGGAAGAAGCGGCAGGCCCAGCACGGTGAAGAAGTCGCCGCGCACCCGTGTCATCAGCTGGGCTCCCAGACCTTCCAGATGATAGGCGCCGACTGAAGCGGTCACATCATCGCCGACCGTGGCGAGATACCAATCGAGGAAATCGTCACCGAGTTCCCGCATGGTGAGTTCCGCGCGGTCGACATGATGCCACAGGCGCTCGCCATCCTTCATCAACACGGCGGCACTGACCAGATGGTGCGCGCGGCCGCTGAGGGCCTTCAACTGGCGCCGCGCTGCGTCCCTGTCCACCGGCTTGTCGAACCAGGTGCCTTCGCATTCCAGCATCTGGTCGGCACCCAGGACATAGCGGCCATTGAGGCGGCGGCTCACCGCCAATGCCTTCATTTCGGCAAGCGCCACCGCCGTATCGATGACATTGGCCCCTTCGGCGCGATAGCTGGCCTTGAGTTCGCTCTCATCGACGGCCGGCTTCACGATTTCAACGGCGACGCCGCAATCCTTCAGCATCTTGGCACGCGCGGTGCTGCCGGAAGCGAGAACGAGGACTTCGCTCATGCCTGTTCGCGGGCTTCCGCGGCATCAAGCATGGCGTCGCGATGTTCGGACAGCATCTGGATGATGGTTGCCGCTGTTTCCTCGATCGAGCGGCGGGTGACGTCGATCATCTGCCAGCCATGCTCGGTGCAAAGCCGCCGCGCCTGGGCGACCTCTTCGCGCACGGATTGCGGATCGACGTAATCGGAATCCTCGTCCTTGGCGATCATCAGCAGGCGGTTGCGGCGAATCTGAACCAGCGAATTCACATCCTTGGTGAGGCCGATGATGAGCGGCTTCTTCACCTGGAAAAGTTCCGGCGGCAGCGGACAGCCCGGCACCAGGGGAATGTTCGCTGCCTTGATGCCACGATTGGCGAGATAGATGCAGGTCGGTGTCTTCGACGAGCGGCTGACACCGATGAGGATGACATCGGCCTCCTCGTAATTGCGTGCCGATTGGCCGTCATCATGGGTGAGGGCGAAATCCATCGCCGCGATGCGGTCGAAATATTCGGCATCGAGCGCATGCTGCCGCCCCGACTGGCCGCGCGCCGCCTGACCGAAATGATCGGTCAGGGCATTGATGATGGGGTCCAGCACCGAAACGAATTTGACGCCGAGCTGCCGGCAGCCTTCCAGGAGATACTGGCGCAGCTTGTCATTGACGACGGTAAAGAGGACCAGGCCCGGATGCGCCTCGATCCCGGCCAGGACCTTGTCCATCTGTCCGGTGGTGCGGATGAGGGTCCAATGATGTTCGATCGGATGCGCGCGCTCGAACTGCACCAGGCAGGCACGGGTGATGCTGTTCAATGTCTCGCCCGTCGCATCGGAGACGAGATGGATGTGCAACTGCCGGCCGGAATCGGTGTTGGGCATGAAGCGGCCTTTACCTGATCGAGGGGCCGGACCATCTGCCATCCACAGGCCGATTGTTGATAAGAAGCCTGGACCCTGTGGATGAAGGAAGGCCGGTCCGGTTGTTCATAGTCATCAGCTTTTCATGGCACCGCTTTTCCCGCCTGACAAGAGCCGGTCGGAATAAGGTCGAATCCCGTGGATAAGGTGGATCACTTTAGGATCGCCGGATCATCCACAGGATTCACCCATTTGAATTTGCCCTTATCCCAGGATCTTTTGCCGCCGGTCGGCAGCTTGGGACATGCAAAAGGCCAGCAACAAGCGGATGGAATGCCCACAGGCTTGTCCATATCCTTCACCTGCGACCCCGTGGCAGCTTTTTCCAAGACCAAAGTGAGGACAGGAATCCAAGAACGGGGATTCTCCTTATCCACCGCACATCATCATCTTCCTCCTAGAGTCTTATCTTTTAGAGATGTAGGAAGAGCACTGAATAAGGCGAAGACCAGCCCTGAATGACCGGGCCAAGTTTGGAAGTGAGCAAAGACCATGCAGACGGCCGACAAATTGCTGGTGAAGGCATTGAAGGGGGAGAGCGTCAAACGCCCGCCCATCTGGCTGATGCGCCAGGCCGGCCGTTATCTGCCGGAATACCGGGCGACACGGACCAAAGCCGGTTCGTTCTTGGATCTTTGCTACAATCCGGAACTGGCCGTCGAAGTGACGCTGCAGCCCATTCGCCGTTTCGGTTTCGATGCCGCGATCCTCTTTTCCGACATTCTCGTCGTGCCGCACGCGTTGGGCCAGGAACTGCGCTTTGAAGAGGGCCGCGGGCCGCTCCTCGATGCCATTGTGGACGATGCCGGCATGGCACGCCTGGCGATGGACCAGTTCCACAGCCGGCTGAAGCCGGTCTATACGGCCGTTGCGGGCCTGCGGACGGCTCTCCCCCCGGAGACGGCGCTGATCGGCTTTGCCGGGGCTCCCTGGACGGTTGCGAGCTATATGATCGAGGGTGGGTCGTCGCGGGATTATGCCAAGACGAAAGCCTGGGCCTATCAGCGTCCCGAGAGCTTCCAGCGCCTGATGAACCTGCTGGTCGATGCGACGGCGAGCTATCTCATTGCCC
Source organism: Dongia sp. (assembly GCF_041910485.1). Lineage (GTDB taxonomy): Bacteria > Pseudomonadota > Alphaproteobacteria > Dongiales > Dongiaceae > Dongia. Next base: position 76,183 of record NZ_JAYRQR010000031.1, read on the forward strand.
AGATCGAAGCCGGCGCCGAAGTGCTGCAGATTTTCGACAGCTGGGCGGGTGCCTTGGATCATGCTGGCCTGCTGCGCTGGAGCCTTCAGCCGATGAAGGCGATTGTGGACCGGGTGCGGATGTCGCATCCGGAAGTGCCGGTGATTGTCTTCCCGCGCGCCTGTGGGGCCGGCTATCTCGATTTCGCCCGGACCGCGTTCATGCACGGGCTGGGCCTCGATTCCGGCGTACCGCTGGATTGGGCCTTTACGCAATTGCAGGGCCGCGTGGCATTGCAGGGAAATCTCGATCCCCAATTGCTGGTCGCGGGTGGCGAGGCGATGCGTTCGGCGGCCGGCAAGATCCTGGATGCCTGGGGCCACGGGCCGTTCATTTTCAATCTGGGTCACGGCATCGTGCCGGAAACACCGCCGCAGCATGTTGAGGATTTGGTGAAGCAAGTCCAGGCCTGGCATCGGTGAACGACGAACCTGCGCATAACGGTATTCCAATCGGCGCAGTTCTCCGTGCCAAGATTGGCTGGATCGAGATCCGCTGCGATGAGCAGGCGATCATCACATGTCATTGGCGCAAGATTGAACCCAAGGTCATGGTTTCGTCGCCATTGGCTGAAGAGGCGAAGAAACAGATGGTGGCCTATCTCGATGGCCGCCTGACGGATTTCGACCTGCCGCTCGTTTACCCAGGCAGCGATTTTCAACGTGGCGTGTGGAACGCCTTATTGCGCATTCCCTATGGCGAGACGCGGCGTTATGGCGATTTGGCGACCCTTATGGATCAACAGGATTACACAGGGGCAAGGGCTGTCGGGACCGCGTGCGGGCAGAACCCCATCGCCATTATCATTCCCTGTCATCGTGTCATCGGCACCACTCAACTCGGTGGGTATTCGAGCGATCTGGGCCTCACGGCCAAGCGGTTTCTGCTCGATCTGGAGAAGGGCCAAGGGCGGCTTTTCTGAGTTTTCCTCGTGAACCCGCAATTTTGCCTTGCTTGACGGGAACCGGGCGGTCCTGCCATGTTGCCCCGGTCAATACGTCTTCAGGGCGGGGTGAAAATCCCCACCGGCGGTAGGACAATTCGGGTGAAAGCCCGGCCTGTCGAGCCCGCGAGCGCCGTGCCGGCGCAATCCGGCACGGGTCAAGCAGATCAGGTCGAAATCCTGAGCCGACGGTTACAGTCCGGATGGAAGAAGACGAGATCGTGGCGCTGACGCGCCGGTGGCTGGTCGTCTGTGGACGATTGGTACCAGTTCCGGCAGCGCCCGGTATCTTGCCCTGGAACGTTTGTCGCAAAAACCATGCGAGGAGCGTTTCACATGACCAAGCACTATTCCCAAGCAGAAATGTCGCGTGTTGTCGGCCGCATCGATGCAGCCGTCCAAGCGATGCAATCGGCATTGCCCGTCATCGTTCTTGATGATGACGACCGTGAAAACGAGGCGGATCTCATTGCTGCCGCCAGTAACCTGACCCATGACGTCATGGCCCGGATGATCCGCGATTGCAGCGGTATCGTTTGTCTTTGCCTAGACGCCGCCACGGTCGAGCGGCTGGAACTGCCGATGATGGCTGTCCGCAACGAAAGTCGTTACGGAACACCCTTCACTGTCTCCATCGAGGCCCGTAACGGTGTTACAACCGGTGTTTCTGCGGCCGACCGTTTGACCACCGTGCGTGCCGCCATCGCGCCGAATGCCAAGGCATCGGATATCGTCAGCCCCGGCCATATGTTCCCGCTGCGGGCATCGCCGGGCGGCGTTCTGGTCCGTCGTGGCCACACGGAAGGATCGGTCGATCTGACTCAGATCGCCGGCCTCGGCAGTGCTGCGATCCTGTGCGAATTGATGACCCGCGACGGTGAAATGCTGCGTGGCCGGCAGGCGAAGGCCTATGGCCGCCGCAACGGTTTCCCGGTCCTCACCATCGAAGACATCGTCGCCTATCGGCAGAGCTTGCTGGCAAAGGCAGCCTGAGGCGTCGGAGTTAGTCGGAAATGACAACCCTCTCTCGATACGGGAGAGGGTTTTCTTTGATGCCGGCAGAGCGGTAATCTCCGGGCAGTCTTATCAGCCGCCGCGGAGCCCCTCCCATGACGATCCCGACCCAAACCAATGCCATCCGTTTTCACCAGACCGGTGGGCCGGAAGTCTTGAAATGGGAAACGATCAGCCTTGCCGCTCCCGGCGCAGGCGAGGTGACGCTGCGCAACAAGGCCTGCGGGCTCAATTTCATCGACACCTATCACCGTGGCGGCCTTTACCCGGTGCCGCTTCCCTCGGGGATCGGCCTTGAAGGATCCGGCATTGTCGAGGCGGTGGGTGCTGGCGTCACGACGCTGAAGGTCGGTGACCGCGTCGCCTATTGCGCGGCGCCGCTTGGATCCTATTCCGAATGGCGCAACTATCCGGCCGAGAAGCTGGTGAAGATTCCGGACAGCATCGATTTCAACACAGCCGCCGCCATGATGCTGCAGGGCATGACGGTCGAATATCTCATCAAGCGCACCTATCCGGTGAAAGCCGGCGACTGGGTTCTGTTCCATGCCGCGGCAGGTGGCGTCGGATCGATCGCCGTGCAGTGGCTGAAGCATCTCGGCGCCAATGTCATCGGCACGGCGGGCGGTAAGGAGAAATGCGCCATCGCCAAATCGCTGGGCGCCGATCACGTGATCGACTACCGGGCCGAGGATTGGGTGAAGCGGGTGAAGGAGATCACCGAGGGGAAGGGCGTCCATGTCGTCTATGACGGTGTCGGCAAGGACACCTGCATCCCGTCGATGGATTGCCTGCGGCCCCGCGGCTATCTGGTGACCTTCGGCAATGCATCGGGTCCCGTGCCGCCCATCGAACCCTTGCTGCTGTCGCAGAAGGGCTCGCTGTTCCTCACGCGCCCGACCTTGATGGCCTATACCGCAACGCGCGCCGATCTGGAACTTTCCGCCAATGCGTTGATCGACGTCGTCGCGAAGGGGATCGTGAAGATCAATATCGGCCACACCTATGCGCTGAAGGATGCAGCACAGGCACAGGCCGATCTCGAAGCCCGCAAGACGACGGGTTCGGTCATTCTGCTGCCCTGACCGTTCAGGTCGCTAGAGGAGTCAGGCGGCGAGCTTCTTGCCGGCGATCTTGGTGCGGGGGAAGTGGATCGAGACGCGCGTACCCTTGCCGGGTGCGCTTTGGATTTCGAAGCGCCCGCCATTGAGTTCGGTGAGCGACTTGGTGATGGGAAGGCCGAGGCCCGTTCCCTGCTGCGCCGTGGTGACGTTGGTCCGTACCTGACCGAACGGTGCCAGTGCCTTGGCGATGTCGCCGGGCGCAATGCCGATGCCGGTATCGCTGACCCAGATTTCGATCCCGTCTTCGTCATTCGCGGCCTTGCGCGTGGCGCCCAGCGTGATCTCACCGCCGGCCAGCGTGAACTTCACCGCATTGCTGAGAAGATTGAGCAGGATCTGCCTGAGATGCTGCGGATCGGCAACGACAGAGGGGAGTTCCGGCGCCAGGTGCATGTTGAGCTTGATGGCGCCTTCGTCGAGCGGTTGCTGGATGAGGTCGGCACAGGTCTGCAGCAAGTCCGGAATGTCGATCGGTTGCGGGCGTGGCTCGACCTTGCCGGCCTCGATCTTGGCAACGTCGAGCACCTTGTCGACAAGACCCAGGAGATGCGCGCCGGCATCGGCGATGTCGCCGATATATTCTTTGTAACGCGGCGGACTGACGGCGCCGAAGATCTCGGCCTTGATGAGGCCCGAAAAGCCGATGATTGCATTCAGGGGCGTGCGGAATTCGTGGCTCATATGCGCCAGGAAATCGGTCTTGGCGCGGTTGGCGGCTTCGGCCTGCATCTTGGCGCGGGCGAGCTCGTTGGTAAGGCGCTTCAAACGCTTCTGCTGCAGGAACAAGGTGACGATGCCGATGGCCAGGACGACGCCAAGCGCGATCCGCACGGCGGCGATGGTGTCGATGAGATCGGCCAGCGATTCGCGCGCCTCTTCATCCTTGGCGGCGGCGCTGGTGGTGGTGAGGACCGCGAGACGGTGCGCCTTCACCTGCAGCCCGGCAACCAGGGTATTGATCAGGTCCACATGACCAAGCGGTTCGGCGCCGGGACCTTCCAGCATATCGGCAAGGGTATTGAGATCCGATTGGATGCCGGGGAGGAGCGCCGCTGTGTTTGGATTTTCGATCAGCTCCTTATGGACGGTGCCGGCATTGAGAACGGCGTTGCGGTTCTGCAGTGCCCGCCAGCGTCGCATCACATCGGGCGGCAGCTGACCGGAGGACGCATCCCGGATGGTGGCGAATGCCGTGCCGAAGCGGGCGAGATCGACTTCGTATTGCGCGGTGTTCCAGATGAGGGCACCTGCGGTGGCGCGGCGCATGCGGTCGAAATGCTGCGAAACATCGTCGCGCAGGAAGAGAAGGGTCAACAACAGCGCGCAGACGACAACGCCGAACAAGATCGTGCTGCAGCGTCGCCAGAGACTTGCCTTGTTTTGGATGGGCTTCGATTTCATGTCAGTAGAGCGAGATACTGTCGACGCCCCAGACCGACTGGCTGAGGAAGCGTTCGGTTTGCAGCGATGCAGTGCGGTCGTAAGGATAGACGATCCACAACGGACCTTTATTGTCGGCCGGCAGCGGTGCGCCGTTTGCTACGTAGGCAATGAGCCCGTCATTGTCGGTGGCATCGCTGGCGGGGAAGCGTATTTCATAATCATTGGTGGCGACGGCGTTGATCTCGGCAGGGGCGGCGCCCAGGCGCGCCAGCAGGTCGGCAATGCGCACGCCTTCGAAGGTCTGCGGTCCATCGGTCCAGATGGTGGTGGTGGTGAAGCTCGTCTTGGGCAAGGCCTGCAGCATGGCGAGGTCGAAGGCGGCCTTGCCGTCCGGCCTGTTGCTGGCGCCAAGCTTGCCGTCGATGACCAGGATCACTTCTCCCGTCGGTGCCGGCAGCGGTTCGATCGCCAAGGCGCGGCCGCCGACCAGTGGCGCAAGCAGAAGGAGAAGGCCGGCCAGCAAGGCACGTAGCAGCTTCATGAACGGTGGATGTCCCTATTTTCGTGATAAGCGGCCCGACCTGCCTTCCCCGCAGTCCGGGCTTCATCAGGGTCAACTATCCCGCCTGATGGTTTACCTTCGGTTAAAATCGAAGGCCGGCTTCCAACCATTTGCCGGAAAAGAAAAAGGCCGGCGATTTGTCGCACCGGCCTTTTTTGTTTCCAGACTGTTTCCGGTCGCTATTGGTTCATCGACTGGAAGAAATCGGCATTGGTCTTGGAATGTTTCAGCTTGTCGAGCAGGAACTCCATCGCGTCCGTCACACCCATAGGCATGAGGATACGTCGCAGCACCCACATCTTGGAGAGGGTCGAGCGGTCGACCAGCAATTCTTCCTTGCGCGTGCCCGACTTGGTGATGTCGATCGCCGGGAAGGTGCGCTTGTCCGAGAGCTTGCGGTCGAGGATGATTTCCGAGTTACCGGTACCCTTGAATTCTTCGAAGATGACTTCGTCCATGCGGCTGCCGGTATCGATGAGCGCGGTCGCGATGATGGTGAGCGAGCCGCCTTCCTCGATATTGCGCGCGGCACCGAAGAAACGCTTCGGGCGCTGCAGGGCGTTGGCATCGACACCGCCGGTCAAGACCTTGCCCGATGATGGCACGACGGTGTTGTAGGCGCGTGCCAAGCGCGTGATGGAATCGAGGAGGATGATGACGTCGCGCTTGTGCTCGACCAGGCGCTTCGCTTTTTCGATCACCATTTCGGCGACCTGCACGTGGCGCGCGGCCGGTTCGTCGAAGGTCGAGGAGACGACCTCGCCCTTCACCGAGCGCGACATGTCGGTCACTTCTTCCGGGCGCTCGTCGATGAGCAGCACGATGAGATAGGCTTCCGGATGATTGGTGGCGATCGAGTTGGCGATGTTCTGCAGCATCACCGTCTTACCCGTGCGGGGCGGCGCCACGACGAGCGCGCGCTGGCCCTTGCCGATCGGGCAGATCAAATCGACGACGCGGCCGGTGATGTCGACCTTGTTGAGATCCTTGCTCTCGCGCGCCTTCAAGGCACGGCGGCTCATCTCGACGGTGCGGGCGGCTTCCGATTTCGGCAGCGCCTCGGGCTCGGGCATCTTGTCGTCGCCCTTGCCTTCAAGCTCCATCTTCAGCCGCTCATCGGGATAGAGCGGGGTCAGATTGTCGAAGTTGATGCGGTGCCGGATCTTGTCCGGATCCTCGAAATTGATCGTGTTGACCTTGAGGAGGGCGAAATAGCGTTCGCCATCCTTGGGGCCCCGGATCTGCCCTTCGACCGTGTCGCCGGTGCGGAGACCGAAGCGGCGCACCTGGGAGGGCGAGACATAGATGTCGTCCGGGCCGGGCAGGTAATTGGCTTCCGGCGACCGGAGGAAGCCGAACCCGTCCTGCAGGATTTCAAGAACGCCCGCGCCGAAGATCGCCGTGTCGTTGTCGGCGAGGTGCTTCAGGATGGCGAACAGCATGTCCTGGCGCCGGAGTGAGTTGGCGTTTTCGATCTGCAGGCTTTCGGCGAACTCCAGGAGTTCGGCGGGGGACTTGCGCTTAAGTTCTTGTAAATTCATGTTTTTTCTGGATTTGTGGAGCTTGGGACCAGGGCGGTCGGCTTTTCGATGTCGCGGAAAAGGCTGGAATCGGCGGTGCCGGGAAAGTGGTCTTCGGACCTTTGGGACCGCACTTGCCTCACGTCATTGCCCGTTTCGTTCCCGGGCCGGCCAACATGATATGGGAGCGGAGGTCACAAGAAGACAAGGGCCGGTTTCATCCGAATGGCGAACCTTGGTCCTTGCGAAAAGCCCTACCGGAATTCGGGGCTGAAGTCAAATGAGCATGAAAAAGGGCGGTGGACGCCCCCTTCATTGACCGACCGGTCGGAATTTGCGCGAAGACTGCGACGCTATCTCTTCGGGGTCAAAAGGGCTTCACGATCACCAGGATGACGATGCCGATCATGAGCAGCGTCGGCACCTCGTTCACGATGCGGAAGAATTTTTCATCGTGGCGGTTGGCATCGTTGGCGAAAGCGCGGCGCCAGCGGGCATAGCCGGCATGGATGAGCTGCATGCCGAGAAGAAGTGCCAGTTTGCCGTGGAACCAGCCAGCGCTCCACCAATCGCCGAGCCAGGCCATGGAGAGGCCGAAGACCCAGGTCGCCATCATCGCCGGATTGATGATAGCGCGCAGGAGGCGCCGCTCCATCACCTTGAATGTCTCGCTGAGCTCGGAACCCGGCTTGGCCTTGCAATGATAGACATAGAGCCGCGGCAGATAGAGCATGCCCGCCATCCAGGCGATGACGGATATGACGTGGAGTGCCTTGAGCCAGGAATAGAGGTCGGTTGCCATTTGCCTTCTCTTCTTCGCCTCCCAATTTCAGGAGGCAATCTTTGTCATGCCGTACTACCTTAAGCACGATCCTTTTGTCTTTCCCGCATCATGCAGCACGGGACCATCTTCGGCGAGGGCGGCGCGGGCAAGATCGGCGAGGCCCTTGATGAAGGATGGGTGCGTCGAGACAGTCGGCGCGCGGACATAAGCGGCAGCACCGTTCTCCTGGGCAAGATGCCCGTATTCGATGTCGAGTTCGACCAGCGTCTCCGAATGTTCGGAAACAAAGGCCACGGGGACGATGACGATGGGCCTGTTGGCTTTCGCGGCAGCCAGGATGGTTTCGTCGGTTGCAGGTCCCACCCATTTCAGCGGGCCGACACGGCTTTGATAGGCGATCTGATAGGCGCTGCGATCAAGGCCGAGGGAGGCCGCCACGGAAGCCACCGTCGCCTCGACATGAGTGACATAAGGGTCGCCGGCATCGACGATCTTCTGCGGCAGTCCGTGGGCGGAAAAGATGATGGCCGGTGCTTGGTCCGGCACCTGCTTCCGCGCGGTCGCGATAGCCGTTGCGGTGATGTCGGCAAGTGCTGCGATGAAACCCGGCTCGTCCGGATAGCAGCAGACAAGACGCTGGCGTGCCGAGAGGCCGATCGTCTGCGCGGCATCTTGCCAGACGCGGTACGAGGAGGCGGTCGTCGTGGTGGAGAATTGCGGATAGAGCGGCAACAGGATGATCTCATCCGGGCCCCAATCCTTCACCGTCTTGGCAGCATCTTCGGTGAACGGGCGCCAATAGCGCATGGCGATGAAGCAGCGCACTTTGTCGCTGCCGCTAAGCTGCGCTTCGAGGGCCGTGGCCTGTGCCTCAGTATTGGGGAGGATCGGCGAGCGGCCGCCCATCTGTTCATAGACATGGGTGGCGATCGGTGCGCGCCGCGTCGAGATCAGCTTGGCGAGCAGCCAGCGGAAGGGCTGCGGCAGGTTGATGATGTTGCGGTCGTTGAAGAGGTTGAAAAGGAATGGCTGCACTGCCGACAGGCTGTCCGGTCCCCCAAGATTGAACAGCACGATGGCGACGCGGCGGGAGTCGGGCATGGGCGTGATCGCTTTCGGAATATCAGGATCGGACAAGGGTTGCGGAAAGATCGGCAGGATCTGTGACCGGTGCCGAGCAGGTGCGGTTGCGGCAGATATAGGCGGTGGCCTTGCCGCCGACGGCGGTTTTGCCAGCGGCGGGATGATCGGCGGCCAAGCCCGACATATCGGCGACGATCTGTAGAACGATATGCCCCTGGGGCTGCGTGAGCAGTGCGCCGAGAAGGGCTGCGGTATCGGCGGCATCGCGCGCGCCGATGATGATGACATCGGTCGCGGCCATGCGGAAATCGAGCCCATTCAGGTAGGTGGCAAGCGGAAAGAAGTTCCGTTGTACCTCGCCCGCGAAGGCGCTGGAAAGCAAGTCGGCACGTTGCTCGTAATCGGCTTCGCCGGTCAGGTGATGGAGCCGTTCCAGCACTTCGAGCATCGTGCCGTTACCTGCGGGTGTCGCATTGTCGTTCGCGGATTTGGTCCGGATGATGATGTCCGCCGTATCGTCGGCGCTGAAGAAATAGCCATCGCCACCCTTGTCCCAGTAATGCGCATTGAGATCGGCGACGGTGCCGCGCGCGACATCGAGATAGGACGCGTCGCCGCTTGCCTGATGCAGCGCAAGGGCCGCCAGTGCGAAATTGGCGTGATCGTCGAGGGTCGCGGGATGGGCGAGCTTGCCTGCGCGCCATGCATGTTTCAAGCGGCCCGTACCATCGCGCATGTTGCGATCGATGAAGGCAAAGGCGTCGGCCGCCAATTGCTGCCAATCGGGTCGGGCAAAGACCAGCGATGCCTTGGCAAGGGCGGCGATCATCAAGCCGTTCCAATCGACCAGAACCTTGTCGTCCCAACCGGGCCGGATACGATCGGCACGCCGGGCCAGCAGCTTGGCACGTGCGGCAGCGAGGCGCCGTTCGTCGGCGGGAGCGAGCAGGCCCATCTGGTCGCCCCGATTGAGGATGTTGACGTCTTCCCAATTGCCGTCGTGCGTCACGCCATAGACATGCTTGAAGAAGGGCGCGTCGGCGCCCAGCACGTCATCGATCTCGGCTTCGTCCCAGACATAGAACTTGCCTTCGACACCTTCGGAATCCGCATCGAGCGAAGCGGCAAAGGCGCGCATGCCCGTGCTGTCTGCTTCCGCGAGCATCTCGCGTTGCAGCCATTCGACGATCTCGCCGGCGCGTTGTTCGAAGAGCGGCTCGCCGGTGGCGATCCACAGTTCGGACAAAAGCGAGAGCAGCTCGGCATTGTCGTATAGCATCTTCTCGAAATGCGGCACCAGCCAATCGGCATCTGTGGCATAACGCGCTAGCCCGCCGCCCAGATGATCGTAGATGCCGCCCTGGATCATCCGCGTCACACTGAGCAGCACGGCTTCGCGGTACCGGCCGTCGCCGGTGCGGAGGTAGGCGCGCCACAGCAAATTCATGACGGGTGCCTGCGGAAATTTCGGCGCGCCGCCGATGCCGCCACGCACCAGATCGACTTCCTGCAGCAGCCGTTCGGCAATACGGTCGATGACGTCGCGCGTGACGATGCCGCCGCTTTGCGGTGTCGAGAGCCGCTGCATGGCCTCGGCAAGGCCGGCGACATTCTGCGCCACCTTGCTCTTGTCATTGTGATAGGCGTCGGAAAGCGCTGTCAGGACCTGGCCGAAGCCTGGCCTTCCGTATCGGGGTTCCTTCGGAAAATAGGTGCCACCCCAATAGGGCGCGCCATCGGGTGTCAGGAACATGGTGAGCGGCCAGCCGCCCTGCTGGCCGAGCAATGCCAGCGCCTGCTGATAGATCTGGTCGAGGTCCGGCCGTTCCTCGCGGTCGATCTTGATGTTGACGAAACGCGCGTTCATGAGCGCCGCGATTTCATCGTCCTCGAAACTTTCATGCGCCATCACATGGCACCAATGACAGGCGGCGTATCCGACCGACAGCAGGATCGGCTTGTCCTGCTCGCGCGCCTCTTTGAGGGCGGCATCGTTCCACCCCCGCCAATTCACGGGATTGTCCTTGTGCTGCAGCAGATAGGGCGAGGTTTCGGCCCCGAGCAGATTCAGCGGGTTCGGCTTGGTCGGATGCGAGGGTGCGGCATGTCTGGTCATGCCAGCACAATGTGGGCGCAAGGCGAGGTTAATCAACCTTAATCATGCTGGGCCTATCTCTGAACCGTCTGCAAAGCCCTCTCCCTTCAGGGGGAGGGTTGGGTGGGGGTCTGGGTGACGGTTTTCCGAGAGCGTGTTCCGACCCCGCCCCCACCCCGACCCTCCCCCTGAAGGGAGAGGGAGGTGGTGCCGTCTGCAAAAATCCACAGCAGATTTCAAAACCCTTCCAGCACGATCTTGCCCTTGGTGCGGCCGGTTTCGATGGCGGCATGGGCGCGCTTGAGATTCTGCGCGTTGATTGTGCCGAAATGCTCGGCCAAGGTCGTGCGGATTGTGCCCCCATCGATGAGACGCGCGACTTCGGCGAGCAGCTTGCCCTGTTCGGCCATGTCGGCGGTGTTGAAGAGCGAGCGCGTGAACATCAACTCCCAATGCACCGACAGGCTCTTGCGCTTCATCGGATTGATGTCGAGCGATTTGGGATCGTCGATGAGCGCGAAGCGCCCTTGCGGTGAGATGAGTTCGACGATCTGTGCGAGATGCTGTTCCGTGTTCGTGGTTGAAAAGACGAAGGCCGGCGCACCGATCCCCAGAGCGGCGATCTGTGCCGCCAGGGGCCTCCCATGATCGATCACGTGATGTGCGCCGAGTTCCGTGACCCAGGCTTGCGTTTCGGGGCGCGAGGCGGTGGCGATCACGGTGAGGTCGGTGAGCGTTCTGGCAAGCTGCACCGCCATCGATCCGACACCGCCGGCACCGCCGATGATGAAGATCGCGGGCGCGGCGCCCGGAACCGGGTCCTTGATCCGCAGCCGGTCGAACAGAGTCTCCCAGGCGGTGATGCTGGTCAGCGGCAGCGCTGCCGCCGCGGCGAAGCCGAGGCTCCGCGGCTTCTTCGCGACGATCCGCGCATCGACGGCATGAAGTTCGGCATTGGAGCCGGGTCGGTCGATGGCACCGGCATAAAAGACTTCATCGCCGACGGTGAAGCCTGTGGCTTGCGGACCGACCTTGCGCACGATACCTGCCGCATCCCAGCCGAGGATTTTCTTCGTGCCGGCGGGCGGTGTCACACTGCTGCGGATCTTCATGTCGACCGGGTTCACCGAAACGGCCTTCACCTCGACCAGCAGATCGTGGGGCCGGAGGTCGGCAGGTTCTGGGAGATCGGCATCGATCAGCGAACTTGCGTCTGCGATGGGCAGGGGGATTTCGTAAGCGACGGCGCGCATGGGGCTCGGTCCTTCCATTGGATGCGTTGGTCTTGCTTGGCATCAAATGGAGGACTAGGCTCGATTTGCGCAAGAACGCACAATTTTCGCCTATAGTGTCGAAAAGGGTACTATTGGAGGATTCGAATGGCGAAGCACAAGGATCTGAGCTGCGGACCCGGCTGCCCGGTCGAGGGCGCGCTGCAGCTCATCGACGGCAAATGGAAGGGTGTCATCCTTTACCATCTTCTTGAAAAGACCATGCGATTCAATGAATTGCAGCGGAAGCTGCCCAATGTCACCCAGCGCATGCTGACCAACCAGCTGCGCGAGCTGGAAGCGGACGGTCTCATCCACCGCGAGGTCTTTGCGCAAGTGCCGCCCCGGGTCGATTATTCACTGACCCCGCGCGGCCGGTCGCTGCAGCCGGTCATCGCCGCCCTGAAGCTTTGGGGCGACACTTATGTCTTGGGCGTTTCGGCGCCTGCCGGGGCGGAATAGTCCAGGCGATAGGTCACTTCCAGAATGTGGTCGACGGTCTCGCCATCGGCGCCGAAAGGGAACTGAACGCCGACGATCCGGCGCAGCAGATTGTCGAGATGATGTTCCTCGGCATAGGCCCGGGGGGCGCGGCTGGTGCGGACGGTGTCATAATCGCTTTCCAGCATGGTCTGGAATTCCGGCATTTCCGCGATTTCGTCGAGATACCGGCCGGTGAGGTCGAAGCCCAGCTCCTTGGCGATCTCGGGCCCGTCGGCCACAAAGAAATAGCGTGGCCGCTTGCGGCCCGGTTCTTCGCGAATCTCAACGACCGACAGGCGGTCATGGACGTGGGCGAACGCCGCCAGCGCCGCCGCGTTGAAGGTCGGAAAGGCGGCGTCACCTTTCAGCTTCAACCAGATATCGCTCAACGCGCGGATGCGCGGATCATGATGGTCGAGATAGTTGATGTAACCGGTCATTCGATCGATATGCCTGTGAGGCAACCCCTCTAGCATGCAGGTCGGTGTTCCCAAAGCGGAGATACGGCCTGTAATACTTTTGTTCGCGTATCCCTTCGGCTAGTGTCCATTCAGCAAGTATCCCATCAGCAAATGGCGCTGGTATCTTAAGCCCTTCTTGGGCAGGAGTTCCTGATGAAGATCAATGTCGATATCGACTGCACGCCGGAAGAAGCCCGCGCCTTTTTCGGCCTACCGGATGTGGCGCCGATGCAGGCGGCGGTGATGAAGGAAATGCAGGATCGGGTCGTGGCGGCGATGCGGGGCACCGATGCCGAAACCCTGCTGAAGACCTGGATGCCGGGCGGCGCCGCGGGGCTCGAGCAGATGCAGAAAATGTTCTGGAACGCCTTCGGCGCCACGGGCGGCAGCAGCAAAGAGGGCGGCAAGTAAATTGAGCAACCCCAAAACAACGGATCGCAGCAAACCGGGCGATCCGGCACCTTATTACGAAGCCCATGTCTTCGCCTGTGTGAACGAGCGGCCGGCCGGCCACAAGCGCGGCTGCTGCAAATCGCGCGGCGCCGAGCCTTTGCGCAACTACATGAAGGCGCGCGCCAAGGAACTGGGTCTCGACAATCTTCGGATCAATCAGTCCGGCTGCCTCGACCGCTGCGAGCTGGGGCCGACCCTCGTCATCTATCCGGAAGGCATCTGGTACACCTATCACACGGTCGAAGATGCCGAGGAAATCATCCAGCGCCACCTCATCAAGGGCGAGCGCGTCGAGCGCCTGATGCTGCAGCCTGAAGACAAGCTGCCGGAAGACCGCCTCGCCAAAGCGGAGCAATGAGCGCCGAAACCATTTTTGCCCCCGACACGATCTTTGCCCTGGCGACACCCGGTGGCAGATCAGGTGTCGCCATCTTTCGTCTCTCCGGCCCGCATGCGGGTGAGGCGCTGGCGACGCTGACGGGGAAGCCACTGCCGGCACCACGCATCGCGGTGAAGCGGCGCCTTCATGCGCAAGACGGTCCCCTCGACGACGCACTTGTCCTTTATTTCAAGGGTCCGGCGAGCTTCACCGGCGAAGATGTCGTGGAGCTGCATGTTCACGGTGGCCCGGCGATCATCGCGGCGGTGGCGAAGGCGCTCGCCGCACTGGGCTTAAGGTTGGCCGAGCCTGGCGAGTTCACGCGCCGCGCCTTCGATCACGGGAAGCTCGATCTGGTCGAGATCGAAGGCCTCGCCGATCTCATCGCGGCCGAGACCGAAGCACAGCGTCGCCAGGCCCTGCGCCAGGCCGAGGGCGAATTGTCGGCGCTCTATGAAAAGTGGCGCGGGGCGCTCATCTCGTCGCTTGCGCGCATGGAAGCGGCGATCGATTTTCCGGACGAGGATCTGCCCGACGATCTCATCGCCAATGTCGATGCGACGATGCGGGTGCTCGCCGAAGAGATCGCTGCACACCTCGCTGACAATCATCGCGGCGAAACCCTGCGCGACGGCTTTTCGGTCGCCATCATCGGCTCGCCCAATGTGGGGAAATCGTCGCTCCTCAATCGCCTCGCCAAGCGTGAGGCGGCGATCGTCTCGGCGCAGGCCGGCACGACGCGCGACGTCATTGAGGTGAAGCTCGACCTCGGCGGCTATCCGGTCCTCATCGCCGATACGGCGGGCCTCCGCGATAGCCCGGACGAGATCGAGCAGGAGGGGGTGAAGCGGGCGCTCCGGCGCGCCGAGCATGCCGACCTCAAGCTCATCGTTTTCGACGGGGCGACTTGGCCCGATTTCGACCCCTCGGTCGCCGAGCAGATTGACGCCGAGGCGATTGTCGTATTGAACAAGGCCGAACTCGCGAAAGGGGCAAAAGCGGCGCTCTTCGGGCGGGATTTTTTGCAGGTTTCGGCGGTCACTGGGACGGGTCTTGAGGCCCTGGTGGCAGCCATCGCAGAAAAGGCCGCCAAGGCGCTCAACCCCGGATCGCAACCGGCATTGACCCGGTTGCGGCACCGGTCGGCCCTGGAAAGGTGCCTCGGCGCCCTCGAACGGGGGCTCCAGGTGCCCGTGGTGGAACTGAAGGCCGAGGATCTGCGGATCGCGGTCCAGGCCCTGGGCCGGATTACCGGCCGGGTGGAAGTCGATGATGTTCTCGATTTGATCTTTCGAGAATTCTGCATCGGCAAGTGAAAACGTACCAAGCCATTGACATATATGGCATATTTGAAATTGTTTCACGTGAAACATGAACGCTGAACAGACATACGACGTCATTGTGGTCGGTGGTGGCCATGCCGGTACGGAAGCGGCGGCGGCGGCGGCGCGCCTTGGCGCCCGGACCCTGCTCTTGACCTACGACCCGCTGAAGATCGGCGAGATGTCCTGCAACCCCGCGATCGGCGGTTTGGCCAAGGGGCATCTGGTGCGCGAGATCGACGCCCTCGACGGGATCATGGCGCGCGCCATCGACCGGGGCGGCATCCAGTTCCGCATGCTCAACCAGTCGAAGGGTCCTGCGGTCCGCGGCCCCCGAGCCCAGGCCGACCGCAAGCTTTACCGCCAGGCGGTCCAGGCGCTCCTTGCCGAGCAGCCCAACCTCACCATCATGGCCGGTGCCGCCGCCGATCTGGAGATCGGAGCGGATGGCCGCGTCGCTGCCGTGGTGACCGAGACCGGGACGCGTCTCGGCTGCGGTGCCGTGGTGCTGACGACCGGGACTTTCCTCAACGGCCTCATCCATTGCGGCGAGGAGCGGGTGCCCGCCGGCCGGGTCGGCGAGGCGCCGTCGGTGAAATTGGCCGAGACGCTGAGGCGGCTCGACCTGCCGCTGGGGCGCCTCAAGACCGGGACCCCGCCGCGCCTCGATGGGCGCACGATCGATTGGAAGTCCCTGGATTCGCAGCCCGGCGACAACCCGCCGGCGCCGATGTCGTACCTGACCCGGGAAATCACGACGCCGCAGATCGCCTGCGGCATCACCTATACCAGCCAGGCTGGGCATGAGCTGATCCGCGGCAACCTGCACCGGGCGCCCATTTATTCGGGCCAGATCGAGGGGACGGGGCCGCGTTATTGCCCCTCGATCGAGGACAAGGTGGTCCGCTTTGCCGAGAAGGACCGGCACCAGATCTTCCTGGAGCCGGAAGGGCTCGACGACGACACCGTCTATCCCAACGGCATTTCGACCTCTCTCCCGGCCGATGTGCAGGCCGGGCTTCTGAAGACCATCGCGGGCCTCGAACATGCGGTGATGCTGCGGCCGGGCTATGCGATCGAATATGATTTCGTCGATCCGCGTGCCTTGAAGCCGACTTTGGAACTCAGGGCGATGCCGGGCCTGTTCCTGGCCGGGCAGATCAACGGGACCACGGGCTATGAAGAGGCGGCGGCGCAGGGGCTGATGGCAGGTCTCAATGCCGCGCGGCTTGCCGGCGGAGCGGGGGAGGGCGTCACCCTCGACCGCGCCACGGCCTATATCGGCGTCATGATCGACGATCTTGTTTCACGTGGAACAGCCGAGCCCTACCGCATGTTCACGAGCCGCGCCGAATACCGGCTGCAGCTGCGCCAGGATAATGCCGACCAGCGCCTGACCGCCCTGGGGCTCGCCTGGGGATGCGTCGGAAGTGCCCGCGAAACGGCCTTTTCCGCCAAGATGGAGGCTCTCGAAAAGGCCCGCGCCCTCATGGCGACCCTGTCGGCGACGCCCAACGAACTCAAGAATCACGGCCTCACCATCAACCAGGACGGCCAGCGCCGGACGGCGATGGGGCTGCTCGCTTACCCCGAGATCGACCTCGCCCGCGTGGCTGAGATCTGGCCGGAAGTGGCCGGCTTCGCCCCGGAAATCGCCGAGCAGATCGAGATCGACGGCCGCTATGCCGGGTATCTGAAGCGCCAGGACGCCGACATCGTCGCCTTCCGCAAGGATGAGGCG
This sequence comes from Dongia sp., assembly GCF_041910485.1. Taxonomy (GTDB): domain Bacteria; phylum Pseudomonadota; class Alphaproteobacteria; order Dongiales; family Dongiaceae; genus Dongia. The sequence continues at coordinate 92,840 of NZ_JAYRQR010000031.1, forward strand.
CTGCTGCTCCCCGCGGATCTCGACTATGATCAGGTGGCCTCGCTCTCGGCCGAGGTGCGGGAAAAGCTCAAGAAGGCGCGGCCCACCTCGCTGGGTGCCGCCGGCCGCATTTCCGGCATCACCCCGGCCGCCCTCACGGTCCTGCTGCGCCATGTCCGGCGCCAGAAGGCGGAGCGGCAGAGCGCGTGATCAGCTGCGGCGGGAGTCTTCAGTCGTTTACCCCCCTCTCTAGCTCTCCCCCTCAAGGGGGGAGAGGATTGGAACGAGGTTGTTGCGACTATTCGGTCGAAACCCCCTCCCCCCTTGAGGGGGAGGGTCGGGGCGGGGGGTATCGCCGATGACTCCCGCCCAATTCGCGTCCGAAATGAGCCAGCTCGGGCAAAATGTTTCACGTGAAACATTTTCCAGGCTCGAGACCTATGACGCCCTGCTGCGGAAGTGGCAGGCGAAAATCAATCTAGTGGCGAAGGACAGTCTCCAGGATCTCTGGCGGCGGCACTTTCTGGATTCCGCCCAGCTGCTGCCGCTGCTGCCACCTGGCCACGATCCGATCACGGATCTGGGTTCCGGCGCCGGTTTCCCAGGCCTGGTTCTCGCCATCATGACCGAGCGCCAGGTGCACCTCGTCGATTCAGACCAGCGCAAGGGCGCCTTCCTGATCGAATGCGCCCGGCAGGCCGGCGTGCTCGACCGGGTCAAGGTGCATACGACCCGGATCGAAGCCGCTGACGCTTGGAAGGCGCCGATCATCACCGCCCGGGCGCTGGCCGCCCTCGACCAGCTCCTTGCCTGGGCCGAGCCGTTCATGACGCAAGAGACGGTTTGCCTCTTCCTCAAAGGGGCCAAGGTGGAAGATGAATTGACCCTGGCAAGCCGCTCCTGGAATATGGCGGTGACGCGCCACGGGAGTCTCACCGACCCCAGCGGCATCATCTTGAAGCTCTCCAACATCGAGCGCAGGGGACAGAATTGAGCGCTGGTCAAACGCCACCCATCACCTTGCATCCCCGCATCATGGCTGTCGTCAACCAGAAGGGCGGCGTGGGCAAGACGACCACCACCGTCAATCTGGCGACGGCCCTGGCAGCGTGTGGGAAAAAAGTCCTGATCATCGATCTCGATCCCCAGGGCAATGCCTCGACCGGTCTGGGCCTGGAAGCGGCCCAGCGCGAAACCGGTTCCTATGAAGTGCTGATCGACGGGGCGACGATCGGGGAGGCAACCCAGCCCACCATCGTCCCCGGCATGTCGATCGTGCCGACGACACCGGATCTGGCCGGCGCCGAAATCGAGCTCATCGATCTTGAGCGGCGCGAATACCGGCTGAAGGACGCGCTCGCCGCGGCGACGCTGACTTACGATTTCGTCCTCATCGATTGCCCGCCTTCGCTCTCGCTCCTCACCTTGAATGCGATGGTGGCGGCCGATTGCGTGCTGGTGCCCCTGCAATGCGAGTTCTATGCGCTGGAGGGCTTGAGTCAGCTCATCAAGACGGTCGAGCGGGTGAAGCAGAATCTCAATCCGGTGCTGGAGATCCAGGGCGTCGTCCTTACCATGTACGACAAGCGCTCATCCTTGAATGAACAGGTGGCGGCCGACGTGCGCGCCTATTTCGGGCCCCGGGTCTATGAGACGGCGATCCCTCGCAATGTCCGCATCGCCGAGGCTCCGTCCTATGGCAAGCCGGCCCTTCTTTACGATATCCGCTGCGCGGGGTCGCAGGCCTATATCCATCTCGCTTCCGAATTGCTGCGGCGGGAGCAGGGGCTGGAAGGCAAATCGCTGAAGGTGGCGTGAAGGACTGAGCGGCGGAGAGAGACCCCCCGCCCCGACCCTCCCCCTCAAGGGGGGAGGGGGTTTTGACCGAGCAGTCGCAACCACTCGTTCCAATCCTCTCCCCCCTTGAGGGGGAGAGTTAGAGAGGGGGGTGAGTGACTGAAGACTAGATAGAGCGCGAAGAAGACTAGAATCATGGCAAAGAAACATCTGGGACGTGGGCTATCAGCCTTGTTGGGGAGCGATCCGGCGGTCGTGGCGACGACGGCGCCGGCCGAGGCTGTGCCGGCGGCACCGGTTGCCGGCCAACGCCATATTCCGATCGAGTTCCTGCATCCCGGCAAGTACCAGCCGCGCGGCACCTTTAACGCGCAGGCGCTCGAAGATCTGGCGCAGTCGATCCGCAGCAATGGCGTGCTGCAGCCGATCCTGGTGCGGCCGCATCCCACCAAGCCCAGCGGCCAATATGAAATCATCGCCGGCGAGCGGCGCTGGCGTGCCGCGCAATTGGCGCAGCTCCATGAAGTGCCGGTGGTCGAAAAGACCCTCACCGACCGCGACGCGCTCGAAATCGCGCTCATCGAGAACATCCAGCGCCAGGACCTCAACCCGCTCGAAGAAGCGGAAGGCTATCGCCGCCTGATGGACGAGTTCAAATACACGCAGGAAGAATTGGCGACGCGCATGGGCAAGTCGCGCTCCGGCATCGCCAATCTGCTGCGCCTGCTCGATCTCCCCAATGCGGTGCGCCTGATGCTGAATGACGGGCGCCTTAGCGCAGGGCACGCCCGCGCGCTCCTCAAATGTTCGGACCCGGTGAGCCTCGCGTCCGAAGTGGTGGCGCAAGGGTTGAACGTCCGCCAGACCGAGAAGCTCGCCGAGAACTACAAGCCTAAATCGCTGCTGAAGACTCTGAAAGCGAAGAAGGCGCCCAAGGAAAAGGACGCCGATACCAAGGCGCTTGAAAACGATCTGTCGATGAAATTGGGCTTCAAGGTCGAGATCGAGTTCAACGGCAAGGGCGGCAGCGTCACCTTGCACTATAAGAGCCTCGATCAGCTCGACACGATCATCGCGAAATTGGGGTAGCGCCCGTTACCGGGTGCCCACTCGCTGGCGCGACACTCCCACTCGCTTCGCGCACCCCCACCCTGACCCTCCCCCTGAAGGGAGAGGGAATCTCACCGAGCTCGTTGAAACGTCGTTGCGACCCTCGATCCAATCCCCTCTCCCTTCAGGGGGAGGGTCAGGGTGGGGGTTTGCGCCGTCATCTCAGCACCAGCCCTTGCGTTTGCCGCCATCATAGCGGCGGGCGAGGCCGGCGCCGACCAGCATGTCGGCAAGGCTGCGGCCGTCGATGGCGACATCGGCATCGATGCGGCCACCATACTTGTCCCAATCGATCTTCGAGAAAATGATCGGGCGTTGCTTGGCCTGCGCTTTCTCGACAAGTTGTCGCGTGAAGGTGCCGGCCTTTTCGGCAGCTGCTTTCTCGGCCGCGCATTTCCCCTTCCGCTCCGGCGTGTCGACACCGCGTACACGGACCTTGAGCGGCTGCAACTCCATCGGCAGGCCGGGAAGATGCACCTTCAGCGTGTCGCCGTCGACGACACCGATCACCGGCCAATCGTAGCGGCCGTCGGTGTCGACGGTGGCGAGAGCGGGTGAGCTGAGGGCGAGGAAGAGGCCGATGAGAAGGACGCGACGCATCCCCTTATCAGGGGTGCCTATTTGAGTCGGTGCAACCGACCGTGAGTCGAGTGAGGGACAGGGAAGTTCGCGTGGGGTTTTGGAAGGCACCAGTTATCAGTCGCTCACCCCCCACCCCGACCCTCCCCCTCAAGGGGGGAGGGAGTTTGCACCGAGGTGTCGGCAACAACGCGCTCCAATCCTCTCCCCCCTTGAGGGGGAGAGTTAGAGAGGGGTCGTTGAAACGCGATGCGGCGTTCTCAAAACACCGTCGACACATCGAGACCCAATGCGACGCGGCCGGCATAGTCGGCTTGCGGGCCTTGCTGCATCGGGTGGAATCTTGCGCCCTGGATGTCGCGGAAGAGGCGCTCCAATCCAGCCTCGCGATAGAAGCCGGCGCCACCGGCCGCTTCGAGAGCGAGTTCGACCGCGGCGATGGCGTGACGCGCAACGAGGGCGCGGCAGATCATCGTCTCGTTGGTGGTGGCGGCGCCGGGTGTTGCCGTTTCCGCCACACGCACCATTTCGGCATGGGCGAGCTGGGCGGCGCACAGCTCGGTATCCATGCGGCCGATGAGGGCGACGACATGATCGCTCATGCGGCGTTTCGCGGCCATCGCCACGGCGCGGTCACGCGCGGCTTCGGCAACGCCGAGATAGGCGGCGTAGATGAGCGGGAACGCGATCATGCTGATGATGTGGAAGAGGGGGTGCCACTCACCCTGCTTGCGCTTCAAGGCCACACCTTCTTCCGGTACGACATGGCCGTCGATCAGCACGTCATGCGAGCCGGTGCCGCGCATGCCCATCGCTCGCCAGGTGTCGAGCAGCTTCACCTGCGGCGATTTCATGGGGACCGCAAAATGAAGAACCGCCGGACCATCGGGTGCCTCTTCCCAGACGGCGCCGGTCATCAAGAGATCGCCGATGGGCGAGGCCGAGGTGAAGACCTTCCGCGCTGAAATCCGGTAGCCGCCCTCGACCTTCTCAGCCTTGCCGGAACCGGCAACCCAGTCGGAACCGCCGCTCGAGAGCAGCACCAATTTTTCGGCGGCGACACGCTTCAGCAACGGTGCCACCGGGGCCGCCTGCTGCCGCGACCAACGCCAGGCCGGAATGGCGACCTGGTGCGTGTGCATGGCGAAGGACAGGGCCGTGGCGCTGCAATGATGCGCGATCTCGCGCAGCATGGCGCAAAGCTCGGTGATTCCGGCACCGCCACCGCCGAGATCGGCAGGGACACCGGCATCGACGAGGCCGGCATCTTTCAGCGCCTTGAAATTCTCGGCGACGAAGATGTCGCCGGCATCGGCTTCACTGGCACGGGCCGCAAAATCGGGGCCGAGCTTTGCCGCGATCTGGGCAGGCGAAGGAATCTGGGTGGGCGATGGAATTTCAGTGGTGGACGTTCGTTCCGCGAGGGCGGCGACCGGGGTCATGGGCGTTCTCCTCTGTCTTCTTGAATGGCGTTTCATCCCTGCCATGAGGAAAGCACCGAGGGGGCCGGGGCCTCTAGTCCAGGACCTGTAGCGTGGGCCCGTTGAGCGCTTTACCTGCGGCATCTACCGATCGGTAGACGCTTCAGAATCTGTATCGGCGATATGAGCTGCCCTGGGAACGGAACCTTGATGTAGACTGGCTGGCCTTGGGCCGGCCGCCTCCCAGTGGAAGGATGCGTGCGCATGGATCGGCAGAATCTGAGTACTTTGACGAGCGAGGTCGAGAGCGAGAGCAGCGGCTATGGCCAGTTCTGCCCCATCGCCATGGCCGCCGAGATCTTCTGCACCCGCTGGACGCCCTTGATTCTGCGCGAGTTGTTGTGCGGCAGCCATCATTTTAACGATTTGAAGCGGGGCCTGCCGCGCATCTCCCCGACGCTGCTGTCGAAGCGCCTCAAGGAGATGCAGCAGATGGGCCTGCTTGAGGCAAGGAACGGCCAATATCACCTCACCAAGGCGGGCGAGGATCTCAGGGACCTGGTGATGGGCCTCGGCTTCTGGGGATCGCGCTGGGTCGATACGCAGAAGAGCCTTAAGAATCTGGACCCATCTCTGTTGATGTGGGACATGCGCCGAAACCTCATTCCGCAATCCATGACGGGTGTCGTGCCGGGGCGGCGCCATGTGGTGCAGTTCACCTATCCCGAACTCGCGAACCGGCGCGATTGGTGGCTGGTGATCGAGAACGGCCATGTCGACCTCTGCCAAACCGATCCCGGCTACGACATCGACCTCTATGTCGAATGTCCGTTGCGCAGCATGACCTCGATCTGGATGGGTCTTTCCAATGTCGCCGCCGAGCTGGCGGCAGACCGGCTGCAGCTGACCGGCGAAAAGGATCTGGCGCGCTCGATGCAGGCCTGGTTGGGTCTCAGTCCCTTCGGCCGTCCGCGCGAGGGGAATGCGTAAGGCGGGCGCTAGCGGCGGGCCATCGCCGCGATCTCCATCAGCCCACGGCGGGTGAGGGTGTCGGCGAATTGATGCTGGCGCATCGCCTCGGCCTCGATCTCGGTCAGGCGCAACAGCGCCTGACCGATCGATTCAACATTCCAGCGGCGGCACTGGTTCTTGAAACCCTCGGCCGCCTTCCAGAAGACCGGCGGGCGCAGCCCGGTCATGGCGCTTTCCAATCCTTCGCCGCCGGCGACGCGGCCGGCAACCTGGTGGAGGCGCATGAAGTGCCGCGCGACGCTGCGGATGAGCGAGATCTCGTTGGTCTCGGCGAGGTTGCGTTCGATCTGCCGCTCGAGGCCCTTCAGATCGCCAAGGCCGATGGCCGCGCACAGATCGTCCTGCCCGATCGCAGCGAGATCGCCGACATTGGCCATCGCGTCTTCGAGGCTGACCTTCTTGCCGCCGCCTTGAAGCATGGGCCCCATATAGAGGACGAGCTTGTCGAGCTCGGCACGCGTGATGCCGCGATCGCCACCAAGATTGGCGGCGAGATACGCAACGGCGTCGCGGTCGATCTCAAGGCCGGCGGCTTTGAGATGCTGCGTGATGAGCGCCGGCAGGGCCGCCGCCTCATCGCGATAACAAGCGATGGCGCCGGCGTTGGACGCATTTTCGAAGAGCCGCTTCAGCGACGACTTGCCGCCGATATCGCCGGCTTCGATCACGGTCAGGCATTGGGCGCCGTCCTTCTGGTCGGCAAGGAGACTTGCAAAGGCACCTTCATGCGTGTCGCTGACGCGGGTCACGCGCACGACGCGGCGCCCGCCCATCATGGCGATGGCGCGGGCCTCGTCGATAAGGCGCGCGGGATCGGCCTTGATATCGTCGCCGGTCAGTTCGGAGAGACGGAAGGGATCGTTGCCGTCACCGAGGATCGCGCGGCTGATGAGGCCGGCGCGCTCATGCACCATGCCCTCGTCGGGCCCGAAGATGAGCACAGCGGCGATATGGGGCGCCGGGTCCTTGAGGAACTTCTCGAGCGGCTGTTTTTCGAGCTTCATCGGCCGACCGGCGGCGGTTCAGGCGTGCGCGGCGAAATAGGCCGAGATGCGCTGCTTGATAAGTTCGGCCAGCTGGCGCGCGGTGCGATCACGCGCATCATTCCGCGCCTCGATATCCTGATAGGGATCCTGCAGGACGGTATAGGCAACGACCGAGCGGGTCTTTTCCTTGACCAGCTCGTTGCCCTTCAAGTCGCGCAGCGCGAAATTGGCCTTCAACGTCAGATCCTCGCGCCGCGCATCGCCTTCGTCGGCGGTGACGGTGCGGTTGATCGATTCAGAGAGCTCGATGGTCAGGGTATAGGCGGGTGCCGCCGGCTGGCCGTAGGGATTGAGCCCGTCGCGCAGCGCGTTGTGCAGGATCTGCGCGGTGCGCGCATCGTATTTGGCGCGGCTGCCGGCGCTGAAATCGCCGAAGGGTGCCGCACTCCGCTCCCAGAACGGTTCCTTGATGCCGATCGCGGCAAGGTGCGCGTCGACCGTCGCGCTGCCGCTGGGGCCAGTGCTCGCCTTGCCGTAGAGCGGCTTCCAGCCACAGGCCGACAAAAGTGGGCCGGCGGCGGCCAGGGCCATGCCGCTGAGGCTCAAACGAATGACGTCTCTTCTAGACCACGACATTGACGATCCTGTTCGGCACGACGACGATCTTCTTCGGGCTCTTGCCATCAAGGGCGCGGATCACCGCATCCTCGGCCAAGGCCGCCGCTTCCGCCTGGTCCTTGGGGCAGTCGCGCGGCAACTGGATGGTGGCGCGCAGCTTGCCGTTGACCTGGACGGCGACGGTGGCCTGGTCGTCGATGATAAGCGCTGGATCGGCTTCCGGCCAAGCCGTCTCGGCAAGGAGCGTCGCGTGGCCGAGGGCGGCCCACATTTCCTCGGCCAGGTGCGGCATCATGGGGCCGATCAGCTGAGCCAGGGCCTCCAGCGCTTCCTTCCGGGCAAAAAGGCCCGGCGCGTCGGCGAGGTCCTTGTCGGCGACTTCACCCAGACTGTTGGCGAATTCGTAGAGCTTGGCGACGCCGCGGTTGAAGCGGAATTTCTCGATATCCTCGGAAACGCCGGCAATCGCCTTATGAGTGGCGCGGCGCAGGGCGAGTGCCGCTTCCGGGAAGTTCGCCGGCTGCCCACCCTTGGGGCCATTAAGCGCCGGATGGGCCTCGACCCATTGGCTGAGGAGGCGCCACAGGCGCTGCGAAAAGCGCCAGGCGCCCTCGACGCCGGCCGCCGTCCATTCCATGTCGCGCTCGGGCGGGCTGTCGGACAGCACGAACCAGCGGGCGGTGTCGGCCCCGTAGCCGCCGATGATGACGTCCGGCGCCACCACGTTCTTCTTCGATTTCGACATCTTCTCGGAACGGCCGACGTCAACGGCGCTCCCGGTGTCTCGGCGGACGGCCGTTTCGCCGCGCTTCTCGATCTCGCCCGGCTGCAGCCATTCGCCGGTCTTGGGATCGCGATAGGTTTCGTGGCAGACCATGCCTTGCGTGAAGAGGCCGGCAAAGGGCTCGTCGAGCTTCACCAGCCCCACCTTCTTCATGGCCCGCGTGAAGAAGCGCGAATAGAGGAGGTGGAGAATGGCGTGCTCGACACCGCCGATATATTGGTCAACCGGCAGCCAGTAATCGACCAGCGCCTGGTCGATCGCCGCGCCGTGGCGCGGGGCGCAGAAGCGGGCAAAATACCAGGATGAATCGACAAAGGTGTCGAACGTGTCGGTTTCGCGCCGCGCGGCCTTGCCGCAGGCCGGGCAGTTCACATGCTTCCAGCTCGGATGATGGTCGAGCGGGTTGCCGGGCTTGTCGAAGGTGACATCGTCGGGCAACAGCACCGGCAGATCCTTGGCCGGCACCGGCTGCGGGCCGCAGGCATCGCAATGGATAATCGGGATCGGACAACCCCAATAACGCTGGCGGCTGACCAGCCAGTCCCGCAGGCGGAAGATGGTCGTCGCCTCGCCGTCGCCCTGGTCCTTGAGGACCGCGCCCACCTTCTTCTTGGCGCTCTCGGTATCGAGCCCGTCGAGGAAGCCGGAATTGAAGATGGTGCCATCGTCGGTATAGGCGGTGTCGCCGATCGCGAAGGTCTTCGGATCTTCGCCCGGCGGCAGCACCACCGGAATGACGGGAAGACCGTATTTGCGCGCGAAATCGAGGTCGCGCTGGTCGCCGGCCGGGCAGCCGAAGATGGCGCCGGTGCCGTATTCGATCAGCACGAAATTGGCGATGTAGACGGGAAGCGTCTTGCCCTTCACCAGCGGATGTTCGACCTCGAGCGAGAGGCGGTAGCCCTTCTTCTCCTGCGTCTCGACCGCGGCTTCCGACGTGCCGGCGGCGCGGCAATCGGCGATGAAGGCGGCGACGGCCGGATCTTCCTTGGCCGCGGCCTCGGCAATGGCATGGTCGGGCGAGACGGCGATGAAGCTCGCGCCGAACAGCGTGTCGGGCCGGGTCGTGAAGACCTCGATCCTCTTATCGGAACCGGTGATCTTGAAGCGCACATGGGCGCCGGTCGACTTCCCGATCCAGTTCTCCTGCATCAGGCGGACCTTGTCCGGCCAGCGATCGAGCGAGCCCAGGGCCGAGAGAAGCTCATCGGCGTAGTCGGTGATCTTCAGGAACCACTGGCTGAGCTTGCGCTTCTCGACGGGCGCCCCAGAGCGCCAGCCCTTGCCGTCAATGACCTGCTCGTTGGCGAGCACGGTATGGTCGACCGGATCCCAATTGACGAAGGCTTCCTTGCGGTAGGCGAGGCCGCCCTTGAAGAAATCGAGGAAGATCGCCTGCTGGTGCGCGTAATAGCCGGGATGGCAGGTCGCCAGTTCCTTCGACCAATCGAGCGCCAGGCCCATGCGCTTCAATTCGGCGCGCATGGTGGCGATGTTGTCGTAGGTCCAGCGCGCCGGGTGGATCTTCATGTCGCGGGCGGCGTTTTCAGCCGGCAGGCCGAAAGCGTCCCAGCCCATCGGATGCAGCACGTTGAAACCCTTGGCGCGCTTGTAGCGGGCGACCACGTCACCCATCGTATAGTTGCGCACATGGCCCATATGGATGCGCCCCGACGGATAGGGGAACATCTCCAGGACGTAATATTTGGGCTTCGACGTATCGGCGGAGCTGGCAAAGCAGTTGCGGGCCGACCAAGCCGCCTGCCATTTGCCTTCCGCTTCGTGGAAATTGTATCGCGACATGAGTTCCAGTTTCGCTTCTTCAATCGTCATGGTCGGGCGGGCCGACCATCCACGCGTTTGTCAGCGACAATCCGGAAAGTCGTGGGTGGTCCGCCCGGCGCGGCCTATTCCTGCTGACCCGACTGCCGCAGCTGGCGGGCCCGGGTCAGGATGGCGTTCTCAAGGTCGGTCGCCGTATTGAGCGCCACCGGCGCGTCGATCCAGGTGCCGCCCTGGTTCTGTTGGCGGAAGACGGAGGCGCGGATACCGTCGGCGCGCAGTGCCCGGCCAAGAATATAGACGTTCACCTTGAACCGCTCGTCCGGGGTCGCCGGCGGCGTGTACCAGTCGGTAATGATGACGCCGCCGAAGGGGTCGGCCGACACCAGCGGCATGAAGGAGATCGTATCAAGGCTGGCGCGCCACAGCAGCGAGTTGACGCCGACACCGGCCCCGCCCGACCCATCATCCTTGGACGGCGCGCCGAACAGGCCGCCTTCGCCGAAAATGGTTGCGTTCCCCTTGTCACCATATTGCGGACCAGAGTCACCGCGGTTCCGCTTTTCAGGGAACTTCTGTTCGCCGCCGAGATCCGGATTGCAGGCAGCCAAGCTGATCGCCGCGGCCAGGCCGAGGAGTACAGGGCGCCACCGCATCCAGGAACGATCCGGAAAACGGGATTGGTCAGTACGACGTTGTGGGAGTTTCATATTGACGGCCCGATGCTCTTACCCCTAAAGCCACCCACCTGAATTATTGAAGGCCAGGGCCAAGCGGCGACCGGCATGGAAAGCGGCCCCAGACTGGTATGCGAAAGGCCGTCTTTCGTCAACCGAGTAGGCTCTCGGTCGTCGAGCAGGCTCTCGGTCATGGGGAGTTGGCCGTTTCGAGATCGTGCTGGCGCCGGGGCACCGGGCAGACCGCGGAGTAATGGGACCGAATGGGCAAGATCTTATGGTTGGCGAGCTATCCCAAGTCTGGGAATACCTGGCTTCGCGCCTTCATTCACAATCTGATGAACACGCCCAAGGTGGGCGACGTCGGCGGCACCGACATCAATAGCATGGCGACCCTCACCACCGGGGATTCCCTGGTGCAATGGTATCGCCACCTCGATTCCCGGCCGCCGCTTGAATGGACCCGCGACGATGTGGCCCGCATGCGGCGCGGTGCCCAGCTCGCCATTGTCGCCTCCAAGCCCGATACGGTTATCGTTAAGACGCACAATGCATTGGTCGAAGTCCGAGGTCACAGCACCATCGAGATGGACCTCACGGCCGGTGCCATCTATGTGGTGCGCAACCCGCTCGATCTGGTCATCTCGCTGGCCGATCATTATGGCGTCGATATCGACAAGGCGATCGAGGTCATGAACGATCCCAACAATGGCGGTCTGGCGGATGGGAATATAGTCTTCGAAGTCCATTCTTCCTGGTCCATTCACGTCAAAAGCTGGACCCAACGGCCGCATCGGGGCCTGCATGTCGTGCGCTATGAAGACATGCTGGGTAAGCCGCTCCATACGTTCGGGGGCATTTCGAAGTTTCTCGGCCTCAACGTGCCTAGGGCGCGCCTGGATCGGGCGATCGAGCTTTCCTCGTTCAAGAACTTGCGTCAGCAGGAAGAAGCCAAGGGATTCCAAGAGAAATCCACCAAGGGCAGCAAATTCTTCCGCGTCGGGAAGTCCGGGCAATGGAAAGACACCCTGACCGAGGCCCAAATCGACCGCATTGTCGGGCAGCATAAAGAACAAATGGAGCGGTTCGGCTACTGGCCGCTTCCAAAATAGGCGCCGCTCGACGGGTCAAATGTCCAGCAGGCAGCCGGGCCAAGACGACCAATTCCGGCCTTCGACCGGGTTGTGCGCCCCAAGGCCACGTGGGGCCGACAGGGTCGGCGCGGTGTTGCATCGATAGCGCGCTGGAGCGCCAAATCCGCCGCCCGGCCTGGCAGGGAGTACCGGATTCCCTTTTGTTTCCAGGGCCGACCCGCCCCTGCCCTCGGGGCGCCACGAGGCGATGAAATCTCAGTCAGCCCTGTGGCATTCGCGCAACAGAACGCGGAAAATGCCACAGTGTTAGGCTCAAATGGTTTGACACCCCCCCGTCATTCCGAGAAGGTACACCGTGTTCCGGGCTGAGCGGGCTTTTTGAGTCGATTTCGTCAAGTACTTGGCAAAACCGACCCAGCAAGCCGGTCCGCGAACGAGGGGCATCCGGGCCTTCTCTTAAGACCAAAAAGGTCGAGGGAAAGTTCGGTGGCAATCGCAAACTTAGGGAATCTCGAGATGAAGAAAGTTCTCCTGGGGACCTCGGCTCTGCTCGGCGTCGGCCTCCTGGCCGGTACCGCTCAGGCGTCCGATGGTGTCAAACTGAGCCTCGGCGGCTTTATCCGCAACCAGATGGGCGTCGTTTTCGACGACGACAGCAACGGTGAAGGCGGCGACAACAAGAACGATGTCGGCGTTGGCACGGACGCTGAAATCTACTTCCTCGGCAGCGTGACGCTGGACAACGGTATCACCGTTGGTGCCCGCTTCGAGCTCGAAGGTGGTGACGAGAACAACGACCAGTTCGACCAAGCCTACGCCTACTTCAAGGGCGGCTTCGGTGACATCCGTATCGGTGCGCAGGCTGATGCCGCTGCCAACCTGTACATGCTGCCCCCGGGCTCGTCGAACAACTTCGGCCCGTATTCGCCGAACAGCATCGGCACCTCGCTGGCTTCGCCGGCCTACTTCGATCCGGTTGGCTCGACTGCCAATCAGGACAAGTCGCAGAAGATTTCGTACTACTCGCCGACCTGGGGCGGGTTCAGCTTCGGCGTCAGCTACACGCCGAACGACAACAATAAGGACTACAACAACGGCGACGACGCTGACCAGCAATGGCGTGCGGATAGCGATTCGGGCGATGCTGAGAACAACATCAGCCTTGGCCTGCACTATGACTACGAAGGCGACGGCTGGGGCCTCGCTCTCGGTGGTGCGGCTTACTGGGAAGGTGACATCCAGCAGAAGGGCGCCAACAACGACGAGCAGTCGGCCTACAACGCTGGTATCAACGTCAACTTCGGCGGTCTGACCGTCGGTGTTGCCGGTACCTACCTGGTCAACACCAGCTTCGGCAACGGCAACGACTTCGCGAACAGCGATGGCGAAGACACCTGGGTCATCGGCACGGGTCTGAGCTACAACGTCGACGCCTGGACCGTTGGCGCTGGCTGGGCTCACTTGGAGTCTGAAGTCGAAGGCTTCGGCGACGAGTCCGTCGAGAACCGCGTTGGCGTGACCGGCGCGTACGAGATGGGCCCGGGGATCACCCTCGACGCCGGCCTGTTCTACACGTGGCTCGACACGGCTGACGACACCTCGGCCAATGACAACTACGACTCGCTCGAGTTCGCGGTTGGTTCGTCGATCAGCTTCTAATATCGACCCGGCGCAAGCCGGCTTGGTATGAGACAAGCACTTGAAGGGGAGCGAGCAATCGCTCCCCTTCTTGCTTTTGGGCCCCAGAATAAGATCATGCGATCTCAATTGCGGGCGCTTTCTCACCCCAATCCCTGTCATCTCTTCGCCGGTCCCTGTAGTCTTGCCCGAGGACTGACCATCATCATTCTGCCCACTGCCATGACCGACCAAACCTTTACTCACATCCGCCCGGGTCTCGACGAGATTCGTCACAAGATGACCGCTGCGGCCAAAGCGGCCGACCGACAGCCAGCGGACATTCATCTCGTTGCCGTTTCAAAGACCCACCCGGCCGATGCCGTCATTGAGGCGATTGCCGCCGGGCAGCGCGTTTTCGGCGAGAACCGGGTGCAGGAGGCGCAGGCGAAGTTTCCGGCATTGAAGACCCGACATCCGGATCTCGAGTTGCATCTCATCGGTCCCTTGCAAAGCAACAAGGCGCATGACGCAGTGGCGCTCTTCGACGTCATCGAAAGCGTCGACCGGGAAAAGCTGGCGCGTGTCCTTGCCGACGAAATGAAGAAGCAGGGCCGCACGCCGCGCCTCTTCATTCAAGTCAATATTGGCGAGGAACCGCAGAAGGCCGGCATCGCCCCGGCGGATGTCGATGCCTTCGTCCATCTGTGTCGTGACGAACTCGGCCTCGCCATCGACGGACTGATGTGCATCCCGCCCGCCGACAAACACCCGGCACCCTTCTTCGCCCTGCTGCGCGAGATGGCCAAGCGCAACGGTCTCGCTGAGCTCAGCATGGGCATGAGCGGCGATTACGAGACCGCCATCCAATTCGGCGCGACCTATGTTCGCGTCGGCACGGCGATCTTCGGCGCCAGATAGAAACAGAAAGGGCCGCTCGATAAGAGCGGCCCTTTTGTCTTGCGACGATACTTGCGCCGATCAGGCTTGCGCTGCTTCCGCGGCGCGTTCGGCCTTCTTGCGCTCGTTGGGATCGAGGATCGCCTTGCGAATGCGCACCGCCTTCGGCGTCACTTCGACGAGCTCGTCGTCCTGGATGTAGGCCAGCGCCTGTTCGAGGCTGAGCTTCATCGGCGGCGTCAGGCGAATGGCTTCGTCCTTCGACGTCGTGCGGATGTTGGTGAGCTGCTTCGACTTCAGCGGGTTGACTTCCAGATCGTTGGCGCGGCTGTTCTCACCAATGATCATGCCTTCATAGATCGGCACGCCGGCATCGATCATGAGCTTGCCGCGCTCCTCAAGGTTCCACAACGCGTAAGCAACCGAGGTGCCGTTGGCGTTGGAGATCAGCACGCCGTTGCGACGGCCTTCGATCGGACCCTTATAGGGCTGATAGCCGTGGAACAGGCGCGACATGACGCCGGTGCCGCGCGTATCGGTCAGAAACTCGCCGTGATAGCCGATGAGGCCGCGGGCCGGCACCAGCATGACGAGGCGCGTCTTCGCACCGCCCGACGGGCGCATCTCGACCAGTTCGCCGCGGCGCTGGCCCAACTTGTCGATGACGACGCCGGTGAATTCCTCGTCGACATCGATGACGATCTCTTCGATCGGCTCCAGGCGCTGCCCGGTCTTCGGATCGTTCTGGTAGATGACGCGCGGCCGGCTGATGGAAAGCTCGAAGCCTTCGCGGCGCATCACTTCGATGAGCACGCCCAACTGCAATTCGCCACGGCCGGCGACCTGGAACGCGTCCTTGTCTTCCGTCTCCGTGATGCGGATGGCAACATTACCCTCGGCTTCGCGCATCAGGCGATCGCGGATCATGCGGCTCGTCACCTTGTCGCCGTCGCGGCCGGCGAGCGGACTGTCATTGACCGAGAAGGACATGGCAAGCGTCGGCGGATCGATCGGCTGCGCCTTCAAGGGCACTTCGACTTCCATCGCGGCGATGGTGTCGGCAACGGTGCTCTCCGTGAGGCCCGCAATGGCGATGATGTCACCCGCTTCCGCCGTATCGACCGGCGTGCGCTCGATGCCGCGGAAAGCCAACAGCTTCGTCAAGCGACCCACTTCGACCTGCGTCCCGTCGGGGCGCATGGCGCGGAGCTGCATGTTGACCTGCGCCTTGCCGGTCTGGATGCGGCCCGTGAGAACGCGGCCCAGATAATTGTCGTATTCGAGCGTCGTCACCAGCATCGAGAACGGCTTGTCGTCCTCGACTTTGGGCGCCGGCACGTGATCGACGATGAGGTTGTAGAGCGGCGACAGATCCGTGCGCTCCCCCTTCTCCAGATCGGTCGTCGCCCAGCCCTGCTTCGAGGAAGCAAAGAGCGTCGGGAAATCGAGCTGCTCAGGGCTGGCATCGAGGGCGGCGAACAGGTCGAACACCTGGTCGTGCACGGCATGCGGGTCGGCATCCGGACGGTCGCATTTGTTGATGACGACGATGGGCCGGAGGCCGAGGCGCAGCGCCTTGGTGGTCACGAACTTGGTCTGCGGCAGCGCGCCTTCGGCGGCGTCGACCAGGAGAACCACGCCGTCGACCATGCTGAGGATACGCTCGACCTCACCGCCGAAATCGGCGTGGCCCGGCGTGTCGACGATGTTGATGCGGGTGTCCTGCCACTGGATCGAGGTGCACTTGGCCAGAATCGTGATGCCGCGTTCTTTTTCTAGATCGTTGCTGTCCATCACGCGTTCCGCGACCTGCTGGTTCGAACGGAAGGCGCCGGATTGCTTCAGAAGCTGATCGACCAGGGTGGTTTTGCCGTGGTCGACGTGGGCGATGATGGCGATATTGCGCAGTTTCATGACGTCACTTGATCCAAAAATTGCCGTAACGCCCATCATCCCATGGCGATTGTTACAATCGCCATCGGCCGCCCCTCACCTATTCCTCTTGTCCGGCCCTGCCCGGCGGAGGAAATTATTGTGGAATGGCAACCAGTTAGCAGCCACCAAGCCGTGGTGGCCTAGACCTCATCCGCGCCCAGAAGTCTTCCAAGGGCGCGGCTGGAATGAGGGTGTTGTTTCAGGGCGGGCTTTTACCTGATTAGCCCACTTGCTGCAACAGAAGCTCGGAGAGCGGGGTTTCCGGCCGGGCACCGAAATGGCTGATGACCTCACCGGCCGCGAGCGACGCGATGCGGGCACTGTCGGCATGCTCGCGCCCCTGCGTGTAGCCATAGAGGAAGCCGGCGGCATAGAGATCGCCCGCACCCGTCACGTCGACCACCTGCTTGACCGGCCAGGCCGGTACCTCGATCACCTGGTTTTCGGAAACGATGACCGAACCCTTGGCGCTCCGCGTGATGGCGGCGAGAGAGCAATGCTCGCGGGTCGCCTTCACCGCCGCATCGAAATCGCTGGTCTCCCACAGCGCCGTGATCTCGTGCTCATTGGCGAACAGGATATCGACATGGTTCTTCACCAGATCCTGGAACTCGGCCAGATAGCGCTGTACGCAGAAGGGATCGGACAGCGACAGCGAAATCTCGCGCCCCGCCCCGTGCGCGATATTGGCGGCCTTCAGGAACGCCTGCTTGGCCAGCGGCGGATCCCACAGATAGCCTTCCATGTAGGTCACCTTGGACCGGGACACGATCGCGGCATCGATATCATCGGGCGTGAGCTCGACGCAGGCGCCGAGATAGGTGTTCATCGTGCGCTCGGCATCGGGCGTCACGAAGATCATGCAGCGCGCGGTGGGCGTGGCGCTGGCGGCCGACGCGGTTTCGAAATGGACGCCGCTGGCGCGCATGTCGTGGCGGAAGATGCCGCCCAGCTGGTCGTTGCCGACTTTGCCGAAATAGGCGCCCTTGCCGCCAAGGCTGGCGAGACCGGCAATGGTGTTGCCGCAGGAACCGCCGGAAACTTCGACCGCCGGGCCCATCGCGTTATAGAGCTCCTCGGCGCGGGCGGCGTCGATCAGGGTCATGGTGCCCTTGTTGAGGCTCATCCGGTCGATGAAATCGAGCTCGCAATGCGAGAGCACATCGACAATGGCATTGCCGATACCGCAGACGTCAAAAAGCTTGTCGGTCATTCATCCCCGCAATCGATGCTGCGCGCCCCTGTCCGAGCGCATTTCGGGCCGGAGTATAGGGATCGAGGGCGAATGGGCAAGCAAGGTCGACGGCATATGGCTCGGCCCCGGCTCCCGCTCAACTGATCACATCCTGGGGGCAGCGTTTCAGGGCGAAGAAGGGCATGTAGCCATAGCCGGTGCCAGTACAGCTCTCGGCAGCGGCATTCGGTCCCAAGAGGCGCAGGGTGCAGTCGAGGAGGCCGATATGTGGCCAGGGACTGGTGCGGAAGTCCTGGCTGTAGGTGGCGACACCGTCGCTGATCTTGAGGTTGGTGCCGGCGGGCGGATCGCCCATCTGACGGTCGCGGAAGCGGATCGCCTCGGGTCCGATATCGATTCGGTAGCCGGTTTCGTCGCACCAGGAGCCATAGAGGCGCTCGGGCTCCGCTCCCCGGACGCCCGGCGCAGCCAGAAGAAACGATGCCGTGAGCAGGGCGGCCAAACCCTTGCAGAAGCGGCTCATACGCTTATTTCCTTGGTGCCCCATCCTTGCACTTCCCGTCTGTTGTTAGCTTACGAGCTTTCCGCTAAAAAGTGGCAACATTCTGACAGAACTGGATATTTCCTTTGCTCCAAGCCTTGTCGCTGGCCTTCGGGCAGCTTTCCGACCCGCGCATCCAGAAGCTGATCCTGATCAGTATCCTCTTTGCCGTGGCCACCTTCGCCGGTCTTTATTTTGCGGCCGATTATGCCTTTTCGGCCTTTTTCAATGTCGACGGCTGGTTGGGTGCGCTGTTGAGCGGGGCCGGCACGTTCCTCTTTGCCTGGTTCACCTTTCCCATCGTCATGGCGACGTTCGCCGCCCTCTTTGCCGACCAAGTGATCGATGCGGTGATGGCGCGGCACTATCCCGGTCGCGCCATGCCCTTCAAGGTGAGCATCCTGGAAATGGTCCTCGACGGGTTGAAGCTCGCCGGCATCGCCTTTGTCGCCAACGTCCTCACCCTGCCCCTGCTCTTCTTCCCGCCGGTTTATGCCTGTGTCGCCTATGGCGTGAACGGCTATCTGCTGGGGCGCGAGTATTACGAGATGCCGGCGTTCCGCCGCCTGCCCCGGGCTGAGGCGAAGGCGCTTTTCGAGCGCCGGCGGGCCAAGTTCGTCCTTGCTGGGGTCGGCATCGCCTTCCTGGGCACGATCCCGTTTCTCAACCTCATCGCACCCGTCATCGGCATCGCTTTTATGGTGCATATCTTTGAATCTGTGGTAAATCTGGAGCCGCGCCCAGCTAGGATTAACTAGGGGTAGGCCGAACGTTGAAAATCGGGCGGCAGACGGGACGGCCGGCGCACACCACCCGGGGGTCAATCCGGGCCAGTTCTCACGTTTCAGGCTAGGGACCAGCTTTTCATGTTTGGCAAAAAGAAAGACGAGCAACCGACTCAGGCCGCCGCGCCCGCAGCGGATGGCGAAAGCAAGAGCTATGCAAAGCCGGAGGCCGGCGCCCCGGCCTCGGCGCCGTCGCGACCGGCAATGAACCCCGATATCGCCCGCCGTGGCCCGGATATGAGCGCCTTTGCGCCGCGCCCGGCCGGTGCTGGCGTCGCCGCGACCCCGCGCGCCCCGGAAGCCGAACAGAAGAAGCTGATCGTCGGCCGCGACATCTTCCTCAACGGTGAGATCCGCACCTGCGACAGCTTGGTTGTCGAGGGCAAGGTCGAAGCCGTCCTTTCCGACTGCCGCGCGATCGACATCGCCGGCTCGGGCGAATTCCGCGGTTCCGCTGAAATCGAATCCGCTGACATTTCCGGTCGCTTCGACGGCGATCTGGTGGTGCGTCAGCGCCTCACCATTCGCGCCACGGGCAAGGTGCTCGGCAAGATCCGCTATGGCCAGCTCGAAATCGAGCGCGGCGGCGTCATCTCCGGTACCGTCGAAGCCCTGGCCGACGGCGCTCCCGCCCCCGCTGCATCTGGCAGCGGCCGCTAAAGACTGGTCCCGATCGGTTATCCCGGCTGTTAAGGGCCGGGAAACCATCGGGGACTAGATTGGCATCTTGGCTTGGGGTGGCACTCTGCAACGGAGTGCCGATGCTGGGGAGAGTGGAACGTGTATCGTTCCCAGATCATGCGTAACGACGTAAGTGCGACCAAGTCGGCATCAAGCCCCAGGGCCGGCATGCCGCTGGTTCTTGGACTTGGCCTTATCCTGTCCGCTTGTGCCGCTGCCAAGCCGACAACCGTCAGTTCCATCATGCGCCCGCCCAAGCATCCGGCTCATGGCGTCGTGGAACCCGCGCAAGCCAGCGCCGCGCCGGCAACCGCGCCCGCTCCGGCCACCATCTGGCAGAGCGCTGACAAATTGCTGGGTCTTGCCCCCACCGAATTGCAGGCGGCACTCGGAAAGCCCGCGCGCATCCGCGACGAGGAAGCTGGCCGCATCTATCAATATATCGGCAGCGATTGCGTGCTCGACCTCTTCCTCTATCCGGCGGTCGAAGGATCTGCTGACGCCTTCCGCGTCACCTATGCCGAGGCGCGCTCGGTTACGGCGGAGAAGAAGCCGGTCGATGCCTGCCTCAAATCCCTGCCGGCCCCGGTCGTCGCCGACAATCTGCCCAGCAGCTGAACTTCGGATTGTTACTTGCCGGCGGCCTTGGCGGCTTCACGCCGCGCCGCTTTCTCGGCGATGCCAGAAATCCCCTCGCGCTCCTTGAGCTTGGCCCAGACGTCCGACGGGCGCACGCCGCGATCGGCCCACAGGACCAGCAGGTGATAGAGCAGATCGGATGATTCCGCGACCAGGGCGTCATTGTCGCCGCGCATCGCCTCGATGATGGCCTCGACGGATTCCTCGCCGACCTTCTGCGCAATCTTCGCCGTGCCCTTGGCAAAGAGCTTGGCGGTATGGGACTGGGTCGGATCGCCCCCCTTCCGCCCCTCGATGGTGCGGAACAGGCAATCCAGTACGGTCGCGTCGAACTTTTGGTCAGACATCCTTCGTCATCCGTCGGTGCGTCCCGTCCCGAAACTCACTTGGCTTCGATGGGGCGGATATTCAAGCCAGCCTTCAGCATATGGGCTTTTGCTTGACCAATGGTAAAGGTGCCAAAGTGAAAGATTGATGCGGCCAGGACAGCAGTCGCATGCCCGTCGCGGATACCCGCCACGAGGTCGTCCAGGCTGCCGACCCCGCCCGAGGCGATGACCGGTACACTGACTGCATCGGCAATGGCCCGGGTCAGGGGGATGTTGTAGCCCTTTTTGGTCCCGTCACGGTCCATCGACGTCACCAGCAGCTCCCCGGCGCCATTTTCGGCCATACGCCTGGCGAAGGCGACCGCATCGATCCCCGTTGCCTCGCGCCCGCCGTGGGTAAAGATCTCGAACCTGCCGGGCGCCGTTTCTTTGGCGTCGATCGAGACGACGATGCATTGATCGCCGAACTTCTGCGCCGCCTCCCGGACAAAGTCGGGGTTCTTGACCGCTGCCGTGTTGATCGACACCTTGTCGGCCCCGGCCAGCAGCAGCTTGCGGATGTCCTCGGATTTGCGGACGCCGCCGCCGACGGTCAGGGGCATGAAGCACGCCTCGGCCGTCTTTGAGACAACATCGTAGAGCGTATCGCGATTGTCGGAGCTTGCCGTGATGTCGAGGAAAGTCAGCTCGTCGGCACCCGCTGCGTCATAGACCTTCGCCTGTTCCACCGGATCGCCGGCATCGACGAGGTTGACGAAATTGACACCCTTCACCACGCGTCCGTCCTTGACGTCGAGGCACGGTATGACCCGCATCTTCAGCATCAGGCGCGCTCCTTCAATTTCGCCAGCGCTTCCTTGAGGTCGAGGCGGCCGTCATAGATGGCGCGGCCGGAGATGACGCCGACGATGCCGCCGCCACGCTTCTGCGATTGCGGCTGAATGTCGAGCAGGGCGTCGATATCGGCGATCGAGGACACGCCGCCCGAGGCGATGACCGGAATGGAGAGCGATGCCGCAAGCTCGGCCGTTGCCGTGACGTTGACGCCCTTGAGCAGGCCGTCGCGGTCGATGTCGGTGTAGATGATGGCGGCGACACCCGCATCTTCGAAACGCCGACCGAGATCGAGTGCCGACAGTTCCGATGTTTCGGCCCAGCCTTCGACGGCGACCTTGCCGCCCTTCGCATCGATGCCGACGGCGATCTGGTTGGGGAAGCGTTTGCAGGCGGCCTTCACCAGATCCGGATTCTTCAAGGCGACGGTGCCGAGAATGACGCGCGCGATACCTTTGTCGAGCCAGGCCTCGATGTGGCTCATCTCGCGAATGCCGCCGCCGAGCTGCGCCGGGATTTCGACCGCGCGCAGAATGCCTTCGACCGCAGCAGCATTGACGGCTTTGCCGGCAAAGGCGCCATCAAGATCGACCAGGTGCAGCCAGTCTGCACCAGCCGCTGCGAACTGCTTTGCCTGATCGGCGGGATCGGTGTTGAAGACGGTCGCCTGCGCCATGTCGCCTTTGATGAGGCGCACGCATTGACCGCCTTTGAGATCAATTGCGGGAAAGAGGATCATGGTCGGTGTCAGCTTTCCAAGGATTTCCAGAAATAGAGACCGCCCACATATTGGCCGTCGACCTGCGCATAGCGCGGATGCCGCCCGATCTCGTGATAGCCCAGCGCGCGATAGAGGCTGATCGCCGCCTTTTGTGTTTCACGCACATCGAGGTTGAGCACTTTGACGCCGCGTGTTCGCGCCTCTTCCTCGACCGCCAGAGTCAATTGCCGCGCGAGGCCATGTCCGCGCGCCCAGGGTGCCACGAACGAGGTGGTCAGGTGCGCCGAATGACCCTGCGCTTCATTGTTGCGCGTCGGGCGCACAAGCTGTGCCGAACCGGCAACCGTGCCGTCCAGCTTGCCGATGAAGAGCGCGCGGTCGGGCACCAGCATGACGCCCTTCCAGAAGACTTCCAGAATGTTCCGGTGCGGCGGCTTCAACCAGCCGAAACCGCCGCCGGCTTCGATCGCAAGTTCCGTTGCCTCGCACAGTTCCTCAAGCTCGCTGCGCTTGAGTTCGGTGACCAAGCTGATGGCAATATCCGCCATGATGTCAGGGCCTCCAGCGCAGGAAATTGCCGAGGAGCTGCAGGCCGACAGCCTGACTCTTTTCGGGGTGAAATTGCACGCCCACCATATTGCCGCGCCCAATGGCGGCGGCGACCGGACCGCCGTAATCGACATCGGCCAAGACGTCCGCGGGATTGTCGGCAATGAAGTGATAAGAGTGGACGAAATAAGCATGCGCCCCGCTCGCCAGCCCCGTGAAGATGGGATGCGCCGCGTTGTGGAGGCGAAGGTCGTTCCAGCCCATTTGCGGAATCTTGAGCGTGGGATCGCTCGGCGTCAGCTTGACGACGCGACCCTTGATCCAGTCAAGACCGGCATGTTCGCCATACTCGACACCCACTGTCGCCATCAGCTGCATGCCGACGCAAATGCCGAGGAACGGCCTGCCCTTTTCCAGCACCGCCTCGCGCATCGCGGCGACCCCGCCGGCAAGCGATTCCAGGCCGCGCTTGCATTCGGCAAAGGCGCCCACGCCCGGCAGCACGATATGGTCGGCCTTCCGGATCACGTCGGCATCGGCGGTGACGACCACCTTGTTGCCGGTGTCGAGCGCGGCAAAGCTCAGTGCCTTCGCGGCGGATTTCAAATTCCCCGCGCCGTAATCGATGACCGCGACCGTCATGACTTGGCGAGGGATTTGCCGCCGAGACTTCCGCCCAAGGTGCCTTTGGTCGACGGGACGGCATCGGACTTCCGCGGGTCGATTTCGATGGCGTGCCGGAGGGCGCGCGCCAGCGCCTTGAAGCAGCTCTCGACGATATGGTGGTTGTTCTCGCCGTAGAGATTCTCGACATGAAGGGTCAGGCCCGCATTCTGGGCGAAGGCCTGGAACCATTCCTTGAAGAGTTCCGTATCCATCTCGCCCAGCTTGTCCCGGCTGAACGTGACCTTCCAGATCAGATAGGCCCGGTTCGAGGCGTCGAGGGCGACGCGGGTCAGCGTTTCGTCCATCGGGATGGTCGCCTCGCCGTACCGGTTGATGCCGATCCGTTCGCCGAGCGCCATGCTTACCGCCTGGCCGATGGCGATGCCGGTATCCTCGGTCGTGTGGTGGAAGTCGATATGGAGATCGCCCTTCGCCTTGACCGTGAGGTCGATGAGCGAATGTCGCGCCAGCTGGTCCAGCATATGGTCGAGAAAGCCGATCCCGGTCGAAATATCCGACCGGCCCTGACCGTCGAGATTCACCTCGACCGCGATTTCGGTTTCCTTGGTCCGCCGCTCGATCTTGCCTTTGCGCATCTTTCGCAATCCGGTTGGGGTAAAAAGGCCTTAATTGCCGGGTTCTTAGCAGCGATGAGCCAGTATGGCCAGCAGCTTCGCATGGGCCCCTGGAGGGTGGCGCGGCCGATTGCGCCTTGATTGGCCCCTGGCGTTAACCTATCTCCCTTGGATCATATCCAGCCCGCCCCGCCGGTCCTGCCCAAGTTCCATCTGCAGCAGTCCTATCCGTGGGCGAATAAAGGGTTTTTCATGGCGCGAGACGAGAACGACAAGCACGGCCTGGCTCCCTGGCACGGCACCACCATCCTCCTTGTACGGAAAGGGACCGAGGTGGTCCTGGCCGGCGACGGGCAGGTCACCGTCGGGCATACGGTGATGAAATCCAATGCCAGGAAGCTCCGCCGTCTCGGCAAGGGCCAGGTCATCGCCGGCTTCGCCGGGGCGACCGCCGACGCCCTCACCCTCTTCGAGCGGCTGGAGGCAAAGCTGGAGCAATATCCGGCCCAGCTCGCCCGGGCCTGCGTGGAATTGGCCAAGGATTGGCGGACGGACCGTTATCTGCGCCGTCTCGAAGCCATGATGGCCGTGGCCGACAGCTCGGTCAGCCTGATCCTGACCGGGACCGGCGACGTGCTGGAACCGGAAGACGGGCTCATCGGCATCGGTTCGGGCGGCGCCTATGCGCTGGCGGCGGCCCGGGCGCTGATCGATGTCGACGGTCTGGGGGCCGAGGACATCGCCAGGAAGTCGATGAAGATCGCGGGGGATATCTGCATCTACACCAACCACAATATCCTCATCGAGAAACTGTGAACCCCATGACCGACACCAGCACCGCCCGCAAGCCAGCCGAAAAGATCGAGGAAGCGCCTGTGACCTCGGCGCTGACCCCGCGCGAGATCGTTTCGGAACTCGACCGTTTCATTGTCGGCCAGAACGATGCCAAGCGCGCCGTCGCCATTGCCCTGCGCAACCGCTGGCGCCGGCAGCAGCTCGATCACGGCATGCGCGAGGAAGTCAGCCCGAAAAATATCCTGATGATCGGCCCGACCGGCGTCGGCAAAACCGAGATCGCGCGCCGCCTCGCGAAGCTCGCCCAGGCGCCGTTCCTGAAGGTCGAAGCGACGAAATTCACCGAAGTCGGCTATGTCGGGCGCGATGTCGAACAGATCGTGCGCGACCTCATCGAAATCGGCATCGCCCAGTCGAAGGAGAAGATGCGTCGCCAGGTCCGCGCCAAGGCGGAAACCCTGGCTGAGGAACGCGTCCTCGATGCGCTGGTCGGTGAAGGATCCGGCGCCGAAACGCGCGCCAAGTTCCGCCGCATGCTGCGCGCCGGCGAACTCGACGACAAGGAGATCGAGCTCAACGTCAAGGATTCCGGCAACGCCTCGATGCCCACCATCGACATTCCCGGCATGCCGGGTGCCTCGATGGGCATGATCAATTTGAATGAGGTCTTGGGCAACGCCTTCGGCGGCCGCACCAAGACGCGGCGCATGTCGGTCTCCGATTCCTATGACGTGCTGGTGGCCGAAGAAGCAGACAAGCTCCTCGACCAGGAGAAAGTGACGGCGGAAGCCATTCGCGCCGTCGAGCAGAACGGCATCGTCTTCATCGACGAAATCGACAAGATCTGCGCGCGCTCCGAACGCGCCGGCGCCGATGTCAGTCGCGAAGGTGTGCAGCGCGACCTGCTGCCGCTGATCGAGGGAACCACCGTCGCCACCAAGCACGGGCCGGTGAAGACCGATCATATCCTCTTCATCGCGTCGGGCGCCTTTCACATCGCCAAGCCCAGCGACCTGCTGCCCGAGCTGCAGGGTCGCCTGCCGATCCGTGTCGAGCTCGACGCGCTTTCGCGGGCTGATCTCCGCCGCATCCTCACCGAACCGGAGGCAAGCCTCATCAAGCAATATGTGGCTTTGATGAAGACCGAGGATGTAACGCTCGATTTCACCGACGATGCGATCGACGCGCTCGCTGACCTCGCGACCGAAATCAACGCCTCGGTCGAGAATATCGGTGCCCGCCGCCTGCAGACCGTGCTCGAACGCCTGCTGGAGGAAGTGAGTTTCACGGCTTCCGAGATGGGCGGCAAGACCGTCACCATCGATGGCACCTATGTCCGCGACCGCGTGGCACCGCTTGCTAAAAATGCGGATCTGAGCAAGTTCATTCTGTAGTCGCACCCTCACCGATCATGGCTTGCATTGGTGGGCCATGACCAGTGAGTTGGGCGAATTACCCCGCTCCCACGCCGAACCGCTTCCGATACTCGCTCGGCGTCAGGCCGATCTGTAGCTGGAACAGCTTTGCAAACGCGCCCGGGTCTTCGTAGCCGACGCGATAGGCGATCTGGTCGATCCTATGCCGGGTGAGTTCCAGCAGTTCGCGCGCCTTGGCGAGGCGCAGGCTCTGCAGATAGCGCGTCGGGTTGAGGCCAGTGGCCTTTTGAAAACGGCGCAGAAACGTGCGTTCGCTCAAATTCACCTGTGCGGCCATCTGCGGCAGCGAGATTTTCTTGGCGACGTGCCGCTGCAGCCAATGCTGCAGTTTGAGGATCGCCTCGTCGCCGTGGGTAAGGCGCGGTGTGAAGGCTGAATAGAAGCGCTGCTCGCGCCCCGCCGCATCGACCAGGAAGAAGCGCGCGACATTGAGAACGATGGCGGGGCTCATCGACCGCTCGATGATTTTGAGGCCCAGTTCCACCCAGGCCATGATGCCACCTGCGGTGATGACATCGCCATCTTCGATGATGAGCTTGTCGGCATCGACGGTGATCGCGGGAAAGCGCAGCTGCATTTCTTCCGCCAGCGACCAATGCGTGGTAGCGGACCGCCCGTCGAGCAAGCCGGCTTCGGCCAGCAGGAAGGCGCCGGCACAGACCGAGGTTGCCGTGGCGCCCTTGGCGTGATGGGTTCTCAGCCAGCGCAGAAGCGGTGTGCGTTGCGCCTCCCAGATCGGGTCGCCAAGAGCTGGCGGCAGGATCAGGATATCGAGGCGGCGGCCGGCGGGTTCCGACGATGAGAATATGCGCGACACCTCGCCTTTCGCGTCGAGGCGCCAATGGCTCACGCGTAAGGTCGGTGCCCCGACGATACCCTGTTCGGCGCAGAGGCGGTTGGCGACGGCGAACATGTCGGTTAGGCCGTGAAGGGAGGCGGCCTGGGCACCGGGATAATCCAGAATGCCGATATCGATGAAACGGGCGTCGCGTGTCATTTGTCAGTTTCAACCAGATCTATGTCAGTTCCGCCAGTGGGCAGGATGCGCCGCCTGGGCTAGAAAAGCCATATCGAAACGTGAGCGACTGATGGAGATTTCCCAATGAGCAAGAACGGCCTTCTCGTGGTCGACGTGCAGAATGACTATTTCCCCGGCGGCCGCTGGACCCTTTCCGGCATGGACCAGGCCAGCGACAATGTGGCAAAGCTCATCGCCGCCGCGCGCGCCGCGGGGCTTCCCGTCTTCCATGTCCAGCATGTGATGGAGGAAGCGGACTCGCCCTTCTTCACCAAGGGCACGATTGGCGCCGAGATCCACGCCAAGGTAAAGCCTGCAGCCGGCGAGGCGCTGGTGGTGAAGCATGAGGTCAATGCATTCCTCGGCACCGACCTCAAAGCCAAGCTCGATGCGGCGGGCGTCAAAAACCTCGTCGTCTGCGGGGCCATGAGCCATATGTGCGTCGATGCCGCGACCCGGGCCGCATCCGATTTCGGCTACAAGGTGACGCTGGCGCACGATGCCTGCGCCACGCGCGATGCCGAGTTCGACGGTGTCAAAGTGTCGGCGCGCGACGTGCACGCCTCTTTCATGGCGGCGCTGGGTTCCTATGCGACGCTGGCGCCGACGGCCGACGTGATCGCAACGACGTTGAAGAAGGGCTGATGCGGAAGAACTCGTTCCATTTCTCCATCGACCCCGTGCTAGCATGCGCGCCATCAGCTGCCGGTGCGGCATGAAGTTTGGTTTTCGATGGAGAATGGAATGGCTTCGGAAAAAGTAGCGATCGTCATGGGCGGCGGCAGCGGCATGGGTGCGGCGGCGGCCAAGCGACTGGCGGCAGATGGATTCAAGATCGCCATTCTCTCTTCCTCCGGCAAGGGCGAGGCGCTGGCGAAAGAACTGGGCGGCATCGGCGTCACCGGTTCCAATCAATCCAATGACGATCTCACGCGAATGGTCGATGCGACGGTCGCGAAATGGGGCCGTATCGATGTGCTGGTGAACAGTGCCGGCCACGGGCCGCGCGCGCCGATCCTGGAGATCAGCGATGCGGATTGGCACAAGGGCTTCGAGGTCTATTTCCTCAACGTCGTCCGCGCCGCGCGCCTGGTGACGCCGGTCATGCAGCAGCAGAAGGACGGCGTCATCATCAACATCTCGACCGCCTGGGTCGGCGAACCATCCGCCATGTTCCCGACCTCGGCCGTGGCGCGCGCGGGTCTTGCCGCCTTCACCAAGGTCTTCACCGACACCTATGCCGCCGACAATATCCGCATGAACAACGTGTTGCCGGGCTGGATCGACAGCCTGCCGGCAACCGAGGAACGGCGCGCGAGCGTACCCTTGAAGCGCTACGGCAAGGCGGAAGAGATCGCGGCCACCATCGCCTTCCTCGCCTCGCCGGGGGCTGCCTATATCACGGGGCAAAGCCTCCGCGTCGATGGCGGCTTGACCCGCGCGGTCTAAGTGGCACGCGCGGTCCAGGTGAGGGGTTCGCCCCTCACTCCTTCGAGCTGTCGAAGAATTCCTTCACGCGGGCGAAGAAGCCTTCGCTCTGCGGTGAATGGTTGCCGTGCTTCTTGCCCTCGGCCTCGAACTGGTTCAGCAGGTCTTTCTGCTTCTTGGTGAGGTTGACGGGCGTCTCCACCGACAGTTCGACATACATGTCGCCGCGCGCACTGGAGCGCAGCACCGACATGCCTTTGCCTTTCAAGCGGAATTGCTGGCCGGTCTGGGCGCCGTGGGGCACCGTGACCTTGGCGCGGCTGCCGTCAATCGTCGGAATCTCGATATGGCCGCCAAGTGCCGCCGTCGTCATGGCGATGGGGACACGGCAATGGATGTTGGCGCCGTCGCGTTCGAACAGACGGTGCGGCTTGATCGAAAGGAAGATGTAGAGATCGCCTGCCGGCGCCCCCATCATGCCAGCCTCGCCCTCGCCAGCCAGGCGAATACGTGTGCCTTCTTCGACGCCGGCCGGGATGTTCACCTGAAGCGACTTCTCCTTGGCCGTCCGGCCGGAGCCGTGGCAGGTCTTGCAGGGCTTCTCGATCACCTTGCCGGCGCCACCGCAATGCTGGCAGCTGCGCTCGATGGTGAAGAAGCCCTGCGTCGCGCGCACCTTGCCGTGACCGTGGCAGGCTGGGCAGGTGACGGGTGCGGCACCCTTCTCGCCTCCGGTGCCGTGGCAATCGTCGCACTGGATCGAACTGGGGATGCGGATCGTCGATTGCTTGCCGGCGAAGGCATCCTCAAGCGTGATTTCCATGTTGAAGCGCAGATCCGAGCCGCGCCCGCGCGCCTGGCCACCGCCGCCGCGCCGCCCCATGAAGTCGCCGAACATCTCGTCGAAGATGTCTGCAAAACCGCCGGCGTCGAAACCACCACCACCGCGGAAGCCACCGCCACCGCCGCCATGGCCGTTCTCGAAGGCGGCGTGTCCGAACCGGTCGTAGGCGGCGCGCTTCTGCTCGTCCTTGAGGACGTCATAGGCTTCGTTCAATTCCTTGAACTTGGCCTCCGCTTCGGTATCGCCGGGATTGCGGTCGGGATGATATTCCATCGCCTTCTTACGAAAGGCCTTCTTCAGGGCATCGGCGTCAGCGCCCTTTTCGACACCCAGCGTTTCGTAATAGTCGCGCTTCATGCTGCAATCGTCTGAATTCTATCGGTTTGGATAAAGGGAGAGGCCGGAACCCGTACCGCGGAAGATACCGGAACCGACCTCTCTGTGGCTCATACCTCTTTAACGAGGGCTTAAGCGCTCTTGCCCTTGCGGTCGTCGACTTCCTCGAAATCGGCGTCGACCACCTTCTCGTCATTCGAAGCCTGGGCGTTCGCGTTTGCATCGCCGGCTTCCGCGGCTCCGGCCCCGCCCTCGGCGGCCTGCGCCTTGTAGAGCGCCTCGCCGACCTTCATCAGTGCTTCGGTCAGGGCCTGCGTCTTGGCTTCAATCGCCGCGATATCGTCACCGTCCTTCACCGACTTCAAATCGGCGACAGCGGCTTCGACCAGGGACTTGTCCGCCTCGGCCACCTTGTCGCCCGCATCCTTCACCTGCTTTTCGGCATTGTGGATGAGTGCGTCGGCCTGGTTGCGGGCCTCGACCAGCTTCTTGCGCTTCTCGTCCTCGGCCTTATGGGCCTCGGCGTCCTTCACCATCTTCTCGATGTCGGTGTCCGAGAGACCGCCCGAAGCCTGGATGCGGATCTGCTGCTCCTTGCCGGTGGCCTTGTCTTTGGCCGACACGTTGACGATGCCGTTGGCGTCGATGTCGAAGGTCACTTCGACCTGCGGCACGCCGCGTGGGGCCGCCGGAATGCCGACGAGATCGAACTGGCCGAGGATCTTGTTGTCCGCCGCCATTTCACGCTCGCCCTGGAAGACGCGGATGGTGACCGCGGTCTGGCCGTCCTCGGCGGTCGAGAAGACCTGGGACTTCTTCGTCGGGATCGTGGTGTTGCGATCGATGAGGCGCGTGAACACACCACCCAGCGTTTCGATACCCAGCGACAGCGGGGTAACGTCCAAGAGCAGCACGTCCTTGACGTCGCCCTTCAGCACGCCGCCTTGGATGGCGGCGCCGATGGCCACGACTTCGTCCGGATTGACCGAGCGGTTGGGCTCGCGACCGAAAAACTCCTTCACCTTCTCGATGATCTTCGGCATGCGGGTCATGCCGCCGACCAGGATCACTTCCTGGATGTCGGAGGATTTGAGACCGGCATCCTTCAAGGCTTTGCGGCACGGCTCCATCGTGCGCTCGATGAGATCGTCAACGAGGGCTTCGAGCTTGGCGCGCGTCAGCTTGATGATGAGGTGCTTCGGACCCGTCGCATCCGCGGTGATGAAGGGCAGGTTGACTTCGGTCTGCATCGAACTCGAAAGCTCAATCTTCGCCTTTTCCGCAGCTTCCTTGAGGCGCTGCAGCGCGAGCTTGTCCTTCTTGAGGTCGATGCCGTTCTCTTTTTTGAACTCTTCGGCCAAGTAATCGATGATGCGCGCGTCGAAATCTTCGCCGCCCAGGAACGTGTCGCCGTTCGTGGACTTCACTTCGAACACGCCGTCGCCGATTTCCAGCACCGACACGTCGAAGGTACCGCCACCAAGGTCATAGACCGCGATGACGCCGCCATTCTTCTTGTCCATGCCGTAGGCGAGTGCCGCCGCCGTCGGCTCGTTGATGATGCGCAGGACTTCGAGACCGGCGATCTTGCCGGCGTCCTTGGTGGCCTGGCGCTGGCTGTCGTTGAAATAGGCAGGGACCGTGATGACGGCTTGCGTCACCTTCTCGCCGAGATAGGCCTCGGCCGTTTCCTTCATCTTGCCGAGGATGAAGGCCGAGATCTGGCTGGGGCTGTAATTCTTGCCCTGGGCATTGACCCAGGCATCGCCATTGTCGCCACCGACGATCTTGTAGGGGACAAGGTCGATGTCCTTCTTGGTCATCGGATCGTCGTAGCGCCGGCCGATCAGGCGCTTGATGGCGAAGAGGGTGTTTTCGGGGTTGGTGACGGCTTGGCGCTTGGAAGCCTGGCCGACGAGGCGCTCGCCATTGTCGGTGAAGGCCACCATCGAGGGCGTGGTGCGGGCACCTTCCGCATTCTCGATGACCTTCACATCCTTGCCTTCCATGACGGCGACGCAGGAGTTGGTTGTACCGAGATCGATACCGATAACTTTAGCCATGAGCATGCATCCTTTCTCGCGGCAAATCCCTAGCTTTGGGCCTTCTTGGTTGAAGCACCCGTTTCGGGGATCCCCGACTTTGGCGACGTGAACTGATCAGATATGCCAAGGCGTGAACCTGATCGTCGGACACGACCTTAGGCATTGGTTTCGAGGGGATATATAGGCCTACGCGGTAGGTACGCAAGATCGCCCGCACAGGAATCTTAACGATTGTGGCACGGGGTCGCGCCATATCGCCGCCTCGGTAATAGTTGAGTAAGTTGATCGGGATTATATCCTGCCAGATGCGAGCTTCGGCTTTTTCGGCTATGCTACGGAAATGGGGGGATAAAATGACCAGCTTGAGTTCCGAGACCGGCACACCCGAAGAAACCAGCCGCGAAGCTTCCCAGCCCGACGGCGGCAAGACCGCTGCGAATGCCACCAAGGCACGGCAAAACAATATGCTGGTAATGGCACTTCTGGGCCTCGACGTGGTGCTGGGCACAGGATTCGGTACCGCCGGCTATTTCCTGCTGGAAAGTCCCGCCATTGCGCTGGCGGGTGCCGCCTTCACCACGGTCGGCCTGATCTTGATGTTGATATTCCAGCTGGTCGGGCGCGAACGCTGAAAGGCCGTCAACCGGCCGCCGGCGTCAGCTCAGAAAAGGTCGGGAGCATGGCGCGCACCGGCAGGGCATTGGCAGCAGGCCCGCCACCTTCGGCGAGGGCGGAGCGCAGAGCCTTGGCCCGCTTTTCCGCCAGGAGTGCAACGATACGCGCTGCAACCATATCCAGTTCCTGAACTGCAAGCTGCGCCAAGTCGGTGCGGGGCGATTGCGGGTTGGCGAGTGTGGCCACATGGCCCTCGCGCAGCAGCCGGGCCATGATGATCGGTACATAGCGCACGGGCTGGGCGTGCGCCGCCCGAACCTTCGCCTCGAACCAGCGGTCCAGCCAGTCGGCACTCTTTCCTTTGACCAGTCGCTGGTTGCGTCGCCGACCAACCCAATGGGCGATCGGCCAGCTCGGCTCCCACATCGGTCGCGGCTTCACGACCGGCAGTTCGAACAGGCGCACCTCGCGTCCGGTCAGGGCGGCATCGGCCACCATCGAGACGCTGTCGTTGGTGACGATGAAGGCGTCACAGCCGGCGAGCAGCGCCGGATAGGGATTGGCGTCCCCCGCCCCCGGGCGGAACGGAAACAGCCGATGCGGCGCTGGAAGATGCGCTTCAAAATGGGCAACGACCTCAGCCGGCGTGCGCGGCGAGGTGGCGACCAGCAGGCGGCCTTGGCGCTTGTCGGCAAAGGCCAATGCCTCCTGCAACAGGCGCTTGCCATCCTTGTCGCTGAACTTCATCGGGTTGGACGGGCCGCCGATCAGAACGCCGATCTGTGGGCCCTTATGTTCGGCAAAGAGCGGTTTGAAGGCTTCTGCCGCCCGCGCAAGGATCGCAACCTTGCGCGCCGTGATGGGCAGGCTCAAATGCAGGACATTGGGACCGCCGGGCAATCCGTATTGCGCCGTCGTCACCAGCAGATCGACGGTCTCATAAGGGTCCTGAAACCGGCCGAGTTGGATATGAATGGCATAGGGCGCCCCTTGTGCCGCAACCCAGCGCGCCACGGGGGCGGCTCGGCGCCCGATAGCGATCACCACGTGCGGCCAGGGATCGTCTTCCGTCGCAAAGACGCAGTCGCTTTCGGCGCGTTTCAGGTGGCGGATGCCGTCCTTGGGATCACTGCCCGGGACTGGTCCGCGTTCAAACTTCAATTGCTTGACGACAAGCTTCCACCCGAAACGGGCTTCCAAAGCGGCGCCCAGGGCCAGGACCTGCTGATTGTCGCCGAGCCTCGCTCCTTGCAGCAGCCAGACGATGACGCTATTTGGCCGCGACGCTGGAATCGCCGGCACTGTATCGGGGATGGCAGAGCAAAGGATCGGTGTCATGGTCGGATGCAGTCCGGGTCGTCAGGAAAATGTTGATAGCGACAAGCCTATCGCGCTGTCGATGACAAATTGCTGACCCCCGTGTGACAGGGTGATTAACCGGATTTGTCGTCAGCCGATGCCGACATTCCCGCGGTGGTGAGCTAGCACCAAAGACGGGCGCTCGCCAAAAGCGCGTTGGAAATCGCGCGCGAAGCGACCGGCATCGCTGAAACCGCAGGCAAAGGCGACCTCCGCCACGGTTGTTGTTTCGTCCGGGGCTTCCAATCGGCGCCGAGCATGTCCAAGCCGCACGCGGTGCGCGAATTCCATCGGCGAGCAGCCGCGGATTTCCTTGAACGTGCGGAAGAGGGAGCGCGCCGATGCGCCTGATACAGCGACGAGATCTTCGATCTGAATCGGCTGCGCCCAATGTTCTTCGATATAAGCTTCCGCGCGCCGCAGCTGCCTTGGGGCCACGCGCGGCGCCCCGGCATCCAATATGAAGCGACCGTCGTGGGTGCTGGCCGCCAGCATGCTGGAAATGAAAGCTTGTTCAAGCTCCGAGATAAAGAGATGTGCGGTTGCCGGACCATAGCAATCAAGTGTAGCGACCAGACTACCGAGTATATGCTGCATGGTCATAGCCGCGGTCGTTTCAAGATCGATCGTTGTCTCGACATTGAAGCTCGATACATGATCACCGGTGATGGCGGCAAGTTTCTGAAGAATGCGCTCCTTTGGGCTGCGCCAGCAGATCTGCTCGAACCCTGGGGCAAACTCGATATCGGCGCCTTCGGTCGATATGACGGCCCGGCTTTGACTAACGATACGGGAGCTGTGCCCCTTGCATACCGCACTGCTGCCTCCGTGCCATAGGCGCAGGCGCAGCACATCGTCATCCGGATAGCGGATCGCTACCCGCGCGTTCGATCGGCTGTACCATAACTCGCCGACCGGCAAATGGACGTGGCTGGCGACAATCTCGATGTCCTTGTTTGGTGCATCAGCTCTGAGAAGACGCGCGCCGTTGATAGGTCGCAGCATTTCCTCCATCGCCTCGAAACTGTCCACGGCAAAAAGGTGATATCCAGCCAATGGCTGGTTTACTGAATCGTTACTCGATGGCCTTGACGGCTGCGCCAGTTCACCCATTGGAATGCCCGGAAGTCTTGCAGATACTCGACCCGCGCTTGCACCGCGCGAGCGCGTCCGAAGGTCTTTCACCAAAGCGATGCTGGTACTCTTTGGAGAATCGACCCAGGTCACCAAAGCCGCAGGCCAGGGCGACCTGTGTGACCGTCGTGCCACCATCGGCGTTCTGCAGCATCCGATGGGCATGCTCAAGGCGAAGCTTTCTCGCGAACTCCATCGGTGAACAGCCGCGGGCCTCTTTGAACGTGCGGAAGAGGGAGCGCGCCGATGCGCCCGATGCTTCGACCAGATCTTCAATCGTCAGCGCTTTGTCCCAATTTGCTTCGATATGGGCCTCGGCGCGGCGCACCTGCCAAGGGCTGATCCTGCCGGCACTCTTGTCCAGCAGCGAACGGCCGCTATGGTCGACGGTTGCGAGAAAGGTAGTGATGAAGGCCTGCTCCAGCTCGCGCACGGCGAATCGCGCCGCCGGTCCGTTTGCATTCTCGGCCGCGCTGACCAGACTCCAAAACATCTGGTGCAACAGCCTGCCGGACGGTGAGCCAAGATCTATTCGCGATGTGAACTCGAGACGTTGGGTGCACCTGTGCCCGGTCAGGAGGCTTAACTTCTGCTGCAGTTTCTCGTGCGGCAATCGCCAGACCAACTGCTCAAACCCATCCCCGAAATCGATCTGGGCCTCGGCGCGCGAGATACAGGCGCGATCGCTGGATACCGCGTTGAAGACGTTGCCCTGCCAGGTTCCACCGGCGCCCCGGTAAGGCATCTGGAGGCGCAGATAGTCGCTGTCAGGAAACTGCACCGATACCGGCATGCCGTAAGAGCAATACCAGAGCTCGCTGTCGCCAAGTGGCACCATATGTGCCAAAACGTTTACCGGCCCGTCGGCAACGGGGCGAGCGGCGAACCGCGCACCCAAATTGTCCTCCAACATTGACCCCAGAAGATCCAGTTGAGTGACGTGGAATGCGCGATGCGCCGACAACGGCGGTGCGTCACGCACCTGCAGAGGCTTTGGCGGTATGGCCGTGGACTGCAGCATCGGACCAGACATCCCAATTCATCCCGCACAATCGAGTGCAAGTAAAACAGCGACTCGGTTAAGAATGTTTGACTTTATGAACCAAAATCCGGGCGAAATGCCTTCTCTTTCGTATTACCCGGATGGTACGCGATCTCGGGTCGAGTGCCGTATCAAGGAATAACAGCCTACATTTGCACGCCCCAAGCTGATCTGTAGGACATAAGGCCTGACGCCACGACCGGGTAGGGTCGAGAGCAGACTATCTGCCGTATAGTAGACCCCGCCTCTCAGGTTTTTGGCATTCCGTGCGTAGGCTTGGCGCTTAGCGCCAAGCCTAGAAATACCCAATCCGTAAACTTTCCTCATCGAGCGCCAGGGAGGCCCTGGTGATCGGGACGTCGTCCTAATCATGAGGAAATGCAAACCATGCCTATCTTCGGTCGCAGTGGCGATGCCTTGGCGAAACTGGCGGCGCTCGACAAGTCGCAGGCGGTCATCGAATTCAAGCCCGACGGAACGGTTCTCACGGCCAACGCCAACTTCCTGAACGCGATGGGATACACGCTGGATGAAATCAGGGGCCGGCATCATTCCATGTTCGTGGACCCCGCCTACAAGGACAGCGCGGAATATCGTGACTTCTGGGCAAAGCTCAACCGCGGCGAATTTCAATCGGCCCAGTACAAGCGCTTCGGCAAGGGCGGAAAAGAAGTTTGGATCGAAGCATCCTACAATCCAATCCTGAACTCACGCGGCCGGGTCATCAAGGTCGTGAAATATGCAACCGACGTGAGCGAACAAAAGGCAGAATATGCAGACCTGCTGGGGAAAATCGAAGCCATCGCCCGCTCCCAGGCGGTCATCGAGTTCGAATTGGACGGTACGATCATTACCGCAAACGAAAACTTCCTGAAGACCCTGGGCTATACGATCGACGAAGTGAAAGGCCGCCATCACTCACTTTTCGTCGATCCGGCCTATCGGGACAGCGCCGATTACCGGCAATTCTGGGAAAACCTACGCAAGGGGCAATTCCAAGCTGGTCAGTTCCGCCGTATCGGCAAGGGCGGAAAGGAGGTTTGGATCGAGGCATCGTACAACCCGATTCTTGACCTCAATGGACGGGTCTGGAAGGTCGTCAAATTCGCGACGGATCTCACGCCGCGAAAAGAGCAGAACAAGGCGCTGGCCAACGAATTCGAGCAGGGCGTGAAATCGCTGGTCCAGACACTCGCCGGCTCAGCTCAGAGCATGCAGTCAACGGCTCAGACCTTGGTCGCCAGTGCCGAGCAAACAAGCCACCAATCCTCGACAGTCTCGGCAGCAACCGAGCAGCTATCCGCGTCGGTGAATGAGATTGCACGGCAACTCTCAGATTCCAACTCTGTCGTCAGCGTTGCGGTAAGCGAGGCACAGAAGTCCGAGCGTATGGTCAGCGATCTGGTGAGCGCCGCCCAGAAAATCGGCGAGGTCACAAAGATCATCTCCGAGATTGCGAGCCAGACAAACTTGCTGGCGTTAAATGCTACAATTGAAGCGGCGCGCGCTGGTGAAGCAGGAAAAGGCTTCGCGGTGGTTGCCTCTGAAGTCAAATCACTGGCCACGCAGACGGCAAAGGCAACAGAGGAAATCGATCAGCACATTCGCGGAATCCAAGAATCCAGCTCGACGACAGCGGACGCAATCAGGCAGATCGGAAACATCATCAACCAAGTCAGCGGCATCAGCACGTCGATTTCCAGTGCAGTCGAAGAGCAATCCGCCGCTACGCGTGAGGTTGCCAGCAACATCGTCGGCGTTACTTCCGCTGCTCAGGAATCGGGCCAAGCGTCCGCTAGCGTGCTTGATGATGCAAAAGGTCTCTCGGAACAGGCCGTGACGCTTGAAAGTCGGGTCGATGCGTTCCTGTTAAGCGTCAGGTCTATGTAGCAGCCGGCCGAACATGCGGGGCCTCGAACTGTGACCTGTCGTTTGGATGACCCGCATGACGGCATCGAGGTGTCAATATCAGGTCGTGAAATCTGGCGGAACACGGGCAACCAGGCACCAGCGCTGGCCTATGTCGTCCCTAGGGAAATTAATCGGAAGAAGCTATGATCTCGACGGAAGTATCAGTGGTTGACGTCAATACGCTGGCGCGAATGAGGGATACAGCGGCCCGAGCGATGAACACGTCGCTCAACTCCTATCGAAGCCTCCTGCTAAGCGGCGCGCATCAACCGCAATTATCCATAGTGGCCGACGAGGTATCTCGGATCACCATTCATGTTGCCGAGGAGCTTCTGTTCTTATGTGATCTGGCCGTTAGCGCTGGGGTTGTGCGCGACGATCTTAGGCAAAAGTTGGCTCACGTCGTAGCAGAGCATACCGGCAATGCCTTGCATCGCCCGATCGATCTTAGACGGCATCGCGTCCGCCGATTGCCGGCAAGGGAAGGGCTGCACTGTGTCATGGACGCATTGGAGGCGATGTGTGACCGGGTAGATCAACTGATCTGCTCCCTCAAGAAGGAAGGCAACGGCTCGTTCTGCGAGTCGAATTGATTCCTAAATCTCTCCGAATTTTCTCCGAAAGCGGACTCGAGCCGGTTGCTAGCATGGCAGCATTGCAGAATTGATGGCCCTGGTTCTCGGTCAGTTTTACCTTTCCTTACAATTTGAGCGCCCAGATTTCCCGGTGATGTTCCGATCCATTTCGGGGGCACCCATGTCTGCCGCCTTGTTCCAGAACCTGAAAATAGCCAACAAAATCCTCATCGGATTCGGCGCTGTGCTAGCGATCCTTCTGGCTGTCGCGGTGAGTGGCGTGCTCGGGCTTGGTCGGGTCAGCGACGATGTTGCGCATTACACGACCATTGTCGAACTGTTTGGTGATTCGGCGGATATCGAACGCGATCTTCTGGAACTGCGCGCCCATGTCGATGCATATGCGCAAACCGGCGACATGGCTGAAGTGGCGATGGTCAAGGATCTGCATTCGAGCCTGATGGCCAAACTCAATGATGGCACCAAATCAGCATCGGATTCCGTTACGCGTGACGCACTTGCCGCCATGTCCGATCGGCTCTCTGCCGTCATGGCCGATTTCGACAAGGCCGTCACCCTGGAGGCCGCGCGCGAAAAGGTCGCAAGCGACACGTTGGCCAAGGCCGGGCCCGAGCTGACGGACACGCTCGATGCCGTGTTGAAGCAGGCGCTGACAAGCGGCAACACCCAAGCCGCACTTGCGGCAGCCGACGGGTTGAGGAATGCCCTCGTTGCGCGGCTCAACATCAACTTGATGCTGGAGCGGCATGAAAATGGGGCAGCCGGTGCTGCTGAAACCGCGCTCTCGAATGTCGATAAGGCGATTGCCGCCTTGGAAGCCAGCGCCCTCGCAGGTGGCTATGCCGATCGGCTTGCCCGCGCCAAGGCACTGACACCTGCCTATCAAGCGGCCTTTGCCGATGGGCGCAAGCTCGATGCGGCGCTTGAGCAACTGGTGACAAAGGACGTTGCCGCGGCCAGCGACGACATTGTCGCCAAGGCCGAACTGGTCAAGAAGGATGCAGCAGACGCCGAGGCACGCATCGCGACGGAAGTAACCGGCGTCGTCCGGCAAAGCGAATGGGACATGATCGGCTTCAGTATCGCCGGCTTCGTCTTAGGCCTTGTCGTCGCCGTTGCGATTGGGCGCGGCATTTCGCGGCCTATCGTCGGACTGGCCGGCACGATGCTGCGCTTGTCCGAAGGCGACCGCACCGTCAGCGTGGCGGGTACCGCGCGGCGCGATGAAGTGGGCGGCATGGCCAAGGCGCTGCTGGTGTTCAAAGACAATCTCGCCGAAACGGAGCGCCTGCGCCTCGCTGGCGAGGAAGCCAAGCGCCAGGCCGAGGCCGAACGCAAACAGGCAATGCTGCAATTGGCCGATCAGTTCGAACAGAGCGTCGGCAAGGTCGTGGGCAGTGTCACGCAAGCTGCCGCTGAATTGCAGGAGACCGCTCAGCTCCTTTCTGCGACGGCCGAGGAAACGGCGCAGCAATCGAATGCCGTTTCGGCCGCCGCAACAGAACTGACGCAGAATGTCGAGACGGTCGCCTCGGCGACCGAAGAATTGACGGCTTCGGTGGGTGAGATCGGCAATCAGGTCGTGGAGTCGAACCGCATCGTCCTTCAGGCCGTGGCCCAGGCGGAATCGACCGATACGCAGATGCGCGCGCTGGCCGCCGCGGCGGAAAAGATCGGCGCGGTGGTGACGCTGATCAACGACATCGCGTCGCAGACCAATCTGCTGGCCCTCAACGCGACGATCGAAGCGGCGCGCGCCGGCGAGGCAGGGAAAGGTTTTGCCGTGGTGGCGTCCGAGGTGAAGACGCTCGCCACGCAAACGGCCCGTGCGACGGAAGAGATTGGCGGTCAGGTGGCGAGCATTCAGCAATCGGCGGGGGCGTCGGCCCAGTCCATGCAATCCATTCACCAGACGATTGGGCGGATCAGTGACATCTCTGCCGCCATCGCCTCGGCCGTCGAAGAGCAAAGCGCTGCCACCCAGGAAATATCGCGCAACGTCCAACAAGCTGCCATCGGGACAGGTGAGGTTTCAGGCAATATCAGCGGCGTGACCCAGGCCTCACAGCAGACCAGCGCCGCCTCGGGTCAAATGTTGTCGGCGGCGACGGACCTTAGCCGGAACGGTGCCGTCCTGGCAGAGCAGGTACGCAACTTCCTGGCGAGCGTGCGGGCGATGTAGCGACCCACCGGCGGCGAGAAGTCGGACCAACTAAAAACGGAACTATTCCGGCATATCCCAAATATTCGAAGAAGTAAAACCCAGGTTTGCTACTTATTTGGGCATATTTGCAATATTAATATGATTTTAATCAATTGCGCTGTACAAATGTGCAGTCGCTAATCATTCGTATTATCAATTCCGAATGAGATGACAGACCTCCTGCGGATTTAGCAGGCCGCGTTTGGCGGCTCGGGGCCAGGAGCTCTGATCCAGGGGCCTTGATCAAGCGTAAACGGGTGCGTGGTCGTGGGGCACGTTATCGCCCGGCGAGGCGTCCCCCAAGAAGACTGCCAAGACAGATCACTGGGGAATGACCGTTGGGGACCAGATCACCGGCGGATATCCGTAGCCAAGCCGACGTCAAACAAGCGGGGTTGTTTTATGGGTTTCCAGATATTCAATTCTGACAGCGCTGCCAAGCTGCAGGCGCTGGATAAGTCGCAAGCCATCATCGAATTCAAGATGGACGGGACCATCATCACGGCGAATGCCAACTTCCTGAACGCGATGGGCTATTCGCTGGACGAGATCAAAGGCCGCCATCACAGCATGTTTGTCGAACCGGCCTATAAGGAAAGCGCCGACTACCGCGAGTTCTGGGCCCGCCTCAATCGAGGCGAATTCCAGGCGGCGCAGTACAAGCGCATCGGCAAGGGTGGCAAGGAAGTGTGGATCGAGGCGTCCTACAACCCGATCCTCGATCGCAGCGGCAAGCCCTACAAAGTGGTCAAATACGCGACCGACGTCAGCCGGCAGAAGTCGGAATTCGCCGACCTCAACGGCAAGGTCGACGCGATCGGCCGTTCGCAGGCGGTCATTGAATTCAACCTCGATGGCGTCATTCTGACCGCCAACGAGAATTTTCTGAAGACACTGGGTTATCGCCTCGACGAAATCCAGGGCAAGCATCACAGCATGTTTGTCGAACCCGCCTACCGCGACAGCGCCGACTATCGCCAGTTCTGGGAAAAGCTGCGGAATGGCGAGTTCCAGGCCGCGCAATACAAGCGCATCGGCAAGGGCGGGCGCGAAGTCTGGATCGAAGCCTCGTACAACCCGATCCTCGATCTCAACGGCCGTGTCTGGAAGGTGGTGAAGTTCGCGACCGACCTCACGCCGCGCAAGGAACAGAATCTGCAGCTCGCCAAGAGCTTTGAAACGGGCGTCAAATCGCTGGTCAATACCGTGGCGAGTTCGGCCAATGACATGCAGGGGACGGCGCAATCGCTTGCCGCCGCCGCCGTGCAGACCAGCCAGCAATCGAGCACTGTCTCATCGGCATCCGAAGAGCTTGCCGCCTCGGTCAACGAAATTGCCCGCCAGATTTCGGAATCCAACAGGATCGTGGGCGAAGCCGTGAGCCGCGCGCAGGCGTCGGAGGAAAAGGTGGCGCAACTGGTATCGGCCGCGCAGAAGATCGGCGAAGTCACGCAGATGATCACCGACATCGCCAATCAGACCAATCTTCTCGCTCTCAACGCCACCATCGAGGCGGCGCGGGCGGGCGAAGCCGGCAAGGGCTTTGCCGTAGTTGCGTCAGAGGTGAAAAGCCTCGCCACGCAGACCTCGCGCGCCACCGAGGAAATCGACCAGCAGATCCGCGACATCCAGGAATCGAGCCGCAGCACTGCCGACGGCATCCGCGAAATCGGTTCCGTCATCGGGCGTGTCAGCGAAATCAGCGCCTCGATCGCCAGCGCCGTCGAAGAGCAATCGGCGGCGACCAAGGAAGTCTCGGCCAATATCATCGGTGTGACGCAAGCGGCGGAAGCGTCCGGCGAATCATCGAACGTCGTGCTGGGCGGTGCCCAATCGCTTGCCTCGCAGGCGGTCGAACTGGAAAAGCAGGTCGACGCCTTCCTGGTCAGCGTCCGGGCAATGTGAAGGGGCTGCTTACTCGGCCTTGAGGTCCAGCTTTTCCAGCTGTTGCTGGGCGGCTGCGGCGACATCCGTTTTCGGTGCCACCTGCAGCACGCGCAAGAAATCCTGGCGCGCGGCATCCTTTTCGCCATTGAGGGCGTGAAGGCGGCCGCGCTCCAGCAGCGCTTGCGGAAAATCGGGCGCGATGGTCAGCGCCTGGTCGAGATTGTCGCCCGCGATATCCAGCTGCGAGAGCGAGATATAGGCTGACGCCCGATAGGCGTAGATATCGGGCCGGTTGGGTGACAGGTCGGCAGCCACATTGAGATCGTCGAGCGCCTCGAAATACATGCCGCTTTCGCCATAGAGACGCGCGCGGTCGATGAGGAGCTCGACATTCTTGGGGCTCAAGGTCAGGCCCTGGTTCAGATCATGGAGCGCCCGCTGCGTCTTGCCGGCCAGCATCCAGGCATAGGCGGCTTGGCCGAACACTTCCGAGGCGATGGGCGCCTTCACTTGCGGCATGGTCTCGGCAATGCGTTCCAGCAGCACGCCCGCATCCTCGTACTGCTTCAGGCCGATATAGGCGAGCGCCTCGCAATGCTGGGCCGCTTCGGCGCCGCCCTGCTTCTCCCAGGCGACGGCGCTTTCCAGCGCATCGGCCGGGTTCTGGTCGACCAGCGCCATGCAGGCGGAATATTGCTGTTCGTTCTCGGCCGTGGTCAGCTTTTCCTGCGCCCAGGCACCTGTGGCGGCACCGGTGGCGGCACCGGTTGCCAACACCGCAATGGGCAGAAGTCGCGCAAAAAGATGCGTCAATCGCATGGTTGATGTTTCCGTGGCCGCGCTTTAGGACCGGATTGATGGATTCCCGAAGGGCATTTTGCAAGCCTCATGACGCCGACACCAGCCGATACCCCCGCCGCGAGTGATCAAAGTCCCGTGACACCGCGCCGCCGCGTGCTCGCTCCGGGGCATCTCTTCTGTTTCGGCCTCGGTTATTCGGCCCTGCATGTCGCTGACAGGTTGCTGGCGGCCGGTTGGCGGGTTTCGGGCACCTGCCGGTCGGCCGAAAAGCAGGCGGAACTGCGGGCGCGAGGCATCGAGGCGCATCTCTTTGACCGCGGCCGGCCGCTGGCCGATCTTGGCCGCTACCTTGCCGACGTGACCGATCTCCTCGCCTCGGTCCCCCCGGATGCGGCGGGCGACCCCGTCATCGACCTGCACGGGGCCGAAATCGCCGCCGCTGCCACCCGTTTCGCCTGGATCGGCTATTTGTCGACAACGGGCGTCTATGGCGATTGCGGCGGTGCCTGGGTCGATGAAGCGAGCCCCCTGCGGCCCAGCGGCGAGCGCGGCTTGCGGCGGTTGAAGGCCGAAGAGGCCTGGCTCGCTTTGCCACAGCCGGCGCATCTCTTCCGTCTGGCAGGAATCTATGGTCCCGGTTCCTCGGCCCTCGATTCCGTCCGCGAAGGCCGCGCCCGCCGCGTGGTCAAGGCGGGCCAGGTCTTCAGCCGCATCCATGTCGCCGATATCGCCGCGACAATCATCGCCTCGATGGCCCGGCCCAATGCGGGAGCCGCCTACAATGTCTGCGACGACGACCCGGCACCGCCGGCCGATGTCGTCACCTATGCCTGCGCGCTGCTTGGTGTCGCGCCGCCACCTGTCGTTCCTTACGAGACGGCCGACCTCTCACCGATGGCGCGCAGCTTTTACGACGACAACAAGCGGGTCAGCAACGCGCGCATGAAGCGCGAACTGGGTGTGACGCTGGCCTTTCCCGACTATCGCATCGGTCTCAAATCGCTTTTCGATGCCGGGTTCTGAGCGGCCAGCTCAAGAGACTTCCTCAATTGCCATCATCAGGCGTTCGATATCCTGCGGCCGCGACAATCGATGATCGCCATCCTTGACCAGATGGACAACGACATCCGGGCTTATCAGGCGATCGGCGAGCCGCAGGGAAACGCTGAACGGCACGTCCGGATCGGCCTGGCCGTGAATGAGGCGCACCGGCCGGTCGATGGCGATGGGGGCACCCAACAGCAGATGCCGACGCCCGTCCTCGATCAGTGCCCGCGTGATGACGTAAGGCTCGTCGCTATAGGCACTCGGCTCCTCGATGCGACCGTCGCGCATCAGCTGCGCCTGCATGCCGGCATCCATCGTCTGCCACATCAGTTCTTCAGTAAAATCGGGCGCTGGTGCCAAGCCCACCAACGCATGGACGCGGTCGGGCCGCGCCAGCGCACAAAGCAGCATCAGCCAGCCGCCCATCGATGAGCCGACCAGAATCTGCGGCCCTTCCGTCAGCTGATCCAGCACGCTCAGCGCATCGTCGCGCCAAGCCCCGATCGTGCCGTCGGAAAATCT
Source organism: Dongia sp. (assembly GCF_041910485.1). GTDB lineage: Bacteria > Pseudomonadota > Alphaproteobacteria > Dongiales > Dongiaceae > Dongia. The sequence continues at coordinate 137,685 of NZ_JAYRQR010000031.1, forward strand.
GCCGCTCGACTTCCCGTGACCGGTATAATCGAAACGCACATAGGCGCGACCCGTTGCAGCGCAATAGGCATCGAGTGCCATCGCTTTGGTACCGGTCATGTCCGATGCAAAGCCGCCCAAAAAGACAATGCCCGGCTGGACGTTGCGCTGGTTCGAACCATCGCTGGAAACATCGTTGGCCGCCAGATTGCGGCGGTAATAGGCCAGATATCCGCCGCCCGGCAGTGGCAGGCGCGACGCCTCCGACGCCCTGGCCCCGTTCACGCAATCGTGGTGCCGTGCCGGTCCAGGGTGCGGCACAGGTGCTTGCAATCCGGCAGCGCTGCCTGATAATGGTTGCGGGAAGTCAAGAGTCCCGGCGACCTGTGGGTTCTTTATGGACTGCATCAGCGAAGCTCTCCCCGGATAAGAGATGTCGATCGACACCGTTTCCGCGCCACCTGTTTATACCAGCCCCGCCCCGGATCGAAAGGCACCTGCTGTGTTGCAGCTCGTCTCGCATTTCGACGCGGGCGGTGCCGCGCGCTTGGCGCTGGAGATCGCAGGTGCGGTGAGTGCTGCTGGTGGCGACGCCTATATCGCGTTTGAATCCGCCCTCGTCTCGACGCATGAATTGCCGCGCTACGGCGTCAAGGCGGTGGAGATGAAGCTTGCCAGCCGCAACCCGGTCACCAATTTCAACGTGGCCCGCCGCGTCGCGCGCTTTGCGGTCGAGAACAAGATCGACATCATCCATGCGCAGAATGCGAGCCTTGCCGTGATCGGCCATGCGGCGGCGAAAAAGGCCGGCTGCCGCCTCGTCACCACCTTCCACGACGGTCCGGCCAGTGTCGCTGCGCTCTCGAAGCGCAGCCTCGCGGCCTTCGCCGAATCGGACATGGTCATCACCCATTGCAACGCGACGGCGCTGGAAATCGCCAAGGCGATCCCAAGCCTTGGCCACCGTTTGAGCGTCGTCCCCTTCGGCATCGACCTGACGCGCTTCGACCCGGCGCAGGTCACGGCACCGCGCGTGGTGCAACTCGCCAATCAATGGCGCGTGCCGGACGATCTGCCGGTCATCATGGCGCCCGCGTCGTTCGAACGCGGCAAGGGCCAGTCACTGCTGCTCGAATCGCTGGCGCTCATCCGCGATCTCGATCTGCGCTGCATCCTGGTGGGCTCGGAAAATGACGGCGGCGCCTATCGCGCCCAGCTGCAGAAGGAAATCGTGCAGCACCAGCTGCAGGACCGCGTCCTCATCGCCGAGGAGGTGAAGGATATGTCGGCTGCCCTGATGCTGGCCGACCTCATCGTCGCCCCCTATCTGGAACCGGCGACCTACAACCGCGTCATCATCGAGGCCCAGGCCCTGGGCCGACCCGTCGTCGCCAGCGACTTCCCCAATGCGCGCGAGGTGCTGGACGGTTCATCGATGGCCTGGCTGACGCCCCCGGGCGATGCGATGGCTCTCGGCTGGGCCATCCGCGACGCCCTGTCCTTGCCCCTCGACGAGCGCGAGGCACGGACCCCGCAGGTGATCGACAATGTGCGCCAGCGGGCCGACCGGGTCAGCATGAATGACAGCATGCTGTCACTTTACGGCCATCTGACCAGCGCCGATCAGGCAGCCTGAACGGGCCGCCCGCAGCCTAGAAATCGAGATCTGCGTAATGGGCCGGCGGCTGGGTCCCCGGCCAGGTATCGGCCAGGATCTGGCGGAAACTGGGGCGGGATTTGACCCGCGCATACCATTCGGCGGCTTCCCGGTGATGTTCCCAGGCGACGTCGCCCATATAATCGATGGCCGAAATCTGTGCCGCCGCGGCGATGTCCGCCAGGCTGAAATCCTCCCCGGCCAGCCAGTTGCGCCGGTCCGCCAGCCACGAAATATAGTCCAGATGGATGCGGATATTGGCCTTGCCGGCGCGAATCGCCGCTGAATCCGGCCCGCCCTGGCCAAGCAGGCGTTTGACCATTTTCTCGAACAGCAGGTTCTGCGTCACCTCGCGCTCGAACTTCTGGTCGAACCAGGCGACCAGGCGCCGGACCTCGGCCCGGTAGCCCGGTGTCCGCCCCAGCAGCGGCGTGTCCTGATAGGCTTCCTCGAGATACTCGCCGATCGCATAGGCGCCGGCGACGACCAGGCGATTGTCCTCGACCAGGACCGGTGTCTCACCGGCCGGGTTGAGCGCCAACAGGCCCTCGCGCCGTTCCCAGGGCTTTTCCGCCTGGGAATCGAATTCAAGCTTCTTCTCGCGCAACTGGATGCGCACGCGGCGCGATTGCGGCTGAAGCGGGAAGTGGTGCAGCGAGCGCATTTGGTCTCCGAATCGGCGGCGGAGACTATCACTGGTGGGCGGGCTCGGCTAGGTTTGGTGACGGAGATATTTCAGTGATCAGACACCTTGGAGCAAGATCGAATGCGCGCCGCATTCTATGAAAAGTTGGGCCCCGCCCGTGAGGTGCTGCAGGTCGGCGACATGCCGGATCCGCTGCCGCTGGCTGGCGAGGTCCGCGTGAAGATCGCGGCCTCCGGCGTCAACCCGTCGGACGTGAAGATGCGTGCAGGCACCGGCAGCGCCGCCAATCAATATCCGCGCACCATCCCGCACAGCGACGGGGCCGGTGTCATCGATCAAGTGGGGGCCGGCGTTCCCCCTGCGCGCATCGGTCAGCGGGTCTGGGTCTGGAACGCGCGCTGGAATCGCGCCTTCGGCACGGCGGCGCAGTTTGTGACGCTTCCCGCCGAACAAGCGGTCCCGCTGCCCGACAATATCGATTTCGCGGCAGGCGCCTGCTTCGGCATTCCGGCGCTCACAGCGTGGCAAGGTGTCGAAACAGATGGTGGCGTTGCTGCAGGCGATTGGGTGCTGGTCAATGGCGGCGCCGGCGCGGTCGGTCATTACGCGGTGCAGATGGCGGCGCTCAAAGGGGCGCGTGTCATCACCACGGTTTCCAGCGCCGCGAAGGCCGCGCATGCCCGCCAAGCGGGCGCCGAGATCGTCATCGACCGCAAGAAGGAAGATATCGTCCAGCGCATCCGCTCGGTGACGGGGGGCAAGGGTGTTGCGCGCGCGATCGAGGTGGATTTTTCCGGCAACATGGCCTGGTTGCCGCAAGTCATGGCCGATTACGGCCTCGTCGCCATCTATGGATCCAGCAAGCCCGAGGCGACGGTTCCCTTCGGCCCGTCGATCCTGGCCAATATCGGCTACCGCTTCTTCATCGTCTACAATCAGCCGCCGGCGCTGCGTGTCCGCGCTATTGCGGCGCTTGACGGCATGCTGCGCAACAACAGCCTCAAACACACGGTCGCGGCGAGCTATCCGCTGGCCGACATCGCCACGGCGCATGAGGCTGTCGAACGCGGCGCCGTCATCGGCAATGTCGTGGTGCTGCCATGAAAGCAACTGACAAGAAAAACGGCAGGAAATCCCTGTCGGAACTGATCGCGCCTTACCGCGTCGACAGCGGCAAGGGCTTTCGTCTCAAGGATTACGCCACTGCTCCCGGCAACAGCGATGGCGACAAGGACAAGAACGGCAAGCTGCTCGAGGAATGCAGCAAGCGCCTTTCCAGCCTGCAGGAACGCCTGCATGCCGAGGGTCGCTGGGCGTTGCTCCTGATCCTTCAGGGCATGGATGCGTCGGGCAAGGACGGCGCCATCAAGAACGTGATGTCTGGTGTCGATCCGCAGGGCGTCGACGTTTCTTCGTTCAAGGCACCGGCCGGTGTCGAGGTTGAGCACGATTTCCTGTGGCGATGCGCCGCCGTGATGCCGCGGCGTGGCCGCATCGGCATCTTCAACCGCTCCTATTACGAGGAAGTGGTGGCGGTGCGCGTCTATCCGCAATTCCTCGACAATCAACGCCTGCCGCAAAGCCTGATGGGCAAGAAAATCTGGGGCGAGCGGCTGGCCGATATCGCGCAGTACGAAAACTATCTCGCCCATAACGGCATCGTCGTCCGCAAGATCATGCTCAACATCTCGCGCGAGGAGCAGAAGAAGCGCCTGCTCGCCCGGGTCGAAGATCCCGACAAGATGTGGAAGTTTTCGCCGGACGATCTCAGGGACCGCCAGCGCTGGCCGGAATTCATGGGCGCCTATGAAGAAGCCATCCAGGCGACGGCCAGCAAGGCAGCACCCTGGTTTGTCGTACCCGCTGACGACAAACCCTTCGCACGCCTCACCGTGGCACGCATAGCGATCGATGCGCTGGAAGGTCTCGATCTTGCCTTTCCGACCGTTGCACCTGACAAGGCTGCGGCGGCGCGCGAAGCGGCGGCGCGACTGGCGGCCGAATCCAATCTAGGAAACAAAGCCGCCAAGAAAGGTCGCTGAATACATGCCGGCCCCAAGGGGAAATCAAATCCCTTAATAGTTTGCGCGGCAATTATTTGATCCGCGCCCGACAACAAGTGTCGAGCGTGGATTTTATACTTAGCTTGTGGTCAACTGAGTCGCGTTACGTTGGGGGAAGCGACGAGACCGACCATGGATATCGATTTGCTGCGTGCGACCTTGGTCGCACATCGGCGATGGCTGCGCCAGGAACGCGGTGGCAAGCGCGGCGACCTTTCTCTTGTTGTTCTGGAAAATTTCGGCCTGCCGGGCGTCGTTTTGACGCGTGCGAAGCTGACCGGCGTCCAGATTCTCAATTCCGATCTGACCGAAGCCAAGCTCGACGAAGTTGATTTCTTCGCCGCCAACTTGGCCGGTTCCGTGCTGTTCCGGGCCGATTGCCGTGGGTCCGACTTTCGCGGCGCCCACCTCCAGGGAACCGACTTCAGCGAGGCCATGCTGACCGGGGCCGATTTCCGCGATGGGTCGCTCATGGTCAATGTCGGCGGCCAAACGCGCCCTGCCGAACGCGCGGCGGTGACCACGGCGCAGGAACGCACCGGCATGACCCGCGCCAACCTCGAAGGCGCCAAGCTTCACGCTGCCGTCGTCCGCAAGGCGGATCTTTCCGGAGCCATCCTGCGCAACGCCGATCTCAGCCAGGCCGATTTTACCGGATCGTCCCTCAAGGACGCCGATCTCCGGGGGGCCAATCTGCAGGGCTGCAATTTAAGCGGCGCCCATCTCAATCGCGCCGCTGTCGAAGGTGCCAAGCTCGATGGCGCGATCTTGAAGGATGCCAACATTTTCGGCGTCGAGATCGAGAAGGCGACCTACAAGAACCTCGACCTCTCGGAAGCGATCGCCGTCGACGATTCGGTCGAAGCGGCGCTCAGGATCGGCGATCTGGTGCTGGCGCACGAGCAATGGGTGGAAAGCAACGGCGCCATCGGCACGCGCGCCGACTTTTCCGGCATGGATCTGTCCGGTGTCGATTTCACCGGTCGCAATCTTTCGGCCGCCCTTTTCGTTCACGCGCGGCTGCGCGCGACCAAATTCGTGAAGGCCATTCTCGATCTCACAGATTTCAGTCACGCGGATCTCAGCGGTGCCGACATGTCACGGGCCGATCTGCGTGGCGCCAATCTCAGCGAAACGACTTTGCGGCGCACGAATTTCAGCGGCGCCGATCTCAAGATGCAGACCGCGCATCTGCCCAACGGTATGACGCGTGACTTCCCCGTGACGCTGAAAGGCTGCCGTTTTGCCGAGACGAACTTCACAGGTGTCGAGTGTGATCGCCTGAAAAGCGGTGGCGAGGTGCCGACCGGCATCATCGCCGAGGATCATTTCAAGGCCCTTTTTGCAGCGGCTGTTTGACGCCGACCGATCCGCCGCCGATGATGTCCCGTATTGAAGAGCGGGGTCGGGGCGAAAAGGCGGATGAGGCGATATGAGCGACGCTGAACGCAGATCCTGGACCTGGCATTTCAAAAGCCCGCCATCAGCGATCTGGCCGTTGCTGGCCGACACCGCGCGTTTCAATGAAGCAGCCGGCCTGCCGCGTCACCGGATCACCGAAATCCCGCAGACCGACGGCAGCGTTGCCTATTTTGGCGACGCGAAGATCGGACCTTTCGAACTGCGTTGGCGGGACCGGCCGGTCAATTGGGTGACCGAGCAATTCTTCGAACATATCCGCGACTTTTCCAGCGGCCCTTTTTCCAGCATCGATGCGCATTTGACGCTGGCGCCCGATCCAAACGGCCGTGGATCGATCGGGACTTACACACTGAAGGCCGCGCCGCGCAACATGTTCGGCCGCTTGATGCTGGCGACGCGCTTCTTCAAGGCATCGGGTGAGACGTTCGAGCGTCTGGTCATGGAAGCGGACCGTTTTGCCGCCGGCGAAACACCGGCCATCTTCACCTATGCCTCGCCCGTTCCCGATGCGGAAACCGTGGCCAAGGTCGCGCGCCTGGTGGCTGAGATCGAAGCGACACCCAATGGCCACGGGTTGGCGCAACGCCTCGCCGATCGCATCCTGACCGCGCAGGAAGTCGATTTGTGGCATGTGCGGCCGCTGGCTCTGGCGCGGGACTGGGGCGTCCCGGAACGGCATGCGATCGAGCTCTGCCTGCAGGCGGTGAAGACGGGGCTGCTCGAGCTCAGATGGGATCTCCTCTGCCCGCGCTGCCGCGTTGCCAAGGCGTGGGCCGGCGGGCTCGACCGCTTGCCGACGGGTGCCCATTGCTCATCCTGCAATATCGACTATGATCGCGATTTCTCGCGCAATGTCGAGGCCAGCTTCCGCCCGTCGCCGGCCATAAGACCGCTTGAATCGGGCCTCTATTGCATGTGGGGGCCGATGTCGGTGCCGCATGTGAAGGCGCAGATCCACCTTGAACCCGGCGAGGTGCGCGACCTTGCGGGAACGTTGCCGCCGGGTCCCTATCGCCTGCGGTCGCTGGAGCCGGGACCGGCCAGCGATATCGTCTTCGAGGACGGTGGTTTTCCGGCCCTAGTGATCGGCGCCGAGACGATCGAACCCGGCGAGATCCAACCGCCGAGCAAGCTGCGCTTTGCCAATTTGTCGACGCGGCCCCGTGTCGCCATCATCGAAAGCCGGCACTGGGTTGCCGATTGTCTGACCGCCGATCGCATCACCGCCCTGCAGACCTTTCGCGATCTCTTTTCCGACGATGTGCTGCGGCCGGGCGATGAAGTCTCGGTGGGCCGTGTTGCCTTGCTTTTCTCCGATCTCAAAGCCTCGACGGCACTCTATCAGCAGATCGGCGATGCTGCCGCCTATCATCTGGTGCGCGATCATTTCGCCTTCATGGCCGACATCATCCGTCAGCATGACGGGGCGGTGGTGAAGACGATCGGCGACGCGGTGATGGCGGCTTTCGCGCGTCCCGCCGACGCCATGCAGGCGGCGCTCGAAATCCAGCGCCGCATCGCAGGTGGCGGTTCAGGCGGCCGCGACCTCGTCATCAAGCTCGGCGTGCATCAGGGACCCAGCATCGCCGTGACGCTCAACGACCGGCTCGATTATTTCGGTTCGACCGTCAACATGGCGGCGCGTCTCCAGGGACAAAGCCAGGGCGGCGACATCGTCGTCTCGGCGGAAATGCTGGCCGATCCGGGTGTCGCCGTGGCTCTTGCCGGCTTCGTGCCGCGTGCCGAGAAAGCGGCACTCAAGGGCTTTGCCGACGAACTCACCTTCTACCGCGTGACGCCTTGACGGCGTGTGCATTGATTAATTTTTAACCATAACCAGATTGCTTTCGGTGCTATCTGCTTGACTTTGCGGGCCTTTCGACCGCAATGAAACGTCATGACAGCGACCCAGAGCCAGCAGCCTGCCGCGGCCGACGCCCAGCGTTATCAGGAGCTTTGCGCCCGCGCTGCCGGGTCGAACGTCAATGACGTCTCGCTGCTGGCGACCGACTATCTCAACCACATCAACGAAGTGATCATGCTGCTCGAGATCGTTCCGGATGCGCCGGAATGCCTCGACGATTGCAAGGCCTGGCAACCGCTCGAATATACCGAGCATTTCAAGAACTCGGGTATCGCCGACAAGGAACTGGCGATCGAGGCCTATCCCTTCTCCCCGCCGCAATACAAGGAACCCTTCGACCGGCTGGTGCGCGAGATGAACCGGCTCATCGACATTTCGATCAAGCGGCTCGATCTGGTGCTCGCCGAAGGGAATGAGGACCAGGCCCGCCATGTCGCCGCCCGCGCCTCGCAAAATCTGCAGGACCTCATCGGCCAGGCCTCGGCCGTCATCCACGGCGACAATCACGTGATCGACCAGACGCAAATCGACGCACTGATGGATCTCTGACGCCATCTTGACGCCGGCCACCGGCTCCCCACATCAAGCCCACTCACAGAAATCGCAATGGATGGGCCATATGCGCGTCATGTTCACGGCTCTCGTTCTATTGCTTGCCGGTATCGGAACAGCCGCGGCGCAATCCGCACCTATCAAAGTCGCGACGCTGACGGATGGGCTGGAGCATCCCTGGTCGATGGCCGTCATGCCCGACGGCCATCTGCTGGTCAGCGAACGGCCGGGGCGCCTGCAGATCATCGATGCCAGGACCGGCCAGAAACGCGCTGTCGCCGGCATGCCCAAGGTCCGCGCCGAAAGTGAAGCCGGTGCCTTGGGCTTGGCGCTCGATCCCGACTTTGCGGGGAATGGCCGGCTCTATCTCTGTTATTCGACCGGCTGGACTTTGTCGGCCGGCAATCGCCTCTCCGCTTTCACGCTGCAGGATTTCAGCCTTCGTGACGAGCAGGTGCTGCTCGACGATCTCCCTGGTGCCAAATGGCACAATGGCTGCCGCGTGCGTGTCTCGCCCGACGGCTTCCTCTACGCCAGCCTCGGCGATGCGACCGCTGCTGGCGGCGCGCAGGATGTGGCCTATCTCGGCGGCAAGATCTTTCGCCTCAACCGCGATGGCAGCATTCCCGCCGACAACCCGTTCCCGAATTCACCGGTCTGGAGTTTCGGCCACCGCAATCCCCAGGGCCTCGCCTTTCGCCCCGGCGACGGCGCGCTCTGGTCGACCGAGCATGGTCCCGACACACAGGACGAGGTGAACCGGATTGTGAAGGGCGGCAATTACGGCTGGCCGCTCTGCCGCGGCACCGATCCCTGCCCCGGCCTTGCCGATTACCAGCCGGCCAAGGCGGAATTCGACCATGCGAACACGATCGCCATCTCGGATCTCATCTTCTACCAGGGTGATGCCTTTCCGGACTGGCGCGGCGACATCCTCTTCGTCGCCCTGAAGACCGGCCGGCTCTACCGCCTCGATCTCGACGGCGACCGCATCACCGGCCACCAGATTCTGATCGACGATGATTTCGGCCGCCTGCGGGACATCGCCGAAGGGGCGGACGGCAGCCTCTATCTCGCCACCGACAATGGCGAGGACCAAATTCTGCACCTGACGCCGCGCTGAGATTTCCCGCAGCACCTGTCTGGACTTGGCTGCTTTCCCTCTGCTAGTTTCGGGAAAATGCTGCACTGCAAAAGGTTCGCAGCAAAACGGTTGGAGGAAGCATCGTGGCGGATTTTCCGAAGAAGGCGCTGGCTGACTGGCAGAAACTGGCTGCCCAGGAACTGAAAGGCGCCGACCCCGCGACCCTCAATCGCGAGACGCCGGAAGGCATTTCACTAAAGCCCATCTATACCGAGGCCGATCTTGAAGGCCTTGAAAGCGTCGGCACGCTGCCGGGCTTCGCGCCTTATACCCGTGGCCCCCGCGCCACCATGTACGCCAACCGCCCCTGGACCATCCGCCAATATGCGGGCTTCTCGACCGCCGAGGATTCCAACGCCTTCTACCGCGAGAATCTGAAGCGTGGGCAGATGGGCCTCTCGGTCGCCTTCGACCTTGCCACCCACCGTGGCTATGACAGCGACCATCCCCGCGTCATGGGCGATGTCGGCAAGGCCGGTGTCGCCATCGATTCCGTCGAGGATATGAAGATCCTCTTCGACGGTATCCCCTTGGACAAGATGTCGGTCAGCATGACCATGAACGGCGCGGTCCTCCCCGTGCTCGCAAGCTTCATCGTCGCCGGCGAGGAGCAGGGCGTGCCGTTGGCGAAACTCAGCGGCACCATCCAGAACGACATCCTCAAGGAGTTCATGGTCCGCAACACCTATATCTATCCCCCCAGCCCATCGATGCGGATCGTCGCGGACATCATCGAATTCACCGCGCAAAAGATGCCGAAGTTCAACTCCATCTCGATCAGCGGCTATCACATGCAGGAAGCCGGTGCCAACGCGGTGCAGGAGCTGGCCTTCACGTTGGCCGATGGTCTTGAATATGTGCGCGCGGCCCTCTCGAAGGGTTTGAAGGTCGACGAGTTCGCGCCGCGCCTTTCCTTCTTCTTCGCCATCGGCATGAACTTCTTCATGGAGATCGCCAAGCTCCGCGCCGCGCGGTATCTCTGGGCGAAGCTGATGAAGCAGTTCAATCCGCAGGATCCGCAAAGCTCGGCGCTGCGCACGCACTGCCAGACCTCCGGCGTCTCGCTGCAGGAGCAGGACCCCTACAACAACGTCATCCGCACGACCATCGAAGCGATGGCGGCGGTCCTTGGCGGCACGCAATCCCTGCACACCAACGCGCTCGATGAAGCGATCGCGCTGCCCACACCTTTCTCGGCCCATATTGCGCGCAACACGCAGCTGGTCATTCAGGAAGAAAGCGGCATTCCCGCCGTCGTCGATCCGCTGGGCGGTTCCTATTACGTCGAAAGCCTGACGGCGAGCCTCGTCACGGCGGCCGAAAAGCTCATCGCCGAGGTCGAGGTGCTGGGCGGTATGACCAAGGCGGTCGAAAGCGGCATGCCGAAGCTGAAGATCGAGGAAGCCGCCGCCAAGCGCCAGGCCCGCGTCGATCGCGGCGAGGATGTGATCGTCGGCGTCAACAAGTACCAGGCGCGTGAGGAGACGAAGGTCGATGTGCTCGACATCGACAACAGCAAGGTGCGCGACCAGCAGATCGCGCGCTTGAATGCGATGAAGGCGAAGCGCGACGGCGCCAAGGCGCAGGCGGCGCTCGATGCGCTGCGCCAAGCGGCCAAGGACGGCACCGGCAATCTGCTGGCGCTCTCGGTCGAAGCGATGCGCGCCCGCTGCAGCGTCGGCGAGGTTTCCTCGGCGCTTGAAGATGTGTTCACACGCCACAAGGCGGAGATCCGCTCCATCGCCGGTGTCTACGGTGCCGCTTATCGCGACGATCCCGACTTCGCCGCCATCCAGGCCCGCGTCAAGGAATTCGCCGCCGCCGAAGGCCGCCGCCCGCGCATGCTGGTGGTGAAGCTGGGGCAGGACGGCCATGACCGCGGCGCCAAGATCATCGCCACCGCCTTTGCCGATCTCGGCTTCGATGTCGATGTCGGGCCCTTGTTCCAGATTCCGGAAGAAGCGGCGCGCCAGGCGATCGAGAACGACGTCCATGTCATCGGCGTCTCGTCCCAGGCGGCCGGACACAAGACCCTGGTGCCGCAGCTCATCAAGGCGCTGAAGGATCAAGGGGCCGAGGACATCCGCGTCATCTGCGGCGGTGTTATCCCGGCCCAGGATTACGCCATGCTGCGCGAGGCGGGTGTGGCGGCGATCTTCGGTCCCGGCACCAACATCCCGAAAGCGGCGGCCGAAGTCATCGGCCTTATCCACAAGCCCGGCAATAAGGCCGCCTGAGGAAAGCCGCCTGAGGAAGGCCTTCAACGGAACGTGATTGGGCCCAAGCGCAGGCCGGACCATTTCAGACCGTGAGATTTCATGCAGGCGCCGCAAACGCGGGCGCCAAACTGGAAAGGGACGGTCATGTCGGTTCGGAAATTCATTGCTGTCATGGGTTTGGCGCTGGTTGCCAGCAGCCTGTTCGCGGCACTGCCGGCCGAAGCCAAGATGAAGAAGGTCAAGCCGCCTTACGCGCTTGAAGATATCGACCGCGATCGCGACGGCGATATCAGCCGCAAGGAATGGAGCTGGGCGGAAAAGCACGGCTATGACCGCCTGAGCCACAATGGCGACCGGGTCACGCGCAAAATCTATCAGGCCGAGGTCAACCGCTATTACGGTTATCTCAACTGGCGCCAGGCGCGTTATGACGACAATGGGCCCAATTGGAATCGCGGTCGCTACAATGGCGACGACGATTGGTACGAAGACCAGCAGCACCGCCCCGGGGCGCCGTCGCAATCCGACCGCCGCTAACCACCGTGGACAAGGATTTGTTGTGGCCCCGGCCATGTGCCGGGGCCCTTCTTTCGTCCCGACGGTGATCTAACGGTCTTGTCACGCCCGGGCCAATTGCACCTTTTCCGCCAATGGCTTAGACTCCTCCTTTCATTTTCTGCCTGAACTACCGGTTGGGGCTGGAGCGAACCCACGCGCCTAGATACAGCGTGGGGCCGGGTCCCCGGCCGGCTGGTGGCGGGTTTCGAGTGCAGGGGCTATTGAGGTCATGGGCAAAGGGGATCAGGAATCGGGCACCGCGCGCGGCCTCTTGAAGGCGGCGGCGGGCAATGATCCGGGCACGAAGCATCATCAGCGCGCCGTCATTCTGGGCACGCTGCTGACGCTCTGCTGGTTTGCCGCCTATGGCTGGCACGTGGCCGATGCGGTCGGTCTGGAAAACCTCCAGGATCTGATGCCGGCGGAACTCGCCCAGATCATCATCGCCCTGGTATCGCCCGCCGTCTTCGTCTGGGTCGTCATCGGCTATGTCATGCGCGGCCGCGATCTCGAGCGGCAGACGGCGCTCCTCGCCCAGCATCTCAACATGCTGACCTATCCCAACCCGCAGGCCGAGCAGCGCGTCGCCACGGTGGCCGATGCGATCCGCCGCCAGACGATCGAACTCAAGGCGGCGACTGAGGATGCGGCGGCGGCCTTGGCCCAGATCGAACACCGCTTCCAGCACCAGCGCGGCGATCTCGACAATGCCGCCAAGGCCGCGCGGCAGGAAACCGAATCCGTCGAGGCCCAGCTTTCCCGCCAGCGGCAATTGCTGGCCGACATGCAGGCGGTCCTCTCCGATCAGAAGGCGGCACTGAAGCGCGCTGGGGACCAGGAAACCGCGGCGCTCGAATCGATCGCGGCCGATTCCGCCGATCGCGTCGTCGCCGCCTTTGAGGAAAAGCGCCAGGAAATCACCGCCATCCTCGACCGCGTGCTCGATCACGGCGCCTCGGTGCGCGATGCGGTCGAACGTCAGGCGGAAATCCTTGCCGACAGCGCCGAAAAGGCGACCCTTGGCCTCAAGAACGAACTCACCGCCATCGGCCGGCGCCTCGACGAGGCCGGCGAAGCGGCACGGCGCGAAGGCCGCGCCCTTGCCGAAGCGGGCGATCAGCAACTGGCGACCATCACCGACATCGTTGGTCGCGCGGCGCGCGAATTCAACCAGCAGCTCGACAATCTCAATCGCGGCACGGCCGAGGCGATCGACACCGGCCGGCGCAACACGGCCGAGGCGGAAAACGCGCTGCGCCAAGTGGTGGTCGAAATCACCGCCCAAGCCGGCCGCCATGCCAATGACGTGGCGCAGGCTCTTGCCCTGCAGCTCCAGGGCATCAACGCTGCCAAGGCCCAGGCGATCGATGCGGGTGAGGAATTGCAGGCGGCGCTCAGTGCGCAGGCGGCGCGCCTCTCCGAACGGACGACCGATGCCTTCGCTTTGATGCGGGGCGAGATCGCGCAGGAAATCTCGACCCTCAAAGAGGCCGAGGAAAAAGCTGCCGCCCGCTACCGCGAGCTCGACCGCAACATGTCGGGGCACCTGGCGGCACTCGACAAATCTTTCGCCGCCGCCGGCTCGGCGCTCGAATCCCGCGCCCAGCACGAACAGGCCAGCATCGAAGCAGCGACCGAAGCGACCGAAACTCGCATCAATGCTGTGCTTGCCGCCATCGAGCGGCAAAGTAAGGACATGCACGACCAGGCGGAAGCGAGTGCCGAGCGCTTTGCCAACACGCTCCGCCGCCATCACGAACTGGTCTCGGCGACAGCCACCGCCACCGTGGGCGAGGTCATGCGCAAGACCGCCGAGATCCAGCGCCAGATGCGCGAGGAAGGCGATCTCTCCGTCGCCGCGGCCAAGACATTGGCCGAGGATTTCACCAACTCGCTGGCGCGCATCGGCGAAATCATCAACGACAGCGTCAGCCGCGCCAAGAACGACAACAGCGTGCTCGAAGAAACGGCCCGCACCCAGGCTGAACGTCTGACCCATGCGGCCCTTTCCGCCGCCGAACAGTTCCGCCAATCGCTCGACCGCATGTCGGGCGACACGGCCGCCATGATCCGTGCCCTCATGGACAAGATCAGCGAACAGAACCAGGCGGTGAAGACAGCACTCCGCACCGAGGCGGGCGACTTCCAGGAATCGACCGGCCGCGTCGGCGAACAGATCGGCCAGCGCTTTGCCGAGATGCTGAAGTCGATCGAGACCGTGGCCGCCGGCACCAGCAGCGAAACCGACGCCCTGGTGGCCAAGGTCGATGCCCAGGCGGCGCGCCTGACGCTTGCGGCCGACACGGCCGCCCAGCGCCTGAAACAGCATATCGACAGCGAATCGGCAAAGCTCGAAACCCTTTCCGAGGCACAGCAGATCCGCCATGCCGATCTCACCAAGGCCATCGAAGGCGCGTCGACGGCCCTCGAAGGTGCTGCCGAAATGCATGCCGACCGCTTCGGCCAGCTGCTGAAACGGCAGGAAGAACGCCTCGCCGTTCTAAACGACGCGCAGGAAGCTGCCGGTCGTCGCCTCGGCCAGACGGTCGAAGCGCAAGGGCATCTGCTTGAGCAGGCGGCCGATCGTGCTGCCGAACGGCTGGCACAGCGCCTGCGCGAAAATGAAACGGCCGTCAGTGCCAGCATCGCGGCGATGGTCGCCGAAACAAAATCGCTCGACGAACTGGTGCAAAGCCAGCGCGACAAGCTGCTCGCGGCAAGCGGTGACGCCGCCGGTCGCCTGCGCTCGGAACTCGATACGCATGCCGCAGGTCTCAATCGGATGGCGGCGGAACTGGCCGGCACCGTTGGTCTTTTGAGCCAGGCGGTCGATGCGGAAAGCGCGGCGCTTGCCCGCAATCTGCAGGCGGCGAGCGACAAGGCATTGGCCGATTTGAAGGCCGAGACCGAGCGCCAGCAGGCGTCGATGGGCGAAAATGTGGAACGGATCGCCGAGCGCCTGCGCGGCCACGAAACCGCACTTACAGCCCATGTGAACCAGGTGCTCGAACGCGCATCGACCCTCGATACCGTCATCGCCGACCAGCGCCAGCGCCTTGCCGATGCCGGTACGGCTGCCAGCAACCAGATTCGTGGCGAGCTTGATGCTCATGCCGCCGGTCTCCAACAGATGGCGGCGGATCTCGCGGCCCGGGTGGCGGGCCTGCGCGAGACGGTCAGTGCGGAAAGCGGCGCGCTCGGCACCAGCATGCGCGAATCGGCTGAAAAGGCGGTGGGCGATCTGCGCAGCGAAACATTGCGCCAGCAGAATGCGCTGGGCGAACATGCCGATTTGATTGCGGCGCGCCTCAAGGATACCGAGGCCGGCATTGCCGCCCGTGTCGCGGAAATTCAGGAGAAGGCGGCCGCACTCGACGTCGCCATTGACAGCCAACGTCAACGCCTCGCCGATGCCGGCACGGCTGCCAGTCACCAGATCCGCAGCGAACTCGACGCTCATGCCGGCCGTCTCGAGGAAATGGGTCGTGACCTGGCGCAGCGCGTCGCCGATCTCTCGACGCGGATCGGCGATGAGAGTGCGGCTCTTGGCGTCAATTTGAGCAACAGCACCGACGCCACGCTCGCCAAATTACGCGAAGCCTTCACGGCTCAGGAAAGCGAGATCGACCGCATCGCCGCGTCGCTCGGCCTCAAGGTGGCTGGCCTCGGCGAAACCGTGAAGAGCGAAAGCCTTATACTCGCTGATGCGATCCAGGGCGCCGGTGACGGTGCCGTGGCGCGGCTGAAGGGCGAGATCGAACGCCAGATTTCCGGCATGGAAGGTCTCACCGCGACCCTCATCACCCGCACCACGGCCCTCGACGGCACCATCCTGTCGCAGCGCGATCACCTCGTTGAAGCAGCAGCGGCGGCGGCGGAAGGCTTCCGCGATATCCTGCGGCGCCAGGCCGACGAATTCGTGGCGGCGGCCGAGGCGGTCGCCAGCCGGTCGGCGGCCCTTGAAGGCATCACCCATGCCCAGCGCGATGAACTCATCGCCGCCTCGAAACATGCGGCCGAACATTTCGCCAGTGCCTTGCGCCTGCAAGCACAGGAGATCGCCGCGGCGACGGCGTCCGCCGTCCAGCAGACCGAAGGTCTGGGGGCCGCCGCCCGGGTCCAGGCAGAAGCGCTCGCGGCCATGATGGCCGACAGCACCCGTCGCTTCGAAGCGATCACCAGCGAACACGGCGCGATGCTGTCCGGGGCGGGTGAAAAGGCCGGCGACAATGTGCGCGAACGGCTTGCCCAGCAATATGCCGAGATCGAGAAACGCTTCACCGACATCGTGGCGCAGGGTGACCGCTTGAAGGCCGGCGCCGAGGATCAATCCGTGATCTTGGGCAAGGCCGCCGAACAGGCAGCCAATGTCGCCATCGCCATGCGTGATGCGCTGGCTGACCAGGCCGCGCGCGCCAATTCGGCCGGTATCGAGATCAACGAACGGGCGCTCGAAGCCGGGCGCCTCATGCAGCGCCAGGCCAGCGATCTTTCCGACGCGCTCAATGCCATCGTCCAGAAGAACGCTGCCAACTTGAAAGCCGCGACCGAACAGGCCGGCGTTCAGGCGATCGAGCTTGGCCAGTCGCTCATGCGCCAGAACGACGACCTTACGGCGGCACTCGCGCGCACCCAGGCGGCCACGACCGAAATACGCGACGCGCTCAAGGCGCAGATCGATGAATTGTCCAGCGTGACACAGAAGGTCGAAGTCGAGGCCCGCGTCATCGGCACGGTCTTCCGGACCGAGGCGGAAACGCTGCGCGAAGCGGCCGAGAAGGCATCGGGCACCGCCGGCAATCTCCAGCAACAGATGCGCGACGGCCTTGCCGCTCTCGACGGCGTTGCCAACACCGCACTCGAAAAAGCGGCCCTCCTCCATCAGGATGTGGCACGGCAAAGCGAATTGGTGAAGCAGGCGACCGAGGAAGGCGGCAAACGTACGGCGGAGCTCGCGAGCCTCTATGAAGGCCACGCCCGCCAATTGTCCGCGGCCTCCGAAATGGCCCGCGACAAGCTCGAACAGATGGGCAAATCCCTGGCCTCCCAGGCCGAGATCCTCTCCACCATCACCGACCAGGCGGTGGTGCGCCAGCAGCAGCTCAATGTGACGATGGGCCAGCGCGTCGAACAATTATCGGCGGTCGGCAAGGAAGGCCAGCAGCAGCTCTCGACCCTCAACATCTCGGCGCAGAACCTCGCCGAATTCCTGCGCGGCACCACGGCGGAAAGCACGCGCCAGGCCAAGGAAACGATCCAGCTCTTCCGCGACGGTGCCGAAGCGCTTTCGGTCGTCACCAAGAAGGCGGCGCAGCAGGTCAGCGGCGTCAAGGCGGCGGTCGCCGAACAGATCGCCGAACTCACCGATCTCTCGGTGAAAGTCCACGACATGGCCGAGCAGGTGCGCGGCCAGCTGCGCGCCCAGGCCAAGGAATTCTCCGACGCGGCCCTCGCCGCCAAGGCGTCCGCCGAAGGTGCCCGCGGCGATGCGCAGCAGGCGAGCGAGATTCTCAATCGCCAGGTCGAAGGGCTCGCTCAGGCAGCGGCCCGCATGAACCAGCATTTGGCTGGTCTCGGCACTGATATCGATCGGCGCATCGAATCGATGAGCCGCGCGGCCGAGAACGCCGCCGGCCGTGTCGGCGCCATCGGGCAGAGCTTCGAGCGCCAGGCCGAAGGTTTCGGCCGCGCCCTCGATCTCGCGCAGGCCAAGGCCGGCGAACTTGGCGAAGCCTTCCGGAGCCAAAGTCTGGAACTTGCCAAGACCTCGCAGCTGGCGCTCGAGCGCATCGACAAGTTGCGCGAGACGCAGAACAATTCGACCCGCGACAGCTTCCTGCGCGCGGCCTCGGTGATGATCGAAGAATTGAACGGCCTCGCCCTCGATATCCACTCGCTGCTCGACAACGAAATTCCGGAAGAAATCTGGAAGCGTTACCGCGAAGGCGACCGTTCGGTCTTCGCGCGGCGCCTTTTCCGCAACAAGGATACCTATGTCATCCCGGCGATCGAACAGCGTTACAGCCGCGACGAACGCTTCCACGATATCGTCGATCGCTACTTGAAGAAGTTCGAAGATCTGCTGACGCAATCGGCCAAGGCGGACCCGGAAGCCGTGCTCAATGCCGCCATCATCACCGCCGATGTCGGCAAGCTCTATCTGGTGATGGCGAAGAGCCTCGGCCGCAGCCTGGAGAATTGAGGCGCTACCAGCCGCGCTACTTCAGATCGACCTCAGCATAGGTCATCACCATGTTGACCGTCTCGCCATCGTCCGAGAGGGGCAGCAACAGCCCCTCCTGGCTGCGTAAGTAACCCAAAGCACTGACATAATCCGCCCAATCATAGAGTGGGCGCTTTTCGGTGATGACGATGTCGTAATTGGTCAGCGTGTCGGCCAGCGATTGGCCGATGCCGCATTCCTCAACCGAACGGCCGGTCGGGTTGTAGCCCCGGAAATTGACGTCGAGCTCACCCACCAGCCGGTAGATGAGCCGGCGCGGATTGTGATGCACGTCGACCAGCTGCATGTTGGAAAGCCAGGGCTTCATCTCAATGGGGTCGATATCCCGTCGCGCCGGCATCCGGCGGCCCCCACGCTTGGCATCCCAATAGCGATAAACGTCCAGGGTGCGGGGTCGGCAGCGTTCGGCCATCAAGGCCATATCGGTCGTGCGGGGATACATGGTGGCGCATTCTTAGACCGGCTCGTGCCAGACCTACAATAGCGCGGCGATCAATCCAGATACGCTCAGTTCGCAAAAGTCATTTGCTTCCCAGCCGCGAAGCGGGATCATGGAGCCCGCATTAGTGGAGCTTCATCCAGATGGCCCAGGACTTCTACGCTCATCTCGCCGCCACCCTCGACCAGATCCGCGCCGACGGCTTCTGGAAGGCGGAGCGCGTCATCGCCACACCGCAGGGCCCCGATATCGGCCTTGCCAACGGCACTCATGTCCTCAACTTCTGCGCCAACAATTATCTGGGCCTCGCCGACGATCCACGCCTCATCGCCGCCGCCAAGGGGGCGCTCGACGATCACGGCTTCGGCATGGCCTCGGTGCGCTTCATCTGCGGCACCCAGGACATCCACAAGGCGCTCGAGGCCGACATCGCGCATTTCCTCGGCACCGAGGATGCGATCCTCTATTCCTCCTGCTTCGACGCCAATGGCGGTCTCTTTGAAACGCTGCTCGGCGAGGAGGATGCGATCATTTCCGATGCGCTCAACCATGCCTCGATCATCGACGGCGTGCGCCTCTCCAAGGCCAAGCGCTTCCGCTATGCCAACAACGACCTTGCCGATCTCGAAAACCAGCTCAAGGCCGCCGATGCCGCCGGCGCGCGTTTCAAGCTGATCGCCACCGACGGCGTCTTCTCGATGGACGGCATCATTGCGGACCTCGCCGGCATCACCGATCTGGCCCGGCGCTACGGCGCGCAGGTGATGGTCGACGACAGCCATGCCGTGGGATTCGTCGGTGCCAAGGGCCGCGGGGCGCCGGAATATCGCGGTGTCGCAGCGCAGATCGATCTCTTCACCGGCACCTTCGGCAAGGCGCTGGGCGGCGCTTCGGGCGGCTATATCGCGGGCCGGAAATCGGCGATCGATCTCCTGCGCCAGCGCTCGCGGCCCTATCTCTTTTCCAATTCGCTGATGCCGGCGATCGTCGCCGCGACCGGTGCCTGCCTCAAACTCATCGACAGCGCCGAAGGCACCGCCTTGCGCGCGCGCCTTGCCGAGAACGGCCGGCGCTTCCGCGAGAAGATGAGCGCACTGGGCTTCCGCCTCGTCCCCGGCGAACATCCGATCATCCCGGTGATGTTGGGCGATGCCAAGCTCGCGACCGCGATGGCGGACGCGCTCCTTGCCGAGGGCATCTATGTGATCGGCTTCTCCTATCCCGTGGTGCCCAAGGGCCAGGCGCGCATCCGCACGCAAATGTCCGCCGCGCATTCCAGTGACGATATCGACCGCGCCGTTGCCGCCTTTGCCAAGGTGGGGAAGGCATTGGGCGCCATTTGAAGGAACGATGACATGAAAGCCCTGGTCAAGGAAAAGGCCGGTCCCGGCCTCACCCTCATGAGCGTGCCGGAGCCCGAGGTCGGGCACAACGACGTCCTCATCCGCATCAAGAAGACGGCGATCTGCGGCACCGACATCCACATCTGGAAATGGGATGAATGGGCGGCGAAGACCGTGCCGGTCGGCATGCATGTCGGCCACGAATATGTGGGCGAGATCGTGGCGATGGGCGAGGAGGTGCGCGGCTTCTCGATCGGCGACCGCGTCTCCGGCGAGGGCCACGTCACCTGCGGCTATTGCCGCAATTGCCGCGCCGGGCGGCGGCATCTGTGCCGCAACACGTTCGGCATCGGCGTCAACCGGCCCGGCGCCTTTGCCGAGCTGCTGGCGCTTCCCGCCGTCAATGCCTTCAAGATCCCGGACAATATCAGCGACGATCTCGCCGCGATCTTCGACCCTTACGGCAACGCCACGCATACGGCCCTGTCGTTCAACCTGGTGGGCGAGGACGTGCTCATCACCGGCGCCGGGCCCATCGGCATCATGGCGGTGGCGATCGCCAAGCATGTGGGTGCACGCCATGTGGTGATCACCGACGTCAACGATTACCGCCTGGACCTTGCCCACAAGATGGGGGCGACGCGCGCCGTCAATGTCGGGCGCGAGAAACTGGCCGACGTCATGAAGGAGCTCGGCATGGTCGAGGGCTTCGACGTGGGGCTTGAAATGTCCGGCGTGCCCTCGGCCTTCAACACGATGCTCGATGTCATGAATCACGGCGGCAAGGTGGCGCTGCTCGGCATTCCGCCCGGCAACACGGCGATCGACTGGAACAACGTCATCTTCAAGGGGCTGGAGATCAAGGGCATCTATGGCCGCGAGATGTTCGAGACCTGGTACAAGATGGTGGCGATGCTGCAATCGGGCCTCAACCTCAACCCGATCCTTACCCACCAATTCGCGCTCGGCGATTACGTGACCGGCTTCGAGACGATGCTCTCCGGCCAATCCGGCAAGGTCATCCTCAACTGGACCTGAGCCCTCAACTGGACCTGAGCGCAAAAAAAGACCCCGCCCTTGGGGTGGCGGGGTCGAGATGTGAAGGTTGGCAACGCAAACGAGGGAAGTCGGTGGATCAATGCCGAAGCTTGGTACTTGGTTCCCTGACAGCCGCATCGGGGACAGCCGCATCGGGAATGGCGACGCCGGCGACCTTGCCGCTCGGAGCAGCCGCGTGCGGATCCTCGGGATCCGGTTCGACGCCCAGGCATTTGATGGCCTCGCGCACCGAGCGCAGACGCTCGGCCGTCAGCGACGCACCCGGCCCGCTCATGTTTTCTTCCGCCGCCACCAGCAACAGGCCCAGATCGTAATCCCATTGCTGCAGCAATTTGAGCTTCTGCGCGCGGCTCAGTTCTTCGTCGGCCAGCAGATTGGCCGGATTGCGATAGGCTTTGGCGACGTCCTGCATCGCCGTTTCGAAAGCGGTCTCGTGCATGGGTCAATCCTCCGCAAGGCTGCGATCGGTCGTTCATCAGCAACACGAAGGTCGCTGCGATGGTTCCATCAGTGGAACATGAACCAGATGACAATGAGGACCGGAATGGGCACGCCGAGGAGCCACAGCAAGGCATAGCGCATGTAAAATCTCCGTCTGGTCGATTGATCGCTCAATCAACCGGCGCTTTGCCCAGAAGTTCCAGGGCGCTGACTTACGGAGTTTTGTTCAGCCGGCTTTCAGAATGCGCGCGGCAAAAAACCCGTCGAGGCCGCCCTGGTCGGCGAGATGGCTGGGCAGCGAGCGGAAATCACCCGCCGGCGAGATGAGCTCGAACAACCCGCCCACCTCTTCCGTGTGGATGCGGTCATGCTTCAGGTCGCCGTGCCGCGCCAGGAGGGCGGCGATGCGCTCCGGCCCTTCCTCGGGCTGCAGCGAACAGGTGCAATAGATGAGCGTGCCGCCGGGGGCGAGCAGCGAGACCGCCTTGTCGAGGAGGCGGTCCTGGGTCGCGGTGAGCTTGCCGATGTCGCGCGGGTCCTTGAGCCAGGCCACGTCCGGGTGGCGGCGGATGGTGCCGGTCGCCGAACAGGGCGCATCGAGCAGCACCGCGTCGAAATCGCGCCCGCGATCCCACAGCGCCGCATCGGCCGCCTCAAGCTCGGCATGGAGGCGCAGGCGCTCGAGATTCTCTTTGACGCGGGCGAGGCGCGGCCGCGACCGGTCGAGCGCCGTCACCTGGGCACCGGCCGAGGCAAGCTGCGCCGTCTTGCCGCCGGGGGCGGCACAAAGATCGATGACCCGCTTCCCCGCCACATTGCCGAGGAGGCGTGCCGGAATCTGTGCCGCGAGATCCTGCACCCACCACGCACCTTCGGCATAGCCGGGCAGATCCTCGACGCGCTGATGCAGCCGCTCGCCCCCTTCCGAGGCGACGGGCCGCCGCAGCGTGCCGGAGAGCGGCATGACGCGGGCATGCAATTGGCTCGCCCAATATTCGGCCTCGGCCGGACGGCGGCAGCAGAAATCGAGCGGTGGCTCATAAAGATGCGCGGTCGCGATCTGTGTGGCCTTGGCGACGCCATACGCCCTGACCCAGCTTTGCCACAACCAGTCGGGCAGGCTCACCGCGCCGGCGGGGGCTGCCGCCAGGAAGGCCTGCGGATCGCGCGCGATGCGCCTGAGCACCGCATTGATGAGGCCCTTGAAGCCGGTCTCGCCGCGCTCGCCGGCCAATGTCACCATCGTGTCGACGGCGGCGTGGGGCGCCGTCGCCAGGAACATGATCTGGGCGGCCCCTAAGCGCAGGATGTTGCGCACCAGAAGGGCGCGGGCGGGCAGGGGCTTTTCCAGGCACTGGCCCAGCGCATGGTCGATCTGGCCCATATGCCGCAAGGTGGTGGCGACCAGCGCCCGCACGAACTGGCGGTCGCGGGTGGCGAGTTTTTCAAGCTCGGCGTGTTCGCCCAAGGCTTCGTCGAGCGGTTTCCGGCGCCGGAACACGGCATCCATCAGATCGAGTGCGATCGAACGGGCGGAAAGGGTGGGTGACTCGGTACCGCTATCCGGTGCGGCATCGCGAGGCCCCCGACCGGCGGGGGAAGGTTCTTTTGCGTTCATGGCCGCCCTGATAGCGGATCGGGCGGCGCTTGTCTAATCGCCCGGTGCCGGCCGGCGGCCTTTTCGCACCCGATCATGCGCGCCGTCACAGGGGAGAATGGCGGGGTGCCCCGCCAGACCTCTCAGCCGGACCCCTCAGCCGGACCCCTCAGCCGGAGACTGCAGGCGGACACTTCAGGCGGCGAGAACCCGTTCCTTGGGCAGCCACAGGGTGACGCGGGTCCCCTGGCCGAGGCGCGAATGAAGATCGAGCCTGCCGCCCTGTGCCTCGGTGAGGGCCCGCGCGATGGGCAAGCCCAGCCCCGCCCCTTCATGGGCGCGCACGAAAGCGTCCTGGACCTGGCCGAAGGCGGAGAAGACCAGCGGTATATCCTCGTTGGCGATGCCGATCCCGGTGTCGGAAACGGCAATGGCGATGCCGTCGCCCCGCTCGCCATGATTGACCAGCCCGGCCTCGATGCGGATCTCGCCGCCGGGCAGGGTGAACTTCACCGCATTGTTCAACAGGTTGATGAGAATTTGCGTGAGCGCCCGCTCGTCGGCGCGGATGGGCGGCAGATTGTCGGGCAGGTTGTTGAGGAGGCGCAGCGACTTGGCCTGCGCGGCATTGGCAACGAGATTGAGCGCGTTGCGCGCGATGGCGCCAAGGTCGCAGGGACCGTCGGTAAGAACCAGCCGCCCAGCCTCGATCTTCGAGAGATCCAGAATATCGTTGATGATGTTAAGCAGCAGCCGGCCGCTTTCATGGATGTCCGCCGCATAGGTCTGCACGCGCTCCGGCGTCAGCGGGCCCAGCGGCGACCCGGCGAGGATCTCCGAGAAGCCGAGGATGGCATTCAAGGGCGTGCGCAGTTCGTGGCTCATATTGGCAAGGAACTGCGACTTCGCCTGGCTCGCGGCCTCGGCATGTTCCTTGGCCTCGATCAGCTCTTCCTGCACCAGCTTGGTCGCGGTGATGTCGATGCCGATGCCGCCGATGGCGCCGATGGCGCCGGTCTCATCGGGGATGGGGAACTTGATGTCGCGGTACCAGCGCGTGCCGCCGTCGCGCGGATAGGCAATTTCGCGCGTCACCGACCGGCCGGCGCGCCGCATCTCGACCTCCAGCTCGTCGATGGCGCGGGCACCCTCGCTGAGTTCTATATCGGCGATGCGCCGGCCGATCATGTCCGATGCCGGTCTGCCGTAGAATCGTTCGCTTGCACGGTTGACCAACAGATAGTGGCCGTCGAGGTCCTTGACCGACATGGTGATCGGCGCGTTCTGCATGAAGGCCGACAGGCGCGCCTCGGTCGATCGCAGTGCCTGGGTGCGGGTGGATACCTGCCGTTCCAGATCGCGCAGCAGGCCTTTCAGCGCGATGAGATTGTCGCACTGACGCGCCAGCCGCAGCAGCGCATCGGCCTGCGCGGGCGAAAGGGTGCGCGCCTTCTTGTCGAGGACCGCCAGGGTCCCCAGGATGATGCCGCCCGGCGCATGAATGGTCGCCGAGGCATAGAAGCGCAGGCCGGTCTCCCGCACGATCTCGCTGTCGGCAAAGCGCGGGTCCTGGGTGAGGTCCGGCACCACGAACACACCGTCGCCGCGAATGACCGTGTCGCAGAACGAGCCGGCACGCGGATATTCCCTGAGGTCGGTACCGCGGACGGATTTGAACCACAGCCGCTCGGTATCGACCAGCACGATCAGTGCCACCTGCGTTTCGCAGAATTGCGCCGCAAGCTCGGTGAGGTCGTCGAAAGCGGGATCGGATGTCGTATCGAGCAGGCCCGTCGCCTTGAGGGCCGCCACCCGGCGCGCTTCCCACGCGGCCATGCCGGCGGGGTCGGACGGGCACAGATCGATCACCACGCCCGGTTGTCCGAGTGCCTTGTTCTGTGGGACCGGTTCATCGCCGTGCTTTGGCAAATTCATCTCCCGTTCCACGGGCATCCTGGTCTCGCCGCAGGCCCGGGTACGTTAACGAATTATCTCCGTTTTCCCGGAGAACACACATCATGAGTTGTTTTCTCATACAATTCCTAGGGGTTCCGGCCGCGCCGCGACAAGTCTTTTCTTGGGGTTTCTGTCACCGTGCTGCAATCGCCGCGCGCTAAACCCTCGCCTTTGAAAATGGTGATTTCAGGGGGCTCCATGTCGCGCCACACGCTCATCCAGGTCAGCGACCTCCATCTCAGCGCGCTGCGCGCCTACAATTACCGGGGCTGGGCCGCCTGCCGGAAACATATCAACCGGGTCCACCCCGATCTGGTCGTCGCCACCGGCGATCTGGTCCTGTGCGATCCAGATCATGTAGCGGACCATGATTTCGTGGCGGCCGAACTGGCGCGGCTCGACGTGCCGTGGGCGGCCCTTCCCGGCAATCACGATATCGGCGACACCGGCCCCAAGCCCTATATGGACCAATGGGTCAGCCAAGAACGCCGCCAGCGTTATCTCGACCGGCTCGGGCCGGACTGGTGGGCGCGGGATCTGGGGCACTGGCGCATCATCGGCCTCAATGCCCAATTGCCGGGCAGCGGCCTTGCGGCCGAGGTTCAGCAATTCGCCTGGCTCGACGCCGAACTCGCGGCGACCGCCGGCCGGCCGATCGCCCTTTTTCTCCACAAGCCGCTCTTCGTCACGGCGCCGGACGAACCGGGCGACCCGGTCTGGTGTTTGCTCGAACCGGCACGCCGCGCGCTCATGGACCGTTTCGCCGGGGCCGACCTGCGCCTTGTCGGCTGTGGGCATGCCCATCACTACCGCACGCTTGTCGCCGGCAACATCACGATGGTCTGGGCGCCGAGCACGGGGCTGGTCATCGATGACGAGGTGGCGCCCTTCGACGGGCGGCACGAACCGGGACTGGTGCACTATGTCTTCGACGGCGACCGGGTCGAGTTCGGCCTGGTGCAGCCCGCGGGCCATGTCACCAGCGACTTGACCGATCTCGTCGCGCGCCACGGTGCCATGCGCCAGGCCCCCATTCTTCAGCTGGCCGACGTCCTCGATTAAAGCGGCGATTGGATCCGCACCGGCCCGCCGCGCATCGCCTCGCGCGCTTCGACCAATTGGTCGAGGCCGTTGTGCAGCAAGGGGCCGATCGGGTTTTCGCCCGCTGGCAGGCGGTGAACGCGTTGCAGGAAGGCGAAATCCGGATAGGCATTGCCTTCGATCAGCATGGGTCCCTGGGGTGTGACCGCGATATCCCAACCGATGACGAAGCGGTCGTTGAAAACCTTGTGGGCGGCCAAGGCCAGATCGCGCACGGCAAACCATTCCGGCAGGGCCGCCCCCAGCACGCGCGCACCGGTCACCGGATGATAGTCGAAGAAATCCAGCGCATCGGCGCGCTTGTCGCCGGCGAGCCAGCCCAGCGTGCCGGTTGCAAGATCAATCGGCGCGCCATATTCGATGTCGCTCGGCCAATCGGGCTCCAGCTTCGAGAGGATGCGCAACATGCCGTGGGTGACGGCGGGCGATCCGAAGATATCGCGGCAGGTGATGACGCGAATGACGACCAGGGATGTCCGGGCATAGCGCGCCACCGACAGTGCATTCTCCAGCCGCTCCTGCACCAGCAGAGTCTGCCCCGCCGATTGCTGTGTGAGATGCGCTTCGAGCGCCGCCTGGGTGAGGAGCTTGCCGTCGGGCGCCAGCAAATGAACCTCAGTGACGTTTGCGCACCGTGGCGCTCCGGACTCGGCTCCATGATGAAAGGCCAGATACGTCTCGGTACCCCTGGCACCCTTTGAAACGGCGGGTTTCACGAAGAGGCCCGGCACCGATTCAAAAGCGGCCTGATCCAGCCATGCGACCGCGCCATCCTGCGCCAGCGCGATCAACCGGGGTGTTGGCAGACCGTGGGCCCGACAGGTGCGGTCGAACCGCGCCTTGTCGGACAGATTGCTGCGATGGTCCTTCTTGGGGATGAGATAGTTGAGCGCGGTGAAGAGCCCGTTCTTGGTCTCGTAGCGCGTCAGATACTCGCCGGCCGCTCTTTGCCGGTCGCGGCGGTAAAGCTCCAGCATGTAATAGGCTTGCGCATCGAGCCCGCAATGCATCATCAGCAGCAGGATGTCGACGATCTGCCGGACGATCGGCACGCCGAAATTGCGCCTTACTTCGCCGCCCAGGCTTCCGGTCCACAGGGCGATGCGGCCGAAATCGATGATGGGGAGAATCCCCGGCCAATGCGCGATGCGCTGCTTGGGGAAGCGACCCTTGGCGAACAGATGATAGGCGTCGAAGACGTGGCGCGCGCGATTGCCGAGCTGCCCGCTATGCACATCCGACGCCGCATGCCGCGCGATCGGCGACCAGCCCGCATAAAGCAGCAGCAGGCCGAAGGCCACCAGATAGAATTGCAGATACACGAACTGGCTGAAATCCGAGATCGTCTCGATCTCGTCAGCGGAAAGGCCGACCGGCGACCAATCCTCGACGAATTCCAGGCCGACCACCAGCGTCTGCGCGACGAAGCCGCAGATCAGCAGATGCTTGACCAGGGCGGGGACGCGCTCGAAACGCGACACGATGAAAAGGCCGATGGGCGCCAGCAGCCACAGGAAAAACTCGGCCGATTCCTTAAGGCTCAGGAAA
Source organism: Dongia sp. (assembly GCF_041910485.1). Taxonomy (GTDB): domain Bacteria; phylum Pseudomonadota; class Alphaproteobacteria; order Dongiales; family Dongiaceae; genus Dongia. Next base: position 165,517 of record NZ_JAYRQR010000031.1, read on the forward strand.
TCGAGCAGGACATCGCGATGCGCCGGCAGCCATTCGAGAACAAGGGTCATCAGCAATACGCTGAGCCACCCGATCCAGGCCGCGCGCACCACCAGGTTGGGAACACCCAGCTGCAGCCGGCGGTAGATGGTCAGCGCCATCACCGCGGCCACCAACGCGTTCAAGGGATCGATGACGTAATCGTTCGACCGCAAGGGCGACAGCAGCAGGATGAAGGCCAGAACCGCCGTTCCCAATGCGAAGATCAGAAGTCCATAGGAGCGATAGACGAAACGCGGCATTGCTGGGGCCACTCGGATAAGGGCCGCACAGCTCGGCGGGAACGCGGCGCGGGCGACGGAATTCGGGCCTGACTATCGGGGGCCAACATGACCGCGACCTTACCACAGGCTTGCGCGGCCGGAGCGCCACGGCACCAGGACGATGCTTCCCGAACCGCCCTCCACCCTTCTCGCCCGATCGACGCCGCTGGTAATTCAAGCGTGCGACACTTTGTTCGCCATCGCGCCGCACTTTAGGACTCTCCACCTGCCGCCTGATCTACACCGTTTTGTCGGCTTATCCAGCGCCGGATACCGGCGAATCGCCGCCGATTTAACACGCTGATTTGCCTGCACCTTCCGGATGACCGACTCACACTATGATCGTGTCTTGACGGTTGCGCCCCGCTGGCCTTTTCTCTGCGCCGAAACACCGACTTTCTGGGGTAGGTCGATGGGCGATGATGGTGGGCAGGCGATGAGCGTGGGGGACGGGCAATTGCCCGACATGCCCGCTTTGCCGGCCGCCTTCGACGCAGGCCTCGCCGCGCGCCTCCATACCGCGCTCTGGATCTATGACATCGATCTGTCGCGTGTCATCTGGGCCAACCCGGCGGCCCTTGAGGTCTGGCGCGCCCCCGATATCGGCACATTGTTCGCCCGCGACCTCGCCGTCGACATGTCGCCGGGGGTGGCGGCGCGTTTGCGCCAGTATCAGGAAGATTTCATCGCCGGCCCCGCCACTTTCTCGGAAGTCTGGACGCTCTATCCGCAAGGGGCGCCGCGCTCGCTGCGTTGCCGTTTCAGCGGCATCCGTCTCGACGACGGACGCATGGCGATGTTCTGCGAAGGCTTGGCCGACTATAACGACACGCCGGAAGCGTTGCGCTCGACCGACGCGCTTCTGCACACGACCGTGATGATCACGCTTTACGATCTCGACGGGCAGATCCTCTATTCCAATCCCGCGGCGCGGGCCTCGCGCCTGGCTGGCGATACCGTCGAGGGGGCGCCGCTCCGCGTGCGTTTCCTCGATCCCGTCGATCACCGCCGGCTGGTGACGACTCTGGCCGAAACGGGCGGGGCGCGCCTCATCGCCCGCGTGCGCACGGGTACGGGCCTGCGCTGGCATGAAGTGACGGCGCGCATCGCCACCGACGCCGCGACCGGGGCACCCGCCTGGCTCGTTTCCGAACTCGACGTCACCGAATCCAAGGAATACCAGGCCAAGCTCGAGGAAACGCGCTCGAAGCTCGAAGCCCAGGCGCGGGCGCTGCGCGAAGCCCATCACGAGGCGGAAAGCGCCAACCGCGCCAAGTCGCAGTTCCTCGCCCATATGAGCCACGAACTCAGGACCCCGCTCAACGCCATCATCGGTTTTTCCGACGTGACGCGGCGCGGCACCTTCGGCGAAGTGCAGCCCAGCCGCTATGGCGACTATGCCGAACTCATTCACGAAAGCGGCCGGCTGCTGCTCGACCTCATCAACGACATCCTCGACATTTCGAAGATCGAGGCCGGCAAGATGGAATTGAAGCCGACGCCGCTCGAGGCGCGCGACCTCGCTGAAAGCAGCGCCCGGCTGGTCAACGACATGGCGCGCGAAGGGTCCGTCACCCTCTTCACCGACGTGGCCGATGGCACGCAGCCTTTGTTCGGCGACCAGCGCGCGGTCAAGCAGATCATCATCAATCTCCTCTCCAACGCGGTGAAATTCACGCCCACCGGCGGCAAGGTGAAGCTCTCCGTCGAGGACCGCCCGAACGGCGCCTCGGCGATCGTCGTCACCGATACCGGCATCGGCATGAGCGAGGAGGAAATCAGCCGCGCCCTCGACCCCTTCCGCCAGATCGACAGTTCGATCTCGCAGAACCATCGCGGCACCGGCCTCGGCCTCTCCTTGGTCAAGAACCTGGTCGAACTCCACGGCGGCGCCCTCTCGGTCCGCAGCCGCTCCGGCATCGGGACCGAGATCACGGCTCTTTTCCCCGGACCCTCGGGCAGCTTCTGAAAAAGGGATGAAAAGGGTGGTGAAAAGGGGCGTTTCCGGGCCCTTTTCGGCGGCCAGATCGGGGGTATTTCGGGGGGTCCGCAAGCCTTTGTTTACCAACGCCTGTTGCCGATCCCGGCGAACCTCGTCTAGATTTCCCGCCGGATGGTTCAGGGGGAATTATGGCGGTCAAGACTCAGGCGAAGAAGCCCAAGCCCAAGGCAGAGACCAAGTCCGTTCCGGCAAAGGCTCCCGTAGCTAAATCCAAGCCTTTGGTGGAAAAGGAAAAATCGGCAAAGCCGACGGTCCAGAAGCCAAAGCGCCAGCTCAATGGGGCCATCAAAGTCGGCATCGCCGGCTGTGCCGGTCGCATGGGCCAGATGCTGCTGAAGATACTGGCCCAGGCGCCGGGCGTCCTCGTCGTGGGCGGCACCGAGCGCAAGGGCTCACCTGCCCTCGGCATGGATCTCGGCGCCCTTGCCGGCACCGATCCCTTTGGAATCACAGTGAATGATGACCCGGCGGGGCTCTTCGAGACCGCTGACGTGGTGATCGATTTCACCAACCCTTCCGCTACCGCCCTCCATGCCGGCTATGCCGCCAAGGGTGGGACGGCGCATGTGATTGGGACGACCGGGCTCGACAGCGACCAGCAGGCAGCCGTCGCCCGCGCCGCCCAGAAGGCGCCGATCGTGATGGCGTCCAACATGTCGCTGGGGGTCAATCTCCTCGAACAGGTGATCGAGCAGGTGGCCCGGATCCTCGACACCGATTGGGATATCGAGATCGTCGAAATGCACCACCGGCACAAGGTCGACGCCCCGTCGGGCACGGCTTTGACCCTGGGCGAGGCGGCGGCGCGCGGGCGGGGAACCACCCTGCGCCGGGCCGCCAAGCGTGGGCGTGACGGCCAGACCGGCCCCCGTGCCAAGGGCGAGATCGGCTTTGCGGCCTTGCGCGGCGGCGACGTGGTGGGCGACCACACGATCATCTTCGCCGCCGATGGCGAGCGGCTGGAGATCACCCACAAGGCGTCGAGCCGCGAGATCTTCGCACGCGGGGCGGTGAAAGCGGTGCTGTGGGCTGCCGGCAAGGCACCGGGCCTCTATACGATGAAAGACGTTCTGGGCTTCAGCGTCGGCGGATCCGCACCCGCCAATTCCTGATCCAGCGGCCGCCGCCCGATGATCGGCATCGTCTATGCCCTGGTGTCGGCGGCTCTCTTCGGGATCAGCGCACCGGTCGCCAAGCTGCTGCTGGGGGATGTCTCGCCTTGGGCTTTGGCCGGGCTTCTCTATTTGGGCTCAGGCTGCGGCCTGGCCCTGGTGCGCCTTTTCCGCAAGAGCCAGGAGACGCAGCTATCCCGCGCCGATCTGCCCTGGTTTGCCGCCGCGACCCTGGCCGGTGGCGTCGTGGGTCCGGTGCTCCTGATGTTCGGGCTGGCCCAGAGTTCAGCCGCCGAGGCGTCGCTGCTCCTCAACCTTGAAAGCGTGCTGACCCTCGGCATCGCCTGGATGGTCTTCAAGGAGAATGTCGACTGGCGCCTCATGATCGGCGCCGTCGCGATCGTCGCCGGCGCGCTCGTTCTTTCCTGGCCCAAAGACGCGGCGATCGGATTCGCTTGGGGGCCGCTGCTCATTGCCGGGGCCTGTCTTGCCTGGGGCATCGACAACAATCTGACGCGCAAGGTCGCGGCGAGCGATCCCATGCAGATCGCGATGCTGAAAGGATTGGTCGCCGGATCGGTCAATGCGGCGCTGGCCTTCAGCCTCGATCCGGTGCTGCCGCAATTCGGTACCATCGCCGCCGCCGGCTTGGTCGGCTTCCTCGGTTACGGTGTCTCGCTGACGCTGTTCGTGCTGGCGCTGCGGCATCTGGGGACGGCGCGGACCGGCGCCTATTACGCGCTGGCCCCCTTCATCGGCGCGGGCGTTGCGATCCTCTTCCTGGGCGAGTCGATCTCACTGGCCTTCGTTGCCGGCGGGATACTGATGGCGATCGGCCTGTGGCTGCATCTGACCGAGCAGCATGTGCACGAGCATGCGCACGAAGCGATGGAGCATGAGCATCTCCATGTGCATGACGCGCACCATCAACATGTGCATGAACCGGGTGTGGGACCCGAGCCGCATGCGCATCGGCACCAGCATGCACGCCTCATCCACCGTCATCCCCATTACCCGGATCTGCATCACCGCCACGAACATTGAAGAGATGAGCAGTCACGCGAGGTGAGCCCAAGCTCACCTCGCGCATGCTGACCTCGCTGATGCCGCTTAAGCCACCGTGGCGACGTCGAGCGTCGGATAGTCGGTATAGCCCTTGGCACCGCCACCGTAGTAAGTCGTCTTGTCGTTCTCGTTGAAGGCCGCATTGCGCTGCAGCCGCGCGACGAGATCGGGGTTGCCGATATAGGGCTGACCGAAGGCGATCATGTCGGCATGGCCGGACGCTGTCGCGGCGAGTGCCAGTTCACGCGTATAGCCATTGTTGGCGATGTACTGCCCGCCGAACGCGGCGTGAAGCACCTTGTAGTCGAACTCGGCGGCAGCATTGGCGCCGCGCGTCTGGCCTTCGATCGCATGCAGATAGCCGAGGCCCAGTTTCCCGAGTTCACGGGCGAGATGGCCATAGGTTGCCTGCGGGTTGCTGTCGAGCGAGGTGTCGCCCACCGCCCGCGTCATGGGGGAGAGGCGCACGCCGACGCGGTCGGCACCCCAGACCTTGGCAACCGCCGTCACCACCTCGATGGGGAGACGCGTGCGGTTCGCGACCGAGCCGCCATAGCGGTCGGTGCGATGGTTCGTGCTGTCGCGGATGAACTGGTCGAGAAGGTAGGAATTGGCCGCATGCACCTCGACACCGTCGAAGCCCGCTTCCTTGGCAAGGCGCGCGGCATGGGCATAGTCGGCGACGATGCCGGGGATCTCGTCCGTCTCAAGCGCGCGCGGCATGGAGGGCCGCGCCTGGGTCTGCGATTCAAGAAAGACAAGCTCGCCTGCCTGGATCGCCGACGGCGCTACCGGGGCGGCGCCATTCTCCTGCAGCGAGACATGGGACATGCGGCCCACATGCCAGAGCTGCGTCACGATCTTGCCACCTTCGTTATGCACGGCATCGGTGACGCGCTTCCAGGCCGCGACCTGGGCGTCGGTATAGATGCCGGGCGTAAAGGCATAGCCGCGGCCCTGGCGCGAGATGTTGGTGGCCTCGGTGATGATGAGGCCGGCCGAGGCGCGCTGACGGTAATAGTCGACGGCGAGATCGGAATGGACGCCGTCCATATCGGCACGCGAGCGGGTGAGGGGCGCCATGGCGATGCGGTTCTTCACCTCGATGGCACCAATCCGGGTCGGCTGGAAGAGAGTCTCAATTGTCATGATCTGATCTCCATTGAATGCGTTCAGTTGGTCGGCGACCCGACAAGAATTTCCATGTGCATCACGGTGACGCCGCCCTCGGCGAGGTCCGGCAGTTTCTTGAACCAGTCCTGCACATAGGGCATCGCGTTGTGGGCATCGAAATCCGCGCGGCTGGCGAAGATTTCGTAGAAGATGAAGTGACCCGGTGCCGCGCGGTCTTCCTGCAGGAAATAGACAAGGTTCTTCGGATCACCGCGCACCAGGCCGATGAGCGGCAGTGTCTCCGCGCGCAACTCGTCGGCCTTGCCGGGTTTGGCTCTGACCTCGGCGACGATCGAATAGGCGCCGGCCGGGATCGCGGCATAGCCCTGGCCTGGACCGTCATTCGCCATCGCCGGTGTCGACGCAGTGAGAGCGATGAAAAGCGCGAGGCGCGCCAGAAGATACCGGGCCATCTCAACCCCCATTGTTCTGGTTGCGCTGACGATGGGCGGTCAGCGCGTCGGCGAAACGCTTCTTCACCGGGCCCAGCGCCTTGACGAATTCGAGCTGCTCACCTTCCGGCCCCTTGGCGTAAATCAAGGTCCAGCCATCCGAGAGGCCCTCGGTGATCGGGTTGGAGTTCGCGCTGAGCGGCGCCGCGAGACGTTCGCCTTCCGACGTCACGGTGACGATGCGGTTGGCCTTCACCTGATTCATGCCGCGCTTGGCTGCTTCCGCCTCGAGATCGCGGATGAATTTGTTGAAGTCGACATCGTCGCGCAGATAGAAGCAGATATGCATCGAGCGCGGGAAAGCCGGGCTCATATGGTCGCGGGGCTCAGCAAAGCTGTCGCCGCTGCCGGTGGGCTGATCGGCATCGCGATATTGCAGCAGCTCGATCACGACATTGTCGAACTGGATGAAGCGGACATCGAGACGCTGCGCCCCGTCGCGCAGGTTGGGGATGCCCAGCGTGCGCGGATTGACCTTGCGCTCGCGGGCGACGATTTCTTGATCTGTCAGTAGTGTGTTGTGGATGCGCTCGCCTTGGAAATCGCCGTCGCGAAAGACTTCGGTGCCACCCAGGACCTCGGTATAGAATTCATAGGCCCGGTCCATGTTCTGGACCGTGACACCGAAATGCTGCACGCCCTGCAACCGGGCGCCCAAGGGGGCATCGTCGCGGGCAACGAGCAACTCGGTCGGCGCGGTCTCGGTCGTGTCGTCGGCCAAAGCAGAGGTCGATATCGCCTGCGCGGCGATACCGCCGACCGCAACCGCACCGGCGGCGCGGAGGAGCTGACGACGGTTGGGCGCATGTTCAATTTCTGTGATGCGGACTTGGTCGGTCATGTCTGTCTCCTTTTGTCGAGGGGCAGCCCGGCCGGGCGCCCGTCACGAGACGAACATGGCTTTCAGTCTTATATTTCAGAAGTTTATTTAATTGATTTTAGATATTCACATGACATTATAACTGATGCATTACGATCTCAATCTGCTGCCGGTCTTCGTGACACTGATGGAGGAGCGCAACGTCACCCGCGCCGCCGAGCGTCTGGGGATCACGCAGCCCGCGCTATCGAATGCGCTGGCGCGCCTGCGCCTCATGATGAAGGACCAGCTTTTCATCCGCGCCCGCTATGGCATCGAGCCGACGCCGCTGGCGCGCGATCTTGCCCCCGTGATCGCGGCGTCACTGGCGAAGATCGACGATCTGGTTCGGGGCCAGCAGGAATTCGACCCCGCAAAGGCCCAGCGCCAAGTCACGGTGGCGACCAACTCCTATGTCGAATTCGGGCTGATCCCGGCGGTCGTGGCGCGGCTCAAGGATGTGGCGCCCGGCATCAGGCTGCGCATGATCCCCTATGGCAGCGACTTGGCCGAAACCGGAATCATCTCGGGCACCACCGAAATGGTGTTCGGCCGCATCGTCGGCGCGCCGGACAATCTGGTGGTGCAGCATTTGATGGATGACGGTCTCGCCTGCGTCGTGCGCGCGGATCATCCGGAGGTTGGCGACAGGTTGACCCCAGCGCAATATGAGCGACTGAAGCATGTCAATGTGATGCCGCCGGGGCGCCTGCGCGCGGGCCTCTACCAGAAACTGGAACAAGCGGGCCTCAAGCGCGACATTGCGGTCTCGGTGACGCATTTCCTGGCCGTGCCGGAACTGATCGCCGTCACCGATTATTGCACCATGCTGCCGCGCGTCATCTGCCAGCGCCTGATGCATGATCCCAGGTTGAAGGTCCTTCCCACGCCGATCGACCTCGGCACTTTTCCGGTCGAGATGGCCTGGCACGTTCGTTATCGCAACGACCCGGCCCATCGCTGGCTACGCGGCCTCATCGCCGATGTGGCGAAGGTGGTGGTGGCGGGAGAAATGCGGGCCGGCGGCTAGGCCGGATCCTCAGAGGCCAGCGCCCCAAAATTCAATCGCCGCCTTGCGCCTTCCAATCGTCGGTGAGCATGCCGGCATAGCCCCAATCGCTCTCGTCGATTTCCTGGATGACGATATGCGTGTGTTCGGGTTTCTTGCCGAGAATGCGGACCAGTGACTTGGTGATGTCGGCCACCAGTTCCGATTTCTGCGCGCGGGTGGCGCCACGGGTGATCTGCACATTCACATAGGGCATGGGTTCGATCCTTCGATGGGTACGCGTCAGCTGCGGAACCGTTTCAACCGGGGCAGGGCGAGGCCCACCAGAATGAGGATGAGGGCCACCAGCGCATTGAGGCCCGGCACTTCGTCATAACCGAAATAGCCCCAGCCGAGTCCCATCACCGGCACCAGGAAATTGTTGGTGGAGGCGAAGCTCGCCCCGGATCGGCGCATCAGGGTGAAGAAGAACCAATTGCCGAAGGCGGTCGAAAGAAGGCCCAGCCAGCAGAGCGCAAAGACGGCATTGCCATTCCAGGCCAGTTCCCACGGCCGATCGATGATGAGCCAGACCGGCAGGATGGAGAGGAACCCCAAGGCCAGGATGAGGCCGACGGTCATTTCGGCACCCATCTGCGGCAGGCGCCGCGCATTGACCCCGTAGAGCGAATAAGAAAGGCAGCCGCCGATGATGGCAAGCTGGCCGATGACCTGCGCCCCCAGCCCTTGCAAGGCATCGACACCGACCAGGGTCACGACACCGGTAAAGCCGAACAGCACGCCGGCGATCTTGGGCAGCGACAGCTTCTCGTCATGGGTCATGACATGGGCCAGCACCAGGACGAGGAGCGGAATCGTCGCCATCAGGATGGCGGCGAGCTGCGAGGTGGTGAATTGCTCGCCCCAGCCGATGAGGAAAAAAGGCAGCGAGTTGCCGATGATGCCGAGGAGGACGAGCCGCAGCCACAGGCCAGGCCCGCCGGGTCGGTCGGGACCAGCCACGCGCGCAGGGAAGGTTTGGCCGCGCAGCTTCGCCACTGTGATGAGAACGACGGCCGCCATCAAAATGCGCAAGGTGGCGAGCGTCAGCGGCGGCATGCCGTTGCTGACCGCGATCTTGATGAAGAGGAAGGATGAGCCCCAGACCAGACCGAGCAGCAACAGCATCGCGAATTCGGTAGCACCCGGATGGCGCAGGGAAGGTGCCGCATGGGCGTTCATGGCGGCGTCCTTCAGGCGGTCCGGGCGTCGTAGCGGCCGGCCTTGAGATGGCCCAGCACCTGGGAGAGTTCCCCAGCAAAATCGCGCCGCTCGGGCGCCGAGAGGAAGGCGCCGATCTCCAGATCCCTGCCGTGGCTGCGCAGGTAAAGCGCATTGTCGGGTTCGGCGGCGCGGGCGAGGATCACCTGCAGCCAATAGGGTTGCAGCGAAAAGCTGGTGAAGCGGCCCTTCCCATCCAGCCGCTCGACCACCAGACGGTCCGGATAGAGCCGCAGCCGCTCGGCCCGCCGGTCGCCCCGCAGATGCTTGGAAAAGAGCAGCCAGAAGAGCAGCCATTCGGCGCCGATAAAGCCGAAGATCGGCCAGGCGCCCATGAGCAGGAAGGTGAGCGCATAGGCGCCCATGATGAGCGCGGTGCCGATCCCCAGAATGAGATAGCCGCGCCGGCCGAGCGACCGGTGCGGGTAGAGCAGCGCCTCGAACACGGGCAGCTCCAAACCGTCCGCTTGCGCTGCGACCGGTTCCTGAAATTCGCGCGTCTTCTCTTCCGTCGACATGAGGGCGGAGTATAGAGTGGCTGACCACAGGCACAACCCGGCAAGCCATCCCGCAGCGACAGCACAGCTATGCTCAAGAAAGACCAGATCAACGCCTTTTTCACGCGCTTGCAGGCGCAGAATCCCAGCCCCAAGGGCGAGCTCAACTACGTCAATCCCTATACCCTGCTGGTGGCGGTGGTGCTGTCGGCCCAGGCGACCGATACCGGCGTCAACAAGGCGACGGAGAAGCTCTTCAAAATCGTCGATACGCCGGAAAAGATGGTGAAGCTCGGCGAGGCCAGGCTCAAGGACCATATCAAGACCATCGGCCTCTTCAATACCAAGGCGAAGAACGTCATCAAGCTGTCGGAAATGCTGATTGCCGAGCACAAATCCCAGGTGCCGCGCGACCGTGCGATCCTGGAAACGCTGCCCGGCGTCGGGCGCAAGACCGCCAATGTGGTGCTCAATATCGCTTTCGGTGAACCAACCATCGCCGTCGACACACATATCTTCCGCGTCTCGAACCGCACGGGCCTCGCCCCGGGGAAGGACGTGCTGGCGGTGGAGCTGGCGCTGGAAAAAAAGGTACCGGAAAAATTCAAGCTGCATTGCCATCACTGGCTGATCCTGCACGGCCGCTATGTCTGCAAGGCCAGGAAGCCGGATTGCCCGGCCTGCGTCGTGAAGGATATCTGTCAGTTCAAGGGAAAGACGGTGCTGGGGTAGGGGAGGGTCGTGGCGCTTTGTTCGCTTGCGCGCACTCCCACCTGGTCGGCGCATGCCGACACCCCCACCCTAACCCTCCCCCTGAAGGGAGAGGGAATCTCACCGAGTTGGTGGGATGGTTCGTGCTAACTCGCTCGAGTCCCCTCTCCCTTCAGGGGGAGGGTTAGGGTGGGGGTCGGTGCCGCGTTCAAAATGACATCAAGGAGAGTCGCCATCGTGTTGCGTCATGTCATCATCGCTGCGTTGTTCATCACCGCGACCGCTGCCGCGCGCGCCGAAGAGACTCCTGCGCAGGCCGCGCCCGGGGGTGTCCTGGGCGAGATCGCGCCCGGCAATGGCTGTGTGCTCGACGAGCAGGCCGCGCAGTTCGAGAAGCGCAAGGCGGCCGGGCCTAAGACAGAGGTGCGGATGAGCCTTGGCGACCTCACGCTGACGCTCTATCCGCGCGACCCTGATGTCGATACGGCGGATGGTGACTTGCCGCTGGAATTCCTCACCATCGCGCGGCGTGAATCCGCGGGTGGCGAGACCTGCGAACACATCATCGCCGACGCCAATGTCTTCATCGTCTGGGCACGGCCGGAAATGCCGGATGGCTATTCGGCGGCGGAACCGGCGCCGCTCGCCATCCTCTCCTCTTATTCCGGCGGGGCGCATTGCTGCACGACGCTCTATGCGCTCTTTCCGGGGAAGGAGTTCAAGCTGCAATCGCTTGAGCTCGGCAATGCCGAAGCGGCTCTCACCCAGGATTGGGCCGGTGGCGCCCCGCATCTCACCTTCGGCGATGACAGCTTTGCCTATTGGAACACGTCCTATGCCGGTTCGCCCGGTGGCGGCGTCAAGCTCGACTGGTCGCCGGAGGGTTACAAGCTTTCGGATTCGATGCGCAGCGACGCGCCCGACGATGCGGCACTCGCCGCCATGCGCGACGAGATCAAGGCGGCGCTGGTCGAGTTCGGCGGTCCCTACACGGCGCAAGGGTCAACCGGCGACATCCCGCCGACCAAGGGCGAACTTGATCCGGTGATCTGGAGCGATCTCCTCGATCTCATCTACGGTGGGCATGCGGATATCGCCGCCAAGCTTTTCGACGATGCCTGGCCGGCGGAGGTCAAAGGCAAGCGCGCCTTCTGGCGCGATTTCGTCAAGCAGATGGAAGCGACCTGGATCTGGGAGCCGTGGAACCTCAAGGACCAGCTCGATCCCGAGATGAAGTTCGAGCAGGGGGAGTGAGGGAGAGCGGAGATAGAGACAGGAGCCACCCCCCACCCCGACCCTCCCCCTCAAGGGGGGAGGGAGTTTCGACCGAGTGGTCGCAACAATCTCGCTCCAATTCTCTCCCCCTTGAGGGGGAGAGTTAGAGAGGGGGGTGTTGCCCGTAAGCGACTCAGATCTTGATACGCACGCTGTACTTCAGGACCGTCGCGCCTTCGGCCGGCACGTCGATCAGCCATTGCGCGGTGTTGGAATCGAGCTGTTCGTGCTTGGCCGTTTCCTCGAGCATCTTCCATTCGCCGGGGAAGGCTTCGCGGAGATCGACGGTGACCTTTTCCTTCTTCGCGTTCTTCACCTCGATCTCATAGGCATTCTCGAAAAGATCGTCGGCAAGCTTGGTATAGCCGGTCTGCTTGGCGCGGGCGGTGATGTCGAACGCTTCGCCCAAGGTCAGATCGACGCGCTCATTCTTCGGCGTATGGTCGATATGATCCTCGCCGACGAAGAGGGCATTGCCGGCATCATCCTTCTTGTAGACGCGCACCACGCCCGCCGGCAGCGGCATGCCCATGTGCGATTTCTCGTCATTCTTGAACTTGAGCTTCACGGTTGCGTTCTGGCGCGGGCCTTCGCCGAAATTGTAGCCGTAATTGCCCCAGACATTGGCACTGTTGGTGAAGAGATATTGCTTTTCGACCGGCACCTCGGCCGCCGCCAGCATCGCCACCTGCTTGGTCTGGTTCTCCTTGATCGTGGTCGGGCGCTCAAGGCTGTAAAGGTGATACTCGAACGCCGCCTGCTCGACCATCTTGGGGGCCGAGGCCGGCATCGCATCCATCGCCACCATGCCGCCGGCGCGCTCCAGCATCGGCTGCACCTGGTTGACATTGCCGGCGACGAGCTGGAGCTTCGCTTGCCTGTAGGTGATGCCGCTCTGGTTGGTGAGCGTCACCAGCCCGTTGATGGAGACGGTCTTCTCATCGGCCGAGAGATCGGCCACGTAATCGGCCGACCAGGAAAGGCCGCGGCTCAAATAGGAAAGATCGACCGGAATGTCGCCGGCCTTGTCGGCCACCGCCTTGATGACCAGCGTCGGGCGCGCGCGCAAATTCGCGGGCACCGCTGAATAGACGAAGCGGCCGGGGATCGCGGTCTCGATGCGGTCGCCGATCTTCAAGACTGCTTGGCCGCCCGCCACGGAAAGCACTTCCGCTTCCTCGCTGGTGTCGGCACCGGTTTCCGGGTTGGTGCGGAAGACTCGGATCTTCTCGCCCACCGATTTCTCTAGCAGCTTCTCTGGTGTCAGCAGGTCGAAATCGAAATTCTGCTCCAGCACGTCGAGCGCACCGTTCGGCGAATTGAGGAGCGCCGTCTCGGGCCGCATGGCGGCGGAGACGTCGATGAAGGCGATGTCGTTCTCGCCCGCCGTGACGCTCACCTTCCGCGAGTCGCGGATGAGGGCGAGGTCCTGATTGTAGATGGTGACACTGACCCCGGTCTGGCTGTCGGTCGAAAGCGCGGTCTCGGCAAAGGCGCCACCAATGGCGGTGAAGCAGAGGGCAAGCGCGGTGCCGGCAACGAGAAGAGAGCGCATGGCGATATCCTTGATGTTGGGTGAAATGCGACGCCACGATATTTGGTGGCGGATTGCGGCAAGACTATGACGGGAGGGTCCCGCCGCTCAAGCGACGGCGATCACGATTGCGTGGGGTACGCTGTCATTCGCCGGCCTGGCGGCGGATAACGAGGCGAACATGCGGCGCGCTGTCGGCGCTGAGGCCGACGCGGGCAATGAGGCCCTCGGGTGCGCCGGCATCCTGGAGGCGCGCCTTCATGGCGTTGGCGATGGTCATGCCCTTGTTCCAATTCTCGGGCCCACCCAGTGGCATGTCCGCGCCGAGACTGGTTTCGTTGGGCAGGACCGAGATGAGGCCCGCGAGCGAGAAGACCAGATCGTCATCGCGTTCGGCATCCTTGGCTTCCAGGCGCGCCAAAGGTAGATCGAGCAGGACGCTGCTCTCCTGGGCGAGGACCGTGACGCCCTTCAGTGCCGGCGCCGAATCGATCTTGGTTTGGAGGAGGGTGGCGAGATAGTCGGTGTCGCGTCCTTCGTCCGTTTTCTTCTCGGCCATGGATTTGTCGGCCGACCCGTCGCTGCTCTCGACCTGTTCGGTCGGCGTGATGCCGAAGGCCGCCTGCATCTTGGCGCGGTCGGTCTGCGCCAGCGAATAGAGCAGCACGAAGCTTGCGAGCAGGCAGCCGGCGAAATCGGCAAAGCTCATCAGCCAGACCGGCTGCTTGACTTCGTGGCGCGGCGCTTCGCCCGCGCGGATGAAATCGTCACCCGACATCAGCGCGCGCCCTTCATGGATTGGCCCCCATCATGGGTTGGCCTCCGGTGCGGGCGCCACGAAATCCTGGGCGGGCAAAGCGAGCGTCACCAGCAGGGTGAGCGTCTCCTTGTCGCCGGCTTCGTTGCCGATGAAGAGCCGCGCCGGCTTGATGCCGCTCTTCAAGGCGGCATCGGCGAGCGCGCCGGCATAGCCGTTGCTCAAGTCCGGATCGGCAAAACGCAGCTCGACTTCGTAGCTGGCCTCGGTCGGCAGCTTGGCAAGGCCCGCGGTGAGAGACGAAAAGGCGTCGCGCATCTCGCGCGTCGCTTCGCCCCGTGTCGTGTCGATGGCGACCGCAACGGGGATCGCCAGCATCAGATTGTCGCCACCACTCTCCCC
>NZ_JAYRQR010000032.1:0-15903 GCF_041910485.1 Dongia sp.
GCCGTGGCGGTGCAGGCCAGACAATGGTCTCCGGGGCCGGTGGTTTGTATCCGAGCGATGAGTGCGGCCGCTCGGTGTTGTAGTAGCGCCGCCAAGCCTCGATGATGATCTTTGCCTCGGCGAGGCTGTAGAAGATCTCACCGTTGAGCAGTTCGTCGCGAAGCTTCGAGTTGAAGCTCTCGCAGTAGCCGTTCTCCCAAGGACTTCCCGGCTCGATGAAGGCGGTCTTCGCGCCGACAGCGGCAATCCACTCCCGCACGGCCTTGGCAATGAACTCCGGACCATTGTCGGAACGAACATGGCCGGGCACCCCGCGCAGGATGAACAGATCGGATAGGACGTCGATGACGTCGGTCGAGTTGAGCTTACGATCGATGCGGATCGCTAGGCATTCCCGGGTGAACTCGTCAATGATGTTGAGCATGCGGAACTTCCTGCCATTGTGGGTCCGGCCCTCGACGAAGTCGTAGGACCAGACATGGTTGGGATACTCGGGCCGAAGCCGGACGCATGATCCGTCATTCAACCAGAGCCGTCCTTTCTTCGGTTGCTTCTGGGGAACCTTCAGCCCCTCCCGCCGCCAGATGCGCTCAACGCGTTTGGCGTTCACCATCCAGCCCTCGGACCGCAGCATCGCCGTGATCCGGCGATAGCCATAGCGTCCGTAGCGCGAGGCCAGTCGGATGATGTCTGCCGTCAACGCCTCTTCATCCGGTCGGCCATGCGGCTTCTTGCGCTGCGTCGAGCGATGCTGGCCGAGAACCCTGCAGGCAAAGCGCTCCGAAACAGAGAACTTCGACATCACATGGTCGACGCAGCGGCGACGGCGGGAAGGGCTCAGAAGTTTCCCGAGGCAGCCTCTTTCAGGATTAGCTTCTCGAGCGTCAGGTCCGACACGGCCTTGCGCAGCCGGTCGTTCTCTTTCTCGAGCTCCTTGAGACGCTTTACCTGATCTCCCTTCAGGCCGCCGAACTCCTTGCGCCACCGGTAGTACGTAAACTGCGTCACGCCAATCGAACGAACCGCTTCGCCAACCGATCGGCCTTGTGAAAGCAAAACATCCACTTGGCGTAGCTTCGCGACAATCTCTTCGGGCTTGTGCTTCTTCTGGGGCATTCCAACGTCCTCTCCAAGGCTCAATAGCCTACTTCACGGAGGACCACTTTTCAGGGGGCAGACCAATCAGGGTTGTCATTTATGCGGCCGCTTCTCGATGAAGCAAGCGGCGTTGCTTGATGGTTTCGCGTTTGATCCTTTCCCTTTCCAGCATGATGATGTCGCCGCAGCCAGGCGTTCTCTCCGGGATCCAACGTGTCGGCGCTTGCTCGCTCTCACGGGCTGGACCCCTCGCAGCTCTATGCCTGACGTCGTAAGGCGCTTTCGTCGGCATGGTTGCTCCGCTGACGGAGGCAGCGAGCAAGCCGGCGAAGTTCACGCGCTTTGAAGCGGTGGGCAGCGACACGGTGGAAATCGCCATTGGCGATGCCGTGGTGCGCGCCGGCGGCGATGTCGATCCCACAGCTTCTGCTGGCCAAGTATATCGGCCGCGCGCATGCGTCTCGACCACGCCCAGTTGATGGCGCTTCTGGCCGGGCTGGACTGGAAAAAGATCCGTCCGGCCAGGATCAGGCGGCCTTTGTCGACGGGCTGAAACCAGCCTGCGGCAAGATGATTCATGGGGCTGGAACGGTTGGGAATACGGCCGATTTTGTGCTCTGCTGCTTGCCATGGTTCTACCGGGTCTTGCCCTTCCCGACGATGTTGATGCGCTGAAGGCGATGATCCTTTCCATGGCTCGTGAGCAGGTTGTCCGGGGTCAGCGCTGATGGGACCAAACCGGCTTAACTGAGAACGGAGGATTTCTGGTTCATCGTAGCCTTTCAAAGGAGCGAAGATGAGACAGAAATCCGGAACCGGGAAAGCGCCAGCGGAGCAGGTCATCAAAGACATCCGCCGCGCGACCCGCAAGCAGTATTGGGCCGAGGAAAAGATCCGCATCGTTCTGGAGGGCCTGCGCGGCGAGGAATCGATTGCCGCGCTGTGCCGCCGCGAAGGGATCGCCGAGAGCCTGTATTACACCTGGTCGTAAGAGTTCCTCGAAGCTGGCAAGAAGCGCCTGGCTGGGGACACGGCCCGTGCCGCGACCAGCGACGAGGTGAAGATGCTGCGCAAGGAGGCGCGCGATCTCAAGGAGGTCGTCGCCGAGCAGGCCTTGAGCTGCGGATTCTTAAAAAAGCATGATCGCGGATGGGGGCGACGACGAATGAGATACCCCGCATCCGAGAAGCAGGAGATCATCCGCCTGGTGGAGCAGTCGCACCTGTCGGCGCGGCGCGCGCTGCAAAAACTCGGAATCCCGCGCTCGACCTTCAATCGCTGGTATGATCGTTTCCTTGCCGGCGGTGTCAATGCGCTGAGGATCGCAACCCTTGCCCGAACGGGTTTGGAACCGTGTTCCCGACGAGGTGCGCGGCCAGATCATCGAGTTGGCGCTGAACGAGCCGGAGCTGTCGCCGCGGGAGCTGGCGGTCACCTTCACCGACACGAAGGGCTACTTTGTGTCGGAATCGTCGGTCTATCGCCTGCTCAAGGCTCATGACCTGATCACCAGCCCGGCCTTCATCGTCATCAAGGCCGCCGATGAGTTCCACGACAAGACGACAGCGCCGAACCAGCTCTGGCAGACCGACTTCACCTATCTGAAGGTCATCGGCTGGGGCTGGTTCTATCTGTCGAGCGTGCTTGACGACTTCTCCCGCTACATCATCGCCTGGAAGCTGTGCAATACGATGAAGGCCGGGGACGTCACCGACACGCTGACCATGGCGCTGCAGGCTTCCGGCTGCGGCAGCGCCAGGGTCATGCAGCGGCCGAGGCTGTTGTCCGACAACGGCCCGTCCTACGTCTCGTCCGATCTCGCCGCATGGCTATCCGACAAGGGCATGGAGCACGCCCGCGGAGCCCCCTGCCATCCCCAGACGCAGGGCAAGATCGAGCGCTGGCATCAGACGCTGAAGAACCGCATCCTCTTGGAAAACTACTTCCTGCCGGGCGATCTCGAGCGGCAGATCACCACCTTCGTCGATCATTACAACCACCGCCGTCACCACGAGAGCCTCGGCAATCTCACACCCGCCGACGTCTACTTCGGGCGCGGCGACATCATCACGCTGGAAAGAGAAAGGATCAAACGCGAAACCATCAGACAACGCCGCTTGCTTCATCGAGACGCGGCCGCCTAAAATGACAACCCTGATGGGCCAGAGCCTCCGTTAGCTCACGCCGCCAGTTGCCCCAAAAAACCTGACGACGGACATTGACATTGTTGAGCCCTCCAAAGCGGCTGCGATAGCGAGCCGCGCAATTCATCATGTGTCCGGCCGAACCATTATCGGTTGCGGCGGCGTCCTTCCAGAAGGTCGAGCACGGCGCGGGCCGCATCGAGCACATTGGTGCCGGGGCCGAAGACCGCCGCCACGCCATGGTCGAGCAGATACTGGTAATCTTGGCGTGGGATGACGCCACCTACGACGACGATGACGTTTTCCGCGCCCCTCTCCTTCAGCGCGTCGACCAGTTGCGGGGCGAGCGTCTTGTGGCCCGCCGCCAGCGACGACATGCCCACCACATGGACCTTTGCGGCAATAGCGGTGTCCGCCGCCTCTTCCGGCGTCTGGAACAGCGGCCCGGCGACGATCTCGAAACCGATGTCGCCAAAGGCCGAAGCAATCACCTTGGCGCCCCGGTCGTGACCGTCCTGACCGAGCTTGGCCACCATGATGCGCGGCTTTACGCCGAGCGAGCCGGCAAATTCGCCTAGCCGCTCGACCAATGTCCTGAATTCCGGCTCGCCGTCATAGGCCTCGCCGTAGACGTTGCCGACCACCTTTGGCACGGCCGCGTGGTCGCCGAAGGCGCGGCGCATGGCATCGGAAATCTCGCCCACCGTGGCGCGCGCCCGCGCCGCCTCCACGGCCGCGCCAAGCAAGTTCCCTTCGCCACTGCGCGCCACCTGTTCAAGCTCGCCAAGCGTTTCCTCCACACGGCTGGGGTCGCGCTGGCGGCGCGTACGTTCGATGCGGGCGATCTGCGCGGTCCGGACGGCGGAATTGTCGATCTCCAGAATGTCGATCTCGTCTTCCTGCTCGAGCCGGTATCTGTTGACGCCGACGATCACTTCCTCGCCCTTGTCGACGGCCGCCTGCCTGCGCGTGGCGGCCTCCTCGATCAACCGTTTCGGCAGGCCGGAATCGACCGCTTTGGTCATCCCGCCCAGCGCCTCGATCTCCTCGATCAGCGCCCAGGCCTTGTCGGCCAGCTCGTGGGTGAGGCTCTCGACATAGTAGGAGCCGGCCAGCGGATCGACGACCTTCGTCACGCCGGTTTCGTGCTGGAGGATGAGCTGGGTGTTGCGGGCGATGCGGGCCGAGAACTCGGTCGGCAGCGCGATCGCCTCGTCGAAGGAGTTGGTGTGCAGCGACTGCGTGCCGCCGAGCGCGGCCGACATTGCCTCGAAGGCCGTGCGCACGATGTTGTTGTAGGGGTCCTGCTCCTGCAACGACACGCCCGATGTCTGGCAGTGCGTGCGCAACATCAGCGACGACGGCTTTTTCGGCTCGAATTCCGTCATGATGCGCGACCAGAGCAGCCGCGCGGCGCGCAGCTTCGCGGCTTCCATGAAGAAATTCATGCCGATGGCGAAGAAGAAGGACAGCCGCCCGGCGAAGTCGTCGACATTCAGCCCCTTCTTCAGCGCCGCACGCACATATTCGCGCCCGTCGGCAAGTGTGAAGGCAAGCTCCTGCACCAGCGTCGCGCCCGCCTCCTGCATGTGATAACCGGAGATGGAAATCGAATTGAACTTTGGCATCTCCTTTGCCGTGTATTCGATTATGTCGGCAACGATTCGCATCGAGGGTTCGGGCGGATAGATATAAGTGTTGCGGACCATGAACTCCTTGAGGATGTCGTTCTGGATGGTTCCCGACAGCGTGGCGCGCGGCACGCCCTGCTCCTCGCCGGCGACGATGAAACTGGCGAGGATCGGGATCACCGCACCATTCATGGTCATGGAGACGGAAACCTGCTCCAGCGGAATGCCTTCGAACAGGACTTTCATGTCCTCGACGGAATCAATGGCAACGCCCGCCTTGCCGACATCGCCTTCGACGCGCGGGTGGTCGCTGTCATAACCGCGATGAGTGGCAAGGTCGAAGGCCACCGACACGCCCTGCTGCCCGGCCGCCAGCGCGTTGCGGTAGAAGGCGTTGGACTCCTCCGCCGTCGAGAAGCCGGCATACTGGCGGATGGTCCACGGCCGGCCGGCATACATGGTGGCGCGCGGCCCGCGCATGAAGGGCGCGAAGCCGGGGAGGCTGTCCAGATGGGAGATCCCCTCCAGATCGTCTGCCGTGTAGAGCGGCTTGACCGCAATGCCCTCGGGCGTGTTCCAGACAAGCGCATCGGCTGAGGTCTTGGTCTCGCGCTCCGCGAGAGCCTGCCATTGGGAGAGGTCGGGATTGGTCATGCAGACCTCCTTTGAGCGTTCCGATTAATCCTACTCGAATTCCATGATCAGTTCGTCCACGGCCAGGCTGGCACCTGCCGCCGCAGCGATGCGCGCGACCACGCCGCGACGTTCGGCGCGCAGCACGTTCTCCATCTTCATGGCTTCCACCGTGGCCAGCGCCTGACCCGCCTCGACCTGATCGCCAGCCTGAACAGCGATGGACGTGACCACACCCGGCATCGGGCAGAGCAGCATTTTCGACGTGTCCGGCGGCAGCTTCTGCGGCATCAACCGGGCAAGTTCGGCGACCCGCGGTGAGCGCACATAAGCCAGAACATCAATGCCGCGCCAGCGCAGCCGAAAGGCCGAATTCGCCGGCGAGACCTTTACGCCCATCCGCGTCGCGCGGACGGCAAAGATCGCATGGCTCATGCCCGGCAGCCAGTCGCTCGTCACGGAAAGCGTGCTGCCATCGGCGAATTCGACCAGTGAGCCGCCGTCCTGCTCGCACAGTTTCACAGCCAGTTCGTGTTCGGGAAGGGTCACGACCCAGCCTTCTCCAACTGCGCGCTGACGGTTGGCAAGCGCGCCGGAGATCCGGACATTGCGCCTTTCGCCGCAAAGATGGACATGCGCGGCAACGGCGGCGAGCAGCCTGACATCTTCGGGCGAGGGCTCGACACCGCCAAAACCGTCTGGATATTCCTCGGCTATGAAGGCGGTCGTCAGCCGGCCTTCGCGGAAGCGCGGATGCTCCATGACGGCCGACAGGAACGGCAGGTTGTGGCCGATGCCCTCGACCTCGAAATCATCCAGCGCCTGCGCCATGGCGTCGATCGCCGATAGACGGTCGGGAGCCCAGCTGCACAGCTTGGCAATCATCGGGTCGTAATACATCGAGATTTCGCCGCCTTCGAAGACGCCGGTGTCGTTGCGGACGACCGTGCCGTCGTCGCGTGCGCCCTCGACCGGCGGCCGGTAGCGTGACAGACGCCCAATGGACGGCAGGAAGCTGCGATACGGATCTTCCGCATAGAGCCGGCTTTCGATCGCCCAGCCGTTCAGCTTCACGTCCTGTTGGGCAAGGCGCAGTCTCTCGCCGGCGGCGACGCGGATCATTTCCTCGACCAGGTCGATGCCGGTGATGAGTTCCGTCACCGGATGCTCGACCTGCAGCCTTGTGTTCATCTCGAGGAAGTAGAATTTCTTGTCCTGATCGACGATGAACTCGACCGTGCCGGCCGAGAAATAGCCGACGGCCTTGGCAAGGGCGACGGCCTGCTCGCCCATCGCCTTGCGGGTCGCGGCGTCGAGGAAAGGCGACGGTGCTTCCTCGATGACCTTCTGGTTGCGGCGCTGGATCGAGCATTCGCGCTCGCCCAGATAGACGAGGTTACCATGCTGGTCGCCCAGCACCTGGATTTCGATGTGGCGCGGCTGCGTCACGAATTTCTCGATGAAGATGCGGTCGTCGCCGAAGGAGGCCTTTGCCTCGTTCTTTGACGATTGAAAGCCTTCGCGCGCCTCAGAATCGTTCCAGGCGATGCGCATGCCCTTGCCGCCGCCGCCGGCCGAGGCCTTAATCATCACCGGATAGCCGATCGAGCCCGCAATGCGGAGGGCTTCGTCCGCATCTGCAATCAGCCCCATATGACCGGGCACCGTCGAAACACCAGCACTTGCCGCGATCTTTTTGGAGGTAATCTTGTCGCCCATGGCTTCGATTGCCACCGGCGGCGGGCCGATGAAGGCGACTCCTTCAGCCTTCAGCGCCTCGGCGAAATTGGCGTTTTCCGACAGGAAGCCATAGCCCGGATGCACGGCATCCGCGCCGGTGGCGCGCACCGCGTCCAGAATCTTTGCGATGACGATGTAGGACTGGTTCGACTGCGCGGGACCGATATGGACCGCTTCGTCGGCCATCTTCACATGCAGCGCGTCGCGGTCGGCGTCGGAATAGACGGCGACGGTTGCGATGGCCAGCTTCTTGGCCGTCTTTATGACCCGGCAGGCGATTTCACCACGATTGGCGATGAGGATTTTCTTGAACATGGTTTGCCTAGCGTTCAACCGTGAAAATTTCTGGATTTATGTCCTGCTTCCACCTGAGATTGGCCTGATCGAGGGTCTTCGGAAGGTCAATCACACAAAGGCACCAATCCATTTCGCCCTGATGGTCGAACCAAATCAGCCCATCAGGGCCACCGACCAACGTCGCAACTTGTCTCGGCGTCGTGCAGACTGTGTCGCCATAGAGAACCTGATCACACATTTCTCACCCTCACAGCGGCATCGTGTCGTGCTTCTTCCACCGCGGTTCGACGCTCTTGCCGCGCAGTGCCGCGAAGGCGCGCGCGATGCGCTTGCGCGACGAATGCGGCATGATCACCTCGTCGATGAAGCCGCGCTCGGCCGCCACGAACGGATTGGCGAAGCGCTCCTCATATTCCCTGGTCCGGGCAGTGATCTTTTCCGGGTCGCCGAGTTCGGAGCGGTAGAGAATTTCGGTTGCACCCTTGGCGCCCATCACCGCGATCTCGGCGGTCGGCCAGGCGTAATTGACGTCGGCGCCGATATGCTTGGAGGCCATGACGTCATAGGCGCCCCCATAGGCCTTTCTGGTGATCAACGTCACCATCGGCACGGTCGCCTGGGAATAGGCGAACAGAAGCTTGGCCCCATGCTTGATGACGCCGCCATATTCCTGGGCGGTGCCGGGCAGGAAACCCGGAACGTCGACCAGCGTCAGGAGCGGGATCGAGAACGCGTCGCAGAAGCGCACGAAGCGCGCGGCCTTGCGCGAGGAATCGATGTCGAGGCACCCGGCCAGAACCATGGGCTGGTTGGCGACGACGCCGATCGTCTGGCCTTCGAGGCGCAAAAAGCCGGTGATGATGTTTCTCGCAAAGACTTCCTGTATCTCGAAGAAATCGCCTTCGTCGGCGAGCGCCAGGACCAGTTCGCGCATATCGTAAGGCTTTGCGGCACTGTCGGGCACCAGCGTGTCGAGCCGCATTTCCAGCCGCGACGGATCGTCGTGGAAGGGCCGCACCGGCGGCTTCTCGCGATTGTTGAGCGGCAGGAAGTCGAACAAGGCCCGCACCTGCTCCAGCGTCTCGATGTCGTTTTCATAAGCGCCATCGGCGACCGAGGATTTGGTCGTGTGCGTACGCGCGCCGCCCAGTTCCTCGGCGGTGACGATCTCGTTGGTGACGGTCTTCACCACGTCCGGGCCGGTGACGAACATGTAGGAGCTATCGCGCACCATGAAGATGAAGTCGGTCATGGCCGGCGAATAGACCGCGCCGCCAGCGCATGGCCCCATGATAACCGAAATCTGCGGCACCACCCCCGAAGCATCGACATTGCGCTTGAACACGTCGGCATAGCCGGCGAGCGAGGCGACGCCTTCCTGGATGCGCGCGCCGCCACTGTCGTTGAGGCCGATGACCGGCGCACCGTTGCGCATCGCCATGTCCATGATCTTGCAGATTTTCTGCGCATGCGTTTCCGACAATGAGCCGCCAAGCACGGTGAAGTCCTGCGAAAAGACATAGACCATGCGGCCGTTGATGGTGCCCCATCCGGTGACGACGCCGTCGCCCGCCACCTTCTGGCTCGCCATGCCGAAATCGGTGGCGCGGTGGGTGACATACATGTCGTATTCCTCGAACGACCCTTCGTCGAGAAGCACTTCGAGGCGTTCCCGCGCCGTCAGCTTGCCCTTGGCGTGCTGGGCGTCGATGCGCTTTTGTCCACCGCCAAGGCGGGCTTCTGCGCGGCGCGTTTCCAGTTGTTCCAGAACCGCGCTCATCAGTTCACGCCCTTTGCCGACAGCCGTTTCCAGGCGGCGGGGAAGGCAATCGCCGCAAGCATGGCCTTGGCGATGTCGGCGGGGATGAATGGATAGAGGCCAAAAGCCAGCACGGGCTTTTCCCAGCCAATGACTGCGCCCAGCCACAAAAGGCCTGGCACATAGATCACCGCGCCGGCGAGCAAGGCAGCCGCCATGGCGGTGAAGGGATTGCGGTCCCAGCCGCGACGGGCCAGCCAGCCGGCAAGCAGCGTGGCCGGAATGTATCCTGCAAGATAGCCGCCGGTCGGCCCCGTCATATAGGCAAGGCCGATGCCCTTTTCAGGCGTACCGGCAAAGACCGGCAGGCCGAAGGCGCCCTGGGCGAAATAGAGCGCGACGGCAGCAGCCCCGCGCATCGGGCCGAGCGCGAGCCCGAGACCGATGACGACCAGCGTCTGCATGGTCATCGGCACGGGATAGAACGGTACCTGTATCCTGGCCGACAGCGTCAGGAGCAACGAGCCGGCGACCACGGCCAGGACATCCATCGGGCTGAATCGGCTCGCCCGCTCCGGGGCGATGGCTTGGTAGAGCGTCATGGTTCCTCCAGCACTGCAAGAATGAAGACTGCCGCCGCTGCGACTGCGCGACGCGAGTGGGCTTCATTACGTCCAGGGCGCGCGCGAGAAAACGGTTGAAAATGTGCAAATGCGTAATATATAAATTCAGAAATTGTAAATTGCGAAGTTGCGAATGGCACCCCGAAAGCTCTATATCGGCCGCAAGGTGCGCGAGTTGCGCCAGACCCACAAGGCGACCCAACAGGGCTTTGCCGAGCAGATTGGCATTTCAACCAGCTATCTCAACCAGATCGAGAACAACCAGCGGCCTGTGTCCGCCTCGGTGCTGCTTACGCTTGCCGAAAAGTTCCAGATCGACATCGCCGAGATTTCGCAGGGCGATAGCGACCGGCTGCTTTCGGCGCTGACCGAAACACTGTCCGACCCGGTTTTTGAAAACTATGTGCCCAATCTGCAGGAACTCAAGCTGGTGGCGCAGAATGCTCCCGGCTTTGCCCGTGCGTTGATCTCGCTGCACCAGGCCTATCGTCACAACAGCGAGCAGCTTGCAAGCCTCGATGATACGCTGGGCAGGAGTGCCATTTCTACCGAGCCGACGCCCTATGAGGAGGTGCGCGACTTCTTTCATTTCGTTGACAATTATATCCACGAGCTTGATATTGCCGCCGAAAAGCTCGCCGTTCGGCTTGGCCTGTCGGAAAATGAGGCAGGTACAGCCCTACCCGCCTATATCGAGGAACGGCACAAGGTGCGCATCGCCAAAGGCGGATCGGACGAAGACCTCATCCGTCATTTCGACCCCGGTTCACGCGTACTCTATCTCAACCCCTATCTGCCGGCCCCCACGCGCAACTTCCAGATCGCCTTCCAGATTGCCGAACTGGAAGGCGAGGCGATGTTGTCGCGGATTGCCGAGCGCGCAAACTTCCGATCTTCCGAGGCGTTGGAGATCTGCAAGATGGGCCTGCGCAACTATTTCGCCGGCGCGCTCACTTTGCCCTACCAGTCCTTTTCGACGGCAGCGATGGAACTGCGTCATGACCTGGAGCTTCTGGCCGCACGCTTCGGCGCCAGTATCGAACAGGTGGCACATCGCCTGAGCACGCTGCAACGGCCGGGCGCCAAGGGCGTACCGATCTTCTTTGCCCGCATTGACCGCGCCGGCAACATCACCAAGCGCCACAGCGCCGCAAAACTGCAATTCGCGCGCTTCGGCGCCGCCTGTCCGCTCTGGAACGTTCATCGAGCCTTCGAGGCGCCCGGCCGCATCATCCGCCAGCTTGCCGAAACGCCGGATGGCGTGCGCTATTTGTGCGTCGCAACCGAACTGACCAAGGGCGGCGGCGGCTTCCACGCCCCGCAGCGCCGCTATGCCATCGCGCTCGGCTGCGAGATGGCCCATGCCGGGCACTTCGTCTACGCCGACGGGCTCGACCTCGGCAATCGCGCCGCCTTCGACCCCATCGGCATTTCGTGCCGGATTTGCGAACGCACCGGTTGCCGTCAACGTGCCGTGCCGCCACTAAAGCGGCATCTGTCGGTTGACCGGAACCGGCGCGGTGCGGTGCCTTACCGAATCGCTTGAATTTTGCTCATCCATGAACGGCCAGGCTGACGCAGAGATGTCTTCCACTCAGCCTTATTGAGGGGCGCTCCTCTGCCGACCCAAGTCTATGCCCAATGGTCAAGCCACAGAGGCAGACTACTTTTGGCCGGCCCTCTCGACTACGGACGCCTGCGCGTCGGCGGCAGATCGGTGCAGACGTCTTCGGCGACTTCGGCCGCCATGCCGATGGTTTCGCCCAGGGTCGGATGCGGATGGATGGTTTTGCCGATGTCGACGGCATCCGCCCCCATCTCGATTGCCAGGCAGATCTCGCCAACCATGTCGCCGGCGGACGGGCCGACAAT
Organism: Dongia sp.; assembly: GCF_041910485.1. Lineage (GTDB taxonomy): Bacteria > Pseudomonadota > Alphaproteobacteria > Dongiales > Dongiaceae > Dongia. The sequence goes on from NZ_JAYRQR010000032.1 coordinate 11,798, forward strand.
GGCGCCGCCGATGATGCGGTGCGTCTCCTTGTCGAACACCAGCTTGGTCAGGCCGTAATCGGCGCCATTGGCAATGGCCCTGCCGGAGGCCGCCCACGGGAACTTGCCAATTTCTACGGCGCGACCGGCGGCCCTGGCCGCGTCCTCCGTCACGCCCACCCAGGCGATCTCGGGGTCCGTATAGGCGACCGACGGCACGACCTTTTCATCCATGAAGCTCTTCAGGCCCGATGCCGCCTCGGCGGCGACATGACCCTGATGCACGGCCTTGTGCGCCAACATGGGATTGCCTGTGACGTCGCCGACGGCGAAGACATTCTGGTTGCGCGTGCGCATCTGCGCATCGACCTCGATGAAGCCCCGCGCGTCGATGGTGACGCCGGCCGCGGCGAGTTGCAGTTCCCCGGCTGACGGCCGCCGGCCCGCCGCCTGCAGGATCAGGTCGTAGCGTCGCACACCCGCCTCCGCGCCGCTCGTCGTCACGACAAGGACATCTTCCTCGGCAACGACGCTTTCGACGCGCGCACCGAGTAGCATGGCATCGAAGCGGTGGGCGTTGCGCTTGCGCCAGATCTCGACCACGTCGCGATCGACATCGGGCAACAGCCTGTCGAACTGTTCGACCACATCGACGCGCGCGCCGAGCGCGCTGTAGACGGTGGCCATCTCAAGCCCGATGATGCCGCCGCCGATGACCAGCATGCGTTCGGGGATGAAGGGCAGTTCGAGCGCGCCGGTGGAATCAACGATGCGCGGGTCGTCGGGCAGGAATGGCAGCCGGACCGGCACCGACCCGGCGGCGACGATCGCCCTGGCGAAAACGATCCTTCGACCCCCGCCGTCGGGCAGCGCGACGTCGACAGCATTGGCGTCGGCAAATGTCGCCGTGCCCCTGACCATTTCGACCTTGCGCATCCGCGCCATGCCCTTCAGCCCGTCGGTCAGCCTGGCGACGACGCCGGCCTTGAAGCGGCGCAGCTTGTCGAGGTCGACAATCGGCGTGTCGAAGGCGACGCCATGATCGGCGAGACGTTCGGCCTCCTCCTTGACCGCCGCGACATGCAGCAGCGCCTTGGACGGAATACAGCCGACATTGAGGCAGACGCCACCCAGCGTCGCCTCCCGCTCGACGAGGATCACCCGCTGGCCAAGATCGGCGGCGCGAAAGGCGGCCGAATAGCCCCCCGGTCCCCCGCCGATCACCAGCACATCGCAATCCGGCACAGCACCGGTGGCTTGGGATGTGGCCTGCGCTGCGGCCGCCGGCGATGGGGACGGTGCCACAGCCGGCTTGGCTTCGGCCGCCGCCGTTTCGGCCGTGGCGATCAGCGCGCCCTTGGAAACACGCTGACCGACGGCGAGTTCGACCGAGGCGATGCGTCCGGCAAACGGCGCCGGCACGTCGATGGAAGCCTTGTCTGATTCGAGCACGATCAAGGTCTGCTCGGCGGCGATCTCGTCGCCAGGCTTGATATGCACCTCGATGACGGCGACATCTTTGAAGTCGCCCATTTCAGGCACTCTGATTTCGGTGATGCTCATCTCGGCCTCAAACGATCGCGCGGCGGAAGTCGCCCAGAAGGGCTGCGATGTGACCAAGGAACCTGGCGGCGGCGACACCGTCGACGACGCGGTGATCCCATGACAACGAGACCGGCAGGATCAGCTTCGGCTGGAAGGCCTGGCCGTCCCAGACGGCTTCCATCGCCGAGCGACCTGCCCCCAGGATCGCGACCTCCGGTACCATCAGGGCAGATGGTCGCGTACCTGTCGTGATCCGCACCTCTGTCTGCTCTCCCAGATACATGGGGTCAGGGCAGTCGGTACAGTTCAGCCAGACACGGCGCTCCTCGTTCGAGCGGTCGCTTTCGAGACCGATGCGAGCAACAGTGCCCACGAACTCTCGTTGCGGTTGGGACCGCAGGTGGATGGTCGCGGGCTGGGCGAGAGCCAGCCGGCCTGCCCGTTCTTCGTCAATGTAAGCCTGGATCCACACGCTGGCAGGATCGATGAGCGTGAAAATCGGGTCTCCCGCCCGGACGACTGTTCCCGGTTCCGCATGGCGCGCAACGACCACCGCATCATAGGGCGATAGCAGCCGATGATGCGCCAGCAAGGTCTCTTCGAGCTTCAGAGAGGCAGCGGAATCCGTGCCCTGGGCTGCAACGACAGCGGCGTCAGCCTCAGCGACGGCGAGTTCGGCGCGCGCAACATCCTCGTCACGCTGGGCTTCCTCAGCCCTCTGAACGGAGGCGACATCCTTGCGGGCGAGGTCCTGGAGGCGTTTGTTGGCAACCTCGCGTTCAGCGAGGACGGCGCGGGCCTTCTCGACGCCGGCTTGGGCTTTCAGGAGTGTCGCTGCATTGCCTTCGACGACCGCCTCGGCCCGCGCCACGCGGGCTTCTTGTTCGGCTGGGTGAAGCCTCGCCAGTTCTTGGTCCTTGGCGACATGATCGCCCACGTCCGCCGAGAGGGACAGCAAGGCGGCACCAACCTCAAAGCCCACACGGCTCAGCACACGGGCTTCGACGGTCCCAAGGCCGTAAATCCGGAGTGGTACATCAGTCTCCGGGCGTACAACGGTGACGGACAGCGGCCGTTGGAAGATGAGTACCGCCACCGCTGTTGTGGCTATGGCCGCAATTGCAAGAATTACCCATTTTCGAGACATGGTTCAGATCCGCTCCATTGCTCGATCATTTAAGAGAGGACGGTCGCGCATTGGTTGACGTGGATCAAGCAGCAGGTTCAAGATCAACCCGGGACCCACTGAAAAGTGGCGCGCGGCAACACTATATCCACCCCCCCATTCAAGCCAGTCCAAGAGTTCCGGTCACCTTCACCTGGGACGTCTCATGAGCGCCGATCAATCGAGCGTACCTTGGTTGCGGTAGCGCAAGGAGGTACAGTCGAACCAAGGCAATAGTCACCACGCATACTTTGGGAGGACACAATGCTGGCTGGAATTTTGGTGCTGCTCACGGTTGCAGGAATGGTCCTTATAATTACCGCCTGGAAAAGCGGAATCGTGGACTGACTATAGTGGGTTCGGATCTGACGCCGGTCGCGGGGCCTTTCAGTTCGCCTAACGCTCTTGACTTGGGATTTGTCGTGTGATGGCCATAGCAAGCGTCTTGTCAAACCAACGCGGTCATACCGATACATTGTTAAGCAACGTATATTCGTAGCTTAAGCGTGACGGCGTGCGAACGGTCGGCGCCCTGCGCGCAGCTCCGGCCATAGCAGGAACAGGGGACTGCGAAAGTGACTTGTGGCTGCTTCCCGATGGGCCCGTGGCTCGGATTACGCAGAAGCTGGGTACCGGGTCGATCGCCTGCCGAATGGATGCAGGCGCATTTGAGGACGCCGTGGGGCTGGCATCCACAAGACTGAAAGCTGACGGCGCTGATCTCGTCATTCTCAACAAGTTCGGGCTAAGCGAAGCTGAGGGTAGAGGCTTCCGTGCCTTGATAGCGGAGGCGCTCGGCATTGGCCTGCCGGTGCTCATTGGCCTCTCCCCGACACACCGCGTCGCTTTCGAGCGTTTCTCAGGCGGCTTAGCGATCAGCTTGCCCCCTTACGAGGGCGCAATCCTGGCGTGGTGCCAGCAGGAAGCAAGTCCCCGAGCGCGATGCCAGTGAACAAAATAGATCGAGATTTTGCCTCGTTTGGAGGAAGCTCAAAGTCTATCAACTCAAGCCCCTTTGGGAACATTAGCTGCACTAAGCGCGCATAACTTGCCGTTGGAATTGCTACAGGCAGTCAATTCGGTTGAGCATCAGACCGGGGGGCTCCATACCGACAAGCCGGTCCTGAGGCGGGTTTGCCGTCGTGGATCAGCGGACTGTCGTATGACGTCTGGAAGCTGAAGACTTTCAATCAATTTTTAAGGAGACGTCGCGACCGGCGCGAGCTGCTTGTCGTTGTTCAATCGAGATCAAGTCAGGCATTGGATCACGTCAGTTTGCGCTACCGCAAGGAGTTTCCGGTTCAGGCCTCCTACCAGCCTTCAAGCAGGGAACAGCATCTGAGAATCGCGAATGAGAGGCCGAAGCGCCTTCTTGGTGAACGACACGAGTATCTCCGGTCATCCGGGCTGCGTGACC
>NZ_JAYRQR010000033.1:0-49609 GCF_041910485.1 Dongia sp.
GACGTGGAACGGTCGGCCCAGACAAGCCGGTGCATTCAGGCGAATCTTGGTGCGGTCGGTCGAGATCGCCACCAGAACGAAGATGGTCGCAAGATAAGGCAACATCGAGACGAACTGGGCCGGTATGCCGAGACCTAGCGTCTGCACATGGAACTGCAGGATGGTGATGCCGCCGAACAGATAGGCACCGAGCAATACCCGCAATGGCCGCCAAGTGGCGAAGACGACCAGGGCCAGCGCAATCCAACCGCGACCGGCCGTCATGTCCTCGGCCCACATCGGCGTATAGCTCAAGGACAGATAGGCCCCGCCCAGCCCGCTCATGGCGCCACCGAAGAGCGCCGCGCCATAGCGGATGGCGATGACCGGATAGCCGATCGCATGCGCGGCTTCGGCCGAATCCCCCACCGCCCGCAGCACGAGGCCGGCATGGGTATGGAACAGGAACCAGATCGTCCCGAAGAGAGCGATGAATGAAAGATAAACCAGCCCGTCCTGACCGAAGAGGATGCGCCCGACAAAGGGCAGATCCGTGAGACCCGGAATATAGAGACTGGGCAGGCGCTCGATCGGTTGCCCGACATAGGCCGCTCCCATCATGGCGGCAAGTCCGATGCCGAAGATGGTCAGTGCAAGTCCCGTCGCCACCTGGTTGGCCAGCAAGGTCAAGGTGAGAACGCTGAAGATGAGAGCCATCGAGGCGCCGCCAAGTGCGGCCGCGACGATCCCCAGCACGGCACTGCCGGTCGTCAGCGTCACCGCGAAACCGACAACGGCACCCACCAGCATCATGCCTTCGACGCCGAGATTGAGGACGCCGGATTTCTCGGTCACCAATTCGCCGGTTGCCGCGAGCAGCAGCGGCGTTGCCGCCGAGATGATCGACAGGATGACGGAAACGAGAACGGCGCTGTCCATCAGGCGGCCTCCTTCTTCGCGAGGCTGACGCACAGCCGATAGCGGATCAAGAGATCGCAGGCCAGCAGATAGAAAAGCAGGATGCCTTGATTGATCTTGGTGACGGCCGCGGGGAGGCCCAGCGCGATCTGCGCCTTTTCGCCACCGAGATAGGAAAGCGCCAGAACGAGACCACCGAACAGAACGCCGACCGGATGCAGGCGGCCGAGAAAGGCGACGATGATCGCCGTAAAGCCATAGCCGGTGGAGAGGGCCGGTGTCAGCTGGCCGATGGGACCGGCCACCTCGAACATGCCGGCGAGCCCGGCGAGGCCCCCACCCACCAGCATGGAAAGCCAGGTGAGAGCGCGTGTCGAGAAGCCGGCATAGGCAGCGGCGCGCGGTGCCTGCCCCACGACCTTCAGCTTGAATCCGAGCAAAGATTTCGACAGCAGGAACCAGCCGAGCGCCACGACGATGAGGGCGGCGACGACGCCCAGATGGATGCGCGTGCCCGGCACGAGATGCGGCGAGCTTGCTGCCGCCGTGAGCAGCCGGGTCTGTGGAAAGCCGTAACCGTCCGGATCCTTCCACGGCCCCACCACCAGATAAAGGAGGCCCAGGTTGGCGACGTATGTCAGCATCAGACTGGTGAGAATTTCGCTGGCATTGAAACGGGTCTTGAGGAGGGCCGGGATTGCGCCCCAGAACATGCCGCCGAGGATGCCTGCCGGGATCATCAGCAGCCAAACAGGAAAGCTCTCGACATCATAGAAGAAGAGTGCGACGCCGGTCGCGAAGATCGCCCCCATGATGTATTGCCCTTCGGCGCCGATGTTCCAGACATTGGCACGGAAGCCCAGCGACAGACCGACCGCGATCATGATGAGCGGCGCGGCCTTGATGAACAGTTCGGAAAAGCCGCGCTTGCCAAGAAGCGGGTCGAGCCACATTACGCGGAGCGCCTCAAACGGTTCCTTGCCGAGTGCTGCAAAGACGATTGCCGCCGTGACCAGTGTCAGCAGGATAGCCAGCAAGGGCGAGGCATAGGTCCAGACCCGTGATCGCTCGCCACGAGGGACGACGCTAATACGCATGCGTCACCTCGGCGCCGGGGGCCGCCGGAACGCCGCCCATGAGCGTGCCGATCTCTTCGATTGTCGCGGCAGCGGTCGGCAGGGCCGGCGACAGTCGCCCGCGGGCGATGATGGCAATGCGGTCGGCAATCTGCATGATCTCGTCCAAATCCTGGGAGATAATGACGATTGCCGCACCCGTGGTGGCAAGATCGAGAAGTGCCTGGTGGATCGCTGCGGCGGCACCGGCATCGACGCCCCAGGTCGGCTGTGCCACGACCAGGACGCTCGGCTCCTGCATGATTTCGCGCCCGACGATGAATTTCTGCAGATTGCCGCCGGACAGCGACCGCGCCTCGGCCTTTGGCCCCGTGGTGCGCACGTCGAAACGCTTGATCACCTCGCCGGCAAAGGCCGCGATGCGTTTCATGTCGACCATGCCGAGCTGCACCAGCCCGCGCCGGCCATAGCCCGAAAGCAGCGCGTTCTCGGCGAGCGTCATTTCGCGCACGGCACCGTGATCGTTGCGTTCCTCCGGCACGAAGCTACCGCCGCAGAGACGCCGCCCTTCCGGCCCCATGCGCCCGACAGGTGTGTCGTCGAGCAGGATCGTCTCCGGACTGTTGCAAAGCGACTCACCGGAAAGGGCCGACATCAACTCGTTCTGGCCGTTGCCGGCGATCCCGCCGATGCCGAGGATTTCGCCGGCGCGCACCTCGAAGCTGATATCGCGCAGGTCGACGCCGAACTGCTGCTCCGATTGAACCGAGAGGTTGCGCACAGAGAGGCGCGTTGCCGCCGCCTCGTCCAGCCGGCGATCGTGGATCGGGGCCCTCAAAGTGGTGCCGATCATCAATTCGGCCAGATGCTTGGCGCTTTCCTGCCGCGGATCGCATTCGGCAACGACGCGCCCCAAACGCATAATCGTCGCTCTCTCGCACAGAGCGCGGATTTCGTTGAGCTTGTGACTGATATAGAGGATGGCGCAACCCTCGCCGGCGAGGCGACGCAGGGTCGCAAAAAGCTTCTCCGCCTCCTGCGGCGTCAGCACCGAGGTCGGCTCGTCCATGATGAGAAGCTTGGGCCTCTGCAACAGGCAGCGCACGATTTCGATGCGCTGCCTTTCACCCACCGACAGATCATGAACAACACGCGTCGGATCGAGCGGCAGACCGTAGGATTCCGAAACCTCGGCGATGCGGGCAACGAGATCCTTGCGCAGCGCCTTGTCGTTGATGCCGAGCGCGATGTTCTCGGCAACCGTCAGCGCCTCGAACAATGAGAAATGCTGGAACACCATGCCGATGCCGAGGTCGCGCGCATGCGACGGGCTGGCGATCGACTGAGGCACGCCCTGCCACACGATACTGCCGGCATCCGGCTGCTGCACGCCGTAGACGATTTTGACCAGGGTGGACTTGCCGGCGCCGTTCTCGCCGAGCAGGGCATGAATCTCGCCGGGCATGACGGCAAGGTCGACCGCGTCATTGGCGCGGCAGCCGGGAAATTGTTTGACGATGCCGTTGAGCCTCAGCAACGGCTGCGCCGTCGGCCCCGCGACCGCCTCTCTTCCCGTCAGTGCCATCCCCGATCCTCCGCCCGATTCGCAAGGCCAAGGCCCGCCCGGGACTTTTGAAGCTGTGGCGATCTTATAGAAGATTGCCCGTCCATTTGCACCCCCGTAGGGTCTGGAACAGGGCCTCAGGGCGATGGCGGCTGGTCTTCAAAATGGCCGGGCACGAGCTTGCCGTCGATGACGGCGGGTGGGATATATTTCCCGCTGGGCGGCTCGCTGCCGGTCAGCCACGAAGCAACAAGCACCATCGCCACCAGGAAGACACCGGCGACGGCCAGCCACGAGACGGGCACATCATGCACCTCACGGCCGCGCCGCTCCTGAATTCTGAGATAGAGCCAATAGACCAACGCCGGCAGCAGCAGCGGAATGACGATTTCAAGGATCGCGCGCATCAGGCGACGGCCACGCTGTCCGGCCCGGCCAGCACCTCGGCCAGATTGTTGAGCATGCCGGCCGTAGCCCCCCAGATGTAATATTTGCCGTAGGGGTAGACATAGAAATAGCGCGTGTGCCCCTGCCAAACGCGGCTTTCCATGCGCCGGCTGTCCGGCGCCAGGAAGAAGGCGAGCGGCACTTCAAAAACCTCCGCCACTTCGAATGAATCTGGGTTGAGCGAAAAGCCCGGCCGCACAAGGCCAACGACCGGCGTCACTTCGAACCCGGTCCGCGTCACATAGATGTCGAGCTGGCCGATCGTGTCGATATGCGCGCGGTCCAGCCCGGTTTCCTCCTCCGTCTCGCGGAGGGCAGCGGCAATGGCATCGGCATCGCCGGCATCGACCCGACCGCCGGGAAAGCTGATCTGCCCGGCATGGTCGTGAAGGTGATCGGTCCGCTTGGTGAGAAGAACGGTCATCCCACCCGGCCGGTCGACCAGCGGCACCAGGACGGCTGCGGGAACAAGCTTCTTGCCCACCATGTCAGCGCGCATGTCGGGGTTGAGATCGTCATCGCCCCGTGGCTGAGGCGCCCCGCGGCGGCCGGGGACAAGATCGCGGAACCGCGACAAAACCAGATCACGTGCCATCACGCGGCCTCCGCCATGCCGAGGGGGAAATAGGCGCCACCGCTCCAGACGCCCAATTCCTCACCTTTCTCGCTCACGCGCGACTCGGCCAAATCGACGAGCTGGTAGAAGACGGGTCGCGCGATGAGCGCATCAAGGGCACCGCGCACCCTGACATAGGGGCTGGGCTCGCCCCCCGGCCGCTGCTCGACCCTGAGCGGATGGTCGGCATCCACCGTCACCCAATCCTCGACATTCGTGCGGAAGGCAAGATTCTGCGCGGATCCGGCACCCGTCACCTGCAACTCCACTGCCACAAAGGGGGCATCGTCGACCGTAATCCGACCACGCTCGACTGGCGTCACCAACCAGAAGGAACCGTCATTTTCTCGCCGCAATACCGTGGAGAATAGGCGCACCAAGGGTTTACGACCGATCGGCGAGCCGCGATAGAACCAGGTGCCGTCCCGGGCGATGCGAAAATCGAAATCCCCGCAGGAGGGCAGCTTGCTGAAATCGACGTTGGTCAAATCGTGGTTGGACATCGCCCTATACCTGGCGCTACGCTTCTGAAATCTAAAGAAAAGATAAGCTATTCCCAGACGAGTGCAAGGAGGCCGCCTTGGCCAGTATCGAATCCAGCCATTCCGCCCCGTCCGGCCCAATTCCGGGGGGCATTGCTGCCGAAGGCGGAGACCTCGGCGCCGATATCGAAAGTCTCAGCCGGCGCCTTGCCCAGGTCCGCACCAATATCGGCCAAATCATCTTCGGTCAGGAAGAAACGGTTGAACAAACGCTGGTCAGCCTGCTGGCCGGCGGCCATGTCCTTCTCGTCGGCGTGCCGGGCCTCGCCAAGACACGACTGGTTGATTGCCTCGGCAAGGTGCTGGGGCTCGATGCCAAGCGCGTCCAGTGCACGCCCGACCTGATGCCGGCCGACATCATCGGCTCCGAAGTGCTGGAAGAAAGCGACAACGGCAGACGCACGTTCCGCTTCATCAAGGGGCCAGTCTTCAGCCAATTGCTGATGGCCGACGAAATCAACCGCGCCAGCCCCCGCACCCAGTCGGCGCTGCTGCAGGCGATGCAGGAGCACAAGGTTTCGGTGGGCGGGCAAACCCACGCCTTGCCGCAACCCTTCCACGTGCTGGCGACACAGAACCCGCTTGAGCAGGAAGGTACCTATCCGCTGCCCGAGGCGCAGCTCGACCGCTTCCTGCTGCAAATCGACGTGCATTACCCGACCGTCGACGCTGAACGGCAGATGCTGATCGTCACCACGGGTGCGGCCGAGGCGGAACCCGCCGCCGTCCTGAGTGCCGCTGAACTGATGGCCGCCCAACGCCTGGTACGGCGCGTACCCGTGGGCGACAAGGTGGTCGAGGCGATTCTGCGCCTGGTCCGCGCCGGCCGGCCGGAGACAAGCGAGATCGACGCCGTGCGCTCGAGCCTTGCCTGGGGTCCGGGGCCGCGTGCCGGCCAAGCCCTGATGCTGGCAAGTCGCGCCCGCGCCCTGATGCAGGGTCGGTTCAGCCCGTCGATCGACGACGTGGCCGCCCTCGCCCATCCCGTGCTGCGCCATCGCATCGCGCTCAATTACAGCGCGCGTGCCGAGGGCGCCACCTTGACCAGCATTATCGACCGCCTCATCGGACAATTGGACTGAGCGTCAGCGCGTGGCCATCGGCAGTACCACCCCACCGACCGAGGCGCAAATCGCCCGCGACCGCCAGAAGGCGGAAGCGGCGGCGGTTGCGGAACGCCTGCCGCCGCTGCTGCTCGCAGCCGAGCGCATCGCCGCCACGGTCGAGCAAGGTGTCCACGGCCGGCGGCGCACGGGTCCGGGCGAAGTGTTCTGGCAATACCGGCCCTATTATCCCGGCGACGAGCTTAAACGCCTGGATTGGCGCGCATCGGCCAAGACCGACAGGCTTTATCTGCGCCAGCTCGAATGGTCGGCGTCGCAAAGCGTCTATCTGTGGTGTGACCTTTCGCCATCCATGACCTATGCCAGTCAGCGCGATCTCGCGACCAAGGCATCGCGCGCGCAGGTCCTGGCCCTTGCCTTGGCAAGCGTCCTGTCGCGCGCCGGCGAACGCGTCGGCCTTCTCGGCAATCCGGAGCCGCCGAGCGCCGGTCGCTTCGTGACCGAACGATTGGCGGAAAGGCTTTACATAAATGCGCGCAACCCGGCGCTGGCACCCAGCCTGCCGCCGGCGGCCGATCTTCCCGCCCATTCCCATGCCCTTCTCGTCAGCGACTTCCTGTCGCCGATCGAGGATTGGCAGGACGTCATCGCCCGCTTTGCCGGGCGCAATGTGCATGGCCATCTGCTGCAGGTGCTCGATCCAGCCGAACAATCCATGCCCTTCACTGGTCGCGTCCGCTTCCTGGGACTTGAACGGGAAGGCGACGTGCTGATGAGTCGCGCCGAATCGATCCGCACCCAATATCTGGACCGGCTCGCGGCACATCAAGATGCCTTGCGCGATCTCGCCCGCCATGCCGGCTGGAGCATGACCGTCCATGTAACCGATGCACCACCGGCGGCCGCGGTTCTGGCACTCTATCAATGGCTCGCGGCGGATCGCAGGTTGCGACGATGAATATCGGCAATCTCTCGATCCTCACCCCCGCGCTGCTGCTGGCATTCCTCGCCCTCCCCATCCTGTGGTGGTTGCTGCGCATCACCCCACCCAGTCCCAAACGCATCCATTTCCCGGCGATCCGCCTGCTCTTCGGCCTGATCCCGCGCGAGGAAACACCGCACCGGACGCCCTGGTGGCTCATCCTGCTGCGTATCGTGATCGCCGCCCTCGTCATCGCCGCACTCTCGCACCCGGTCTGGAATGCCGGCCAGGGGCTGGCGCGCAAAGGGCCATTGCTCCTCGTCATCGACAATGGGTGGCCGTCCGCCGCGCATTGGCGCCAAACCAACGGCATGGCGGAGAGCCTCATCGACCAGGCTGCCCGCGAAGGGCGCAATGTCTTCGTCGTACCGACGGCACCGGCCTTGGGGCAGATCGGTTTGATGCCTCCCAATAGTCTGGCACCGGCCCAAGCAAAGACCTTCGTCGCCAATCTCACGCCGATGCCCTGGCCGGCACGGCGTGATCTCGTCAAATCCATGCTCGACGGCCTCACTTTGCCGACAGAGCTGAATACCGTTTGGCTCAGCGATGGTGTGGCCGGCGATGCCAAGATCGATGCGGCGCTGGCCGATAGCCTGCAAAAACGCGGCGGCTTGCGCGTGGCGGGTCCTCGGGATCTCCCCACCATCCTGCGTCCGGCGAAGATCGATGCTGCGGGCCTCAAGACCAAGGTCGAGCGCCCGATGACCGGCGCTGCCCAGGCCATCGACCTGCGCGTGCTCGATCGCGATGGCCGCGCCATCAGCTTGGGCAAGGCGCAGTTTGCCGCTAGCCAGAACCTGGTCGAGGCATCGATCCCGTTGCCGCTGGAACTGCGCAGCCGCGTCAGCGCGGTATCGCTGCAGCCGGCGGCCGGCGCCGAAAGCGGCGATGCCGGCGGCATCGTCCTTCTCGACGACATGGCTGGTGCCAAGCCGATCGGCGTCATCACCGACAATGCCGCCGCTGCACGCCAGCCCTTGCTGGGCGAGCTGTATTACGTCGAGCGCGCGCTGCAGCCCGTCAACGAACTGCGCGTCGGCACGGTGACGACCCTGGTCAAGCAGCCTTTGTCGGTGATGATCCTGCCCGACGGCAGCAAGATCAGCGATGGCGAGCGCGCGGCCCTCGCCGGTTGGGTCGAGGATGGCGGCATGCTGATCCGCTTTGCCGGCGATCGCCTCGCCCTCAATGTCGATGACGATCTGCTGCCCGTGCGCCTGCGCCAGGGCGACCGCGTGCTGGGCGGCGCGCTCTCTTGGTCGGAACCGGCGCGCCTTGCGCCCTTCCCCGCCGCATCGCCCTTTGTCGGTCTGGACATCCCCAAGGACGTGACCGTTGCCCGGCAGGTGCTGGCACAGCCAGACATCGACCTCGGCAACAAGACCTGGGCGCGCCTCAGCGATGGAACGCCCTTGGTGACCGGCGCCAAGCGCGGCGAAGGCTATGTCGTGCTGTTCCATGTCAGCGCCAATACGACCTGGTCGAACCTCGCCATCTCCGGTCTCTATGTCGACATGCTGAATCGCCTGCTGATGCTGGCCTCGGGCATTTCCAGCGTGGCGCAGGACAAGAAGACACCGCTGCCGCCCAGCCAGATCCTCGACGGTTTCGGCCGTCTCGGTCCAGCACCGAGCAGCCTCACACCGCTCGCGCCCGAGGATCTCAGAAAGCAGGTCACCGGACCGCAGCACCCGGCCGGCTTCTACGGCCCCAGCGACGGCCGCCGCGCACTCAATCTCAGCGCCAATCTGGCGGCGGTTGCACCCATCGATCTGAAGCTGGAACCGCTGACCCCCGCGTCGGCGATCGATTGGAAGCCCTGGCTGCTGCTGTTCGCGACGTTGCTGCTGGCAGCCGACATGTTGATCGGCCTTGCCATGCGCGGCTTGCTCGGACATCGCCGCAACGTGGCGACAGGGGCCGCCGCATTGCTCGTCGTCGCGCTGGCTGGCGGCCTGCTGCCCAGCCCGGCCCGTGCGCAGGAAGGCGACAACCCACCCACGCTCGTCCAGCCGATGAGCGATGACGAGATCATCACAGCGGCCGACACCACGCACCTCGCCTATGTCCGTACCGGCATACCGAGTGTCGACGCAACCAGCCGCGCCGGGCTCTACGGCCTCACCACCCGGCTGTTGGAACGGACGTCGGCGGATATGGGCGATCCCGTCGGCGTCGACCTCGATGTCGACACGCTCGATTTCTATCCGGTTCTGTATTGGCCGGTCGCCGGATCGAGCGGCACCCTGAGCGACCGCGCCGTCACCGAAATCAACCGTTATATTGCCGGCGGTGGCATGATCCTTTTCGATACAGCCGACCAGAATGTTGTCGGCATCACCGGTGGCTTAGGCCCAGGGGCCATGCGGCTGCAGGAACTGACCGGCGGTCTCGAAATTCCCCCCTTGGCACCGGTCGGGGCCGATCATGTGCTGACTCGTTCCTTCTACCTCCTCAAGGATTTTCCGGGCCGCTGGCTCGGCGGCACGCTCTGGATCGACAATTCCGAAAGCCGCCTCAATGACGGCGTCGCCTCGGTCCTGGTCGGCAGCAACGATTATGCCGCCGCCTGGGCCATCGACAATTACGGCCAGCCGATGTTCCCGGTGACGCCGGGCGGCGAGAAACAGCGCGAGATGTCGTACCGGTTCGGCATCAACCTCGTCATGTATGCCCTGACCGGCAAGTACAAAGAGGATCAGGTCCACGTCCCCGCCATTCTGGAAAGGCTCGGGCAATAATGGATCTTTGGAACGGCCTTTCGATCGTCTTCAACCCGCTGCTGCCCAAAGCAGCACTCCTCGGGCTGCTTGCTCTTTTCGTCCTGCTCTTCGCCTTGTCGCTGTGGCGCCGCGCGCGTGGTGCCGTTCTGCGTCTGCTGGCGGGCCTAAGCCTGCTCGCCGCCCTGTCGGATCCCAGCATGGTGCAGGAGAAACGCACCTATCAGAAGGATATCGCGATCATCCTCATCGACCGCTCGCCGTCGCAATCGATCGGCGATCGCGACGCCGTCACGGCACGCGCGGCCGCCACTCTCAACCAAGCGCTCGGCAAGCTCGACGACATCGACATCAAGGTGATCGATGCCGGCGCCGGGCCTGATACAGCCGAGAAGGGCACGCAGCTTTTCGACGCGCTCCGCCGCGGCCTGGCCGACCTGCCGCTTGCCCGCATTGCCGGTATCGTCGTGGTCAGCGATGGCCAGATTCACGATGCACCCAAGGCACTTGCAGATCTTGGCATCGATGCACCGATCCATTTGCTGCTCAGCGACGATCCCGCGAAGGGTGACCGGCGCATCGAACTTGTTGAGGCGCCCAGCTTCGGCCTGGTCGGCAAGCCGGTCGAAGTGAAGCTGCGCGTCGACGATCTTGGTGGCAATCCGGGGGCCCCGGCCACGGTGCACATCAAGCGCGACGGTGTGCCGCTCGATCCCGTTCCCGTCGTCACGGGGCGCGAGGCGACCTTGTCGCTCGATCTAGAGCATGGCGGTCAGACGGTGTTTGAGATCGAAACCGATGACGGCCCGCAGGAGCTGACCCGCATCAACAACCGCGCCGTGATCTCGGTCAACGGCGTTCGTGACGAACTCAAGGTGTTGCTCATTTCCGGCGAGCCTTATCCGGGTGAACGTAGCTGGCGCAATCTCCTCAAATCGGACCCGTCAGTCAGCCTCATCCACTTCACCATCCTGCGGCCGCCGAACAAGCAGGATGCGACGCCGATCAACGAATTGGCGCTCATAGCCTTTCCCTATGACGAATTGTTCGACGTGAAGCTGCGCGAGTTCGATCTGATCATCTTCGATCGGTTCGAGCATCTCGGCATCCTGCCCGACGAATATTTCCAGCACATCGCCGACTATGTTGCCGGCGGCGGCGCCGTGCTGGAATCCGCCGGTCCGACGGCCGTCGGTCAGTTCAGCCTTTATCGCACGCCGCTCTCGCCCATCTTCGCCGCCCAGCCCACGGGCGAAATCATCAACCAGGGTTTCAAGCCTGTGCTGAGCGATACCGGCAAGCGGCATCCGGTGACAGCCGACCTACTCAGCGATCCCAACGCAGCCCCCAATTGGGGCCGCTGGTTCCGACAGATCGCCGCGACCAATGCGGCGGGCGAGGTGTTGATGAACGGTGCCGGTGAGATGCCGCTCCTCGTCCTCAACCGCGTCGGCAAGGGCCGCGTGGCGCAGATATTCTCCGATCATCTGTGGCTATGGTCCAAGGGCTTCGAGGGTGGCGGTCCGCAGGCCGAACTGGTGCGTCGCACGGCGCACTGGCTGATGCAGGAACCGGATCTCGAGGAAGAAGATCTCCGCGCCGTGGCGATCGACGGCAAACTGGAAATCGAGCGACGCAGCCTCAGTTCACAGGACAATGTCAGCGTCACAGTAACCCGGCCCGACGATCGGACCGAGACTGTGACCCTGAAGGACATCGGCCGCGGCCGCGCCACGGCAACCTTGCCGGCGGCCGACCAGGGTCTCTACCGTGTCAATGACGGCACACGCGACGCCTTCGCCGCCCTGGGCGAGGTCAATTCAAAGGAATTCAGCGACCCCCGCGCCAGCCCCTTGGCGCTTCAGAGCCTGATCGACGAATCCGGCGGCGGCGTGACCGTTCTGCCCGACGATGGCGTTCCCGAATTGCGGCGCGTCGGCAAGAAGGGCGATCGCGCCGGCAGCAATTGGCTGGGCTTCACCCGCAACGAGGATTACGTCGTGACCGGGATCACCCAGGCGCCGCTCCTGCCCGCCTGGGCGGCCCTTGCCTTGTCCATCGGCCTTGTCCTTGCCGCGTGGCGTCGCGAGGGGCGTTAGCCGATCTCCGCCGCACGAGCAATCTCACCGCGCCAAAGATAGATCGCGGCCAAGGGTGCGTCGCCGCTCTCGGTCGCATGGCCGCACATGGGTGGGTGGTGGATGACATCGCCGGCAACACGCGCCTGCCAACCCTCACCGTCCTTCCACCATCGCCCAGGACCGAGCGGCAGATAGATTTCCTCGGCCGGGTGATGATGCTGCGGATAGAGCGTGCGCGGCCCAAGGAGCAGCAGGCCCAGGCGCAAGTGCGGTGTACAATAGGGCGCCTCCGGTCCGGCACATTCGAGATAGCCGTAATTGTCGAGGAAGCCCGTGCTGGGCGGGGCTGCCCGATAGTTGGGATTCTGGCGCCAAGCGGTGCCGAGATCTTGCCCGATTTCGGCGATCCATCGGCCCAGCTCATCGCCGGCACCTGCCGCCGGCCAATGGCGCTGCACCGGCAATGGTCGACCGGTCTCGGCCGTCGTTCGGGGTGAGAGCTGGCCGAGGGCGACCAGATCCGCCCCAAATCCCACACGCCCACCCAGCCCTTGGTTTTCCAGGCGTCGCTTGATCCCGTCCAGCAGATCAATCCAGGCGCTCGCCATTTTCCGCTCCAGGTCCGTTCTGTGAAGCCGGTCACAAACCGGCAGGCGCCTTCCGGCCACTCACTGACAAGTCGTTCGCGCTGCCGAGACCCCCGGCACTAAAGGCTGGGGGCGGCGGCAAATCAAGGGAAGTGAGTTATGGCCGCGGCAATCGATTTCATGTCCGATCCCCGCATCTCGCGGGCCAGCGCCAGTGCCGGGCTCAATGCCACGCTGTCGGCGTTGCCGCCGGCCGCAAAGCCTAGCGCCATCCTGCGCTTCGCCGATTTCTTCATCGACGGATGCGATGTCCGCCTATTCCAGGGGATCGACTGCCACACCCAGGCAGCCCTTCCCGACGGGTCGCTGATCGACCTTGGCGGCGTCTTCCACGGCCGCAAGCACCTCGCCGAATTCGGCTTCGAGAGTGCGTCCTAGATAGCTCCATCCCTTAGATATCTTCACCGCGCGGTTCCTCCCCACCTTCGATGTCGATCGGCACGCCGGGCTCGTTCTTGGCAGTGCGGATGGCGAGGGCGGATTTCACGTGGCTCACATTGGGCGCCGCCGTGAGGCAGGTGGTGAGGAAGCGCTGATACGAGTCCCAATCATGGGCGACGATCTTGAGGAGAAAATCCGTCTCGCCGGCCAGCATGTGGCATTCGCGCACCTGCGGCCAGGTGAGGACCCGCGCCTCGAAGGCCTTGAGGTCCGCCTCGGCCTGGCTTGAGAGGCCGACCTGGGCGAAGACGGTCACGCCAAAGCCCAGCGCCTCGGCATTGACGTCGGCATGGTAGCCCTTCAGGAAGCCGGCCTTTTCCAGCGCGCGCACCCGGCGCAGGCAGGGTGGCGCCGAAATACCGGCGCGTTTGGCCAAGTCCACGTTGGTCATACGCCCGTCTGCCTGCAGATCGGCCAGGATTTTCAGGTCGATCTTGTCGAGCTTTGCGCGGCGCATGAAACGATCCCCTTCGAATCGACGTAGATCGCGCAATTATATTGCAGGTCATTTTATTTCGCTAGTGCAGCGTGCAAGAGCCTAAATCACCCCCAGCCGAGCCCACAGCCGGGCGATATCCGCTTCCGGCACATGCAGGCCGAACCTCGCCCGTGACGTCTCGGCCAGATCCTGCCGGCCCGCTAGCAGGCTGACATCCTCGCTGCGATCAAGGGCCCGCCCGTCGCCATCCGCTCTTGGGGGATCTGGCGCCCCTCGGCAAAGGGTCGTGCGACGATCATCTGCTGGGTGAAGGACGAACCCGGATGGGTCGAAACGTACCAATTGGCCAGACCGAAATCCGCTGGATCGATCGTTCCGATGTTCGGCGCGCTGCGTCAATGCCGCGGCGCAAAGAAAATGCCCGGTGGTTCTTTGCAAGGAACCACCGGGCCAGGGGTATTCTGTCAGTATCACCCGCCAGGGCAGGCGCTTAGTTGCCGGTTTTCACCCGCATCCACTCCCGCGTGAGGGCACGCAGACCCGCCGCATCCCGCGGGATGGTCGAATACAGATTCTTGCGGGCTTCCTCGCTGGGGAAAAGCGCGCTCAGGCCACGCAATTCCGGCTTCACCAACTCCCATGACTTCACATTGGCGCTGGCATAACCGATTTCGTTGGTGGTCGCCGCAATCACGTCCGGCCGCAGCATGTAATTGAGAAACTTCATCGCATTCTGCGGATGCGGCGCGTCCTTCGGGATCGCCATACCGTCGAAGCCGATATTGGCCCCTTCCTTCGGCACCACATAATCAAGCTTGACCGGCGAGCCGGCCTCCTTGATCGCGTTAAGCGATTGCACGGTAGATCCGGACCAGTTGGTGGTGAGGCAGGCTTCCCCGGTCGCCAGCATATTGACGAGGCCGGAATTCTCGAACTGCTTCACCAGCGGGCGAATCTTCAACAGCATGTCGGCGGCGGCCTTCAGATCCGCCTCGTCATTGCTGTTGGGGTCCTTGCCGATATAGCGCAGCGCCAGGCCCATGACATCGACCGGTGAGTCGAGCAGCATGATGCCGCAATCCTTGAACTTCGCGGCGACTTCCGGCTTGAAGATCAAGTCGAGGCTGTCGATCGGCGCATCCGGCATGCGTTCCTTGATCTTGTTGACGTCGAAAGCCAAGCCGTTCGTCCACCACATATAGGGGACGACAAACTGGTTGCCGGGATCGACCTCGGCATAGAGCTTTACGATCGACGGATCGAGATTGCCGTAATTGGTGAGTTGTGCCTTATCCAGCGGGTAATAGAGACCCGCCTTGATGTGATGGTAGGCCAGCGTATTGTCTGGAAAGACGATGTCGTAGCCGCTGCCACCGGTCAGCAGCTTGCTGTCCAGCGTCTCATAGCTGTCGAAGATGCTCAGCACCACCTTGATGCCGGTTTCTTTTTCGAAATTGGCGAGTGCGTCCTTGCCGATGTAATCGGCCCAGTTATAGACGTAGAGTACCGGTTCTTCATCGGCGTGCGCCGCACCTGTCACTCCCACCGACAACGCGGCGGCAAGTGCCGCCCCGGTCAGTGACTTGATGATCTTCTTCATTCCCATACCCTCCCTGTTGGCCATGTACGGCTCTTGTGATCCTAAAAATCAATGTGAGGTAAGACCGCCGTCTATATTGATCGCCTGCCCCGTGACACTGGGTGCCAGCGTGAGATAGACCGCGAGATCGCCGATCTCTGCCGGCGTCTGCGGGCGACCCTGCGGCACAAAGGCCAGGACTTGGCGCTGCCACGATTGCTCGCGCGTCTCGCCGCTCGCCTTGTATTCGTCCGCAAGGATGTCCCACATCGCCGTCCGCACGATTCCTGGGCAGATGGCGTTCGCCGTGATGTTTTGCTGTGCCACTTCCTTGGCGAGCGAATTCGTGAAGCCGATGACGGCATATTTCGATGCGCTGTAGTGGGCGAGGCCCTGATAACCATCTTTCCCGGAGACCGACGCGATATTGATGATGCGCCCGAAGCCGCGTCGGCGCAGCGCCGGGACAGCCGCCTTGCAGCCTAGGAATACGCCCTTGGCATTGACGTTCATGACGCGATCCCATTCGGTTTCCGCAAGATCCGCGACCTCACAGACGCTGACGATGCCGGCGCAATGCACGGCGATATCGATGCCGCCAAAGGCCGCTTCCGTCCGCGCTACGAGCGCCTCGGTATCCGCCGCCTTGGTGACGTCGACCCGCATCGCTTCGGCCCTGCCACCCTTGCCGCGGATGTCGGCTGCGCATGCCTCCGCCGCCGCGAGGTCGATATCGCCGACCAATACCGCAGCACCTTCCGCAGCCAATGCCAGCGCAATACCCTGGCCGATGCCCTGGCCGCCGCCGGTGACGTAGGCGGCACGACCCGCCAAGCGAGCGCTCATTTGGCGTCTCCCATTTGTGCAGAGAGAATTGCATTCACCGCTTCCGCCGCCTCAAGATGCGGCATATGTCCGATGTCGCTGAGATAGTGCATGGCGACACCGGCGATATCCTTGGCCGGCGGCGGTATGACCGCATCTCTTTCGCCCCAGATCACGGCCACCGGAATCTCTGCTGCCAAAGTGGCAATATCGATACGCGCCATCGTGCCCGTGAAATTCGTAGCAGCAATAGCCGACAGTGCTGCCTCGGCGCCGTCGAGACGTTTGGCGCGCGCAACGCCCTCGACCATGTCGCGGCTCATGCGCGATGGATCGGCAAATAGGCGTGCCAGCACCTTCTGAAGGTCGCGCGTCTTGCGCGCTGCGATGAAGTCCGGCGCATAGCTCGGCTCGATCGGCACACCGACGGCATAGGGCGCGATCAACGACAGAGTGGCAATCCGCTGTGGCGCCGCGGATGCCAGCGCCAGTGCAACGGCGGCACCCAGCGAATGGCCGATAAGATGAAAACGCTCCAGGCCCAGCGCATCGATGCCGGACGTCACCAAAGCAGCCAGATCGCCGAGATCACCGCGCGTCAGCTCTTTGGTGCTTTCGCCGTGGCCCGGCAGATCGATCGCAAAGGCCGCGCGGTCTGCCGCCAAAATCGGATGATTGAGCTGCCAATTGTCGAGATCGCCGCCGAAGCCATGCAGCAGTACGGCGGGCACACCACCGTCGCCCAGCTTGAAATAGCGCAGGGCGGCGCCCCCGCCAATATCGACCATCTGCGGCTGTGGCCGGACGGGCACGACATCCGCAGCGCCGGCAATGGCCGCTTCGGCAATGAAGGCGTCAATCGCTGCATCATCGGTCGCGGCTGGCGCGATGACGGCAATAAGCGCGCCGCAATTGCGCGTTTCTCCCTCGCCGATGACATGACGTCGCAAGATTCCGGCTTCCTGTGCTTCCAGCACATTGGTGATCTTGGTGGTCTCGATTTCGGCAATCTCGGTGCCGATGGCGATTTTCGATCCTTCCGGCACCAGCCATTTGACCAGCGTGCCTTCCTCCATGGAAAGGCCCCAGGTGGGCATAGTGACGGGGGTGATCTGCGACATGGTGAATTCCTTAAGCAACAGCACGCGCCAGCGTGGCGCGCACGGCCTGTTCTACGCGGCCCGCATCCGGGATATAGAGCGCCTCGAGATTTGCGGCGAAGGGTACCGGCGTATGCGGCGCGGTCACCCGCTGAACCGGCGCCTTCAGATCGGCAAACCCCTTCTCGGCAACGATCGCAGCGATTTCGCTGGCGATGCTGCAGCGGGGATTGGCTTCGTCGACCACGACCAGGTGCCCGGTTTCGGCAACACTGTCGAGGATCGTGTCCTCATCGAGCGGCGAGGTGGTGCGCGGATCGATCACGGTCGCCTGGATGCCGGCGGATGCCATATGGTGCGCAGCTTCGAGCGCCACCTGCACCATGCGCGCGATGGCAACGATGGTCACGTCGCCACCTTCACGCAGGATCGCTGCCTCACCGAAGGGAATGGTATAGGCCGCATCAGGGACATCACCTTCGAGATCGTAGAGTTTCGTATGCTCCAAGAAGATGACGGGGTCGTCGTCGCGGATCGCTTCGATCAGCAGGCCCTTGGCATCGTACGGCGTCGACGGAATGACGACCTTGAGACCCGGAATATGTGTGAAGAAGGAATAGAGGCATTGCGAATGCTGGGCGCCGGCGTTGAAGCCCGCCCCGAACATGGCGCGGATCACCAGCGGTGTCTTCGCCTTGCCGCCGAACATATAGCGGAACTTGGCGGCCTGGTTGAATATCTGGTCGAAGCAGACACCAATGAAATCTACAAACATCAATTCGGCGACCGGGCGCAAGCCGGTGACGGCCGCACCCGCCGCCATGCCCATGATGGCGCTCTCGGTGATCGGCGTATCAATCACGCGGCCGCGGCCGAAGGCACCCACTAGTCCCTTGGTGACCCCCATGATACCACCATAGGCGTCATCAATGCCGGTGCCGCCGGCGCCGCCCGCCACATCTTCACCCATGACGACGATGCGCGGATCGCGTCGCATTTCGGCGTGGAGCGCTTCATTGATCGCCTGTCGGTAGGATTTGCGCGGCATGGTCAATAACTCACATAAACGTCGCTGAGGAGGGCAGCAGGCGCCGGTTCCGCGGCGGCACGTGCCGCCGTTACCGCAGCGACAATCGCGGCATCGATCTCCGCATCGATGGCATCGAGCTCGGCCGCGTCCAGCAAAGCGGCTTCCGTGACACGGCGACGGAAGGCCATAAGCGGATCGCTTTCCGCCCGCACCTTTTCCAGTTCCTGCTTGGATCGGTAGGTCTGCGGATCGCCGCAGTAATGGCCGTGA
The DNA here is from genome assembly GCF_041910485.1 of Dongia sp. Lineage (GTDB taxonomy): Bacteria > Pseudomonadota > Alphaproteobacteria > Dongiales > Dongiaceae > Dongia. The sequence continues at coordinate 18,324 of NZ_JAYRQR010000033.1, forward strand.
TGACGCACACAGCGCGCCAAGATGAAGGTTGGGCCGGCACCGGACCGTGCTCGCGCGACCGCCTCTTCCATCGCAGCATGAACCGCGAAATAGTCGAGCCCATCGACCGTCATCGCCGGCATGCCGAAGCCGGCGGCGCGTGCCGCGATATCCTTGGTGCCGACGGCGTATTCGACGCCGGTTGCCTCGCCATAGCCGTTATTTTCGACCACGAACACCACCGGCAGCTTCAGCACCACGGCCATGTTCATGGCTTCGAACATGGTGCCCTGGTTCGATCCGCCATCACCGGTGAAGGAGACCGCGATCCGGTCCGTACCCAATGTCTTGGCCGTGAGCGCCGCGCCAACGGCGAGCGGCGGACTGCCGCCGACGATGGCATTGGCACCCAGCATGCCGCGATCGAGGTCGGCGATATGCATCGATCCGCCCTTGCCACCGCACAGGCCATCCGCCTTGCCGAAGATTTCCAGCATCATGCCTTCGACATCGCAGCCCTTGGCGATGCAATGGCCGTGGCCGCGGTGGGTCGAGCCGATATAGTCGCGGTCGTCGAGATGCTGGCACACACCAACGGCAATCGCTTCCTGCCCGCTATAGAGATGGACGAAGCCCGGGATCTCGCCATTCGAAAAGGCGCGGTCGACATTTTCCTCGAAGGTACGAATGGTACGCATTTGCCGATAGGCGGCGCGCAGCGTTTCGCGGTTCATCTGCATGGCATGCGCCTTTTCAGCTAGCGGCCGCGACGACCGGCGCCACGATCCCGGCGAGCATCGCACCGTCGACCGGGAGACCGGCGCCGTTCGTCATCGCCGCCTCATCGGAGGCAAGGAACAGGATCGCCCGCGCCACATCTTCAGGTCGTGCCAGCCGCCGCATGGGAATGAGTGGGGTGAGGGCGGCAAGCATCGCTTCGCGGCCGCCGATTGCATCAGCGAAGCCCTGGATCAGTTCCGAATCGACGAAGGTCGGATGCACCGAGTTGCAGCGGATCGGCAGACCGGCGGCCGCGCACGCCAAGGCGACACCCTTGGTCAGCTGCCGGACGGCGCCTTTGCTGGCGGCATAGGCGATCACGTCATCGCCGGCGATATTGCCGTAGAAGGAACAGATATTGACGATCGCGCCGCTATTCCCCTTCTCGCGCATCATGGCGACTGCCGCGCGGCAGCCAAGGAACGTGCCGGTGGCATTGACCGCCATCGTGCGATGCCAGATATCGACGGGTCCGTCGATCGTGTCGCCATTGCAGGCAATGCCGGCCGAGTTCACCAGAATATCGAGGCGGCCATAGGCGCCGTTCAGTTCATCGCCGACGGTGGCCCAATCGGTCTCGCTGGTAACGTCGAGTTTCAAGAAGCGACCGCCAAGATTGGCAGCGACGGATTTGCCTTTGGCCACATCGAGATCGCCGATGATCACCGAGGCGCCTTCGGCCGCGAACAGCCGCGCGGTTTCGCGCCCGATTCCCGACGCGCCACCCGTGACGAGGGCGATCTTGTCCTTCAGCCGACTCATATCCGTCCCCGTATTTGGCTTTCCGGGCTCTGTAGCCGGCCCGTTCGTGGGGGTGAGGATGCTGGCGCCCCACCCTGGCTGTCAATAAAAAATTGGCTGCCTGCCAATTTTTTGGCATTAAGCCAATTTATTGGCTGCAGGCATCGAGTGCCCTTGACGGGCCTATCCCTGCGTGGGAAACGGCGCCATCGGCATAGCGACCGATCAAAAGCCGCATAGGGGCGGAGAGGATTTGCCATGAAGACGCGCATCCGGGACGTCCGTCGCCGCGACATGCAGCGTGCGGCCTTCGACATCCTGGCCGAGGAAGGCTTCCACGGCCTGACCCTTGCCAAGGTCGCCGAGCGCCTCGGCATGTCGCGCGGCCTGCTGCACCATTACTTCGCCGACAAGGACGAGTTGCTGGAAGCCGCCGTGCGCTTCGGCAACCGCATGATCTCGGAAGATGTCGCCGAACGCCTGCGGCAATGCCGGACGCCACAGGAGCGGCTCGGCATCATCTTTGCCGGGAACTTCGATGAGTCGATCTACTTGGCGGAACGCGCGAAATACTGGGTTTCGTATTGCGCGCAAGCGACCTTCTCGCACCGCTTCAGCCGGCTGATCCGGATTCAGAACGCCCGCATGCACAGCAATCTGATGCATGAATTGAAGCAACTTACCGATGCGGCGCATGCCGCAGAAATCGCGGCAATCATCAGCATGCTGATGGACGGCATGTGGACCCGCATGGGTGTCACCGGCAACTATCCGGAAAAGCCTGCGGCCCTTGCCCTAGTGAACCAGACCCTCGCGGCGTTGCTGGCGCAGCGAGCCGCCTGAATGCGGTCGCGACCGCCCGGCGAAGACGACACAAGCACCGCCAGAGGCACATGACCGCATCGGCCGGATCGATTTCTGAAATCGATAAAATGCTGGCAATCCAACGCGCCCTTATCCACCAATGACATAGCTGATTTCGGGGGAATTTCCGCAGCTTAGCGGCCCTGTTTTTGCCCCATGACGCCCACGCATGGCTTGGAATCGAGGGGGCCACCCCCTATTCTAAGGTCATCTACCGGCAAGAAACCCGAGTCTGGCGCCTGACATATGGCGAAAGTCGGTTTTGCCGTCGATTTTGCCCAAGGAACGCGCGCCATGACCCAGGAAATCAAGACGAAAGTCCTCATCATCGGCTCCGGCCCGGCCGGCTATACCGCCGCGATCTACGCCGCGCGTGCGAACCTGAAACCAATCCTGGTCCAGGGCATCCAGCCGGGCGGGCAGCTCACCATCACCACCGATGTCGAGAACTATCCGGGCTTTGCCGACGTCATCCAGGGCCCGTGGCTGATGGAGCAGATGCAGAAACAGGCCGAGCATGTCGGCACCCAGACCATTTTCGACACGATCCTTGAGGTCGATTTCTCGCGCCGCCCGTTCCGTGCCGTGGGCGATTCCGGCGATACCTATGTCGCCGACACGCTCATCATCGCGACCGGTGCGCAGGCGCGCTGGCTGGGCCTTGAATCGGAAAAGAAGTTCCAGGGTTTCGGCGTCTCGGCTTGCGCCACCTGCGACGGCTTCTTCTTCCGCGAGAAGGAGGTCGTCATCGTCGGCGGCGGCAATACCGCGGTCGAGGAAGCGATCTATCTCACCAATCACGCCAGCAAGGTGACGCTGGTGCATCGCCGCGACCATTTGCGCGCCGAGAAGATCATGCAGGACCGCCTGTTCCGCAACCCGAAGATTGAGGTCGTCTGGAATTCGGTGGTCGAGGAAGTGGTCGGCACCAGCGATCCCGTCGGCGTGACGGGAGTCAAGGTGAAGAACATCGTCAACGGCGAGGTCTCGACCATCCCCGCCGACGGTTTCTTCGTCGCGATCGGCCATTCGCCGGCGACCTCGCTCTTCAAGGGCAAACTGGAATTGGATGGCGAAGGCTATCTCATCACCAAGCCGGACAGCACGGCGACCAACATCCCAGGCGTCTTTGCCGCAGGCGATGTGAAGGACAAGGTCTTCCGCCAGGCCGTGACGGCCGCCGGCATGGGCTGCATGGCGGCGCTCGAAGCCGAACGCTTCATCGCCGCCCACGAACATGAGACTGCACAAGCTGCCGAATAGGGCGAAGGCGGCTGCCAGACAGCGGCCGGGGGGCCGCTGACATAGCTTTGAAAGGGGACACCGGACATTGCGGACAACCGCCACCGGTGAAATCAGATGTCGATGGATTGGGACAAGCTCAGAATTTTCCACGCCGTGGCCGAGGCCGGCTCCTTCACCCATGCCGGTGAGGTGCTGAACCTCAGCCAGTCGGCTGTTTCGCGCCAGATCTCCTCGCTCGAGGAGAGCCTCAACGTCGCCCTCTTCCACCGCCATGCCCGCGGCCTCATCCTCACCGAACAGGGCGAATTGCTCTATCGCACCGCTCATGAAGTGTTCTCGAAGCTCGCGATGGCCGAAGCGCAATTGGCTGAATCGAAGGACCGCCCCAAAGGCCAGCTAAAGGTGACGGCGACGCAGGCTTTCGGCTCATCCTGGCTCACCCCCGTCCTGCTCGAATTCATCGACCTCTATCCGGATGTCGAGGTGGATCTGGTGCTGGAGGACCGCGAGCTCGATCTTTCGATGCGCGAGGCCGATGTCGCCATCCGCATGGCACCGCCACGCCAGCCGGAACTCATCCAGCGCCATCTGATGACGGTGCATCTCAACATCTATGCCGCGCCTTCCTATCTGAAGCGCCACGGCATTCCGAAAGTACCAGAAGATATCGACCAGCATCGGGTCATCGTCTACGGCAACGACATGCGCCCGCCGGTCGAGGATATCGATTGGCTGCTGCGTGCCGGCACCCGCAAGGACAAGCCGCGCCGGCCGATTCTGCGCGTCAATTCGGTCTACGCGATCCTGCGTGCGGTGCAGTCGGGCCTGGGGCTCGCGAGCCTGCCGGAATTCATGATCACGGAAGGGACCAGCCTCGTGCGCGTCCTCCCCGAACTCCAGGGTCCGCGCATCGACGCCTATTTCGTCTATCCGGAAGAGCTTCGCAATTCAAAGCGCATCCAGGTCTTCCGTGACTTCCTGTTGAGGAAAGTCGCCGAAAGCAAGATGCAGAGCTGAAGCGGCTCACCACCAACCGGGTTCGGCCGCATCCGCCCAATCGTCGAGTTCGAGGCGCGCCACCACGCTGATACCGCCCTTACCGTCGCCCTTCACCAACGCTGCCTCGGCATATCCGAGTTCAACCCCGGTGAGTTCGCGAAGTTGGGCATCGCTCCCGACAACGATCCTGTTCTTGCCGGCCGGTGCCGGCTCCGCCAACAAACGACGCACGAAATCGAGGTCGAACAGCCGCGGGTCGGTTTCCGCGGCACCGAAGGCAAGGATCGCCGTATCGCGCGTGCGGCACTGCGCGCTGGCGATCACCCGCTCGACGGGAATATGCAGGCGTCGCCAAAAGTCGCCGAGCTGCCGCGCCTGGTCCTGGCCCTCCGGTGTCAGATTGCGCTGATGGCTGCAATCGGCGAACTGGGCGGCGCTGGACCATCGATCAAGGTTCTCGCGCGGCCCGCCGCTGCGGGCCGCGTGCCGCAGATAGACGATATGCCCGCCCTCCTGCAGAGCGCGAATAGCCTGTGCTTCATCCAACTCTTCATCGATGGCCATTGCAGCGCAGGCCAGAGCGAGGACACCGGCAATGCCGGCGATACTGCGCAAGAGAGCGATTTGCCAAGTACGGGGCAGGCAGCGTCGTACCCAAATGGAAGTCGAACGCATGGACATCTCGGAAAAATCGGGCTCGCTTAAGCCCGTGTTCCTAGCCGAACGATGTGACCGCTGCCTGACACTTCGGGGTCAGATCTCCGAAATAGTGGATGGCGACCGCCCGCCGGCCAGCAAGGCGGCGGCCCGCGCATTCTTGCGCGCATCGTTGACGACGAGAATCGCATGCAGCGCCGCGATCATCCACAGGACGAAGCCTGGCGATCCGCCAAGGAAAAGGCTGAAGATGAACACAACCCAGGCCAGGACATAGATGAGGAGGTTGAGAATGGCCTGGAAAATTTTCCCATACAGCAAGAGCGCCAGCGGCGGAAAGACGAGGGCGACAAGGTAGATCATTGAAAGCAGCTCCCGCGATGTCAGGTATTGGCGCCCTCTAAAGATAGGATTGGGCGATCCGCTGGCAATGCCAGGGTTACCGCAAGCACGCGTTATCGCGCCCGCAAAAGCGGCACCGCAATGCAGCAATTTCAGGCATTTCTGCCCTTTCGCGACATGCACGTCGCGCCTTGCAAACCCTGCCGACTCGCTAGAGAAATCCCGGTGCAACAGTGCTTGCGCTGTCAGAAACCCGCGAAAGGTGCAATCACGGGGCCTGCGACAGATTCGCACGAGCTCACATTCCGCGATGCAGCATTGATGATAACTATTTGAAATATTTGATATCAAGCGATATGCAGTCGCTGCATAACCCGTCTGTGAATTTGACTCTGGTGGGCTCGGGCAAATCCTCTATTCTGCGCCCGTGCCGGTCAGCCACACTGTTGCACAAAAGAGACAGGGGTCCGATTAATCCCCGGGGTGGTTGAAATGGTCACGATGGCGCCATATTTGGCTGACAGAGTGATCCGGTAACGAGTTTCGAAGCGATAGCTTCACATTGAATTCGGGCGCGATGCCCGGATGGGGTCTTCGGACCCTACGTCTCCCAGACGTAAAGCCTCCCTGTTTAACTTGCCGGGCCCTTGTGGCCCGGCGATTTTCTTTTGGGCCGGCATCTTGGACACTTTCGGTCGGATCGCCCCGAGCCGGCTGGGGACTTTATCCCTGTCTGAATTTCCGGACGCTGTCCTTCGGCTCTGCACTGGTGGGGCGCCAGGATCCGGGTACACTCGCAACATCATGGGCAGTTGGTTCCGTCTCGTCGGCACGCAGATCGATTCCAGCCTGACCTCCCCACGTCTCCGCCAATTGCTGGACTATTGGCGACGACTTGCCGGGGAAGGCGTGCCCTTCCGCACCCAAATCGAACCGGCCGACTTAAAGCCGCTGCTACCCTACCTGATGCTGGTGGATCTGACGCCTGAGCCTTTGCGCGTGTTCTACCGGCTGGTGGGAACCGAGGTCGTCCGCTTCACGGGACTGGAGATCACCGGACGCTATCTCGATGAGATTGAACTCGACAAATTTGCCGAAGACGATCTGCTCTCATTCTATCGGCAGGTGCGGGATCATCGGCAGCCCGGCGCCGGCATCGCGGAATACGAGATCCAGGGCAAGCGCGCCCTGCGGACGGAATACGTCATTTGTCCCCTGCTGGATACCGAGGGGGCTCTTTCAAAATGCATCGTGCTGGAAGATTTCCAACTCGGCCAAGACATCACGCTCGATATCTTGCCGATCGCCAGATTGCGCTGACCGGCTTTCAATTCCGCCAGAAATTCTCAGTGCAGCTGCCAATCCTTGATGGCGGCGGCAATCAGCTCATCCATCGTCTTTTCGGCAGCAAGATCCTGCATGGCCTTGGCGAGCTTTCCGCGCAACGCGCCGCTGTTGCAGGCGGATTTGTGCGACAGCGTCAGATAGAGATCCTCGTTGCTGATCGCGTTTTCCGCTTCCTTGAGATCGGTAATACCGAGCCTCGCCGCAAAGGCACGGGCTGGTGCATCCTCATAGACCAGATAGTCGACCCGATGGTGCGCCACCATCTGCAGCGCGTTGTCGAGCTTGGCCACTTCCTCGATCGTCAGACTCTGCTCGGCAAATCGATCAAAGGCTTCGCCGAAACTGTTGTTGACGACGGTGACGCCTTTCTTGCCCACCAAATCCGACCATTCCTTGTAGCCGAACGAGGCACCCGGTGCGGTTATCACCACCGAACGTGTCGTCGCGATGATGGGATGGACATAGTCCATATAATCGAGCCGTTCGCGGGTCAGAAACGCACCTGCGATGAGATCGATGCGGCCGCTGCGCATCTCCTCCTGCACGCGCGCCCACGAGCCGATATAGCGCATTTCGATCGGCAAGCCGATTCGCTCGGACAATTTCCGCATCAAGGCGGCATTGGCACCGACCAGGTGTGCGCCGTCGCTGCTGTCGCGCCACAGATAGGGTGGATATTCCGGATTGCCCGACGCGATTAGCTTGGCACAGGCGGCACGCGCCGGCGCAGGACCGAGAGCGGCACCGATAGCAACGACGCAGGCAAGCATGAGAGGCAGACTTGCCACGCAATGTCTGCCCCGGGATTGACGCTCGATCATCTTACCCCCATCGGATTGACGCGCGATTGTAGCAATTTCCCGTCGCAGGGTGCAGCGCCAATCGCGTTTGGCGCCTCAGTGCAGTGCAAGATAAGCCCCAGATGACCTGATTTCTCAGCCCGTGATTGCATTGCGAGCGCTGCTGCCAAGTCTGGGTAGCATTGCGCGGATCGCGCTGGCACCGGATTCACGCTTCAGGCACTGTGCGCCCGACATCAAAGGGGCAGCATCGCGTGAACACCCATACGGAAGACAATATCAACTGGCGCAATCTTATCGCCGCCTGCGCGGCCGTGTGCGTCTTCGCCTTTTCGCTGGGAGAGATGTTCCCCCTTCTCGCCCTTACCATGCGCAGTTGGGGCGTCAGCGAGACTGTGAATAGCCTCAACGCCGCGATGGCACCGGTCGGTATTCTCATCGCCGGCCTGATCATCCCGAAGCTGTCGCACAGCTTCGGCGCCAAGCCCGTCGCCATCGTTATGGCCCTCGCCACCGCGACCGTCTTCCTGCTCTATCCCACTTTCCCCAGTCTGCTCGCTTGGTTTCCGCTCCGCTTGGCGCAGGGCGTCTTCGTCGCCACCCTCTTTGCCTTGAGTGAAGCCTGGGTGCTCGCCAATGCATCGGGTCGCGCCCGCGGGCGCGTCGTCGGCATCTATGCGACCTGCATTTCAGCGACCTTCGGTGTCGGCCCCATCATCGTCGCCTGGACCGGTATCGGCAGCTATCTGCCCTTCATCATCGGGGCGGTCGTCCTGTGCCTGGCGACGATCCCGATTTCACGCGTGTCGACCGATGCCACCGGCGGCAATGAAGACGACCCGCACGTCTCGATCTTCGCCTTCTTTGCGAAGGCGCCGCTGTTGCTGGTCGCCATCGGCGTCCACGCGATGTTCGACGGCGGCATGCTGGCCCTTCTCGCTGTCTACGGCGCGCAGATGGGCATGAGCGAGAGAGTTGCCGCCCTCACCATCACCGCCCTTTCCTTAGGCAACGTCTTCTTCCAGATTCCGATCGGCTGGATCGCCGATCATACCTCGAAGCGCAAGACGATGATCGGCTGCTTCCTGGTTGCAGCACTGTGTCTCGCGCTGCTCCCGTTTGCCATCACCACGATCTTCGTCTGGCCGCTCATATTGGTCAGCGGTGCCGCCGGCTTTGGCATTTACACGGTCGGTCTCTCCGAACTCGGCGACCGCTTTCGCGGCCCCGATCTCATTGCCGGCACCTCGGCCTTTTCCACCATGTGGGGATTTGGCGCCCTGCTCGGCTCCGTCATTTGCGGCGCCGCCATGGATCTCTTCGGACCGCACGGTTTCCCCGCCGTACTGTTCGCAGTCTTCGTGGTTTTCATCGCCGCGCAGGCAGTACGCAGCTACCGCCAAGCCGGGCGGGTCGTCGCCTAGGCGCAAACCGAAAGACTCTTCGTTTCCGCCCCAGAATTCATTCTGCGGACGCAGTGGATCTGGTCAGTTGGGTCAGGCGCTCTTCACGCCTTCCAGGAAGTCCTGCACATAGCGGCGCAGCTCATCCGACTTTTGCGTCAGCTCCTTGGCGGCGCTCAGCACCTGCTGCGCCGCGACGCCGGTCATGTCCGCCGCTTGATTGACCCCGGAAATGTTGGAGTTGACCTGGTTGGTCCCGTCCGCAGCTTCCTGGACATTGCGCGCGATTTCCTGGGTCGCGGCACCTTGTTCCACCACCGCCGAAGCAATGGTACCGACGATCTCGTTGATGCTTGAAACGGTTCCGGCGATTGAACGGATGGCGCCTACCGCTTCCGAAGTGGCGCTCTGCACGGCCTGAATCTGGCCGGCGATCTCGTCGGTCGCATTGCCTGTCTGGGTAGCAAGGTTCTTCACCTCGCTTGCCACCACCGCAAAGCCTTTGCCGGCGTCCCCCGCGCGCGCCGCTTCGATGGTCGCGTTGAGGGCCAGAAGATTGGTCTGCCCGGCGATGTCGTTGATAAGCTGCACGACGGCACCGATCTTGTCGGCTGCCGCGTAAAGTCCTTCGACCAGCTTATTCGTGGCTTCGGCTTGGGTCGCCGCGTCACTGGCGATGCGCGAACATTCATTGACTTGGCGCGAGATCTCGGCGACCGACGCATTCAATTCTTCTGTGGCCGATGCCACCGTCTGCACGTTGGTCGTCGCTTCAGCCGAAGCCGTCGCCACGGCACCAGCCCGGGCCGAGGTGTCGCTCGCCGTTTCGGTCATCGAGTTGGCGGTACCCTGCATGCGTTCGGCGGCGCTGGCGACGGTCTCCAGGACACCGCTCACCGCGGCCTCGAAATCGTGGGTCAGGCTGTTGATGCGCTTGGCACGTGCCTCCCGCCGCTCCTGTGCCGCCGTTTCCCGGGCTGCAAGGTCGCGCGCCTGGATCATGCCGTCCTTGAAGACGCTGACGGCCTGCGCCATGGCCCCAATCTCGTTCCTGAGTTCGGTATCCGGCACCGCGACCTCAAGATTGCCGGTCGACAATTCTTCCATCACCTTCGTCATGCGCGCGATGGGGCGCGAGGTGACGCGGATGACCCAGAAGGCGATGCCGGAACCAGCGCCGAGGCCCACCACGAGCAGCACCAGCATGACGATCTCAAGATTGCGCGCCGAATTGAGCGCGCTGCTGCCGTCCTCGGACAGCAAAGTCAGCTGCCGGTCGACAAGGCCACCGCGCCGGACACCATCTTCGCCACGCGGGCCCGAAAGAAGATCGAGAATCTGGTTGGCCTGCGGCGTCACAGTGCCGTTGAGCTGTTCCTGCGCCAGATTCCAGGATGGCGACTTGCGGATCTCGATCATCTGCGCCGGCAGGGGCGTGAACTTGTCGTAGTTGGACTTCAGCGTATTGAAGGCCGATTTCTGCCCGACGGTGAAGAGTGCCTGCATCTTCTCGATGGTCTTGAGGCGGCTCCCCGTCACTTTGAAATTCTTGTCGAACTCCTTCTGGAATTGCTCGTTGCCCGTCATCACCAGGGCACGCAAGGATGCTTGTGCGAGCGAGAAGGCGTTGCGCAAATCGGAAAGGGCGATGAGCAATTCCTTGCGCTCTTCCGTGGCGGCTTGCGCGAATTCCTCATTCATCATGCCGGAGACGCTCTTGACGATGGTTTGAATGAGCTTCTCGCCCTGCTCATTCATCAGCTTCAAGGCCGGCTGTTCGTCCTGGCTGTTGGCCAGCGCTTCGACCTTGCCTTGCGCCTCGGCAAAACTCACCAGCAGTTTCTTGACGGCGTCCCAGTCATTGCGGTCGGCGGCGTTCTGCCAAGTGGCGGCCAGCGCGTCGACCTGCTTGACGTTGGCCTTGATCTGCACCCAGACGTCGGCTCTGTCACTCTTGAAGGTCTCGTTGCCGGTCAGCATCCAGTCGCGCAAGGCCGTCAGTGAATTCTGGACATTGCCGACCAGAGCATTCCCGCCGATCGTCGTCGGCAGCCGTTCCGCTACCATGCGCTGGGTGATGTCGGCGCTGCTGCGCACCTGCCAGAAATTGACGGCGATCACGAAGACAAGCAGCGCGGAAACGCTGCTGAATCCCAGCAGCAGCCAAGTGCGGATATGAACGTGCGCCAGCCACTCGATCATCAGTTCACAGACCTTCCGGTTGCAATTGCAAGTCGGGTCACGACGCTAGCCGCAAATGATTAACAGAGTTTATTCCTGACAGCCGCCCACTTATCTTTCGACATATTTCAACGCTAAGCCGACACACCACTAGCCTGAAAGCGCCGCTGGATGCATTTGGGACCGACAGGCTCTTTCCTTTGAAGATATCACCATCATGTGTCCCAGAACTTGATCCAGCCGGAAACCGTGAGCGTATCGTGGAGTCAACTTATAAAGTGATCCCCCAATGTCTCTGTATGAATTCGGCCGATCCGTGCGTCAGCACCGAGATATCGCGCTTACCGACATCAACAAATACCCGGCGCTTGCCGACGCCCTCGAAACATGGCTGCAAGCGCGCGGGTCGCGTGCGCCCCGTTCGATCGACCCGATCGCCCTGCCAAAGGGTCTTCTGCCCTACGTGATGCTGCTTGACCTCGAGGAAGCACCGCTAAGGCTCAGGGTAAGGCTGGCGGGAACCGCAGTCTGCGCGAAATATGGTGGAGAATTGAAGGGCCGGACGACGGATGATTTCTTCGAGCCGGCCGACGCTCGTCACGTCGTCGACGCGGCGCTCACGGTTGCGCGGCTCGGCCTGCCGAGCCTCGCGGAAAGGACCTATGTCAACCTCGACGGCAGCCTTTGGTCCTATGTCAGGTTGATCGCACCGCTGTCTCGGGATGGTCAGAAGATTGACAGTTTCTTCAAGGTCCTAGATCCGGACACCTTGCGGCAGCAAGTCTAAGCCGCTGGCCTCACATCGGGACCATAGGCACGCAGAAACACCTCGACAGCGCCCTCGACGACAGTATCGGTCCGGAGCGTTTCCGGATCGTCGCCAAGACCTAGCAGGAATGGCATGTAAAGAGGACCGCGCACCATCGAGCAGAATTGATCGGACGCCAGCCGCGCGTTCTCAATTTTCAGCAGCCCCTTTTGCTGGGCCTCCAAGAGATAGTTGGCGAGCAGGCGTTTGAAAGTGCGCGGCCCGATATCGTAATAGCTCCGCGCCAGCTCGGGAAAACGGGGACCTTCCGCCACGATGACGCGGTAGACGGCCAATGTACGCGGGGCGGTGAGGAAGCCGGCGATCGAATAGCCGATGCGGGTCAAAGCCGCGCGCATGTCGGGGGCGTCACGCACCTCCGGCATGACGTTCTCGGCATAGGAGAGGCAGGCTGCCCGCACGATGGCGATGAACAGCTGCTCCTTGCTTTGGAAATGGGCATAGACCGTGGCCTTCGACACACCGGCCGCCTTGGCCACCTGATCCATGCTGACGGCGGCAAAACCATGCTCGGTGAAGAGCTTGGAGCCCGCCTCCATGACCTGGGCCGCTTTTTGCGGCAGCTCCTCGCCGGTCTCTGGGTCGCGCGGGTGCTGGAAGCAGCTTCCGGCGGGATCAGTTTCGGCGAGTGTGGCAATTTGGCTGGTCATGCGGCTCATTCTCAAAAACTAAACTGATCGGTTCAGTTTACCCTTGACAGATAATCTAGGGCAAGCCATTTTCAATGAAAATTGAACTGGACAGTCTAGTTCAACACTTGAAAAGGGGCGATTCCGGCGGTCGAAAAGGGCCTTTCCGGGCCCCTTCCGGCACGAATTTGAATGAGGAATCACCCCATGCGCAAGCTCATCCTGCGATCCGTCGTCAGCCTCGCCGCCCTCGCCGCGGTGTCGGGCGGCTGGTATTGGTGGCAGACGGCGCGCTTCATCGAATCGACCGACAATGCCTATGTCGAAGGCGACATCTCGATCATCAGCCCCCGCATCGAGGGCTATGTGGCGACCGTGGCCGTCGGTGACAATCAGGCCATCCGTGCGGGCGACGTGCTGATCACCATCGAGGATTCCGACTTCCGCGCCAAGGTCGCGCAGTCGGAAGCCAATGTCGCCGGCGCCGAGGCGAGCCTCGCCACGATCGACAGCCAGATCACCTATCAGAACGCCCGCATCGCGCAGATGGTGGCGGCGCAAGGCTCGGCCGGCGCCGAGCTCAACCGTGCCAAGCAAATGTACGACCGCTACAAGAAGCTGGTCTCAGGCAAGATCATCGGCACGCAGGAAATGGACGACGCCACCGCCGACAAGCTGAAAGCCGAAGCCGAATCGAGCCGCATCAACGCCGAGCTGGTGGCCGAACGCGCGCAGATCGGCGTCCTCAATGCCAACCGTGCCGAAGCGGTCGCCAAGCTGGCCGAAGCGAAGGCCGCCTTGATGCTGGCGCAGAACGATCTGGAAAAGACCGTCATCCGCGCGCCGATCGACGGCGTCATCGGCAACCGGGCCGTCCGCGTCGGCCAGTTCGTGAGCCCCGGCACGCAGCTTCTGTCGCTGGTTCCCAACGACGTCCATGTCGTCGCCAACTTCAAGGAGACGCAGATCGGCCACATGCAGCCGGGCCAGAAGGTGAAGGTCGAGATCGACGCCTATCCGGGCCAGGAACTGACCGGCACGATCGACAGCTTCTCGCCGGCCTCGGGCGCCGAGTTCAGCCTGCTGCCGGCGGAAAACGCCACCGGCAACTTCACCAAGATCGTGCAGCGCGTGCCCGTGCGCATCGCCCTGCCGGAAAATTCGCCCCTACACGGTCTGCTGCGCCCCGGCCTTTCGGTCGAGGTGGCAGTCGATACCGGCAGCGTCGCGGCCCCCACGCTGGCGCAGGCCGGTGGCTGGCTCTTCGGTGCGGCCAACGCCGCACCGAAGGCCAAGCAGCCGGAATAAGCGCCGAAACGCCGGACCCGCAGAATCATGGAAAGGCCGCTGACGAGGCGCGACTGGATCGGCTTCATGATCATGGTCGTCGGCATGTTCATGGCGATCCTGGACATCCAGATCGTATCGAGTTCGATCGCCGACATCCAGGCGGGCCTCGCTGCCAGTTCGGATGAAGCGAGCTGGGTGCAGACCTCGTATCTCATCGCCGAAGTGGTGATGATTCCGCTGTCCGGATTCCTGACGCGCCTCCTGTCGACACGCATTCTTTTCACGGTGTCGGCGGCGGGATTCACCCTCACCAGCATGCTGTGCGCGCTGGCCTGGGATATCAATTCGATGATCATATTCCGGGCCCTGCAGGGCTTTATCGGCGGCGCGATGATCCCCACCGTGTTCGCGGCCTGCTACACGGTCTTTCCGCCCTCGAAGCGCAACATGCTGTCGGTGCTGATGGGCCTCGTCGCCACCATGGCGCCGACCCTGGGGCCGACCTTGGGCGGCTATATCACCGAGATTTCGAGTTGGCATTGGCTGTTCCTCGCCAACCTGCTGCCCGGCGCCATCGTCACCGTGGCGGTCTGGACCCTGGTCGATTTCGACAAGCCGGATTGGTCGCTGCTGCCGGGCTTCGACTATCTGGGCCTGACACTGATGGCGCTTTTCCTCGGCAGCCTGGAATTCGTGCTGGAAGAAGGCCCGCGCGACGATTGGTTCGACGACGACACGATCTTCACCTTCGCCATCATCGCGGCCGTCGCCGGCATCTTTTTCGTCTGGCGCGTTCTTTCCTATCGCCAGCCGATCGTCGACATCCGTGCCTTTGCCAACAGAAACTTCCTGATCGGCTCGACCTTCAGCTTCATCATCGGCATCGGCCTCTATGGGTCGACCTATCTGATGCCGCTGTTCCTGGGGCGGGTGCGCGATTACACGGCACTCGACATCGGCATCGTCATGTTCGTGACCGGCACCTTCCAGTTCATGTCGGCGCCGATTGCCGGCCGCCTGGCCAGTGTCCTGGATCCGCGCCTGATGCTGGCCTTCGGACTCGGCATGTTCGGCCTCGGCACACATCTGCAATCGCTGATGACGGCGGATTGGGGCTTCTGGGAATTCTTCATTCCGCAGGCCTGCCGCGGTTTCGCGCTGATGTTCCTGTTCATCCCGATCAATGCCGCAGCCCTCGGCACGCTGCCGCCGGAGCGCATCAAGAATGCGAGCGGCCTTTACAATCTGATGCGCAATCTGGGCGGCGCCATCGGCCTTGCCGCCATCAACACGGTATTGAATGACCGCATGGCGCTGCATTGGACACGGCTGGTCGAGAACATGCCGTCCGGGAATCCGGTCGTGCAGAGCTTCCTGGAGAACGCCCGCCACGGCATCGCCGGCATGATGGGCGGCATGACCGATAATGCAGCCATCAAAATGCTGGCCAACACGGTCTATGTGCAGGCGGAAGTGCTGACGATGGCCGACGCGCAATATCTGCTGAGCGCGATCTTCCTCAGCGCCATCATCCTGGTGCCGATCCTGAAGCGCCCGCGTGGCGCACCGGCCGCGGCCGATCACTGATCGCGCCGATTTCAGGGATAAAGGTTTTCCAGCACCAGAAACCAGGGGCGGTCGCGGTTCGTGTCGAGCCGGCCATCGGCCCCGAGCAGCCGTTTCGAGCGCGTCACCGAATTGCGCACATTGCCGCCGATCGATTCCAGTTCGTTTGATGAGACCGAAACGACGATATCGCAATGGAGCGTCGCACCGGTTGGAACCTGATCGTAGCGGTCGATCTTCTGCCCGGCCCGGGTCGCGCAGATGAGATCACCCGGTCGTGGCGTATAGTCGGCCGGCGGATGCGGCCGCCAATGACCCTTGCCGGCACTGTCGATGGCCGAGCGCAGATAGTGGGCGTGTGTCGCCGTCGGCGGCATTTCCCCATCCGGCACGCCCGCCTTCGCCATGATCCAGGATATGAACGCAGCCGACCAAGGCTTGTCGCCGTCATAGCCCGTCCAAT
This sequence comes from Dongia sp., assembly GCF_041910485.1. Classification (GTDB taxonomy): domain Bacteria; phylum Pseudomonadota; class Alphaproteobacteria; order Dongiales; family Dongiaceae; genus Dongia. The sequence goes on from NZ_JAYRQR010000033.1 coordinate 34,439, forward strand.
CCGTGCCGACCGCCCGCCAGTATTCAGCGACGCGCGCGGAGCCGGCCCTGTCATCTTCCCAGAGCCCAACCGGATCGATGATTTCGTGGCCGTCCGCCGCGCGGTAGATCACCTGGCTACCGAACGCATGCCACTCCTGGACGGCAAGGCGCAGGATGTTGCCGCGCACCTCCTGCGGTGGCGCCAGGACCCGTGGCGGCAGCGAAGCGGCACAGGCGGTCACTAGCAGCGAGAGAAGAAGCGGCAGTAGATATCGCAAGGGGCGCATTGTCATTCGGTCAGGCGGTTGGGATCAGTAGGCACATTGAGCTTCAAGAGCAACCGTCGCACTATAGCGGTACGCATCGCGCTCCTTCCACCGCCCGGAAAGCCGCCCATCTTATGAAGATCCGCCTCATCGCTCTCGGCCGTGCCAAGGCCGGCCCAGAGAAATCGCTGGTCGAGACCTATGTGAAGCGCCTGCCCTGGCCGGTCGAAATCGTCGAGCTTGAGGCCAAAAAGGGCCTTGCCGGTGCTGAGCTGATGGCGGCGGAAGCGGACCTCATTGAAAAGGCCCTGCAGGCCAAGGGGGCTGCCAGTCGCGTCATCATCGCACTCGATGAGCGCGGACAGAATTTGGCGAGCCGCGATTTTGCCAAGAGGATCACGGCGCTGGGCAACCAGGGCTATAGCGAGCTGACTTTCATCATCGGCGGTGCCGACGGCCTTTCCCCTACGATCCGCGACAAGGCCGGGCTCTTGCTGTCGTTCGGCGCCATGACCTGGCCGCACATGCTGGTCCGGGTCCTGCTGATGGAGCAGATCTACCGTGCCCAGACGATCATTGCCGGGCATCCCTATCATCGGGATTGAGCGGCCTTTCCCGCATCCTCCATGCCCCGTCCCATTCGTCATGCCCGGGCTTGAGCCGGGCATCAGCCCACAACTGAAGAACAGAGCCCAGTCGCCCCTGATCCCCGGGCCAAGCCCGGGGATGACGAATGAGGGGTTTGCGGGAGCTCAATCAACTGAAATAATTGACAAATATCCACCCATCCGAGCCTCCTGCCACCGTCAACGCACTGGCGAAACAGGCCGGTTCGGGTTACATCTCTTGGTGATGCAACGCTTTCAGTGACGAGCCCCTGCCCGATGACCGACAAACGCCCGAAGCCCGTGATCCTGTGCATTCTGGATGGTTGGGGGCATCGGCACGCGCATGAAGACAATGCCGTGGTCCTCGCCGACACGCCGAACTGGGACCAGATGACCAGCACCTACCCCTGGAGCCTGGTCGACGCCTCGGAGCTCTATGTCGGCCTCCCTGAAGGGCAAATGGGGAATTCCGAGGTCGGCCATATGAACCTCGGCGCTGGGCGCGTGGTGATGCAGGATTTGCCGCGCATCGACCGCGCCATCGCCGACGGATCAATCGCCAAGATTCCGGAACTGGAAAAATTCGTCGCCAAGATGCGCGCCAGTAAAGGCGACGTGCAGTTGATGGGCTTGCTGTCGCCGGGTGGGGTGCATTCGCACCAGGACCATATGGTGGCATTGTGCAAGATTCTGTCGGCCGCCGGCATCGGCGTCGTCGTGCACGGCTTCCTTGATGGGCGCGATACGCCGCCGCAAAGCGCCAAGGGCTTCGTCGCCGATTTCGAGGCGAAGATCGCGCATCTTCCGAATGTGCGCATCGGCACGCTGGGCGGACGCTATTACGCGATGGATCGCGACAAACGCTGGGACCGCGTGACGCTGGCCTATGATGCCTTTCACGGCGAGGCACCGCGCGTTGCCACAGCGCAGGCCGCCATCGACGAAGGCTATGCGCGCGGCGAAACGGACGAGTTCATCAAGCCGACCCTCATCGGCAATTTCCCGGGCTTCCGAAACGGCGACGGGCTGCTGATGGCCAATTTCCGCGCCGACCGCGCGCGGCAATTGCTGACCACGCTCATCGATCCGGCTTTCAAGGATTTTCCGAGACGGAAAGTGACGAGCTTTGCCGCGATCCTGGGCATGGTCGAATATTCGGCCGAGCTCGCCAAGCTGATGCCGTGCCTGTTCCCGCCCGTCGAACTGACGCGGACATTGGGCGAGATCATCGCCGATCATGGCATGAAGCAACTGCGCATGGCGGAGACCGAGAAATATGCGCACGTGACCTTCTTCTTCAATGGCGGCGAGGAAGCACTCTTTCCCGGCGAAGAACGCATCCTGGTGCCGAGCCCCAAGGTCGCGACCTATGATTTGCAGCCGGAAATGTCGGCCTATGAACTGACCGACAAGCTGGTCGAGGCGATCAAATCAGATGCGTTCGACCTCATCGTCGTCAACTACGCCAATGGCGACATGGTCGGGCACAGCGGCAATTTGCAGGCGGCGATCAAGGCCGTCGAAGTCGTCGATGAATGCCTGGGCCGCGTGCGCGATGCCACGGTCGCACAAGGCGGCGCGCTCCTCATCACCGCCGACCACGGCAATTGCGAGATGATGAAGGACCCGGTGACCGGCGAGCCGCACACCGCGCATACCCTCAACCGCGTGCCGTTCATCCTGGTCAACGCACCGGAATGGGCACACAAGCTCAATGACGGGCGACTGGCCGATGTGGCGCCGACCATTCTCGCCCTCCTGGGTATTACGCAGCCCAAGGAAATGACCGGCCATTCGCTGGTGGCGGACGCTGTGCCGCAAGCCGGTGCGGCCGCGCATTGAACGTGAGCCGTAGCATTCTCCGGCTTGGCGCCGCGCTGCTCATCGCGGCGGGGACGGCGCATGCCGTCCGTGCGCAGGAAGCGGAAACCCCGCAACCGGGCGAATTGGAGAATGTCCAAAAGGAACTGGAATCCGGCCAGAAGAAAGCCGCCGAGCTGGAGAAGACGGCGGCGGCTCTCGACCGGGAAGTCTCCGACCTGCAGACGGCCCTCATCTCCGCCGCCGCCGATGTGCAGCGGCGTGAGCGTGAGGTGACGGAGATCGAGAATACGCTGGCAACGCTTGCGGAATCCGAGCACGACAAGGAACAAGCGCTGACCAGGGGGCGCGGCGATCTGGCTGCAACCCTCGTCGCCTTGCAGCGCTTATCCACCATGCCACGCCAAGCGCTGTTCTTTGCGCCCGAGAAGCCCATCGACATGGCGCGGTCGGCGAGGCTCCTCAGCCTCACGACACCGGTCCTCGACGCCCGCGCCCGCGCCCTGCAAAGCGAGCTCAACGAGATCAAGGAACTGCGCCAGGAGATGGCGCGGCGGCGCGACGACCTCACGGCGGCGCTGGCCAAATTGGCCGGGGACAATAAGCGGCTTTCCGATCTTGTCGCCAAGAAGTCAGGCTTGCGCCAGTCGACCCTGGCGGAGACCGAGGCCGCCAAACAGCGGCTGCAGCGCCTGGCCGACCAGGCAAAGAATCTGCAGGATCTGATCTCGCGCCTGGAACAGACCGAGGCGGAAAACCCGACTGAGGGCGATGAAACGGCGGGGGCCGATGCCGAGTCTGCCCAGTCCGGGGGTGGGTCCGAGACCCAGGTTGCGGCCCTGGACCCGGCAGCAGCCGAAAAGAAGCGAAGCTTCAAGAAACCGGCCGATTTGGCACCTTTCCCCAAGAAAATCAGCAGGCTGACAGCCCCGGTCAGCGGCAAGCTGGTAACCAAATTCGGTGCGCCGACCGATACGGCCGGCAGCATGAAGGGAATCGAGGTCGAAACCCGGCCCGGCGCCCAAATTGTGGCCACATTTGATGGCCAGATTGTGTTCGAAGGCCCTTTCCGCGGCTATGGCCAAATATTGATCATCGAGCATGCGGGTGGGTATCATACGATTTTGGCGGGCCTGGACCGGGTGGTGGTCGAGGTCGGCCAGTGGCTGAAAGCCGGCGAACCGATCGGTCGCATGGGCGCAGCCGGAAAATTGGAAACGACGCAAGCGGCCGAATCGGGCACCGATGGAGCCGCGGGCGGTATGGGAGATGGGCGGCCTCGGCTTTATGTAGAACTGCGCCATAACGGCCAGCCATTCGATCCGGCGCCGATTTTCGATAAAAACAGCAACTGAAGGTCATCCAAGCACATGTTCCGCCAATCGCTCCTCGTCGCCACCGCACTCGCGGCCGGCATGCTCATCGGCACCCTGGCCTTCGCGCCGCATCTCGTGCAGGCGGAATCGACCGCCACCACGACGGACAGCCCGCCGGTCAACACCTATGAACAGCTCAATCTGTTCGGCGAAGTGTTCGAGCGCGTGCGCGCCGCCTATGTGGAACCGGTGAAGGACGACCAGTTGGTCGAAGCCGCCATCAACGGCATGCTGACCTCGCTCGATCCGCATTCGAGCTATATGAATGCCAAAGAATACCAGGACATGCAGGTGCAGACGAAGGGCGAGTTCGGCGGCCTCGGCATCGAAGTGACCATGCAGGACGGGCTCATCAAAGTGGTGACGCCGATGGACGACACGCCCGCCGCCAAGGCCGGCATGCAGCCCGGCGACCTCATCGCCCAGATCGACGGCCAGCCGGTGCAGGGCCTCTCGCTCAATGAAGCGGTCGAGAAGATGCGCGGCGAGGTTGGCAGCAGCGTTACCCTCACCGTGCTGCGTGGCGACCAGGACCCGTTCGACGTTTCGCTGAAGCGCGCCGTCATTCAGCTGAAGTCCGTGCGCTGGGAGCTTGAGGACGGCAATATCGGCTATGTCCGCATCACCTCGTTCAGCGAAAAGACCGACAGCGGCCTGCGCGACGCGGTCGACCAGTTGAAGAAAGCGACCAAGGGCGAGTTGGCCGGCCTGGTGCTGGACCTGCGCAACAATCCGGGCGGCTTGCTCGATCAGGCCATCGCGGTTTCCGACGATTTCCTGGAAAAGGGCGAAATCGTCTCGACGCGCGGCCGCGACCCCAACGACGCGCAGCGCTGGAATGCCGAAAGCGGCGACATCATCGGCGACAAGCCGATGATCGTCCTCATCAACGGCGGCTCGGCCTCGGCCTCGGAAATCGTCGCGGGCGCACTGCAGGACCATGCCCGGGCTGTCCTCATCGGTACGAAGTCGTTCGGCAAGGGTTCGGTGCAGTCGATCATGGCCATTCCGGGCCACGGCGCGATGCGCCTCACCACCGCGCGCTATTACACGCCGTCGGGCCGGTCGATCCAGGCAACCGGCATCGACCCCGATATCAAGGTCGAACAGGCCAAGATCGAGAAGCTCGGCGCCGAGAACCGGCCGCATGAAGCTGACCTCAAAGGTGCCCTTGCCAACCCCGGCAATGGGGAATCCAACGGGGGCGAGCCTCAGGAAGGCAAGAAGGAAGAGACGCCGGCCCCGCAGGCGGACGCGACCGATACCAAGAAGGACGGTGCGAAGAAGGAAGACACCACCCCCTTCGTCGGTTCGGAGCGTGAGCAGATTGCGCGGCCCGACGAAGATTTCCAGCTGGCGCGCGGGCTCGACCTGTTGCGCGGCCTCGCCCTCATCCAAGGGAAATCGGCGACGGCCAACTAGGCCGCACCCCGGACGGGTTGACGCGCGACATGCGCGCGACACGAGATGAGCCCGGCCCCGACGATCCCTTCGCACCGGTCGCTGACCGGCGCGGGTCCTGGATCGGCGGGCCGGGCTTCATCTTTTTCGTGCTGCTGGTGCTGATCGGCGCCGGCAGTGCCATCTATTTGCAGGCGACCGGACAATTGGGATCAATGCTCGCCCAAGGCGGGCAAATGATCCATCTGGGGACCACGCCAGCACCCCTCGACAGCAGCACGCCCGAGAATGGCGGCGATCTGCAGAGCATGGTCGCGGCACCGAGCGACGCACCGTCGGCACCGGTCAAGCCCCTGGTGCTGACGCCGATGAGCCCCGCGCAACTTATCGCGAAGCGGCCGCCGCCACGCTCTCTACGGCTGCCGGTCGGCGAGTTCGACCAGCCGCCGGTGAAACGTTTCGCACGGCCTGCTTTGTTCCTGGGTGAGAAGCCCCGGGTCGGCGTGCTGGTGGTGGGGCTCGGCCTCAACCGCGGCATCACGGCAGCAGCCATCGCCGACCTGCCGCCGGAAATCAGCCTGAGTTTCAGCCCCTATGCCGCGGAGCTCCCGGCCTGGATCGATGCCGCCCATGCCTATGGCCACGAGGTGCTGCTCGATTTGCCGCTGGAGCCACGCAACTATCCGCAGGACGATCCGGGCCCGCTGGGTCTCCTGACCGCGCTCAACAAGGAGGAAAATCTCCGCCGCCTGGCCGAACTGTTGAAGGAGTCCGACGGGGTGGCCGGGGTGGCGACGCAGTTCGGCGACCGGTTCCTCGGCGATGCCGATGCGTTGCGTCCGATCCTCTCCGAGATCGGCCAGCGGGGCCTCGGTTTCGTGGCGACAGTGCCGGAGCCAAGTCTCCCCGCCTTGGCCGCCGGGATCAGCGACGCGCCGCTGCTGACACGCATCGATCGTGCCTTTCCGCAGGACGCCTCCCGGCAGACGCTCGCTGCCGAGATCGAGGCGCTGCTCGGCAATGCGCGCGCGCAAGGACGGGCACTCGCCGTCATTCCATCCTATCCCGCCTCGCTTGCGGCCTTGACGACGCTTGCCGGTGCCGCCAAGGATCGCGGCATGGCGCTCGTCCCGGCGAGCGCTTTCCTGCAGCAGAAATAAGGCCCTGCCCCATGAGCAGCATGACGGACGCCGAGATCGACCAGCTTCCTTACCGCAAGGGCGTTGGCATCGTGTTGCTCAACGGCCGAGACGAGGTTTTCGTGGCCCAGCGCCTCGACAGCCCGGAACCGGCCTGGCAGATGCCGCAGGGCGGGATCGACAAGGGCGAGGAACCGCTCGCCGCCGCCTGGCGTGAGCTCTATGAGGAAACCGGCGTCAAATCCGCCGTGCTGCTGGAGGAAACCGCCGACTGGCTGCGCTACGACCTGCCGCGGGAGATCGTGCCGCATATCTGGAAGGGGCGCTATCGCGGGCAGAAGCAGAAATGGTTCGCCTTCCGCTTCACCGGCAATGACAGCGAGATCAACATCAATGGCGAGCATCCGGAATTCAGCGACTGGCGCTGGGCCGAGCTGCGCCGGACCCCGGACCTCATCGTCGCCTTCAAACGCCCGCTCTATGAGCAGGTGGTGAAGGCTTTCGCGCATCTGGTCGGCTGAACGAAAATGCCCGGCACAAGGCCGGGCATCCCGCTCATCAAAGACCGGCTTTTCAGCGGTTCATGCGATTGTCGACCAGATCCGTTACCACGTTGGGGTCGGCCAGCGTCGAGGTGTCGCCAAGAGCGCCATACTCGTTCTCGGCGATCTTGCGCAAGATGCGGCGCATGATCTTGCCCGACCGGGTCTTCGGCAGGCCCGGCGCCCATTGGATGAGGTCCGGCGCCGCGATCGGGCCGATCTCCTTGCGCACCCACATCACCAGTTCCTTGCGCAGTTCCTCGGTCGGCGTGACGCCGGACTTCAGGGTGACATAGGCGTAGATGCCCTGGCCCTTGATGTCGTGCGGATAGCCAACCACGGCGGCCTCGGCGACTTTCGGGTGCGCCACCAGCGCGCTTTCGACCTCGGCCGTGCCCATGCGATGGCCGGAGACGTTGATCACGTCGTCGACGCGGCCGGTGATCCAGTAATAGCCGTCCTCATCGCGGCGGCAACCGTCGCCGGTGAAGTATTTGCCCTTATAGGCGCTGAAATAGGTCTCGGCGAAGCGCTTGTGATCGCCATAGACGGTGCGCATCTGCCCCGGCCACGAATCGGCGATGCAGAGATTGCCCTCGCAAGCCCCTTCCAGAACGTTGCCGTTGGCATCGACGATCTCCGGGATGATGCCGGGCAGCGGCCGCGTGGCTGAGCCGGGCTTCAGCCTAGTGGCGCCGGGCAAGGGCGAGATCAGAATGCCGCCCGTTTCGGTCTGCCACCAGGTATCGACGATCGGGCAATGATGCTTGCCGACGACGCGGTGATACCAGAGCCAGGCTTCTGGGTTGATCGGCTCGCCGACCGAACCCAGGAGGCGCAATGAGTTGAGCTTGCACTTCTGCACCGGCGCTTCGCCCTCGCGCATCAGGGCGCGGATGGCGGTGGGTGCGGTGTAGAAAATGTTGACCTTGTGCTTGTCGCACACTTCCCAGAAGCGCGAGGCATCGGGATAGTTCGGGATGCCCTCGAACATCAGCGTGGTGGCGCCGTTGGCGAGCGGCCCGTAGACGATGTAGGAATGGCCTGTCACCCAACCCACATCCGCCGTGCACCAGTAGATATCGCCTTCGTGGTAGTCGAAGACATATTGATGGGTGAAGGAGGCGTAGACCAGATAGCCGCCGGTCGTGTGCAGCACGCCCTTGGGCTTGCCGGTCGAGCCGGAGGTGTAGAGGATGAACAGCGGATCCTCGGCGTTCATCTCCTCCGGCTTGCAGTCGGGCGACACTTTCGCCGCCTCGTCGTGATACCAGCAGTCGCGGCCGGCCTTCATTTCGATTCCGCCGCCGGTCCGCTTTACCACGATGCAGGTCGTCACATCCGGGCATTGCTTCAGCGCCGCGTCGACATTGGCCTTGAGCGGCACCTTGCGCCCGCCGCGCAAACCTTCATCGGCGGTGATGATGACCTTGGAATCGCAATCGACGATACGGCCGGCCAGACTGTCCGGCGAGAAGCCGCCGAAGACGATGGAATGGATGGCACCGATCCGCGCGCAGGCCAGCATCGCATAGGCGGCCTCGGGGATCATCGGCATGTAGATGGTGACGCGGTCGCCTTTTTTGACGCCCTTCGCCTTCAGCACGTTGGCCATGCGACCGACCTGCTCGGCAAGCTCGGCATAGGTGATGTGCTTCGATTCAGAAGGGTCGTCGCCTTCCCAGATGATCGCGGTCTGGTTGGCCCGCTTGGGCAGGTGCCGGTCGATGCAGTTCGCCGCCACGTTGAGCGTGCCGTCGTAATACCAGCGAATGCGGACGTCGCCCGTATAGTCGACATCCTTCACCTGAGTATAGGGTTTGATCCAGTCGATGCGACGCCCCTGCTCGCCCCAGAAACCGGCATTGTCCTCGACCGACTTCTTGTACATGGCCTCGTATTGCGCCGCATTGACCAGGGCGCGCGACGCAGCCGCGGGGGGAACGTCGAAAACCTGAAATTCGCTCATGCGCGTCGGGCCTCCCAAACCCGTAAATTTGACTTATTTATCAAGTGCCCGGCTTCGCGGTGCACCTGTTATCAATGACGATTATTGTCGGTTCGCACAGCCGTTACAAGACATTGCCGCAATGCAGTAAAGCCCAACCGGGTGGATAGCACCCCGGTTGGGCTTGAAATGAAATCCCTACAAAAGGAGGGTCGGACCTGCGCAAACCCCAAATCGCGATTGCGACGCGGTTGCTAGCGCGCCTGCACGGTGGCCAGGAATTTCTCGACCGCCTGCCGCAGATTGGTCTGCTCACGCAGCATGCCTTCCAGCGACTGGGTGACATCGTTCGCCGCCGAACCTGTCCGCTGGCTCGATTCCGCCACAACGGCAATCGTATGCGTCACCTCTTGCGTCCCCTGCGCGGCTTGCTGGACCGAACTGGCGATCTCGCCGGTCGCCGCCCCCTGTTCCTCGACGGCGGCGGCGATTGCGGTCGCACCTTCGCTGATGGCGTTGATCGATACCGTGATATCGCGAATGGCTGTCACCGCCTGATTGGTGGTCGATTGAATCTCGTTCACCAGCTCCGAGATTTCCTGTGTCGCTTTTGATGTCTGACCGGCGAGGTTTTTCACTTCCGACGCCACGACGGCAAAACCCTTGCCGGCATCGCCGGCACGGGCCGCTTCGATCGTGGCGTTGAGTGCCAGCAGATTGGTCTGCGCGGCAATCTCGCTGATCAGCCCCAGAACATCGCCGATTCTCTGCGCCGACTTAGCCAGCGCATCGAAGGTACGGTTGGTTTCCTCGGCCTTGCTGACGGCAGCTTTCGATCCATCGGCACTGGTCGATACGCGCTGGGAAATTTCCGCGATCGAGGCCGATAGTTCCTCCGTCGCCGCAGCGACGGTCTGCACATTTCCAGCCGCCTGATTGGCGGCGTTGGCGACCGCCTGGGCCTGCGTGCTGGAATCGGAAGCGGTCGCGCGCATCGTGTCGGCCGTCTCCCGCAAGGTGTCGGTCGATTGACCGATGGTCACCAAGGATTGTGTCACCTGCGCCTCGAACTGACGGCAGAGTTCCTGCAATTCGCGCGCCTTTTCCAGTTCCGCTGCGGAACGGGCTTTGGCCTCACCTTCGAGGCGCTCAGCCTCCTGGGCGCTGAGGCGCAAGCTCTCCAAGGCGTTCGACAGCTTGCCAAGTTCGTCAGGTTGACGCGGAGCCGGAACCGGTTCGGAGAAATTGCGGTCGGTCAGACGACCCACGGCAATCATCAAGGTTTGGATCGGCCGCGAGAAACGGTTGAGAACCGACCAGATGCCGATAAAGGCCAGCACAAGCGCAACACCCAAGCCAACAACGGCAATGATCAAATAAGTGAGCGCCAGGGTGCGCTTGGCCTCGACGAACGCGATAGCCTGCCGGAAGGCCTCGTGGCTGATCTCAAGCGTGGCGCTGAACGGACCATTGCAAAGGTCGCTGAATGCCTGCGCCTCCATCGCCGGATTGCCGCTGCCGTCAAACTTGGCGACGAGCTCGTTCATTTGCTTCTGGGCACTGTCAATCAAGCCGCGGGCATTTTCGACCACTTCGCGAATCTTGGGCAGCGTTTCGGGGCGCGCCAGCAACTCATCCAGGACAATCCAGCCACCTTTGTACATGCCAATGCCGGCATGCCATGCCTCGAGCTTTTCTGCTGGCAAGGCTTCGCTTTTGGCAACGAAGGGGCGAAGCAGCGTGCATTGCGGGCCGTATTTGTCACGCAGGAACCAGCCCAAGCGGCGCACCTGAACCATCTCGGCAAGGAAGGGATCCTGCGTCCGCACGAGGTTGCCCATTGCTGTCGACATCGCAACCAAGGCGTCGACCGAACCGTAGACGGCTTCACGCCAATCCATCGTCTTCTTCAGGTCGCGCTGATCCTTGGGCAAGGCTGCCTGTTCAAGAAGGGTCGGCTCAAGCGCTTTCATGGCTTTCACGGCGCTATCCACATCGGCCAGGAATTTATCCTTACCTTCGAGTTTCAGCCCCTGCACAGAGGCGAGCGCGGCCTGCAGGCTCTCCTCCGCCTTGGAGAAATTCTTGTCGATGATCGGCTTTACGTCATCTTTGGTCTGGATGCCGGTTTGAATGGGGCTGATCTGGCCGCGCTCGTCGATGATGGCCTGGAAGACGGCCTTGTCGGTATTCACCGCTTGCAGGGCATAACTCGCAGCCGAATAGTCCTGCCACGCATTGACAGCGAATATGGCCATGGCCAGCAACAGACCACCCAAGATGACGATCTGCAGCGTGATCAGCAGGCGCGAAATCGATGCACGAAACATTCAATATCCCCGGCATTTTAGGAATTCGTATGATTATTTCTATGGGCGATTTCTCTCGATTTCGTTAACTCCGCGGCAAAAAGAGAAAGGGCGCCGATTTTGGTCGGCGCCCCCCATTGACCGATGGCTGACCTCGGTCAGTCCGTTTTGACGGGTACCAGCCCTGGTTCGTCGCCAATGGCGTACCAATCGACCTTGCGCGTCGCGACCATGGTGAGGATGAGGATCACCAAGAGCCCGATCGTGCCTGAGAGCAGTGCGTAGCTTTCCATCTGCAGCAGCACGTACATATAGCCATGCAAGGCAGCGAGCACGATGCCGGTGAGCAGCCCCACTGCGCGGCGGATGGTGGCGCCGGCATAGATTGCCACAATCGCTATATCGACCAGGCTGGCGATGAGATAGGCAAACCCAAAGGGCATCTGCTCGGCAAGCGACAACAACAATAGATAGAAGAGTGCGATCGCCGCGCCGATCAGCAGATACTGGACGAGGTGTACGCGGTCGCGCTTCAGCAGCCCCATGACGAAGATGGTGCCGAAGGTCAGGGCCACGACCAGCATGCCGTATTTGACGATGCGGTCGGTCTGTTGATGCACGTCGCCCGGTTCCGTCAGCGCCACGCCGACCACGTTGAGCACGCCGGTATCGAGGCTGAACTCCCCGTCCCGCCAAGCGAGCGGAATACCGGTTGCCAGATGATTGATCGACCAATGGCCGCTGAATCCGTCCTTGCGGATCTCGCGTTCCTTGGGCAAGGGCGAGCCGATGAAGTTGGGGTGTGGCCAATCGCTGGCAATCGCGATTTCGCTTTGTCCGCCCAGCGGCCACAGGCTCAACTGATCACGGCCGTTGAGGGTGAGGTCGATGGTGAAATCGATTGGCTTGGCAGCGACGAGCTTGAGGTCGGCACGCAGGCCCTGGCCACGCGGATGCTGCGGCAGCAGGCCGGCATCGACCGCCAGCCCCTTCCCATCCACCGTAAGGTCGATGGATAGCAGCGCGCGCGCACCGGGCAGCAGCAAGGCGAGGCTGGCCTCGTCCCAATGCACCTGTGCCTCGGGGATGTTCCAGCGGGCGAAATCGGGGGCATCGAAGCGTCCCGACATTTTGATGGCGGCACCATAGACCAGGACTTCGTAGATGCTCTTGTGCCGCTTTTCGACCTTGGTTGCCGCGTCGATCTTCGTCTCGGCGGGAAGGAAGGTGGCGAAATGCCTGGTACGTGTCAGTGCCTGGGTCCCATCGCTATTGGGACGCATTTCCAGTTCATCATAAGGAATGACCAGGACCGGGCCGCTCACGGCCTGGACGGGTCCCCATTGCTCGCCGACCTCGGCCCCCACTTCCATCTTGCGGGCGCTGCGTTCCTGGACGACGCCCTCGACCATCCCGAGGGGGATCATCATTGCCAGGATGAGAAAGCTGAGAAAAAGGATGCGTTTTGCCGCCTCGAAGCCGGAGCCGCGCCAGCGCTGACGCCAAGGTCCGGTTGCAGGCATGTCTGTCGTATCGGTCATGAAAAACCCCTGTTGCAGTGTCCAACAGGGGTTTTGTCGATCCGGATCGCGGCCGGCCCGCGACTGCAAGGTGGCAGAATCGGGGCCGTTTCAGGATATCAGGGCTTGATGCCGCCCATCTTGCAGATCAGCTTCCAATGCGCCGGCGTGATCGGCATGACCGACAGGCGCGATTGCCGGATGAGCGAGATATCCGCGAGCTCGGGCGTCGCCTTGATGTCGGCCAGCGTCACGGGCGACTTCAATGGCCGCACCGGCTTCACGTCCACCATGCCGAACTTGCCGGTCTCATCCGTGTGGTCGGGGTAATATTCCTTGGCCACTTCGCAGATGCCGACGACCGCCAGACCTTCATTGGAATGATAGAAGAAGATCTGATCGCCCTTCTTCATCGCCTTCATGTTGCCCGCGGCCTGGTAATTGCGGACACCATTCCAGAAGGTCTTGCCGTCCTTGACCAGTTGGTCCCAGGAATATTTGAAGGGCTCTGACTTCACCAGCCAATGATTCATTTCGCTGTCCGCGGGAAGACGTTGCGATAGGGCTTTACCGTCACCGATTGGAACAGCCCCGCCTTGGTATAAGGATCGGCGGCCAGGAAGGCGTCGACCTCGGACCGTTCGGCGAAATCAACCACCAGGAGGCTGCCGATCATCGTCTGCCCATCGTCGGTGAGCAGCGGTCCGGCGGAGATGAGGTCGCTCTCATGCTTGGTAAGATGCTCGACATGTGCCGGTCGGTTGGCGAGGCGGGTTTCCACATTGTTGGGCTTGTCGAGGCAGTAGATCATAAAGGCCATGTCGCGTTTCCTTGTTCTCGTGGTTCAAGCTTTGACACCGGCCCCGGCAAGGGCCGGCGCCGTGGAATCCAACGGCCAGCGCGGCCGTGGTGCATAGTCGAAACCGCTAGTTTCGCCGCGCCGCAGGCGCTCGATGCCGGCCCAGGCGATCATTGCTGCATTGTCGGTACACAGGCGCGGCGGCGGTGCCACGATCGGCAGATCGTACCGCGTCGCCAGCTGCTGCAGCGCGCCGCGCAGATGCTGGTTGGCGGCGACGCCGCCGGCAACGACAAGCGCACTCAAACGCGGATGAGCCGCGCGGGCAATCTCCAGCGCATGCCGTGTGCGGTCGATCAAGCAATCGACGACGGCGGCCTGGAATCCGGCAGCGAGATTGGCGCGGGTCGCATCGTCAAACGCATCCGCGGCCCGCATCGCCTCGACCCGCTGCCGCAGGGCGGTCTTGAGGCCGCTGAAGGAGAAATTGCAATCGTCCCGCCCTTTCATCGGGCGCGGCAGATCGCGGACCGGGTTCGTCGCCTGGGCGGCGGCGGCGGCAACGGCTGGTCCACCGGGGAAACCCAGGCCCATCAACTTCGCCGCCTTGTCGAATGCCTCGCCGGCAGCGTCGTCGATGGTGGCGCCGAGGCGCTGATACCGGCCCACATCCTCGACCACCAGCAATTGGCAATGTCCGCCGGAGACGAGCAGCAGCAGATAGGGGAAGGCCACATCGTCCGTCAGCCGGGCCGTCAGGGCGTGACCTTCCAGATGGTTGACGGCAATGAATGGTTTCTTGTGCGCAAGCGCAATGGCCTTGGCCATCATGACGCCGACGATGACACCGCCGATGAGCCCCGGCCCACCGGTCACGGCGACCGCATCGACATCGGCGAATTTCATGTCCGCCTGGCGCATGGCGGCGGCAATGGTTTCATCGAGATGGTCGAGATGAGCCCGCGCCGCAATTTCCGGCACCACGCCGCCGAAGGGCGTGTGTTCGGCAATTTGTGCGAAAATCGTATCGGCCAGGATGCGCCGATCGTCGGCCACGAGCGCCGCCGCCGTTTCATCGCAGGATGATTCGATACCCAAAACGACCATTTTCCGCCTATTCCGGCTTTGCATTCAGGCGCCCCGGAAGCTAGGAAAGGGCGCCAGCAAAAGCGAGGTAGTTATGGCCGGTTCGGAACCAGGGATCAACCAATCGGGCGGCGAAAAATCCGCCCCGGAATCGGCCGCCCCGGGATCAGCCGCCTCGGTCAGGATCGGCACCCGCGGATCGCCCCTGGCGCTTGCCCAGGCCGAAATGGTGAAGGCGGGCCTAGCCGCCGCCCATCCGGCGCTGGCCGCTCCGGGAGCCGTAGAGATCGTCATCATCAAGACGACGGGTGACCGGATCCAGGACCGGGCGCTGTCGGAGATCGGCGGCAAGGGGCTGTTCACCAAGGAGATCGA
>NZ_JAYRQR010000034.1:0-166998 GCF_041910485.1 Dongia sp.
ATCCTCGTCAGGCCCGAGCGATGGCGCAGAACGGACCTTGCCGAGATTGCCTTCGATGACGCTGGGGGTGAAGCCGCGTCGCGCCGGCTCGCGCTCCGGCGTCGGCGTGCCGGCCCTGGTCCCGGTCTGCGTGCCGACCTGATCCTCGGCGAGGCGCATCACTTCGAGTGCCCGCGCGCGGTGCGGCAAGCGACGGATGAAGCCGCGTTCCTCAAGGCCCGTGATGAGCCGATGCACGCCCGACTTAGACTTCAAGCCGAGCGCATCCTTCATTTCGTCGAAGGAGGGCGACACGCCGGTTTCGCCCAGGCGATCCTGAATGAACTGCAGCAATTCACGCTGTTTTCTGGTCAACATACCCGCTCTATCCCCTCAGAAAGATGCCGCCGGAACCCATCCCCTTGTCGGGTCGCCGGCCGCTCGAAAAGCGCTCTGATCCTTGTTCCAAGCGCGCCAAATCGATCACGATCCGACTTTCGCAATGGAACAAATAATCAACTCCTACATATGTTCTAGTTTAGTTCATGAAAAGTCAAGCGTGAGGTTGTGGATAAATAGGGAAGTTCTCATATACTCGCGATGATAGAAAATTACTCGATATGGGGACGCATGAGAGCGAGTTTCTTTTTCGCGAAAGCGATCTTTGCCGTGTTGATTGGCAGCTGTGGATATTGCTCGGTGTCTGTTGCTCAAGAGACCCCAGATGCCTGCGCCCAAATTGAGGACGACAAAAACCGCCTTGAGTGCTTCGACCTATTGTTTCGCAAATCAAGGGTCGACAAAGCGACCACCTCTGCCTGGCGGGTCAAGGAAGACACTTCTAAAATTGATGACTCCACAAACGTATTTGTTGCCGTGGATTCTACTGAAGAGATAGGCAATCGCTTTGGACAGCGCGGTTTCGCTTCTCTCGTTCTAGTCTGCAGAGAGAATGAGACGAACGTGTATTTTTATTTCGCAGGCGAACATATGGCCAGCATACAAGGGTATGGGGACGTGACTTTTCGCATCGACAAGCAGAAGGCGAAGACTCGCCATTTTGAAGAATCGACCGACAACGAGGCACTTGGCCTTTGGTCAGGTTCAGCGGCAATTCCATTTATCAAGGAGTTGTTTACCGGCAATAGTCTCTATGTTCGGGCCACTCCGTTCAGCGAGTCAAGTTTGCAGGTCGAATTTCCGATTGCTGGTGCAGATGCTGCGACCAAATCGCTGCGCTCCGCGTGTAAATGGTAATTGGTTAGCTTAGTGAGCTGTCAAATACTCAAACACCCGCCGTCGAGCGGCAGGATCTCGGTCGCGTCGCCTTCGTTCGCCGCCGGTGCATGCGGCGGGCGGATGATGAGGGCGTCGGCCTTGGCGATGAGCGACAGCATGGCGCTGTCCTGCTTGGGGAAGGGTGTCGCGACGAGCCCGCCATCGGCACCGCGCGAAAGGGTGGCGCGGAGATAATCCTGCCGCTGGTCATTGGCCTTTAAGGCCGAGCCGAGGCGCGCGAAAGCGGGTGCGGTCTCGATCCCGTTCTGACCGAGCAGGCGCTGGATGATCGGGCGCAGGAAGAGCGTCGCCGTCACCAGCGCCGAGACCGGATTGCCGGGCAGGCCCAGCACCGGCAGGGTGCCGACCGCACCGAACATCACGGGCTTGCCGGGGCGCATGGCGATCTTCCAGAAATCGAGCTTGGCACCCTTGTCCTTCAGCGCCTGCTGGATGAGGTCCAGTTCGCCCACCGAGGCGCCACCCGTCGTCACCAGCACGTCGGCGCCACGGGCACCATCGAGGGCGCGATAGAGATCGGGGAGATTATCGCGCGCGATGCCGAGATTGATCGGCTCGGCCCCGCAAGCCGTCACGAAGGCGGCAAGGCCGATCCCGTTCGAAGCAATGATCTGCGCCGGACCCAGCGGTTCGCCCGGATGCTGCAGTTCGTCGCCGGTCGAGAGGAGGGCCACGCGCGGCTTCCGCGTGACGGACAGCATCGGCCAGTTCATGGCGGCGGCCAGTGCAATGTCGCGCGCGCTGAGAAGGCGCCCCGGCGCCAGGCCGACTTCGCCCTGGCGGAAATCGTTGCCGCCGGCACGCACATGCTGGCCCGGCGTATTCGATCCTTCGCGCACGATGACGAACTCGCCGTCGCGGTCGCAATTCTCCTGGATGACGATCGTGTCGGCACCTGCCGGCAGGATGCCGCCGGTAAAGATGCGGGCGGCATCGCCACCTTTCAGCGCCACATCCGGCGCGGCGCCGGCGGGGACAGTGCTGGTGACGCGCAGCCGTGCCGGCAACTGACCGATATCCGGGCCCCGCACCGCATAGCCGTCCATCGCCGAGACGGCGGCCGGCGGCTGCGACAGGCGCGCGATGACGGGTGCGGCGAGCACGCGGCCGACGGCGCGATCGATGCCGATGGTTTCGGCGGCAAGGGGAGAGAAGGGCGCCAGGACCCGCGCCAGCGCCTCGGTAACCGGGATCATTTACTGTGCCTCAAAGGTGCCGGACTTGCCGCCGCTCTTGTGCACCAGGCGGATATCGCCGATGCGCATGCTTTTATCGGCCGCTTTGACCATGTCGTAGACGGTGAGGGCGGCGACCGAGACGGCGGTCAAGGCTTCCATTTCAACGCCGGTCTTGCCGACCAGCTTGCAGGTGGCAGTGATATCGACGGCGTTGCGCGCGGCATCCAGCTGCAATTCGACCTTGACCGATGTGAGAGCCAGCGGATGGCACAACGGAATGAGGTCCGGCGTGCGTTTGGCGCCCATGATGCCGGCGAGCTGCGCCACAGTGAGAACATCGCCCTTTTTGACGCCGCGATCGCGGATCAGCGCCAGCGTCTCCGTCGCCATATAGACGGAGCCCTTGGCCGTGGCGAGGCGCTCGGTCGCATCCTTTTCCGACACGTCGACCATGCGCGCGTTGCCGGACTCGTCGAAATGGGTGAGCTTGCTCATTATGCGGCCGAGTGGAGCGGTGTCCGGGTGCCGAGCAGCGCCCGGGTCGCTTCCGTCACATCCGCCTGCCGCATCAGGCTTTCGCCAACCAGGAAGATCGAGGCGCCGACGCGGTTCATGCGTTCGAGATCCGCGGTGGAATAGAGCCCGCTCTCGGCCACCAGCAGCTTGTCCTTGGGTGTCATCGCCGCCAGCTGTTCCGTAGTGGCAAGGTCGATGGCGAGCGTCTTGAGATTGCGGTTGTTGACGCCGAGCAGGCGCGATTTGAGCTTCAGCGCGCGCGTCATCTCGGCGGCGTCATGCACTTCGACCAGCACGTCCATGCCGAGCGAGAAGGCCAGAGCTTCCAGTTCGGCGGCCGTCGCATCGTCAAGGCAGGCCATGATGAGGAGAATGCAATCGGCACCCAGCGCCCGAGCCTCATAGACCTGGTAGGGCGTCAGCATGAAATCCTTGCGCAGCGCCGGCAGATCGACGGCAGCGCGGGCTTGTTGCAGATATTCGTCGGCACCCTGGAAATAGGGGATATCGGTCAGGACCGAAAGACAGGTCGCTCCACCGGCCTTGTAGGCCTTCGCCAAGGTCGCCGGGTCGAAATCGGCGCGGATGAGGCCCTTGGACGGCGAGGCTTTCTTGATCTCGGCAATAAGGCCGAAATAGCCCGCCTGCACATTCGCCTCGAGCCGGCGCAGGAAGCCGCGCGGTGCGTCGCTTGCCATGCTTGCTTCGGCAGCTCGGCGGATCTCAGGCAGCGGCACCAGCTTTTCGCGTGCCGCGACATGCAGCCGCTTGTCGTCGCAGATGCGGGTCAGAACGTCGCTCATCAGCTGAGGACCCCACCCGCATTCTCGGTGGTGAAGGCCACCAGCGCCTCGAGCTTTTCCTTGGCACGGCCGGAATCGAGTGCGTCGGCGGCAAGGGTCAGGCCCTCTGCGATATCCTTGGCCTTGCCGGCCACGATGAGAGCGGCAGCGGCATTCAGCCGCACGATGTCGCGATAGGGGCCGACGGCACCATCGAACAGATTGCGCAGCGCCTCGGCATTCTGTCCCGGATCGCCGCCCTTCAGTTCTGCCGCCGTGCTGCGGGACAGGCCGAATTCCTCCGGCGCGATCTCGAATTCGGTGATCTTGCCGTCGCGCAACTCGACAACATGGGTGGGGCCGGTCGTGGTGATTTCGTCAAGGCCATCGCTGCCATGCACCAACCATGCGCGCTCGGTGCCCAGCGTGCGCAGCGTTTCGGCCATCGGCTTCAGCCATTGCCGCGCATAGACGCCGATCAGCTGGCGTTTGACGCCCGCCGGGTTCGACATCGGGCCCATCAGGTTGAAGATGGTGCGGGTGCCAAGCTCGACGCGGGCGGGGCCGACATGGCGCATCGCACTGTGATGCTTCTGCGCCCACAGGAAACTGGTGCCGACCTCGAACAGGGCCTGCTCGAGGACCTTCGTGTCGGCATCGATATTGACCCCGAGTGCCGTCAGGATATCGGCGGCGCCACTCTTCGACGAGGCGGCCTTGTTGCCGTGCTTGGCAACCGCAACGCCATTGGCGGCACAGACGAAGGCGACGGCGGTCGAGATATTGAGCGTGCCGGCACCGTCGCCGCCCGTGCCGCAGACATCGATGGCG
The DNA here is from genome assembly GCF_041910485.1 of Dongia sp. Taxonomy (GTDB): domain Bacteria; phylum Pseudomonadota; class Alphaproteobacteria; order Dongiales; family Dongiaceae; genus Dongia. The sequence continues at coordinate 4,586 of NZ_JAYRQR010000034.1, forward strand.
CCCATCGGCGCCTCGATGCGGACCATCTTGTCGCGCATGATGCTGACGGCGCCGGTGATTTCGTCGACCGTTTCGCCGCGCACGCGCAAGCCCATCAGGAAGGCGCCGATCTGGGCCGGTGTTGCTTCGCCGGTCATGATGATGTTGAACGCCGCCTCGGCTTCGCCGCGCGACAAAGGCTTGCCTTGGGCGACGATGCCGATCAGACCTTTGAGGTCGCTGGGCTTCGTTTCAGTTGTCGCGTTCACTGCAGGACCTTGGCGCTGGCCGGTGAATTGAGCCCGGCTGAGGTCAGGAAGTTGCTGAGCAGCTTGTGCCCATGTTCCGAAGCGATGCTTTCGGGATGGAACTGCACCCCGGCAATGGGCAGCGACTTATGCGCGAGTCCCATGATGGTGCCGTCTTCCGTCTCGGCGGTGATTTCCAGATCCTTCGGCAGCGTCTCGCGGTCGACGACCAGCGAATGATAGCGCGTCGCGGCAAAATCGTTGGGAATGTCACGGAACACGCTCTTGTTGCCGTGATGGACGTTGGACATCTTGCCATGCATGGGCTTGTTGGCGCGGACGACCTTGCCGCCGAAGGCTTGGCCGATCGCCTGGTGGCCCAAGCACACGCCGAGGATGGGAATCTTGCCCGACGCGGCCTTGATGAGATCGAGGCAAATGCCGGCCCGATCCGGATCGCAGGGACCCGGCGACAGGATGATTCCCTGGGGCTTCTTGGCCATAACCTCGTCGACTGTGATCTGGTCGTTGCGGTGCACTTCGATATCGGCACCCAACTCGCCCAGATAATGGTACAGGTTATAGGTGAAGCTGTCGTAATTATCGATTAGTATGAACATCTTAGATACCCGCCTGCGCGATTTGCGACGGAGTTTAGCAGGGGTGTCACGCGAACGGAAGATTCGGTACGGATGGCGCGGCCATGCACGTTTTGGGTTTGAAGCTGGACATGCCGGGGGTCGACCTCCTGCGCATGCCGCTTTTGTTGCTGCCGCTGCTCATGCTCGGGCTGACGGGGACCTGGTGGGGCATCTCCCCGCTCACGCCGGTATTGGGTTTCGTCGCACCGGCTCTGCTGGCGGCGGCGTTCATTCAGTTCATCCTCTGCCTGCCCATTTATCTGCGGGCCGCTGCCAAACTGTTGCGATTGAAATTCGGCGGCGATCATTTGCTGATCGTTGGCGCGACAGCGGCCTTCGCTCTCGCCGTGTGGCGTTACCAGCATCTGTCACCGGTCGGCGGGGCGCCGCAATTGCTGGCCATCTGGCGCGACGCATCCTTTGGCGCTGCTTTGCCGTCCGTGGCGGTGATCGGCGACATTGTTCTGCGCGCCGCCTATCGCCCGGCACGGAAGGACCATCGGGCGGTGCCGTCGGGGACGGTTCTGGTCGCGGCTGGGGACCTCATCCCCGGCGATGGTGTCGTGACCGAAGGGTACAGCGAAATTCAAGACCCGCTGGGAAAGGATGATGTTTACCCGGTGCTGGTCCGGCCGGGCGATCGGGTGCATCTGGGCGCACGGAATGGGGATGGCGCCCTCAGGATTGTGATCGATAGCGACAACCGTGCGGACAAGGTCGATCTACCCCCGGTGACGCGCGACCGGCTGCAAAGGCTTCTGGACCGGGTGGCGCTGGCGACCCTGGCTCTTATCCTGGCGGTCATCGCCTTCCGCGTCGGTCAGAATGGGTCGACAGACGGTATGCTCATTCCGGGCCTGCGCATGTTGTCTTTGGCGGCCCCACTGGGTCTTGGTCTCGTCTTTTCGGCGCCATCATCTGAAATCATTGCCGCTGCCCGGCGGATTGGGCTTGAAATCAGGGATATCGCGGCGCTCGACCGGCTGCGCCGCGTCGGTGGGGTGGCGATCAGTCATCGGGGCGTGCTCGTACCTGACAGATTGAAGATGATTTCGGCCCACCCGGTGAATGACCTGGCCGCAACCGACCTCATCCGCCGGGCTGCGGCTGTGGCGCAGATCGGTCACGATCCCTGGGGCAAGGCCATTCTCGATTTCGCCGTCGGTTATCGGATGCGATTGAAACCGGCGATGACCTATCATGCCGAGATCGGGAAGGGGATCAGCGCCGTCACGGAATCACAGCAGCTCTTTCTTGGCACGCGCGAATATCTGGAAGGCCTCGGTTTCGATTGCAGCCCGCTCAACGACGCCGCGCGGCAGGCGCTCCAACAGGGGCGCCGGTTGCGCTGGATGGCCGAAACCCAGCCGGAACGGCGTGTCATTGGCATTCTCGTCTTCGGGGCGCCCTCGGTGAGTGGCGCCGTGGAGGCCGTCAAGAATCTGGACCGGCTGGGGCTTGCCACGGCTTGGTTTGCGAATGCCGAGGATCCGGGTCACCAGGGACTCGCCAAGCATCTGAAGATCAAGCGGCTGTTGCCGATCGACCCGCAGCAGGAAGCGACCGCGTTGGCAGAATTCCGCGAAGATGTCGGACCGCTGCTGGTGGTTGCCGCGGACGAAGTGCCCTGGGAACTGAAGTCCGGCGATATTGTCTTGCCCTTCGGGCATCGGCTGGTGGAAAGAATGGGCGCCGCACAAATTGTGACCACGCGTCACGATCCTCGGATTGTCGTCGATCTCTTTCTGTTGGCCGCGCGTCACCGGCAAATGGTTGTCATGAATATGTTTATCGCCTACGGAGCCGCCTTGCTCCTGGCCCTGGCGCCTTTCTGGCTGGGGCCCCGCAGTGATCTGGGAAGCTATGAGGTGGCCGTCGTCCTCTTGCTCGCTCTTTCGCCGCTCAGCTTGCGTGCACTGTCGCTGACCGCGAATGAAGTCGACGAGGAATAGCATGGCAAAGGCGAAGAAACCGGCGCGCAAGAAATCCACCCGTTCGGCACCACGCCGTCGTAAATCTGCCAGCAGCAGCTGGCTGCGGCATTTGCCCGGTGGCACGCTGCTGTTCGGCCTCGGGATTGCATTGGGTTTGGGGCTCGGCGTGGCCGCGACGCTCGTGGTCCCGGGCTGGATGCATTCCCCCAAGCGTGAGGCCGTCGTTGCCGAAGGGGCGGCGCGGCTACCCAAATCGACCGTTCCGGCGACCCAGAAGAAAGTGCCCCCCAGCATCGTCGAGAAGCAACCCGCGACGGATGTCGCGGCCGTACCGGCCAGTGCGCCGACGCCACTGCCACCGCAGCCGGCGGTGGCGGAAGAAGGGCAGCACCAATCGACGGAAGTTACCGAGATTCCAGCCGAGGAACCGGCGCAGGTCGCGGCAGCGCCGTCGCCCAGCGCCAAGGAGCCTTCGGCGCCGAAATGGCTCGAGAACGCAGTCGCCTTCCGTGATCCCGGCAACCGTCCGATGATCGCCATCGTCCTCGATGATGTGGGGGTGGCGCCCCAGCATGCCGAATTGGCCTTGGACCTCCCGGCGCCGATCGTTCTCTCGATCATGACCTATGCCAAGAACGCCTCGGCATTGGCGCGCGCCGCTCATGCCAAGGGGCATGAGGTGATGGTTCACATGCCGATGCAGCCGGTGAACGCGACGGTCAATCCGGGGCCGAATGCGCTCAATGTCGGCATGGACAGCGCCGAACTGCGTCGGCGCATCGATTGGGGGTTGGGCCGCCTCGACGGATATGTCGGGTTCAACAATCACATGGGCAGCCGCTTTACGCAGGACCCCGCCGGGATGCGCGTCGTCCTTGAAGAGGCAAAGGAGCGGGGGCTGCTGTTCCTCGATTCAAAGACGATTGCCGGAAGCGTTGGCGACCGAATGGCCGCCGAAATGGGCGTCACGCATATCGCCCGCGACGTCTTTCTCGATGACGATATGAGCGAGGCGGCCGTCGCCCGCCAATTGGTGGAAGCTGAGCGCATCGCGCGCAAGCAGGGCTATGCGGTTGCGATCGGCCATCCGCATCCGGGTACTATCGCCGTACTGAAGCGCTGGCTGCCGGCTGCCAAGGCGCAGGGCTTTGCGATCGTCCCCTTGACCGCCATCGTCAAGAAGCGCGAGGGTGTAGCGGGCTGAAAAGGAGCGGGGCGATGCGATTCGACCACGATTACTATCCCGGCGTGATTGCCGACATCCTGGGCGCCCATGCGCGCTACTACGCGCAGGCCTGGTCCTTCGGCAAGAAGTTCGAAGCCAAGGTGGCGGCCGACCTCGCTGGTTTCATCATCAACACGAATGCGGATCGCGACCTGTTGCTCACTGCCAAGCGGCCGGATGAACGTTTTCTGGGGTCGATTGTGATCGATGGCAGCGACCATGCCGGTCGCGGTGCCCATCTGCGCTGGTTCATCGTCACGCCGGAAGCGCAGCGCACCGGCCTCGGCAAGCAGCTTCTCGACCGCGCCATCGGCTTCTGTCGCGAGCGCGAATATCGGCACATCTATCTCTACACTTTCGCCGGGCTCGATTCCGCCCGCCGGCTCTATGAGCAGGCCGGGTTCAAGCTGGCCGAAGAACAGGAAGCCAATACCTGGGGGCGGATGATGCGCGAGCAGCGCTTCGACTTGGATCTGCCGCCGGAGGACAGCGCCGGATCGGCGACCTCGGGCTGATCAGGTTTCCCTGCCGTAGCCGCGTCCGGCATCGGCGTCTGCGATATCGTCCGGCCGCGAGCCTTCGTAATCCTCGACGGCAATGCATCGATCCACCGTCTCGCCATCGCTCGAAAGCGGGAAGATGGAGCCGAAGAACGTGACCGTGTGATTGAATTTGCTCGTCAGAACGTCTTTGGAAAAGGTCGGCCTCTTCTCGCGGCAGACCAGCTGATATTCCTTCGCTAAATCCTCGCGGACGTCTGCTGGAAGCTCGCTGACCTGATCCAGGTAGCGGCCCGTCAGTTCATGGCGGAAACTCGCCACCTGGGTGCCGACCAATCGATAATAGATTCGAAACGGCTCATGCTCGATCGACGTCACGATCATGTTGGGCAGGATCCCGCGCATTTCGGCCGGATCGAAGTCCTGCCACGACGGCATGGCGCGGGTGCCGCGCTTTGCGTCCCATATCTGATGAAACGCGCGAACCAGGGGAGACGTGACCTTGTCGAACGCTATATCGAGCTCGACGATCACGGCCGGCCTCAGCGATTGCGGCTGCCGCTTTGCGCGAAGAGCACCGCCTCCTGGGCGGCACGGATCAGCGCGCGGGCCTTGTGGTGGCACTCCTGGAACTCGCTTTCGGGTACGGAATCGTTGACGATGCCGGCACCGGCCTGGACGTACATGGTGCCGTCCTTGATGACCGTTGTGCGCAGCGCGATGCAGGTGTCCATCGATCCGTCCGCCGCGAAATAACCAACTGCGCCGCCATAGACGCCGCGCCGTTCCGGCTCCAACTCCTCAATGATCTCCATCGCACGCACCTTCGGCGCACCTGAAACAGTGCCGGCGGGGAAGCCCGCCATCAGCGCCGACATGGCGTCATATTTCGGATCGATACGCCCCTCGACGTTCGACACGATGTGCATGACGTGGCTGTAATTCTCAATCGTGAACTTCTCGGTCACCTTGACTGAGCCGATGGCGGCAACGCGGCCCACATCGTTGCGGCCGAGGTCGAGCAGCATCAGATGCTCGGCCAGTTCCTTCTCGTCGGCGAGCAGGCTCGCCGCATTCGCCTTGTCCTCTTCGGCGTTCTTGCCACGCGGGCGCGTGCCGGCGATGGGCCGGATCGTCACCTTCTCATCGCGCAGGCGCACCAGGATTTCGGGGCTTGAACCGATGATGGTGAAGCCGCCGAGATCGAGGAAGAACAGGAAAGGAGACGGATTGAGGCGCCGCAGGGAGCGATAAAGGGCGAAGGGCGGCAGCTTGAACGGCAGCGAGAAGCGCTGCGACAGGACCACCTGGAAGATATCGCCGGCCAGGATGTACTCCTTGGCCTTGGCGACCATCTCGCCGAAATAGTCCCGCGTCATGTTGGACGTCGGCTCGGGCAGGTTGGCGATGTCGACGGCGCCGCCCTGCTGTGGCAAGCCGCGGTCGAGGTCGGCGACGATATCGTTGAGCCGCTCCAGCGCCTGATTGTAGGCCGCGCGGGCGTTCAGCGGGCTGTTTTGGGTCCAAACCGGGGTAACAATGGTGAGGCTATCTTCTACATTGTCGAATATGACGATGAGGGTCGGCCGCAAAAAGATGCTGTCATGCAGCCCCAATTTGTCCGACTTCAGCTCCGGCAGGCGCTCGACCTGGCGGATCATGTCATAGCCGAGGTAACCGAACAGGCCGGATGCCATCGGCGGCAGGCCGGCCGGCACGTCGATCCGGCTTTCGGCGATGAGGGCGCGCAAGGAATCGAGCGATGGCGCCGCTTCGGGTTCGAACTTCTCTGGTTCGAAACGGGCGTTGCGGTTGATTTCGGCCTTCGGACCCCGGCAGCGCCAGATGATGTCGGGTTTGAGGCCGATGATCGAATAGCGGCCACGTACCGCGCCGCCTTCGACGGATTCGAGGAGGATCGAGTTGGGGCGACCGTCCGCCAGCTTGAGCATCACCGAGATGGTCGTCTCGAGATCGGCGATGAGGCGCGTCCAGACGAGCTGCGGCTTGCCTGCTTCGTGACCGCTCGCAAATCGCTCGAAATCCGGTTCCACTTTCATGATCGATTACCCCGCAAGAATGGCACTTATTGATCGGACTGGTCGATCAAGCTTTGCCACTGCGCATCATTGCGTTCGACGGGGATCTCGGCCTTCAGGGCATCGTAGAAGGCCTGCTGCAGATCACCACCCAAGGATTGGGAGACGCGCTGCTCCAGTTGCTTCAAATCATCGGCATGCTCTTCGGGCTTGGCCGCCGTCACCTCGATCAGGCGGGCGACGACCGGGCCTTCGGCCGACTGGCCCAGGGTCAGTTCCTGGGGCTTCAACTTGAAGATGGCCTGCGCCAGGACGGGGTCGACCCCGTTTTCCGGATCGCCGTCACCACGGTTGAACGGCTTGCTTATCTTCAGCGTGAGACCCAGCGCGGTCGCCTCGGCATTGAGGTCGCCACCGCCCTTCAACTTTTCGATCAAGGCCTTGGCCTTCTCGGTCGCTTTCTCGGATTGCTGAGCGGCAATCCAATCCTGGGTTGCCTGGTCCTTGACCTGGTCGAGCGGCTTCACGGCCGGGGCGGTGACGCCGGTGACCTGGGCTACGGCATAGGAACCGTCATTGAGTGCCGTGATGTCGCTGGGGTCGCCTGCGTCGGTGCCGAAAATGAGCCCCACCGCGTCCGACGACAGAGCAAGGTCGGTGCCGGCCGCATCCTTGCCGGAGGCGTCGATCGCCTCGATCTTCTGGATGTGAAGCTGCAGTTTCTTGGCGGCATCGTCCAAGGTGGCACCGCCCGCCAACTCGTCCTGCAGCTGCTCCCGCACGGATTCCATCGCATCGGCGGCACGGCCCAGGGCCAGCGTGTTGCGGAGTTCGGCCTTTACGTCCTCAAGGCTCTTGGTGCTGCCGGGCGTGATGGCGCGGACATGGGCGATGTGGATGCCGAAGGGGCTCTTCAGCGCATCGGAAACGCCGTCGGCGGCCAGAGCGAAGACGGCATCGGCGATATCGGCCGGCAGCTTGTCCTTGGTCACTTGGCCAAGCGATACGGGATCGCCTTGGGTCTCGGCCTTGACGGCATCGGCGAAGGCCTTGCCGCCCTTGATGTCGGCCAGGATCTTGTCGGCGACGGCCTGGTCCTGAACGACCACCTGTTCGACATCGCGGGTTTCGGGCGTGGTGAATTCCGCCTGGCGGGAATCATATTCCTGCTGGATTTCATCGTCGCTGACCGAAACGTCCTGCACGAAATCCGCCGGCGCCATCTGCACCAGGGTCGCGGCGCGATATTCCGGGGCCTTGTAGCGGTCGGCATGGTCTTCATGCCATTTCTTGAGGGCCGCCTCGTCGGGTGTTCCCGCATCCGTGATGGATGCGTTGGGAATGGTCAGGACCGAGGCGGTGCGCAGTTCCTGCGTGTAGCCATAGACCGAATTGACCAGCGGCGACGGCGAGTGAATGACACCCAGCATGGCCACCAGCACTTCGTTGGCGCGCAACTGGCTGCGGATCATTTCGACATACTGCGCTTCGGTCTGGCCCATCTGGCGCAGGAAATACTCGAAGCGCGGGCGATCGAACTGGCCGGTGGCGCCGGCAAAATTCGGGTCGGCCTGGATGGCCTGGATGGCTGCCGATTGCGGCATGTCGATGCCGAGCTTTTCGGCATAGGCCTGCAGGAGGCCCTTGTTTTCTGCCTGATCGACCAGACGCTGGGCGCCGCCGAAGGCCGCGAACATCTGCGGCGTCACCTGGACGCCCTGCATCTGCGAAACGCGCTGCAGGGCCAGCTTCAACTCACGGTCGAAATCGCCCTGGGTGTATTCGAAATTCTTGCCGATCTTCAGGATCGGCTTCGCGGTCTTGGCGCCACGGAAGACATCGCCGATCCCCCAAATGGCAAACGCCGCGATGAGAAGGCCGAACAGAGCCTTGACGACCCAGGAGCGAGCATGTTTGCGAATGGAGCTGAGCATAGTCCCCGATAAACCTGTTATTGCGCCGGAAAAGCCTTGCCGGCCTTGAAGATGGGCCCCATTCGGGGCGGCGCGCATCATAGGGAGGGGGCAGGGGGTGGGCAAGGCCCGGAATCCGCCGCATTGGCACCCTGTTTGGGAGCATGATATAGGGCCTGCCGGTCCCACCGGGGCCAGGTGATTCATCGAGCGAAGGGATCGAGCGCGCATGACGACGCCGGGGATTCGGCCGTTGGTGGCCGGCAACTGGAAAATGAACGGCAGCCTCGGCATGGCCGGCACACTGATCGGCGACCTCAAGGCCCGGCTGGGGCAGGGAGCTCTGCCGGTCGATCTGCTGGTCTGCCCGCCATTCCCCTATCTCGGGGCCGTGGCCGCCGCTTTGGGCGGAAGCGCGATTTCCTTGGGGGCGCAGGATTGCCATGCTGCCAACAGCGGCGCCCATACCGGCGATGTCGCAGCCCCCATGCTGGCCGATCTCGGCTGTGGCTACGTCATCCTGGGCCATTCCGAGCGTCGGACCGACCACGGCGAAAGCTCGGCGACCGTTGCCGCCAAGGCGAAGGCCGCCCTTGCGGCCGGTCTGACCGCGATCGTCTGCGTGGGCGAGACGGAGGCCCAGCGGAATGCGGGCGAAGAGTTAAAAGTGGTGGAAAAACAGATAGTTGAATCTGTTCCTGCAGAGGCGAACGCCGGCAATACCGTCATCGCCTACGAGCCGGTCTGGGCAATCGGTACGGGAAAGACCCCGACCAGTGCCGATGTCGAGGCAATGCACCGGCATATCCGGGCGCTGCTCAAGCAGCGGGTCACTGGCGGAGCTGAGATTCGCATCCTATATGGTGGGTCGGTGAAACCCGGAAACGCGGCCGAGCTGATGGCTGTGGCCGAGGTCAACGGGGCGCTGGTCGGTGGAGCCAGTCTCAAGGCCGAGGATTTCTGGGGAATTGCCGAGGGTGCCGCCAGGAGTGCCGGGTAGCCCCTTCAAATTGGCGCTGGCCATTCCGGGTGAAAACCGGTAGAACCCGCGCCGAATTTCGACTTTTCAAGAACTTGCGAGCGCGTCCATGCTGGGAGCCCTGTTCCCGATCGTCCTGGCGATTCACGTCATCATTACGGTCTTCCTTATCGGCATCATTCTCACCCAAAAGAATGAGGGTGGCATGGGCGGCCTCGGTGGCGGCGCATCGGGCGGCATGGCGGGCTTTCTGTCCGGCCGGCAGCAGGCGAATCTGCTGACCAAGGCGACCCGCTGGCTCGCCGTCGGTTTTTTCTGCACCAGCCTGTTCCTCGCCTATTCGGACAGCCATCGCGCGGCCAAGTCGACCCTGGTCGGCAACAGCCCGGCTGCGACCGAGCCGGCCGCCCCGGCGGGCGATGCCCCGGCCGGCGACTCGGGTGCTGCCAACAGCGTGCCGACTGAGCCCACCCAACCGGCCCAACCGGCCGCGCCCTCCGGCCAATAAACCGTGATCCATCAGGACCTTCCGACCGGCAAGCACAGAGCGCTTGCCGGACTACCCCGACTCGTTCCATAAGGACCTCCCATGACGCGATTCATTTTTATCACCGGCGGCGTGGTCTCCTCTCTTGGTAAGGGTCTTTCGTCAGCAGCGCTCGGCGCTTTGCTGCAGGCCCGCGGATTCAAGGTCCGCCTGCGCAAACTCGACCCCTATATCAATGTCGATCCGGGCACGATGAGCCCGTATCAGCATGGCGAAGTCTATGTGACCGATGACGGGGCTGAGACTGACCTCGACCTCGGCCATTACGAGCGCTTTACCGGCATCTCCAGCCGCCGCTCGGATAGCGTCACCACGGGGCGCATCTATTCCGACGTGATCGCCAAGGAACGGCGCGGTGACTATCTGGGCGCCACGATCCAGGTCATTCCCCACATCACCGACGCCATCAAGGAATGGATCAAGGCCGACATCCAGGACGAAGATTTCGTCCTCTGTGAGATCGGCGGCACGGTCGGCGACATTGAAAGCCTGCCGTTCCTCGAAGCCATCCGCCAGTTTGCCAACGAAGTCGGCCCGGAACGCGCGATGTTCGTGCACCTCACGCTGGTGCCGTGGATTCCGGCGGCGGGTGAACTGAAGACCAAGCCGACCCAGCATTCGGTGAAGGAGTTGCAATCGGTCGGTATCCAGCCGGATATCCTGCTCTGCCGGTGCGACCGGGAAGTACCGGCCGACAGCCGCCGCAAGATCGCGCAGTTCTGCAATGTGCGCCCCTCGGCCGTCATCCAGGCGCTCGATGTCGACACGATCTATGCCGTCCCGCAGGCCTATCACGCCGAAGGCTATGACGACGAAGTGCTGCGCCATTTCGGCCTTACCGCGCCGGCGCCGGACCTGAAGAAGTGGGATGCCGTCGTCAACCGCATCCGCCAGCCGGAAGGCGAGGTCACGATCGCCATCGTCGGCAAGTACACCTCGCTGCTCGACGCCTACAAATCGCTGGCCGAAGCGCTGCGCCACGGCGGTATCAGCAACAACGCCAAGGTCAACCTCAACTGGATCGACAGCGAAGTCTTCGAGCGCGAGGACGCCGTCCAGCATCTGGAAGGCGTCCACGGCATCCTGGTGCCGGGCGGCTTCGGCGAGCGTGGCTCGGAAGGCAAGATCCAGGCGGCGAAGTTCGCGCGCGAGCGCAAGATCCCCTATTTCGGCATCTGCTTCGGCATGCAGATGGCGGTCATCGAGGCGGCGCGGCATCTGGCCGGCGTCACCAAGGCGGGCTCAACCGAGTTCGGTCCATGCGAGGATGCGGTGGTTGGCCTGATGACGGAATGGGTGCGTGGCAATGCGCTGGAAAAGCGCGCCAAGGACGGCGATCTCGGCGGCACGATGCGGCTTGGCGCCTACGAGTGCAACCTGACACCCGGCTCGCTGGTTTCGCAGATCTATGGGAACAAATCGTCGATCAGCGAGCGCCATCGTCACCGTTACGAAGTGAACTATCACTACCAGGAACGGCTGGAGAAGGTCGGTCTCAAATTCTCCGGCATGTCGCCGGACGGTGTCCTGCCGGAGATCGTCGAAATTCCGGGCCATCCCTGGTTTGTCGGCGTCCAGTACCATCCGGAACTGAAATCGCGCCTGTTCGAGCCGCACCCGCTGTTCGTGTCGTTTATCGAGGCGGCGGTCCATCAGTCGCGTCTGGTTTGATCCGACCCCCAATTTCAAAGGCAGTTTCGAGATGACCACAATCCGCGTTGGTAAGATCGATATCGCCAATGAGAAGCCGATGGTGATGATCGGCGGCATGAATGTGCTGGAAGACCGTGACACGGCCTTCCGCGTCGCAGAGGCCTTCTGCGATGCGACGAGCAAGCTCGGCATCCCATATATTTTCAAGGCCTCCTACGACAAGGCCAATCGTTCCTCGATCCATTCCTTCCGTGGCCCCGGCATGGAAGAGGGGCTGAAGCTGCTGGGCGACATCAAAAAGCAATTCGGCGTGCCGGTCCTTACCGATGTGCACACCGAAGAGCAGGCAGCGCCTGTGGCGGCGGTTTGCGACATCATTCAAATTCCGGCCTTCCTCGCGCGCCAGACCGATCTCGTCGATGCGATGGCGCGGACCGGGGCGGTCATCAATATCAAGAAGCCGCAATTCCTGTCGCCGCCGCAGATGAAGAACATCGTCGAGAAGATCCGGGAATGCGGCAACGAAAAGATTCTGCTGTGCGAGCGCGGCAGCTGCTTCGGCTATGACAATCTCGTGGTCGACATGCTGGGCTTCCGCACGATGAAGTCGGTGAGCGGCAATCTGCCCATCATCTTCGACGCAACGCATGCCCTGCAGATGCGCGACCCGATGGCCGGGGCCTCCGGTGGTCGCCGGGGCCAGGTGGCGGAACTCGCCCGCGCGGGCCTTGCGGTCGGTATCGCCGGCCTCTTCATCGAGGCCCATCCCGACCCCGACAACGCCAAATGCGACGGCCCCTGCGCGTTGCCGCTCGACAAGCTGCCGGCCTTCCTCGGCCAGATGAAGGCGCTCGACGACCTCATCAAAGGCCTGACGCCGCTCGACATACGCTGAAGACGCGCGGAAATTTTACATCGTCATCCCCGGGCGAAGTCCCGGGGATCCACTGTTGCAGCGGATAGACTGGATCCCCGGGTCAAGCCCGGGGATGACGCATTGGCAGCTGCATACAGCCCGTTGCCCCGTTAAAAGCGGCCCTCTATGATCTTATTAAACAAATGATCAAGGGGAGCATGCGTCATGGATTTCAAGCTGAGTGCCGCCGAGCTCGAGGTACAGGCCCGGGCGCGCGCCTTTACCGAAAATCACCTCTTTCCGAATGAGATCGCCTGCGACGAGCGCAAGCTCAGCAAGGGGAAGCTCGGCGAAATCCGCGAACAGGTGATTGCGCACAAGCTCAACGGCTATATCCACAGCAAGGCGGATGGCGGACAGGGCTACACGCCCATGCAGCAGATCCTGGTCGCCGAGGAGATCGGCAAATCGACCTGCGGCATGTGGACCGTGGTCTGGAAGGCATCGACCCCTTTGCGGCGCGGCACGCCCTGGCAGCGCGAAACATTCCTGCTGCCCTTCAATGCCGGGAAGGGGCGTTCCTGCTTTGCGATCACGGAAGAGGGGGCGGGATCGGACCCGTCGCTGGTGAAGACCAGTGCCGTGAAGCGGAACGGAAAATGGGTCATCAATGGCGAGAAATGGTTCGTGACCTCGGCCGATGCCTCGACCGTGGTCATCGTCCATGCCCATGTCGATGGTGACGCCTCGAAGCCGACGCTTTTCATCGTCGACATGGATGCGCCTGGCGTGAAGATCAAGCGCATCCCGCAATTCATGCATTCCTACCTCTACGAGCACTATGAAATGGTGTTCGACAATGTCGAGGTGGAGGACAATCGCCGCCTCGGCGAGGTGGGTCAGGGTTTCGACCTGACCAAGGAATGGTTCACCGAAACGCGCGTCGAGATTGCGGCGCATTGCCTGGGTGCCGCCATTCGTGCGACCGAAATCGCCAACGACTATGCCGCTGGCCGCGTGCAGTTCGGCAAGCCGATCCGCGATTTCCAGGCGATCGAGTTCATGCTGGCCGACATGGCGGTCGAGATCATGGCAGCGAAATCGTTTCTCTACCGTGTCGGCGCCGAACTCAACGAGGGCATGGACCCCAAGCTGATGCACGCCAAGGCCTCGGCCCTCAAACTCTACAATTCCGAGATGGCCGGCCGCGTCGTCGACAAGGCGCTGCAGATCTTAGGGGGCCGCGGCTATATGCGCGAGAACCCGGTCGAGCGCCTCTATCGCGACGTGCGCGTCGACCGCATCTGGGAAGGCACCTCCGAAATCCAGCGCGTCATCATCGCCGGACAGATCAAGAAGCGGGGCCTTGGGATTTATACGGGCTGGGCGGGGTAGTTTACTTCTTCCTGTCATCCCCCGCGAAGGCGGGGGATCCACGAGTTACTTTCTTCAGTCTCGCAGAAACTCGTGGATGGTCCGCCTGCGCGGACCATGACAGCTAAGATGCTGGACTAAAGCCGCGCCAGTGCCCGGTCCAGTGCGGCGACGGCGATGTCGGCATGTTCTTTCTTGAACACGATCGGCGGGCGGATCTTCAGGATGTTGCCGAGGATGCCTTCGCTGCCGATGAGGACGCCTTCATCGCGCATGAGGTTGGTGATCCGCTTGGTCTCGGCCGCAGCGGGCGCCAGGGTCTTGCGGTCGGTGACGAGCTCGACGCCGAGAGCAAGCCCGGTGCCGCGCACATCGCCGATGAGGCTGTGCTTGGCCATCAAGCCCTTGATCCCGGCTTTGAGATAGTCACCGACGACGCGTGCATTCTCGATCAGCCCCTCGCGCTCGATCACGTCGAGCACGGCGAGACCGGCGGCGCAGGAGACGTTGTTGCCGCCGAAAGTGGAGAAGAAGGAATATTCCTTCAGGAACGCCTCCATGATCTCGGGCGTGGTAATGACAACGCCGAGCGGGTGACCGTTGCCGGCCGGCTTCCCTATGGTGACGATGTCGGGCACTACGCCGTGATGCGTGTGGCCCCACATGTGGGTCCCCATGCGGCCGAAGCCGGACTGCACTTCGTCGCCGATGCACAGGCCGCCGGCAGCGCGGACGCGTTTGAAGACCTCCGCCACATAGTTCGGAACCGGCTCCAGCACGCCGTTGGTCATCAGGGCGGAATCGATCATGAAGGCAGCCGTCTTGAGCCCGGCCGCGTCGAGCGAGGCGATCGCCTTGTCGGCATCCGCCGCGTAAAGGCGGCCCATATCATTGGTGCCGTGGCGGTATTGGCCGCGATAGCCGTCGGGCGGCGTCAGCGTCCGCATGTGCGGCGGCACCTTGTTGGCGTGATTGCCGCTGGGCGAGAAGGCGTCGATCGCCTCGGTGATACCGTGATAGGCGAAATCCATCGTGATACCGCCGGCATGGCCGGTATAGGTCTTCGCCATGCGCCAGGCGATGTCGTTCGCCTCCGAACCTGAATTGACGAAGGCGCAGACCTTGAGCTTGCCGGGAAGGGTCGCCGTCAGACGCTCGCTATAGTCCAGTACCTGTTCGCCGAGATAGCGGGTGTTGGTGTTGAGGGTACGGATCTGGCGGGTGAGGGCCGCGACCACATGCGGGTGGCAATGACCGACATGCGGCACATTGTTGTAGCAATCGAGGAAGCGCCGGCCCGTCGCATCGGTGAGCCAGACACCTTCGCCCTTCACCATATGGAGCGGCGGATCGTAGAAGACATAGAGCTTCGAGCCCATCGTCGCCTTGCGCCGGGCGATGAGCGTGGCGACATCGGCGCCGGGCTGGGCGACGGGGAAGCCGCAGGCACGGCGCAAGCGATCGGTGAATGCGGCGCGGCCGATCTTTTCGAGTGCCAGGCAATTGTCGATCGCATGCTCGCCATACTCGGCCATGTAATTGGGCTCGTCTGGCGTCTCATGGGCGCGGATCGCGTTGGTGAGCGGCGTTATCAGCAGGCGCGCACTGATGAGATCGAAAAGGAGCGCGATCTCGTCTTCCTCAAGCGGCGTCACCTGATGATAGGCCTCGACGATGGCTTCCGGCACGATGGCAAGGCGCGCGGGGTCGAGGGCGAAATCGGCAATGGCGTTGGCGACATCGAAGACGAGCGGGCCGTGAATCATGTCGCCGAAATCGATGATGCCGGCGATGCCAGCATCGTCGAGGATGAGGTTATGTTCATGAACGTCGGCATGGACCAATTGCGCCCGCATCCCTTCAAGGCGCGACAGTACATCATCTTGCAGATGATTGAGGATGTCGGCAGCGATGCGGCGGTGTTCCGGCCTTTGCAACAGACCGACATGCGGCAGCAGGCGCGGTGCCATCCGCACATCCCACAGCAATTCGCGGTTTCCCGCTGCAGGATGGAAGTAACCGCGCATGGCGCGACCGAGCCGCGCCACCACCCCGCCGATGTCGCGATAGAGGGCGGCGGTCTGATCGCCGGTGCCGGCGATGCGGCCGTCGAGATAGGAGAGGACATAGAAGATGTGCGAGGCGCCATCTTCTGCCGTGATGCGCACAGTGGTGGCACCGTCGCGGGTGAGGCGGACCCGTGGCACCGGCAGGGTGGGATCGACACGCGAGATGTGCCGCAAGGTCTCGATCTGGCAATCGATGATGGCGGGATCTTCGGCGACGTTGGCGACCTTCAGAACCCAGGCCGCGCCACCCGCTTCACGCAGGCGCAAATTCTGGTCGCGCTCGCTGTAAAGCGGCGTTACCTCGCCTTCGAGATTGAAATGTTGTCGGGCAAGTCGCTCCACCAGTGACGTATCAAGGCGTGGTGCGTTGGTGCGCAGGAACTTCATGGTGAGCTACTCCCCTTCTGGCGCCGCAAGGTAAGGGGTGGCGCTCGACCGCGTCAATCTGCGGCAATGGGGGAGGGGGTGGGATCAAAGCGCATGGCGCACGGCGCGGTCAGAGACACTTGTCCATCAGGCCGGCCAATGCCTCGGCTGCGTTGTCGTAGGTGTAGCTCCCGCGCCAGTTGATCGAGCTGATTCCCATTTCAAGCTGATGGCTGGCACTGATCTCGTCGAAGAGGCGGGCGAGCGTCAGCTGCTGGCTGAGATCGTTCGCCTCGAACCACAATTCCACATCCTTGGCGCGGAGAGTCAGGCTGTCCCGCGCCCCGTCGATGACGATGTTGAGCGAGTAGCGCTGCTCGTCGCGCACCAGCGTGTGGAAGATGGGCATCTTCATGGCGATGCCGCCGACATATTTGTTGTCGACCTTGCGGCAGAAGAAGCCGAAGAGATCGGCGACGCCGGATTGCATGTTGGCATAGTCGATATTTCTGGCCGAACCGCGCACCCACTCGCCGGCCTGCTGGGCAGAGGCCGGTGTCGCGAGGCAGAGACAGACCAAGGCGGCGAGGCTAAGGCTGCGCGCGCGGATCATGGGCGGTCTCCTTGGCGACGTCGAGAAAGGCTTTCACCAGCGGCGTGCCGCGCCGGTCGGCAAGGCAAGCCACGAACTCGGTCGATTTGATGCGCGGGCCCTCGAACTCAAGCGCCTTCAGCCGCATATCGTCACCGAATTCCGACCGGGCGACGATGCCGATGCCAAGGCCCGCTGCGACACCCTCGCGGATCGCTTCGCGGCTGCCGATTTCGAGGATCTCGCCGGTCTGGATGCCGGCCTTGGCGATGGCGGCGTCGAAGGCGCGGCGCGTGGTGGAGGCAGGCTCGCGCAGGACCAGGCGACGGCCGGCCAGTTCCTCGAGTTTGATCTTCCGTTTCCGCGCCCAAGGATGGGCCCGGTCGACGAAGGCGATGAGGTAATCCTCCTGGAACGGGAAGGCGTGGAGCTTGGAATCGCCGCCGATATCGGCCGCGATCACGACGTCGAAGCGCTGGTCGATGAGATCGGCCTTGAGGCCCAGCGAATTGCCGATCGACATGGACAGGCGCACATTGGGATAGCGCCGGTTGAAGGCGGCGAGGAACGGGATCGAATGATAGGGCGCATCGGCGCCGATGCGGAGATGGCCGCGTTTCAGCCCCTTGGCGGCGGTGAGAACCTGCTCGGCCTCTGCCTCCAGCCCGAAGAGCCGCCAGGTGATGTCGAGGAGGTTCCGGCCGATATCGGTAAGCTCGATCTTGCGCTTGCGTCGATCGAACAGGCGAACCCCGAATTGCTCCTCTAACCCTTTGACCTGGCCCGATAAAGTCGGTTGGGTAACATTGAGGGTGCGGGCCGCTTTGGTGAAGCTGCCTTCGGTCGCCACGGCATGAAAGGCCCTGAGGGCCGAGTGACTTATCGATGTCATCTATAGATCGGATCGTATATAGCGATTGGACTTATGGTAGGGGCCAGCGCATGTTCCTGCAACATGAATCGGCGATGCTCTCGCCCACCGTTCCTCAAGGATGAAATCCATGGCGCAAGATCCCTGGCTGTTGACCCCCGGTCCGCTCACGACGTCGATGACCGTCAAGCAATCCATGCTGCACGATTGGGGCTCGCGCGATGCCGGCTTCATCGCCGTCAACGATCGCATGCGTCAGCGCCTGGTTGCCATGATCGGCGGCGAGGGTGTCTTCAGCACGGTGCCGATGCAGGGCAGCGGCACCTTCGCCGTCGAAGCGATGATCGGCACCTTCATCGGGCCGAAGGACAAGCTCCTCATCCTCATCAACGGCGCCTATGGCAAGCGCATGGAAAAGATCTGCCACGTCGCCAAGCGCGCTTGCACGACGCTGGAATGGGCCGAGGATATGCCGGTCGATCCCAATCTGGTGAAGTTGGCCTTGGCGCGCGATCCGGCGATCACCCATGTCGCCGTCGTGCATTGCGAGACGACCTCAGGCGTGCTCAACCCGGTTGCCGAGGTGGCGCAGGTCGTGGCTGATGCCGGCAAGAAGCTCCTGATCGACGCAATGAGCGCCTTCGGTGCGATCGAACTCGACAGCCGCAAGGTGCCGTTCGATGCCGTCGCTGCGTCGTCGAACAAGTGTATCGAAGGTGTGCCGGGCCTCGGCTTCGTGCTTTGCCGCGTCTCGGCACTGCAGCAGACGCAAGGGAATGCCCATGCGCTGACACTCGACCTGTTCGATCAGTGGCAGAATATCGAAAAGACCAAGCAATACCGCTTCACGCCGCCGATCCATTGCATCGTCGCTTTCGATCAGGCCCTCAATGAGCATGAGGCCGAGGGTGGCGTCGCCGGCCGTGGTGCGCGCTACCGCAACAATTGCAAGATCCTGGTCGATGGCATGCGGCGCCTTGGTTTCGAAACCCTGCTGCCGGATCATCTGCAGGCACCCATCATCGTCACTTTCCACATGCCGTCCGATGCCAACTTCCAGTTCCAGACCTTTTACGACAAGCTGAAGGACCGGAACTTCGTGATCTATCCCGGCAAGCTGACGGTCGCCGATTCCTTCCGCATCGGCTGCATCGGCCGTCTTGGCGAAACCGAGATGAAGGCTTTCCTCGGCGTCGTCACGGACGTGCTGAAGGAGATGAATGTCAGCAGCGGCGCCCCGGCCCGCAAGGCAGCGGAGTGACCCCGATGAAGAATGTCAGCGTCAACGGCAAGACCTATGCGGCGCCACAAGAACCGATCGTCATCGTCTGTGTCGATGGTTGCGAGCCGGACTATCTAAAGGAAGCGATCAGCGCGGGCGTCATGCCCTGGCTGAAGAACGCCGTCGCGCAAGGCGCTGATCTCATCGGCGATTGCGTGGTGCCGAGCTTCACCAACCCGAACAATCTTTCCATCGTCACCGGCGCGCCGCCCTCGGTCCACGGCATCTGCGGCAACTACCTCTATGACCGCGAAAGCGGGCAGGAGGTGATGATGAACGATCCGAAATTCCTGCGCGCCGACACGATCCTCGCAGCCTTTGCGCGGGAAGGGGCCAAAGTGGCCGTCGTCACCGCCAAGGACAAGCTGCGCCTCCTCCTCGGCAAGGGCATGAAGGGGATCTGTTTCTCGGCCGAGAAGGCCGACCAGACGACCAAGGCCGAACATGGCATCGACAATGCGCTGGCCTTCGTCGGCAAGCCGCTGCCCTCGGTCTACAGTGCGGATCTCTCCGAATTCGTCTTCGCCGCCGGCGTCAAGCTGATGCAGGCCGAGCAGCCCGACATCATGTACCTGTCGACGACTGATTACATCCAGCACAAGCACGCGCCGGGCACCAAGGTCGCCAACGATTTCTATGCCATGATGGACCGCTATCTCGGCGAGATCGAAGCGATGGGCGCCACCATCGTGCTCACCGCCGATCACGGGATGAACGACAAGCACGGTGCCGACGGCAAGCCGCAGGTGATCTACCTGCAGGACGTGCTCGATGGATGGCTGGGTGCCGCCGCCGCGCGCGTCATCCTGCCGATCACTGATCCCTATGTGGTGCATCACGGCGCGCTCGGTTCGTTTGCCACCGTCTATCTGCCGGACAATGCCGACAAGAAGGATATCATCGCACGTCTGGCGCAGCTGCCGGGGATGGAACTCGTCGTCGACCGGGCAGAGGGCTGCCGCCGGTTCGAGCTTCCGGAAGATCGCGTCGGCGATATCATCGCCATCTCGGCCAAGAACCATGCGCTGGGAACCTCGGTCTCGCGGCACGATCTCAGCGGTCTCACCGTGCCGCTCCGGAGCCACGGCGGCATGACCGAGCAGCAGGTTCCCGTCATCGTGAACCGCAAGCTGAAGGCTCTTCCTGCCGGCTATCGTCTGCGCAATTTCAGCGCCTTCGATCTCGCTTGCAATTATGCCATTCCCGCGGCCCTGCCGCAGAAGAAAGCGATCTGAGGAAACGTGTCATGGGTATCCTGCGCAAAGAGAAGATGCGGACGGTCAATTCGTCGACGGCCGGCGACCGCCATTTCGAAGTCTTCAATCCTTATACAAATGAAGTGATCGGCACCTGTCCGAAGGCTAGCCTGGATGACATCGCCAGCGCGTTCCGGACCGCGAAGAATTACAAGGCAACCTTGAGCCGCGCCGACCGCAGCCAGATCCTGCGCAAGACGGCGGAAATCCTGGTCAGCCGCCGCCAAGAAATTGCCGAGCTCATCACGGCGGAATCAGGTCTTTGCCTCAAGGATACGCTCTACGAAGTCGGCCGCGCCTATGACGTCTTTCATCTGGCATCGACCATCGTCATCAAGGATGACGGGGAAATCTTCTCTTGCGATATCACCCCGCACGGCAAGAAGCGCCGCATCTACACGCAGCGCGACCCGCTCCTCAATGCCATTTCCGCCATCACGCCGTTCAATCATCCGCTCAACCAGGTGGCCCACAAGGTGGCGCCCTCGATTGCCACGAACAATCGCATGGTTCTGAAGCCCAGCGAAAAGACGCCGCTCACCGCCCTGGTGCTGGCCGATGTGCTTTACGAGGCCGGTCTGCCAAAGGAAATGTTTCAGGTCGTCACGGGCGACCCGCGCGAAATCGCGGACTCGTTGCTGACAGATCCCAATGTCGATCTCATCACCTTCACGGGTGGTGTCTCGGTCGGCAAGTACATCTCGGCCCATATGGGCTATCGCCGAGCGGTGCTGGAACTCGGCGGCAACGATCCGCTGATCGTGATGGAAGACGCCGATATCGAAGAAGCGGCGACGCTTGCCGTTGCCGGCTCCTACAAGAATTCCGGCCAGCGCTGCACCGCTGTGAAGCGCATGATCGTGGTCGAGAGCGTCGCCGACCGCTTCGTCGAGCTGCTGCTCGAGAAGACGAAGAAGATCAAATATGGCGATCCGATGGATCCGGAGACGGACATGGGCACCGTCATCGACGAGGCCTCGGCCCGTTATTGCGAGGACAAGGTCAACGATGCCGTCGCTCACGGCGCCAAGCTGCTCTATGGCAACATCCGCAAAGGCGCGCTCTATTCGCCGACCGTCGTCGATCACGTGCCGTTCGATTGCGATCTCGTGCGCGTCGAAACCTTCGGGCCGGTGTCGCCGGTTATCCGCGTGAAGAATATCGACGAGGCTATCCGCGTTTCCAATTCGACCGCCTATGGCCTGTCATCCGGCGTCTGCACCAATCGCCTCGATTACATCACGCGCTTCGTGAAGGATCTTGAGGTCGGCACGGTCAATGTGCGCGAGGTGCCGGGCTATCGCATCGAAATGTCGCCCTTCGGCGGCATCAAGGATTCCGGCCTCGGCTACAAAGAAGGCGTCATTGAGGCAATGAAGTGCTTCACGAACGTGAAGACTTATTCCTTGCCTTGGTAAGTCCGATGGCGGGCGTGTTGGCCTCCGAGACCAGCCAGTTCTTGAAGGCCAGCACTTTCCGCTGTTCGCTGCTGCGCCGGCGATGGACCACCCAGTAGCCGGCCTTCGTGTCGAGCTTCAAGGTGAAGGGGGCGACCAGTCTGCCGTCGGCCAGTTCCCGCTGGATGAGGGGTGAGCGGCCGAGGGCGACGCCTTTCCCCGCGAGCGCCAGTTGAATGGCCATGATCGACTGGTCGACGGCGATGCGATGTTTCATCCAATCAACCGAGACCTTGGCGGCGCGCAACCAGTCGGACCAACCTTGCGGATATCCGGGAACGTCGATGAGGTCGTAGCGGTGCAGATCCTTGGCGCTTTTGAGGGGCGGCTTCCGGCGCAGCAATTTCGGATGGCAGACGGGAAAGATGAACTCGTCTACCAATTTCTCTGCGGCGACATCGGGCCAGTCACCCGTGCCGTAGCGGATCTCGATCTCGGCCGTCGACCGGGTGCTTTCAATGGGTTCGGCGGTTGCCGAGACCTGCACGGCGAGACCGGGATGAAGCTGGCGAAAGCCGTCGAGGCGGTTCATCAGCCACTGGCTGCCGAACGAGGTCGTCACCTTGACCTGCAGCGATTGCTGCCGTCGTGCGGGGAGGGAATCGTCGATCGCCTCATGCAGCAGGTTGAGAGCATTGCCGAGCTTCGGGGCCATCAAGGCGCCGCCCGGCGTCAATGCCAGGCGGCGGTTGGCGCGGGTGAAGAGCGGCCGTCCGAGATAGGCCTCAAGTGCCGCGATCTGCTGGCTGACGGCCGAGGCGCTGACGTTGAGCTCGGCAGCGGCGCGGGTCATGCTGAGATGTCGTGCGGTCGCCTCGAAAGCGCGCAGCCAAGGAAAGGGGGGAGGTGCCGGTCTTGTCACGATATCTTAATCTTAAGTGGCACTTAACGATACGCCAAGCTAGGCTCATTTGTCGCAGGTCGCAAGCTCGGTCATCATCACCGGGATCCATTGGTTCCGAGAGGCAGACATGATCGCCAATATCACGCACACGGCCACCAGCTTGACGGTTTCGTGGAAAACCGGTGGCGCCGCCACTTTTCCGGCCATCTGGCTGCGCGACAATTGCCGCTGCGCCAAGTGCCGCCATCCCGGCAACGGGCAGCGCCTCTATGAGATCACCGATCTGCCGAGCGACCTCAAGATCGCTTCGGTCGAGACGCGTGGCGACGGCGCGCTGATCGTCAGCTGGGCGCCGGAGGGGCATTCGTCCACCTTCACGGCCGACTGGCTGCAGGCGCACAATCTCTCGCCGTCCGCGCGAAAGGCACGAAAGCCAAAGCCCACACTTTGGGACAAGACGCTCGGCGCAGATATGCCGGTGGGCGATTGGCGTCAGATGATTGCCAACCCGGCCGCTGAGCTAGCGTTTATCGACGCCTATCACGCGCATGGCTTCGGCCTGATCCGTCATTCGCCGGTGGAAGCGGAGACGGTGCTGAAGATCGGCAATCGGCTGGGCTTTGTGCGCGTGACCAATTACGGCGCCTTCTTCGACGTCGTTTCCGTGCCCAATCCCACCAACCTTGCCTATACGCCGATCGGGCTCGGGGTTCATTCCGACAATCCCTATCGCGATCCGACACCGGGTGTGCAGCTTCTCCATTGCCTGATTTCGGATGCGCCGGGTGGCGACACCTTGCTGGTGGACGGGTTCAAGGCCGCGACGATCTTGCGCGATGAGGACCCGGCCGCCTTCGATCTGCTGACCCGCGTCCCGGTCAATTTCCGCTTCCGTTCCGACAATGCGGACCTCAATGCCCGGCAGACACTGATCACGGTCGATGAAGATGGCGACATCGTGGGCGTCCATTTCAACAACCGCTCGCTCGATTGGCTGGATGCGCCGGCCGACATTGTGGAACCTTGGTTTGCGGCCTATCGCAAATTTGCCGACGTTCTGCATCGGGCGGAAGGCGAGTTGATTTTCAAGCTGGAGCCGGGCGACTGTGTCGTGATGCAGAATGACCGGGCGCTGCATGGTCGGACTGCCTTCGATCCGTCACGCGGCCGTCGCCATTTGCAGGGATGCTACGTAGACAGAGATGGCATCGACAGCCGGGCGCGCGTCCTGCGCCGGCAACTCGCGGACAACAAGGGAGCAGCAGCATGAACACGATGCGCGCCATTCGCGCAGCCTTCGACAAGCGTGGGCAACAGAGCTATGGGGAAGGCGTCAACCAGCTCGATCATGCGCTGCAATGCGGCTATTGCGCCGAGCGGGACGGGGCGCCGGCGTCACAGATCGTGGCCTCTCTGCTCCACGATATCGGGCATATGCTGCATGATCTGCCGGAAGACATTGCCGACCAAGGTGTCGACACGGTGCATGAAAGCCTGGGTTCGGCCTGGCTGTCACAGCATTTCGGGCCGGAAGTATCCGAACCGGTGCGCCTCCATGTTGCCGCCAAGCGCTATCTCGCGACCAAGGAGAAGGGCTATTACGACCTTCTTTCCGAAGCGTCGATCCAGTCGCTGAAACTCCAGGGCGGCCTGATGTCAGAGGATGAGGTGAAGGCTTTCGAAAACGAGCCTTACTTCAAGGAAGGCATCCAGCTGCGCCGCTGGGACGATGAAGGAAAGATCGCCGGCTGGGAGGTGCCCGATCTGGGGCATTTCGAGCCGTTCATAGATGGATGCAGACGCGACTAAGGCGCTCTCAGGCAGCGGCCCTGCCGCAATTGGGGCAGAGGCCCTGAAGCTCGATGGTGAGGCGGCTGACGGTGAAGCCCGCAGCCGCTGCACTTTTGCTGACGGCACTTGAGATGCCGGAATCCTGAATTTCCACTGCCGACCCGCATTTGGTGCAGATCAGGAACTGGCTGACATGCCGGTCTTCCGGGTGATCGCAGCCGATGAAGGCATTGAGGCTCTCCAGCTTGTGGATGAGGCCTTGCTCCATCAGAAAATCGAGGGCGCGGTAGACCGTGGGCGGGGCGGCACCACGATCGCCCTCCCGCAGATGGTCGAGGATCGCATAGGCGCCGACCGGCTGGTGGCTGTTCCAGACCAATTCGAGGACTTTGCGGCGGAGCGGCGTCAAGCGCACGCCGCGTTCCTGGCACAGGAGTTCAGCGCGAGACAGAGCCTCGGTCTGGCAATGCGCGTGATCATGGGGCGCGGTCGCGCGGTTGGCGGATTTGTCCATTGATTCAAAGCCCAAGCAGCGATTCCGAGCTATTATAGCGACTTTGGCTGCTTCGGTCCTCCTGTTAAAATATCTCATGCTAGTGTGAATAATAATTTCACAGTGTAAAAACCCATTGACGGTCCGGCGAGACGCTATATATCGAGGTGAAAGGCGCGCAGATTAAGACCTGTGCAAAACCCATTGTATTTGTGTGAATAGGCCGGCGATGCAGGCGTTCCCCATCTTCATGCGTCTGGAAAATCGACGGGTTCTTGTCGTTGGAGCGGGTGCTGCAGCGGAAGCCAAGCGCCGCTTGCTGCAGGCCGCGGGTGCTGTTGTGACGCTGGTCGCGTGGGCCGATTTTTCGGCGGACCGCGTTGGTGAGAATGTGCTGGTGATCGGCGCCACGGGTGAGGCTGATGCGGATGCAGCCATCTCGGCGGTGGCGCGATCGGCTGGTGTTCCCGTCAACGTGGTCGACCGGCCGGATCTTTCCGATTTCATCATGCCGGCGATCGTGGACCGTGGCGACATCGTCGTGGCGATTTCGACCAACGGCGCTTCGCCGGTTCTGGCGCAACGCGTGCGTGCCGCCGTCGAGGCTGCCTTGCCGCATGGTATCGAGAAGCTGGTGCGCTTTGCCGCGCGCTTCCGCAGCGCCGTCCATGCACGCATCGCCGACCATGACGGAAGGCGCCACTTCTGGGCCGGCTTCTTCGAGGGCCCGATCGCCAAGGCGCTGCTCGCAGGTCGCGAGCGCGATGCCGCCCGTGAAGTGATCCGCGCCATCAACGGCGACATGCGCCGCGAACCAGCGCGGTTTGTGGAACTGGTCATCGATGCCACCGACCCGGATCTGCTGACGCTCGGTGCCCTGCGGGCGCTGCAGCAGGCGGACCTCGTTCTATTCGATCAGAGCGTCGCCTCCGAGATCGTCGACCTCGCGCGCCGCGATGCCGAACGGGCGCCGTGGATCGGTCAGGAAATTCCAACGGATAGGCATGTCGTGCGTCTCAGGGCGCAGCGGCCGGCCGCTTTTGCAAAGGTGAGCCAATGACCCAGCCAACCAACCAGATGGTGACGGCGCAGTGGCTGTTGGGTGGCGAGTCCATCTATTGGACGGTCGCTGAAGCCTGGTCGGAATCCTTTGCCGACGGAGCTGTGTTCGCGACACAGGCGGAAGCTGATGCGGCACTCGCCAAGGCGCAGGCTTATGTCGCGCAGCGGATCGTCGTTGGCCCGTACCTGATCGAGGTTGAGGTTGATACCGCGGGCCCGCGCCCGACCTCGGCGCGCGAGCGCATTCGTGCCGCGCACAATGCGACATTCCCCATCGATCACGGGTCGTGGACGGCCCGCATTTCAGCTAGCCATTCCGACTGAGGGGAAGCGATGTATCGCTACGACCAATTCGACGCCACTTTCGTTCGCGAACGCACCGAGCAGTTCCGCGGCCAGGTGGCACGCCGCCTTGCAGGCGAGCTCACCGAAGAAGAATTTCGGCCGCTGCGCCTCAAGAACGGCCTCTATCTGCAACTTCACGCCTATATGCTGCGCGTCGCCATTCCCTATGGCGAACTGTCCTCGAAGCAGATGCGCAAGCTCGCCTTCATTGCGCGCCGCTATGACAAGGGGTATGGCCATTTCACCACGCGCCAGAACATCCAGTACAATTGGCCGCGCCTCGATGACGTACCTGAGGTGCTGAAGCACCTCGCTGAGGTCGAGATGCATGCCATCCAGACCAGCGGCAACTGTATCCGCAACGTGACCGCCGATCATCTGGCCGGCGTTGCCGCCGACGAGATCGAGGACCCGCGCGTCTGGGGCGAGATCATCCGCCAATGGTCGACGCTGCATCCGGAATTCAGCTATCTGCCGCGCAAATTCAAGATCGCGGTGATTGCCTCCGAGCATGACCGCGCCGCACTCCGCACCCATGATATCGGCCTGAAGATCGTCAAGAACGACAAGGGTGAGGTCGGTTTCGCCTTCTATACCGGCGGCGGACAGGGGCGTACCCCGATCATCGGTCCGCTCGCCAAGGCCTTCGTCGCGAAGGAGGATCTGCTCTCCTATCTCGATGCGACCTTGCGCGTCTACAACATGCACGGCCGTCGCGACAATATTTACAAGGCCCGCATCAAGATCCTGGTCCAGGCGCTTGGCGTCGAGGAATTCACTCGTCAGGTCGACGAGGAATGGCTGCGCATCAAGGACAGCGTCCTGAAGCTCCCCGATGCGGAGGTGGCGCGCATCCGCGCCTATTTCGCAGCGCCCGCTTATGAGAAGCTGCCGGCCTTCGTGCCGGAGCTCGAGGCTCAGAAGAAGAGCGATCCTGAATTTGCCCGCTGGGTCCGCGCCAACACCGACCCGCACAAGGTCGACGGCTATGCTGCCGTGACGGTGTCGCTGAAGCCGGTCGGTGCAGCGCCGGGGGACATCACCGCCGACCAGATGGATGTGGTGGCGGACCTTGCCGACGATTACAGCTTCGGCGAGGTGCGTGCGACCCATCGGCAGAATCTGGTGCTGCCACATGTGCGCAAGCAGGATCTCCATGCGCTCTGGCAGCGCCTTGCGGCAGTGAAGCTTGCCGAGCCCAATATCGGTTTCGTCAGCGATATCATCGCCTGCCCGGGCCTCGACTATTGCAATCTCGCCAATGCGCGCTCGGTGCCGGTGGCGCAGCGCATTTCGCGCCGCTTCAGCGACCCGCAGCGTTTGGCCGATATCGGCGAACTGCGCCTCAATATCTCGGGCTGCATCAATGCCTGCGGGCATCACCATGTCGGCCATATCGGCATCCTCGGCGTCGACAAGAAGGGCGAGGAGTTCTACCAGGTGACGCTGGGTGGCTCGTCGGCCGAGGACATTTCCATCGGCAAGATCCTTGGCCCGGCTTTCTCGTATGACCAGATCACCGATGCGATCGAGACGGTGATCGATATCTATATCGATCTGCGCACCGACAAATCGGAACGCTTCATCGATACCTATCGCCGTGTCGGCATCGAACCCTTCAAGGAGAAGGTCTATGACAGTCTTAAAGAACGGCGTAGCGCAGCCGAATGAGTGGGTTCGGGTCGCCGACGACGCGGCCCTGCCGGACGGCGCCAAGGTGATCGTATCGCTTGAGCGCTGGCAGAACGAGCGCGACGCCTTGCGTGGCCGCAACGCAGCGATCGGCGTCAGCCTGAAGAGCGACCAGTCGCCGCTGCTCATCGCCGACGACCTCGATCAATTGTCGTTGGTGGCGCTTGAATTTCCGAAATTCACCGATGGCCGCGCTTTTTCCTATGCGCGCGTTCTGCGGGACCGGTTGAAGTACCGCGGTGAAATCCGCGCCTTCGGTCAGGTCCTGCGCGACCAGTATCTCTTCATGCTTCGCTGCGGCATCGACACAATCGAACCGCCGGCCGAGAAGCGCGTCGAAGGCTATGCCGAAGCCTTGAGAGAATTCTCGGTCTTCTACCAGCCGACGGGCGACCAACGCCGGACGGCGATCAGCTTGCGGCATTCTCCGGAATCAGCCGCCGCCTAAGATGCACAAAAAAGAGGCCCGCGTTTCCAGGAGGAACGCGGGCCTTCTTCATTCGCCGGAAATTTAGAACTTGTAGCCGATACCCATACCGAAGATCCAGGGATCGACATCGACATCCGCCTTGACGCCGCCATTGTTGATGTTGACATCGGTATCCAGGAACAGGCGCTTCACGTCGGCGTTGACGTACCAATGATCGTCCAGCCGATAATCGGCGCCGATCTGCAGGGCCCAGCCGATGCTGTTCTCGTAATCGACATCCTTGGCGATGCTGTTCTTGGCTTCATCGACGGCATAGAAGATCGTGTAGTTGATGCCGGCGCCGACATAGGGGCTGAAGCGCGACTTGGGGAAGAAGTGATACTGCGCCAACAGGGTCGGCGGCAGCAGCCAGACGTCACCGAGATCGACATCGCCCGCAGAGGTGCCCTTCGCTGACACGTTGTGGTGCGTCGTCGAGGCAATCAGTTCGACCGCGATGTTGTCGGTGAAGAAGTAGGTGAAATCCACTTCCGGCATGCCGGTGTTGCTGAGCTCGGTATCGCCACCGATCGGGTCGATATCGGCATTGTCGCGCGGAATGACACCGATGCCACGCAAGCGGATCATAAAGTCGCCGGCGCTCTTGCCGGGCTCAGGGGCGATTTCCTCCTGGGCGGCGGCAATATCGGCGAAGAAGAGGCTACCCGCGACGGCGAGGCCAGCGAGCAAGAGGTTTTTCTTTTTCATCTTTCATCATCCCCATGAAGTCGAAGTGAGCGCGGTAGACTCACTACCAAGCTCATGGAGAAAATGCCCGATATGTCAGCCATATGTCAGCTTGGCAGAATGCCGCGTGACAGGTTGGCACATTCGTATTTCTACGTATTAGGGGAAGAGATTTCCGGTGCCGGCATCGCCTGTTTGGCCGCCGCCGAGAGTCTTATAGAGCGCTAGGGCACGCGCGCGGGCCTTGGCGTGATCGACGATCGGCAATGGATAGGTTTTTCCAAGGATAATGCCGGCTTTGGACAGTTCGGTCGACGGTGCGGTCGCTGGCGCGTGGATGAGAGTGCTTGGCAATTGCGCCAGTTCCGGCAGCCACTTCCGTACATAGGTTCCTTGCGGATCGAACTTTTCGCTCTGCGTCGTCGGGTTGAAGATTCTGAAATAGGGGGCGGCGTCCGCACCGCATCCTGCGACCCATTGCCAGTTGCCGGCATTCTGCGCGAGATCGGCATCGACCAACGTATCCCAGAACCATTTTTCGCCTTCACGCCAGTCGATCAGGAGGTCCTTGATCAGGAACGAAGCCGTGATCATGCGCACGCGGTTATGCATCCATCCCGTGGCAAAAAGCTCGCGCATTCCGGCGTCGACGATCGGGAACCCGGTCTGCCCGCGACACCAGGCCGTGAAGTCCGCCCCGGGGTTTTGGAAAGGGAAGCCATCGAACTGCCGGTTCCAATTGTCGACCGGCAGGCGCGGATAGTGATAGAGCAGATGGGAATTGAAATCGCGCCAGCCGAGTTCGCGTAGAAAGGCGTTTTGCGCCGTATCGCTGCCGCCGAGGCGCCGCCAGATCTCATGGACGCTGATTTCGCCCCAGGCAAGATGCGGGCTGAGGCGCGACGTGCCATCGATTCCGGGCAGGTCGCGCTGTGCCGCGTAGGTCGCGACCTTCTGGGGCAATGCGTCAAGGCGCACCAGCGCAGACGCTTCGCCCGGCTTCCAGTTGTCGTTCATGCCGGCGGCCCAAGTGGCAGCGACGGCAAAATCGGTGAGGTCGGCAGAAGAGGGCCAAGTCGCAGGTGCCGGCAATTTCGACGGCGTCGCGACGGGCTGGGGAGGGCGATAGCTTTCAGCCAGTCGCCGCCAGAAGGGTGTGAACACCCGGAACGGGTCGCCTTTCAGCGTCTTCAGGGCCCAGGGCTCATGGAGACGATTGCCATTGCTTTCGATCACCTCGAGCCCGACCGACCGGAAATGGGTCACGATCTCGGCATCTGCGTTGAGACCGCGCGGCTCAAAGCGGCGATTGAAGCTCAGCCTCACCGCACCTGTCTCCCGCACGAGGTCAGTCAGCGCTGGCAAGGCCGGTCCCTGGCGCAGGATCAGGCGCGAGCCGATCCGTTGGAGCGATCGACCCAAGGCCTCAAGACTGCGCCCGCGCCACCAGCGCGCGGCACCGCCCAGCTTCGGCTCATCGTCGATGTAGATGGGAATGACCGGGCTGCCGGCAGCGATGGCCGCGCCAAGCGCCGGATTGTCGTGCAGGCGCAGGTCCCGGCGCAGCCAGAGGAGGGTGGGGGCGGTGGATTTGGGCATCGGTCTGCGCGTATATCTTGCTCTTGCCGGTACAAGCGGCCGATCCTGGAATCCTGGACCGGAAGCAAGGTCGAGATTAGGGTGCCGGAATCCGTTTTGCCATAGGTCAAAGGTCCACCATGCCCAACGCGAATGCTCCGCTGGCCGTTATCTGCGCCATGGCGGAGGAAAAGGCCGCCTTGCGGGAGCATATGACCGCTATCGAGACACGCGATCTGCTCGGCCGGTCGGTGACGCTGGGGGCGCTCGAAGGTCACGACGTCGTCGTTGCCGAAAGCGGCGTGGGAAAGGTTGCCTCCGCTGTGACGGCAGCGTTGCTGGCGCGGGAATTCGGTTGCCGTGGCCTGGTGGTCAGTGGGGTAGCCGGGGGTCTCGACCCAAGTTTGCACATCGGCGATACCATCATCGCTCATTCCCTGGTGCAGCATGATTACGGTCATCTGCACGATGCGGCGCTGACGCCCTTCCGGCCGGGTGTGCCGCCGCTCGGCCCCAATCGAAAGGATATCGCCTTTGACCTTTCGCCCGAGATGGTCGAGCGGTTGCGCCGCGTGGCGGCAGCGATCCAATTGCCGGACTTGCCGGGCGATATCGTGGCGCCAGAATCCCAAAGCGCGCATGACAGGCCGGAAGGATTGCCGCGCCGTGTGCTGATGGGGCGCATTCTCTCCGGCGACCAGTTCATCAACAGCGAGGCGGCGCGGCGCCGGCTGCACCAGGAGTTCGAGGCCCAGGCGGTCGAGATGGAAGGTGCGGCGGTGGCGCAGGTCGGTGCCCTGCTGGGGTTGCCGGTCGTCGTGGTCCGTTGTCTCAGCGATCTGGCGGGCGCCGAGAGTCATCTGGATTTCCCGCGCTTTGTCGATGCGGTGGCCCCCGGCGCCGCCCTGGTGCTGCGCCACATTATCCGCGAGCTTTGACGTGCCTGGTGGGCCCGGACTTTTCGCCAGTGCGGCCATCTTTCTGACGGCTTTGGCCTGCGGAATTGTCGCCAATCTGCAGATGCGCCGGCCCTATGAGCGCCGCATTCACGGTGTCCCGTGGTTTGCCATTCAGTTCGTTGCCGTCGTGATCTGTTTCACCTTGATCCTGCACATGGCCAGCCTCATCACCGGCCATGAGTTCAAGGGACGCGCGCCTTACTGACCCAAGGCGGCACGCAGGCGTTCTGCCTCGGCACGGGCGGATGCTTCGTCGAACGGCTTTGGCGGGTTCACGCCCCAGATCGGCCGCGGCCAGGCCGGATCGCCGGTAAAGCGGGCTATGATATGGATGTGCAGTTGCGGGACGGCATTGCCGAGTGCCGCGACGTTCAGCTTGTGGGCACTGGTCAGGTCGCGCAAGGCCGTGCTGGTGCGGGAAATCTCACGCATCAAGGTCAGTTGGTCATCTTCGGACAGATCGATGATCTCCCGCAAGGCGTTCCGTCGCGGCACCAGAATCAGCCAGGGATAGGTTTGGTCGTTCATCCGCAGGATGCGGCACAGCGGCCAATCCGCGACCAGGAAAGTGTCTGCTGACAATTGGGGGTGCAGCGTGAATGTGGCGTCGCTCACATTTGGTCTCCTCGGGCGGCGGATGATCAGTCTCGGCCTTGTCACCGAATCCGGAACTGGGGCAAGTTATCACGGATTTGGAGCCCGCAGGTGAAGCGCTCATGAAACCCGTCCACATTGCCCTGGCGCTGCTGGTGGCAGCCCTCTGGGGCATCAATTTCGTTGCCATCAAGATCGGCCTCAAGGACTTCCCGCCTTTCTTGCTGTCCGCGCTGCGCTTCGTCGCCGTGGCCCTGCCCATGCTGTTCGTGGTCGGTCGCCCCTGTGTCAGCTGGAAGTGGATTCTGTCGATCGGCCTTGTCTTCGGAATCGTCAAATTCGGTCTGCTGTTTCTGGGCATGGATCTCGGCATGCCGGCCGGCCTCTCGTCGCTGGCGCTGCAGGCGCAGGCTTTGTTCACCGTGGTATTTGCGGCACTCCTGCTGGGTGAGCGGCTGCGCCCGACCCAGATGTTCGGCATCGGCCTCGCCGCCCTTGGTCTGGTGCTGATTGGCGTCGAGCGCGCCCAGGAAACGACATTGGTCGGTCTGGTGTTGGTTCTCGCCGCGGCCTGCGCCTGGGGCTATGCGAACATTCTGATGAAGCAGGCCAAGGCTCCCAACATGCTCAACCTCATCGTCTGGGTGGCCGTCGTCCCGCCGCTGCCGATGCTGGCCTTGTCCTGGGCCTTCGAAGGATCCGATCGCATCGTTGCCACAATCGCCGGCCTCAATTGGAGCGGCATTTTGGCGGTTCTCTACATCGCCTGGGCGTCGACGATCGTCGGTTTCTCGCTCTGGGTCTATCTGCTGCGGCTCTATTCCGCCAGTGTCGTGGCGCCATTCTCGCTGATGGTGCCGGTCTTCGGCATTGCCGCCTCGGCGCTCATTCTGGGTGAGGGGCTCTCTGTGCTGGAGATCGTTGCCGGAGCGCTGACTTTGGCCGGTCTGCTTTGCGTCGTGAAGGCGCCCAAACCATTGTCACAGGTTGCCAGCAATGCTGCTCGCTCTTAGACCCGTCGCCTCGCTTCTTTTCGGTGCCGGCCTCCTCGTTCTGGGGACCGGTCTCATCGGCATCCTGCTGCCGGTCCGGATGGGGATCGAGAAAGTCTCGGCCGATATTTCCGGCCTGGTCATGTCGGCCTATTACCTGGGGTTCATGCTGGGCAGCGTGCTGGGGCAAGGCATCATCCGGCGGGTCGGGCATATCCGCGCCTTCGCTGCTTTTGCCGCCTTGGCGACAGCGACCTCGCTGGTGCATGCGCTTTTCTTCGATGTGGCCCTTTGGGGTATCATGCGCGCGCTGACGGGCTTCTGTCTCGCCGCCCTCTACGCCACGATCGAAAGCTGGCTGAACGTCAAGACCAGCAATGAGGGACGCGGGCAGGTTCTCTCGATCTATCTGGTGACGACCTATCTCGCGACCCTGGTCGGCCAGTTGCTGATCAACGCGCTCGAAATTGAAGGGCTCGGTCTTTTCTGCCTTGGCGCGCTGTTGATGTCGCTGTCGCTGGTTCCGGTGGTCCTCACCCGGGTCGCCGGCCCGGAACTTGCCAACGTCAAGCGCTTGGGGCTGCGCGTGCTCTATAAGGCGTCGCCCTTGGGCGTCGTGGCGACCTGGGGTGCCGGCATGCTGTCCGGTGCCTTCTACGCGCTCGGTGCCATCTATGCCGGCAGCCTCAATCTCGACGTCTTTCAGATATCGCTGTTCATGGGCGTGCCGATTTTCGGCGGCTTCGTCCTGCAATGGCCGATCGGCCGGCTGTCGGACCGGTACGACCGCCGTACCGTGCTGCTGGGCGTGCTGACCGTCTGTGTCGTCTCCAGCATGGTCCTCAGCTATTTCAGCTTCAGCGGCGCTGCGTTGACGCCCTTGCTGGTGGCCGTCGTTTTTCTGGGTGGTGCCTTGGCGACCATCTATCCGATCGCCGTCGCTCAGGCCTATGACTATGTCGACCGCGCCGACATGGTGAGCGCCTCTGGTGGGCTGCTGCTGGTCTGGGCCATTGGCGGTACGGTGGGGCCGTTGGTTGCGTCTTTCTTCATGGGACGGTTCGGGCCTTCGGCCCTGTTTGTCTATCTGACGGTGGTTGCCGGCGCGATTGCAGCCTTCACCCTCTACCGCATGCTGGCGCGCCAAGCGCGGCCGTCTGCCGAACAGACGAACTTCGTTTCCATGCAGACGACCTCGGCAATTGCCAACGCACTCGATCCGCGAACCGATCCGCTGCCGGAATTCTATTACAATGACGAGGATCCGGGCGACCGCTGACGGCCGCCCGGATTTGATTTTACCGCTGCTGGGTCTGCCAGTTCGGATGCACCCAGACCGGCGCATTGGCGGGCGGCAGAGGCTCCTTGCCCAGGATCATGTCGCTGCACTTTTCCGCCATCATGATGGTCGGCGCGTTGAGATTGCCGCTGACGATCGACGGCATGATCGAGGCATCGACCACGCGAAGGCCTTCAAGGCCATGCACACGCGCCTGAGGATCGACCACGGCCATTTCGTCCGTCCCCATCTTGCACGAACATGACGGATGATAGGCGCTGTCGCCGCGCCGCCGGATGAAGGCGTCGATTTCAGCATCCGTTTTCACCGCGTCGCCGGGATTGATTTCCGGGCCGCGGAATTGATCGAAAGCCTTCTGCGCGAAGATCTCGCGCGTCAGCTTCACCGCATCGCGGAACTCGCGCCGGTCGTTCTCGGTTTGCAGATAGAAGGGCTGGATGCGCGGATGATCCTTCGGATTGCTCGATTTCAATTTGATCCAGCCACGCGCTTCCTGGCGCATATTGCCGATATGGACCTGATAGGCATGTGTCGTGCCGTTGACGCGGCCATGGTCGTTGACCGTCGACGGCAGGAAGTGGAATTGCAGGTTCGGATGTTCGATACCGGCCTTCGAGCGGATGAAGCCACCGGCCTCCAGCTGTGCTGAGGCGCAGACGCCCTGATGGTCCATGAACCAGCGCATGCCAGCGAGCGCCATCGGCACCGGCTTGGTATAGGTATAGAGGGTGATCGGCTTGGTGCATTGCTGCTGGATGTACATCTCCAGATGTTCCTGCAGGTTCTCGCCGACGCCCGGCAGATGGTGCTTCACCGAAACGCCCACCTCGCGCAGATGATCAGCCGGCCCGATGCCGGACAGCATCAGCAATTGTGGGGAGTTGATGGCACCGCCCGCGCAGATGACTTCGCGTTCGGCCCGGTAGCGCTTGATCTGACCGTTCTGCTCGAACTCCACACCGACCGCGCGCTGGCCTTCCAGAATGATGCGGCTGGTGAGGGCGCGGGTTTCAACCGTGACATTCGTGCGCTTCTCGGCCGGTCGCAGGAAGGCTTGTGCTGCCGACCAGCGGCGGCCTTTCTTGATCGTCATGTCCATCCGGCCAAAGCCTTCCTGGCGATAGCCGTTCATATCCTCAGTATAGGCATAGCCGGCCTGCTGCGCCGCCTCGATGAATGCCTCGAACAAAGGGTTCTGCTGGTTGCCGGTATGGACGTTCAAGGGACCGTGGTCGCCATGATAGGCGTCGCCGCCCTTTTCGCGGCTTTCGGCGCGTTTGAAATAGGGCAGGATCTCTTGGTACGACCAGCCGGGGCAGTTCTCCTTGAACGCCCAGCGGTCGTAATCGAGCGCATGGCCGCGGATATAGACCATCGCATTCAGTGACGAGGATCCACCCAGCACGCGCCCGCGCGGCCAGTACATGACGCGGTTGTCCATATAGGGCTGCGGTTCGGTATGGTAGTACCAATTGTACCGGTCGTGGCACAGATTATACATCAGCGCCGCCGGCATATGAATCTGCCAGTTCCACCAATGGTCCTTGGGACCGGCTTCCAGCACGCAGACCTTGATGCTGCTGTCTGCGCTGAGGCGGTTGGTCAGCACGCAACCGGCCGAACCGGCGCCGACAATGACATAATCGAAGGTCGCATCGAATTTCATGGGGCAATCATCCGAGTTTCAAATCGAGTTTTGCATTGAGATAGTCGAGCACCATCTGCCGCGCGGTACGCGGGTCCGGTCCTTCTTTGGAAAGAGCGGCGCGCAGCCACAAGCCATCGATGAGGGCAGCGGTCACGCGAGCAATGCCGTCGGCGTCCCGGCGTCCCATCATCTTCAGGGCATGCACCAGATTGTCGTGAAGACGCGAGATGATGATCTTCTGGACCCGGGCCAGCCGGTCGTTCTTCGGCACCTGCGCCCAGAATGCGAGCCAGGCGGAAACGCCTTCCGGCGAAAACTGATCGGGCGCGAGGTTGCCGTCGATGATCGCCAGCAGCCGTTCGACCGGCGAACTAGCCTGCTCCAGCCGCATGACCACGGCGTCCCGCAAGCGGTCGCCGAGCTGGCGCAGTGTCGCCTCCAAGAGGTCGGCCTTGTTGCTGAAATAGTGATGCACGATGCCGGTCGAGACGCCGGCGCGGGCGGAAATGCGGGAGAGGCTGGAATCGGCAAAGCCGAGCTCGTGGATCGACGCGATGGTCGCATCGATCAACTGCCGGCGCCTGATTTCCTCCATGCCGACTTTCGGCATCCTTACTCCTCGCGGAACTTTGATCTGGCTCCCACTTGCCGCCGGGAGCGGCCCGCCGCACACTTCCCGCAGCCTTTCCGGGGCCGAAAAGGGTGAAGATTGGAGCCTTTTCGGGTCGGATCCGGCAGGGTGGGCGAGGCATCCTGATGGTTTTATATTGGACGATCAATCAAAAAAAACCGTGGGATTTGCCGCCGCTCGACGATAATATGGCGTCCTGGCGAAACTTTTTTGCCAATTTGCCCCTAACTTTGAAGTCGCCCACAAGCAATCGACAACAAGCGGGGCAGCACGGGATGGCAACGGAAATGGGAGATAAATCAATGTTGATGCGTAAACTGCTCGCCGCTTCGGCGATGTCGCTGGTTCTCGGCGTCGCGGCCAATGCGGCGGTGGCGGCCGAGCCGGATTCCTGCAAGACCATCCGCATGGCGGATGTGGGCTGGACCGACAACACCGCGCAGAACGGCCTGCTGAAGAACGTCGTGAAGCCGCTCGGCTACGAAGTCAAAGAAGACGTCCTTGGCCTGCCGATCATCCTGGAAGGTCTGAAGAACAAGGATCTCGACTTCTTCCTCGACAATTGGATGCCGTCGAACGCCGCCAACGTGCAGCCCTATCTCGACGAGAAGTCGATCGATTCACTGCAGCCGAACCTGGTCGGCGCCGGCTATGGCCCGGTTGTCCCGCAATACGTCGCTGATGCCGGCGTGAAGAGCCTCGCGGACCTCGCCGCCAACACCGACAAGTTCGAAGGCAAGTTCTACGGCATCGAGCCGGGCAATGACGGCAACAAGATCGTCCAGGCCAAGATCGACGATCCGGCCAACAAGCTCGACGGTTGGGAACTGGTGGAATCCTCGGAACAGGGCATGCTCGTTCAGGCCGAAAAGGCCATCAAGAACAACGAGTGGATTGTGTTCCTGGGCTGGGCTCCGCACCCGGTCATGGGCAAGATGCCGCTTTACTACCTCTCGGGCTTCGAGGCTGACGGTTTCGGCGAAGCCAAGATCAACGCGCTGACGCGTCCGGGTTACACCACGGATTGCGCCAACATGGGCAAGCTGCTGGCGAACCTGAAGTTCGAGCTCAACATGGAATCGGCCGTTATGGAAACGATCCTGGCGGGCAAGGACGGTGAGACGGCAGCGGCCGAATGGCTGAAGGCCAACCCGGCCGTGCTCGATACCTGGCTCGCCGGTGTCACGACCTTCGACGGTCAGGACGGCGCTGCGGCGGTGAAGAAGGCCCTCGGCCTCTAATCCGACCACTGTGATATGAGCGGCCTTGGCCAAGGTGAGCCTTGCCAAGGCCGCTTTTCTTCATAAAGCTCGACATTCATCGCCGCACATCGCTGGGGGCAGGGCATGGAATGGCTGAACGAGATCGCTAAGTGGATTTCCGCGCGCGAGCACCGACTTCCGATCGGCGACTATGTGAAAAGCATCGTCGAATACCTGACGACGAACTACGATTCTGTCTTCGATTCATTCACCAAGATTTTCGAGGCCATCATTGAAGGGACATCCGACCTTCTGATCGGCATCCCGGCCCTGCTGCTGATCGCCCTGATCGCCGGGCTGGCCTACTATCTGCAGCGCAGCTGGAAGCTGGTGATCTTCGCCGTACTCGGCCTGCTGCTGACCCTCAACTTCAATCTGTGGAACCTCACCGTCCAGACCTTCGTCCTGGTGATCTATTCCACGGTCGTCTCGCTGATGATCGGTGTGCCGATCGGCATCATCGCCGCGCGTAGGCCTGCCTTCTATCAATTCATCAGCCCGATCCTCGATCTGATGCAGACGTTGCCGACCTTCGTCTATCTCGTGCCGGTGTTGAGCTTCTTCGGCCTCGGTGTCGTGCCGGCGCTCGTCGCCACGGTGATTTTCGTCGTCCCGTCGCCCATCCGCTTGACCTACCTCGGCATCAGTCAGGTTTCCAAACCGCTGGTCGAAGCAGGCGAGAGCTTCGGCTGCACGCGCTGGCAGCTTCTCACCAAGGTCAAGCTGCCGGCCGCCATGCCGACCATCATGGCGGGCGTAAACCAGACCATCATGCTGTCGCTCTCGATGGTCGTCATCGCGGCCCTGGTCGGTGCGTCGAGCCTCGGCAAGCCGGTGGTCCTTGCGCTTAACCAGCGCAACGTGCCTTTGAGCGTCGAATCCGGTCTTGGCATCGTCATCGTTGCGATCCTGCTCGACCGCATCATGAAGCAGCGGCGCCAGACGCCGCAGCGGAAGTCGTGAGCGGGGGCCTAGTATGAGCAATATCAACGCCGTCCGCTTTGAAAACGTCGACGTCATCTTCGGCGACCGCAGCAAGGAAGCGCTCCAGCTTCTCGATCAGGGCGAGGGGCGCGACAGCATCCTCGACAAGACCGGTTCGCTCGTTGCCGTCCATGATGCCTCGCTCTTCGTGAATGAGGGCGAGATTCTGGTGATGATGGGCCTGTCCGGCTCCGGCAAATCGTCACTCCTGCGCTGCGTCAACGGCCTCAACCAGGTCACGCGTGGCAAGGTCATGGTGCACACCGAGAAAGGCGAGGTGGATGTCGCCTCCTGTTCGGAGGAGACCTTGCGCCAGATCCGCCGCAAGCGGGTCTCGATGGTGTTCCAGCAATTCGCGCTGATGCCGTGGCTGACGGTCCGCGACAATGTCGGCTTCGGCCTGGATATCCGCGGCATGTCGAAGGCCGAGCGCGACCGGATCGTCGACGAGAAGATCGCCCTGGTGCGCCTCGATAAGTTTGCCGACAAATTCCCGCACGAGCTTTCCGGCGGCATGCAGCAGCGCGTGGGCCTTGCGCGGTCGTTTGCGACCGAGGCCGACATTCTGCTGATGGACGAGCCGTTCTCGGCACTCGATCCGCTCATTCGCGAGCATCTGCAGGACGAACTCATCGAACTGCAGCGAAAGCTCAAGAAGACCATCGTCTTCGTCAGCCACGATCTTGACGAGGCGCTGAAGATCGGCACCCGCATCGCCATCATGGAAGCGGGCAGGGTGGTGCAGTTCGCCGTGCCGGAGGAGATCATCCTCAACCCGGTCAACGATTGTGTCCGACAGTTCGTGGCGTCGATGAATCCGCTGACCGTCCTCAAAGGCGGCACGTTGATGCGGCCGGCGGGCGAGCTGGTGCGCGAGCCGGGGTCGAGCTTCATTCAACTGGATCGGGCCGGTCGCTGCCGCTGCCAACTCGACGAGGCGGGGAAGCCCACCAATCTCATCGTCAACGGACGGCCGGGCCAGTTCGTGGAATATTCCAGCGATCTTGATCTTGCCGCGATTGCCGAGAGCAACGTCATGGTGACGGGTCTCGACCGCACGCCGATGCGTGCGGCTGTGACGGTGCGCCAGCAGACCAAGCGCCCAATGGTGCTCCTTGGCGACGACGGGGCGCTGCTCGGCGTCGTCGGCGAGCACGAGATTTATCGTGGTATGCTCCGGCAGACGGAATATGCCAAGATAGGCGGGTCTCCACCCGACAAGGCCGTCGTCTAAATCATGCCCGAAATTTCCGATGCCATTCACGCCATCCTGTTCGACAAGGATGGGACTTTGTTCGACTTCTACAAGACGTGGGGGCCGGTCACGGAAGAGGCGGCCCTGCTCGTCGCCAAGGGCGATCCGGCGAAGGCGCGGCATATTCTCAAGGGCAGCGGCAAAGATCTCGATACGGGCAAGTACATTCCCGGCTCGCCGATCGCCTCGGGCAGCAACCGCGAGATTTCGGATCTCTGGGCGGATCTTGCCGGCCGCACCGACTATGACGTCGTCTATGAGGAAGTGCACAAGCTCTTCCTGAAGCGGCAGGCGACGGCGGCAACGCCGGTGACCGATCTCGATCTGCTGTTCGGGCGGCTCCGCGCGCGCGGCTTGTCGCTCGGTGTGGCGACGATGGACAGCGAAGAGTCCGCCCGCGCCTCAATGGCCCGCTTCGGCGTTCACGGCTCGCTCGATTTCATCTGCGGCTTTGATACCGGCCACGGCGTGAAGCCTGGTGGTGGCATGGTTGAGGCTTTCGCGCGGCACGTCAATCTGCGTCCGGCGATGGTCGCCGTGGTGGGTGACAGCCCGCACGACATGGCGATGGCACGGGCCGGTGGTGCGGGGAAGGCGATCGGTGTCTTGACCGGTGTCAGCCACCGCGAGCATCTGATGGATCACGGCGCCCATATCGTGATCGAGAGCATCGCTGAACTGGAAGCGATCCTCTAGCCCACGCCCCTCAGTCGAGGGTGATGACCTTGATCTTCTTGCCGGCGGTGGTGAGCGCCAGCTTGCCGTGCTTCAGCTTCAGGGCCTCTTCGCCGAAGATTTCGCGCCGCCAGCCTTTCAAGGCCTGGATGTCGGCGTGATCGTCGGCGGCGAGGGCCTCGAGATCCCCTGAATTGGCGATGAGCTTCTGCGCGACCTCGTTCTCGTCGCAATGGAACTTCAATAGCACGCGCAGCAATTCGATGATGGGGCCGAGGCCCGGGGGAATGTCGGGTCTTGGATCGAGGCGCGGCGCCTCGCTTTCGGGGATTTCGAGCCCGCGCTTCACGGCGGCGAGTACCCCGTCGCCGAGCTTCCCCTCGGCGAAGCTGCGCGAAAGACCGCGGCAGCGGGAAAGCGCGTCGACATCCTTGGGCGGATGGGCTGCGATCTCCAGCAGCGTCTCGTCCTTCACCAGCCGGTTGCGGGGCAGGTCGCGGGCCTGGGCCTCGCGCTCGCGCCAGGCGGCCACTTCCTTGAGGACGGCCAGGAACCGCGGCTTGTCGCTGCGGGTCTTCAGGCGCATCCAGGCGTTTTCCGGATTGGCCCGATAGGTATTGGGGTCGGTGAGGATCGCCATCTCATCCGCAACCCAATGCGCCCGGCCCGATTTCTCGACCTTGGCGTGGAGCTTTTCATAGACGGTCCGAAGATAGGTCACGTCCGAAAGCGCGTAGGAGAGCTGCTTCTCGGTCAGCGGCCGGTGCGACCAGTCGGTAAAGCGGGAGGATTTGTCGATCCGGGCGCCGGCGAGCTTGGTGGCCAGCGTCTCGT
The DNA here is from genome assembly GCF_041910485.1 of Dongia sp. Classification (GTDB taxonomy): domain Bacteria; phylum Pseudomonadota; class Alphaproteobacteria; order Dongiales; family Dongiaceae; genus Dongia. The sequence goes on from NZ_JAYRQR010000034.1 coordinate 46,462, forward strand.
AGCTCGCCGCATCGCCGAAGCCGCAGACCATCGCGACCACCTGGGTATCGACGATTGGGGTCGGGACTTTCCCCGTCATGCGGACAAAGATTTCCACATCCTGCCTCGCCGCGTGGAAGACCTTGGTCACCTTCTCATTGGCCAGAAGCTCAAAAAGAGAAGATAAATCAATGCCATCGGCCAAGGCATCGATGGCGGCGGCCTCATTGGGACCAGCCAACTGCACCAGGCACAGGACCGGCCAATAGGTCTTGTCCCGCAGAAACTCGGTGTCGATGGTGATATAGGGCGCCGACGACAACCGTTGGCAAAAAGCGGCCAAAGTGGCGGTATCGGCAATGACGGTGGGGAGTGGCTTCGCTGTGACCATGTTCATCAAGGTAAGCTATAGCGAGGCCACCCGAGTCAAGGGAAGCGCCTCGTTTGCAATGCGGGAATGCTCGACGAGAACCTGCTGAAACCCTTGACAATCCGCCGCTTTCCGCGTCTTTTGCGGCCCTGATCCGAAGACCCAACCTCGCTAAAACGCGTCTGTTTTCAAGGACTTCCCAAGATGCATGCCTATCGCTCCCATACCTGCGGCCAATTGCGTGCCAAAGACACGGGTGAGACCGTCCGCCTGTCCGGCTGGATCCACCGCAAGCGCGACCATGGGAACCTGGTCTTCATCGATCTCCGCGACCATTACGGCCTGACCCAGTGCGTGCTGGATATCTCGAACCCGATCTTCAAGCAGGTCGAACAGACGCGCCTCGAGAGCGTCGTCACCGTGACCGGCAAGGTTGTGGCGCGCACGGCTGAGACGAAGAACCCGCGCATGCCGACGGGCGAGATCGAAGTCGTGATCCAGGATTACGCCGTCCAGGGTACCGCCGAGGTGCTGCCGCTGCAGGTCAACAGCGACGAGGATTACAGCGAGGAAATCCGCCTCACCAACCGCTTCCTGGATCTCCGCCGCGACAAGGTCCACCGCAACATCGTGCTGCGCGCCAACGTCATCGCGAGCCTCCGCCGCCGCATGATCGCGCAAGGCTTCACCGAGTTCCAGACGCCGATCCTCACCTCGTCCTCGCCGGAAGGGGCGCGCGACTTCCTGGTGCCGTCGCGCCTGCATCCCGGCAAGTTCTACGCGCTGCCGCAGGCGCCGCAGCAGTTCAAGCAGCTCCTCATGGTGGCGGGCTTCGACCGCTATTTCCAGATCGCGCCCTGCTTCCGCGACGAGGACAGCCGCGCCGACCGTAGCCCTGGCGAGTTCTACCAGCTCGATTTCGAAATGTCGTTCGTGACCCAGGAAGACGTCTTCCAGGCGATCGAACCGGTGCTGCATGGCGTGTTCGAGGAATTCGCCGAGGACCGCGTCGTTTCGGCGATGCCGTTCCCGCAGATTCCCTATGAGGAATCCATGCTGCGCTACGGCTCCGACAAGCCGGATTTGCGCAACCCAATCCGCATCACCGATGTAACGGAAGTTTTCCGCGGTTCCGGCTTCGGCATCTTCGCGAAGGCCGTCGAGGGCGGCTCGGTCGTCCGCGCCATTCCGGCGCCGGGTGCGGCTGCAAAGCCCCGCTCGTTCTTCGACAAGCTCAACGATTGGGCGAAGGCGGGCGGTGCTGCCGGTCTCGGCTACGTCATCTTCGAAGCGGCCGGCGCCAAGGGCCCGATCGCCAAGAACCTCGACGAAGCGCGTTTGGCACAGTTGAAGGAACAGGCGGGTCTGAAGGATGGCGACGCTGTCTTCTTCTCCTGCGACAAGAAGCTCGCCGCTGCGAAGTTTGCGGGTTCGGTGCGCACGCGCCTGGGCGAGGAACTCGGCCTCATCGATCCGAAGAAGTTCGAATTCTGCTGGATCGTCGACTTCCCGATGTACGAGCTCAACGAAGACACCGGCCAGATCGAATTCAGCCACAACCCGTTCTCGATGCCGCAGGGTGGCTTGGAAGCGCTCCTCACCAAGGATCCGCTCACCATCAACGCCTTCCAGTACGACATCGTTTGCAACGGCATCGAATTGTCGTCGGGCGCCATCCGTAACCACCGCCCGGACATCATGTACAAGGCGTTCGAGATCGCCGGCTATCCGGCCTCGGTGGTCGAGGAAAAATTCGGCGGCATGCTCAACGCATTCAAGTTCGGCGCGCCGCCGCACGGTGGCTCGGCACCGGGCATCGATCGTATCGTTATGTTGCTCGCCGAAGAGAAGAATATCCGCGAAGTCATTGCTTTCCCGCTCAATCAGCGCGCCGAGGATCTGCTGATGCAGGCACCGACCGAAGTGCCGGTGGCGCGGTTGAAGGAATTGAGCATTCGCCTCGATTTGCCTTTGACCAAAAAGTAGGTCAGTATCCGGCCAAATCCCGCGCTGCGGAGGCCCCACCGGACCCAAACCGGTGGGAAAAAGGGCCGGCAAATCAAACGCTGGCGGGCGCCGGTGATCGGACCAATATCCAGGGGAGCGGATGTCCTTACCCTTCGATGACGGCTTCACCGTTCCGGCCGAATGGGCTGATCATGCCCGTTGCTGGATGGCGTGGCCGACCCGCGCGGAAAGCTGGGGCGAGCATCTGGACGCGGCGCGCGACTGCGTCGCGGAACTCGCCAATGCGGTGGCCGAGTTCGAGCCGGTTTCGATGATCGCCAAACCCAAGAATGTTGCCGAGGTTTCCTTGGTGACCGGCTCCGGCGTCAGCCAGGTCTCGATGAACCACGACGATTGCTGGATCCGCGACATGGGGCCAAGCTTCATTGCTGGCAAGGGCGGCGAGCTGGCCGGCGTTTACTGGCGATGGAATGCCTGGGGCCATCGGTTCGAGGAATTCGAGCGCGACGCGGCCGTCGCCGAAGCGATGCTCGATCAACTCGGCATGCGCCGCTATCAGGGTGATCTGGTGCTCGAAGGCGGCGCCATCGGCACCGATGGCGAAGGCACGCTCATCACCAGCGAGAGCGTTCTGCTCAATCCCAACCGCAATCCGAACCTCACCAAGGAACAGGTCGAGGAACAGCTGATCCAGATGTTGGGCGTGCGGCACATCATCTGGCTGGGCGAAGGCTTGCAGGATGACATGCGCGGCGGCCAGGTCGAAAATTTGGCGCGCTTCATCCGCCCCGGTGTCGTGGTGGCGAACGCCTGCAGCGATCCGGCCGACCCGAACCACAAGGTCTGCACCGACAATCTGCAGCGCCTGCGCCAGACGCGCGACGCCGCGGGTCGTGAGCTGGAGATCATCGAGATTGAGCAGCCCCGGCCACGCTTCGACACCGAAGGGCGTCGTCTGGCTCTTTCCTACGTCAATTTCTACATGGCCAACGGCGCGGTCATCATGCCGGCTTTCGAAGATGGGCCTGCCGACAAGCGCGCCTATGATATCGCCTCGCGCATCTTCCCCAAGCGCGAGATCGTGCAGCTGCCCTCCATCGAGCTCGCCTTCGGTGGCGGCGGCATCCATTCCATCTGCCTGCCGCAACCGGCCGGCACCATCGCGAAACCGCTCTGACCGAGCCACGGAATATAGACGCGCAAGACCTCGTTGCGTTGATCGCCGCGCGGGTCGCGACCGTTCCACGCCTCATGGTCGGGATTGCCGGTCCACCCGGCGCCGGCAAGAGCACCCTTGCCGAAAGCCTCTGCACGCGTCTCAATGCCGATCTCGCCACGACGCCCGCCGCCATCGTGCCGATGGACGGTTTTCATTTCGATGATGCCGTCCTTGAGGCGCGCGGGCACCGCCCCCGCAAGGGCGCACCCCACACATTCGATGTTGCGGGCTTCCATCATCTGCTGACGCGGCTGCGCGGGAATGAGCCGGAGGTGGCGCTGCCGGTCTTCGACCGCAGCCAAGAACTCGCCCGCGCTGGTGCCCGCATCGTAACGCCGGCACAGCGCATCCTGCTGGTCGAAGGAAATTACCTGCTGCTGAAACAGGATCCTTGGGCGAAGCTGAAGCCGCTCTTTGACCTCACGGTCTTCCTGCCCGTGCCGATTGGCGAACTGGAGCGCCGACACATCCAGCGCTGGCTCGGCTACGGCTTTACCCCAGAGGCCGCCGAAACGAAGGCCCGCAGCAACGACATCCCCAATGCCGAACTGGTCGTGCGGGACAGCGCGCCGGCGGATTTCAATCTGATCTACTGATTACTGCGCAGGAAGGCCCGCATCGCAGCCAAGCCTTCCGGGACATAAGTGCGCCCGAAGCCGATGCGGAAGCGGTCGCTCGGTGTTGATGTCAGGTCCGAGGCGTAGAGGCTCGGTGGCAGCAGGACAATGCCGGCTTCCTCGACCAGCCGGCGGCAGAAGGTCTCGACACCGTCCTTGCCCAGATAGCGCGGGTAGGCGATGCAGCCGCCATCCGGGTGGCGCCAGTCGAAGAGATCCGGAAACTCGCCAAAGAAGGCATCGACCGCAACGAGGTTGCGCGCGATGAGGTCGCGGTTGCGGCCGATGATCTTGTCCGATGCCTTGAGGGCGATGACGGCCAGATGCTCGCTGGGCCCGGCATTGCAGATGGAGAGGTAATGCTTCACGCGCTCCATTTTGTAGAGCAGGGCATGGTCCTTCGACGCGATCCAGCCCACGCGCAGGCCGGGCAGACCATAGGCCTTCGACATAACGCCGAGCGTCAGACCCTTCTCATAGGCTTCGATGGCGGAGGGAAGGCGGATCTCCGCAGACCGCTCAAGGCCGCGATAGACTTCATCCGAGAACAGCCAGATGCCGTGCTGGCGGCACAAGGCCACCAGTCCGTCGAAGGTTGCGCGGTCGATCACCTTGCCGGTCGGGTTGTGCGGGAAGTTGACGGCGATGAGCTTGGTGTTTGGGCGGATGGCGGCCTTCACCTTGTCCAAGTCGAGCGACCAGTTGTTGTCGGGATCGAGGGCGACACCGCTCGTCGCGCACAGCGCCTTCGGCAGCTCCTCGCTCGATTGATAGTTGGGCGTCACCACGATGGCATGATCGCTTTTGTCGAGCAGCGCATGCATCGCGCAGAAGATGCCTTCCTCGGCGCCGGCAAAGGCCAGGATGTCTTCCGGAACCACGCCCTGATAGGTGGCGGCGACCGCCGCGCGAAGGGCAGGGGTGCCGGTCGGCTCGATATAGTGGAGCGGCAGCTCGTCCCAGGCGGCGCGGTCTTCGGGCGTCGCCATCGCCAGCAATTCCTGGAGGCTCAGGGTTTGCATGTCCGATGCCGTCATATGATAGCGGCAGGCGAACTCCCACTTGCCGAGATAGGTCTCCAGGCGGAAATCGGGCAGCATGGTCATGGTGTTGTTTCCTTGAGACGGCGGGCATCGCCCAGCAAATTGTAGATAGTGGCGCGCGACACGCCCAGCGCATCGGCCACATGGAGCGCCGCGTTGCGGGTCGCAAAAAGATTCTGCGCATCGAGCGACGCCATCAACGCCACACGGTCGCTGCGATCGAGCGCCTTCAAAGTCAGCTGCTTCTCCTGCAGAAAGGCTCGGATGCCCAGATTGATCTGCTCGCGCCAATCCTGCGCGAAGATCGGCTCGGGGCGGGGCTGCTGGCTCTCGGTGAAGGCGCCGATCAGCGCCATCGCTTTGTCGAACATGGCGAGATCGAAATTGATGCAGAGCAGCCCGACACGGCGGCCGGCCTCATCCTTCAGGATGGCGCTCACGGATTTCAGCCGGCCGCCATCGGGTGCCGCCTTTTCATAGGGGCCATAAACATCCCTCTCGCCGATCAATTCCGGATCGTCGCCGAGATGCGATGGATCGCCGATCTTGCGCTTGGAAAACGCATTCCAGATTCCCGCCACCCGGTCCGACCGCAGATCATGCACCACCACCTCCGCCTGGGGCGCCAGCAAGGCGGCAATGGCAGCGGCGGTTGGAAAATGCACGGCCAGACTGCCGGGCGCTTTGGGAAGGGTGCGGCTCATCTGGAGACATATGATCTAAAATAGACGAAGTGTCAAATTTGGATCTGGAGTGTTCTGCGTGCTGTCGTTCCGTAAATGTTCTTGACAAAACACTAGGAATGTTGTACTAATAGAGCTGTGCACACATCACCCGCTCCCCATCCGGAGCCGCTCGGTTGTCCCTCGGCGCAAGTCCAGCGATGGACGCAGGCCGAAAGCATCCGCCCCTGGTTGAGAGGGGCAGGCCTGGTCGGCGGCCACAAGGCCCGACCCCCCGGATCAGCGGGTGAGCGATCCTCCGCGAGTCCCGGGTCACAGGACGCTCCCCCAGGGTTGCGGCGGTTAAGCCAGCCCCCGCCGGACCCGATGCGGTGACCGGGTTCCCCTCCTGGAGGGCAGGAAGCCATCCACGTCACAGCCGGCAACGAAACGGCTGCCATAGCTGCCCGAGCGGGTCCGGATGGGGAGACGTGGATCATCGAATGAATTTGGCGAGAGCTTTCAGTCCCACCCCCACCCAACCCTCCCCCTGAAGGGAGAGGGGATCTCATCGAGTTTGCTGCAGCGCGCGTGCGAATTCCGCACCAAAGCCCTCTCCCTTTAGGGGGAGGGTTGGGTGGGGGTGTGGGCGCAAGCCGAATGCGGGTGCGCGCAAGCGCGCACAAGCCGCCGCGCGACGGACCTCGCCGACGATCTACCCGCGCCGCATCCGATAGAGAACATGCCGCAGCAAGGGGTGATCCGCCGCCAGCATCGGGTGATCGAAATCGTCGCGCGCATCATGCGTCAGTCCCAGCCGTTCCATCACGGCGCAGGAGCGAACATTGCTGACCGTGGTGAAGGAAACAATCTCAGGAAGTTTCAACGTCCCGAAACCGAAATCGAGCACAGCGCGCGCTGCCTCGGTGGCATAGCCCTTGCCCCAATGCGCGAAAGCCAGCCGCCAGCCGATTTCGACGCAGGGCGTGAAAGGCGCCTCGAAGCGCGGGCGCGACAGGCCGACATAGCCGATGAAATCGGCAATGCCAGGAACCTCGACGGCCCAGAGGCCCCAGCCATGCTCGGCGATATGCGCCGCGATGCGATCGGCGAATGCGTCACTTTCCGCACGCGTCATCGGACCTGCCAGCGTCGCATAGACGCGCGGATCGTTGTTGAGCGCGGCGAAGGGCGCCTTGTCCGTTTCCCGCCACGGGCGCAGCAGCAGCCGCTCCGTGACGAGAGTTGCCATTACATCCGGTCCGGGACGCTGATGCCCAGAAGCTCCAGGCAGAGTTCCAGTTCCTTCAGCACCAATTCCGCCAAGGCGAGGCGCGAGCGGCGGCGGGCCACATCCTGTTCGGAGAGGATATGGAACGCGCTGTAATAGGAGCTGAAAGTCTGCGCCAGGTTGAAGGCGAAATCGGCGATGCGGTTCGGGGCCAATTCGGCATAGGCCGAGGTGATGGCATCCGGCATGTGCCCCAGCATCAGCACCAGATCGCGCTCACCTTCCTCCGGAGGCAGGATGGCGGCGGGCTTGTCGCCCTGGGCCTCCGCCTTCTTCAGCAGCGATTTCACGCGGACGGCGGCGTAGAGCAGATAGGGGCCGGTCTTCCCCTCGAAGCGCGAGAAGCGATCGATGTCGAAGACGTAATTGGCGATCGGGTTGTTGCTCAGATCAGCGAATTTCAACGCCGACACGCCGACCTTCTTCGCGATGTCGTCGCGTTCCGCTTCCGAATAATCGGCGCCGAGCCCATGCTCGTTGAGCTTCTTCAGCGCTTCGCCCGACATCATCTGGATGAGGTCGTCGAGGCGCATGACGCCGCCGGCCCGCGTTTTGAACGGCTTGCCGTCGGTGCCGTTCATCGTGCCGTAGCCCAAGTGGAACAGGCTGCCTTTGCCGTTGATGCCGGCCTTGATCGCGGCGCGGAACACCTGCACGAAATGCAGGCCCTGGCGATGGTCGACGACATAGATCGACCGGTCCGGGTTCTGGCAATTGACGCGGTCGATGATGGTGGCAAGGTCGGTCGTGCCGTACATGGCGGCGCCGTCGGATTTAATGAGGATCAGCGGCGGAATGTCCTGCTTGTCCGTCTCTTCCTTCACCGGAATGATCAGCGCGCCCTTGTCCTCGATGGCGACGCCCTTTTTCTTCATCTCCTCGACCATCGGCGGGATGAGGTCGTTGACGCAGGCCTCGCCCTTCCACAAATCGAAATAGACGCCGAGATTGCCATAGTCGCGCTTCATCGCGTCGACCGAGATGTCGAAGAAATGCTGCCACACGGCGCGGTAGCCGGGGCGGCCTTCCTGCAGTTCAGCGGTCGCCTGGCGCGCGCGCTCAAGCCGCGCCGGGTCCGCTTTGCAATCGCCGGAGGCCTTCGGATACATCTCCTCGAGCTGTGCCAAGGTGACGGGGCTTTCCTTCGGATAGGGGCCGGTGAACTTGGCATCGAAATAGGGGAGGTCGGGCTGACGGATTTCCAATTCGGAAATCAGCATGCCCATCTGCAGGCCCCAATCGCCCATATGCACATCGCCGATCGTCTCGTCGCCGACGAACTTGAAGATGCGGCGCAGGGAATCGCCGATGATGGCGGCGCGCAGATGGCCGACATGCATGGGCTTGGCGATATTCGGTCCGCCGTAATCGAGCACCACCACTTCCGGCTTTGCTTTGACCGGCTGCCCGAGGCGCGGGTCAGTGGCGACACGGTTCATCGCCTGGCCGAGATAATCGTCGGTGACGCTGAGATTGATGAAACCGGGACCGGCCAGCGACACGTCGCGGAAGATCGGGTTGGCCTTCAAGGCCTCCGCCACCTTCTCGGCAATCGCGCGCGGGTTCTGCTTCGCGGCCTTGGCGGCGGCGAGCGCCCCGTTGCACTGGAACTGGCCAAGGTCGGGACGGCCGGACACGATCACCTGGCCGAAGGCTGGGTCGAGGCCTTGGCCCTTGAAGATGGCGCCGGCAATGTCGCTGAGCTGGGCGGTAAAGGAAGTCATCTCATCAATCCAACGAAAAGGGGCCCGCGCACCGGCAAGCGGCGGCGGGCGATGACGGTTTATAGCGGATCAGAACGCGACGTCGCCAGTCGATGTGCGGTCGCGGCGGCGGGCGCGTTTGGTGGCCTGGACCGGGTCCTCGCCGGACAATTGGGCGGTGGCGCCTGCCGTGACCGGACCCAGGCGGGCGACGATGGTCTCGATGGTGGGTTTTTCACCCGGCGTATAGGAATTGAGGGCACTGCGCATATGGACCAGATGCTCGGCCGAGGTGCCGCAGCAGCCGCCCACGATCCGCGCCCCGGAATCCCGCGCCAAGCGGCTGTAATCCGCCATCAGGTCCGGGGTGCCGTTATACTTGATCTTGCCGTTCTCGAAGAACGGGATGCCGGCATTTCCTTTGGCGATGATGACATCGCCCGGCCGCGCCGCCGCCGACAGCTGCACGATGGTAGCGGTCAAATCCGAGGCGCCGACGCCGCAATTGGCGCCATAGGCCACCGGCTTCGGGTCCAGCGTGTGGACGAAATCGACGAAATCGGCGGGGCTCAGGCCCATCATGGTGCGCCCGTTGGTGTCGAAGCTCATGGTCGTGACGATGGGGAGGCCCGTCGCGGCGGCGCCCTTTACGGCAGCACTGACTTCTTCCTTGGCGGACATGGTCTCGATCCAGATGACGTCGGCACCGCCGGCTTTGAGAGCCTCCGCCTGCTCGCGGAAGGCGGCAATGGCGTCTTCTTCGGTGAGGGCGCCGAGCGGCTGCAGCAGCTCGCCCGTCGGGCCCATCGAGCCAGCGACCACCACGTCTCGACCGCTGCGGTCGGCAACCTTGCGGGCCAGCTCGGCCGCGCGCTTGTTGATCTCCAGGACCCGGTCTTGGGCGTTGTGCAGCTTCAGCCGATAGCGCGTTCCGCCGAAGCTGTTGGTCAGAATGATGTCCGACCCGGCCTTCACGAAGTTCTCGTGCAGCGCCTCGATCCGCTCCGGATGGTCGAAGTTCCACAATTCCGGCGCGTCGCCCGCCTGCAGGCCGACCTGGAACAGGTTGGTCCCCGTGGCGCCATCGGCCATCAGGAAGGGCTTTTCCGCCAGCAGGCGCAGGAAACGGTTGGTCATCGGGCAGATCCTAACTCGCGGCGCCTTTGTTCACGCCATGTTCATCATATAACGAGATTGTTATATAGCTCGCAACCTAAGGCTTTCCGCCCTCTGGTTCAAGGCAAGAGATTGGTTAAACTGCGCCTCATGGCCGCCGACCAAATCCCCTCCGACCCAGCCCAGTATTGGCCCGACACGCCGGCCCCCGGCTGGCTCACGGACGAGGAGCGGCAGGCCTCGCTCGACGGCATTCTCGCTGAGCGGGACGGGCCGATCTGGATCTTCGGCTATGGCTCTCTGCTGTGGCGCCCGGCCTTTCAATCGGTTGAGAGCCGGCTTGCGACCCTCACCGGTTATCACCGCCGCTTCTGCCTGGTGATGCGCCGCTTCCGCGGGACCGAGGAATGTCCGGGCCTGATGCTGGGCCTCGATCGTGGCGGCCTCTGCCGCGGCATGGCCTTCCGCCTCGACGACGTGACGGTCGATGAGGACCTGAAAGGTTTGTGGCGGCGCGAGATGGTGACCGGCGGCTATCGCCCACGCTGGGTCAAGCTGAAGACACCCTTGGGACCCTTGCGCGGCATCACCTTCGTCGCCAACCGTGCCAATGAGCGCTACCTGAAACCGCATTCCCTCGACTATGCCGCCGAGATGATTGCCGGCGCCTGCGGTCCCGTCGGCAGCAACGCCGAATATCTGCACGCCACGCACGAGCATCTGCTCGGCCTCGGCATCAACGACCGCGGCCTCGCCAGCCTCGACAAGCTGGTGCGCGAGAAGTGCGCCGCGATCAAGCGCTGATCGGCAGAGCCGCGCCGCGACTTACTGTTCGGCGAAGGCCTTTTCGATGACGTAGTGGCCGGGCTGGGCGACGCTGCCTTCGGTGAAGCCACGGGCCTCGAAGATCGGGCGGAGGTCGGCGAGCATCGCGGGCGAGCCGCACAGCATGATGCGGTCGTCCGCCGAGTTGAGCTGCGGCAGGCCGATATCGTTGCAGAGCTTGCCGTTCTCGATGAGATGCGTGATGCGGCCGTTATGCTTGAAAGGCTCGCGCGTCACCGTCGGATAGTAGATGAGCTTCTCGCGCACCAGCTCGCCGATGAGTTCATGCGCCGGCAGTTCCTTTTCCAGGAAGTCGGCATAGGCGAGTTCGTTGATGTGGCGGACACCGTGGACGAGCACGATCTTCTCGTACTGGTCATAGACTTCCGGGTCCTTGATCAGGCTGAGGAACGGCGCGAGGCCGGTGCCGGTGCCGAGCAGATAGAGATGCTTGCCGGGCAGCAGATTGGTGGGCAGCAGCGTGCCGGTCGCCTTGCGGCCGACCAGGATCTTGTCGCCGGCCTTCAGATGCTGAAGGCGCGAGGTGAGGGGACCGTCCGGCACCTTGATGGAGAGGAACTCGAGCATGTCCTCATAGGCGGCACTGGCGATCGAATAGGCGCGCAGCAGCGGCTTGCCGTTGACCTCGAGGCCGATCATCGTGAACTGGCCGCTGGCGAAGCGGAACGCGGGATCGCGGGTGGTCTTGAAGGTGAACAGGCGATCGGTCCAATGGTGGACGTCGGTCACTTCCGCCTGCAGCAGATTGCTCATGATCTCTTCTCTTCACCAAATCAGCGCAGCCGCCGGGTGGGGTAGCTGTTGTTGCGTTGCAGCATTGAATAGTTGATGCGCGCTGTCTAACCGGAAAACGACAGAATATCAATCGCCGGCAATGGCTTAACCCGCACCGATGAGTGTGAATTCCTCACATCGAGGCCCGATCATATATGCGATTGCAACTGATTTGCAAATATGATCCGCGACTGCCTGTCGGTAACGTCCTGACAAGACGCGATTATCGCGACGGAGCTGCCGGCAACCGGCAGGCAAGCCACGCCAGGAGCGCCGCCACCGATGCGGAGCTATGCATGCCTGCATTGGCGCAGCGTCAATTTCTCATCTCTCCAAGCGGCAGCGATGTCAGATAGCCTTAAGCATCCTGTGGCTAAGTCGCCGCGGGAATGCACAATAAGCCCAGCTGATTCGGCAGTGAAAGGGGATGGTGTCATGAGCGTGTCGCGGCAAGGTTATTCGGGTCTGCAGATCCTGTTGCATTGGCTGATCGCGGCTTTGGTCCTGTTCCAACTCATCTTCGGCGAGAGCATGGGCGAGGTGAAGGACGCGCTCGAGCAAGGGCTGGTGCCCGATCCGGCTGAGCAGACGATGGCTGATGCGCATTACTGGGTTGGCATCGCGATCCTCGTTCTGGTCGCCCTCCGCATCATCGTCCGCGTCGCGCAAGGGGCGCCGGCACCAATCGGCAGCGGCCCGCAGCTCCTCGTTGCCAAGGCCATTCATGGCATCTTCTATCTGCTGCTCATTGCCGTGCCGGTGACGGGCCTCCTCGCTGTCTATGTGAATGAGGAGATCGGCGAGGTGCATGAGATCGGCAAGCCGCTCTTCATCGCTTTCATCGTGCTCCATGCGCTGGGTGCCTTGTTCCATCACTTCAAGCTGAAGGACGAGACGCTGCGCCGGATGTTCGTGCCGCGCTGAGCTGAGGCCCGCTCAGCCGCGAATGAAGGCGGCGATTTCAGCGAGCGACTGATCCGCCTCGGGGAGATCAGCCTCGAATTCGAACACGTGCCACATCCCTTCAAAGACGCGGAGTTCACAATCGATGCAGGCAGCGCGCAGCTTGGTCGAGAGGCGTGCGCAATCGGAGAGGAAGAGATCGCGCGTGCCGGTGGTGATGAGCGTCTTGGGGAAATCGGCGGGGAAGTCGGCGTAGATCGGCGAGAGCTCCGGCGCGTTGAGCGCGCGCCCGTTGGCGTAGGCCGTGGCGGCGGGTTCGAGCGTCAGTTCGTAATGCAGCCACGGATCGTTGCCGACCAGGGTCGTGAGCGTATCGCCGGTCTTGGTGAGGTCTGACCAGGGCGACATCAACGCCGCCTTCGCCGGCTTCTCCTCGACCTTGAGCATCAGGGCCAGGGCGAGCCCACCGCCCGCCGATTCACCCGAGACCGTCAGCGCCGCCGCGCCATAACGCGCGGCGAGGGTCGCATAGACCGCTAGACCATCCTCCAACCCCCGTGGAAACGGATGCTCGGGCGCCAGCGCGTAATAGGGCGCATAGACCCTGCGCTGTGTCAGATGCGCCAGCCGCGCCGTGATGGCGAGGTCCTCATCGGGCGACCCCTGCACATAGCCGCCGCCGAAGAAATAGAGGATGGCAGCGTTGCCGGTGACGGTTACCGGCGTCACCACCTGCGTGCGCACGCCGCCGATCGTTTCCTCGGTGAGTGTGACACCGAGACCATCCGCCAGCGCCTTTGCGACCGGCCCGAACATCTCTGCACTCGCCTTGCGCCGCTCGCGGATGGCGTTGAGCTCCATCGAGCGGGCGGCGATCGCGGGGGAGTCGCTGAGCAGCGCTCGGGCTTGGGGGCTGATGGTGGTGGTCGGTGGCACGCGCATGGAAGACCTCTATTTTAGACGCGGGCGCAGCTTGTCATGGCCTGCGCAGATCGGCCATGCACATGTTAGATATTCCAAAGCCCCGTGGTTTCCAATGTCGGAATATCATCTTTCATTGTGATTTTATAAAATGCGCCACCGCCGGCCAGCAATCCCCAAACCGAGCCAGCAAACCATGTCACTTCTCTGGTCTGAGCATCCTCGTCTCTCTCTCCGAAAAATGTGATCGCGCGCGACCCATCAGATGTCAAAGTCTCTCCCATATTGTTCTCGTGGCAATTTGCTCCATCAACAAACGTCAGCTTGGCAACTCCAGCTACCGCTTTGCTCAGTGAGTCGAGCAAAGCTGCACTTACTGGCAGCGGCTTATTCTCCGATTGAATTGATGTGCACAGTATCAGCGGCATATCATTCTTGTCGCGATGGAGAGTTTTGATTTGATCCATGAAGACAATGTAGGCCTCTTTCTCAATCGGTGAAAGATCGTCGCCAGGTGATGAAGTTGGGGATGTGCTAGCACAAGCGCTGCAGACCATCGCAATCAAGCACCATGCACGGCAGTAGCCGAGTGTTGTCATTGGTGTTCTGTGAAGCATTGTTGTCCTTTTCGATCTCAATAAATAGGCGGATGGGACTCCACACTAAATGCTGCGGTCCTGCGGCCGACTTGGGTATGGGACCAGGAGAGGGAAGCGAATACGATACTCGTACCATCTTGTCATGGCCCGCGCAGGCGGGCCATCCACGAGTTGCTTCCTTCATGCCACCAGTAACACGCGGGTCCCTTGCCTGTGCGGTCGATGACGAATGGAAATTGGCTGGCGTTGGGAGCATTGAAGAGTTTGTGCGCATTGCTGGATGCAAGGGATAAACAGGAGGCAGTTACCACGTCAGTGTGCTGCGCGCTGCCAGAAATGGTTGATTATCTTGTTTCAACTGTAGTTCACTGCAGCAGCAGCGGCGAGCGGGGGGCGTCTGTGCTGTGGCCGACAAGTGGAGTGATTCTATGGACGATTGGACGATGAGCGATGAACGAGAGTTTATGGAGAACTTGCTGAACGAGCGATTTAACTTCTATCTCGTCGTTTATGGCGCAGTCGTCGTGAGTGCAGGTACAGTGGAGTCTTGGTTCGCAAAGATGATAATTCTTATCGTAGGCGCAATACTACTGGCGCTACTCCTACTCACCATTGGTCGTGCACAGGTGAAGTTGGACTATATTATTGGAGAACTGTGCGCAACAAAGACAGCTGTGCGGCTGGGACACTGCCATCCGGTTGCCGTGATCGACGAGAGGGCGAGACACTCAAAGACCTTCCCTCGGGGTAGGAGGCGGCTGGTTGGATTCTATATTCCTGCCTTCTGCTTTGTAACAGTCTATTTGGCCGCAGCATTCGCCTCCTGCTTTGTGATTTGAACTCGCGCAGGAGATATTCAATACAGATGCCTGTGTCTTGGCGGTTTAGGAAGTTAATGTCTCGCCTTGTGCTGGCTTCGCTTGGCGTTGCAATTCTTCTCTATTTTGTTGTGTGGTTGGCTGCTGGCGTCTAACGTCAAATGTCGGTCCATGAAACCGCGTGCCGGTGCGCCGAAAACAATCGTATAGAGCAAAAAAACGCCCCGGTCTTTCGGCCGGGGCGTTTCGTTTGGTCTCCGCTGAATCCCTCGCTCAGGTGCGCGGCTTCAGGTTCTCTGGGTCGTAGAGGGGCTTGTAGCCGACACCGGCGACTTCGACCGGATACTGCTCGCCGAAATACTCGACGATGAGTTTGCGGCCCACCTGGCAGTAGGACCAGGGGAGGTAGGCGAGAGCGATGTTCTTGCCGATGGTGGGACCGTAAGCGACCGAGGTGGTGAAGGAGTGGCGGCCGAGGCTGTCGACCAACGTTTCCTTCGTCTCGGGGTCCATCACCGGCATGATGCCGACCGGGTAACGGGCCACACCCTTGCTGTCCTTGTTGTCGGTCATCACCAGCGTGCAGAGCATCGCGACCTGGTTCGGCAGCGCGCGGTGGCGGATGTTCGCCGCCTTGCCGCGGAAGTCGGATTCCTTGACCTTCGGTCGCTGCAGATCGCTCTCGATGAGGTTGTACTCAGTGAGGAGATCCGCGTTCTGCAGCCGGAGGCTCTTTTCCATGCGGCGGCTGTTGGCGTAGGTCTCGACGCCGAAAGCCATGACACCGGTCGAGCGCAGGGCATCCCAGACGGCGAGGCCGTCCTCGTACTTCATGTGCAGTTCCCAGCCCTGTTCGCCGACATAGGAGATGCGGAAGGCGGTGACGGGCTTGCCGCCGATCTTGATCTGCTTGATGGCGGCGAAGGGGAAGGCGGCGGGTTCGAGACCGGCCGGATCCTCGACGACCTTCTGTAGCGTCGTGCGGGCATTGGGACCCCAGATGCCGATGGTCACGTACTGCGCCGCGACGTCGGTCACCTTGACGTTCATCCCCTTGTCCTCGGCCATGCGGCGGACATAGTGAAAGTCGCGGGGGCCGGCATCGGCGCCGTCGATGACGCGGATGCGGTCGGCCATGCGGATGACGGTCAAGTCGGCGCGCACCATGCCCTCGTCATCGAGGAAGTGGGTGTAGATGCCCTTGCCGATATTGGCATCGCCACCGATCTTGGCGGCGCAGATCCATTCCATCAGTTCCACATGGTCCGGACCTTCGACGTCGAACATGTAGAAGTGGGAGAGGTTGACGATGCCGCAATCCTCGCTCATGGCGAGATGTTCGGCGTTCGAGACGCGCCAGAAATGGCGATTGTCCCACTCGTCGGCGCGCACCGGCACGCGGTCGCCGTACTTTTCCAGGAGATGCTCGTTGGCCTTGTAGCCATGCGCGCGTTCCCAGCCGCCGAGTTCCATGAAATAGCCGCCGAGTTCGACTTCGCGCGCGTAGAAGGGCGAGCGCTTGACGTTGCGGCCGGTGTCATAGGGTTCGCGCGGATGGACCGCCGGGTTGTAGATCTTGCGCGCCGCTTCGCCGCAACGGCCTTCGATGAATTTCTCTTCCAGCATGTGCGGATAGAAGCGCGAGAAGTCGATGCGGTTATGGTCGATCGCGGTGCGGCCGTCGGTCATCCAATCGGCCACCAGCTTGCCCATGCCGGGCGCGTCCTTGACCCAGATGCCGACGGCATACCACAGGCCGCGCGCCTTCTGGCTTTCGCCGATCGAGGGGCCGCCATCGGTCGTGACCTGCAGCAGGCCATTGAACGAGCGCTTTTCCTCATAGCCGAGGTCGGCGAGGATCGGCGTCAGCTCGATGGCGCGCTCCAGCGGCTCGAGGATCTGGTCCATGTCGAGATCGCGCTGCGAGGGCGACAGACGGGCCTGTTCCTTTTCGAGGAGATCGCGCGGGTGGACGAGGCGCGGGTTCTTTTCCTCGTAATAGCCCCATTCGATCATGCCGCCTTCCGAGGTCTTCGGATCGCCGGTATCGCGCATATAGGCGGAGTTGCCCTGGTCGCGCAGCAGCGGCCAGCCGATTTCCTTGCCGGTGCCCTTGAATTCGTCATAGGGGCCGAAGAAGCACAGCGGATGGTCGACCGGCATGACGGGAAGATCTTCGCCCGCCATCTCGGCGATGAGACGGCCCCAGAGGCCGGCGCAGACGACGACATAGTCGGCCATGATCGTGCCGCGCTCGGTCACGACGCCCTTGATGCGGCCGTTTTCGATCACCAGCGACTTCGCCGGCGTGTTGGTGAAGATCTTGAGCTTACCCGAGGCTTCGGCCTGGTTGACGAGCTTGCCGGCAACGGTCTGCGAGCGCGGGATGACGAGGCCGGCATCCGGGTCCCAGAGGCCGCCCTGGACCTTGTCTTCCTCGATGAGCGGGAACTTCTTCTTGATCTCGGCTGGGCCGACGAGGCGCGCGCGGGTCCCGAACGCCTTGGCGGAGGCGACCTTGCGCTTGATCTCGTTCATGCGGCCTTCGTCGCCAACGCGCGCGATTTCAAGACCGCCGATGCGCTCGTAATGGCCGAGCTTGCTGTAGAAATCGACCGAGTAGATCGAGGTCCAGCAGGACAGGTAATCGTGGCTGGTCATATAGCAGAAGTCGGACGCGTGCGCGGTCGACCCGATGTCGGTGGGGACACCGGACTTGTCGATGCCGACGATATCGTCCCAGCCGCGTTCGATCAGGTGATGGGCGACGGACGCGCCCACGATGCCGCCCAAGCCGACGATGACGACCCTGGCCTTTGCCGGAAACTCTGCCATTTCCCGAGACTCCAATGTGGTAATTCCGGCCGACTATATGGCGGCGGCCGGGCGATTGCTGCCTGTTTGCGACATTAGCAAAATGGGGCGCGACAAGGGCTGGGCTAATTTGGCCTAAGCGGCGGTTTTCCTGTCGGAAATCGGGGCGGGTGCGGCAATCCGACCCCAGGCGGGGGGCGGGTTCGGCCCCATGACGCAAATAGGACAAGTTGCGCGCCTTTGCCCCAGAATCCAGATTTATCAAGCTTTTCCGGAATGGCGCGTTTGGCGCGTTCTGGAAAGCGTCTGTCGCGCATCCGCTAGAGCAAGAGGGCGTCCGGTGACGATATGATCGTCAAATAATCATCACCCTATTAGTTTGATTCACGGGAAAGGCCCTCAAACATGTCCACAGCGGAACAGACAGCGGAAGCCGGTGGCCGTCGCGCGCGCGGCGGTGCCGATGCGCGCCGGGCGCAGCGCCAGAAGCCCAAGCTGGTGCAGAACCCCTATATCGTCCGCAAGATCCCGCTGGTGACGGTGCTGGACGAGGAAGGCCTTGCTTTGATGGAGCGGAACGCCGACACGATCCTGCAGGAAGTCGGTATCGAATTCCGCGACGAGCCGGAGGCGCTTGAGCTCTGGAAAAAGGCCGGTGCCGATGTGAAGGGCACCCGCATCAAATTCCCGCGCGGCCTCTGCCGCTCGATCGTCCAGAAGTCGGCGCCCAGCCAGTATATCCAGTACGCCCGCAACCCTGAGCGCAATGTGCAGATCGGCGGCAACGCCACGGTCTTCGCGCCGGTCTATGGCCCGCCCTTCGTGCGCGACCTCGACCAGGGCCGCCGTTATGCGACCATCGCCGACTTCCAGAATTTCGTGAAGCTCGCCTACATGTCGCCCTCGATCCATCATTCGGGCGGCACGGTGTGCGAGCCGGTCGATCTGCCGGTCAACAAGCGGCACCTCGACATGGTCTACAGCCACATCAAATATTCGGACAAGCCGTTCATGGGCTCGGTCACGGCGCCGGAACGCGCCGAAGACACGGTCGAGATGGCGAAGATCCTGTTCGGCGCCGATTTCGTCGCCAAGAACACGGTGCTGACCAGCCTCATCAACGCCAACTCGCCGATGGTGTGGGACGGCACGATGCTGGGCGCCATGAAGGTTTACGCCCGCAACAACCAGGCCTGCATCACCACGCCGTTCATCCTGGCGGGTGCCATGAGCCCGGTGACGGCCGCCGGCACCATCGCCCAGGTTCTGGCCGAGGTTCTGGCCGGTGCCGCGACGGCGCAGCTCTACAACCCGGGCGCCCCGGTGATCTTCGGCGTGTTCGCGTCCTCGATCTCGATGCAGTCCGGTGCGCCGACCTTCGGCACGCCGGAGCCGACGCTGGTCTCACTCGCCTGCGCACAGCTTGCCCGTCGCCTGGGCTTGCCGTTCCGTACCGGCGGCTCGCTGTGCGGTTCCAAGATCGCCGATGCGCAGGCCGCCTATGAAAGCGCCCAGACCTTGCTGCCGACCCTCCAGGCCGGCACCAACTTCGTGCTGCATGGCGCGGGCTGGCTCGAAGGTGGCCTCTCGGCAGGTTACGAGAAGTTCATCATGGACGCCGATCAGCTCGGCATGATGCAGACGCTCGCCAAGGGCATCGATCTCTCGGAGAACGGCCAGGCGCTCGACGCCATCCGCGAAGTGGGTCCGGGCAGCCATTTCCTCGGCTGCGCCCATACCCAGGCCAATTTCGAGACGGCCTTCTATCGCTCCAACATCGCCGACAACAATTCGTTCGAGCAGTGGGAAGCCGAAGGCGCCCAGGACGCGGCCCAGCGCGCCAACAAGATCTTCAAGCGCATGCTGGCCGATTACGAAGCCCCGGCGCTCGACCCGGCCATCGACGAGGCGCTGAAGGAATTCATCGCCAAGAAGAAGGCGGCGGTTCCGGACAGCAACGTCTGAGCCAAGGCAAGAAAAGGGGCGTCCCGCGAGGGGCGCCCTTTTTTTTGTTTGTGGCGGCAGCGGATGTGGCGGCTCACTTCTCGATATAATGGCCGTAGACCAGGACGTGCGTCGGTGACTTGCCGTTGGCGGAGAGAGGGAGGAACAGCGTCTCCAGTTCGACATGGCGGTCGTCGGGAATGATATCGACCGAGAAATCGACAATGCCGCACGGATGCGCGATGGCCAGATCGTAATTCTCGAGGACGAAAGCCAAGGCATCGCCGGCATAGATGTCGCGGACCGATTTGCCGGTCGGGTTGTAGCCGCGCATCTCGGCGGCGCGGCGGCCGACGCGCAGATAGCGGTAATCGTGCGTCTCAGGAAGGATCTCGGTGACGAGAAGGCTCTCCGCCAGATCGGCGACGGCGGTGCCGCCATCCCATGTCGCGAGGCTTGGCGCGATACCCTCGGCGCCGCGGAGGGCGAACCAGGCATCGTAGATTCGCCGCGTGGCGTTGCTGGCGCGTGCCATGGCAAGCTCGCACGGGATTTTGTCGCTCGGCCCCAGCATGGTGCCGCCCGGCCCGATGATCGTGCGACCGCGCCCAGTCACTGATCCTTGCCCAGTCACTGTCCCTCGCCCTGTTGCCACCGAAAAACGCTAGCAACTAAAGCGGTCAGCGTCCAGCAGCGAGGGAAGGCGGTGCCTCAGAGCGCGCGCGCACGCGGCGGTTCGATCATGGTGAAATCGTCGACGCCGAGGCAATGTGTCACCATTTCGCCATCTTCCGAGATCGGAAAGCGGGCGAATTCGAAGACATGATCCTTGCGCCCCTGCCATTCGATCAGCGACAGGCCGAAATTGGGCACTTTGTCGTAGTGAATGCGGCGATAGGTATCCATCGTGTCGATGATGTCCTGCGGCGGCCAGATCGTGATCTCGTCGACCCATTTCCCGCGCATTTCGGCGCCGTAGAAACGCACCACCTCGCTACCGGCCAGGCGGTATTGGACGCGGAACGGCGCTGGCTGGAAAATGGTGAGGGACAGATAGGGCAGTACCTTGCCGAGCTGCAGCGGATCGATGTCGGCCCGCGTCGGATAGGTGCGGCCGAAGCATTTCTGCTGCCAGTAATCCTGGACGATGCCGATCAGTTCCGAGCGGCCGGTGGGAGCGGGGAGGTAGAGGACCTCGCCATCCCAGGTGGTCGGATCGTCGAGTTTGGGGTCGCTCATACTGGAATTTGGGCCACGCGGGTCGTCAGAAGGGTCTCGCGACCGACCCTAAAGTCTTTGGAATCATAAGACAATAGACCTAAATCTCCGGCTGTGCCTGGGGTCATGGCATGATCGCCCGGGCGATGGCGAGGATGGCGATCAGCATCAGGAAGCCGAGCGCCACCCGCTGATAGGTGGCGGCCTTGGTCCGGTTGAAGAGGCGGTCGCCGATGAGATTGCCGACCGCCATGACCGGGATCATGAGCAGCGCCAGCACCACGGTTTTGGGATCAACGAGACCCATCACCGATTGGGTGACGATGCTCCAGGCCGAGATGAAGAAGAAATAGACCAGCAGCGAGGCGCGGCCGATCGCGACACCTTCCGGCGAGGCGAGGAAGAAGAGAATGACCGGTGGCCCGCCCATCGCCGTTGCCCCGTTGAGGATGCCGGAGGCAAGGCCGATGCCGATTTGGGCGCCGGTCGGGGGGCGCTGTTTGAAGCGGTAGCCACGCCACAACGCCAGGACCGCGAGCAGCAGCACGAGGCCGATCAGCGCCCGCATGATGTTGGCCGGGAGATAGGTAAGGGCCACCGTGCCGAAGGGTGCCCCCAAGGTGGCGCCGACGAGAAGCCGGCCGATCGCATGCCAATTGGCGGTGCGCCACGCCCGGCGGAGCTGTTCGGCACCGGCCACCATCGCGACGATGGGAATGGCGGGAATGACGGCGGCGGGCTCGACGAAGAGGGTGATTACCGGCACGGCGGCCAGCGCGAAGCCGAAGCCGGTAAAGCCACGCAAGAGCCCGGCCATGAACACGGTTGCGAAGACGAGGATGGTCGGACCGGTGCCGAGATGTGGGGCAAGATCGCGCAGGTAATCGGGCATGGAGCTGGTGCGCGTCAGCCCTGGTCGGCGGGTTCGATCATATGCCGCTTCATCAGCGGCATCTGGCTGAGAGTAAAGAGGATGGTGAGGCCGAATATGCCGAACACCTTGAAGTCGATCCAGAGATCCTCTGAGACGTTGCGCCAGACGATCTCGTTCAAGACGGCCATGAAGGTGAAGAAGAGGGCGAACCGCAGGGTGAGTTGCCGCCAGCCTGTATCGGTCAGCTTGAGCGCGTCGCTCATGACATATTGCAGGGTCGGGCGCTTGAACAGCAGGCCGCCGAAGAGGATGAGTGCGAAGATTCCTTGAACGATGGTGGGCTTCATCTTGATGAAGGTCTTGTCCTGGAGCCACAGGGTCAGGCCGCCGAAGATGACGACCACCACGGCCGTGATCAGCGGCATCAAGGCAACGCGCCGCGTGGCGGCATAGCCGATGCCGAGAGCCAGGACCGTTGCGATGATCAGGGCCAATGTGGCGCTCATCAGCCCGGCCATCTTGTAGGCAACAAAGAAGACGATCAGTGGACCGAAATCCACAATAAATTTCAGTGGTTTATTGGCGGCGTGATCACTCATGGGCAGGGCTCGGGCGCTATTGTTTTGGTGCGTCGCGGCATGGTATGCGAGGGCGATCCATCTGCCTAGCCCCGGGCAATATTCACCCCGGGCAATCGCAGCCAGCCGAGCGAGCGCATGAGCCAAAAGACCCACGCCGAGATCTTCCAGCGCAACCGGAAATGGGCGGAACGCCAAGTTGCCGCCGATCCCGACTATTTCAACCGCCTGGCCGAGCAGCAGGCGCCGAGATATTTCTGGATCGGCTGTTCCGATGCGCGTGTGCCGGCGAACCAGATTCTCGACCTGCCGCCGGGCGAGATCTTCGTTCACCGCAACATTGCCAACCTCGTCTACCACATCGACACCAATTGCCTCTCTGTTCTGGAGTTCGCAGTCAACGTGCTGAAGGTCGAGCACATCATCGTCTGCGGCCATTACGGCTGCGGCGGCGTGCGCGCGGCGATGGGCAATACGGAACTGGGCCTCATCGACAATTGGCTGAGGCAGATCAAGGACATCTACGCCGCCAATGCGGACCTTCTTGAAACCGAGAAGAACATCGAAAAGCGGCTCAACATGCTGTGCGAGATGAACGTGCGGCAGCAGGTGCGCAACATCTGCCACACGACGATTGTGCAGAATGCATGGAAATCCGGCCAGCCTTTGAGCGTGCATGGCTGGGCCTATTCGGTCCGCGACGGTCGCCTGCGCGATCTCGATTTCTGGGCCGACGGCGTCCATGACCTCGATCCCATCTATCAGATGCTCTCGTTCGAAGAGACGCCGAGCTTCTGACGATCAGTTCGGATTTGCCGGGCAGGGAAAGCGACTGGCGATGGCATTGCTGATGACGTCCGAACCTGGCAAGTCCAATTGCTCGGGATGAGACTGCATCCACTCGACGGCCATCACCGTGACCTGCTCGTAATCGATCATGTCGGCAAAACGCGGGTCGATTGTGGTGCGATCGGTCTTGAAGAATGCGACATCATAGACGCATCGACCGTCCTTCTGGCCACTTGGCACAAGGTTGGTCCAAATCTCGGCAATACAAGTTGCTGAATAGGTGCCGTCCTCGTACCTATTGGCATCGCAGGTTGCGAGAATCTCGCGCGCCGTAGGAGGTCTGGAACTCAAATAGTCGAGTCCCATCCAGGTACCTTCGAGCGCAACACCCATGAGTGCGAAAGCACAAGCATACCGCCAGCTCTTCGCCAGTGCAGCCATCAGGGCGAATAGTAGCAGGAAGAAGCTAAAGACATTCATCGGTGCGACCGCGTGCATCAAGGACGGCGCATGCTATCCGAGGTTGCAGCGAAGTAGAAGTGGCTCAATCGTGTGGCGTCTGGTTTCCCTGCAGCAGGGCCGAGGTGTAGTGGTTGCCGTCGCGGGTGACCCAGATGAGAGTCCAGCCGTCGCGGAGGATGTCGTAGCAGGCCTGCGGTGCCTCGCCCCAGATCGAGCAATATTGCGTCGCGTTGGTACTCCAGCGGCCGGTCTGTAACTCGGCACCCTTGGTCTTGTAGGTGGTCCAGCCATCGGCGCCGAAATAGCTCCAATATTCGGTGCCGGCCCACTCGCCGTGAACGGTATTGCCTTTGAATAGGTCGTAGATCTCCTTGCCGCTCATTCGCGCCGGTTCGGCGGCGGCGGGCAGGCAGAGGCAGGCGAGCAGGGCAATGCTATTCAGGCAGAACCGGATTCTCCGGGACCATGTCTTTCTTGCGGGCATGATGCACCTCGCGCTGGGCGATGTAGAGGTTGGCGGCGATGATGATGGCGGCGCCGCCGAGCGTCTGGATAGTCGGAATCTCGTTCCAGATCGACCAGCCGAAGAAGGCGGCCCAGATCAGGGCCGTGTATTCGATCGGCGCCAGCATCGATGCCTCGCCGCTGCGGAAGGCCCTGATCATGCAGAGTTGCGCCAAGGCGGCACTGCTGCCCTGGAGCAGGAGGATCGCCCAATCGGTGCCGGTGGGCCAGCTCCAATCCATCGCCGCCAAGGGGCAGACGATGACGAGCGTCGCGGTCGAGGTGTGGAAGAGGATGTTGTGCGAACTGTCCTTGCCGGAAATGCGGCGGAGCGTGATGAGAGTGAGTGCGTAGAAGAAGGCCGAGACTAGCACCAGGATGGCGCCGATATTGAGGTGGCTGAAGAAATCACCATCAGGTCGCGGGGCGGCGACAAGGGCGATGATCACGCCGACGAAACCGACGCCGACGGCGGCCCAGCGGCGGGCACCAACCTTCTCGCCGATCAAGGGACCTGACAGGGCCGTGACGAACAAGGGTGCCGCGAAGGCGATGGCGATGGCATCGGCGAGCGGCAGGTCGCGCAGGCCCTCGAAGAAGGTATAGCCGGTCAGCATGATCAGCACGCTGCGCATGGCATGAAAGCGGAAGAACGAAGTCTTCACGCGGAAGGGGTTGCCGGTGGCGCGCCAGGTGAGGCCGATGGCGACGATAAGGGCCGGCACGCGACCGACGGCGAGGATCTGCCAGGTGCTGTAGCCGCTGGTGAGCCATTTGACGCTGGCATCGGCGACACCGAAGAGCAGGACGCCCATTGCCATGAAGAACATGGCGCCGGCGGGCGACAACTTCGCGCCCGCGGCACTCATGCAGCGGCGCCCCGCTTCACCGCCTCGCGATGCGCGATATAGAGGCTGGCGCCGATGATGATGGCGGCACCGACGAGTACCTGGATCGTCGGCAGATCGCCCCAGAAGAGGTAGCCGAAGAGCCCCGCCCAAACGAGGGCGGTATATTCGAAGGGTGCCAGCAGCGACGCCTCGCCGACGCGGAAGGCGCGCACCATGCACATCTGCCCCAGGGTGCTGCAGCTGCCCTGGACGAGGAACAATCCCCAGTCGAAGGCATTCACTGGCCATTTCCATTCGTGGATGGCCGGTCCCAGCACGATAAGGAGGCTGAACAAGGTCGCATAGAAGATGATGTTGTGTCCCTGTTCACGCCCGGCGAGCGGCCGCAGCCACAATTGGCCGATGGCATAGGTGATGGCGGCGATGAGGGCGAGGAGGGCGCCCCAACTGACGCCATGACGGCCTGGCTCTAAGGCAACGACGACGCCAACGAAGCCGATCACGACCGCGCTCCAGCGCCGCCAGCCCACTTTCTCACCCAGGATCGGTCCTGACATCGCAGTGATGAAGAGAGGAGCGGCAAAGGCGATAGCAATGGCGTCCGCGAGTTCCAGGTAACGCAGACATTCGAAGAAGGTCCAGGTCGTCGCCACCACGAAGAGCGAGCGGACCATATGCGTCACCAGGAACGAGGTACGCAGGACATGGACGCCGCGATGCTGATAGAGGATCATGGTCAGCACGACGGTCAGCGTGATCATGCGCGACGTGGCGCTGATCTGCCAGGTGCCGTACCCTTCCGTCAATTTCTTGGTGACGGCATCCAGTACGGAGAACCAGAACACGCCCAACGCCATCAGGAACATGGCGCGATAGAGAGCTTTGGTGGTGGGCGCGGTCATGAAAGGGGGGGGCACGCGATGGTTGCTGGCGAGAATAACTATCCAATTGGATAGCACGCCATTTCCCGGGCGAGGCCATCTATAAACGCGGAGCCCTCATGCGAGCGGCATCTTCGCGTTTGCAGCAAAAGAAAAGGCCGCCCCGAAGAGCGGCCCGTTCTGATGTCGTCGTCCCCGGGCGAAGACCCGGGGATCCACTGGCGCAGTTGATAGACTGGATGCCCGGGTCAAGCCCGGGCATGACGGAAGCTAGGTTAGTGCGCGCGGACGGCGAACTTGAAATCGCGGCCGACCAGCCAGAACCATTGCCACAGATAGTCCGAGAAGCTCTTCAACACATAGATGTCGAAGGTCGGGTTGGTGTCGATCTGGTCCAGCAGGATGTTGGCCTTGGTGAGGCCGGTCTGGGCGCATTGGCCGGGCTGGAACACACGGGGGTGCAGATCGAGGCTGCAGCCGCGGGCCAGAACATCGCGCGCCGATGGGCCCGAGATGGTGATCACCGTCCGGCTTTCCGAGACGTCGATGACGGCAGCGTGCTGGCCGTTGAAGGCCTGGCGGAGATCATCCACCAGCTTCGCCGGTTCGGCATTGGTGCTGACGACCCACCATTCGGTCGGGCCCAGCCACAGGATGCGGAAGTCGCCGGCACGGGCGGTCGTGTTGGGCGTCACCGGCAGGTCGACACCGGTCACCGACTTCACGGCGGATTTGAAGGCATCGCCGCCATCGCCACGGATGTTGACGATGGTGCGGTGCGCGGACTCACCGATCAGGAGATCGGCGCCGGCGGAATCGCCACGGGCGGCAGCGGCGGTGAGGCCAAAATGCTGCAGCGCGCTGCGGCGGGTGTAGGTATCAGCCATTGGCTTTTTCTCCCTCTTCAAGGAAGACAGGTTTCGTGATCTTGGCTGCGACGACCTTGCCTTCGTAGGGCATGTAGACCGTCTGGCCCATGCGGTTGCGACCGTTCTTGATGACCGCCATCGCGATCGAACGGCCCGCATTCGGGCTCCAATAGCTCGACGTGACGTGGCCGATCATGGTCATCGGCGGCTTGTCCTTGACGTGCTCGACCACCTGGGCGCCCTCGGGCAGCACTTCCTTCGGGTTCTCGGTGAGGAGACCGACGAGGTGCTTGCGGTCGGGCCGCTTGGTGTCGGAACGCAAATGCGAGCGGCGACCGATGAAGTCGGGCTTCGCCTTGCCGATGATCCATTCGAAGCCGAGATCCTGCGGCGTCATGGTGCCGTCGGTTTCCTGGCCGACGATCACGAAGCCCTTCTCGGCACGGAGCACGTGCATCGCCTCGGTACCGTACGGGGTGATGTTGAACTCCTCGCCGGCATCCATCAGCGCGCGCCAGACCTGCAGGGCATAGCTCGGCGGCACGTTGAGTTCGAACGACAAGGCGCCGGTGAAGCTGATGCGGAAGATGCGGGTCTTGACGCCGGCCACCTTGCAATCGCGCCAGGTCATGAAGGGGAAGGCTTCTTCGGAAATGTCGATGCCTTCGACGACCTTCTCCAGCACCTTGCGGGCGTTGGGGCCGTTAAGCGCGATGACCGCCCATTGCTCGGTGACGGACGTGAAGTAGACCTGTCTGTCCGGCCATTCGCACTGATGCCATTCCTCGAGCCAGCTAAGCACGCGTGGCGCACCGCCGGTCGTGGTGGTCATGTGGAAATGGTTTTCCGAGATGCGGCTGGTGACGCCGTCGTCGAAGACCATGCCGTCTTCGCCGCACATGAAGCCGTAGCGGCACTTGCCGGGTTCCAGCTTGGTCCAGGCGTTGGTGTAGACCATGTTGAGGAACCAGGCCGCATCCGGACCTTGGATGTCGATCTTGCCCAGCGTCGAGGCGTCGAAGATGCCGACAGAATCGCGCGTGGCTTTCACCTCGCGGTTGACCGCGTCATGCATCGTTTCGCCGGCCTTGGGATAGTACCAGGCGCGGTGCCACTGGCCGACGCATTCGAAGGGCGCGCCATGATCGGCATGCCATTGATGCAGCGGCGTCTTGCGGATCGGATCGAGGAAATCGCCCTTGTCCGGACCCGCGAACACGCCGAACGTGACCGGTGTATAGGGCGGACGGAAGGTGGTGGTGCCGACATCCGGGACGTTCATCCCGCGCAGGCCCGCCATGATGGCGAGGGCGTTGACGTTGCTGGTCTTGCCCTGATCGGTCGCCATGCCCATCGTGGTATAGCGCTTCAGATGCTCGACCGAGAGATAGCCTTCGCGGTGCGCGAGCTTCACATCGGCGGCGGTGACGTCGTTCTGGTAATCGACGAAATGCTTGCCGCCCTGGCCGACCGGGACGGTCGAGGGGACGATCCAGACCGAACGGAGCGGCTGGCCTTCCGGCTCGGCATCGGCGCTGGGTGCTTGGCCGGCCGAATTGCTGAAGCCGAAACGGGCAGCGGCTTCGGCACCGGCCTGATGGCCTTCCTTCAAGCCCGCATCGAGGCCGAAGAGGCCGCGCGCGGCGCCGACCGAGCGGTTGTTCTGGCCCGGCATGATCGGACCCGGGATGAAGGCCTGGATGGCGTCGTCCCACACCACCTTGGCGCGGGTCTGCGAATGAAGATGCACGGTCGGCTGCCAGCCGCCCGAGCTCAACACCGTGTCGACATAGAGGTGACGGGCGGAACCGACGACACCGGTTGCATCGGCATTGAGGGTCTGCACCTCGACCTCGCGCACCTGCTTGGTGCCCTTGACCTTGGTGATTGCCGAATTGTCGATGATTTCGATGCCCTTGGCGCGCGCCGCCTGCGGCAACGCACCGGTCGGGTTGGCGCGGAGATCGACGACCGCCGCGACCGAGACGCCGGCGGCAACGAGATCGATCGCCGTCTGATAGGCCGTGTCGTTGTTCGTCATGATGACGATTCGCTGGCCCGGCGTCGCGCCATAGCGGTTGACATAGGTGCGTGCCGCCGAGGCCAGCATGCAACCTGGGCGGTCATTGTCGCTGTAGACGAGCGGGCGCTCGATGGCCCCGGTCGCCAGGATCACTTCCTTGGCGCGGATGCGCCACAGGCGCTGCCGCGGGCCCTTGGCCGACGGACCGACATGGTCGGTGATGCGCTCGACGAGGCTCAACATGTTGGCGTCGAGATAGGCGAAGGCCGTCGTACGGGTGAGCAGGCTGACTTCGGCCATCGCCGACAATTCAGCTTTCGCCGCCGCAACCCACTCGGCCGCCGGCTTGCCGTCGATCGTGCGATCGCGTTCGGAAAGCAGCGAGCCGCCCAGTTCCGATTGCTCGTCCACCAGCACCACGCGCGCACCAGTACGGCCGGCAGCAAGTGCTGCAGCAAGCCCGGTCGGGCCGGCGCCGACGACGAGCACGTCGCAATGGCCATAGACCTTGTCATAGCGGTCGGGGTCGGTCTCGGTCGGACCGGTGCCGAGACCGGCCGCTTGGCGGATGAACTTTTCATAGAACATCCAGCCGTCTTTCGGCCATTTGAAGGTCTTGTAGTAGAAACCCGACGGGATGAAGCGGCTGATCGTCGAGTTCACCGCGCCGATATCGAAATCGAGGCTCGGCCAGCGGTTCTGGCTGGTGGTGACGAGGCCGTCATAGAGCTCGACCTGCGGGGCGCGGGTGTTCGGTTCGCGATAGGCACCTGTGCCGATTTCGACCAGCGCGTTCGGTTCTTCGGGACCGGCGGTCACGATGCCGCGCGGGCGGTGATACTTGAAGCTGCGGCCGACCAGGGTCACGCCGTTGGCGAGGAGGGCGGAGGCGAGGGTATCGCCCTGGTAGCCGTAGAAGGTCTTGCCGTCGAAGCTGAAGCGCACGGGCTTCGAGCGATCGATGCGGCCGCCGGTGGCGACGCGGTTCTTCTGGGCGCTCATGTTACTTCTGCTCCAGCTTCGGGGCCGGTTCGCCCATCTTGTAGACCTTGATGATTTCGTGCGTCACCGTATGGCGCGCGACGTTGAACCACTGGCGGCAGCCGCGGCTGTGCACCCAGCGCTCGAAGTGAACGCCCTTGGGGTTCTTGCGCATGAACAGATAGTCGGCCCATTCGGCGTCGGACATGGCTTGCTGCTGTTCCAGCGTCGGGCGCGCGATGTGCGCCTCGTGGCCGTAAGCGAACTCATGCTCGTCGCGGGGACCGCAATAGGGGCAGGAGATGAGAAGCATCTGATTATCTCTTCTTCCGGATTAGTGCGCGACGCCGGCAGCGCCGTGCTCGTCGATGAGGTAGCCGGTCGTGAATCGCTCCAGCGCGAACGGCACCGCCAGCGGGTGCGGTTCACCCCGGGCGATCGTGTGCGCAAAGACGTTGCCGGAACCCGGCGTCGCCTTGAAGCCGCCGGTACCCCAGCCGCAATTGATGAACAGATTTTCGATGGGTGTCTTGCCGATGATGGGCGAGGCGTCAGGGCAGGTGTCGACGATGCCACCCCATTGACGCAGCATGCGCAGACGACCGAAACAGGGGAAGAGGTCGGTCAGCGCGTTGAGCTGGTTCTCGATGATGAAGGGCGAGCCGACCTGCGCATAAGACGTGTAGGCGTCGATACCGGCGCCCAGCACCAGTTCGCCCTTGTCCGACTGGCTCACATAAACGTGGACCTGCGGCGACATGACGACGGTGTTGAGGATCGGCTTGATTGGTTCGGAGACGAGGGCCTGCAGCGGATGGCTTTCCAGCGGGAGGCGGAAGCCCGCCATGCCGGCGAGCACGCCGGAGTGGCCGGCCACGACGATGCCGACCTTCTTGGCGCCAATGAAGCCACGGGTCGTTTCGATGCCCTTCACGACGCCACCGACGATCTTGAAGCCGGTGACTTCGGTGTTTTGCAGGATGTCGATGCCGCGCTCGTCAGCCTTGCGGGCGAAGCCCCAGGCGACGGCGTCATGGCGGGCGACGCCACCGCGCCGCTGCAAGCTTGCGCCCATGATCGGATAACGCGCGTTCGGCGAGCAATCGAGGATGGGGACCATCTCCTTGATCTGCTCGGGCGTCAGGATTTCGCTGTCAATGCCGTTGAGCTGAATCGCATAGACGCGGCGGCGCAGGGCCTGCATGTCATGCTGCGTATGCGCGAGGTTCATCAGACCGCGCTGGCTGAACATGACGTTGTAGTCGAGGTCCTGGCTTAATCCCTCGAACAGCTTGAGCGAATGCTCGTAGAGATGCGCCGATTCGTCCCACAGATAGTTGGAGCGCACGATCGTCGTGTTGCGGCCGGTATTGCCGCCGCCGAGCCAACCTTTTTCCACCACCGCGACATTGGTGATGCCGTGCTCCTTGGCGAGGTAATAGGCGGTCGCCAGACCGTGGCCGCCGCCGCCGATGACGATGACGTCGTACTCGGCCTTGGGCGCCGGGCTGCGCCAGGCCTCCTGCCAACCCTGGTGGTAGCTAAGGGCGTTCCGGACCAGGCTGAAAATTGAATAGCGTTGCTTCATAGCGATCCCGATTTGGGGGTTTCCCCGACAAGCTGTGGCGCAATTTGCGGGCGATGCGTCTTCTACGGTGGCGGATCATGCCAAGGCAATGGGGGCGAATCCCCCGACCGCGCGCCATCTAATGTCGCGATAACGCCGTGGGTCAAGCTGCCACATTGCATGCGCAATTGAGATTTTCGCCAAAAAGACCATGTGGTTAACAAGGATGCAGCTAATATTCGCGCGCAATTCCAAGAAATTGGAACAATGGCGGAAAAGAGCGGATTCCTGACCGATGGGATTAAATATTGTCGCGTCAGCGCCATTTTGCCTGTGGACGACATGTCGGAAATGAGATATTTCCCTCGCCTCGATTTTCGCTGAACTCACTCAATGAGGGATACGCCGTGTTCGGTGACTTGCCAGTGAAGCTGCCCCAGGAGATCGCGTTCTTCCTGGTGCCCAATTTCTCGATGATTGCATTCACCTCGGCAGTCGAGCCGCTGCGCCTCGCCAACCGCGTGGCCGGCAAGGAGCTCTATCGCTGGCATCTCTTCTCGTCGGACGGCAAGGCGGTTTCCGCCTCGAACGGCATTCCGCTTGCTCCCGAGGGGGCGGTCGAGCAGATCCTCAATTTCGAAACCATCATCCTGTGCAGCGGCGTTGATGGGCACCTCTACGAGGACAAGAACGTCTTTGCAAACCTGCGCCGGGCCGACCGCCAAGGCGCCGATATCGGTGCCCTCTGCACGGGCGCGCATATCCTCGCCAAGGCGAACATGCTCAACGGCTACCGCTGCACCATCCATTGGGAGAATCTTGCAAGCTTTGCCGAGAACTTCCCCGAGATCGAAACGACGTCCGAGCTCTTCGAGATCGATCGCAACCGCTTCACCTGTTCCGGCGGCACGGCAGCGCTCGATATGATGCTGAACCTCATTTCGCAGCAGCACGGGCATGAGCTGGCAGCGGCCGTTTCCGAACAGTTCATTCACGAGCGTATTCGCGACCGCCACGATCATCAACGCATGGCGCTGACCGCGCGCCTCGGCGTGCGCCATCCAAAGCTCATCCAGGTCATCCAGCAGATGGAAGCCAATCTCGAGGAGCCGCTCGACCGGGCTGAGCTCGCCGATGCAGCCGGCCTCTCCAGCCGTCAGATGGAACGGCTTTTTGCGAAGTATCTGCATCGCTCGCCGGCGCGTTACTATGTCGAGCTGCGCCTGCATCGCGCGCGCCTGCTGTTGCTGCAGACCAACATGTCGGTCATCGACGTGGCGCTGGCCTGCGGCTTCGTCTCGGCGTCGCACTTCTCGAAATGCTACCGGGATTTCTTCGGCAAGACACCGCGTCGCGAGCGCGCCACGCCAAACGCCACGCCACGCATTCAGGTGGGCAACGTCGCCGCCTGATCCAGAGTCTTTAAGCCAGAGCGGCGAGGGCCGGCGCAACGATCCGCTTGCCGGGACTAGCGGGCGGTGCGACGCTGTGGCGCCAGAACCGTTGAAGCAATTCGGTATTCAGGGAACATATCCGCATCAAGTTTATGGACTTGAGGCGATATAGGCACACAGAACTTAATCAGAAACCAGATAGTCAGGTCGGATCAGCAGTCGCGAGCCTCGGTCCGCGGCAGTGCGGGTTCTTCGATCTGCTCGGCATCGACGGTCGGGATGGTCAGCGATCCAGCGAGATAGTCGCTGAAATCGTAGATGTCGACCCCAGCGCTGGCCAAGTTCTCTTCCGGCACGATCTCCACGGGGCGCGAGGCATCATTGATCTCGGTCGGCAGCTCGATAGCGGTTCCGTTGGGAGCTTGCGGTTCGTCGGCGAAGGCAAAGCCAGCACTGACCAGGAAGCAAATCGCGATCATGACCAACGTGGCGATGCTCATAATGCGGAACATGATGAAAGACCCCTTGCTGCCATCTTCGTCGCGCCGACCAATGGCGCCGTTCGATGTTGCAAAGGGTATTTCAGCCGCGGCTGGAAGTCTGTGATCCGGGCCACAGTCCGACAAGAGTATAACTAACTGAAATTATTCAGTTATATGCCGGTTTGTGACCTTTCGCACACAGCTTGGTCAGGCCGGTCGCGCACGACCGAAAGGGGCGCGGGCGAAGATTCGCTGCACCATCGGCTCGAACACGTCCATCGGTGCCGTGTCGTAAGTGGGATCGAAGCTGTTCTGGTCGTAGTTTTGGCAGAACAGGGCCGTTTTTTCGAACATCGGGTGACCGCGATAGCGTTCGCGTTCGAACCGGTCGAGGCCGATATGGTGGAAGAAGTAATAGCCTTGGAAGATGCCGTGATGCTTCACGAGCCAGTAATTGTCGTCCGAGACATAGGGCCGCAGGATTGAAGCGGCCAGCTCCGAATGGTTTTCCGGCGCCAACAGATCGCCAATATCGTGGACCAGGGCGCAGACGATCATCTCCTCGTCCTGGCCGTCCCGCATGGCCCGCGTCGCCGATTGCAGCGAATGCTGATACCGGTCGATCTTGTAGCCCATCTTGTCGCCTTCGAGCTTCTGCAAGTTGGCGATGACGGTGTCGGCCAAGCCGTGGTTGAGCTTCTGGTAGATCTGATCGAGGAGTTGGTACTCTTCGAAGGTTCCGTCTTCCATGCGAATGAAGTTGACGGTTTCTGTGTCCATGGCGGCGCGTCCTCGACATCATTTTGCCAAAATCGTGTGCAGTGTAGGGGCTGTCACCCCATCGGTCCAGGATTGCCAATGATTGCCGCGCTGAAAGATGCTCTCGCCGTTCACGGCATGGCGCTGCGCGGGGGGTTCATACCCGTGGCGAGTGACGGCGTGCCGTCGCTTGGTGACGGTGCGCCGACAAAGGCGGTGGTGCTGGTCGGCAATATCGGTGGTGCCATGTGGCCGGCCTTTGCGGCCTCGGATGCCAGATCGCGCCATGCTGCGAATCCATTGGATCAATGGACGCGGGACGTCGTCGATCCGATTGCGGCGTCTTTTGGTGCCGCAGTGGTCTATCCATTCGCCGGTCCACCTTATTTTCCCTTTCAACGATGGGCGGCTCGCGCCGAGCCTTTGGCTGTCTCACCGCTGAAGATCTTCATCCATCCGGTCTACGGTTTGTGGCACGCCTTCAGGGCGGCACTGTTGTTTCGAGAAGAGCTCGCATTTGCCGCGCCATCCGACGAGGCGAGCCCCTGCACGACATGCCAGTCTCAGCCGTGCCTTCACACCTGTCCCGTGGACGCATTCGGCCCCACCGGGCTGGATGACGGGCGCTGCGCCGCCCATGTCGCTGGACCCGATGGGATTGAATGCCGGGAGCGCGGGTGTCTGGCGCGAAGGGCCTGTCCCGTCGGCCAATCCTTTGCCTATGGACCGGCGCAGATGAAGTTCCACATGGAAGCCTTCCTGGCGCCCCGCCGCCAGAATCCGACCGTCGCAAAGCCATGAACCGAATGGCTGCCCACGCGACGGACCATCACTCGACACGACAGAAATTGATTAGAATTATGAAACACCTAGCTCGTTTTAAAGCTTTTGGCGCGCTCGCGGCGGCGGCCTTCATCATGCTGGGCGGGGCGCTTCTCGCCAGCTTCCTGGCCAGTGGGCATTTCGGCGGATAATCGCTCTCATCCGCATCGGCGGATTTCGGGGAAAATGACCCCGATTGCAAGGGCTTGTGACAAGTTGGCGTGGCTCGGCTGCGCCCTGCCATGAGGCTTGTCCAGGCGGGAGTCGTTGGGGTATCTACTAATTCTCCAAAAATTGCTCCAACAAGCTGGAGGGCGGGTTTTGCGCTCACTCATTATTTCGCTGGCAACTTTTATTGCCGGCCTCGCTGTCGTTATGGGCCTGTCCTTCGGGCAAGCGCACGCGGCTGACGTGACACTCTTGGCAGTCGAGAGCGCGGGTGGTCCGCAGGTGAAGGGTGATATCGCCTGGAACGTGATCAAGGTGAACAAGGAAACCGGCAAGCCGGAAGCAAAGCCGACCTTTTCCGGTAACGGTGCCAAGCTCGTGGCGAAGCTGGAGCCCGGCCAATATTTGGTGACGGCGAAGCTCGGCAAGACTGAAGCGAGCCAGGCAATTATCGTCGGGAAGTCCGCAACCACGCGCTCGCTTATTCTTTCAGATGCCACGGCGACGACGGCTTCGAAGAAACCGGAAGCTGGACCGCCGGCTCAGTTGTCGATCAACATGAAGCTGAGCAAGGGCAAGAGCCCGGTCAAGGAACCGGTGCTGTGGGAGGTTTTTA
Source organism: Dongia sp. (assembly GCF_041910485.1). Taxonomy (GTDB): domain Bacteria; phylum Pseudomonadota; class Alphaproteobacteria; order Dongiales; family Dongiaceae; genus Dongia. The sequence goes on from NZ_JAYRQR010000034.1 coordinate 81,887, forward strand.
AGTATCAGAAGGGCGCCACCGAAGAAGGTGAGAAGGTGGCCGAGCAGAAGGCCGCCGTCGGTGAATTTTCACTACCCGGTGGCAGCTATGTCGTGCGCTCCCACTTCAAGGGGACCAAGGCCGATCTCGTGATTCCGATCCAAGCCGGCCAGTCGCTGAAATACACGCTCAACCTCTATGCCGGTTATGTGAAGCTCTCGGCCATGAAGCCGAACAAGCAGAAGTCCACGGCAGAAGCCCTCACATGGCAGATTCTGCGCCAGCGCCCGAACGCCCCCGGCGTCTACGAACTGGTGACAAGCAGCGAAAAGCCAGATCCCACCGTGATGCTGCGCGAAGGCCGCTATCTGGCCGTGGCTCGCCTCGGCAACAAATTGTGGGGCAGCGAACCGCTGGTCATCACGGCGGGGGAGACTGCCAGCAAGAAAGTGCGCCTCAAGGAAGGGGTGGGGGCTCCTGAAGTCGCCGCCGCGAACTGACAGGTTCAAATCTTGGATTGACTGCGAACGGCGCCTTCGGGCGCCGTTTTGCATTGCGGCATGAGAATACCGGGGCAGATGATAAGCCGGAATGCGGCCTATGAGACTTTCAGGTGCCCGTATCAGGATCGGCTTTGCTAATTTGGCGATGGATTTAACACCTGAAGGGACCAGTCGATCATGTCACGGGAAGCAGCGCGCGAGGCGCGCGGTCGCCGCAACACCAGGCAGGCGAAAGGGCTGAAGCAGCTCCCCTGGCGCAACCATCGCAACAATTACGACCCGGTCCGGGTCCTCAGCGATGACCAGATCGAAGCGATTCATCGGACCTCGCTGCGCATTCTCTCTGAACTGGGCATCGAATTCCTGGAAGAGAACGCCCTGCGCATTCTCAAGGAGAATGGCGCCGAGGTGAAGGCCGGCTCCAATCTGGTGCGCTTCGATCCGGACTTGATCATGGAAAAGATCAAGACTGTTCCGAAGACCTTCACGCTTCACGCACGCAATCCGGCGCATAATCTGACCTTCGGCGCCAATCACATCAATTTCGGTTCGGTCGCGTCGGCACCCAACGTGTCCGATCTCGACAAGGGGCGTCGTCCCGGCAATTTCGAGGATTACTGCAATCTCGTGCGCCTCGCGCAATCCCTCAATGCCGTGCAGTTCCTCGGCGGCTACCCGGTCGAGCCGGCGGATCTCCCGCCCAGCACGCGTCATCTCGATGCGCTCTATATGGCGGCGACGCTCACGGACAAGGTCTGGCATCCGTACTCGCTCGGCAATGAACGGATCGAGGACGCGATCGAATTGATGGCGCTGGCGCGCGGCATCACGAAGGAGCAGCTCGCCAAGGAGCCGAGCGTTTTCTCGATCATCAACAGCAATTCGCCGCTGCGTCTGGATACACCGATGCTGCAGGGCCTGCAGGCAATGGCCAAGGCCGGCCAACCGATCGTACTGACGCCTTTCACGCTGTCGGGCGCGATGGCGCCAGCGACGATCGCCGGCGCGCTCGCCCAGGCCAATGCCGAGGCGCTGGCGGGACTGGCCTTCACGCAGATGGTCAACCCGGGCGTGCCTTGCGTCTATGGTGGCTTCACGTCGAATGTCGACATGAAGACCGGTGCGCCAGCGTTCGGTACGCCGGAATATACGCGGGCGGCGATGGCTGGCGGTCAGCTTGCGCGAAAGTACGGTTTTCCCTATCGCTCGTCGAATGCCTGCGCCGCGAATGCGGTCGATGCCCAGGCCGCTTATGAATCGGAAATGTCTCTGTGGGGTGCAGTGATGGGCCATGCCAATCTCATTCTGCACGGTGCGGGCTGGATGGAAGGCGGGTTGGTGGCGTCGTTCGAAAAAATGGTTATCGACGCCGAGATGATCCAGGGCATGGCGGAATTCCTGCAGCCGCTCGACGTGTCGGAGGATGCTCTCGGCTTTGAAGCGATGCGGGAAGTCGGGCCGGGCGGCCACTTCTTTGGCGCGGCGCATACACTGGCCCGCTATGAGACGGCGTTCTATTCACCGCTGGTTTCCGACTGGCGCAATTTCGAAACGTGGCGGATTGCAGGGGCACAGGATACGGCGCAGCGCGCCAATGCGTTGTGGAAGCAGGTGCTGACCGATTTTGAGCAACCGCCGATCGACCCGGCGATCGACGACGCCATGAAGGACTTTGTGGCCCGCCGGAAAGCAGAAGGCGGCGTGACGCAGATTTGAAATAAGTGAATGCCGAAAAGTAACAGTCAGAAAGAAGCTTTCGTTTTCAACGAGAAACGAAAGTATTCTCTCCTATAGGACTAAAAACGAAAGTATTTTCGAAGATCGATACACTATATTGTAAGAAATTGACATAGTTTTTATGGAAATTTGTGCAGTCGCAGCATATCTGCATCGCATGTGAGCAAACGCTCAGGACCAGTGTGCGGAGCGACTTATGTTAGCAAGCATGTTTCGTAGTGACGATGCGTCCATTCTGGCTGCGCTGAACTTATCGCATGCCATGATCGAGTTCGATCTTGACGGCACTATTCTCGATGCCAACGAGAACTTCCTGAAGACGATGGGCTATACCTTGGCCGAAATTGTCGGCAAGCATCACAGCCTCTTCGTTGAAGACAGGGAGCGCCAGTCACCTGGGTATAAGACCTTCTGGAAGGAACTCGGCGCCGGGACCTTCCAGGCGCGGCGCTTCAAGCGTATGGCCAAGGGTGGTCGCGAGGTCTGGATTGAAGCCAGCTATAACCCGGTTATCGGCAGGTCCGGGCGACCGTACAAAATCGTCAAGGTCGCGACGGACATCACGGATCAGGTGAAAGAAGAAGCGACGCTTGATGGACAGGTCGCGGCGATCAACCGATCGCAGGCCGTCATCCACTTCGAACTCGACGGGACGATCACGAACGCCAACAAGAACTTCCTCGATCTGCTCGGGTACTCGCTTGAGGAAATCAAGGGCAAGCATCATAGCATGTTTGTCGACGCTGCCGAACGCGGCAGCGCAGGGTATCGTCAGTTTTGGGAGCGGCTCCGCGCTGGTCAGTTTCAGGCTGGGCAGTACAAGCGCATCGGCAAGAACGGCAAGGAATGCTGGATCGAAGCGAGCTATAACCCGGTCCTCGATGCCAGCGGAAATCCGATCAGTGTCGTGAAATTCGCAACCGACCTGTCCAAGCGCAAAAAAGAGAACGCGGCGCTCGCCAGCGAGTTTGAGGCGAACGTCAAAGATCTGGTCCGGCAGGTCGCTCTTTCGGCGCAAAGCATGAAGTCGACGGCGAAATCGCTTTCTACCTCAGCGGCGCAGACCAGCGAGCAATCGTCCATTGCGTCTGCCGCGTCCGAGGAATTGTCGGCCTCGGTGCAAGAGATTGCGCGCCAATTGGACGATGCCAATCAGATCATTTCCGGCGCCGTCGAGGTGGCCAAGGATTCAGAGGGCATGGTTGGCGGGTTGGTCGGCGCTGCGGACCGGATTGGTGCGGTCAGTCATTTGATTACCGAAATCGCCGGGCAGACGAACCTTCTGGCATTGAACGCGACGATTGAGGCTGCTCGGGCAGGCAATGCCGGCAAGGGCTTTGCCGTTGTGGCGAGCGAAGTCAAAAACCTGGCAACGCAGACAGGAAAGGCAACGGAGGAAATCACCGATCAAGTGACGGGAATTCAAGGCTCCAGTCAGAAGACGGCCATGTCCATCCGGGAAATCGCTGACGTCATTGCCAATGTCAGCCGAATCAGTGCCTCGATCGCCAGCGCTGTGTCGCAGCAGTCCGCCGCAACCCGCGAGGTTTCCTCAAATATCGTCGGCGTTGCGAAGGCGGCGGACGATACGGGACAGGCATCCGTCACGGTCCTTGATGTGTCGAACGACCTGGCACGCCAAGCGGAAGAATTGGAAAAGAGAGTCGATAATTTCCTTTCCACCGTGCGTCGCATGTAAAATTGCACACACCCGGCATTCTGCTTTCCAGAGCCCCCGGCCGTACGCCGGGGGCTTTTCGTTTGATTTGGCCGCCCGATTGATCAGGTGGCCTGGGCAGAATTGTGCAATCTTCCGGCAGGAACAGGTATTCAGCGGCACCCCTGCCTGTGATCCAATTCAGACCTTCGTTCCCCCAATGGTGTTGAAGGTTTAGCCATGTCGCTTGATCATTATGTGACTCTCGGCCGTTCCGGCCTGCGCGTTTCTCCGTTCTGCCTCGGCACCATGACCTTTGGCGAGGATTGGGGGTGGGGATCGTCGGTCGAGGAATCGACGCGGATCCTGGACGCCTATCTGGATCGAGGCGGCAATTTTATCGACACGGCCAATGCCTATACCAAGGGGCATTCCGAAAAGATCATCGGGGATCATCTCGGTCGTCATAGCGCGAAGCGGGCGAGAACGGTCATCGCCACCAAATTCTTCAGCAATATGTATCTCGGCGACCCCAACGGCGGCGGTGCCAGTCGAAAGAGCATTGTCGCGGCCTGCGAAAACTCCCTGCGTCGACTGCAGACGGATTACATCGATCTCTATTGGATGCATGCGTGGGACGTCCTGACGCCCATCGAGGAGACGATGCGGGCGCTCGATGATCTCGTCGGCAGCGGCAAGGTCCGCTATATCGGCTTTTCGGATACACCGGCCTGGAAATGCGCCGAGGCGCAGACGATCGCACGCTTCCGTGGATGGGCGCCGTTGATCGCGCTCCAGATCGAATATTCCCTGCTTGAGCGCACGGTGGAGGGCGATCTGATGCCGATGGCGCGGGAGTTCGACCTTGGGGTCACGCCCTGGTCGCCGCTGAAGGGCGGGGCGCTCAGTGGCAAATATCGGCGCGGCGTCAATGCAGAGCCGGGTCGCGGAACGCGGGTGACGGCCGCGTTGACCGACAAGACCTATGATATTGTCGACGCTCTCGCCGAGATCGCCGACGGCTTGCGGGTCACTGTCTCGCAAGTGGCGCTTGCCTGGGTGCTAGCCCGCCCCGGCGTCGCGTCGCCAATTCTCGGTGCGCGAACGCTGGCGCAACTTGACGACAACCTGGGGGCGCTCGACATCAAGCTGACATCTGAGATGGTTCAGAAACTGGATGCACTGAGTACGCCGACGCTCAACTTCCCAGCGCGATTCCTGGAATATATGGGGCAAGTGTCGCAAGGTGGCACCACCGTGAACGGCATGCCTTCGGATCCCTGGCCGCTCTTGCCAGCGACGGATGCGGAGAGGTACTGACGCGTTGCCTCGTATTTCCCTAATAAAGTGAGGGGAATACGCGATCACCTTTGCAGCTTTGTGCAACCAAACGCGACGAACATGTATTCAGTCGCGGTGGAAAGCGTGTTGCAATCATCGTCCTAAGTCCGCGCCTCCCATCTGGAGGCCGCCAGCCAATGGGAGAGGTTGATGCGTTCTACGCAAACCGTTCTTCGACGATTTGCCGCCATTTCTTTGCCGGTCCTCTTCGGAACAGTGTTGCTGTTTTGGGAAGCCGGTATGAATACCAGCCAGGGAGAAACGACGGCGAGCGCCGCCGATAGCCTCCAGGCATGGGACAAGATCGTGACGGTTCTTGAAAACCCGCGCTGTCTCAACTGCCATCAGGTGAATTCACCGCGCCAGGGTGATGCCAGCCGCCAGCATGTGCCGCTCGTGGTGCGGGGCGAAGACAATATGGGCGTGCCCGGCATGCGATGTACGACCTGCCATAGCCAGTCGGGCAACAACCCGACGTCGGGCGTGCCGGGTGCACCGGCCTGGTCCCTGGCCCCAGTCGAAATGAACTGGCAGGGACTTAGTTCTGCAGAGATCTGCCAGCAGCTGCGCGACCCCAAGCGCAACGGCAATCGCAATGCCGAACAATTGGTCCATCATTTTGCCGAGGACAATCTGGTTGGCTGGGGCTGGAATCCCGGCAAGGGACGGACGGCTGTCTCAATGCCGCGGGCTGAGCTGGTGGAACATGTGCAGACATGGCTCGCCGGCGGCAGCGAATGCCCGAAGTAATGCGCGCGAGAAGGAGATTGCGATGATTACTCTGACGATCAATGGCGAAGCTCACGACCTCGACGTCGATCCGGAAATGCCGCTCCTCTGGGTGCTGCGCGACCGGCTCAACATGACGGGCACGAAGTTCGGCTGCGGTGCCGCGCAATGTGGCGCCTGCACCGTCCATGTCGATGGCGAGGCGCGACGTTCCTGCTCGACCATGGTAGGGGATGTTTCGGGTAGCGAAATCACCACGATCGAGGGCATTTCCGGCAAGGTGGCGCAAGCCGTGCAGACCGCGTGGCAAAAGCTCGACGTGGTGCAATGCGGCTACTGCCAATCGGGGCAGATCATGTCGGCCATCAATCTGCTGACCTACAATCAGGCGCCGACCGATGACGACATCAATGCCAGCATGGAAGGCAATATCTGTCGCTGCGGCACCTATCAGCGCATTCGCGCTGCCATCCACGAAGCTGCCAAATCGTTGGCCTGAGGACAGGGAGCAAGCCATGTTGATCCGCCAGCAAGACAAGACTTCGACCTCACGCCGGGCCTTTCTGAAAGGTGCCGCGAAAACGACCACGGCCTTCGTGCTGGGCACATTCGTACCGTTCGGCCGGTTTGCCCTGGCCGAAGGCGAAGCCGCGGCGCCGCCCAAGCCGGTGATCGACCCCAACATGTTCCTGCGCATCGGCAGCGACGACACGGTTACCGTCCTGCTGAAGCATCTGGAAATGGGGCAGGGGGTTAGTACCGGTCTCTCGACACTTGTGGCCGAGGAACTGGATGCGGATTGGTCGAAGGTTCATTTCGACCACGCGCCCAACAACCCCAAGGTCTTCAACAACCTGTTCTTCGGTTCCTACATCGGTACGGGCGGGAGCACGTCTATCGCCAACTCCTTCACCCAGATGCGGGAGGTCGGCGCTGCCGCCCGGGCGATGTTCGTCGCCGCTGCTGCCAGGAAATGGAACGTGCCGGCAGCCGAAATTACGGTGACGGACGGTGTCATTTCACATGCCTCGGGCAAATCAAGTGGCTTCGGGGCCTTGGTCGAGGCGGCGATGCAGGAGCCGGTACCGGCCGAGGTGACGCTCAAGGACCCGAAGGATTGGAAATATATCGGGCAAAAGCTGCCGCGCCTGGATACGCCGGGCAAGACTACTGGCAAGGCGGTCTATGCGCTCGACTACCGCCGGCCCAACATGTTGGTGGCGATGGTTGCGCGGCCGCCGCAATTCGGCGGGGCAGTGGCAAAAGTCGACGATGCAGCCGCCCGCAAGATTGCGGGTGTGGTCGATGTGGTCGAGATTCCGAGCGGCGTCGCCGTGCTGGCCAAGGATACCTGGTCTGCCATGCGCGGGCGTGAGGCACTCAATATCACCTGGCAGCTCGACAAATCGGAGAGCCGGTCGAGCGATGCCCTCATTGCCGAATATCGTGACGTGGCGTCGAAGCCTGGATTGAAGGCCGATCGGCGTGGCGATGCGGCGGCAGCGCTCGGCAGCGGTGGCGACATGCATGAGGCCGAATTCCTCTTTCCCTTCCTGGCGCATGCACCGATGGAGCCGATGAACTGCATCATCGAACTGACCAAGGATGGGGCTGAGATCTGGGCCGGCAGTCAGTTCCAGAGCATTGACGACTATTCGGTGAGCCAGGTTTTGGGCACCACGCCGGACAAGATCAAGATCCATACATTGATCAGCGGTGGCAGCTTCGGCCGCCGGGCCAATGCGCGTGCCGATTGGGCCGTCGAAGCCGCACATATCGCCAAGGCGATTGGCGGCAAGGCACCGGTGCAACTGGTCTGGAGCCGTGAGGATGACATCAAAGGTGGTTTCTACCGTCCGATGGTGCTCCACAAACTGAAAGCCGGGCTCAAGGACGGTCGCATCAGCGGCTGGCAGCACACGATCGTCGCCAAGTCGATCCTGGTCGGTACGGCCTTCGAAAGCATGATGGTGAAAGACGGCGTCGATGCGACGACGGTCGAAGGGGTTGCCGAAACGCCCTATCAGATCGAGAACTTTGCCGTCGATGTGCACAACGCGAAGAGCGAGGTGCCGGTCCTCTGGTGGCGATCGGTCGGCCACAGTCACACCGCCCATGTCATGGAAACGACGATGGACGAGCTTGCGCATAAAGCAGGGCAAGACCCGTTGGCGTTCCGGCTTTCCTATCTGAAGGAAGGTTCACGCGAGGCTGGGGTTCTGAAGCTGGTGGCGGAAAAAGGTGCCTGGGGCAAGAAGATGCCGGCAGGCAGTGCTCAAGGCATCGCCATGCATCATTCGTTCGGCTCTTATGTGGCCATGATTGCGGAGGTCGCGACCAATGCGGACGGTTTCAAGGTGAACCGCATCGTGGCGGCGGTCGATGTCGGCATTGCCGTCAATCCTGACGTGATCGCGGCCCAGGTTGAAGGTGCCATCGGCTTTGCCATGTCGGCCATCCTCCGCAACCGCATCACACTGAAGGATGGTGTGGTCGAGCAGGGGAATTTCGACGATTTCGAACCGACCCGCATGAAGGAGATGCCGGTCGTCGAGGTGCATCTGGTAAAATCGGCCGAGGCACCGAGCGGTATCGGCGAGCCTGGCCTGCCGCCCCTGGCGCCGGCCATCGGCAACGCGATCTTTGCTGCGAGCGGCAAGCGGTATCGCTCGCTGCCATTTGAAAAGCCCGCTTCGGCGTGAGAGGAGAGTGCCGGCTGACGTAGCTGTCAGCCGGCCTTCTTGAACGGATGGAAGATCGGTTCCTTGGGGCGGAACAGGTAAGCCCGGATGATCGCCCCATAGCCCGGCATGAAATACCCGCCATTCTCGGCCAGCAATTTTGACTTCAGCTGGCGATATCGGGCCGGGCGCTTGTACCAAGCAAGTGCCGGCTCGGCGTGATGCAGGGCGTGAAGGTTGTTGTAGAGAAACAGAAAGCCCCAGAAGGCGCCTGCTTCGCAGATGATGGAGCGGGTCTTCTCGTCCGGGGCTGCCCGATGTTCGGCATAGGAGCGCACCAGCGCCAGCGACGTGCCGGGATAGGCGAAAAGGGCCACATAGGCCCAGAACGGGATCTGGCAAACGCCCATGACCCAATAGAGGATGATGGCAACAGTTGAGAAGTGCCAGACCCACGGCATGATCCGTTCGCGATCGGCCGAAGTCAGATCCCGGGCACATTCGCGAATGGAGGCCAGTGTGTAATAGCCTGGCCCCAGAAGCATGCGGCCGGCCAAGGTGCGCATGCATTGCCGCACCAAACGATGCAAGCCCGACATCTCAGCCCATTGCTCTTCGGTCAGATAGTTCGATTCAGGGTCCAGGAAAGGATCGGTAAGATCTTGATCGATATGGTGGCGCGTATGGGTCTTTACGTAGAGGTCGTATGGGATCCACAGCCACAGTGACCAGCCGATTGTCCATCGGTTGAGGCGGCGCGACATGAACGGGTAGTTGTGAACGGCCTCATGCTGAAGCGATCCATGCAGGCAGATGGTTGTAGCGCCCAGGGCGAAAACTGCCCACCAGGGAAGGCTGTGATAGTTCCACGTGGTTAGGAGAAAGACGGCGTATATCCCGGCTGCCAGAAGCAAGGTCGGGATATCGGCCACATAGGCATGGCGGCCAATTTCGCCCTTGTTTAACCGCGGGGCGGCAGCGGGGTCTGTCTCGGTAGTCATAAGGCCTTAAAAGGCGTTGAATTGCTGTGGTTATTGGTAGTCCAGATTCTGCCCCGTGGGCAATGAAGAAATACTAATAGGCGGCATGAGTCGCAGCCGGCTGTGCACTTGGGTTTGGTCCAAACCATCGCTATGCTCCCGCCGTCAGAGGGAGATGGTTAATGTCGGCCGATATTCATCATGGTCAGTGCCTTTGCGGTTCGGTTCAGTTCGATATTGAGGGTGACCTGACCGTTCCGGCCATGTGCCACTGTGCCATGTGCCGCCGCAATCACGGCGCCCTTGGCGTTTACACCACGGCCCCGGTTGCCAAGGTTCGTCTGCAGGGCGAGGAAGACCTCCGCTGGTTCCGTTCCAGCGGCAAGGCCGAGCGCGGCTTCTGCGGCAAATGTGGCTCGAAACTGTTCTGGCGCCGGGTGGGTGGCAGCGACCTCGATATCACGATGGGCAGCCTGGATAAGCCCACCGGCCTCAGCGCGGAAAAGCATATCTGGGTCGACTTCAAGGGTGAATATTACGACATCGCCGACGGTCTCCCGCAATTTGCCCGCTCGTCTGCGAATGCGCAGCCCAGCGCACCGGCGCGGCCAATGGCAGACGGCGGGACGCCGCCGATGCATCATCATGCGAGCTGTCTGTGCGGCGAGGTCGATTTTACCGTGACCGGCAAGTTACGGGACATCAGCCAATGCCATTGCAGCCAGTGCCGCCGCTGGCATGGCCATGCACCAGCCTACACGAAGGCTAAATGGGCCGATGTTTCGTTCAAGGCGCGTGCGCCGCTCACTTGGTTCCAATCGTCGGACAATGCGCGCCGTGGCTTCTGTAGCCGGTGTGGATCATCCCTCTTCTGGGAGCGGATTGGTGCGGACGCGGTTTCGATTTCGGCCGGAGCCTTTGATGCCCCGTTCGGGCCGCGACAGCGGCATCACATTTTCGTCGCCGACAAGGGGGACTATTACGATGTCGCCGATGGTTTGCCGCAATTCCCCGGGACGGGCGCCAACGCCCTCCCGTTTTGACCTGATGAGTGCCGAAAAATGATTGCGGCCCTGCCGATGTATGATTTTCCCGAGCTGCGCACGCAGACGGACCAGCTTTGGGAAGCTCTCAGGAGCCACTTTGCGGCGGCCGGTCTCACCGACCTGCCCGAGCTACTGACTCGGCCGATGGATGCCTATGCCCTTTGGCTCGATCGAAATCTGGTATTCGCGCAAACCTGCGGCTACCCGCTGACGCACCGGTTGCAGGGAGAGGTGCGCTATCTGGCCACCCCTTGCTACCGGGCCCCGGGCTGCGACGGTCACACCTATTGCAGCTCCATCCTGGTGCGTGCCGAGGACGCGGCCGTTACGGGGAAAGATCTTGTCGGCCGAACCGCTTGCTTCAACAGTGAAGACTCTCAGTCCGGCTACAATATCCTCAAACACTATTTGGCGGGGCAGGGCATCGCCAACGGCCAGTTGCGTGCTGCCATCGAGAGCGGTGCGCACCGGCAGTCAGCGGCGATGGTCAAGTCCGGCAAGGCTGACTTCTGCGCCGTCGATTGCGTCAGTTGGGCGCTTTTGACGGCGGTGGCGCCCGATGAGGTCAGCGGCCTCCGTGTGCTGGACCAGACTGCCTCGGCACCTTGCTTGCCTTTCATCACGGGGCTTGATCGCCCTGTCGAGGATGTGGCCGCCTTGCGCACCGGGCTGGCGGCGGCATTTGCCGACCCGGATATCGAGGACATTCGCAACCAGCTCCTGCTGGACGGCTTTGAAATCCTCGATGACGATGCATATGACGTCATCCCGGTGCAGGAAGAAGCGGCCAAACGCTCAGGCTGGGCGAGGGTGGCTTAGGGAATGCACGGCGGACAGTCCATCGGCACGGGCGGCACCCTGTGGCCGAGCCTTGCCATGATCGGCTCATCCATCTTCTGGGGGTCGATGTGGTACGCGTTGCGAGAAGTTGAGGCAGCGGGGATTCCGGCGGCTTTGGCTGGCGCCCTCTGCTACGGCGTTCCCCTTATCCCCTTGCTGCCGTTTCTCTACACGCGGCGGCGTGAACTGGCTGCGGGCAATTGGCGCGTGCTGTTGTGTGGCGGATCGCTCGCCTGCTGCAACATCTTATTTGCCGTCGCCGTGGTACTGGGGGAAGTCGGCATCATCATCCTGCTCTTCTACTTGAGCCCGATCTGGTCGACCATTTTGGAGCGGATCTTCATGAAGACGCCGCTCACTCCCATTCGCTGGATCGGCATCGGCCTGGCGCTCCTGGGTCTCGCCATCCTGCAGGGTGTGGGAGGCCGGGCGCCCTGGCCATCCAGCCTTGCCGAATGGATGGGACTTGCGGCCGGCATGTGTTGGGCTGTTGCTCTGCTGACGGCGCGAATGTGGTCGCATATCGCCGTGCTGGAGAAAAGCATCGCCCAATTCGGCTGCGCCTTGCCCATCGGCCTGCTGGTCTATCTGCTGATTGGCGATCACTACGGGGCGGCCGGCTGGCCTGACGGGGCGACGCTGCTGGGTGCCGTGCCCTGGATCGTGGCTGCCGGTTTCATCTGGGTGGTGCCGGCAATGGTCTTGAGCTTGTGGGGCGCCGCGCGTCTCTCACCAGGGCGAGCCAGCATTCTCATGACGTCGGAAGTTGTCGTGGGCGTCGGCTCGGCTGCCTGGCTCGCCGGCGAGGAGCTTGGCTGGCACAAGGTCCTGGGCGGTATCCTCATCGTAAGTGCGAGCTTGCTGGAGTCCTGGCAGGCCCGGCGCGAAACCCAGGCCGCCCGTGAAGGAGCCCCTGCATGATCCGCCAATACGACGCGCGCGGTCTTAAATGCCCGATACCGGTCCTCAAGGCGCGCAAGCTGATCAAGGAACTCGCCCCGGGCGATATTCTGGAAGTCGATGCGACGGACCCCGGCGCGCCGAAGGATTTCGCACATTTCTGCGAAGTGACGGGCAACAAGCTGCTGGACGGCAGCGAGCCGGAACCGGGTGTCTTCCGTATCAGGGTCGAGGTCGTGGGCTAGAGACGCCGCCCAAGATGTCCGGGTGGCCCTGGCGTTCAGTTGGTGTTGGCGGCCGGGCTTTGGCGCAACGCTTCGGGAATGAAGCGGGTGACGCCATGTTCGTCGTAATATTTGATGGCGCCGGGATGGAACGGGACGCTGACCCCGGCGATCGCCAACTGCAGGTCCAGGGCCTTACCGGCCGCAGATACCTGGTCCAGCGTCTTGCGGCTGGCTTCGAGCCACACCGCGCGGGTCAGTTGATAGGCCATATCCCCATCGAGGCTGGCAGGGACCAGCCAGACGGCGACGAATTCGACGGTCGGCGTATCCGGAACGTTACGGAAGGTCCCCGACTTGATGATACCCTTGGCGACGAAACCATAGGCCTTCATCATTTTGGCGACGGCATCGCCGTCAATCGGCAGCAGGCGCAGCGGCATGGAAGCCGCAAGTGCCGTCACATCGCGGCTATCGATCGAATCCACCACGATCATGGCGTCAATCTTGCCGGATCCCAATGCTTCGGCCGCAGCCGGAAAGTCGAGATAGCTCGGCTTGATACGCTTGGTGGTAAGGCCGTGGAAATTGAGGATTTGCTTGGCCGTAACGGCGTTGTCGCTCTTCTCGGCGCCGAGATTGACCCGCAGGCCCTTGAGACCGGCAACGCTCTTGGCCGCCGATTGCGGCCCGACAATGACTTTGACGTTGAGACGACCCAAGCCGCAGATCGCGCGGAGTTCCTGGTCGGCACCGACCGCTTTGAACGCGTCCTTGCCGGTATAGGCGAGATAGGCGATGTCCGCCTGCGCCACCGCGGACTCAATCAGCTTGCCGTGCAATTGGCTTAAGTTTTCGACAGATCCGGAGCTTGTCTGAGCCAAGCCGATCATGCCGGGAATGCCGCAGGAGCCTCCTTCTTCGCAGCTGCGCGAGCCGGGCGGATTGCTGATGGCGCCGCCGATCAGGCCGGCCAATTCGGCAATCGGCGTGCCCGGCTGACCGGCACCGACACGGAAATAGCTGAGTTCCTGGGCACGCGTCGTTACCGGGGCACTGAGGAGGGGCAGGCCGAAACCGATGGCGCCGGCCGCACAGGCAGCGCCGCCCAAGCCGAAAAGAACCGTCCGGCGGGTAACTACTTCCTGGCGCAAGCGGCCGGAGCTGAGAGCCCTGCCAATTGCGTGCCTGTTGACCTTCAAAAAGTCCATCGGGGTGCCGGTCGCTTCAAGAGCTAGGCTGTCGCAATCAGCACTTGCGCAGCACCTCTAAGATATAGAACGAGTGTTAATGAGTCGCCAATACGAAGCCCGCATGCAGCGTGTGCGTTTCGATCAAAAATCCGAGATCAGAGCCGCGCGCGGGGCGCTTAAGGATTGTGGCGGAACGGTGGCCGAGCGGCGCAAGGGGCGCCCGGGCCGAGCCCCGGTCGCGTGACCGTCGCGCCAAACTAATGCCCCATTTACAAGCACAAATCGAATGCCGAGGCTCGGCTCCGTCGGTGCCGTAAAGGTGGCGCGGTCGATCACGGTGGCCGGATCGAAGACGGTGACATCGGCAAACGCGCCTTCAGCCAGTTTGCCGCGATCGATGAGGCCAAAACGGCGTGCGGTGAGACCCGTCATTTTATGGATGGCGGTTTCCAGGTCGAAAAGGCCGAGATCGCGGCTGTAGTGGCCGAGGACGCGGGGGAAGCTGCCCCAGAGGCGGGGGTGGTTGATCTCTCCGCCGGGCAGGCCGTCGCTGCCGATCATGGTCGGGCCGAAGGCCATGATCTTCTGCACGTCGGCTTCATCCTGGCAGAAATAGATTGCGCCGCCGGGCGTGAGGCGGTCGGCAGCGGTGTCGCGATCGACACCCCATTCGGCGGCGATATCGTCGAGCTCCCGCCCGGCCATTTCCGGGTGCGGCTGCGAGGAACTGATCAGGATCCGCTCGGCCGACAAAACAAAGGCCGGGTCGATGATTGTCGCCGCCGCGTTGTAGGGATAGACGTCGAGCGCCACGGGCTGGCTCTTCCGTGCCGCGTCGATCATTGGCAGCGACCAGTCCGTGTGGCCCTTGTTCTCCGGCCCGTCGCCCTGGTGGTGGGAGAGGATCAAGGGCACGTTGGCGGCCTGACCGATATCGATCGCCTCCTGCAGCGCCTCCCGGAAATGATGGTCGTAATTGCGCGAATGGGTCGTATAGACGGCGCCCGCTTCGCCGGCGAGGCGGGCGAGTGCGACGACCTCGCGCGTGTCGGCTGCTTTGTTGCTGGGATATTCGAGGCCGGTTGAGAAACCGAGGGCCCCCTCGGCCAGAGCTTGGCGGAGGCGTTCGCCCATAAGGGCGATCTCGGCTTCGGTTGCCGGTCGGTCGAGCGCCGCCATGCATTCGACCCGCAAGGCCGAATGGCCGACCAGGGCCGCGGCATTGACCGAGGCAGGCTTCACTTCGAGTTCGGCGAAATAGTCGGCAACACGCGGAAAGCGATAATAGCTGGTGTCACCCAGCAGAAAATCGAGTGGATAGCTGTCCCGTGGCGTCAGCGGCGCGGCACTGAAGCCGCAATTGCCGACCACGACCGTGGTGCAGCCTTGGCTCACCTTGGACGGCATGTCCGGTTCGGCAAGGAGAGCGATGTCGTCATGGGCATGCGCATCGATGAATCCGGGGGCAACGATGCAGCCGCTGGCGTCGATCGTTTGCTTGGCGGTATGGCCGGTGAGCTTCCCGATGGCTGTAATCCGGTCGCCATCGATTGCCACATCGGCGGCAAAGCGCTTCGCGCCCGACCCGTCGATGATCTCGCCGCCGCAAATGAGAATGTCGTGCGTCATGACCTAACCCCGTATGTCGTAATTCATCATGTGTATGGCGACTTGTCTCAAGCCCGTCCGCCTTGGTATTAGCACTTCTAAAGGATCACGATGGAATTGGAATCCCCTTCACATGAATACCAACCAGAAGCGTCTCGCCAACATCCGGCGCCTGCTGAAGCCGCGTCATATTTGCATCATCGGCGGTCAGGCCATGGCGGATTCGATCCGTCGTTGCGCCCAGGCTGGGTTCGCTGGGGAGATCTGGGTGGTCAACCCGAAGTATGAAGAGCTGGGCGGACGCAAATGCTATCCCTCCATCGCGGCTTTGCCGGAAGCACCGGATGCGACCTTCATCGCCGTCCCGCGCGAGGCGACGATTGAGACGCTGAAGGAACTGAAGGCCCGCGGTGCGGGCGGCGCCATCTGTTACGCGGCCGGCTTTGCGGAAGTGGGCGGCGAAGGTGTCGGGCTGCAGAAGCAGCTGATCGAGGCGGCGGGCGATCTCGCCGTGGTCGGGCCCAATTGCTACGGCATTCTCAATTATCTCGACGGCATCGCGCTCTGGCCCACGGGGCACAATGGTGTCCGGGTCGAGACCGGCTGCGCGCTGGTGGCGCAGAGCGGCAACATCGCCCTCAACCTCACCTGCAACGACCGGTCGGTGCCGTTTGCCTATGTGATCACCTCAGGCAACCAGGTCGTCCTCAACGTCGCCGATTTCGTCGATGCCTTGGCGGACGATCCCAAGGTGACGGCAATCGGTCTCTATATCGAAGCAGTGAGTGATATTGCGGCTTTCAGCCGGGCGGCGGCCAAGGCGTTGAAGAACGGCAAGCCGCTCATTGCCCTCAAGGCGGGCAAGTCGGAACTCGGCAGCCAGCTCGCGATGAGCCACACTTCGTCTCTCGCCGGCAGCGATCGCATGTACGACGCACTGTTTGATCGCCTCGGTGTCATCCGCGTGCATTCGATCCCGGATCTCCTTGAGACGATGAAGCTCATCTCCATCGCCGGCCTGCCCAAGGGCAAGAGCTTGGCGGTATTTACCTGCTCCGGCGGCGACGGGCTGATGACGGCCGATCTTGCCGAAGAGCTCGACGTCCCGCTCAATCCGCACAGTGCGGAACAGGTCGCCGATCTGAAGCAGCAATTGCCGAACTTCGCCAGCGTCACCAATCCGCTGGACTACAACACGTCGCTGTGGAGCCATGAGGACCTGCTGACCAAATGTTTCGGCACCGTCATGCGTGGCGATTACGACGCCGGCATGCTGATCCTCGACTATGCGACCGACGGCGAGGCCAGCGAAAAGGCTTGTGACGCCTCGGTCAACGCGATCATGTCGGCCTGCGCCACCCACGGCAAAATGCCGATTGTGACGGCCACACTCCCCGAACTGCTGCCGGCCAAGACGCGCGCCCGGATGGCGCAGCACCATGCGGCGCCGATGCAGGGCCTTCCCGAGGCGATGCGGGCCTTTGCCGCCGCTGCTCGTTTCGCCAACCAGCGCGCGCATCTGACCGGTGCCTCGGCCGAGGAACTCATTATTCCCAGCACGCCCGTGATCGACGGCCCGACGCGTATCGTCTCGGAGCATGATGCCAAACTGGCACTTGCCAAGTTCGGTCTTCAGAGTCCGGCCAGCCGCATCGTGGCGCCGGAGGATGCTGCAAAGGCCGCGGCTGGACTGGGCTTTCCTGTTGTCGTCAAGGTGGCTGCGCCCGTTATCGCACACAAGACCGAAGCGGGCGCTGTCGCCGTCAACCTCAAGTCCGAGGCTGAGGTCGAGGCGGCGATTGCGCGCATGCACGGATCCGTGGCGGCCTACAAGCCGGGCCTCAAGATCGAGAAGGTCTTGGTCGAGGCGATGGTGCGCGATGTCGTTGCCGAACTGATTATCGGCGTGAAGCGCGACCCGCAATTCGGTCTGGCACTCGTCGTCGGCGCCGGCGGCATCCTGGTCGAAATGGTTGAGGATTCGGCCCTGCTGCTTCTGCCGACAAATCGTGCCGTGGTCGAAAAGGCCATCCACGGTCTCAAAATCGCCAAGCTGCTGCGCGGTTATCGCGGTAAGCCGGCTGGCGACATCGATGCCGTTGTAAACGCTGTCATGGCGGTCGCTTCCTATGCCGAGGCCCATCGCGGCGATCTGGTCGAGCTCGACGTCAATCCGCTGATGGTGCTGCCGAAGGGGGCTGTTGCCGTCGACGCGCTAATTGTCCAAGCGGACAAGTAGCAAGCGACCTGCCGCGATAAATGCGATGTCGGCGTTCGGTCATTGATCGGCGTCGCTTTCGGGCCAGCCCTGGGGTTTCTCGACCTTCACGCTGTTGCGACTAACAACGCATAACAGCAGGGGAGTTCGATGACCTACCAGCCAGGACGGCAGTTTCTGCAGATTCCGGGGCCGACCAATATTCCAGAGCGCGTGCTGCGAGCTATCGCGGCACCCGTACTTGATCATCGCGGCCCCGAATTCGCGCGCCTGGCTACCGAGGTCTTGGCGCGCATCAAGCCGATCTTCAAGACGGCGCAGCCGGTCCTGATCTTTCCTGCCTCAGGTACCGGCGCCTGGGAATCCGCCCTCGTCAACACGCTCTCGCCCGGCGACCGGGTGCTCGGCTTCGACAGCGGTCAGTTCGCTTTGCTCTGGACCAACATGGCGCGGAAGCTCGGTCTCGACGTACAGACGCTGACGACCGATTGGCGGCGCGCGCCGGACCCGGCGCTCATCGAGGCGGCTCTCGCCGAGGATCGCGAAAAGAAGATCAAGGCGGTTCTGCTGGTGCACAATGAAACGGCCAACGGCTGCATGACGCGGGTGGCCGAGATCCGCCAGGCCATAGACCGGGTCGGACATCCGGCCTTGTTGCTGGTCGATACGATTTCCTCCCTCGGCAGTGCCGATTTTCGCATGGATGAATGGGGTGTCGACGTTGCCATCGGCGGATCCCAGAAGGGACTGATGCTGCCGGCCGGCTTGGCTTTCTGCGCAGTCAGCGCCAAGGCAATCGCCGCTTCGAAATCGGCCAAGATGCCGCGCTCTTTCTGGGATTGGGAACCGCTGCTCGCCAATACCGGCGGCAATTTCCCTTATACGCCGGCCTGTAATCTCTTCTTCGGATTGAAGGAGGCGCTCAACCTCCTTGATGCCGAAGGTCTGGAAAATGTGTTTGCGCGTCATGCACGTCATGCCGAAGCGACACGGCGCGCAATCCGCGGCTGGGGCTTGGAGATCGTCTGTGCCGAGCCGAAGGATTACAGCCGGTCCATCACGGCGGCCTTCATGCCGGAAGGGCATTCGGCCGATGGGTTCCGCAAGCTGGTATTCGATCGCTTCAACATGCCGCTTGGCGGTGGCTTGGGACGCCTGGCGGACAAGGCGTTCCGCATCGGCCATCTCGGCGATACCAACGATCTGATGCTGGGCGGCGCCCTTTTCGGCGTGGAGATGGGCCTTGCAGCCGGCGGCATTCCGCACAAGGCCGGTGGCGTGCAAGAGGCGCTCAATTACCTCGCCGAACAATCGGGTGTTGCGACGCGTCTCGCCGCCGAATAGCGCTTGCCTTCCCAACATGGCCCGGTCGATGCTGCGAGCCCGAAGATCGCAGTCGAGGCCGGGCCATGCAGGTTTACTTTTCCGATGTTCAACTCCGGCACGCGCCCCGTGAATTCCTGGTGCGTGGCCAGTGGAAGCCATGCCCCGAGAAGCCGGAACGTGCGACCGCCTTGAAAGAAGCGCTGCACGCGGCCGGGCATCGGATTGAAGCACCTGAAGGCTCCGATCGAACCGCAATTGCGGCCGTGCATGACCAGCGCTATCTGACATTCCTCGAAACGGCGCACCGACGGTGGACTGATCTGCCCGGAGCGTCCGAAACTGTCGTTCCCAATATCCATCCGAACGGTCGTGGGCTTGGCTATCCGCATTCAGTGGTGGGGCAGGCCGGGTATCACATGGCCGACACGGCCTGTCCGCTCGATGGGGACAGCCTCGATGCCATTCTGGCCAGCGCTGACTGTGCCATTGCGGCTGCGACGCGCGTCCTGCAGGGAAAGTCATCGGCCTACGCCCTGTGTCGTCCGCCGGGGCATCATGCCTTTGCCGACATGGCTGGTGGCTTCTGCTTTCTCAACAACAGCGCCATTGCCGCCCAAATGTTGCGCACCCGTCACGAACGGGTGGCGATTGTCGACGTGGATCTCCATCATGGAAACGGGACGCAGGGAATATTCTATCACCGCGGCGACGTTCTCACGGTTTCCGTCCATGCCGATCCCAGCAATTTCTATCCGTTCTTCTGGGGACATGCGAACGAAGCTGGTGAGGGCGAAGGCGAGGGTGCCAACCTCAATTTACCCCTACCGCTTGGCAGCGGTGACGCGGCATTCCTCGATGCCCTCGAACTGGGGTTGCGCAAAGTTAAATCGTTCGGTGCCAGCGCTATCGTCGTTGCTTTGGGGCTCGATGCCTTTGCCGGTGATCCGTTCGCGGGCCTTGCTGTGACGGAAGAGGGATTCCGCAATATCGGTGCTGCCCTTGGCAAGCTTGCGCTGCCGAGCGTGCTGGTGCAGGAAGGCGGGTATCTTTGTCCGGAGCTTGGCCGCAATCTGGTGGCCTTCCTCGCAGGCTTCGAGGGTTAGCTCAACGAAACCGGTTGGCCGGAATATGAATCCCGACGCGTGTTCCGTGATCGATCTGGCTCGAAAGCGTCAGGCGGCCATCGTGCAGTTCAATAAGGCGGCGGGAAAGCGCCAGCCCCAGCCCAGTGCCGCCGAAGCGGCGGGCGCGATGGGACTCAACCTGCACGAACGGCTCCAAGACCCGTTCGATATCCTTCTCAGGTATGCCGATGCCATTGTCTTCGACCTCGATGAGGAGATCTCCATCGGTCGACATAGCGGCGCGCAACACGATAGCACCCCCGCCCGGCGTGAACTTGATGGCGTTGGAAAGAAGGTTGAGCAGGATCTGTCGCACCAGCTTCTGATCGACCAGCACCAATGGAAGGTTTGGCGCTATGTCGCTCGCCAATGTCAGATCTGCGGCCAGCGCGCGTTCGCGGCCAAGACGCAGAATTGGCTCGCACAGCATCTCGACGGAAATCTCTTCCTCATTGAGGTTGAGGCGCCCGGATTCGATCTTCGACAAATCGAGAATGTCGTTGATCATGGTCAGCAAATGGCTGGCGCTCGTCTGGATATCGTCGGCATATTCGACAGCGCGCCCCTTGCTTGGCAGCTCGGCGATCTGGCGCGACAGCAGGTCGGCAAAACCGATGATCGAATTGAGCGGCGTACGCAGCTCGTGGCTCATGTTGGCCAGGAAGTCGGATTTGGCTCGGCTCGCCAGCTCAGCTGTTTCCTTGGCGACGATCAGGGATTGTTCGCGCCGGATGAGGTCGGTGATATCCGTCGCCGTGCCGCGATAGCCTGTATGTGCACCGGTTGCGTGGGAAAAGGTGGGGACGCCGCTCAACAGGAACAGGCGTGCTTCGCCGCTCTTCGTTTGCGCTTCCAGGCGATGGTCGCGAAAAGGCGCCATGGCTTCGAGACGGCGTTGCAGGGCGACGATGCCGGCCTCGGCAGTGGCCAGGCCACTGATTGAGCGGCCCATCAGTTCCTGCGGCAGAAAGCCCAGAACTTTGACGATCCGGTCGGACAGCATGGTGAAAGTACCGTCGGGAGCGGTTTCCCACACCCAGTCAGATGTCAGCCGAACGATATCGTCAAAGCGCTCCCGGGCGACGGCAAGATCCGCAGCGTTCTGGGTGCTCTTGTCGACCGGTTCCACCAGTCCGGCAAGGCCGTTGAGCCTGCCTTGCTTGTCCGTAAGCGGGACATGGTGGACGTGAAGAATCTGGCTTTCGCCGTCGAGCGTGACTTCGACGTCGCGGCGGATGACGCGCTGTTGAGCGCCAGCTTCGGCAATCAAATCCGGCAGCGACAACAATTCAACGACGCCACGACGCAAGGACAGCCGTTCAGACAATTGCCGATAGGGGAGATTCTGCCAGGTCAGATGCCCGGTCGAATCAACCATGTAGAGTGGCGATGAGAAATCGAACAGCCGATGCGCGAAAATTTGCTTGAGATATTCGGCGCTCGGTTGGCGGGGGGCGGTTGCGTCCGGTTTGACCAGCCGCAGCTTTTCCCGCATGCCGCTCATCCGCGGGTCTGGCTTTCCAGTCGGCGGATGGATTTCAGGAAGAACGGGTTCACCTTCCATCGCTCCACCACCTTGCGGGCCGTATCCGGCTTCAGGCGGTCGAACATCTCCATCGAGCGCGACAATTGATAGGGATTGTTGGCCAGTTCGCCCGGGCGGGCGCGCTGCAGCATCAGGAACAGGGCCGTGAAATCGGTGCGGTTGATATTGCTGGCGCGGCAGGCGATCACCATGCCTTCGCCGCCATCCTCATAGATCAGCTTGCGCGCGACTTGCGGGCGCAAACCCACCATTTGGGCCAGCATGGCTTCAAAGAGGGCGATCTCGCCACGCCGCAACGTCTTTACCAGCATGTCGGCGGTCAGTTCCGACCGCTTGGCAAGCTGCTCGGCCAGAGCCATCGCCGCATCATCGGCACGGCTGTTTGCTTCCGGATCATGGTCGGCCACATCTTCGGCGATCTTGGCAACGGTGATGTCCAGCTCCGCCTTGTCGACCGGGTAATGCTCGACGATGTAATGGCGCAAGGCCGCGGAAACCCACACATACATCTTCTTGGTAAGGTCGACCGGGAGGTCCTTGCGACGCAGAAGCGGTTCTTGGAACTCGTCGACGGTCTCGGATTGCTGCACCAGATAGGACATGGTGGCATCCGTGATCTGGGCGCCGTGATTTTCGAGCAGCGCCTTGATCACGTCGACCGAGGAAGTGCCTACCAGCGCATCGCTGACGACGGTGCTGACGCTGCGGCGCATGGCGATCGCCAGACGATGGCTCAGCGTGCGGTGGCGCACGATTTCGACCAGGTCCTCGTCGCTGAGGAGGTCGCTCTTGAGGAGCACCGGCGAAGCGATATCAAATTCGTCATTGGCGAGAAGATTGACGATTTCATGCGGCGCGTTGGGGGATTGGGCGAGCTTATCGGCCAAGGCCTTGCGAATGGGGCGCGCCACATCCTGAATGAGCTTCTTCAGGATGTCGTTCATCAGGGCCTTTTCCTGCAAGGTCAGGATGCGGCCGGAATCGTCCATCAGATCGCCGATGGCGGTTACGAGGCTGGACCTCCCCAGACTGGATTTGTCACGGGCGAGATCGACCAGCTTGCGGACGTCGGTGGCGATCACATGCGTTCTCGTGGGCGTGTTGTGCTGCTGTAGCAAGATGACTGTTCGGTCAAAAAGGCATTTTTGTTTGATCTGAGAACGATAGGTCCGTGATCGTTACTAGATTGTTAAATGACGCGCCCACGCTGCACATCATCGTGTGATCTGAGATTCGGCCGGAACTCCCTTGCCTGTTCGCAAGTACCTGTAGAATTGAGACAATGTTTCAATTGTTTGAGGAATGCCGCCTAGCGCCCGCAGCACGCTCTGTGCGCGATGTCACTTTTTCCAAAGGCGGACTTTTTATTCCGGGCCCTTAAAGGCCCCAAGCAAAGGCGGACATGCTGAGACTGCCCAGCGTGAAGCTGTGGTGAATGCGTTCGCCCTTGGCCTGTTCGGCTCGCCCGGCGGCGGCACCCAGGGCGACGAACAGCGGCAGGATATGGTCCTCGCTCGGATGTGCGACCGTCGCATTGGGAGCCAGATCGCGATAGCGGGTAAGGCTGGCGAGATCCCCGCTTTCGACATGGTCGGTGAGCCACCGATCGAATGCTTCGGCCCATTCCTCCTTGCCGCCACGGTTGCGCCAATCGAGGGCGCGCAGGTTGTGGACAGCGCCACCAGAGGCAAGGATCAGGATTCCTTCCTCGCGCAGCGGCGCCAGCAGGCGCCCCAAGGCCACATGATCGGCGGGCGAGCGATGGTGTATCAGCGAGAGCTGCAGCACCGGAATGCCCGATTGCGGGTAGGCGAGAATGAGGGGGCTCCACGCCCCATGATCGAGCCCGCGCTCGCTGTTGATCAGCGCATTGCAGCCTTGGCCCTCCAGCAGGGCCACGACGCGGCCGGCGAGTTCCGGGTCGCCCGGTGCGTCATAGCGCAGTTCATAGAGCGCCTGCGGGAAGCCATAGAAATCGTGGATCGTGCTCGGTGCCGGATTGCCGGTGACGCTGGGGATGGCTGTTTCCCAATGCGCTGAGATGCAGAGGATGGCCTTGGGCTGCGGCAACTTGGAACTCAGCCGCACCAGGAAATCGCGCGCTGGTACATCGTCGAAGGCGAGGGTGGGGCTCCCATGCGAGATGAAGACGACAGGCATAGTCTGCTGCTGCGGAGCGTCCAAGATGGGTCCCTTCAGGCCTTGCGTTTGCGCGCCGGGTCGAGATAGCCCATCGACCGCAGCGAGGCGTGGCCTTTGCGGCCGATGATGATGTGGTCGTGGACCTGGATGCCGACCTGCGCCAGCGCCTCCTGCACCGCACGGGTCATGTCGATATCGTCGCGCGACGGCGTCGGGTCCCCGGTCGGGTGGTTATGCGCCATAATGACGGAACTGGCGCCCAGCAGCAGGCAGCGTTTCACCACCTCGCGCACATAGACCGGTGCGTGGTTGACCGTCCCGCGCCCCTGCACCTCGTCGGCGATGAGCGCATTCTTGCCGTCGAGGAACAGCAGGCGGAACTGCTCGTTCTGCTCATGCGCCATGACGGAGTGGCAATAGTCGAGCACGGCCTTCCATGAACTCAAGACCGGCTTGTCGAGCACCATCTGCTTCTGCATGAGAAGCGCCGAGGCCTGGACCGTCTTGATGGCGACCGCCGCCGTTTCCTTGATGCCGCTCACTTCCATCAGCTGCGTAGGTTCCGCCGCCATCACCCCGGCGAAGCTACCGAACCGGTGGATGAGATCCTTGGCGAGCGGCTTCACATCCTTCTGCGGGATGGCGAGATAGAGCAACAGTTCTAGCAATTCGTAATCGGCCAGGGCCGCCGCGCCGCCGCTGAGAAATCGTTCGCGCAGCCGCTGCCGGTGGCCGTGATAATGCGGCTTTTCTTTCTCGCTATCCGGCGCATCTTTAGGCGGCATAGGGCGGGCAGTGCAGCCCGGTGGGCGAGGCGGTGAATATCTCGATGCCCGTTTCTGTGACGCCAACCGTGTGCTCGAACTGGGCGGAGAGTTTCTTGTCGCGCGTGACGGCAGTCCAGCCGTCATCGAGAATCTTCACCTGCCAGGTGCCGGCGTTGATCATCGGCTCGACCGTGAAGAACATGCCGGGTTTGATTTCAGGCCCGGTGCCCTTGCGGCCGAAATGCAGGACCGATGGCTGATCGTGGAAGACCGTGCCGATGCCGTGGCCACAGAAATCGCGCACCACGGAGAAGCGCTGCTTCTCGGCAAAGCTCTGGATCGCATAGCCGACATCGCCGAGCGAGGCGCCGGGCTTGGCCGCATCGATGCCGCGCATCATGGCTTCGTAGGTGACGTCGATGAGGCGCTGCGCCTGCACGCCGATCTTGCCCACCGGGTACATGCGGCTGCTGTCGCCGTGCCAGCCGTCGAGAATGACGGTGACGTCGATATTGACGATGTCGCCGTCGGCAAGCTTCTTCGGGCCCGGAATGCCGTGGCAGACGACATGGTTGATCGAGGTGCAGATCGATTTGGGAAAGCCGCGATAGTTGAGCGGGGCGGGGATCGCCTTCCGCGCCACGATGAAATCGTGGCACAGCTTGTCGAGCGCCTCGGTAGTGACGCCAGGCACGACGTGGGGCGTGATGAAGTCGAGTGTTTCGGCGGCGAGCAGCCCCGCCTTGCGCATCGCTTCGAAATCGGCCGGCTTGTGCAGCTTGATCTTGCCGCCTTCATCGATCCAGTCGTCGTTCACGTCTTGCTTTTGCATCGCTCTTACCGCGGCTCCCGGCACAATTCCTGCCGATTTGTAGGATTAAAGATTAGATACGCCGTGGCCCCAACCGGCGCAACCCCCGGCACTGCATGGCTTCCTGTTCAGCATTGCAAGCTCATGGCATCGCTCAAGAATATGCCATCCGGGCTGACATTGCAGGCCCGTGCCATAACCTCGATTCCTGCAGCGCGGGCCGTTTCCAGGGCGCTCGCATAGGCGGGATCGATATCCCCGGCCATCGCCAGGGACCGGCAATCGCCGCGCTGGGCGAGGAACAGCAGCACCGCACGGTGGCCCTGCGCCTTGGCAACCGCGAGTTCCCGCAGATGTTTCGCCCCGCGCTCGGTCCGTGAATCAGGAAACTCGGCAAGGCCCGGCTGCCGGGACAATGTCACGCTCTTGACCTCGAGATAGATCAGCGCGCCGTCGGCCGCCTCGTGGCGGAAATCGAACCGCGTCCCCGGCCCGAACTGGGCCTCCGCTCGCCAGTGACCGTCCTGCGGCAAGCCGGGAAACGAACCGGCGGCAAGACCCTCCGCCACAATGCGGTTGGCCCAGCCGGTATTGATGCCGACCAGGGCGCCGCTCTCGGCCGTGACCAGTTCCCAGCCGAAATCGAGCTTTCGCCCCTTGGCCGTTTTCGCCGACAGCCAGCAGGCGGCGCCCGGTGTCGCCAGCCCCAGCATCGAGCCCGGGTTGGGGCAATGCGCCACCACTTCACGGCCGTCGGACAGGCGCATGTCAGCCAGGAACCGCTTGTATCGGCGCAACAGCCGCGCCGGGATCAGATCGGTGGCAAAATTCATCTGGGCAGGCTCAGGTGAACCAATTGAAATAGATCGTGATTCTTACCAAATCAGAGTTGCGCCGGCCGATGTTGCATATCGCCTGGCTTCCCGGCAAGTTACCGCCACTTCCGCGCCAAGGATTTCCGCCCATGCGTCCCGCCCTCATTGCCACCGCAGCACTTCTCCTGGTCTCGGCCTGTTCCTATTTCGACAAGGGCGGCAATTGGACTCAACCCGGCGCCAGCAGCGAACAGATGCACAGCGACCTCGGTTCCTGCGAAGCCGCGGCCCGGTCCCAGACCAAGGTCGATCGCGGCATCGATCAGGATATCGCAGCGACCCAGGGCGGCGGCGCTTTCGGCGACCCGCTCGCCGACAGCGGTGTCTCCGGCTATCGGACCGGGAAGCGCTATGACGATATCGTCGATGAATGCATGCGTGCCTTCGGCTATGTGCGGCAATAGAGAACGATGATGAGCGACGTGAAGATCGTCACTGCTGCGGTCCTGGTGATCGGCAACGAAATCCTCTCCGGCCGAACCAAGGACCTCAACCTCGGCTATCTCGCGTCCGGCCTCACCGCGATCGGCATACGTCTGGTGGAAGGCCGCTTCATCCCGGATGTCGAGGCGACCATTGTCGCCGCGGTCAACGAACTGCGCGCCAAATACGATTACGTCTTCACCACCGGCGGGATCGGCCCGACGCATGACGACATCACCGCCGCCTCGGTTGCCAAGGCATTCGGTGCGAAGCTGATCCTGCATCCGGTGGCGGCCCGGCTCTTGACTCAGCATTACGGTGCCGAGAACTTGACCGAAGCGCGGATGCGCATGGCACACACGCCGGAAGGGGCGACGCTCATCGACAATCCGGTCTCGGTGGCGCCCGGCTTTCAGATCGGCAATGTCTTCGTCCTCGCCGGCGTGCCGCGCATCTGCCAGGCGATGTTCGACGGTCTCAAGGGGCGCCTCCAAGGGGGCGATCCCGTCCTGTCGCGCACCGTCTCCGGCTATATCGGCGAAGGTGTCATCGCCAAGGATCTGGGCCTGCTGCAGGACCGGCACCCGGCGCTGGAGATCGGCTCCTATCCTTTCTTCCGCCAGGGAAAGTTCGGCGCCTCCTTTGTCATTCGCGGCACCGACCAGGCGGAGATCGACCAGGCAGCGACCGAGCTCCACGGCATCATCCACAATCTCGGCGCCGACCCGATAGAGGGGGAGCCCGCCGTCTGACGGCCAGCGGACGCACATTGTCCGCAGCCGCGTGCGATGCTAGGAAGCAGCGTCGGCCAATGGGCCGAGCAGACCGCCCTGCCGCACAGCCCGCTTGGTGGAATTGGTAGACACACAGGACTTAAAATCCTGAGAGGCGAAAGCCTCGTGCCGGTTCGAGTCCGGCAGCGGGCACCAGAATGGCAGTGCATTCGTGAGAGCCTATGGCATTCAAGCGTCGGACGACCTATCCGCCCACCAATGGCCCTCTGCTTGACGGCGGGCCATTTGAGGCAGGTTTTATCGCGCTACATCCATTCTTTGCTGTGGATGGAGTCGATCCGGCATTGGCGGATTGGGGTACAGTCGTAGTCTGTCGAGATGACGATCCCGGTGAAGATATCGTGGACGCGATCGAGCGCATTGAGGATTCGCGCTACCAAGGAAACCTCACCACTGACGTTGTTGCCCTTCTTGCAAAGACACGAGGGCGCGAAATCAGGTGGAGCAAGATTTGCGCGGAGACTGGAATCAAGACGATCCCATCGCTAAATCGTGCGCTTCTTACGGGGATTGGCGCGCTCAAATCGGAACATGAAGACCGCAAAGCTGCCGGCAAGCTCCAAGAGTATTGTCATGCAAATCGGACTTTCATGCCTACAGAAGGTGCTATCCAGCCCATCATGGAACGGAAGATTGCGACTCTCTTCCAAAAGGCTGGAATTGAGCGTGTGGAGCTTGCAAGCGAATTTGACGAAGCGGGTGTTTCGCTGGAGGTTTCAGCCCTCCAATCACACGAACCGTGGGACGTACCGGGTCTTTCTCGCATACCGACCCGCATATACGCGGAGGATCGGTCACTTTTGGTCGTTGTTGAGTGGGACAGTTTCTTTGCATTGATCTGCGGGACAAACGAGAAACTCGATCAGTCAGATCTTGATGGCGCCTTTGAAGGCTTCTTTTGTACTCCGCACACGCGTCATAACTGGTGGAGTCAGGAAACCTAGCCGTTATTTCGCAAACCCCTTCTTCATTCCTCGCTCAGGATTTTTTTTGGAGGATGGAATGGCGGAGAGTTCTCGAAATTTGTTGCGGGGAATGTTGCGGAGTTGCGGGATTGTTGCGGATTCTGCTCAGAATCTTGAAGCGGCTGTGTAAAAAAGTTCAAATATTGCAAAGGGTACGCAGTCGTTCTGACTTCGGATCAAGTGTAACAACTGGGACTTAAAATCCTGAGAGGCGAAAGCTTCGTGCCGGTTCGAGTCCGGCAGCGGGCACCAGCGGCGACACTGGTTTTTAGTGTTGGGACGACACGGGCAAAGCGAGTTGCCAGAGCGTCCGAAATCGCACGCGGATCGTCCCTTCCGACCTTTACCTTGCTAATACACCCACAAACAGCGTATGGTGCGGCTCTAGACCTGATTTCGGCGCAGCCCGATCATCTCTCCAGAAGAGAGCCAACCGGCCATATCCGTTATCCCGTTCAGAACCGCCGCGCGGCTATTCGCTCGGCGGCAATAGTCTTTGCTAAAGGTTTGATATGTCTGTTGGAAAAGTTAAGTGGTTCAATGCCCAAAAGGGTTTCGGCTTCATTCAGCCCAATGATGGCGGCAACGATGTGTTCGTGCACATTTCCGCTGTCGAGCGCGCTGGAATGGGCTCGCTCAATGAAGGGCAGGAAATCAGCTACGACGTGCAGACGGAGCGCGGCAAGTCATCGGCTTGCAATCTGAAAGCGGCGTAAGCGTCGGCGTAAGAGTGAGAGGGCGGCCTAGGCCGCCCTTCGCATTTTGGCCTGCATGCTTATTCAGCAGGCCATACTGCCGTAAGGCCCTGGGAGGACGACCGCAATGCTGAGACCTTTGTTATCGAAGCAAGTCGAGGAATCGCAACGCGTCGCCAAGGAAGCCCGCGACCGCGAGCGCCAGCGTGAACAGGACATGCTGCAAGAGCGCGCCAAGGCCAATGCAGTCTTCGCGGAGAATACGGCCAAGCTGCGCGCCCTGCGCTTGGCGAAGGAAGCCACCGAGCGGGAAGAAGCCGCCAAGAATCCTGTTACAAAGGCCCGCAAGATCAAGGCATCGGCGGTCTAAACCGGCCGGTCTCTTTTTTGAAAGCGAGCCCAACCCACCATGCGATGGGTTGGATCTATTGGTGCTCTTCCAGTTTCGCTGCAGCCTCCGGCTATCCTTACGACAGCGCGTTCCTTAGGGACGGCGATCCTGTCGACACAGCTTCAACAAAATTGACAAGCGTGCCGAGTGCCGCTTCAAGTGACGTAGCACTCGTGTCGATCACCAGATCGGCAGCCTCCGGCACTTCATAGGGCGCATCGATGCCGGTGAAATTCTTGATCTCGCCGGCACGGGCACGGGCGTAAAGACCCTTGGGGTCGCGCGCTTCGCAGGTGGCGAGATCAGCCTTCACATGCACCTCGTGGAAATTGCCGCCGACGATGTTGCGGGCCTTTTCGCGCTCGGCCGCATAGGGCGAAATCAGCGACGTGATGACGATCAAGCCAGCGTCGGCGAAGAGCTTGGCAACCTCGGCCGTGCGGCGGATGTTTTCGGCCCGCGCTTCCGGGCCAAAGCCCAGATCGTTGTTGAGGCCCGAACGCAGCGCGTCGCCGTCCAGCACATAGGCCTGGCGACCCTTGGCGAACAATTCCCGCTCCAGCGCCATCGCCAAAGTCGATTTGCCAGAACCGGACAGGCCGGTCAGCCAGATGACGGCACCTTGATGCCCATTGGCGGCAGTACGCGCCGCGTGGCTGACCAGATGATTTGGGCTGAACAGCAGGCGCGGTTCCTCGGCGAGCTTTGCCTCGGCCGCACGGCCCAGGATGACGGCCCCGCCGACGATGTCGCCGTCGCGCACCAGCACGGCGCGGCCGGTCTTGGCCAATTCGTCCACCAGATCGATTGCCATCAGCGACCGGCTGCGGACCGCGACCTCGGCAATGCCATTTTGGCCGACGCGATCGGCGACCTGCCGTTCCAGGGAGTCGACATCGATGACGGCGCGAATGCCTTCGACCGCGACCGTGTATTCCGAAGTGGCGACTTTCAGCGTGATACGATCACCCGGCTCCAGCGGCGCGCTGTCCAGCCAGAAGAGGCGCAGCAACGCGTCGTGGGTGAGATGCGGCTGGCGCTCGGCGTGGCTCGCCACCATGCCGCGCTCGATGAAGAGTTCATCATCCAGCGTGATCGCGACCGATTGGCCGGCGCTGGCGGCAATCTGCGGCGCGGCGGCCCAGGTCTCGATGCTGGCGATCTTGGCGGATTTGCCGGTCGGCGCGAAGGTCAGGCTGTCGCCGACTTTCAGGCGGCCACTCTCGATGCGGCCCACCACCAGTCGGCGATGATCGAACTTGAAGACGTCCTGCACCGGCAGGCGCAGCGGCAATTCCGTGGCGGCGCGTGAGGCCTCGAAACCGTCGAGGAGTTCGACCACGGTCTCGCCCTTGTACCAGGGTGTCTCGGCCGAGCGGGCGACGATATTGTCGCCGTGGCGGGCCGAGATCGGCACGACGGCCTTCGGCGTCAGGCCAAGTTCTGCGAGGAAGGCGGTGATTTCGGCCGCAACCTTGTTGAAGCGCGCTTCGTCGAAGTCGATGAGGTCGATCTTGTTGACGATGACCGCAACCTGCCTGAGGCCCAGCAGCTGCAGGATCAGCGCATGTCGCCGCGATTGTTCGCGGACACCCTCGGCGGCATCGATGACCAGGAGCGCCGCTTGTGCCTGTGCCACGCCGGAAACGGCGTTCTTCAGGAACTCCTTGTGGCCCGGCGCGTCGATGATGACGTAGGGGCGCTTGGGCGTTGCGAAGAAGATCTGGGTCGTGTCGATGGTGATGCCCTGGTCGCGCTCCGCTTGGAAGGAGTCGAGCAGGAACGACCATTCCAGCGTGCCGCCGCGCTTGTCGCTGGCGGCCTTCAACTCGGCGAGCTTCCCTTCGGGGAGACTGCCCGTATCGTGCAGCAGGCGGCCGATCAGCGTCGACTTGCCGTGATCGACATGGCCGACGATGGCGAAGGGAAAACGCGCCTGCACCGGCGCCACATCGTCATTGGCGGAATGAGCGGCGCTCTTCGGATTCTTCAGGGGGAGAACGGTCATGATGCTGTTCCTTTCCGCCGCGCTTACATATAGCCCGAGGCGCGCAGGCGCTCGAAAGCGTCCTCGCGCTCATGGTCCATGGCACGGCCGGCGCGTTCCGATGTCTTGGTGGACTTCAGCTCGGCGATGATCTCGTCCAGCGTGTTGGCGGTCGAGGCAACCGGCGAGGTGATGTCCTGATCGCCAAGCGACCGGTACCGCTTGCCGTCCCTTGCGAAATAGAGCGGGACCAGCGGAATGTTCTCGCGCTGCACATAGCGCCAGATATCGAGCTCGGTCCAGGAAAGCAGCGGGTGGATGCGCATATGCGCTCCGTCGGGCAGGCTGGCGTTGAAATGGTCCCAGAACTCGGCCGGCTGATCGCGGAAGTCCCAGGCGCCACCGTCGGCGCGTGGGCTGAAGACGCGTTCCTTGGCGCGCGTCGCCTGCTCGTCGCGGCGAATGCCGGCGATGACGCCCTTGAAGCCGAATTCTTCGATCACGCGCTTGAGGCCGATCGTCTTGCGTGCGGCCGAGCGGGCGGCCGGCGGCAGGCTGGGGTCGATTTCCTCGACCGGCGGGCAGTCGCGCACGATGAGGTTGAGGTTCCATTCCTTGGCGTAGCGGTCGCGGAACGCGTACATCTCGGGAAATTTCTTGCCCGTGTCGACATGGGTCACGGGGAAGGGGACGTGGCCGAGGAACGCCTTCTTCGCCAACCACAGCATCACATTGGAATCTTTGCCCAGCGACCACAGCATGGTGATGGGCTTCAGTCGGCTGTAGGCTTCGCGCAGGATGAAGATACTCTGCGCTTCAAGCTGATCGAGATCGGTCGGTGTCTGCAGAACCTGGGTCATTTTCTGTTTCTTCTTTGTCTGGTCAGCGGTGGATGCCGCACTCTGTCTTGTCGGTGCCGGCCCAGCGGCCGGAGCGCGCGTCGTCCCCATCGGCGACGCGCAGCGTACAGGGCTTGCAGCCGATCGATTTGAAGCCGTCGTAATAAAGCGGGTGCTGCGGCAGCTTGAACTCTTTGAAGGCCGCTTCGATATCAGCCGCATTGAGGTGCGCGAGCGGATTAACCTTGATGCGCCCGTCGAGGCTCTCGAACAGCGGCAGTTCCGCGCGCGTGCGGCTTTGATACCGCTTGCGCCCCGTGATCCAGGCACCGAACGGTTCCAGCGCATGGAGCAGCGGGTCGACCTTGCGCAATTGGCAGCACAAGTCGGGATTGGTCTGCCACAGGGTTCCATCGGGATCGTGGCGCGCGAGGTCGGCGCCGTCGGGTTCGACCGAGCGCAGATCGGTGAAATCGAAACGGCCCGCAAGGATGTCGCGGTACATCAGCGTTTCGTCGAAATGCTTGCCGGTGTCGAGGAACAGGACCGGCACCGACCGGTCGATCTCGGCGAGGAAATGGAGCAGCAGCGCCGATTCAGCGCCGAAGGACGAAACCAGGGCGATCCGTTTTGGGAAGAGGTGATGAATGGCCGCATCGAGAATCTCGAGCGGCGATGCCGTGGCAAAGCGCGCGTTGAGGTCGCGCGCCAACATGTCCGGCGCCGAAACGCTTGTCTGGGAGTCAACAATCGGCGCGTCGTGAAGGGTGTCGATCTGCATCTGGTCACCAGCGCCGTAATCACACTAAAGATGGCGCATAAGAGTCATATAACTGTGAAAATACTTAGCATCTGCAAAAGGTGGGTCAATTGAATTAATCGCACTATATGTAATATTAAAACTAACAGATAACGTGTTTGTGTGATTTGAAGCGACAAAGCAAGATGACTGGCGAACGTCCAAAAATCTGTCTATTATACAATCATATCATCCACTCCAGGCGAGTGGCCTCACAGGCATGATCTCTATTAAGTTAATAGAAATTGCCCTAGATTGAATCATACATGACCTATCGTCCCAGGTCTTTCACGAGTATGGAATGTGAAATGTTGGAAGTCTTGAACAAGCAAATCGTGCTGGCATCCCGGCCGGTGGGGGAGCCGACCGCGGAGAATTTCCGCTTGGTGGAGGTTCCGCTGGCGTCGCCGACAGAGGGTGAATTGCAACTCCAGACGCTCTATCTCTCGCTCGATCCTTATATGCGCGGGCGCATGAGCGCCGCCAAATCCTATGCCCAACCGGTGCCGATCGGCGGTGTTATGGAGGGTGGGGCGGTGAGCCGGGTTCTCGCCTCGCGCAACCCTTCCTTCACTGTTGGCGATATCGTGCAAGGGCGGACCGGCTGGCAGACTCACCCTATCTCGAACGGCAGCAATCTGGAGAGGGTCGATCCCAAGCTGGCGCCGATCTCGACGGCGCTCGGCGTACTGGGCATGCCGGGGATGACGGCCTATACGGGCCTCCTCAATATCGGCCAGCCCAAGCCCGGTGAGACATTGGTGGTCGCCGCTGCGACTGGCCCGGTCGGGTCGCTGGTCGGTCAGATCGGCCGTCTCAAGGGCTGTCGCGTCGTCGGCATCGCCGGCGGTGCCGACAAGGTCGCCTATATGCGGGATGAACTCGGCTTCGATGTGGCGCTCGATCACAGGGCGCCCGATTTTGCCGCCCAGCTTGCCGGTGCCTGCCCCGACGGAATCGATATTTACTTCGAGAATGTCGGCGGCCATGTCTGGGAGGCCGTATTTCCGCTTCTCAACAATTTCGCTCGTGTGCCGGTTTGCGGCCTCATCGCCCATTACAATGAGGACGGGCCGCAGCCGGGGCCGGACCGGCTGCCGATGACGATGCGGGCGGTGCTTTCCAAGCGTCTGACTTTCCGTGGCTTCATCGTCACCGACTTTGCCGCCCAGGCGGCGGACTTCCGCCGCGACGTCGGCGCTTGGCTGAAATCGGGTGCCATCAAATACCGCGAAGACGTCGTTCACGGCCTGGAGAAGGCGCCTGAGGCATTTATCGGCCTTTTGAAAGGCCGCAATTTTGGCAAGCTCGTCGTGAAGGTCGCCGACTGAACAGGGTGTCGCAATTCGCGCGCCCTCTGTCGCAAACCATCATCAGACAGGGCGCCCCGGCGTCCTATGGATGGTGGACTGATCAAGGGGAGGATATGCGATGTCGGAAGCCGTCAAGCTTGAGCGCCGGGGCCATGTGCTGGAAATCACCCTCGATCGGCCCAAGGTCAATGCCATCGACATGGAAACCTCGCGCAAGCTCGGCCACGCTTTCTGCCTGCTCCGCGATGACCCGGACCTGCGCGTCGGCATCGTCACGGCGGCAGGCGAGAAGATCTTCTCGGCCGGTTGGGACTTGAAGGCCGCGGCAGCGCAGAACCTGGTCGGCAAATGGTGGAAGCATGATTACGGCCCCGGTTCTTTTGCGGGCCTGACCGAACTCTGGGACCTCAACAAGCCGGTCATCGCCGCGATCAACGGGCTTTGCATCGGCGGCGGCTGGGAATTGGCGCTCGCCTGCGATCTCATCATCGCTGCCGAGCATGTCGAATTCTCGCTGCCCGAGCTGCCGCTCGGCATCGTGCCCGATTCAGGCGGCGTGCAACGTTTGCCCAAGCGCCTGCCGCACAATATCGCGATGGAGATCCTGTTGCTCGGCCGTCGCATGCCGGCACAGGAGGCCGCGCATTACGGCTTGGTCAACAAGGTGGTGCCGCGCGAGAAGCTTATGCAACAAGCCCGCGAATGGGCCGACCTCATCGCGACCGGCGCGCCTATCACCGTTCAGGCGTTGAAAGAATGCATCCGCTTCATGGAGGATAAGTCGGTCGAGGACAGCTTCAAGCTGATCCGTTCCGGGACCATGTCGACCTATGAGTTGGCGGATGAATCGGCCGACGCCAAGGAAGGGGTGAAGGCCTTCGCCGAGAAGCGGAAGGCTGATTTTCGGGGAAATTAGGCTTCCGAAAAGGCCCCGAAAACGCCCCGTTGGGGCTCCCTTTTCGTCGCTAAACGATGGTCTGCGCGAGCTGGTTGCTGACTTCGACCACCGCCTGGTGCACGCCGTCATTGTAGGAATAGGTGGTGAAGTCGGCGCCGTGATCGGTCACGGTCCAGTTGTGACCGCCGTCGCCGGAGAGTGTCAGGCTGTCGCCGGCCTTGCCGAGGATGGTGAGGTGATGATTGCCGTCGGTCATGTCGAGGACGTCGGCGGCTGAGAGCGAAATGTCGTTGTGGCCGGCGCCCTTGGCGTCGATCACTTCGACATTGTCGAGCATCCGGGCATCGTTGTGGCCGAAGCTCATATTGCCGTGGCCGAGCTGCACCGTGTCAGTGCCGGCACCCATGTCGTGATATTGCCCGATTTCCTGGATGTTGAGATGCAGCACATCGTCGCCGCTGCCGGGTTGGGCCGGCGTCGAGGCACCGGCGCCGACACCGTCGCCACTCAACGAGAATTCGATCGGCACCGTGCTGACATTGGAATGCTGCCCGTCGGTGTCGGTCACTTCATAGCTGATCTCGCGGTAGTCGAGGTCGGTGCTGGTGGTCGAGAAATAGATGTGGTTGACGAAATCCTCGAACGCACCGACGGTCTCGGATCCGGCCTTCGCCGTGATGGTGATGGAGAAATCGCTGCCATCGTGGGCGATCTGTACATCAAAGAGATCGCTGTGTGGCACGTTGAGATGGTCTTCGGCATGGAAGCCGTAGGTGGTGATCACCGCACTGGAAAGATTTGAGCTGTCGGCATCGGAAAAGTCGACAGTGGGCTGCGTCACGGTCTGGGTCAGCTTGTTGATGTTATAGCTGCCCATGTCGACGCTGATGACCAGATCCTGATAGTCCCGGTCGCCGCCGCCGGCCTGGTCCTCGAATCCGACATAGAGCTTGCCGTCATTCTGGCTGGAGACGCCGGACAGGGAGTGCTCGATATCGTTGCTGTTGGCATCGGTATTGAGCGACTTGTCGTGGGTGAAATAGACATCGCCGGCGAGCTGCTTGCCGTCGATCAGGATGTGGCCATTGCCGTTCTTGTCCGTTGCGAAGGTCACGTGCTTGTTGATGGCGGCGAGATCGTCGGCGTAATTGTCCTTCTTGCTGACATCGGCGAGCCCGGCGAGGAGCTTTTGATTGTCCTTGCTGGAGGCGCCGTCGGCAATGATGAAGAAGCCGAGCTTGCTGCCCGCGGCGACATTGCCGAGGGAGATTTCGAGCGGTTGCGAGTTGCCGAGGAAATCCTTGACCAGCGCGCCGCCGACCGTGCCCTGATGCACTTGGCTGGCGTCGAGCCAGACGAGCTTCACCGAGCCCGGAATGATCTTTCCGGCAGCATCGAATTCGTAGACGCCGACCATGGATTTGTAACCGGCACCTTCCGAGACGAAGCCGATCTTGACGTCGGCGCTTTGGGTGAGGGTGAGGTTGCGGTTGTCGACGCCATTCACCATGGTCGGGTCGATGGTTTTCCCCTCGTCACCACCGCGCGTCAGGTAGTCGCCGACCTTCATATCGCCGAGCGGGCTCTGCTTACCGCTTTCGACCGTATTGTGGTATTCGACAGCGCCTTTTGTCGCCGTGACATCCGGCGCCACGTAAGTTGGCGGCTGGGGTGTCGGGTCCTGCGGCTGCTGCGGGTTCGGCTCTTCGTCAGTTGGCTGCTGCGGGGTCGGCTCTTCGTCACTTGGCGGCTGTGGTGCCGGGTCCTGCGGCTGCGG
This sequence comes from Dongia sp., assembly GCF_041910485.1. Taxonomy (GTDB): domain Bacteria; phylum Pseudomonadota; class Alphaproteobacteria; order Dongiales; family Dongiaceae; genus Dongia. The sequence continues at coordinate 118,995 of NZ_JAYRQR010000034.1, forward strand.
TGGTGTCTGATCTTCGTTGACGGGCAGCTGTGGCTGGTCGCTATTGCCCGATTGTTCGGGGTTGGCGGTGCCATCAAAGCGGCCGCGCAAGGCGAGACCCGCTTCTGATTGCTGTTCGGTTCCTTCCAGCCCGCCCACGGAATCCAGGCCGGCCAAACCGGCCCGATCTTCAAAAGCGGCAAATCGGCCGCCTCCGCTGTCAGCTTCGGCTGGTTGATCGCCGGAGGCGTCGGGTCCGGCGGCTGTCTTGAAGTTGGCGAGGGCGTCGATATCGCCGGGCAGCAGATCGGTCAGTTGCTCGGGCGGAAGCTCTGTTCCGTCGGGCAGGATAATTGACGCCGCGCCGGAAATATCTTGGGGCTGGCCCTGCGGGTTGCCACTGACGTCATAGAAGGCGAGGCGGGTGCCGTCGATTTCGACCAAGTAATTGCCAAGCTTGATGAGCTGCGCCATGCCAAAGGCATCTTTCGTAACTGTTGCTTGTCGAAAGATGGCGTGTTGGAGGCGCGAATGGCAGAGGTCTACACTCCGTTTCTATATATCCAGGTGTGCGAACCGGGCGTGCATCGCGGAAAAAATGCCGTTGCTTCAGCGCGTTAATCTCTCGATAAGCAATTTGCCGCGAACCCGATGCGAATTCGCGGCAAATGCCGACAGCGCATTTGGGCAAGTGCCGTGCGTGTCAGTTCTCGAACGGGCGCAGCAGGGCGCGCGAGATGATGTGCCGCTGAATTTCCGAGGTGCCGTCCCAGATGCGCTCGACGCGCGCGTCGCGCCAGAAACGCTCGATGCCGGTTTCTTCCATGAGGCCCATGCCACCGAAGATCTGCACTGCCTGGTCGGTGACGCGGGCGAGCATTTCGGTCGCGTAGAGCTTGGCGATGGCATAGTCCTGATCCTGCGCCGTGCCCTCGACTGTCTTCCAGGCCGCCTGCAGGGTGAGGAGGTTGGCTGCCTCGATCTCGGTCGCCATGTCGGCGAGCTTGAAGGAAACGCCCTGGAACTTGCCGATCGCCTGGCCGAATTGCTTGCGCGTCGCCGCCCAATTGATCGCCATGTCCATCGCGCGCTGCGCGCGCCCAACGCACTGCGCCGCGACGGTGAGCCGCGTAGCGCCGAGCCAGGTATTGGCAACGTCGAAACCGTGATGCACCTCGCCCAGGATCTGGCGCTTGTGGACACGGCAATTGTTGAAAACCAGTTCGCAATGGTGGAAACCGCGATGGCTCACCGATTGCGAACCCTTGCGGACTTCAAGACCGGGCGTCCCCTTGTCAATGAGGAAGCTGGTAATGAGCTTCTTGGGACCACGCTTGGTTTCTTCGATGCCGGATGCCGCGAAGAGGATGATGAAATCGGCAACGTCGGCATAGGAGATGAAATGCTTTGTGCCGTTGATGACGAAATCGTCGCCGTCGGCTTCGGCGCGGGTCTTCATCGACCGGACGTCCGAACCGGCATCCGGCTCGGTAATGCCCAGGCATTCAATGCGCTCGCCGCGAATGGTGGGGAGCAGATAGCGTTCCTTCTGCTCGTCATTGCAGGCGCGCAGAATGTTGCTGGGGCGGTGTACTGCATATTGCAGGGCATAGGAGGTGCGGCCCAGTTCGCGCTCGAACAGGGTAAGTGCCAGATGGTCGAGCCCGCCGCCGCCGATCTCTTCCGGCATGTTGACGGCATAGAAGCCCGACTTGATGGCCCGTTCATGGATCTGCTTGATGAGGTCGGGGCGAACCTCATTGGTTTTTTCGACCTCGTTTTCGTAAGGCACGAGTTCGGCTTCGACGAAGGCGCGCGTCGCCTCGACGAGCATCTGCTGCTCGCTGGTCAATCCGAAATTCATGGTCTTCACCCCTTCTTAGGCGGTAGAGCAATGGCGCGGCCGGCTTGAGCGGGCCGCGGTAATTTCGCATGTTCAGTGGCGATCTTTTCGATCGCGGCCAGAACATCCGGCTGGAACGGCGCCACCTTGGGACCGCTCATATCCATCGAGAGTTGCATCTGCTCGTTGGTCGCAACAGGCTCGGTCCCGTCGCCGACATACATCGTGTGGAAGATGTGGAGACGCTTGGCGTCGTGCCCCAGAAACGTCGTCTCCACACGCACTTCCGCGCCGACCTTTACCTCTTTCAGATAGTTGAGGTGAAGTTCGGCCGTGAACAGCGAATGATTGCTGCGCTCGCGCCCCGCCGCATCGAGTCCGATCTGGTCCATCATGTGGTCAGTCGCATGACTGAAGATGACCAGATAGAAGGCATCGTTGAGATGCTTGTTGTAATCCGCCCATTCGGGCCGGACCAATTCGCGATGGGGTCGGAGCGCAGCGCTCATCCTTTAATCCTCGTACTTCCAGCCGTGCTTGGCCTTGGCATCGGTGATCGCGTTGATGACCGAGATGATGCAATCGTCGCGCAGGCGCTCGAGATCTTTGATCGAATGCTTGCCGGCCTGCGCCTCGGTACCTTCGACGATCTTGTCGATGAGTTCGTCGGTGAGCGGCGGGGCCTTCAGATGCGTCCAGGGGAGTTCGAGCGCTGGGCCGAACTGCTCCAGGAAGTGCTTCATGCCGGCTTCACCACCGGCCATGTGATAGATCATGTACATGCCGAAGAACGACCAGCGGATGCCGAAGCCAAAGCGGATCGCATCGTCGAGTTCGCCTGTGGTGCAATAGCCGTCCTTAATCATGTGGAGGCCTTCGCGCCACACCGCCTCAAGCAGGCGGTCGGCAAGGAAGCCGGGGACTTCCTTGCGGACATGCAGCGGACGCATGCCGAGCGACTTGTAGAAAGCAATCGCGGCCTGGATGGCGTCGGGCGAGGTCCACTTGCTGGGGCAGACTTCAACCAGCGGCAGCAGGTAGACCGGGTTGAACGGGTGGCCGACCATGCAGCGTTCCGGGTTCTTGGCATCCTTGTAGAAATCGGACGGCAGCAAGCCGGAGGTCGAGGAGCCGATCATGGCGTCGGGCTTCGCCGCCGCCGTGATCTGGGCGTGGAGCTTCACCTTCAGGTCTTCGCGTTCCGGGGCCGATTCCTGGATGAAGTCGGCATCCTTCACGGCTTCTTCGACCGTCGAGACGAAGGTGAGGCGGCTTTGCGAGGCACCGGGCTTCAGTCCGACTTTCTCAAGCGCCGGCCAAGCATTGGCGACGTTCTTGCGGAGCTGCTCTTCCGAACCCTTGCCGGGATCCCAGGCAACGACGTCGAGGCCGGCGGCCAGGAAGCGCGCCGCCCAGCCGGAGCCGATGACGCCGGTGCCGATGACGGCAGCCTTCTTGATATTCGTGATCATGATGTCTTCGTCCTTGTTTGATTAGCCGCGCGCCTTGAGGCCGAGCTTCTTGCGGCCTTCGGCCGGGGTGAGCGGGCGGGCGCCGAGACGGCTGATGATCTCGCAGGCGCGCTCGGTCAGTGAGCCGTTGGAGGCATGCACGCCCTTGTCGAGCCAGATATTGTCTTCCAGGCCGACGCGGACATGGCCGCCGAGCAGCAGTGCCTGTGCGAGCATCGGCATCTGCATGCGGCCGATGCCGAAGCCGGCCCAGATGGCGCCTTCCGGCAGGTTGTCGACCATCGCCTTCATGGTCGTCGTGTCGGCCGGGGCGCCCCAGGGAATGCCGAGGCAGAGCTGGAACATCGGGTTGTCGCCGAGCAAGCCTTCCTTCTGCATCTGCTTGGCAAACCAGAGATGGCCGGTGTCGAAAATTTCGAGTTCGGGCTTCACGCCGAGTTCCTGCACCTTCTTGGCGCCGGCGCGCAGCATGTTGGGCGTCGAAATGTAGGTGTAGTCGCCGTCGCCGAAATTGAGCGTGCCGCAATCCAACGTGCAGATTTCGGGGAGGAGCGCTTCGACATGGGCGAGACGGGTGATCGGACCGACGAGATCCGTCGCCTTGCCGAACTTGAAGGGGTCTTCGCCAGCACCGATTTCCAGGTCGCCGCCCATGCCGGCGGTGAGGTTGATGATCACGTCGGTGCCCGAGGAGCGGATGCGGTCGACAACCTCGCGATAGAGGTTCACGTCGCGGCTGCCCTTGCCCGTCTGCGGGTCGCGCACATGGCAATGCGCCACGGTGGCGCCGGCCTTGGCGGCCTCGATGGCGGCATCGGCGATCTGCTTCGGCGTCACCGGAATGGCCGGGTGCTTGCCCACGGTGTCGCCAGCGCCGGTAACGGCACAGGTGACGATCACTTCGTAGTTCATGGTTCAACTCTTTCGTTGCGGCGTTGAGAATCTCGACTGTCGGCGATGCTGGCTCGGCGCCTTGCCGTCGTGTTGACGCATTTCGACAAGCGAATGACTAAATACGACGAAGAGGCAACTCTCGCACTAGCGAAGGGCCGGCATGATTCCAAGGGCCGGCCGACGACGTTCGGCGCTGGGTGCCTTGCCAGACCAAGCGTGGTAGGAGCGGGAAAAATGGGCGGCCGACCCGAAGCCGCAGGCGACCGCCACTTCGACGATGGACATGTCGGTATATTGCAGCATCGAGCGGGCACGTTGCAGCCGGAGATCGAGGTAATAGCGACGTGGCGACATGCCGAAATGGCGGTCGAAGAGGCGTTCGAGTTGACGCAGCGACATGCCGGCGGTTTTGGCGAGTTCGGCACTGGCCACGGGCTCCTCAAGCCTGGATTCCATCAGCTTGATGACCCGCGACAGCCCGGCATGGCTGATGCCCTGGCGTTCCTTGGGTTCCATGCGCTGCCGGTCGTCGGGACCGCGGATCTCCGGGTGGATGAACTGCTCGGACACGGCCGCGGCGATGCGGTGGCCATGCTGGCGGCGGATCATGTGAAGCATCAGATCGAGCGAAGCTGTGCCGCCGGCACAGCACCATCGGTTGCGATCGATGACGTAGAGCGCATTTTCGACTTCGACCTTTGGGAAGGCTTCGGCAAAGCTGTCGAGGCTCTCCCAGTGTGTTGTGGCCCGGTAGCCGTCGAGAAGACCGGCGCGCGCCAGCAGGAAGGCTCCCGTATCCATCGCGCCCAGTTCGACGCCGGATGCATTCTGGCGCTGCAGCCACTGGCGCAGGCCGGGATCGAAATGACGCAGCGGGTTGAAGCTGGCGCAGATGGCAACCATCGGATAAGCGGGATGATCCGCAATCGAATGATCGGCGGCGAGTGACATGTTGTTTGACGCGGTGACCGGCTCGCCATCGCGCGATAGCACTTCCCAACGGTAAAGTTGACGATCGGCCATGCGATTGGCGACACGCAAAGGTTCGATGGCCGAAACAAACGCCATCATCGAGAAGAGCGGCATCAGCAGGAAGCCGATCGTTACTGTCTGTTCACTGGCCGGAACCGGAGTCATCTCTTGCGTCGGCTTCGCTGATGGCGAATGGCCGCCTGTCGATTTCAGTTGTTGATTTCGATTGTCCGGCGCGATGATGCAGTGTGGAATGCGTTCGACGCAAGAGCCCCGGGGGACCAAATCGTATGACGACGCAGATTGCGCCGGCGGATGCCGCCGTTGCCGCTTTCATCGCTGACTCGGACAATCTTTTTACCGCAGCCTATGACCTTTTGCCGATGGCGGAGCAGCGGCGCCTCTATGATTCCTATTGGCAGCGATATCACGCGCCACGGCCGGAGGGTGTGAGCGTCGAGGAAGTGCGCATCCCAAGGTCGGATGGCGCCAGTGGGAGCGGTGCGTGCCGGGCGCTGCTATACCGGCCGGCACGGTCGGCGGGCCCCTTGGCGACGATCGTCTACTTCCACGGCGGCGGGTGGATGCTGGGCTCACCCGAAAGTCACGATCTGGCGACGGCGCGGATTTGCGCCTGGACCGGGGCGGCGGTCTTGTCCGTCGACTATCGGCTGTCGCCGGAGCATGTCTTTCCGGATGCCTTGATGGACGGGTTGGCGGCGGTCAAATGGGTGGCGCGGGAAGGGCGGGGACGTGGTCTCGATCCGGACCGGCTCGCGGTCGCCGGCGACAGTGCGGGGGGCAATCTGGCAGCCGGGCTTTGCTTGTGGATCCGGGATCATGGCGGGCCGGTCATCCGCCATCAGACCTTGATTTACCCGGCCCTTACCGTGAGGGCAGCCGGCGGGCAATCCGTTGGTGTTTCCACGGAATCGCTTGGGCATTACGTAACCGGCTATTTCGGCGGCCAGGCGCTTTCAAACAATTCATATGCCATGCCGCTTTCCGCAAAGTCCTTTGCCGGATTGCCGCCAGCCTGCGTGGCGACAGCGGAAATGGACCCCATTCTGCCGCATGGCGAAAAGTTTGTTGAGCATTTGCGTCATGCTGGCATTACCTGTGATTATACATGCGGTAAGGGACTGCCGCATACCTATCTGAGATTGATACATCTTTCGGCTGCGGCCCAAAGTGAGCTCGAATTTTGTTGCGGCGCAATAAGATCGGCACTCGCACTGCAGCAAAACAAGGTCGCTTGAAAAAATGCTTCACGATCTGGTCATTGTGTCGCATAGCAATGACCCGATGTCGTAATTCATCAAGATTTCTTGCCGCATCGCCCTAAAGATGGGTCTACTAAAACAAACGAAACGCCTGGGCCGGTCCGGTTACAGGCGACACTTTGCAGGGTTTGCCGCCGGTCGGCATGGGGTCGGTCCGGTTCGGCCGTTAGGGAGAGATAAAAATGAATCAATGGGAAGAGTTGCAACAGGCCGCCTTTGCCAAGAAGGTGTCGCGGCGTGATTTTATGCGCCGTGCCACGGCGCTCGGCATTTCGACCGCGCTGGCGACGGGCGTGTTGAGCCGCGCCGGCTACGCGCAGGAGCCCAAGAAGGGCGGCACCTTCAAGATCGGCCTGGGTCACGGTGCGACGACTGACTCGTTGGATCCGGCGACCTATCCGGACCAGATGACCGGCACCGTGGGCTGGGGCGCCTCGGGCAACAGCCTCACCGAAATGGATGTGGCCGGCAACATCGTTGGCGACATCGCCGAGAGCTTCGAGCCGTCGGACGGCGCCAAGAAGTGGGCCTTCAAGGTCCGCAAGGGCGCCACGTTCCACAATGGCAAGGACGTCACCGCCGAGGATGTCGTCGCTTCCTACAAGCACCATATGGGCCCGGATTCGAAATCGGCCGCCAAGTCGGTCGTCGACACGATCGAGGACATCAAGGCTGATGGCGACAATGTGGTCATCACGCTGAAGGGCGGCAATGCCGACTTCCCGTTCTATGCCAGCGACTATCACCTGAAGATCATGCCGGCGAAGGCCGACGGCAAGGTGGATTGGGAATCGGGCGTCGGCACGGGTCCGTACCAGATCGTGAAGTTTGAGCCGGGTGTCGGCGCCAAGCTGAAGCGCTTCGACAATTTCTACGGCAAGTCCTATTTCGACGAAGTCGAGTTCAAGGTCATTGCCGACGTGGCGGCGCGCACCAACGCGCTGACCTCGGGCGAAATCCACTACATGGATCGCTGCGACCTCAAGACCGTCAATCTTCTGAAGAAGAACCCGGACATCAACGTCAATGAAGTGACCGGCTATGGCCACTACATTTTCGTCATGAACGTGACGGCGGCGCCGTTCGACAACCCGGACGTCCGCAATGCCATCAAGTTTGCGATCGACCGTGAGGAAATCTCCAAGAAGGTGTTCCACGGCTATGCCAGCCCGGGCAACGACAACCCGATCGCCCCGTCGATCCAGTACGCGATCAACCCGGAGCCGGTGCACAGCTACAACGCAGAAAAGGCCAAGGAACTGCTGAAGAAGGCGGGTCTCGACAGCCTGACGATCGATCTTTCGACTTCCGACGCCGCCTTCGCTGGCGCCGTCGACGCCGCGACGCTCTTCAAGGAGAGCGCTGCCAAGGCCGGTATCAACATCAACGTCATTCGCGAAGCGTCCGACAGCTATTGGGACAATGTCTGGCTGAAGAAGCCTTTCTGCGCCTCGTACTGGAACGGTCGTCCGACCTGTGACTGGATGTTCACCACGGCCTATGCCGCCGAGGCGCCCTGGAACGATACGTTCTGGAAGAACCCGCGCTTCAACGAGCTGCTGGTTGCGGCCCGCTCGGAAACCAACTCCGACACCCGCGCCAAGCAATACGCGGAAATGCAGCAGCTGGTGCATGACGATGGCGGTCTCATCAACATCGTCTTCAACAGCTACGTCTCGGCCAATTCAAAGGCCGTGGCGCACGGCGATCTGCTGTCGAACTGGGACGTCGACGGCATGAAGATCTGCTCGCGCTGGTGGATGGCCTAAGCCATCCGAAAGGCTGAAGGTCGGGCTGCCGCTGAAAGGTGGCAGCCCGACCTCATCCTTTTTTGCATGCCCAATTGAGTTTGCTTTGACGATCTAGCCAGAGGGGACGCTGCGTGTTGCGCAGCGGGGACGAGATGCATCCGATCACTCGAACGATCCTTCAGCGACTGGGACTTGGGCTCTTCACCCTGTTCGTCGTGTCGATCGTCATCTTCTCGCTGGTGGAGTTCCTGCCCGGCGATTTCACCAAGGCCATCCTGGGTCAGGCCTGGACGCCGGAAACCGGTGCCGCCTTCGAACGCGAGATCGGCCTCGATAAACCGCCGGTGACGCGTTACTTCAACTGGATCAACGATGTCGCGCACGGGGATTTCGGCGAATCCTTTGCCAGCCGCGCCGATTACAAGCGCACCGTCGCCGACCTCATCGAACCGCGCCTTGCCAATACCTTGTTCCTCGCCTCCTTGACCGCGATCATCGCGGTGCCGCTGGCGCTCTTTCTCGGCATCATGGCGGCTCTCTACCGAAATTCCTGGTTCGACCGCGGCGTCAACGTCATCACGCTGTCGACGATTTCGATGCCCGAATTCTTCATGGCCTATCTCCTCATGCTGTTCCTGGCCGTGAAGGTGCGCTGGCTGCCGAGCCTCGCCTCGGTCGATGCGGATACGGAGTTGGGCGAGCGGCTCCTGCGCTGTGCGCTGCCGGCTCTGACCCTCACCCTTGTCATCGTCGCGCATATGATGCGCATGACGCGTGCCTCGATCATCAATCTGCTGGCGAGCCCCTATATCGAGATGGCCCGCCTCAAGGGGCTCAGCAAAAGCCGCGTCATCCTGCGCCACGCCCTGCCCAATGCCTGGGCGCCGATCGTCAACGTCGTCGCCTTCAACCTGGCTTACCTGGTGGTGGGCGTGGTCGTGGTCGAGGTCGTGTTCACCTATCCCGGGATCGGCCAGTTGATGGTCGATTCCGTGACGTCACGCGACATTCCGGTGGTGCAGGCCTGCGCACTCATCTTCGCGGCGACCTACATCCTGCTCAATCTGACGGCGGACATCATTTCGATCGCGACGAACCCGCGCCTGTTGCATCCACGGTGAGACGGGCGAGGGGAGGGGACATTCATGGCTGAAGCATTGACCCAGACCAAGGCATCGCGCGCGCGCCGCACGAAACGGGCAACGGCGTGGCGGAATTTGAAGAAGGCGCCTTTGAGTGCCTGGTTCGGCATCATCGTGCTGACGATCTACGTCGTGCTGGCGGTTTTCGCGCCCGTCTTCGCCCCCTATGGCGAGGCGGAGGTGGTCGGCGACGCCTATCTGCCTTGGGAGGCGCCTTTTTACCTCGGCACCGACCAGCTGGGTCGCGACATGCTGACACGCATGATCTTCGCCGCCCGCAATTCGATGGGCATTGCCTTTGCCGCCACCATGTTTTCGTTCCTGACCGGCGGCGTCCTCGGGATCATGGCGTCGATCCTGCGTGGCTGGTTCGACCAGGCAGTGAGCCGCTTCATCGATGCGCTGATGGCGATCCCCAGCCTGATTTTCGCGCTGATGATGCTCTCGATCCTGGGGTCGACGGCGATCAATCTCATCATCGTCATCGGCGTGGTCGACGCGACCCGCGTCTTCCGCCTGACGCGTGCCGTCTCCATGAACGTCGTCTCGCTCGATTTCGTCGAAGCGGCGCGTTTGCGTGGCGAGAAGGTGGGCTGGGTCGTCTTCCGCGAGATCGTGCCGAACATCATGCCACCCTTGGTGACGGAATTCGGCCTTCGCTATTGCTTCGTCTTCCTGACCATCAGCGCGCTCTCGTTCCTGGGCCTCGGCATGCAGCCCCCGACCGCCGATTGGGGCCTGATGGTGAAGGAGAATGCGACCCTCATCACCTATGGTGATGTGACGCCGCTGCTGCCAGCGGGCGCCATTGCGCTGCTGACGATCGCCATCAATTTCGTCGTCGATTGGTTCTTGCACAAGACAAGCGGGTTGCGCGATGGGCAATGATAATCTGAAGCAATCGGCGCGGACCAAGGGGGATGTCCTCCTGGAGATGCGCGGGATCATGATCGAGGGCGAGAGCGACGATGTCTGGCACCAGATCGTCAAAGGCGTCGATCTGACGCTCCGCCGGGGCGAGGTTCTTGGTCTCATCGGTGAATCGGGTGCCGGTAAATCCACCCTCGGCATTGCCGCGATGGGCTTCGCTCGGCCCGGCTGCCGCTTTAACGGCGGTACCGTGACTTTCGATGGCATGGACCTTCTGAAGGCCAGTGACGAGGAACGCCGCAAACTGCGCGGCTCACGAATTGCATATGTGGCGCAGAGCGCCTCGGCTTCGTTCAACCCGGCCCACCGGCTGATCGAGCAGACAATCGAGACCGAGACGCAGCATGGCATTCGTCCGGCTGCTGCGGCTATTGCCGATGCGAAGGATCTTTACGGCCGCCTGCGCCTGCCGGATCCGCAGAATATCGGCTATCGCTATCCGCACCAGGTGTCGGGCGGGCAGCTGCAGCGCGTGATGACGGCGATGGCCATGACCTGCCGGCCGGACCTCATCATTTTCGACGAGCCGACCACGGCACTCGACGTCACGACGCAGGTCGAGGTACTGGCCTCGATCCGCGCCATCGTCGAGGAATTTCATACCGCTGCCATCTACATCACCCACGATCTCGCTGTCGTGGCGCAGATGGCGCATCGCATCATGGTGCTCCGCAACGGCAAGCTGGTCGAGGAAGCGCCGACCCGCGAAATGCTGGCTGAGCCGAAAGAGGCCTATACCCGTTCGCTTTGGGCCGTCCGCAAACTGGCGAAACCTGAATCGACCACCGACGACCTCATCCTGAAGGTCGAAAATGTCGATGCCGCCTACGGCAATGCCGTGAAGATTCTCGACAATGTGTCGGTCTCGGTCCCGCGTGGCCGCACCGTTGCCGTTGTCGGTGAATCGGGTTCCGGCAAGTCGACCCTCGCGCGCGTCGTCACGGGGTTGCTGCCGCCGAGCAAGGGCTCGGTCAAATTCAATGGCGCAGACCTTCCCCCGGCGCTGGCGCAGCGCGACAAGGAAAGCCTGCGCCGGATCCAGATGATCTATCAGAGCCCGGACACGGCGCTCAACCCGCGGCATCGGGTGTTCGACATCATCGGTCGGCCGTTGACGTTCTATCACAAACTTCGCGGTGCAGCGCTGGAAGCGCGCGTTTCCGAGCTGCTGAAGATGATCGAACTCGACGACAGCTATATGGATCGCCTGCCCGGGGAAATGTCGGGCGGCCAGAAGCAACGTGTCTGTATTGCCCGTGCACTCGCGGCAGAGCCGGATCTGATCATCTGCGACGAAGTCACTTCGGCACTCGACCAGATCGTGCAGGAAGAAATCCTGAAGCTGCTGCTGCGGCTGCAGGCAGAGTTCGACATTTCGTACCTGTTCATCACCCACGATATCGCCACGGTGCGCGCCATTGCCGACGAGATTGTGGTCATGAACCAGGGCAAGGTGGTACAACAAGGCCTCAAGACCAAGGTCCTGTCGCCGCCGCATCCGGCCTACACCGAATTGCTGCTGTCATCCGTGCCGGAAATGGATCCGGATTGGCTCACCAATTTGCTGCAGAAGAGGCAGGCCAAGACCAAGTGAGTATCGTTCATGGCCGAAGCTGTCGCCCTGCCGCGTAAGGTTGAAGTTACCGAGCATCTGTGGATTACGCTGAAGGATGGCTGCCGTTTGGCAGCCCGTCTGTGGCTACCGGAAGGGGCCGAGAAAAAGCCCGTTCCAGCCATTCTCGAGTACATCCCCTATCGCAAGCGCGACGGCACGCGTCAGCGCGACGAGCCAATGCACAGCTATTTCGCCGGCCACGGCTATGCCGCGATCCGCGTCGATATGCGCGGTTCCGGTGAAAGCGATGGCTTGCTGTGGGATGAATATCTGAAGCAGGAACAGGATGACGCGCTCGAAGTGATCGCGTGGCTCGCCGCACAGAAATGGTGCGACGGGAATGTCGGCATGATGGGTAAGTCCTGGGGCGGTTTCAACTGCCTGCAGGTGGCGGCGCGCCGGCCGAAGGCCTTGAAGGCCGTCCTCTCGGTTTGTTCGACGGACGATCGCTATGCCGACGACATCCATTACATGGGCGGATGTCTGCTCAACGACAATCTTTGGTGGGGCACCATCATGCTGGCCTATCAGGGCCGGCCCGCGGATCCCGCGCTGGTGGGTGCCGGGTGGCGCGATCAATGGCGCGAGCGCCTGGAGAATATGCCGTTCTGGCCGGCGCTGTGGCTGAAGCACCAACGCCGCGACGCCTACTGGCAGCACGGATCCATCTGCGAAGATTGGGACGCGATCGAGGTACCGGTCTATCTCATCGGCGGCTGGGTGGATTCCTACACCAACGCCGTGCCGCGCATGCTGCAGCACCTCAAGGCGCCCCGCAAAGCCGTGATTGGCCCGTGGGCGCATATCTACCCGCAGGATGGCACACCGGGGCCGGCGATCGGCTTCCTGCAGGATGCTGTTGCCTGGTGGGACCGCTGGTTGCGCGGCGAGCAGAACGGGGCCGAGAAGGGCCCGATGCTGCGTGCTTGGATGCAGGACTATACGGCCCCAGAGACGACGCGCGCGGTGCATCCCGGCCATTGGGTGGCCGAGGAATCCTATCCATCAACCGGCATCCAGTCGGAGGTTCTGTATCTCAACAGGGATGGCCTCTCGTCCTTCGGGACCGCCGAGGAGACATTGCCCCTGTGTTCGCCGCTGCATGTGGGCAGCGTCGGTGGCGAGTGGATGGGCGCGGGGTGCATTGGCGAGTTGCCGGGCGATCAACGTCTCGACGATGTAGGCGCACTGGTCTTCGACACGCAGCCGCTGAAGGAGCCAATGCAGGTCCTGGGGGCGCCGGAGCTGGATATCGAATTCACCAGCGACAAGCCCGTTGCCCAACTCTGCGCGCGACTTTGCGATGTGGCGCCTGACGGAAAATCGCTGCGCGTCAGCTATCAGGTGATCAACCTGACGCATCGGGACAGCCACGCCGAACCGACGCCCTTGGTGCCCGGTAAGCGCTATCGGCTGCGCCTGGTGATGAACGCTTGCGGCCACCGCTTCGCCACCGGGCATCGCATCCGAATCTCGTTGAGCAGCGCCTATTGGCCGCTGATCTGGCCGACGCCTGAGGTCGCAACGCTCGGCATCGTCGCTGGCATCAGCCGCCTGTCACTGCCGCATCGCAAGCCGCAATCGACCGATGGGAACGATCCATTCGACAAGCCGGTGGCCGGTCCGTCGACACCGATCACACAGGTGAGCGGCAGTGGAAACGTGATACGCGAATCCAAGATCGATCTGGTCAAGGGTACCGTGACCTATGTAACCGATGGCGAGGGTGTTTTCGGCGAGGGTCGGCAACGCTTTGACGAGATCGGCACCGAGATCCTGCACAATATCCGCCGTGAACTGACAATCTCGCCGAACGATCCCCTGGCGGCGTCCTACACATGCACGCAAAGCCACGTGCAATCGCGTCCAGGATGGGACATCCGGGTCGATGTCGTCTGCCGCATGACCTCCACCAAGGAGGATTTCATCATGACGGCCGAGTTGGACGCATTTGAAAACGGCGCGCGCTTCGCCAGCCGGAACTGGCGGGAAGTGATCAAGCGCGACCTGCTGTAGCAGGGCCGCCTTCTGCAGAGCGGTGGGAAACCTGCTGGGGGACGCCCGTCACGATGCGACGGGCGTATCGCCCGGCAATCCCCATTCCGCCCAGGATCCGTCATAGACCGCGACGTCGCGGTGGCCGATGAGGCTGAGCCCCAATGCCAGCACGCAGGCCGTGATCCCTGAACCACAAGACGTGACCACCGGCTTCTTCATGTCGATGCCCGCCGCTTCAAACTTGGCCTTCAGCGTGTCGGCGTCGTGAAAGGTTTGGTCCGGCTTCAGGAGCTGGGTATAGGGCAGGTTCTTGGCGTTCGGGATGTGGCCGGAACGGCGGCCGGGCCACAATTCCGGCTCGGTCGCGTTGAAGCGGCCACTCGCCCGCGCATCCAGCGCCTGCTCCCGCTGGCTCGTGATGTTCGACAGCATCTGTGCTTTCGAGCGTACCTGCGTATTGTCGAGGCGCGCGCTGAAGTGCCGTTCGCGCGGGGTCGGCTGATTGTCATCGACAGGCCGACCTTCGGAGAGCCATTTCGGCAAGCCGCCGTCAAGAACGGCGACTTCCTTGGCGCCGAAAATGCGAAACATCCACCAGACGCGCGCGGCGCTCATCATGCCGGTGCCATCATAGACGACGATACGGTTGCCGTCGCCGATCCCGAGCCGTCGCACCCGCGATGCGAACTTTTCCGGTGACGGCAGCATGTGCGGCAATGTCGACTCTGTATCAGCGATCTCATCGATGTCGAAGAAGACGGCGCCGGGGATGTGCCGTTCGTCATATTCAGCGCGCGCGTTCTTGTTCTGCATGGGCAGGTAAAAGGTCGCATCCACGATCCGCAAATCGGGCTGGTTGATGTTGGCGGCGAGCCAATCGGTGGAAACGAGGTATTGCGGATTGACGTAGCTGCTCATGCTCACTCACTTGAAGGCGATGTTGACGCGTTTGTTCATCTTGCCTTTGCTCTCGATCTTGACGATCTCGACCGGGCCGATTTCCGACGTGTTGCGCACGTGCGTACCACCGCAGGGCTGCAGGTCGACACCGGCGATATCGAGGAGGCGGACCCTCCCCTGACCACTGGGTGGCTTCACCGACATGGTGCGCACGAGTTCCGGTCGCGCCGCCAGCTCATCGTCGCTGATCCAGCGCGGCACGACATCATGGTTGCCGGCGATCAGCGCATTGATGCCGTCCGTCAGGGCGGTTTTGTCGAGCGCCACCTCGGGCGGGAGATTGAAATCGAGGCGACCCTTGCCGTCGCTGATCTGCCCCCCGGTCACATCACCTTTGACGAGGGAGCAGAGCAGATGCAGGCAGGTGTGCATGCGCATCAGGCGATGTCTGCGCTCCCAGTCTATCTGCGCGGTCACTTTCGTACCGGGGGCCGGCAATGCGGTATCAGGCCCGGGGATGTGAAGAACTTGTCCGGGCGCGCTGCCTTTGCGCGTGTCGAGGATCTCGATACGTACGCCGTCTTCCGTTTGCAGCCACCCGATATCGCCCGGCTGGCCACCACCCGTCGGGTAGAAAACCGTCCGGTCGAGTTCGATGCCATCGGGGCCAACAGCCACGATTGTTGCCGTACAATCCCGTTGGTAGGAATCTTGGCGAAAAAGCTCTTCCATCCCGATCGACGCTTCTTATGAATGCTTGGCGTCGATCATAGTGGCGGGCCGCCGGGCTTACAACTAGAGCCAGCCCGGCGTCGGCAGACCTTTCGACAACAAAAAGGCCGGATTGAAGAGCTTTGATTGGTACCGCGTCCCAAAGTCGCAAAGGACGGTCACGATGGTATGACCTGGGCCCAGTTCCTTGGCGAGGCGAATGGCACCTGCGACATTGATGCCGCTGGACCCGCCCAGGCACAGGCCTTCTTCGCGCAGGAGATCGAACACGATCGGCAGCGCTTCGGCATCGGGGATTTGGAAGGGGATATCGATCGGGGCACCGTCGATGTTCTTGGTGATGCGCCCTTGGCCGATGCCCTCCGTGATCGACGAGCCCGACGATTTCAATTCGCCCGTCTTGAAATAGCTGTAGAGCGCGGCACCTTCCGGATCGGCGAGGCCGATCTTGATCTTGGGGTTCTGTTCCTTGAGGAACATCGCAGTGCCCGCCAGCGTGCCGCCGGTCCCGACCGCGCAGACGAAGCCGTCGACCTTGCCGTCCGTCTGGCGCCAGATCTCAGGACCGGTCGTGCGATAGTGGCCGAGGCGATTGGCTACATTGTCGAATTGATTGGCCCAGATGACGCCGTTCGGATTGCTGTCTTTCAGTTCTTCGGCAACGCTCTCGGACACGCGCACATAATTGCCCGGGTCCTTGTAGGGAAGGGCCGGAACTTCGCGCAGCTCGGCGCCGGCGAGGCGCAGCATGTCCTTCTTCTCTTGGCTTTGCGTCTCGGGGATGATGATCAGCGTCTTGTAACCGCGCGCATTCCCGACCAGGGCGAGGCCGATGCCGGTGTTGCCGGCCGTTCCTTCGACAATAAGGCCGCCGGGTCGGATAAGGCCCTTGGATTCGGCATCCTGGATGATGGCCAGCGCCGCGCGGTCCTTGACCGAGCCACCGGGATTGAGGAATTCAGCCTTGCCCAGAATGGTGCAGCCGGTGAGTTCGGATGCCTTCTTGAGCTTGATAAGGGGGGTGTTGCCGATCGTGTCGACGAAACCTTGCCGGAAATCCATCACAATCCTCGTGAAATACACTGCTTGGTGTAAAATCTAAGCCGGATATCTGGCCCAATCAAGGGCCAGAAAGTGTGGAATAGCTGCGCCAGCCCTATTTCAGGCGGCAATCAGCTCGAACTTGTCGACGTCGACAAGCCCTAAGTCCGTGATTTTCAAGTGTGGAATGACCGGCAGAGGCAGGAAAGCCATCTGCAGGAACGGTTCCGCCAGCGGACAGCCAAGCCCGCGCACAGCCTGCCGGAGGGCGGCTATTTCACGTGCCACGGTGCGGAAATCCTTGTCGCTCATCAGACCGGCCAGGGGCAGCGCCATTTCAGTCACCACCGCATTGTCCGCAGCCAAGACGAAACCGCCGCCAAGGTCGATCAGTCGATTGACGGCCACTGCCATGTCGGAATCGCTCGCACCGACAACGCAGATATTATGGCTGTCATGGCCGATCGAGGAGGCGATGGCGCCGCGCGGCAGTTTCAATCCCTTGACGAAACCCCGACCTATGGTCCGCCGCTTGCCGTGACGCTCGAGAACACAAACCTTGATCACATCATTGTCGAGGTCGACGAGCCGCTCGCCGTTGCGGTAGGGCAGGGTGAGCGTCAAGAAATCGGTCAGCACCTGACCTTCGCGGAGACCGATGACGGGTCCAGTCGGACCGGAAGCCGGGACGCGGAAAATCGATGGCTCGACCTTGTCGAGCTTGATCGAATGATAGCCGACAGGTGCCGGCATTGAGCGCGCGTCGAAGAGGGCATCGTCGACCCATTGGCCACCAGCGATCACATGGGCGACGTCACAGGCGGCAAGGTCGTTGAGCAGCACCAGATCGGCGCGCTGTCCCGGCGCAATGAGGCCGCGATCGACCAAGCCGAAGCCACGTGCCGCCGACCAAGAGGCCATGCGATAGACATCGGCGATCGGCGCACCAGCTTTGATGGCGCCGCGGACGAGGTGGTCGATATGACCTTCCTCGGCGATGTCGAGTGGGTTCCGGTCGTCCGTGCAGAAGCCGAGGAACGGCGCGGTCGTCGTGCTGATGATGCCAGCCAGCGCGTGGAGATCCTTGCAGGCGCTGCCTTCACGGATGAAGACCTGCATGCCCTTGCGCAGCTTCTCCCACGCCTCCGGCGCGCTCGTCGTTTCATGGCAATTGCGAATGCCGCAGGAAAGATAGGCGTTGAGCTCGTAGCCTTTCATGAGCGGTGCGTGCCCATCGATATGCGTTCCCCAGAAGGCTTCGATCTTGTCGAGCACTTCCGGCACCTTGTGAAAGACCCCTGGTGCATTCATGAACTCGGCAAGGCCGATGACTTTGGCATGGGCACGGTAAGGCAACAAATCTGCGGCGGTGAGCCGCGCACCGGCCGTTTCCAGATGGGTTGCCGGCACGCAGGAGGAAAGCTGCACGCGCAAATCCATTGCGGTCTGTTCGGCACTCTCCAGGAAGACGTCGAGCGCTGCAGAGCCCAGCACGTTGCACATCTCATGGGGATCGCAGATTGCCGTCGTCGTGCCGCGCGGCAGGGCACACCGGTCGAATTCGGCGGGGGCGACGAGGCTTGATTCAACGTGCAAATGGCAATCGACGAAGCCCGGCACAATTGTGAAATGCCGGCCATCGATCTCGCGTCGGCCACGATAACTTTCATAGGTGCCGACAATGCGGTCGCCGCAGATCGCGATGTCACCCTCGGCCAACTCGCCGGTCACGACATTGAGGAACCGCGTGTTCTTGATAACCAGATCGGCCGGTTCCCGACCCAGCCCCTGGTCGATGGTGCGTTCGATCTTCTGCCGCAAGCTGCTCATGCCACTCTCCTGTGGCAAGGAACGCTAGCACGGTGCCGGCAGTGGCCGCTAGTGCTTGCGCATTTTCTCGCGGTTGCGGGCGAGGAAGACAGAGGCTTCCGCCGCCGGCAGCGGCTTGGCGTAGAGATAGCCCTGGCCGAACTGGATACCGAGGCGCTTCAACTCGGCCGCCTGTTCCTCGGTTTCGACCCCCTCGGCGACGACGTCGCGCTCCAGGATATGGGCGAGGCTCGCAATAACGCGGACGATCTCCAGCCCTTCCTTGCTGTCGGTGATGCGCATGACGAAGGACCGATCGACCTTCAGCGTATGGAACGGGAAGCGATGGAGATGGCTGAGAGAGGAATAGCCCGTGCCGAAATCGTCGATCGAAACCTTGCAACCCAGAGCGATGAGCTTGCGCAGGACCTCGTTGGTGCGCTCGGGGTTGTCCATGATGAGGCTCTCGGTGATCTCAAGCTTCAGGGCCTGCGCCGGGATTCCGGTCACCTTGATCGCACGCTCGATGTCCTCGACCAGGCCGATGGCACCGAACTGCCGGCCGGAGACATTCACGGCGATCTGCGGCGGGTCTCCTTCCGCCGGCATCCAGGCCGCAATCTGTCGAGCCGCATCCATGATCGACTTGCGGCCGATATCAATGATCATATCGGTGTCTTCGGCGAGCGGAATGAAATCGACCGGTGAAATCAGGCCGCGTTCGGGATGACGCCAGCGGATCAGTGCTTCGAAGCCATGAATATGCCCGTCGGACAGGGCGATGATCGGCTGATAGAAAAGCTCGAACTGATCGCCTTCGACGATGGCCCGTTTCATATCGGCCTCGAGGCCGAAGCGTTTCATCGCTGATTGATGCATCGTCGGCTCGAAGCGCACGACCTGGCCGCGCCCGCGCGCCTTCGCCCAGTAGAGTGCCAGGTTGGCATCGCGCAGCAACTCATCGCCGACGGCGCCTGCCGCATGGGACGCGCGGACATAGCCGATCGACGCTTCGATCTCGACCGGTCGGCCGTCTATCTCGATCGGCTGCGCGAGGACTGATTTCAGCAGGCCGATCAAATCCTCGATCCCGTGTTCGACATCGCCGGCGATGAAACGGGCAATGGCAAACTCGTCCTCGCCGAGATGCGCCAAGGTGTCTTCCGGGCGAACGATTGCTTCCAGCCCGCGCGCCAGGCTGATCAGAATGTCGTCGCCAACTTTCTGGCCAAGCGTTTCATTGTAGTGGCCAAAGCGGTCAATATCGAGGATGGCCAGAACGACATCCGATTGAGTGTCATTCGCCCAAAGCTGGAGTGCCTGGTCCGTGCGTTCGATCAACAGGGACCGGTTGGGCAGCTTGGTCAGATGGGAATGAAAAGCGTTGAAGAGCAGTTCCTGCTCGGCCTTTTTCCGCAGCGTGATATCGGTCATCGACCCTGCGAAACGGGTCGGCTTTCCCGAAGGATCGCGCACGGCCATGCCGCGGATGGCGACCCAGCGGTCGTTGCCGTCACCGTGGCGCATCCGCAGTTCCTGCTCGAAATGAGTCGAACTGCCGCTGAGATGCGCGTCGATTGCGGCGCGCATCATGTCGATGTCATCGCGATGAACGCGATCGAACCAATCGCCCGGTTGACCGGCCATACGGTCGGGACGCAACCCCAGCATCTGCTGCCAGCGCGACGAGGTGAAGAGCGTGTTGTCGACCAGATTCCAGTCCCACAACCCATCGTTGGCACCGCGGGCGGCGAGGGCATAGCGTTCTTCACTTTCGCGCAGATTCCGCTCGGCACGCCGGCGCTCGCGCTCCTCAGTCATGCTGCGCAGAGCCAATTGTGCAACGGCATTGAGGATGATCGAAGACACGGGGTAGACGAGGTTTACCCAGACCCCACCTGGAAATAGCGCGAAGTAGGTAGCCCCCGACCAGCCACCGGCGAGGGCTAGGCTCCCGACAATGCCGGGCGCAATCGGCAGGCGTCGCGCGACAAAGGCCGCCAAACCACCAAGAACGACGATCGCTCCGAGGCACAAAGCGTATGTCCATTCGGGACGTGAAAGGTTACCGCCATGAATGAGATGCTCGGCGATATTGGCATGCCTGGTGACACCCGGCATGTAGGCGTCGAACGGCGTCCGCACATAGTCCGTACCGCCTTGGTAATTGGTGCCGAAAATAACCAGCTTGTTCTTGAACGTACCCGGCGGAAAGGACCCGTCAATGACATCGGCGAATGAGACGGTCGGTATGACACTCTGATCGCCGAGATAGTTCACGAGGATGCTGTTGTCATAGTCAATCGGCAGGGATCTGCTTTCGTCGAGATGGAGGGTAGAACCGAGATCGAGTTGAACCTTCTGCCAGTCCAGCCCCAGATAGTGGACGGTCGCTGCCAGCGCCAGCGATGGGAAACAGTCACCGTCAAAGTAGGTGGCGAGATAGTCGAACCGAGGCGCGCCATCGACATCGATGTTGATGTTGACATTGCCACCGCCTCTCGCTGCCCTGGCCAACTCCGGCAGAGGCGAGAGCATCCCGTCGGCGAACTGGGCGGCATTGTCCGGCTGACAGGCTGGCTTTGTCCTGGCAAAGGCCCATGGCGTGATTTCGCCCGGGGTTTCCTTGCTGCCTGTGTCGGGCGTGTATGACATGGGCAGGATCACGTTGCCGGCCTTCGAAATGGCTGTCGTCAACGCTGTGTCGGCAGAGCGGCCATCGGCGAGTGCCATGAGCTCTCGAGCGGCCGCGCTGCTGTCGGAGAATTTTGTCGCCAGATTTGCAAGATCCCGGCGGAGGTCTTCGGACAGATCGGGCTCCGGCTCGATCCACAGATAGTCGATGGCGATGGTCTTGGCTCCAGCGCCTGCAACTTGATCGATCGCCTGTGCAATGACGCGGCGGCTGATCGGCCAGCGACCAAGTGCCTTGGTTGATTCCTCATCGAAACCGACCACAACAACATCGCCACTGGCGATCTCGGGGCCGCGCAAAAGAAAGCGCGAGTTCAGGGTCAGTCGCTCGATGCGCTCCAGCTGGTCGGGTGCGATATAGCTAATAAGGCTGATACCGAGGCAAATCGCGGCAACCACGACCAATCCCGTGCGATCCCAGGCGAGCCGTGCGCGCAGCCCGATGCGTGCGTTCGCCCCTCGATTTGCCAAGCCCATCCGGGCCTGCTTTGCGTCGGCATCTTCAGTCAATTGACCGATTCCCTACTGCAAGTGTCCGCAGGAGAATGGTCTTCAATAGAGAGCGAATTCAACTCGAAGCATGGCGGATTTGTCTCAAATTCAGCATCGACTCACATTTTTAGGTTATAGTTAAGCTATAGTTAATAACGCGAATCATCATATATTATAAATTATAATCAATAAGGTAGATGAATTAGTTGATGTTAAATATGAAGATTTGCGGCCACTGCAAGATTTCTGTGGCCGTCTTGCGGGATAGGATCGATTCGATTAGCTTTTATGCAGCATTTTAATGTTTGCAGCGCAAGGGATGAGCGCAGACATGAACGAGATAGAAGCAAACCACTACACCACGCCCGTTGGCCTCTCTCAGGAGATCGGCCCGCAATTCACTCTGAACCTTGCCGATCTGTTGCCAGATGCGAATGGAGAGATCGTTATCCTCAATGAGGGGGACGACCCTTGCCTCAACATCGTCACGGACCTGCGGTTGTTGGAGAGTGGCATCGCCGACGCTCATGTCACTGATGGTGGCATTGAGGTCAAAGGCCTGCAGTATTGGGTCTTTGAAGACGGGACCAAGCTTTACTATTCGCCTGGCCTGAGCATTTCGGTGGAACACCAGATCGGTTAAAAGCCCAGACCCCTTAGGGTATCAGGCCGATCTGCATTCCCTTATAGAAGTTCCTGATCGTCTTCATCGGTGCTGTCCAACAGCTCGGTAATCGGGCTGAGTGACGACCGCAGCCGCTTGCGCCGCATCAGCTTATCCTGCGCTGCCGGCGGGAAATCTGTCAGCATGACGATGTTCTTGCTGAGGAGAATATCCGTCAGATCCTCATAGACGCGGATCATGTCCAAATCGGACTGCAGCATCGTCGGCTTTTCGCCGTGGCCGGAGCCGTTATGGTGAACGAATTCCTGAACTGACGGGTGGTTTGGCGGGAGATACTCTTCGGCGCCAGCCGACATCTCGCGGTAGATGGCCAGGATTTGGCCATTGGCGTCCCGCATCACGAAAGGCATAACAAGATCCCCCACACCGGAAAGTTCGTCATTCTAGCCAGTTAAAGGGCTTCGCTGAAAGTGGAAATGAGGCACTAGCCAGGAACCCTCAAAATGTGTCACACTGTCGTGTGTGCTTATACTTGGGGTGGTAGGGCCGCGCGTTTTGATGCTGTTGGCGCTTGCCGGTAAGTAAGGGGTTGCTTCGGATGGAGTTGCAGCGTGAAACAACGGCGGCGCTTGCGAAGGCGCTGCCGGACCCGAAATTGGTGCATCGGGTTGTTCAGTATCGTGGGCGGCGATATTCACTGAAGCTCGATCAGGCCTCTTGGGCAGCCTTGGAACAGGCCGCGGCGCGTCGGCGTATGCGCCTGAACCAACTTGTTGACGAATTGTCGACGGCCACGAATCACGAAGGCAATTTCTCGGCGACGGTCCGGGCCCAATGTCTGGCCGAGCTCAAGCAGCAAATAGGTGATCTCGAAGACCGCGTGCGCCAGCAATCCATGTCTGGCCAGGGCGTCTCGGCGGCGCTGATAGCCGATGCTTGCCCGGTGCCCGCTTTTGTCGCCAACGGCCAAAGCGTCATGCTGAAGGCCAACGCAGCGGCCCAAAAGTGGCTGGGCCTCGGGGAATCGGCGCTGGTCGGCAAGCCGCTCGACCAGTATTTCCAGGTGAAATCTTCCTTGCCGCTGGCCCAGATCGTCGACCAGTTTGCGCAGGGCCGGAACCAGATTTATCCAGCCCGGATCGTGTGCTTACGCCCGGGTAGGTTGATAATGGCCAAGGCCAACATCTGTCCGATTCTGCGTCGGGCGGAGGGGGATCTGGCCTATATCTTAATGATTGAAATATCTTGATATTCTGACAGGAAGGCAGCCGCCCTTGGGCCGCAACCGGCACGCGAGGCCGGCGCTTTGTGATAAAGCAGTACGTCCTTAGCCCGAAATTATTCCAAATTTTCCCAAAAAACGATATGGCGCACACCCGCATGTATGGATGCGGGCGGAGTGGCCGTTGAGCGCCCCCCACCTCAGAACTTATTGTCTCAGCATTCCTCGCGGCCCTGGGATTATTCCGTACCCACGGAGATTTTTTCAGGACCTGCCCTCCTAGTTAACCGACCTATTGGAGCGAGCTATGGCCACCGACAACACCCACAACCAGACCGACGCCGCCAACACCGCCTCGACGATCCACGAGAGCGATATCGACCATGCGCAAGTGACCCAGTCGGGCGCGCCGGTCCAGGTGCAGGTCCCCCAGGGCGAAAACGTCGTCCGCGTCCAGGTGACGCCGGGCGAAACGGTCGAGCTGCCGTTCCCGGCCGATGGCCTGGTTGCGCGCCTCGGCGACAATGGCAACCTGGCGGTCAAGGTTGGTGACGTCACGGTCATCCTGGTTGGTTACGCCGATGCGGTCGGGCAGGGCGAAATCACCATCGTTGGCAATGACGGCAAGTCGGTCGACGTCGCCGCGGTGCTCGCTGCCACGGATCCGAACCTCGACATCCAGACGGCAGCCGGTCCCGGCGCCGGTGATCAGGGCGCTGGCCCGGACAACAATGGCGGCCTCTTCAGCCCGTTCGATCCGCTGGCCGGCATCGGTGGTCTCAATGCGATCGGCGGTCTTGATCCGACCCAGCTGCAGTACAACCTCATCCAGAACGAATACCGCGAAATCATCGAGGCGGATGAAGTCGACACGCTGCCGACGGTCGTCAGCATCACCCAGGCCAATCCGGTCAACGAAGATGACTTCCACGGCCACCGTTCCGACAATCTCATCGATCGTCTGAATCCGAAGGACGACGTCCCCGAAGACCAGCCCGAGGCCCGCGCGAGCTTCCAGGGTGAAGGCGAGGGCGCTCCGAAGTGGGTCTTGGGCAACACCTATGACGACGGCAACGATCCGTTCGACACCAAGGATCACGAAGAAGGCAGCCAGACGGATTTCAATCCGAACGTCGGGACGCCCGGCCAGAGCGATCTCTATCCCTTCATTTCCGACGACAATAACGGCCCGTTCCCGGGTGGCATCGACCAGGATCGCGAACCGCTTTCGGTGACGGCGACGGTCGAAGCTAACTTCTTCAATGATCTGCCCGGCAAGCTGGTGCTCGACAGCAACGGCGACGGCACCGGTGACGTGCCGCTGATCACCCAGCTCGAGGCCATGAACCTGACCTCGCACGGTCACGAACTGACTTTCGAACTTCTGCCGGAAGTTCCGGAAAGCTCGCCCGGCGCCAATGACGGCCAGGGCCAGATGGTCATTGGCTACTACACGGTCATCCAGCATGGCTGCGCGGTGAACGTGGTCGTGTTCTCGATCGGCGTCGATGACGACGTCGTCAATGGCGGCGAGACCAACCCGGCCGGCAATGCCGAATTCGGCATCACCTTCTCGATCTACGGCGTGCTCGATCACCCGGAGAAGAATGTCGAAGACATCCTCAGCATCAAGGTGCCGTTCTTCCTTGACGACAGCGACAGCGCGCCGGTGCCGAGCGACTTCCCGCAGGCCTTGGAATTCCAGGACATCGACGACAAGCCGTTCCTCGGCGAAGTCTGCTATGTGAAGGTTCCCTGCTTTGGCGATGTCGCGATCGGCATCGAGCAGATCAACCTGACCATCGGTCATGATGAGAGCGCCGGCGTCCAGCATACGCCCTATGACAGCAATGGCTGGGCTCCGGGCGGTTATGAGACCACTGACGATACGGGCAGCCCCTGGCCGATCTGGTCGGCCGATTGGAAGCTCGATGGCATCGGCCACGGCTTTGCCAGCGGCGAAGATGTCGACATCAACTATCAGCAGGGGATCCTGTCGAAGCTTTCGCCGGAATTCCTGCAGAACGGCAATTTCTGCGCCGAGGCGATCGGCTCGGCCAAGAGCCAGCTCGAAGTGAGCTTCGGTGCCGACGGCAAGGCCAAGGGCAACGACCAGGCCGGCACGACGCTGTTCGACCAAGACAACGACCAGGGCGAGGGCACGGACGGTTCGCAGAAGAACTACGATGCGAACGGTGTGCTGATCGGCAATGACGATGGCGGCACCGACAAGCACGCCTTCGAACTGTTCATGCATGAGTCGACCAGCGAAAATCAGACCAGCAACGCGGTTCTCCTCAACTGGACCATCACGGTCGACGGTCAGATCGTCGAGGTCTGGGCCTATCAGCTGGATGCCAACACCATCATCGGCTTGGCCTCGCCGCCGACCGAAGCGGAGCAGGAAGCGTTCGCGGCTGCGGTTGCCGAGGGTGGCAACCATTGCCTCGACGGTTCGGGCAATGCCATCCCGGTCTTCGTGCTGACGCTGGATCCGGATTCAGGCGAACTGAGCTTCGTCCAGTACCACCAGATCAACAGCCCGGTGGCGGGCAGTGCCGCGCAGCCGGATTGGGACAACTCGGCCAATGAGCCGATCCAGCTCCTCGGTGCCGACGGCAAGCCGATCCTGTACTTCCAGGCGACGGACTTCGACGGTGACACCGTCACCGCGCAGCTGAAGGTCGCCGTCATCGACGACGCCCCGGACGCGCAGGTCAATCATTGCGTCCCGACCGACACGTTGGTCCTGGACGAAACCCGTCCGCTGGGCACTGAGACGGACGGCGATTACAACCCGGCCGGCAAGCAGACCGTCACGGCGAGCTTTGCCGACAATTTCAACCCCGGTGGTGGTTTCGACTACGGCACCGACGGTCCGGGCAGCGTCTCCTATTCGCTCTCGCTGCATCACAATGGTGCGGGTTCGGGCCTCTACGCCCTTGATCCCAGCGACAAGACGGCGAGCCCCGGTGACGGCATCGGCCAGGGCGCTGAGATTAAGCTCTATATGATCAATGGCGAGATCCACGGGCGCACCAGCGCCAATGGTTCGGACTATTTCACGATCACCGTCGACCAGAACGGCAATGTGACGTTCAGCCAGCAGCAGAACATCTGGCACTCGAACACCGGCAATGACGACGACAGCCAGTCGCTGAACATGGACAGCGGCAGCTGGCTGCAGATCGTGCAGAAGCTGACCGACGCCGATGGCGATTGGGATACCGCTGCGATCGATCTCGGCAAGGGCGTCTTCAAGATCGAGGACGACGGCCCCGACGCGAAGGTCGACCAGTGCAAGCCGGTGGCGACGCTGGTGCTGGACGAAACCCGTCCGATCGGCACCGAAACCGATGGCGATTACAACCCGGCCGGCAAGCAGACTGTGACCGCGAGCTTTGCCGCCAACTTCAACGCCGGCAACCTCGATTTCGGCAGCGACGGCCCGGGCAGCGTTGCCTATTCGCTGTCTCTGCACCACAACGGCGCCGGTTCGGGCCTCTATGCGCTCGACCCCAGCGACACGGTCAATGGTGTCGACGGCATCGGCCAGGGTTCGGAGATCAACCTCTATCTGATCAATGGCGAAATCCACGGCCGTACCAGCGCGAATGGCCCGGACTACTTCACCATCAAGGTTGACCAGAACGGCAACGTGACGTTCAGCCAGCAGCAGAACATTTGGCACGCCAACACCGGCAGCGACGACGATAGCCAGTCGCTGACGATGGACAATGCCAGCTGGCTGAAGATCGTTCAGACGCTGACCGACGCCGATGGCGACAGCGACAGCGCGTCGATCGACCTCGGCCAGGGCGTCTTCAAGATCGAGGACGACGGCCCCAACGCCCAGGTCAACGATTGTGTCGCGACCCCCGTGCTGGTGCTGGACGAGACCCGTCCGCTGGGCACCGAGACCGACGGCGACAACAACCCGGCCGGCAAGGCGACCACGACCGCGAGCTTTGCTGGGATCTTCAATCCCGGTGGCGGCTTCGATTTCGGCTCGGATGGTCCGGGCAAGGCGACCTACGCCTTCTCGCTGCACCACAATGGTGCCGGCTCGGGCCTCTATGCGCTCGATCCCAGCGACAAGACGGCGTCGCCGGGTGACGGCATCGGCCAGGGTTCGGAAATCAACCTCTATCTGATCAATGGCGAGATCCACGGTCGCACCAGCCAGAACGGCGCTGACTACTTCACCATCACGGTTGATGCCAACGGCAACGTGACCTTCACGCAGCTGCTGAACATCTGGCACAGCAACACCGGCAACGATGATGACAGCCAGACGCTCAACCTCGATCATTCGGATTGGCTGAAGCTCGTCCAGACCCTCACCGACGCGGATGGTGACTCGGATTCCGCCTCCGTCAGCATCGGCCAGGGCGTCTTCAAGATCGAAGATGACGGCCCCGATGCGACCGTCGACGGCCGCGTTGCGGTTCCGACCCTCGTCCTTGACGAGACCCGCCCGATCGGCTCCGAGACCGATGGTGACAGCGATCCGGCCGGCAAGCAGACCGTCTCGGTCAACTTCGCCGAAAACTTCAACCTCAACGGCGGCACGTTCGATTTCGGCTCCGACGGCCCGGGCAGCGTCTCCTACGCGCTGTCGCTGGATCACAACGGCGCCGGTTCGGGCCTCTACACGCTCGACCCGACCGACACGTCGGCGCAGGGTGATGGTTATGGCCAGGGCACCGAGATCAATCTCTACCTGATCAATGGTGAGATCCACGGTCGTACCAGCCAGAACGGCCAGGACTACTTCACCATCACGGTCGACCAGAACGGCAACGTGACGTTCAGCCAGCAGAAGAACATCTGGCACGGCAACACGGGCAGCGATGACGACAGTCAGACGCTGAACATGGACAATGCCAGCTGGCTGAAGATCATCCAGAAGCTGACCGATGCGGACGGCGACAGCGACAGCGCGTCGATCAACCTCGGCCAGGGCGTGTTCAAGATCGAGGATGACGGCCCCAAGGTCGGTGAGACCGTCCAGTGGACCGTTGATGAAGACAGCAAGAACTTCAACAACGACGGCTCCAACAATGACGGCCTGCCGGGCGGCATCCAGGGCGGCCCGGGCGACGCCAACGGCGGCACCCCGGACTATATCGGCTTTGCCGGTAAGTCGCTGAACATCAACTATGGCACCGACGGTCCGACGACCAATCCGATTGCCTTCTCGACGACGATTGTCGCCAAGGATGCGAACGGCACGCCGATGGCATTGAAGTCCGGTGGCGTTGATGTCGTCCTGTCGTGGGCCGGCAACGTGCTGACCGGCAAGGCCGGCGGCGTCACGGTCTTCGAACTGACCGTGCACCAGAACACGGGCACGATCGACTTCCAGCTGAAGGCGCCGATCGACCATCCGTGGCACGATGCCGACTACAACAACAATCCGGGCGGCACCGAATACGAAGACATGGTTCGCCTCGAATTCGGCTTCACGGCGAAGGACGCCGATGGGGATGCGGTGCCGGGCACGGTCGTCATCAATGTGAACGATGACAGCCCCGACGCTTGCTGCCTCGAAGCTGTGACGATCAAGGAAGTGTCGAATGTCGTGCTGGTCCCCTCGGACCACATCACGATCGATCCGGACCACACCAACAACGCGATGGTTCAGATCCGCGTCCAGGTGCCGGGCGACGCGAATGCTTCGCTGAACGTCAACCAGAACGAAGGCGGCGTGAACGCCTGGGGCGTCACCTCGTCGGTCGATGGTGACGGGGAAGCCCGCTTCAACGAGATCAACTATCTCGGCGACGGCCCCGGCGACACCTCGTCTGAAGTGATGATCTTCGAACTGCAGAATGACGCGGGCGAAGCCGCGGCCGGCAAGTATGCCGTCAGCGCCTCGGTCGAAATGAACGTCTTCTTCGGTCAGGAAGGTTCGGTGGGTGACGAAGTCGGCACCTACGAGCTCTATCGTGACGGCGTCAAGGTTGCCGGTCCGGTGGCGTTCGTGGCCCTCGACGGCAGCGGCCACTTCACCTTGCCGATCTCGTTCCCGGCCGGTTTCGATGAAATCCGTTTCGCGGCCCTGCCGGGTACCACGGACGGCAACGGCAACCAGGGCGGCGACAGCAGCGACTACAATGTGAAGTCGGTGACGCTCGACCTGGTGACCGAAGTCGTCACGCCGACCGAGATCAAAGGGACGGTCTGCGCCGATTTCGGTGCCGATGGCCCGGCGGCCGACGGCGGCATCGCCCTGGCGGTCGAGAATGGTGGCCACACCAGTGTCTTCCACAATGGTGTCGAGGTCATCAACCAGGTCAGCTTCGATGGCAACACCATCGTTGGCATGGCTGGCGGCGTGCTGGTTTGGCAGCTGACCATCAACGATGCGACGAAGGAATACACCTTCAAGCTGTTCCAGACGATCGACGGTGAAACTGACCCGACCATCGAGTTCCGCACGATCGTTACCGATCGCGACGGCGACCAGGATCCGGGCTGCATCAAGGTCACCATCGACCAGAACGATGTTCCGACCCTGACGGTCAGCTACGACCAGACCGTCCAGGCCAAGACCGGCCTGGTGGACGAAGATCATCTGAGCAACGGCAACAAGGATCTGCCGGCGGCTTCGACCGGTGACGATCCGGGCAGCAACTCCGCCAGCTGCAGCGGCCACTATGACGCCAACTTCAAGTCCGACGCCCCGGGCACGGTCGCGATCAACGCGGTCGAAAATTCGCCCACGGGTCTTCAGACACTGAACGGCGATCCGGTGCTGTGGCATGTGGTGAATGGCAACCAGGCGGTCGGCTATGTCGGCAACATCGCGAACGTCGTGTTCACGATCTCGCTGTCCGGCCCGAACCCCAGCGCCAACGGCGACGGGACCTGGCAGTTCGAGCTGAAGCAGCCGCTGAAGCACGACGGTATCGGCACCGAAGACAATGTCAACGTGTCGATCCCGCTGATCGCGACCGACAGCAACGGCGACACCGCGACCGGTCAGATCAACGTCTCGATCGACGATGATATGCCCTACGCCGCGGACGACGGTGCCTACACGGTTCTGTCAGTCATCCAGGGTACGGCTGATGGCCAGCACGAGCTGACCGGCAACGTCATCACGGGTGCCGAAAGCCAGGCGAACGGCGTCAACGGTGCCGACATGGTCGGTGCCGACGGCGCCAAGATCAGCGAGATCAAGCTGGAGAATGGGAACTGGGTCACCGTCGGTGATGCCGGCGTCGATATCCCGACCGGCGGCGTCGGCTCGCTCCACATCAATCCGGATGGTTCCTGGTACTTCGACCAGACGGGCAGCAGCCAGCAGACCTTCAACTTCACCTATCGCTTGAAGGACGGCGACAGCGACGTGGACGAGGCGACTTTCTCGATCACCACGAAGCAGACCTACAACAAGCCGAGCTTTGAACTGTCGCAGGTGATCGTCGACGAAGACGGCCTCAATGACGGTCAGGGCGGCAAGCC
The DNA here is from genome assembly GCF_041910485.1 of Dongia sp. Taxonomy (GTDB): domain Bacteria; phylum Pseudomonadota; class Alphaproteobacteria; order Dongiales; family Dongiaceae; genus Dongia. The sequence continues at coordinate 149,862 of NZ_JAYRQR010000034.1, forward strand.
GGACGGTGCCAACCCCGATCTGAACACCCAGAATGGCACGGATGATCTGGTCGGTGGCCACAGCTCGAATAGCGAGGCCGTTTATAACGGCCAGGTGAACGTGAATTGGGGCGGTGATACCGGAACCCTTGCAGTCTCGATCTTGCCGAGTGAGCTCAACAACATCACCCTGCATGACGGCACGCACCCGGTTGTCAGCGGCTCCAGCACGGCGCAGCATCTAGTTCTGGTCGATGGCCAGGGCAACGCGGTACTTGAAGTGAACATCGCCAATGACGGCAACTACCAAGTTGTGCTGCATCAGTCGATCGAACACAGTGCCGGTGACAACGAGAACAAGACGGATCCGTCCATCAACGTCAAGGTGACGGCGCACAATGGTGCCGGCGACACCAGCCACGATCTGAACATCACGATCGACGACGATATGCCGATCGTCACGGGTGAAACCGTGTCCGTGACTGAAGAGACGTCGGGTGGCAAGGCTAATGTGCTGTTCATCCTTGACGTCACGGGCAGCATGAACACGGTCGATCCGGGCAATTCCAAGAGCCGCCTGGAACTGGCCAAGGAAGCGGTCATCGCCACGGCGCTGAAGTACTTCACCGCCGCGGGAGACCCGAATGTCCGCTTTGAATTGGCGACCTTCGGTGCGACCGGTGTGGTTCATGGCGCAACTTGGATGACCTACGATCAGCTCGTTGCGGCGGTCAATGCAGCCAGCACCATCTCCAACACCAACTACGATGTTGGCCTGTTGACCGGCATGAACGCGTTCAACAAGCCGGGCAAGTTGACGGACGCCGCGAACGTCTCGTTCTTCGTGTCCGATGGCGAGCCGAACCAGGGTTCAAATGCTGACGGCTTCAACAACGACAATGGCCCGAGCGGCAGCACCAGCGGCGATCAGGGCATCGGTGCGAACGAGCAGGCTGCGTGGGAGAGCTTCCTCAACACCAATGACATTCTGTCTTATGCGATTGGCATCGGGCCGGATGCGGTCAGCGGCAATGCGCTGCTGGAACTCAGCCCGATCGCCTATGACGGTCGTGGCGCCGGTTCAGACCCGGCCGGTCTGGTCATCCCGGTTGCGAATGTTGCCAATCTCGAGACCGTGCTTGGCGATCTCGTGAGCGGTGGCAGCAGCACCGGCAATCTGCTGGTCAACGACCAGCCGGGTGCCGATGGCTGGGCCACCCAGGCGATCAGCAAGATCACGTTCAACCTGGTCGATTACCTGCCGAATGCAAACGGCGTCATCACCGTCGTGACCCCGGCTGGTACGCTCACCGTCTATGGCAAGGGCTATAACGGCCACGCCGCCGGCGAGTACTTGTTCGAAGCCGGGAGCGTGAATGCCAACACTCCATTGTCCTTCACCTACACCACGGTGGACGGTGACGACGACGGTGTAACCGGTACGCTTGCGATCACGGTTCAGAACAAAGTCATCCCGAATATCACGGTGGACGATGCGGTCGTGGTTGAAGGCGGCCAGGTCTTCATCAAGGTGAAGCTGTCCGAAGCTGCGACCGGTCCGGTTTCGGTCACTCTCAACACCGCGACTGGTGGCGGCAACGGCACGGCAAGCGGCTCGGACTTCACCGCGCTCACGAACGTCCTGGTGTCGTTCGCGGCTGGCGAAACCGAGAAGCTGGTGCCGCTGCAGACGACCCCCGACAGCACCTACGAAGTGCCCGAAACACTCTCGGTCCTTCTGTCGGCTGCGAACGGTGGTGTGATCACCGACAACACGGGCGTCGTGACGATCGTCGACAACGACATCCCGAATCCGGCCTCGGCTCCGGGGAGCTACGGGCAGGGTGCGACAGATACCCTCACCAATAACGACTACACCAACAATGATACGACCTATAACGACAACAGCTTTGGCGGCACAACATCGTATAAGCTGATTGATGGCGAGAGTGGCGGGCACATCATCAATGCGAGTGATGGCAACGACTGGGTGCAGGCCAACAATGGCAATGACACGCTGAATGGCGGTGACGGAAACGACTACCTCGATGGCGGCACCGGCTTCGACAAGTACCATGGCGGTTCCGGCAACGACACCATGTTGATCGATCTGGCCGACATGCAGAGCAACTCGCGTTCGATCAATGGCGGCGACGGCGACGACATGATCGACATGAGCGGTCTCGGTGCCGGGGGCAGCTGGAACTTCGAGGGTACGGGGACCAACAGCGGTCACAACGGCATCAGCAACGTTGAGGTCATCGGCCTTGAAGGCAACGGTGCCCAGACCATCACCCTCGACGCCCAGTCGGTGCTCGACATGGCGGACGGCGAAAACACGCTGTTCATCCGTGCCGATGCCGGCAGCGACGTGGTCCATCTGTCGAATAACACCGGCAGCTGGAGCTCGGTTGCTAACGATGTTGTCGGCAGCGACGGTCGCACCTACGACGTCTTCCAGGCCACGGTTGGCGGCAACACCGCCACGGTCTATGTCGACAACGACCTCGGTGTGAACCTGCACCTCAACACCTGATCCTTCGGGACTTGGGGCGTGGAATAGGGCGGGGCCTTCGGGTCCCGCCCTTTTCTTTTTCCGGCTCCCACCCGATTCGTGGGGTTGGCTGGCGCTTTGAAACCTCCGGTTAACCAAATCGGCCTAAGCTCTTGTCCGAGCGTGTTTTGGGGAAGGGGAGGCGGAGCGCGTCCGGGTTGCGGGTAAGGTGCCGAAAACGCCCCGGAATGGGCCGTTTTTGGCTCCCTTTTTCCCCCTTTGGCGGCTCCGCCACTTTTCTTGAAATACGTGCCCTGGATCACATAGCACCGCCTTACGCGCGCCCCAAAATATGGTAAAAGGCGCGCCGAACGGCCTGAAAGAATTGGACTTCAGCTGATGTCATCGAGCCCGACCGCCGGCCAGCCCGGCGCCAATGCTGCCAGCACTTCTTCCGCTCCCACGAATCCCGGTGTGAAGCCGGCAGCCGGTTCGGCGGCGCCAAATCCAGCGGCAGCAGTGCAGGCTGCGATGGCAAATGCAACCGCGGCGGGTGCCCAGCCGGGTACGCCTCAGTCAGCTACTCCCCAGGCTGGTGGCGGTGGCGGCCATGGCCCCGTGCCGCCCGCGGGGTCGGGCGCTGCACCAGCAGCTGGTGTGCCGGGTGGATTGCCCCCGGGCATGAAGCTCAACATGGCACCGGCTGCGCAAGCGGCACCGGCGTCCCCGCCGGCCGAATATTCCGGCCCCGCGATGCGCGACGATCCGCTGCTTTCGTGCCTGGTCATCCTCACTCGCATCTTTGCCAATCCCCGCTCGCCCGCCGCGATCTCGCACGGCCTGCCGATTTCGGAGGAGGGGCTGACGCCCGATCTCTTCCTGCGCGCCGCCGACCGTGTCGGCCTGGCTGCGAACAAGATCCGCAAGAAGCTCGACAAGGTCGATTCCATGACCCTGCCGGCGGTCCTGCTGTTGAAGGACCGCAAGGCCTGCGTGATGCTGTCGGTGCCGAAGAACGGCCAGGTCGAGGTGGCGACGCCCGATACGATGGACGGTTCGCACACTGTGGCCCTGTCGTCGCTGGTCGAGCTCTATACCGGCCAGATGCTGGTCGTGCGGCCGAAAATCCGCCTCGACAACCGTACTGCCGACATGACGGAAGCCAAGGGCCGCAACTGGTTCTGGGCCAATGTCATGCGCTACACCCCGGTCTATCTGGAGGTCGTGGTCGCAGCGTTGCTGGTCAACCTTTTCACCATCGGCACATCGCTGTTCTCGATGCAGGTCTATGACCGCGTCGTCCCGAACAAGGCCGAGGAAACGCTGCTGATGCTGGCAGCCGGTGTCCTGCTGGTCTTCTTCTTTGATTTCGTGCTGCGCACGCTGCGCGCCTACTTCCTGGACATGGCCGGCAAGTCGCTCGACCGGAAGGTTTCGTCGGCGCTCTTCCAGCAGATGCTCTCGATCCGCATGGCGGCGGGCCCACAATCGGCCGGCGCCTTTGCCAGCAATATCCAATCCTATGAATCGCTGCGCGATTTCTTCACCTCGGCGACACTGTCGGCGATCATCGATCTGCCCTTCGTCTTCATCTTCCTGATCATCGTCTGGGTGGTGGCGGGTGAAGTGGCGGTCGTCCCGGCGGTCCTCATCCCGATCGTCATCGCCGTCTCGGTCCTGGTGCAGATCCCGATGAAGCGCGCGGTCGAACGGTCCTATCGCGAAAGCGCGCAGAAACACGCGACCCTGGTCGAAGCCATCAATGGCCTCGACATGATCAAGGCGAGCTCGGCCGAAGGCCAGTTGCAGCGCGATTGGGACGGCTATGTCGCCGCCTCGTCGGAATCGGCCAAGACGTCGCGTTTCTGGTCGACCATCGCCGTGAACTTCGTGATGATGTCATCGAACCTGGCCTTTGCCGGCGTCATCATCGTCGCCTGCTACAAGATCTTCACCCACGACCCGGCCTCGAACACGCCAGCCCTCACCACCGGTGCGATGGTGGCCGCGTCGATGCTGACCAGCCGCGCCATGGCGCCGCTGGGGCAGATTGCGGGCCTGATCGTGCGGTTCCATCAATCCTGGACCTCGCTCAAGGGCCTCAACCGCATGATGGCGCTGCCCATCGAGCGCCCGCACGGCAAGGTGTTCCTGCGCCGCCCGATCATCGAGGGCGCGATCGAGTTCCGGAACGTCCAGTTCAAATATCCGAATGCCCAGGTGGCGGCTCTGGATGGTGTCTCATTCCGCATCCAGCCCGGCGAGCGCGTCGGCATCGTCGGCCGCATCGGTTCGGGCAAGACCACCATCGAACGTCTCGTGCTGGGCCTGTTCGAGCCGACCGAGGGTGCGGTGCTGATTGATGGCGTCGACATCCGTCAGCTCGATCCGACCGACCTCCGGCAGAGCGTCGGCTGCGTCCTGCAGGATCCGCATCTCTTCTTTGGCTCGGTCAAGGACAACATCACGCTTGGCGCGCCTTATGTGGACGAGGACTCTGTGATCCGCGCAGCGACACTCGCCGGTGTCGACCAGTTCGTGCGCCAGCACCCGTCAGGCTATGACATGCCCGTGGGCGAAAATGGCCGCTATCTGTCCGGTGGCCAGCGGCAGTCGGTCGCCGTGGCGCGTGCGATGCTGCTCAACCCGCCGATCCTGCTGCTCGACGAGCCGACCAGCTCGATGGACAATTCGACCGAGAACGCTTTCAAGGCGCGCCTTGGCGAAATCACCCAGGGCAAGACGATGCTGCTGGTTACGCACCGCAATTCGATGCTGTCGCTGGTCGACCGCCTGATCGTGCTCGATCGTGGCAAAGTCGTCGCCGATGGTCCCAAGGCAGGCGTTCTCGATGCACTCATGAAGGGGCGCATCCGCGCCAATGAAGGCTAAGGCACATGGCGATTACCAATAAAGATCTCTGGATCGATCCCGCGACTTCCGAAAAGGAAGGCACGCGCATTTTCAGCCATCTGCTGCTGCTGGCGATCTTCACGGTGGCCGCGGTCTTCGTCGTGTGGTCGAACTACGCCGTGCTCGACGTCATCACCCGCGGCGAGGCGAAGGTCGTCCCTTCCAGTCAAACCCAGGTCATCCAGAGCCTCGATGGCGGTATTCTGGAAGACATGAAGGTGCGCGACGGTCAGACGGTGGAGAAGGGGCAGCCCATCCTCATCATCCGGAACGACACGGCCGTTGCGAGCCTTGCCGAGCTGACCCAGCGCTACTACATCGCCGAAGCGGCCATTGCGCGCTTGCAGGCGGAAATCGACGGCGTGAAGTCGGCGGACGATATCCCGTTCCCAGCCGACCTTGTCGAGAAATATCCCGAGAAAGTTGCTGCCGAGAAGGGCCAGTTTACCGTCCGCTTTGCGCAGCTGCGATCGCAGCAGGCAACCCTCAACGATGAAGTCAGCCAGCGCCAGCAGGAGGTGCGGGCTATAGACACCAAGATCAAATCCGCCCGCAGCCTCATCGGCACGGCGCAAAAGCGGCTGGACAATCTGATCAAGCTGCGGGCCGCAGGTGGTGCCGGCGAAAACGAAGTGCTCGAGGGGCAGCAGCAGGTGCAGCAGTTCCAGGCCGATATCGAAAACGCTCAGGCGGAACGCCCAGCGGCGCAAGCTGCCTTGCAGGCCGCCCAGTCGAAGCTTGCGGAGGCAGTGCAGACCTATCGTGCCCAATCTGCCCAAGAAATCGCCAAGCACCAGGCCGACCTCTCGACGGTGAAGGAATCCATGAAGGATGCCGGCGCCAAGGTCCGGCGGACGGAAGTCCTGTCTCCGGTCAAAGGTACGGTCAAGGACATCAAGATCCGCACCATCGGCGGCGTTATCCAGCCAGCCCAGGATATCATGGAAATCGTCCCGATTGAGGATAACCTATTGATTGAGGCTAATATTCGACCTCAGGATCGCGGTTTTATCGCGCCGGGGCAGAAGGCCAAGGTCAAGATCACAGCCTATGACTTCTCGATCTATGGCGGCTTGGACGGTGTCGTTGAGGATATCAGCGCCGACGCGATCGAGAATGAGAAAAAGGAGCTTTATTTTCGCGTGCGAGTCCGAACGGATAAGAACTTCTTGATTGGTAAGGAAGGTCAGGATTTGCCTATCATTCCGGGTATGACTGCCTCGGTCGACATCCTTACCGGAAAGAAAACTGTCCTAGAATATTTGCTGAAACCGATCCTGAAAGCGCGCGAGCAAGCGTTAACGGAACGCTAAAAAAATTTGCTGCATCAAGTGGGTAAATCAGGTAAAAAGCTTTCCGTGGAATTGCCTTAAAATATGATTAACGGCTAAACTGGTTGTCAACCCGACGGCGAATCGTGAGAATCGAAAAGTCGGGACCATCTTTTTGGGGGTAGCGAGCATGATTGAAGTAAAGCGGACGCGCATCACGAAGGCGCTGCTGCTGGGCGCCGTGGTCGGCACGACTTTCGGCGTAGGCATCAACGGCGCGCAAGCGATGTCGCTGAAGGAAGCGATCCAGCTTGTCGTGACGACCAACCCGACTGTTGGCGAGCAGGTGAAGAACCGCCGGTCAATCGATCATGAACTGCGCCAAGCGCGTGGCCTCTACCTGCCGCAGATCGACGCTGAATTTAACGCCGGTCCGGAGTTCTCGGAGAATGGCGGCACCGACCATCCGGATGCCACGCTGAACCAACGACCGCACGACAAGGGCCGTGTTCTCTTTACCCAGAACGCTCAGATCAGCCTGCAGCAGCCGATCTTCGACGGTGGCAACATCGACAGCCAAGTCGAAAAGCAGATCGGTCGCATCCGTTCGCAGGCCGAGCGCATCCAGGACGAAGCGCAGGTGCAATCGCTCGATGCCGTTCAGGTCTATCTCGACGTGCTGCGCCACACTGAGCGCGTTACGAACGCCGAAGAGAACGTCCGTGCGCACGAAGAGATCCTCGGCCTTGTGCAGAAGCGCGCTGAACTCGGCGGCGGCAACATCGCTGACGTCCGTCAGGCTGAAGCGCGTCTTGCTACCGCACGTTCCAGCCTCATCCAGATCCAGGGCGACCTCCGCAACGCGCAGGCGACCTTCCAACGCGTTATCGGTCAGCCGGCCGCCGACCTTCAACCTGTCATGACCGACAGCGACATGCCGATCCCGGCCGATGTCGAGCAGTCGGTCGCGCGCGGTCTTCAGGTGAACCCGAAGGTTCTCCTGGAAAAGCATGATATCCAGGTCGCTGAATCCGATCTCGATATCGAAGAATCGGTTTTCTGGCCGCAAGTTGAACTGCGTCTGACGGGCAACACCGCTCAGCACGCCAATGGCCGTGAAGACAACACCTACAATGCGGCTGCTCTGGTGAACATCCAGTACAACCTCTACCGCGGCGGCGCCGATATCGCCCGCTCGAAGGAGTTCAAGGAGCACATCAACGAGCAGCTTGAGCAACTTCGTCAGCGCGAGCGCGAAGTTGAAGAAGATGTCCGCGTGTCATGGGCCGATCGTCAGACCCAGCAGGAGAGCATCGCCAACCTGGAAAAGCAGGTTGATGCCAACCAGCAGACCAAGGACGTCTATCAGCAGCAGTTCGATATCGGCCAGCGCGGTCTGCTCGATCTGCTCGATGCCGCCAACGATCTCTTCCTCTCGAAGGATGATTTGATCTCGTCGCGCTCGTTCGAGACATTCGCCAACTTCCGCATCGTCGCGGCTCAGGGCGAGCTGGTTCAGTATGTCGGCGCCCAGATGCCGGCAGAAGCGACCCCGGACGAGGTCAACTACGCCGAGTAATCGGCTGGTCCGGTCAGTGTTTAGGAAGAGCCCCGCAGCTTTCGCTGCGGGGCTTTTCTTTTGCTTTCATTGAGGCGTGAGGATTCGTCCGATGAACCAGTGATTGGCACTCGGTGGCGTTCTGGAAACGCGGCAACCGTTAGGACTGATGTCTGGTGTGGGGTGAGGGCCGTTGGAGGCCCGGGCCGGAATCGAACCGACGTACGAGGATTTGCAGTCCTCTGCATGGCCACTCTGCCACCGGGCCTGCGGGCGCGACGGATTCTTTCCGCGCCGAAAGGCAGCGCACGTATAGAGCCTGTAGCGGGGCAGGGTCAAGGGTGAGCACGCCCTGCAATCCCTAAAAAGCGGCGCATCATCTATCTGTTTTTGTGGCATGATTTTCACCGGCGTGGAGCTGCTTGAAGCTGCAATCCTGGCTCGGCGTCTTGTCGCAGTGCAGTGGAGCCGCTATAAAACTGACCAGTCAGTTGGTCTCGTGGAATCGAGGCTGACAATCAGGCGCACGAAACGGCTGGCAGTCTGTAGGTCTGGCAGTCTGTGTAGGCCGCGGCTGAACTAGTCCAAGGGGTGTGAAATGGTGACGGTAGCGGCAGGCAGTTCCGCAGCGAGTGATTTCGTAGCGGCGCGGCAGTTCATGGTCGACGGTCAAATTCGGACGAACAAGGTCACCGACGAGCGATTGATCGAGGCCCTTGTCGCCATCCCCCGGGAGAATTTCGTTCCTGCCGATATACGCGCCCGTGCCTATATCGATGACGATCTGCCGGTCGGCAACGGCCGCTATTTGGTGGAACCCATGGTGCTCGCGCGCCTGATCCAGGCGCTCAATGTTCAGCCCGGCGAGAAGGTGCTGATAGTCGGTGCCGCCGGGGGCTATAGCGCGGCATTGCTGGCGCGGCTCGGTGCCAGTGTCGTTGCGTTGGAAGACGCTCAAGGGCTTGCCGAAACCGCGCGGAACGGTCTTGCCGGCCTCCATGTCACACTTGTGTCCGGCGCGCTCGCAAATGGTCACGCCCAGGCCGGCCCCTATGCCGCCATATTGGTTGAAGGGTCGGTTGGCGAGGTGCCGGGGTCTCTGTTGGATCAGTTGAAGATTGGCGGCCGCCTGGCGACAGTTCTGCGTGAAGACAACATTACAGCCGGTCGCGCCGTCCTGATGACGCGCGGGGATGGCGGAACGGTCGGTACACGTATCTTGTTTGATGCCAACACCCCATTGCTGGCTGGTTTCGAGCCGACGCCGAGATTCGCGTTTTAATATCGTGTCGGCGCCCGACAAGCTGCAATTAAGCGTCAAAGAGCTGCACGATCTTTTGGCGCAAGGCTCGACGCTTCAAATGATCGACGTACGCGAGCCTTGGGAAGTTGAGCTGTGCCAGATTGAACGCAGCCAGCCCATCCCGATGGCCGATCTGCCAGGCCAAGTCGGCGCGCTATCAACCGAGGTGCCGTTGGTGGTGATTTGTCATCATGGCGCCCGCAGCCTGCATGTTACGATGTGGCTGCGTCAGAACGGGTTCGAGAATGCGATCAATCTCGGTGGAGGGATTGATGCTTGGGCCCGTGAAATAGACAGCAACATGGCCAGGTACTAAGGCGCCTGGCCATTCGGAAATACCTCGATAAGAAGGGACGGAGTGAAGACCATGCAGCGGCGACTTTTTGCAAATTCGGCAACAGCAATGCTTGCGCTGATGTTGACCGGTATCATCGCCGCGCCCGCCAGCGCCGTCGATCTCAATGAAGCGCTGGCTCAAGCTTATGCCGGCAATCCGACCCTGGAAGCAGCGCGCGCTCAGTTGCGTGCCGTTGACGAGCGCGTACCCGAAGCACTCTCCGGCTGGCGCCCGACGGTCGTCGGCGAAGCCCAGGGCGGCAAGACGTGGATCGAACAGAACACGCCGATGCTGCTTGATCAGAACCTGAATTCGCGCCAGTTCAGCGTGACCGTTTCGCAACCGGTGTTCAGCGGCTTCGAAACCGTTTCATCGACCTCGGCCGCCGAGAACCGCGTGCTGTCCGGACGGGCCAATCTGGCCGACACGGAGCAGCGCGTTCTGCTGCAGGCGGTTCAGGCCTATATGCAGGTCGTGCGCGACAAGGCCGTGCTCGAACTCAACCGCAACAACGAAAATGTCATCGGCCAGCAATTGCAGGCGACGCGTGATCGCTTCGATGCCGGCGAGGTGACGCGTACCGACGTCGCCCAGGCCGAATCGCGCTTGCAGGGCGCTATTGCCGACCGTATTGCAGCCGAAGGGAATTTGACGGCCTCGATCGCGGTCTACCGGCAGGTTGTCGGTGAAGAGCCGACGGATCTGAAGATGCCGGAAGTTCAAATAGACCTTCCTGCCACCAAGGAAGAAGCCGTTGCCCAGTCGGTGAATACGCCGGCCGTGGTTGCCGCCAAATATTCGTCGGAAGCGGCCAAGGACGACATCGACGTCGCCTTCTCGGAACTGCTGCCGACTTTGTCGGTGGAGGGGTCTTGGACCCGTAGCGAAGAGCAAAGCTCGCCGGATCAATCGCAAGATGTCGGTCAGGTGATGGGTGTGCTGCGTGTACCGCTCTATCAGGCCGGTGGGCCGGATGCGCGGGTTCGTCAGTCGAAGCAGACCTACCAGCAGACGCGCCGCCAGATCGATGAGGCGATGCGTGCCGGTGAGCAAACCGCGGTCGACGCATGGCAGACCTATGAAACCGCGTTGGCGCAGATTGAATCATTCAAGGAACAGGTGAGAGCCACGGAAGTGGCGCTCGATGGCGTCAAGCAGGAGCAGCAGGTGGGCGCGCGTACCGTGCTCGACGTGTTGGACGCCGAGCTCGAGGCGCTGAACGCGAAGGTCAGTTTGGTTCAGGCCCAGACCAACCTGGTCGTTGCCCGTTACCAGGTGCTGGCGGCGGTCGGCCGTCTGACGGCGACGAACCTCGCGCTCAATGTGGGTGTCTATGACCCGACCAAGCATTATGACGACGTGCGCAACAAGTTCTTCGGGACGGGCGCCTCGGTCGAGTGAGATGTGCAGGCCGGTCGGACGTCAACCGACCGGCCCCTTCTGCTGGCCACATCTAGTGGAACCCAGGCCTGGAATTCCCATTTCTTGAGAAATGCCAATAAAGACGTTACGATAGCCGTCATAGCTGGGGGCGACTCGGTCGGCATGGGGATTGCGTGTCGGTGATTCCGGGCTTCGAGGCCGGACGAGCAAAACCCGGTCAGGGATTGGTGAATGTCGGACGCCAAGGGCAATCAAGAACCGTCTATGGAGGAAATCCTTGCCTCCATTCGGCGTATCATTTCTGAAGACGGTGAGCCGAAGGAGCAGCCGGCACCGGCTGTCAATGGTCATGCCCCCGAGGAACCGGCCGAGGCCGAAGCCGAAGCGGATGATGACGATGCGCTCGTCCTGACGGATATGGTCGTCGGCGACAGCAATGTCGTCGAGTTGAAGGAAGAACCTGCCGCGCCACCCGCACCGCCGCCTGCAAAGGCCGCCGAGCCAGCGCCGCCACCCATGCCGGAACCCGAGCCGGAGCCGGAAGCAGAACCGATGCCGGAGCCGGAACCCGAGCCCGAAATTCAGTTGGAGCCGGAGCCCGTCGCTTTGGCCTCTCTGCCTGAGCCGGAACCGGTGGCCCCAGCCCCGATCGAGGACATCGAACTCGACGTCGAAGAGCCGATGGCGCCGCAGGCTGCCGCTGCTCCATCAATGGGGTCGGAGGAAGAAGGCGATCTCGTTTCTCCGGGCGTCGCGGCCGCCAGCGCCGCCACCATGGCGCAGCTGGTTGCCCGCAAGGCTGTCAGCACCAGCCAGCGCGCTTCGGCGATTGATGGGCTGCTGGTTGAGACCCTGGTGCGCCAGGCGATCGAACCGATGCTCAAGGATTGGCTCGACGAACACCTCCAAGAAATCGTCGAGCGGCTCGTCCGCCGCGAGGTGGAGCGGCTGTCGCGCAAGGCCGAGCTCAGCTAGGACGCCACCTAAGCGCTTCTTTCGTGGGATTTTTTCCGGTTGTCGCCAGGGCCGGCGGTCAGGTTTGACTGCCGTCACCGGATCGCTATAACTGCCCGCGACTATTGAAATCCGAAATCAGAGGTTGCCCAGCAATGCTGGAAAAGACGTTCCAACCTGCCGAGGTTGAGAAGAAGCACTATGCCGCTTGGGAGCAGTCGGGGGCCTTTGCCGCCCAGCCGAATGCCAACAAGGCGCCGTTCACCATCATGATGCCGCCGCCCAACGTGACGGGCAGCCTGCATATGGGCCATGCACTGACCTTCACGCTGCAGGACATCCTGATCCGATACGAGCGCATGAAGGGCCGCGACGCGCTGTGGCAGCCCGGCACCGACCATGCCGGCATCGCCACGCAGATGGTGGTCGAGCGGCAGCTCGGCGAAAAGGGCGTCAAGCGCACGGATCTCGGCCGGGAAAAGTTCCTGGAGAAGGTCTGGGAGTGGAAGGCTGAATCCGGCGGGACGATCACGCGTCAGCTGCGCCGCCTCGGCGCGTCGCCCGATTGGCCGCGTGAACGCTTCACGATGGACGAAGGGCTCAACAACGCCGTCCGCAAGGTGTTCGTCGACCTCTATCGCCAGGGCCTCATCTATCGCGACAAGCGCCTGGTCAATTGGGACCCGAAGCTGCACACGGCCATCTCCGACCTCGAGGTCGTGCAGAAGGAAACCAAGGGCAAGCTCTGGCACCTGCGCTATCCGGTCGAGGGCCAGCCCGGCCGCTTCCTGGTCGTGGCGACGACGCGACCCGAGACGATGCTGGGTGACACGGCGGTGGCCGTGAATGCCGAGGATGATCGTTACAAGGATCTCATCGGCAAGAACCTGCGCCTGCCGCTGTGCGATCGGCTCATCCCGGTCGTCGCCGACGAGCATGCCGATCCGGAGACCGGCTCCGGGGCCGTGAAGATTACGCCCGCGCACGATTTCAACGATTTCGAGGTCGGTCGGCGCCACAATCTGCCGATGATCAACATCTTCGACCGCGATGCGAAGCTCAATGAGAACGTGCCGGAGAAGTATCGCGGGCTCGACCGCTTCAAGGCGCGCGATCAGGTGCTCGAGGATCTCGGCGCGCTCGATCTCATCGAGAAGATCGACGATCACACCTTGATGCTGCCCTTTGGCGATCGCTCCGGCGTCGTCATCGAACCCTGGCTCACCGACCAATGGTATTGCGACGCGCACACGCTGGCGCAACCGGCGATCAAGGCGGTGGAGGAGGGCAGGACCGTCTTCGTGCCCAAGCAGTGGGAGAACACCTATTACGACTGGATGCGCAACATCCAGCCCTGGTGCATCTCGCGCCAGCTTTGGTGGGGCCATCAGATTCCTGCCTGGTTCGGGCCGGACGGCGAAGTCTTCGTGGCCCTCGACGAAACAGAAGCGCAGGCCGCGGCGACGGCGCATTACGGCAAGGTGGTCGAGCTGACGCGCGACCCCGACGTGCTCGACACCTGGTTCTCGTCGGCGCTGTGGCCCTTTTCGACCCTGGGCTGGCCCGAAAAGACGCCGGAACTCGCCCGTTACTATCCGGGCGATGTCCTGGTCACCGGGTTCGACATCATCTTCTTCTGGGTCGCCCGCATGATGATGATGGGCATCCACTTCATGGGCGATGTGCCGTTCCGCACCATCTACATCCATGCGCTGGTCCGAGACGAGCATGGCCAGAAGATGTCGAAGTCGAAGGGCAATGTCATCGACCCGCTCGACCTCATCGACAAATATGGCTGCGACGCGCTGCGCTTCACGTTGACGGCCCTGGCGGCGCAGGGGCGCGACATCAAGATGTCGGAGCAGCGCGTCGAGGGTTATCGCAACTTCGCGACCAAGCTTTGGAACGCGACGCGCTTCTGCCTGATGAACGAATGCCAGGCGGATCCCGCCTTCGATCCCGCCAAGGTACAGGCAGCAGTCAACCGCTGGATGATCGGGCGCTTGGCTGCCTGCACCCAGGCCATTGACCAGGCCATGGCGCAGTACCGCTACAATGACGCGGCGGCCGCCCTCTATCGCTGCATCTGGAACGAGTTCTGCGATTGGTACGTCGAATTCACCAAGCCGATCATTCAAGGTGAAGATGCAGCTCTGAAGGCTGAAACCCGCGCCTGCACCGCGTGGGTGCTGGGGCAGCTGCTCCATCTGCTGCACCCCTTCATGCCGTTCATCACCGAAGAGCTGTGGCCGCAGCTCGGCAGTGGCAACACCTCGCTGCTGATCTCGGAGCCCTGGCCGGATTTCTCTAAGCTGCCGATCGATGCCGAGGCCGGCGGCGATCTCGACTGGGTCATCCGCCTTGTTTCCGAAGTCCGCACCCTGCGGGCCGAAATGAATGTTCCGCCGGCAACGCAGGTGCAGATCATCCTGCGCGATGCTGCGTCGCACACAGAGGGGCGCATCCGGGCCTATGGCGACCTCATCCGCCGCCTTGCCCGGGCCGACCGGATCGATTTTCTGACTGGCGAGGCACCGAAAGGCGCCGCCCAGATCGTCCTCGACGAGGCGACCATCCTGTTGCCGCTTGCCGGCATCATCGATGTTGCCAAGGAACAGGCGCGCCTGAAGAAGGAACTGGATAAGGCTGCCGGTGAGGCGGAAAAGATCACCCGGAAGCTGGGCAACGCGCAGTTCGTCGCCAAGGCCGATCCGGAAGTCGTGGAAGAGCAGCGCCAACGCCTGGCCGAGTATGAATTGGCCAAGGGGAAGCTGGCGCAAGCGCTGGACCGATTGGCGTCGATCTAGCGTAAAGCCACACCATTTTGGCAGGCCCTTGCCGTACCCGGTGGGGCCGCCATAATGGGGATCATGTGGCGCTCCAGCCTGATAGCGGGCTTCACGGCCCTGGCGGTATTTCTCCTTGCCAATCCAGCGGCGCCGTTTGCCGCCCCCATCACCCATGCCGGGTTGGTCTTTTCTGACGAACTAGGGGGCTTCAACCTCGTCTCCGTTGCCGGAAGCGGATCTCTGGACGACCCGTTCGTCGTGGTGGAGGAGGTGAGCGGCGATCGCGCCATTGCCCTGACCATTCGAAACTTCAGCCGGGACTTCGGCAACCGGATCGGCTCGCAGCACGTCTCCGCCTTCGCGGTGAAGAAGATCGTCATCAACAAAAGCGACCGCGTCTGGCGCAACTACCAGATGGAACTGCGCGAGGTAACAACACGTCACTCGCCCTATGGAGATGGGCTGAGCTTCGGTCAGAACTCGTATATCGGCACGAACTATACGCGCAGCAACTTTTCCAACATCCAGCGGTTCGATGAACCCGAGGATACGCTTGGCTTCAGCGGTGGAGAGATCGCGCCGGGTCAGCAGGCCGAGTTCAGCTTCATCATCAGCGATATGTCTCCGGTTTCGGTCTTCTATCTGATGCAGTTGCCGATGCAGCCCTTGAGCGGCGTACCGGCACCGGATGCACCTTTCTGGGCCAGTAACATCAAATGACCGAAATCCCGGAAAGCTGCATTGATACCTTGCGGGATCAGCGCCTTTTCCGCTTGCTTGAATATTGGCGGGAGAAGCGGGGAGCCGACGCTATGCCAGATCCGGCAACCATCGACCCAAGCGAATTCAAGTTCGTTCTTGGCTACCTGTCGCTCGTCGATGTGGAACTGACACCTCGGCGGTACTATTTCCGCCTGGACGGATCAGTCCTCGCCTCGCTTTCAGGCATGGACTACACAGGCAAGTATCTTGATCAGCTCGGCATGCCGGAATATTGCGCTTTTGTTGCGGCCAGCTACGACCGGGTGGTGGGGTCGGCCGCACCCTACGCCTATCGAAAGCGTGGGGCCTTCGACAAGGCCTCGTTTTCCGAGGAAACGATCATTTTGCCGCTGGGGACAAAGGGTAAGGTGACGCGACTGATGGTCGCCGTGATTCCCGGTCATCTCCCAGGGGAGAAGAGCAAGATCCTCATTTGAAAGGGACATTTCGTTGCAGCAAGAAATTGCTATGGCTGTCCGAGAGGCCGCCGACTATCCTCCCCACCGGGAAATAACCGCCGCAGCTGGCGGGATCTGCGTTGCGTGCTGATGCTCAGGAGTTTGCATGTCGATCGTCTTCTATTACGGATCCGGTTCACCCTATGCATGGAAGGTCTGGCTGGCCTTGGAACACAAAGGGGTGCCGTTTGAAGCCCGACGTCTCAGCTTCGACAACAACGACACCAAGACACCGGAATTCCTGGCCATCAACCCGCGCGGCCGTGTGCCCGCCATCCTCGACGATGGCTTTGCCCTGTGGGAATCATCGGCCATCATTGAATATCTTGAAGAACGCTATCCAGAGCGGCCCCTGCTGCCCAAGGACATCAAGGCACGCGCTGTCGTTCGACGCATGGTGAACGAGGCTGACAATTACCTGGCTACCGCCAGCAATGAACTGGTGGAACAGGCCGTCTACCTGACGCCTGCCGAGCGTGACCGGGACAAGTCGGCCGCAAGCAAGAAGCTGATGGCCGAGGAGCTCGACAGATTGGCCAAGTGCCTGACGGGTGATTTCCTCGCCGGCGAACTCGGCTTGGCCGATTATGCCGCATATCCCTATGTCCGCATGGCGCAACGCGCCGACGAGCGCGCCCCCGGCTTCGGCGTGGCGCGGAATGCGATGCCAGCCCAGATCCAGGCTTGGCTCAACCGCATCGAGGCCCTGCCATATTATACGCGTACCATTCCGCCGCATTGGAAAGCGTAAGCGAGAGGAAGAGTGATATGAGGGCAGTCGGACTTGTACTTCTGGGCTTGGTAGCAGCTCTTCTTGTCTGGGGATTTTCCAGCATCAACGCCATTCCGACGAAGGAAGAGAGCGCGCACGCGGCCTGGGCAGAGGTGCTCAATCAATATCAGCGCCGCGCCGAGCTTGTCCCCAATCTGGTGGCC